>NZ_JBBOSU010000001.1:2701666-3997500 GCF_038005225.1 Solibacillus sp. FSL K6-1523
ATATTAATCTCTTCAGGTGTCTTAATCAAGCGAATTTTTTCAATTAACCCTGAAAGTGGAACAAAATCCGCTTTTACTGACACTTTATACACTTCATACAACCCATAAAGCAATGCATCTTTCTCAAATCCAAGCGTTTTAATGCCCATTAATGCCGCTTGCTTACCTACTTCTTCAAAAATCGTTCCTTTATGCTGAACAATACGGAAATCGGTAATTTGCGCCGCCGCTTGTTCTGTATAGCGGAAATCGGTAATAAATACTGCATCATTCTGCGAAACAATGGCAACACCAGCCGTACCTGTAAAACCTGTCATGTAACGGCGGTTATATTCATTTGTAATTAATAGTGCATCGACACCATGATCGAGTAATGCTTGGCGTAATTTTGCTAGTTTCATGTGAGTTCCCCCTAGTTTATTATCTCTGTAAAAACTTTCGCATTGCGAGCTCATAGCCAAAAGTGCCAAGACCACAAATTTGACCAATGCATTCTGCCGCTAATTTGGATTCATGACGAAATGCTTCGCGTGCATGAATATTGGAAATATGTACTTCAATTACAGGCACATCTATTGACGCAATTGCATCGCGCAGCGCAATAGATGTATGTGTAAATGCTCCTGGGTTAAAAATTATGCCGTCAATTCCGCGATCCGCCGCGTCATGAAGTAAGTCAATGAGCACGCCTTCATGATTCGATTGGTGAAAATCAATTGTCGCATCAAAAGTTGCTGCTAACGCTTCACATTTCGCCTGCACATCTGCTAATGTCTCGGAGCCATAAATTTCTGGTTCACGCTTGCCTAATCGGTTTAAATTTGGACCATTCAATATTACCAATTTCATATGTGAATTCCCCTTTTTTCGTTACTCCTCCTATTTTATCATAGAGTTTTCAGACATCAATACTTACATTTCTTTCGAGTTCTCCGTCAAATGTAAGCGATAGTATTGGGCAGTTTCTGTTAGAACGCGTAACCCGATAATGACAATGATGATAAAAGGGATGGATAACTTTTTAATCGAATTTAGCTCCATCGGTAAATGTAAAATTCGGAACTCCAATAAAATCGCGATAAGTAGCCCCGCAATGAGCGAAAAGGCAAAAGGGGATTTTCCGATAATTGTTCGTGCTAAAAAATAAACGATACATACAATGACAAACACACCGATAAAAAAGATCAACCATCTTTCAAACATATTGGGATGAATAAACTCCCACTTTTTCATAAACTTAACCGGGCTCCACTTAATCATATGGAATAAATGAAGCAGTTTAATACTCCCTACAAAATAAATCGTCACTAAAAGCGCTGTAGATAAAATTGCCATTGCGCATACACCTCTTTTTTACTTAAGTTTCACCAAACGAAAAATTTCCTATACCTTTGCATAGTGCTTTTTCATAAAATCTAGTACAATAATAGAATCAATATTTAGAATCTATTTAAAGAGAGTGGTGTACTGCAAGTGAGTAATAATGCGCCGGTATACGGGGGACAAGCACTTCTTGAAGGTGTGATGTTCGCTGGGCAAGATCATATGGTGACAGCGGTTCGTCGTAATGATGACTCCATTGATTATTTCCATATTAAAAAAGAGAAAAAACCGATTTATCAAAAACTAAAAAAGATCCCTTTTGTACGTGGTGTCGTAGCGCTAATCGAATCGGCTAGTTTCGGTTCGCGTCATCTCCAATTTGCATCAGATCGCTATGATGTTGATCCAGGGGAGGAACACGTAGAAGAAAGCGAAGAGCCTTCTAAGTTAATGTTAATTTTAGGCGTTGCAGTTGTTGGTGTTTTAACATTTTTATTTAGTAAATTTGTTTTTACATTAGTGCCAATGTTTATGGCCGAATTATTTAAGCCTTGGTTCCCAGGGAAAACGGTCCAAATTTTAATCGAATCGGCTTTTAAACTTGTTTTATTACTCGGTTACTTACAGATTATTGCGATGACGCCTTTAATTAAACGCGTATTCCAATATCACGGCGCCGAACATAAAGTCATTAATTGTCACGAAGCAGGGATGGAATTAACGGTTGAAAACGTTCAAAAACAGTCTCGTTTACATTATCGCTGTGGCTCTAGTTTTATTTTATTTACCGTTTTTGTCGGCATGTTTACATATTTCCTTGTGCCAGTCGATCCTTTATGGGTACGTTTAGTTAGCCGTATTTTATTAATTCCAGTTGTTCTAGGTATTTCTTTTGAAGTATTGCAAGCAACGAATGCGGTACGTAATGTTCCAGTGCTCCGTTATTTAGGCTACCCTGGCTTATGGCTGCAATTATTAACAACAAAAGAGCCTAAAGATGATATGGTGGAAGTAGCAATTGCTTCATTTAAAAAGCTACACGAAATCGAAAAAAATCCAGAAATTGCTGCTACGTTAGCGCATGATTAATTGAATGTTAAAAAAGCGATGTATGTTTTTCCTTTGCATCGCTTTTTTTGTGTCTCCTATTTAGTTAACGAACCTCAGCAACTACTACATACGCAATTGGATACGTTTAATAAGCTTCGATGAAATTTTGGCGTTCCTCAAGTTTGATTTTTGGAAACGATGATGCAGCGTCTTCATCTGTTAAATAACCAAAAACACCCAACACGTAATCTCCATTATCTGTAATTAATTTATTGTTTCCACTTTCATGTAACATGCCCATATACGGTATTTCTCCGATGATTTTGTCAGATATCGCTTTGTCTTTCCACTGAATGACACCAACAAAAAAAGTGTTAGACAAATTGCCAAAAGAATAATTATTTTTTTCATAATACGCCCTTCTTCTGTTTCGTTTAATCTTAAAGAATAGAACAATGGTTTCTCTACACGAAGCACCCATTAATTGAATAAGAATTCTCTATTTATTCCTAAAGTCATAGGTATCATCAATAGCAATTTCTATACCATTCACAACAATTGTTTGATTATTTATCCATCGAACCTCTCTAACACTTGGCATCACCAGAAAAATATTCTTTTTCAATCCTGAGTTAAAATCCTCTAACACACCCACATAGGTTACATCGTTATGAAAAATTAGACCTCCGTTAAAATAAACCGTTATACTTTTCTCCCTATCTGGTGAAACATAAATACCTTCTTCATTTTTCTCATTCACTTGAATACTGCTTAACGTAGGGTTTAACACTTGATACAAAGAAAATATGCCATACAAAACAATGATTCCAAAAACCAGTGATGTAATTTTTTTTAACTTACTTATTTCATTCACTCCCTTAAATAAGCCTATATCAGTATTTTTATAAAAATATTTAGACTATTCAAAGGACGTAATCAACATTCTTGAAGTTCGATTTTCTTTTATTTTATAGCTAGTTTCTAAGATTTCTCTATTCAATGGTTAAAATTATGTTGTCTCCTATTGATGGTCTACAATCCTCAAGTTCGTAGCTTGTTTTTTCGTTATCTTCATTCACTATTATTGAAGTACAAGTTGTATAAACTATGTTACCTTGACCATAACCATCTCTTCTTGTATCAATTGTTACGCTTATTACTTCATTTTCAAATTCATAGTCAGAAATTATTGGAGCACCTTCTATTGTATATTTAACCACCCTGATACGATTATCTTTTCCTTGTTGTACACTGTTGAAAAATTCATCAAATCGCTCTTTATTTTCTAACTTACCATTTGTATTTATTATATCTTCTAAATTTTCAATATAAGGAGGAAGGCTATCGTCTGTATACATATAGATATCTTGTGCTGAATGTTCACTATTACAACCAGAAACTAAAAGTATAAAGAATAAAATAAAAAATCCAGTTCTCGTTCTCAAGAAAAATATCTCCTTTGAATTTATTTGGATGTTCAATCATTAGGATTATGCCAAATCAATTACGCCTCGGTGTAATTGCGTCCAGATTTTTTCGATCCCGCTCGAAAAACTTCCCTTAAAAATCTGTGACATCTGCCGGGGCTTAACTTGATTCAGCCGGGGTTTGAACCTCTACTGAATAGAATATCCATTTTGGCATTCATCCCACACTTATAGAAGTAGGGGACTTCTGCTGAATTAAGTTAAACTAAAGAGCCCTAGCTTCAAAAGATAAAATTGGCAATCTTTATTTCTCAAGATTTTTCTTCATAAGTGCTGCTATTTGTAGATTATCTTGATCGGAAGTCCTTTCTAACTGTTCGATAACTAACTTCTGTCGTTCTACTGAATGATTCTGACTTAATTTCGCTTTTGCTTCAATTTTTGTAATGTTGATTTTGAATGCTACAATTCCTTTGCTCATTCCCTCGATAAAACTAGGGTCGATTTCGCTCAATTTGTATGGACTATTAGGGCTTTCATATTTATTTACGGAGTCATTTAAAGAGTCAAAAATCACTTTTGGATCTTCGATTATTTCCATCTCGCCGTATAAATGGATTGCTACATAATTCCAAGTAGGTACTGCTTTAGATGTTTCGTACCAAGAAGGCGAAATATAACAGTGCGGACCCTGAATAACGACAAGAACTTGTTGGTTTTCTGCATCTTTCCATTGTCCGTTTGGCCGTGCAAAATGACCATATAAAGCATTTTCATCTTTATTTAATAGGAGTGGAAGATGAGTCGCATATGGTTCCCCTTTATGCTGCGAAAATAAAGTTGCGAAGCCGTAGCTTTCAATAAAGTCATAAATAACATCTTGATCATTGATTTCAAAATACTTTGGTATATACAAAGGTATCCCCCCTGTTTTAAATAATTATTTTACATGTACTTCCTGTGAAAACCTCAGTAAATAGCCATCTGGATCTTGAACTAAAAATTCAATTTCATGAATTTGGGTTTCACCAGTAGTATATTCGCTAATAAAGGGCTCCCGAAACAGGGAAATTGCATGTTGATTTAGTCTATTAACAATCGGTTGAATATCCTCAACAATTATTTGGAAATTAACACCTCTTCCCAAAGGATACTCTAACAAGCCTGTCTCCCAATGCCCATTAATTTGTTCTATCATTATTTGGGCATTATTGATTGAGAGAAATGCAAATTTATCATTTGTTCTCTCATATTCTAACTGGAACCCAAGTAACTCTGTATAAAACCACTTAGATCGTTCTATATCAGTAACTGACAACTCTGGTATTAACGCATTAAATTTCATTATCTCTACTCCTTAAAATGCATACTATTATTTATTATACAATAATTGTTAATACAGTATTATCCTATTATTTCGTCTATGTAGTATTTTATAAAATGTGGCGCTAAATTCGCTATCCCCTTACGAAAACCTTTGAAATGACTTCATTGTTATTACAATTTATCCATCAATCGAATAGTAAGCTTGAAAATTCACCACCTCAAACCCTGCCCATATATTTAGCCTCTCGAAACATCTGCATTGAGTTCCCCCTTTTAAAATGGCATAATATAGGGAAAATGAAATGACAAGCTAGGAGGTGTCGTATGAGAACCTTATTCCAATTTGTAAAACGTTATAAAATCGCGGCCATTTTTGCACTTATTTTTATGCTGTTAGAGCTTGCCTTTGAGCTTGTCCAGCCATTATTTATGGCAAAAATGATTAATGAAGGATTACTTCAAGATAACTTACATAATGTCGTATTTTGGGGTGGCTGGCTGTTTGGACTGACGATTTTGTCGTTAGTTAGTGGGATTTTTAACTCCTTCTTCTCTTCTCACGTTGCACAAAGTTTCGCCTATGATTTACGGAATGCACTTTATTCAAAAATCCAGTCCCTTACGATGGCGACGTATTTAACGTTTCCAACATCCGGTTTAATTACGCGTTTAACGAGTGACACGACTCAAGTTTCATCAATGGTGTTCATGTTATTACGCATTGCAATGAGAGCCCCTTTAATGGCCGTCGGATCACTTGTGTTGGCATTTTACGTCAATGCAAAGTTAGCGCTTATTCTTTGTGTTAGTACACCGTTTTTAGTGATTTTCCTCATTTGGATGATTTCACGCGGCATCAAACTTTTTGCACGCGTCCAATCTCGCTTAGATGCGGTGAACAAGCAACTACAGGAAGGCTTGCAGGCGGTGCGGTTAATTAAAGCGTATATGCGCGGACAGTATGAAGAAAGCCGTTTTCAAGCAGTTGCAGAAAATTTAAAGTTCGATACGATGAAAGCGACCCGATTAATGGAAGTTGCCCTACCGATTTTGCAGTTCGTCTTAAATGTTAGCTTGCTTATTATCATTTGGGTTGGTGCACAGCTCATTGATACAAACAATATTCTAGTTGGAGATTTAGTTGCGGTTGTCAATTATGCATTCCGTATGACTGCTGCGTTTTCCATTTTCTCGTTCATCATTATCGCCTATGCACGCGCGAAAGCATCTGCAGAGCGCATCGAACCAATTTTAAACACGATAGAGGGAACGGAGGAAGTCGCGGAAAATACAGAGCCGATGTTCTCACAATTTGCGATTCGCTTCGAGCATGTATCCTTTGCCTACCCTATTGCTGAAGAAAACACATTGCATGATTTGAACTTTTCCGTTAAAGCAGGTGAAAAAGTGGCAATAATGGGCGCTACAGGTTCAGGAAAATCAACTATTTTACAGCTCATTGAGAAATTTTATGATGCAACAGAGGGCGAAATATTTATTAATGAGGACAATATTAAAGATATTCCATTGCAGCAGCTGCGTAGTTCCATTGCTTATGTGCCGCAGCAATCCATCCTCTTCTCTGGAACAATTTTAGAGAATTTACGCTGGGGGCAACAGGATGCAACAGATGAACAACTTATAGATGCTACAAAAAAAGCCCAAATTCATGAAGCAATAGAACGATTTGAGCTTGGCTATGAAACGATTATCGGACAAAAAGGAGTTAATTTATCAGGCGGACAAAAACAACGCCTTGCCATTGCTCGTGCATTGTTAAAAGAAGCGCCTTTACTTATTCTAGATGATAGTACGTCCGCGCTTGATGTCGCGACAGAAAAACAGCTTTGGGAAGCACTAGATACAGAACAAATGACGCTGCTCGTTGTCACACAAAAAGTTCAAACTGCGCAAACAGCGGACCTTATTTTATTGCTTCACGAAGGACAAATCCATGCTTTTGGATCGCATGATGAACTTTTTGCAACAAACAGTTTGTATAAGCAAATTGTCGCATCACAACTGGAGGTGCACGGCAGGTGAAACCATTTGACTATGAACGACTCATAACAAAAGAGCAATTAAAAACGGCGAGCGGCAAAAAGAAAAAAGGGGCTCGCGCAGAAAACTGGACGTACACATTGAAGCGAATTTTTGATTTTATTGCCGAGCAAAAGATGCGCCTTTTCCTAGTGTTGCTACTCGTCATTATGAGTTCTGTACTGGCACTCGTGGGACCATTTATTATTGGTCGATTGCTCGATCGTTTCGTTGCAGAGGGCATTTTCAGTACGCTTGACACTTGGCTTTATGCGCTCGTGCTCGTTTACTTTTTATACGGCTTTGCGAGCTATTTTCAAAACTATTTCATGGTTGGTGTCGCCCAGCAAACGGTTTTTCGCATTCGAACAAGCCTGTATACACACTTCTTTCAATTACCGTTACGCTTTTTTGATAAACGGAAGCACGGGGAATTAATGAGTCGCGCAACGAATGATATGGAAACGATAAGTGCGACATTAAATAGTGCGTTCATCCAAGTTGTTTCGAGTGTTTTAACGTTAACTGGTACGATTGGCGTTATGCTTTATTTAAGCCCTGCCCTTACACTCGTAACACTTATTACCGTGCCGATTATGTTTTACGGGATGCGCTGGATTACAAAGCGCACAAGCCTACTATTCAAGCACCAGCAAGCTGCAATCGGTGAGTTAAACGGACTCATTGAGGAATCCATTACAGGGCAGCATGTCGTCAAAGCATTTTCACAAGAGTCAGAAATGCTACGTCAATTTGAAGAGAAAAATAAACGTCTCCATACAGTGGGCTTTTGGGCGCTAACTTATTCAGGCTTCATTCCCAAACTGATGAATGCGTTGAATAGCTTAAGTTTTGCCATTGTCGCGCTTATTGGTGGGATATTTGCTTATTATGGTCATATTTCGATTGGGACAATTGTTATTTTCACCGAATACGCACGTCAATTCACACGACCGTTAAATGATTTAGCGAACCAATTTAATACCGTGCTTTCTGCATTAGCAGGTGCCGAGCGAGTGTTTTTAATTTTGGATGAGAAAGAAGACAATATCGCAGGTGAACATGTGGCATTAAGCGGAGATGTTACGTTTAATAATGTGTCGTTCCAATATGAAGCCGATGCGAAAACACCGACGTTATCCAATGTTTCCTTTCAAATTGAAGCGGGACAATCCGTTGCACTCATCGGTCAAACGGGTGCGGGAAAAACAACAATTATGCAACTGTTAACTGGTCTTTATGAAAAGACAGATGGTGAGATTTTATTTGACGGTGTGCCGATTGAGTCCATTTCAAAAGCTTCTTTACGTGAACAAATGGCATTCGTCTTGCAAGACCCATTTTTATTTGAAATGTCCATTAAAGAAAATATTCGATACGGTCGATTAGATGCAACAGATGAAGAGGTCATCGAAGCGGCGAAAAAAGCGAATGCCCATACGTTTATTGAGAAATTACCCGATCAATATGACACCATTCTATCATCAGATGGTAGTCAAATTTCACAAGGGCAAAAGCAGCTTCTATCCATTGCACGGGCATTTGTTGCGAATCCGAAAATCTTACTGCTAGATGAAGCGACAAGCAGCATCGATACAATTACCGAGCTCCATATTCAAGCTGCCCTTGAAAAATTAATGGAAAACCGCACAAGCTTCATCATCGCCCATCGTCTAAATACGATTCGTAAAGTCGATTATGTTGTCGTGTTAAATCAAGGGAAAATTATAGAGCAAGGACCGCGCCAAAAACTGCTGGAGCAGCAAGGTGTGTTTGGACAAATGCTCAACGTGTAAGAAAAACGCCGATATCCATTTAATCAAATGGAACATCGGCGTTTTTATGTGGAAGCGTTAAATTGCGGAAACTTTTATAATATTTGAGTCCAATGACAAGTGCAATGAGACAAGCGACTACAAATGTAATCACGCTAATACGTAATGTCAACTGTGCCCCTTCCGTCGTTGGTAGTAATTCAGCTGAACTTCGATTCGCCCAAATAAATTGAAGGAACGCGAAAAAATTGCTAAAACTATGTACAACAATTGGCACAATGATTGATTTCGTTTTCAAATAAACGTACCCTAACACACAGCCTAGGAAGAAAGCAAATATGATTGTCAGTGGATTGATATGAATCAAACCAAAAAGAAGCGATGAAACGATAATACTTTTTTGCGGGCTCCATTTGATTGTCAAACGTCTTAGTAAAATCCCTCTAAAAAATAGTTCCTCCCATATTGGTGCCAAAATACAGATATTTACGAAAAATAAAATATACACAATGGGTGGCACGTGTACGATTTCTTCTACGTTTAAAAAATTAAAGAAAAACTCTCGAATATTATTTTCAAATCGTAAAAATACAAACATCAATGCTGCGACCCCACTCGTATATGCAGCTAATTGTAAACAACCCGTTAATGACAAATATTTCGTCCACCGAGTCCCCGTCATCACTTCGCCAACCTGTGCCTCGCTATACGTAAATTGATGTTTCTTGGATTGATACAATACATACAGTAATAAACAGATGGAAATACAAAGTGTCACCCATTCCTGCTTACTTGGTGCATCTGGCATAATGAACGAGAAGATCGTGATTCCAATAAATACACCAACTCCGTATAAAATGAACCAACGTATTTTAAATTGTTTCAATTGAAGTAATTCCAAATTTTCTCACCCCCTATTTAATTGTATCAAAAAGTGGGGATAATATTCCTAAAAAATTTTACAATGACCTATAACCAACCAAACTTTTGCGGTTATCTATCTTCCCATAATTTCAACCAAACTAAATAAAATGCGAAAGCAGAAACATTGATTTTTTTTAACAACGTTTCTGCCCTATTAAAAATATTTAAAATCGTATTACACTAAATAAATAATAGCTAGCTACATTTTAGTTATTCAAATACAACCATTTCTCCAATATCTACAAACCCAAAGCGCTTATAAATATTTTTCCCATCATCTGATGCTTGTAAGACAACGGTTTTTTGCTTATCTGTTATTTGAGTAAGCAGGTATTGGAACATTTCACTGCCGTACCCTTTCCCTCTATATGTTTCTTTTGTCATAACATCATAAATGCCATAACTGTCTGCACTATTGATTAGTAAACCAGTAGACACTGTTATTTCACCGACACGTCCAATAAACATTTGAATTTCAGAACTTAAATTTTCATCAGAAAAATTATTAAAATAAATTTCTAACGCATCTTTTTCTGGTGACCCTTCAAATAGACTAATAAAAACCTCTCTATATGCGTTAAGTTCTTCAATATTTTTCACTTGAGTAATCGTAAGCTGATGAGACTTTCTTTGGCCGACATTTAGCGTATTCTCAAGTTTCATCATTACATTACGTTCTGCTTCTTTTAGATCATACTCTTCCATCAGGTTTTGCCAGTCAGCACTCAAATAACGAGAGTCAATCCACGTACAAAACGGATATTTTTTTAGCGCCATATTTTCGATGCTACTTTTAATTGTCGTTGCATTTTTTATTTGAGCACATTTCGGCAAAAGGATATTGAATGTATCCGTCGGTATTTCAGTATTTGCCATAATGAAATCTTCCTTTATGATTAGATTTCCATTAACCGCCTGAGTAAATATTCTTATTTTTTCTTCAAGATTGTTGATAACTAATTGTTGTTCTGCCATCATATTTCGTCCCTTCCAATTAAATACAGTGCATACTGTTTTATCATTATCCGACAGAAGACTCCCACTTCAAGGAATGTGTAGGGTTTAACCCAATGAGTAAGTGGGAGATGAATGTCGGTAGGCGGTAGCCTAAAATTCCCTTTCACACTTGCGAACATATATTCTGTTTGATAGAATGAAAGGGAGGTGATCCAATTGGTGACCTATAAAGCGTATAAATTCCGACTCTATCCGACAAAAGAACAGACGACGCTAATCAATAAAACAATCGACTGTTGTCGCTATATTTTCAACTATTGTCTAGCTACATGGCAAGCCACATACAAGGAAACAGGAAAAGGCTTGTCGTATGCAAAATGCTCCGCGATGCTACCAAAGTTAAAACAACAAGAGGAAACAAGCTGGCTAAAAGAAGTAGATAGCATTGCCCTTCAAACAACGGTCCGATATTTAGCGGATGGCTTTGACCGTTTTTTCAAACAACAAAACGAAGCACCGCGTTTTAAAGCAAAGAAAAACCCCACACAAAGCTATACGACAAAAATGACGAATGACAATATCAAAATAATTGCCAACCGCATCCAACTCCCGAAACTAGGTCATGTGAAATTCGCAAAATCCAAAGAAATTACAGGAAAAATCATGAGCGCAACCATTAGAAGAAACCCTACAGGCAAGTATTTCATCGCAGTTTTAGCTGAAACGGACATCCAAGCCTACCCAAAAACAATGAAAAACGTAGGCATTGATGTTGGTCTCAAAGAATTCGCAAAGTTATCAAACGGCACAACCTATGCCAACCCGCAGTTTTTCCGTAAGCTAGAGGCAAAATTAGTAGAAGAACAACGCATTTTAGCCTGTAAAAAAGAACGGGCAATCAAACGAAACTGTCCACTAGATGAAGCGAAAAACTATCAAAAACAACGCATAAAAGTAGCAAAAGTTCACGAGAAAATCCGCAATGCACGGCATGACTACTTACACAAAATTTCCACTGAAATTGTCAAAAACCACGACATCATTGGAATGGAAGATTTGAGTGTCTGTAAGATGCAAAAGAATCACCTACTTGCCAAAGCGATTAGTGATGCGAGCTGGTCAGAATTCGCGCATATGCTCGAGTACAAAGCGAAATGGCACGGCAAACAGGTGGTTCGTGTAGGTAAAACTTTTGCTTCTAGCCAACTTTGTTCACATTGCGGCTATCAACATAAAGACGTGAAGAATCTCGCTATCCGAACATGGATGTGTCCAAACTGTCGTACGCAACATGACCGAGATCTTAACGCAAGCATCAATATTCTACATGAAGCATTAAGGCTTCAAACCGTAGGAACTACGGGGTTAGCTCGGTGAATCTCCATCTAATAGAGATTTCAGCCAAGAATCTCCCTCCTCTAAGCGATAGCGTAGGTGGGAGTAGTTCAAATCCTCCCATAATATTCAGAAATCTTGAGGCACACTTATATACTGTGCAAAAAAGCTCTTTTCTAAATAATAATGAAATCTTGTTAAGTAGCGAATCGTTATAAGCTCAAAGCAAGTAAAAAAAATGTGCATGTAAAAATTTCCCCGAAAAACTTTTAGCTTAAATTCCCTAGTCAGCGTATTTAATATACAACATATTTAAAAATAAGTGCAATTATCAGGTAAAAAGGATCATTTGACACTTATTAGGGAATAAGTTGTGTATCAATTTGGACGAACAGCGAAATTTGAGTTTAATGAATGTGAAGTTATTTTTGGAATGCTTTGAAAACAAGTAGTGTAGAAAAGATAATTTCCGTATTAAAAACATTACAGCGCTAATTATTAATTAAAAAATAAGTACAATAGATTGTAGAGCAAAACACTCAAAACATTGTTCCATAAACGTTTCAATTATTTTTTCATCCAGTAAATTTGAATTGAAACAGTCATCATTATATTTGATTTTTTTGCTAAACCAATCTTAAATCAACATGCAATTTATGTTAAAGCAAAGTAGGATATGAAGTAAGCTTCACATGAAGTCAACTTCATATCCGGTGGTGAAATATACTGTTAAACAAAGTAAAAAATTGTAGAAATGATGCAGGGTTAACCCAAAAACAATTAGCAGAGTTAGTATCGGTATCCCAACGTACAATCATCTCATTAGAAAAAGGACAATATAAGCCGTCTATTATGTTGGCATATCGACTAGCTTGTGTATTTAAAACAACTGTTGAAGATTTATTTTGTTTAGAAGAAAATAATAAAATGGAGGTTTCGCAATTTGAGGATTTATAGCAAAAAGAAATTCGTGTATTCTCTACTAGGCATAGCTATCTCAATAGCAAGTTTATTAGCTTTAATTACAAAAGGATTTGATTTAAAACTATCCATATTAACTGTAATTCTATTTCCAATTTCTCTATCATCTCTACGAAAAAGTACTTCAAAAGTAGAAGTATTAAAAGAGCGTTTTGAAAAAAAAGATGAAAGAAATCAACTTGTTTATCAAAGTAGCAATGCTCTATCCTTTAAAGTAACCCAATACTTTGTTATCGGATTAGAAATTCTATGTATTATTTTGTATAGCTTTTATAAAGCTGAAGTATTACTAGCATGTATCATTATTTTAGCTGTCATAATTAAGGTTACATTCCTTTCAGAGATTTTTAGTGGCATCTATTATGAAAGAAATCTTTAATATGCCATTTATAAAAGTGATCGATATATTGCGCCGCTTTTTGTGGGAGGCGGCGCATTCTTCTAAAAGAAAAAGCTGTGCCGAAAATCCCAATAAAAATCAGAGGAATTTCAAGCATAGCTATTATTAATATTCAAATAAACGCCAACCATGTCATTACTCCATTGCATAAAGAGACCTAATACCCCTTTATATACCACGGTATTTTATCATCCATTTTCTTACCTTGCTCACTCTTTTTATCCGTGACAATTCAACTGCCATCTTTCTTTCGCACTTTATACATTACAATGATCCCGTCCGACTTTTTAAATAACATTTAGCCTGTGTCGCCATTTATAAAAGTTACAAGGTCAATTATATTTTTGTTCGGTATCTTTCTTTCAGGAACCAATATGTTGATTGCTATTTCATTTGCGATGGTATAAAGAGAATTAAAATCATCATTAATTTCTGCTTGGTACTTCAATTGATTGAAAGTGTAAGAGGTATAGGCATCCAATTTCAACTGGAACCAATGCTTTATGTCCGAAAGTGTCGCTTTGTAAAATTTGTTGATATCCTTTTCTAGTTGATCCCCTCCATGTTGAAAGCTCATCGTTTTAACCCCAAACGGACTAATATTAAAAGTCATTGTTTCCTTACCGTTAGGCGGATCGTGTGCATGTTCGAACGTTGTGACTTGGACTTTTGCAATATAGTCGCCGAGTTCATTTGTAATACTCAAAACTTTAGTATCCTCAAATTGTTTAAGATAGCCGTAATAATTAATAATTTCTTTCTCAATAAAGGGATTAGTGTTGTACTCAACGTATCATAAATAAGCTTATAATCAAGCTGCTCATTTGGCGCATCAGGTTTTTCCGCATCGGCTTGATAGTTATTAATATGGATACTAAGAAGAAAAACGGTTATAATTACCGGTATTTCCCTCGCCAATCATTCTCCCCCTTAGTTTCTGGAGTCTTCCACCAAATATTTTGATCTACACCTTGAGTTTTTAATTTTTCTAAGGCATCATTGCAATCGATGAACTTCACTCAATTCTTACCGGTCTATAAAGAGGCTTTTTAGTCTTATGCATAATAAATTCAATTGTTTTCGCTCGATACGTTTCATCACTATATTCATAAGTAATGATAATATCTCCAATAAACCTTCCTGCCGTTATTTGAGCGCCTAATCTGACCTTAAGTTGATTATTAATGACATCATAATCAATGATGCCGCCAAACCCTATATCATCAAATAAATAGTACAGTTTTATAAAATAAGTATCGTATGTGAATTCTTCTCCACCGAGAATAAGTTCGGCTTTTTCAGGCGTTACTTTTATTTTGGTGTTTTAAACAATAATTTCCAATGGATTATCTACAGGAAGATCGGATAATTCATATTCATCTTGATAATCAAATACACGGACTTCTTTTTCAAGTAAACCCGTACCTTAGCCATGAGTTAAGATGATGATCAATTCCTTATTTCCATCGCCATTTAGATCTTCATAAAAAAGTTTTGGCTTGTACGTAGGATTTGTGACATTTATCCAAGATTCCTTATAATAAGTCCAATCCTTAAAAACAAGTTTAAAGTCATAATACAAACCATCATTTTCCTTAGCCTAGCATACAATACGATATTCTCTTTAGGCACCTCTGCAATCAATTCATAATCTTTTTCCTTTGCACTAATAATACTTATAGGAACGACAAAGGGAATAATCATGAACAATATCATCACATATTTTTCATCGAATTCACCTCGTTTAGTGTTCCCTGAAATAAATTTTAATACAACTAAACTACATCGTTTACCATCTTTATAGCAAAAAAACGACGCTACATCACAGAAATGAAAGATTATTACGTTCTCCCATGGGATTTGAATTAAAAAATGCACCTTAAGCATGGTTTGGGGACATACTGATTATAAGCAACCAAAAACAAACACCTTACTCAATTGATAACGGGTTACTTGTAAGCTGCAAACAGAGGAATCTCATATAATATTTTTCATTAAAACTCCTTAATAATTAATATTAAATTCACAGTATAATTCACGCAAATATTGTCTTCTTCAACTAACGCACACCCGGTAGTTGAAGAAGCACCTTCTATTTTATTACGCACAATATAGTCGGAATGTGTAATTGCTCTATTTTAAATTTTGTATAAATTTTTAAATTTTGTATAAATTTTTAAATTTTGTATAAATTTTATCAGTTTGAATATGCTAAGAACGGAATTTGCATAATCTCTTTCTTCTTAATTTTACATGCATAAAAGCAATCATATAGAACTCAATAAGTAGATAAGTTACCATTGGAGGAATTATGTACAATCTACGCTTATCCTATTTCTCAATCCCTATATGACTATTTTGTAAGGTTAGCGTCACATTCATCATTACTACTTATTCAGGAGCTCCCGTATACTTTGCATTAGTTAGGAGGAGAACAAAATGGAACCAATTGATTTAAACAAACGAATCCATACTTTGCATTAGTTAGGAGGAGAACAAAATGGAACCAATTGATTTAAACAAACGAATCCATACTTTGGATTATTTAAGAGGATTTGCACTATTAGGAATTATACTAGTAAATATTCCAGGACTTCTGCGAATTGATTTACCACAAACATCAGTAGACATCGCATACAATAACATTTTAACTCTCTTTGTAGAAGGTAAATTTTTCTCTATTTTTTCATTTTTATTTGGATTAGGTTTTTATATTTTTTTAACACGTGCGAAGGCTAAAAATGAAAAGGCATATTTATTCTTCATAAGAAGAATCGTTATTTTATTATTAATAGGAATTGTGCATATGTATTTCCAACCAGGTGAAGCGTTAACACTTTATGCTATATTTGGCCTAATTGCTTTACCATTTTATAAAGTGCGTAAAGAAATAAATGTAGTCATAGGTCTTATTATTTTAGGAGCAACTGCTTACCTAGGTTTAAAAATAGCGATGCCATTCCCGTTGATTTTACTGGGACTAGCAGCAGGACAGTATCGAATATTTGAAAAAATTGAAGAAAACCGAAAAAAGATCATCATATTTACAATCGTTATGTTCGGTATAAGTTTAGTTGGTTGGTTTTATCAATGGAAATATGCACCAGATGCTTACTTACCACTTGATAATTTGTCGGAGGAACAGTTAGCTAATCACGTAGAAAAAATAACTAACTTCCCATTAATCGGAATGCAAATCAGTCCATTTGTTTCGGCATTCTATGTAGGGACATTAGTGATATTGCTTCAACATCCGTTGATTCAAAAACTGTTTTCCCCATTAAGAGAGTATGGGCGAATGGCTTTAACAAACTATTTAGGACAAACTGCACTAATTTTATTGATTGGAAATGCATTAGACTTAATTTCGAACATCAATTTAATTTCCTCTCTCTGGATTTGTGTAGGAATTTACATTTTGCAATTACTATTTAGTAAGATTTGGTTGAAATTCTTTAGACTTGGACCGATTGAATGGCTATGGAGGATGGGAACCTATTGGAGTGTTCCACAGCTATTAAAAACGAAATCAAAAAATAGTAATTAGTAAATATTTATCCTATTTTTTATAGCTACACTTCATCACCCACTTCATTTATAAATCGAGTATGGTAGAGTTTCTCTCCATACTCGATTTTTTTGTTACATTCCTTTCAGATTTAGTGATTTTGTTACTGTTACCTTGAATGTAATTGTATGATAAAAATTAATTATTGATTAAACTTTTACTAAAACCCGTACTTTTCCCTGTGTATCCTAAATTTTCATAAAATCTATGCGCAGCGATTCGTTCTTCTCTATTTCCACTGTTTAACGTAATTACTGTACAATGATTCTTTTTTGCCCAATCTTCAACTGCCAACATAAGACTTTGCCCAATATTTTTCCTACGAAATTCTCCGTGAACTACTAGCGCTAAAACTCTCACATAGGGCCCATCAAATTCATATGCAATTTGCTTACACATCCCCACGAAACCAACTAACTCGCCGTTAAATTCAGCAACGTATGTTTGATAATCTGGCAAGTTTAAAATGCTATTAAGTCTTTCTTGAACTTTTAAATTTGTAGATGGATAACCAAGATAATTCATTAAATCACCTAACTTTGAAGTATCTTCTAATATCATTGGACGGATATTCATAAAAATCCCCTTTCACTATTTGAAGTCACTTCTTCTTAAAATATTCCCGAGAACCTTCCCTTATCTCTTTCGATAAGACTTGATCAAGTTCTTCGTTCAACCATGCAATCGTCTTACTGCTTAGAAACTTATTCATTTGCTGTTCTGCCTCAAGCATTACTAAATTAATCGTACAAGAGGAATTACCTGTCGTACATGGAGCGCATTTTTCCTTATCTGCATACATAAGGTTATTCTTTAAAATATTTTGGCACTGAAAAATCGGTTTAGCTCCTTCTACCGCAATTATTACATCCAAAAATGAGATTTCTTCAGGAGCTTTTGCCAATTTGTATCCCCCTTTTACTCCAGGGACAGAACTTACGATACCAGCCTTAGATAATTTACCAAAAACTTTCGATAAATAGGTCTCTGATAATCCTTGAAATTCCGAAAGCTCTCTTATTCCAATGCTTTCATTTGAAGGAACATCAATTAAATAAACAAGGCTATGTAAAGCATATTCAACCATTACGCTATACTTCATTTTAGTTCACCTGCTTTTACTTTTTAAAATAATAACTGTATCTTATCACAAACTTGAAGTGCATAATTTTTTTATTTGACACATATTATTTTCCGATATATTATTAATAGCATCTTAATTGTAGATAATAACTGTCGACAATTAGAAATCTACTAAAAATTCTTTTTGGAGGAATACATCTATGAGTAAACTTCTTGTTATAAACGCACATCCAATAGTTGATTCAACTTCTTCAGTAAGTCTAAATGTCCTGAATCACTTCATGAAAACCTATAAAGAGCTTCATGCTGATGATGAGATGATCGAACAAATTAACTTATACAGTGAGGAAGTGCCTATGATAGATGAAACGGTGCTAACTGCATGGGAGAAATTAAGACTCGGCCAAGAACTGACTAGCCAAGAGCAAGAAATCACTGCGCGTATGAATGAGATATTAAAACAATTTAAAAGTGCAAATAAGTATGTGATTGCTTATCCACTGCATAACTTTAATATTTCATCACAGTTAAAAGCCTATATGGACAATATTCTAATTGCAAAGGAAACTTTTAAATATACGGACACAGGATCAGTTGGGTTACTAAAAGACGGCAGAAGTATAGTTGTGATACAAGGAAGTGGCGCCATCTATACGAATAATGACTGGTATACCGAAGTTGAATATTCGCATAAATACTTAAAGTCCATGTTCAATTTTATCGGAATTGAAGATTACACTATCATTCGGGTACAAGGAACTGATTTACTCGGTGCTGATAGAGATAAGATTTTACAAAAGGGATATGTAGAAGCTGAAAATATTGCTGCTGAATTAGCAGAGAAATAAAAATAGATTGTGGCAAATAAAAACTGTGCTGAAAACCCCAATTAAAATCGGGTGAATTTCCAGCACAGCTATTTTTATTATTTAATAGTGTATAGTGGCTTAATTCAAACTATATATACCACGGTATTTTATCATCCATTTTCTTTCCTTGCTTACTCTTTTTATCCGTAACAATCCAACTACCATCTTTCTTTTGTAACTTATACATTACATTGGTCCCGTCCGACTTTTTAAATAACAAATAGCCTGTGTCGCCATTGATAAAGGTTACAGGGTCAATCACATTTTTGTTCGGTATTTTTCTTTCAGGAATCAATATGTTGATTGCTATTTCCTCTGCAATGGCAAAAAGAGATTTAAATTCATCATTTATTTCTGCTTGGTACTGCAATTGGTTGTATATGTAAGAGGTATAGGTATCCAAATTCAACTGGAACGACTTTTTTATATCTGAAAGTGTCACTTTATAAAATTCGTTGATATCCTTTTCTAATTGATCCCCCTCATGTTGAAAGCTAATCGTTTTAACACCAGATGGATCTATTTCGGAAATCATTATTTCCTTACCATTAGGTGGATCATGTGCATGTTCGAACGTAGTAACTTGGACCTTTACAATAAAGCCAAACTGCCCCTCATGCCTCTCGATACTCAGAATTTTAGCATCATACAATCCATATTGCTTAACATAACCGTAATAATTAATAATTTCCTTTTCTATGGATGGGTCAAGGGTTGTTAGCAACGTATCATAAATAAGTTTATAATCAGGCTGCTCATTTGGCGCATCAGTTTTTTCCGCAATGGCTTGATATTTATTAATATGGATACTAAGAAGAACAATAGTTATAATTACCGGTATTTTCCTCACCAATCATTCTCTCCTTTAGTCTCCGGAATGTTACACCAAATATTTTGATATGCACCTTGAGTTTTTAATTTTTTTACGGCATCATTACAATCGATGAACATCACTCAATTCTTACCGGCCTATAATTAGGCTTTTTAATCTCATACATAATAAATTCCATTGTTTTCGCTTGATACATTTCATCACGGTATTCATAAGTAATGATCATATCTCCAATAAACCTTCCTGCCGTTATTTGAGCGCCTAATCTGACCTTAAGTTGATTATTAATGACATCATAATCAATGATGTTGCCAAACACTATATCATCAAATAAATAAGACGGTTTTATAAAAGAAGTATCGTATGTGAATTCTTCAACACCGAGAATAATTTCGGCTTTTTCAGGAGTTACTTTTGTTTTTACGTTTTCACTAATAATTGCCAATGGATTATCGACGAGAACATCAGTTAATCCATATTCATCTTGATAATCAAATACACGGACTTCTTTTTCAAGTAAACCCGTACCATACCCATGAGTTAAGATTATGATCAATTCCTCTTCTCCATCGCCATTTAGATCTTCATAAAAAAGTTTTGGCGCATACGCAGGATTTGTGACATTTATCCAGGATTCCTTATAATAAGTCCCATCTTTAAAAACAAGTTTAAAGTCCCGATATAAACCGTCCACTTCCTTGGCATACAGTACGATATTCTCTTTAGGCACCTCTGCAATCAATTCATAATCTTTTTCCTTTGCACTAATAATACTTATAGGAACGACAAATGAAATAAGCAAGAATAATACGAACACATATTTTTTCATCGGATTCACCTCATTTTAGTGTTCCCTGAAATAAATTTTAATACAACTAAACTACACCGTTAACCATCTATATAACAGAAAAACGACGCTACACTACAGAAAATAAAAGATTATTACGTTCTCTCATGGGAATTTAAGAAAAAAATCCTAAAATCATTTCCGCAATTCACTATATTGCATTGAAATTCTATTTTCTGGATTTTTGTCTACTGTATAGAGCACAACAAGGAAGAACCATTCTAAAGGCTTCATTAAAAGATAGATGACATCCGCAGACCATTTTGAATTGATATGCTTACTTATTGGATAGCCATATTGATCGTAAAAGTTTCGGATGGATTTATGAAAGGTTGGCATATATTGTTCTAAAATATTTTCAAATGCATTCGCAATTAGCAGCTGGCGGTTCACGGGGATTCTTGCCCCTCTTCTAATGCCCGCTCTAATTGGTTTAACCAATTTTTTATGCCCTTTAGCAGAGACCGTACACAAATAATGCCCATCCCCCTCTACGATTTCTGGTTTTGGCGCAGGGATATTCGAATAATTGAAAGAGCTCGTTTCAAGGAACACTCGGATAAAGCTATCTGGACGTTGACCGAATAGGACCAAAATTAGCTGGATAATTACTAGAACTGGAAAAAGACAGATTGCCCATAGCTTAGACATATTCCGATAGTTATTAGATATTTTATAGAGAAATAACAGAAATTTATTGTTGTATTCATTCTCTTTTTCATTCTGACTATCAATAAATTGGTTCAGGGAATCCTTCAGCCTTGCGCTATATAAAAATATTAGAGATAAAAAACTAATTTGCAAAAAGAAGACCAAAAATTCTTCCCCTTCATGTGAAAAGCCTGTATGCGTGAGATAGGCAATTGCAAATAGGATATTCGAAATAATTAACGTACTTGATATTACATACATAACCGGGGAAAGAGACTTATCGTTAAAACTTATGATCCAAAAGGCAAACAGACCCAATGTCAATAAGATAATTACGGATGCTATATATTCATTGGCAATCGAAGCATATCCATTTATCTTAAGGCCATTATGTGAAAAAATACGCAATCGCTCACCACCAGCCACGCCATTACCATTTAGAAAAAAGCCAAATAATAATAAACAATAAATAAACATGGCCAAATAGGAATCAATTGCTTTAACTTTGGCCGATTCCCAGTTCGCCTTCCTCATAAAACTCTTAACTATTCTAAATAAAGTATATAAGGGAACTGAAATTAAAATAAATAAAAGTATTAGTACCATTAGCAATTAATGTAACCTCCTCTCAAGTACAAAAGTTGTATATAAAAACACTTAATCCATTGGCACTGCCTGTCGTTTTTGAGACAGTAATAAAACACCTATTTTAAGCAACCTGTTGTCGGTATTTTACCGGTGACAGGTTGTTTAGTTTCGTTTGGATACGGGTATTATTATAATAATTTATATATTCTTCGACGATACGAATTACACATGCATTAGTCGTGCTGTGTATGTCGTCAAGATAAAACGTTTCTGACTTTAGCGAGGAGTGAAACGTTTCGATTGGGGAATTATCCGCTGGTGTGCCTTTACGAGACATACTCATGGTAATTCCTTTTTCTTTCACTTCTTTTTGATAATCGTAAGACGTATATACAGAACCTTGATCACTATGCAAGATGACGCCTTTTGGCAATTGTTTAAGCTGGTCAAGCGTTTCTAAGACAAACTCTGTATCTTGTGTTGAACCAATTGTATACGCGATGATTTCCCCATTATACAAATCCATAATGCTTGAAAGATATAACATCGACTGTCCAAAAGGCAAGTAAGTAATATCGGTTACGAGCTTTTGTAAAGGAGCTGTTGCGTTAAAGTCACGGTTTAACGTGTTATCAGCTACTTTAGATGGTTGACCAGTCCGTTTACGCTTTTTCACTTTTACCCGACATGACCAATTATATTTCTGCATCACTTTTTGGATAGTCTTTTCACTGATTCCAGAGAATAAGGCTGCTATTTTCCGATAACCATAACGATATTTATGGGTTGCACAAGCTTCACCAATCGCCTGATCTCGCTCGGCTTTTTTAGAAGTATTCCCGGTATTCTTTCGCCAACGATAATAGGACGCACGTGCTACACCCATATGCACACAAATCGATTGAATTGACATAAATCCTTTCAATCTTTCCACTAAATCTACGAATACTAGCCCAACCACTTCCTCTCCAATTCTACATACTTTTTTAAAACTTCGATTTGTTGTTTAAGATAAAGATTTTCAGCTTGTAAACGAGCTTCCTCAGAGTCATATTCTGGCCCTTTTCCGTAGGAATATTGCTTTCCTACCGGTTGATGCAATCGCTGAGTTTCTCCTGCTTTATACCATCGCATCCAAATCATTAATTGTGATTTATTCTTAATTTTTAATTCCTCTAGTATTTCCTTAACTGGAATACCTGCTAATCTCATTTCAATTGCTTTAATTTTAACTTCAGCTGGATAACTTACTCTTCTTCCCATAGAAAAAACACCTCCACGTTAATTTATTGGTATTAAATACCTGATTTAAACGTAAGGTGTTTTTTATTTGTCTCATTTTTTTAGGTCAGTGCGCTTAGTATGCGAACGTTTTAAATGTTTTATTTTATTCCTAAAATTTGATTTTATATCGTTTCGAATAATCCGAACATTCCTTATGCACTGAAATAAGTTAAAAATCATTCGTAAATTTGAATTTCAACTTCCCTATTGCTTAATATAATTCTTCATCTACTATTATAAGTAATATTTAGCGATACTAAAAATAATCTCTTTGTTCGTTGAAAGCTCATTCTAAAAAAAGACGGTTTGAAAAAATATTTCATTAAACATTTTAACAATTATGTGCAGTAAATCTAGAGAGTAGTTAACTCTCTAAATATTAATCTTCTTTGCATGCCCAAGCATCAATCTCTATTTTAAAGGTAGGGGCAGCAAGTGCAACTACATAGATCATGGTCGTACAAGGAAGATGATTGCCGAGAAAATCACTTATAACTTTTCTTCTTTGGTCTGCATCAAACTTTCCAACTAAATAAAATACTAATTTAGTTAAATCATGTATCTCCATGTTAGCTGCTTCAAGATTTTTTTTAATGTTATCTAGAGCTAACCTCATTTGGTCTATTGGATCTTTTGGAATTGTTCCATCTGCCTCCATACCTAATTGTCCAGACAGTGTTAACCATCTATTTGGTCCTGTTACTTCAATTTGGTGTACATAAGGGGCAACTGGTGGGTGGATTTCTTTTGGGTTTCTAAAATATTTCATATAATCAATCCTTTACTAAAATTATATTAGAGGTACTCATATATGGTAGTGTTAATTTTTAGAATTTTCAACCTAAAATATTTTTAAAAAAAAGAGTAATGAGTTACTGTACATAATGTAAAAAAAGTCATCACTGGGCTCTCGCTACAAACTAATTATCAGCAAATGAATGTGGTGGGTGTTAATGTGGGGCTAGCATGACATACAAAAACAGAGCTAATGGAAACTGAAGGAGAGGCTTTGAGCGACTAACTGATTTGAGTAACAAAAATTACTACAATAAAGGCGAAAACAACCAGCAAAAAAATTGCTGGTTGTGATTGGTAACTATTTATTTGTTGTTTTTATCTTGTCGGATTTTCGGATTCATTTCTTTAAAATCCGTCTCATTTCCGAATTCCGCATTTGAGTTGGAACGAGAAGCTTGTCGTTCTTCAGCTTCAATATGTTCGATTAATTGTTTCACTTGGTCACCATCAGTCCCAAATCTTTCATGTTTCTTTTTGTTATTTGTCATGGATTCCACCTCCTAAATTTAGTCTTTACAGAGGTTGTTTAATTATGTGTTTTAAATGATTGATGAATGACCTTAAACATTTAAATGAAAATGTGCCATAAAAAAAGACGGGTTTCCCCGTTTAATTTTTTAGCTTGTTAGCAATAGTCCTTAGTATTTCGTTTTTTTCTTGCTGTATTTTAAGGTATTTAACTAGAAACCAAATTACGAAGACAATTGGAAATAAGTAAATTAAGATTGGAATAAAAGCGAAAATCGCGGTCATTTACAGATCCCTCCTATTCAATATGGGTAATTATACCTCTTGCAATAAATTCAACAACTCTTGATCTGTGACATGATTATAAAGTGCTTCATCTACGTTATTCATGCAGCCCAACATTTATCACCATATGACCAGTGCCACCATTCTGAAAAATAGTTAACAAATCCAACAGACTGAAGAGCATGTGCTAAGATTTGACGATTTCGTATGACTTCTGGAGAGATATTTATTGCATCAAAAAAGTCGCATTATTAGTCTCATGTGGTATCACATCAAATGGCGTGCCAAGATCCAATTCATTGCCATTTGAATCAATTAAAGTTAAATCCACTGCACCACCTGTTGGATGTAGAGCTACGTTAGGCGGTGCCACATATTTTGATGCTTCCGCAGTTAAATAATCTAGAACTGCTGATAATCACCAAATTTTTATTTGGGTATTTTATTTTCGAGTCGTATGTATAGTTGTTTATAAAAGAATTCTTATAATGTAATCCAATATCTCCCAGTTAACTTTTGGTCACCAGGATCCACACGTTTATCTTCTAATACCCCACCGTTATTTTCTATTACTCCAGCTGAAGCAATATTATCATCTGTGCATGTTACAAGCATCCGTTCTAATCCAAATTTTTTTGCTTCGATTAAAACAAGTTCTAACATTATCGTACCTAACCCTTGCCGTCTTTTGCTGGGCGCAATCGAATAACCAACATGACCAATATAATTTAATAAATGCTCATTTAATTCTCTTCGGAAATTGAGCATTCCCACAATTTCATTTTTTCTTATATCAACTGCAATATACTGTTCTGATGGCATCCAACCTTCTTGCACCGTATCCCAAAGTCGATTATTTTCAACTTGAAAAAGCCACTCTTCTATACTATTCGCTAAAACAAGTTGAGAACTGCCTTCAATCCCATTTGGACTGTTTGGAAATGAATCTCTATAAGCTGTTAATTGCTGTTTATACGCAAGTGTTGGTACAATTAGTTTAATAGATTTCATTCACATCTTACCCTTCAATCTGATTATAGTTTTATTTTCAGGTTATTACGGGAAATCAGTAGTTCTGAAAGCGTTATTTTAGTCACTTATATATGGCTATACCAAAATTAATCTTTCTATCCTTCCCATTCCTCTCGTAAAATCCCCATTCTAATCGAATCATAGTAATGCCCTTCATAATAACGAACTTTGCGTATACGCGCTTCCATTTGCATTCCCAATTTTTCACCTACGCGAATCATCCGCTCATTTCCAGACCACGTAGTAAATCCAACACGAACTAAAGGCATCGTATTGAATAAATGATCAATCCAAAGTTTTAAAGTACGAGTGCCGAGCCCCTTCCCCCAATTTCCACCTTCGTAAAAAAGAATCCCCATTTCCAACCATTTCGATGGTTCATGTTCCCAGTAATAAGACACGGTTCCACACAAAACACCATCAACTTCAACCGCCCAAACATTTGATTGATTCATCCAACCTCTGCCTATATGTATAAACTCATCGAAAGATTTGGTTTCATGTGGATAATAAGGTGCATTCCATTTCTTCCAAATTGGTTTCTCTTCTTTAAATTCTAATTCCCAAATACGACGGAAATCCGTTTCTTCTATTGGTCGGATTATTAAATTCTGGTCTTTGTACAATTTATAACGCCTCTCTTCAAATAAATTTTGTTTATTGTTTTGTAAATCGGAAAATCAATACTAGTTGAGTAATTATTAACTATCTAATAGCGGAATAATATTAATGATAGGTTCTTCATATGGATGGATGTCTTTAATTATTTTTAAAGTTTCATGTATCTTCAAGTACTCACATGTGAATTCTAATTTACATTCCGAACCAAATGAAATTTTATTTCTTTCCCCACTGTAAGGACTGGATTCATCAAGAGGTCTCCAATAACCTTTAGTTTCCGTATAAGATATAACATGGTCATAATTTCCAATGGTTAATATACCAAGAGCATTTAATTGATTTCTTATGCTTTCTATAAAAGTTTCTGGTAGTAAAATTTCTACTTTTACTGTAGTGATATTCATAAAAGCCCTTCCTTCATCGAAACTGTTATTTTATAAATATAATTCCTTTTATAGTAAGTATTTTAACATACAATATATGGATTAATGTTAAAACTTTTATAAAAATCCCCTCAATGTGTCATTTGGAGAAGTTATAAAATGGTTTATGCACTGCCGTATAAGACTTCCCACTACTACGAAAGCCTGCACCAGATATAATTAATATGAATAACACAAAAGAAAAAGCTATGCCGAAAAGCCCAATAAAATTGGATTTTCCAACACAGCTATTTTTATTATTTAAGCAGCCCTAAACGAATTACATCACATCGATTTGCTCAATTATACGGTAAGAAAGATAGGCATACAAAGGGCATCGGGCATAGCGATGAACTCGAATAAACTAACCGAACTACTACCACTACTTATTGATGAACTCAATAGGAATCCAATTAATAATGCTGAAGTAGTTGTTGCATACGCTGATTTTTTTCTCATACCAAAATATAAAGGATTTAGACTTACACCTGTGATTATAATTGGGTTAATTGAGTAGACAAAAATAATTCATATAATTTCAGTTTTTTATTGTGAACAATGGAAAACATATTTTGAGTTGAAAAAGATGATGGAAATAAGTAACGGCCTCTATTTTTTACTAAACTCGATTAAATCCGCTATATTGTACTGTTTTTCAATTTGTCCATTTTCATCGTCAGTCCAGGCGACTGTAATTTTGGCATCACTAAATGCTTTCTTCATGTCCGCTTCAGATATTCCTTTTGCATAATAAACAATTTGATAGTAATATTCCGCAAAATTTTCAGATATGTTATCTTGTGACCATGCACTTCCATACCAATAACGGTCGATATCATCTATACCGTTTAGCACGTTTTTCCAATCATCAAAACTCTCAATTTGTCGAATTGTCACATCATCTGAATGTTCCATTTTAAGCGTGTATTCAAGTACTTTAAAGTCCTCTTGCTTTGGCTCTTTTAAATCTTTAGTGGCACCAACTTTACTGTATTCATCATCACTGACAGGAGAAACGTTTATTTCAATTTCTATAGTAGGTTCTTCATCAGCACAGGCGGTCAATAATAAAAAGATAAAAATTACGAAGATCAAACTTAACTTTTTCACAATTACGCCTCCATGAATAGATTGATTTATGTATTATTTTTCATCTGAATAGACCTAATAATTTTTTAATCAAACTAATAACGATGCTACAAATAATCGTTCCCCCAATAACCGTGATGCTAAATAAAGCTACTGGTGAACCAACAAAACCGATCAGCATAAAATCGGTTTGACTTGTAGCGACATAACTCTCAGATCTATTTAGCTCGTCGAATTTCATTTTCGCATATGGCCATCCAATGGTATACATAAAAATTATTATATGTATAAACAGCATACAAAAGAATCCTTGTATAATCGTTTTCATGACAAATCCTCCTAGTTAACAGTTCAAGGTGGTATTTATTCCTTTCCTTGTACCATGATTGAATAATTAAATTTTCTTGTTATTTGCATTCCCTTTACTATTTTTTTGCGTACGCCCCACCATCAGAATAAGGTTCAAACCAGGCAGTTTTGGTTATGATACATCCTATAAATATCATTTAACCTAGAGACTTTTTTACAATGCCATATAGTGTTGATGTAGATAAAATTTCCGATGGAAGGAGGCATATCAATGCATAAAGTTTTCACGATTTTCAAACGTGATGTACGTAACATTTCGACAAACTGGGTTGCTGCCATCTTAATTGGCGGCTTGATTCTCTTACCTTCTTTGTACGCATGGCTCAATATTTACGCTTCCTCAGATCCTTATAGCAAGACCGATAAAATACCCGTTGCGATTGTAAATGAAGATAAAGCAGTCGATTTACAAGGTAAACATATTGACACGGGTGCACAAATTGTCTCGACACTAAAGGAAAATCCATCGATGGAATGGCATTTTGTATCTCGGCAAGAAGCGATGGAAGGTGTTGAATATGGCGATTATTTTGCTGTCATGGTACTTCCCTCGAATTTGTCGGAACAACTTGCTACCGTTGTGTCTGGTGAACCTGAAAAAGCTGAAATCGAATACTATGTAAATGAAAAATTAAACTCGATTGCGCCGAAAATCACTGAAAAGGGTGCAACGGTCATCGTCGATAAAGTAAATAGCCAATTCGTTTCTACTGTAAATGGCGTCATTTTTGATTTACTGAATACACTTGGTCTTGAATTAGAAAAAAACTTACCTGATATTAAAAAATTCGAGAATTACGTATTTGATGCTGAAAAAAGCTTACCTGAGATTAATGATTTACTGAAACGCGGATTGAAAGATGCGACAGACGCCCAAGCAATCCTTCAACTAGCTGAAGGGAAATTACCACAAGCAAAACAAATTACAGAAGAAGGACTTGGCCAAATCAATAACACGGTTGGTTACCTAACTACTGCCGAAGAAAAACTAAACGAATTATCCCCAAAAATCAAAGCCGACTTAAAAAAGGTCAGTGAAATTTCAAATGAAGCAAATGACTTTTTGAAACAATTACAAGGCATGCAAATAGATTTCACAGAACTTGACAAGGCAAAAAAAGCACTGGATTACCAGATGACTGAAAGTATTAATAAGGTAGATGGCATCAAGCAAGACCTCATTCAATTGCAAGGGTTAGTACAACAGCTACCAAAAAACGGGGATATATCTGATGAAAACCTATCAAATGATGCAGCCAAAGACCATGGAAATAAAATCGGACCAACACCATCACTTAAATTAGACGGTAAACTGGACGACGCGATTACGAAAACAGATAATCTAAAAAATCTATTACAAGAAGCACAAACGAATGCACGGGCGGTAAACGATATCGTTAATGGTGAGTCTGGTAAATTCCATCAAGCTATTGATGATATACAAAATATCGCAGCCAATACATCCGTTGAAATCGATCAATTTATGAAGGAGTATGTCGATACGATTGAACCAACCGTCAAGAAAGAAATCGCAAATGCGAAAGGAACAATAGGAGAAGCAAAAAAATTACTAGTGGAAATTCAAACTACATTACCAAAAGTGGGGACAATTCTTGCCACCTCCAATCATGACTTAACAAAGGCAAAAACAACAATTGAAAAAGCGATTGCAGAGTATCCTTATGTATCTGAAAAAGTGAATCATTTAGCAGCCAAGATTCGGAATAGCCAAGGAGAAATGGATATTAATGAAATCATCCAGTTACTGCAAAACGATCCAAATGCCGAAAAAAGTTTCTTTGAAGAGCCGATTCAATTAAAGGAAAACAGCCTATTCCCCATTGCTAATTACGGGACAGGAATGACCCCATTTTATACTGTACTTTCTTTATGGGTTGGTTGTCTATTACTTATTTCATTGCTTTCGACCAACTTGCATAACGAAGAGTATTCAGCTCGGCAAGTCTATTTCGGTAGGTTGTTAACATTTAGCGTCATCGGACTATTGCAAACACTGATCGTTGTATGTGGCGATCTTCTTTTACTCAATGTTCATATACGAGAACCTTTTTGGTTTATCATTTTTGGATTGCTCATTAGCGTTGTATTTATGTCCATTGTATACACCCTCGTTTCTGTCTTTGGAGATGTTGGAAAAGCGATGGCGATTGTTATGCTTGTCTTACAAATCGCAGGTTCTGGTGGAACGTATCCAGTGATGCTACTCCCAGATTTTTTCGGAACAATTAGCCCATTCCTACCGTTCACGTATGCTATTGATATTATGCGTGAATCAACCGGCGGAATCGTTTGGGAGCGCGCAGCTAAAGATCTCATTTTTCTCGCGTTCTATGCAATTATTTTCATTGCGTTTGGCGCATTACTAAAAGAACGAATAAACAAACAGACTCATCAACTACTGAAAAAATCAAAGGAAGTGGACATTTTTCATTAATAAGTACCTCTGTAAGCAAACATTTAGCCTCATGCGAAAGCCTTCAATATAGGTTGTCGCATGGGGATTTTTGTTTGATTATTGGAAAATCTATGTTGAATTAAATGTCTCTTTGAATAACCTGCAAGCCTACATAACAAAAAACCTAAAAGCATTTAATAAATCATTTTCCCAAACAAGCCACAGATGTTCATCTTGCGTTTCTTTATAGCTCATCTTTGCACCGCGCAAAAGAAGACATTTATACAATTGCCGGTTTCTCGTCAAAATATATAAATTTTCGTTTGACATGGGGGATATAAACTCGTCCTCGTATATACCAACCGTTTGATATACACGCCCCCCCGAAATATTAATGTTCCCTATTCGCCCTATATCCTCTATTGACACAGCAGGAGATTGTAACAATCAATTACGCCTTGGCGTAATTGTGTCCAGATTTTTTCGAGCTTGCTCGAAAAACTTCCCTTAAAAATCTGTGACATCCGCCGGGGCTTAACTTGATTCAGCCAGGGTTTGAACCTCCACTGAATAGAATTTGCACTTTTTGGCACTCATCCCCCACATTTAAAGTGGAGGAATTTTGCTGAATCAAGTTAAATGCGTCCATTGATTCGGATTTTCCAATGCAATATTTAAACTAATATTACCTGCTAAAGAATCCCCTAATAGCCCTCTTTTTAAAATTACTTCAACCTTTAAATTTTTCTCGAAAGTCGGGATAAATTCGTCATTCATAAAGCGAATTTATTGCGAAAAAAGCGTGCCCTTGCTACTAAATGATGCCCATCTTTCGAACGAAACTCCTGGATGAATACACACAAACACAAGGTGCCGCACTAATTCAGGATTGTCACGTACTAAATGAAGCATGGCTTGTTCTAAATTGCCCAATTCCAAATAGTCAAATTCGTCCTGAACATAAATGATATACGCATTTTTTATATCATTACACATAGTGAGAACTGTATAATGTATCGTTTTATTTAAATGAAGACTAGCGAACACATGATGAGCCTTATTCAATACATTTAGCCCCTCCTACAACATGGCAATATATCATTTAATAAACTTTTCTAATTCGCCCCACCATCGATATTCCTCTAAGTAGATTGTGTCAAATAGCATAACACCATTTGTTTGTTCCTTACATAACTTTACAGCCTTCAAAAACTGCTCGACATTATCTTGATAATCTTTTAAATACAAACTCGCGATCACCGGGATTTGCCCATTGATCACTTCATTGCTCATTGCAATTGCCCCTTCAACGCTGTACCAATTGGCTGGTCTTTCATTGTTTTTCGCCTCTTCAATCGTGACTTCTGAGTAATAGCAACCGGTCATAATAAAATCAAATTCCTCGGCATACGCAGCTGTGTAGTAAGTATCAGAAACCCATTTAAAAGATGGCTGATACGTTTTGCTCCCCCAGTTGACCCCTTCATTGTAATAAAGCGGGTACCATGAACCAACATATACAGTAAAAATCAAATCATTGTTTTTTGATTTCACTACATTTCTTACTTTTTTCACGAAATTTTTAATATTATCCGCTCGGAACTCTGCCCATTTAGGGAAGAGGTTACCGAGGATAGGTTTTTTATGCTCAACCGTCATAATATCTGCCGGCCAATTTTCTATTTCTTGTTCAATATAAGCTTCAAATTTTTCTTTACTTAAATGACTAAAGTCTCCATAAATATTCGGATAACGGCATCTGTCTAATACGACACCATCGATTTCGTAATGATTCACGATTTCTTGAATAATCGCTAATTCATAAGCCTCCACTTCTGGATGAATTGGATTGACGAAAATGGTTGGATCATTATGATTTTCCATAGCTGTTGGCATATTAGAAAATGCCTCATCATAGTGAGTAACTTTCCACTCTGGTTTGCTAAATACCATCCCTTCTTTATGGATGCCACTGCCTTCTGAAAACACATCCACATTTGCAATAATCTTTAAACCAGACCCTTTCGCATGTGCAATCATCTCTTGAAGAAAATCGCGGCCTTTCCATCCCTTATATTGCTCATCTTTCATTTTACTTACATGAAAGGCAAACCCGCTTGGATAGGTTGTAAATCCATATGGAATTTTCGCATCCACTACTAAATGCGTTATTTTACAATTTTGGGCATGTTCGATCAGCTCTTTCATTTTATTAGCATCTAGCAATCTAGTCGCATTCGCTAAAAAATCTACCCATAATATATTCGATTGTTCCATTTAGTTCTCCCCCTTATAAGTCAAGTTCCTCTGGCCAGTGAAGCTGAATGCCATTAGTGAGAAGTAATGTTTGATACGCTTCCAAATACTTTTGCTCTTGTCTTACTTGATGAGGAGTAACTTGGTTCAACAAAGAAAATGCCACTAAATAGCCTGCTGATTCCCCAATATTCCACTCTGTTGGATGAAGCCTATAGCAGCCATTTGTAATTTGTGTTGTGCCAATATTTTTACAAGCGGGAATGACATTTTTTACGCGGATCGGTAGTAGGGCGCCTAACGGGATTTCATAAGGATAGTTTGGAATATAAAAGCTTCGGTTCGTTACCGTCGTATGATGTAAATCTAAATGATAGCTACCAACACCGACACTATCAAAATAAGTGCAAATGCCTTTATCACCCCTTAACTCCTTACTCACTTCTTGCTCTGTTATCGTATGCATAGCTTTAATTCTTCTCGATTCTCGAATATATGGATACTTTGCTAAGCCGTCCTCTGTACCCAGTACATCCTTTCGAAGCCTTAAACCAGGAAAACCATTTCCCCCATCTAATGTTGGTGCCTCTGTTTGAAGCCAGTATAAGAGAGATAAGCTTTGTTGTTTCGCATTTTTTAAGTTCTCCTCTATTTCCTCATGAGAAACATCAATAATTGGCCCTAGAAAATAATCATTTTGTGGCCAATTTATTAGTGATATATCTCCCTCATATAGCGGTCCATCTATATTTTTAGTATCGAGTATTCTCCGGTATGTAAACAAAGGAGGAATCTGTTGTTCGTTGGGGAATAATGTGAATTCCTTTAATTTTGTCGTATCATCTGCATCTACTGCATACCAGCTAAATAAAGGAAGGTGCGAAAACCTTGGTATATAGTTACGCCAAAAATCATATTGCTCGGGCTTTTCAATAACAAAATTTCCACCTTCAATATAGTCAACTGCAAATACATAAGTAAAGGACTGCATATCTTGCGAATTGGACTCTTCTAAAGCATGAGGTTCCCCAGTAACGGATTTAGATTCAGCACCGATTACGTATTCAACCCCTGCAATTGGTAGGACATCCCCGCATTCCGTTGCATCTAAAAAATAGTGCCCACTCAATTCAATTTTTGTTAACTCACTGACATGTGCAACTGTGATGGACTGTACTGTATCTTCGTCCTTTTTTGCCTCTATCGGTTTATAGTGATATAAAATTTTTATTTTGCCGCTATTTACAAAGGGTGCCAGCATATCGGAAATGACATTGAGTGCCACTTTAGGTTCATGTGCCAGCCTACTTACCCAGCCATTGCCAGGATTCAATAAATCGTTTTTGTTTGCTTCCTTAGTAAGTGGATAGTTGTCACGATAATACCCGCGCACCCGATTCCTAAATTCCCGGTACGTACTTGTGCAGCCAAAGCTTTCAATCCATCGATGTTCATCTGGTGGTACTCCTTGACTTGTAAGCTGTCCACCTAACCAATCTGTTTCTTCCGTCATAATGACCTGGTAGCCCATTTTGGCGACAGCTAATGCTGCCATGCAACCGCCCAGTCCTCCACCTATGACAATAACATCTGAAGTTTCTTGTTTAATCATATAGAAGCAGCCCCTTTATTCACTAACTTTCTCATTTTCTGCCCTTTTGAAATATTCAACCGTCAAGCCAACTTCAAACATCCGGCTCCATGGCATTGTACATTCCTTGATTCGTATGCTATTTTCATAATCATTTAGATACGCTTGTATAAATGAAGTGAGTTGTGATTGCACAATGTTAGCAACGACGCCTTTTTTTCCATCCACGCGGAAATAATCGTAACCTAGCTCCGGTAATTTATTATTCGTTACATCATTTCTTACATAGCTGCAATATCCTGCGTCTTCTACATAACGCAATGCTAAAAAATCGCGATGGGCTTGTGATTCGCCAAAAATGTTGTAAAACATCCCCTGCGCTATGCATGTTCCTAATGAATTGGAACTTGTATTCCAACCTGCATATCCAGCCAATGAGAATAGAAGTTGTTTGCTTTTCATTAATTTTACAAGTTCTAAGTCTGAACCATTCGCGAAAGCTACATCTGCTACGATACAAGGAATCGCTCGGTTCTTCACTGTGAATTCGAGTTGTTCAACAAAATCAATCAAATTTCGATTCACTTGATAAGCTGAGCTTAGATTCTCCTGACTGGAAGCCTCTACCATTGGCTCTACAGGTGCATTTACAAATAATACAAGATTCGCTTCTTGCATATTTGTCGCCATCAATCCCCCCGCGGCTATTATTTGATATTTAAGTGTCTCAAATAATGGCCTGTCTTCGTATAACGGCGTAACTGCTGGTCCTTGAATACTTGAAAATACCGGATAAATCAGCGGTCTCTTATCTTTAAAAGCATTCAACATTCTTGCAAGTAAGGTGCAACCAACTTCATCCGCACCTGGATACATATAGACATCTAGTTCTAAATTATGAGTTGCAATCGCTCCTCTAACTGCCTGTTGGTCCATAGCAGTCCAACCATAGGGAGCCGAATCATCTTGCGGAATAATAAGAAAATCAATGATGCCGTTTTTTACATATTCTAGTACAAGTTGATTGACACCGACATTAATCTTTCTTCTATTTAAATAATCCTCCATATACTCTTCAGGCAATTGACACTTTAATGCTTCACATTCCTTTTTCTCCTCTAATGATGCGAGGTTAGCAGAAATTAAATGTGAAAGTTCGCCATACCTAAAAATCTCCTTTCCCCAGTGTTCATAGTAATCGGGCTCTTCATCATTACTAGAATACTGAGGACACCGCATAATGAGATTAAAAGCATATATTTTTACATTTGGGTTACAAGCTTTGATTTTCCAAAGTTTGTGTAGTATTTCTTTGCAATCCTCTAACATCAGTTGATGCAGTCTTGAAGGGATAATTCCGCCGAATAATAATGTATCGATTGAAAGAATCAGACCATCTGCATCCATTGACTCCTTATATAACCAATCCCATAGTTTTTCTGTGTCACCTGGCTTTTTTTTATCACCCATTAAATTTAAACTGGGGCGTAAGAGATTTACTTCCGTTTGATCGGATAAAAGATTTGGAAAAGAATAATTACATGGTCGCTCATCTAATGGTACATAAACAATTTTTTGCATGGATACCCCCTCATAATTGACGTTTAAAAAATTTGCAGACCAGCTATCCTTTTATCGCACCTGAAATGCCTTCCATAAAGTATTTTTGCGTCAATAAAAATACGATAATAATCGGAAGAACAGAGATAACCGTTCCTGCTGCTATCCATCCAAAGTTATAAGAAAACTGTCCATTTAAGAAACTTAAAGCGGAAGCTAATGGGTACTTGTCTGTATTTAATACGATAATTGGCCATAAAAAGCTGTTCCAATTGGCCATAAATTCGAATAAAGCAACAACCGCAATTGCTGGTTTTATCATCGGCATCATTAGTTGCCACCAAATACGGAATTCAGAAGCACCATCCATCTTTCCAGAGTCTCGAATGTCGCTAGGAATCCCCATAAATGCCTGCCTAAATAGAAATACATTAAAAACAGTTACGAGAGTTGGAAGTACGACGCCAGTAAATGTATTAATTAAACCAAGCTTATTTATTGTTAAATAATTGACAACTAGACTCGCAGCGGCAGGGATGATCATCGTCGCAATCAGCGCTATAAAAATAATATTCCTCCCTTTAAACTTGAAGATAGCTAATGGATATGCGGTTAAACTACATAATAAAATACTGAATACCACACCTAAAAATGTGATAATGACTGTATTCCATATGTATTTAAGGAAATCCATATACTGCCAAACATCTACATAATTTTTAAAGTCAATAAATGTAGGAAATATAGCAGGTGGAAAAGAAAATACATTTTTCCCAGGCATTAACGAAACACTTACTAACCAAAGGAATGGACCCATCATCAAAAGAGCAAATAGCGTTAACGGTATATAAATCAAAAACTTATATTGAATGGTTTTTAGTAATTTTCTATTGTTTATCGCTTTATCCGTCAATATGGATTGACACCACCCTTCTTATTAAATAGGAAGATGAAAATACTAAAGAACATAATAATAAAACTAATAATTAACCCTAATGCCGATGAATAGCCAAATTCAAATACTTCGAATCCTTGTTGGTAAATATAGAGGCTACTCGTTAACGTTTCATTCCCAGGTCCTCCAGATGTTAGAACAAATACTTCATCAAACACACGGATCGCTGACATAAGGGAAATCAATGTGCAGAAAAACACATATGGTTTTAATAAAGGGATGGTAATTTTTCGAATAACTTGGAAATTGCTTGCCCCATCAATTTTCGCTGCTTCAATACAATCTGTCGGAACTGCCTGCAAACCTGCAAGATAAATCATCATGTAATAGCCCAACCCTTTCCACAGGGTAATAAACATTAATGCCCAAAGTGCTGTGTCCTTATCAGATAACCAATTGATTTTTTCATTTATAATACCGATTGACAGTAACATGTAGTTCAAAACCCCATTTGAACTCATTAACCATCCCCAAATAATCGAAACCGCAACCATCGAAGTAACGACGGGAATATAAAAGGCAGCGCGGAAAAATTTAATCCCCGCGATTTTTCGGTTTACTAATATTGCCATAAGTATCGATAAAATTTGAATAAAAGGCACAATAATCATGTATAACAGTGAATTTTTAATAGATGCAATGAAATTGATATCAGAAAATGCCCGTTTAAAGTTTTCAAAACCTACAAAACTCGTTTCACCGATTACCGAATAATTTGTAAAAGCTAGAGGGACACTGTAAATAATGGGCCAAAAGGTAAAAAGAGCGAGCAATATTAATCCTGGTCCCATAAATAACCATGCTGTTTGGACCTCTGAAAATCTACTTAATTTCGCAACTCTTTTTCGTTTCAAAGGATTCCACTCCTATCGAAAATGGGTAGAAATACATCTACCCATTCATTTTTTCTTCTTTAGCGACTTAAAATATCGTTAATTTCTTTTTCAGCTGCATCCAATTCAGTATTTAGATCTTGATCGTTAATATAGATATTTTGCAGGCGCTTATTAAAGGCTTTATTTACATCATTCGCATTTTCAATACCTAGGTAAAAGTCTGACGCTTTATCCAAACTTTCAACAGATGCTGTTAATGCTTGCCCCTCTAACGTTCCATCATTTTTATAGAAGAATTCATCCTTCGCAGCTGCTTTCGTTGATGGCAGAGTATTTGCTGCTTTAGAGAAAGCCAATTGACTTGCATCGTTTGAAACATAATGTGCAAATGCCGTTGCTGCTTCAACATTTTTAGAAGTATTTGGCACAACTAGATTCATAGAGTTTGTAAAACGAATACCTGCTTTTCCAAGAGGTGCTGGCACGGCAATCGTTTTCTCGTATACTTCTGGTGATGCCGTTTTTAATTGATTGATAAATGATGAACTCGAGATGATCATCGCCACTTGCTCACTACCAAATAGTTGAACTTGTTGGGCGAATGCAGGAATATCCTTAGGAATAACCTCATCTTTAATTAGCTCGATATTACTTTGGATATACGCTTTTACATCATCATTATTAAATGCAGCTTTTCCTCCCTCAGCCACTTTGAACCCTTCTTCAAGAATAGAGCGCGTTTCCATCGTGAATACATAACCGAAAGAACCCGTTTTTTCTTGAATTTGTTTCCCCCAGTTAGCCAAATCTGCTTTTGTTTGTGGAGGAGAATTTATATCGAGTCCCGCTTTTTCTACTAAGTCTGTGTTGATATAAAGCACTGGAATGCCTGTATACCATGGCAATGCATATGCGCCATTATCTATTACTGTAGAATTAAAGATTCCGTCAAAATAAATACTTCGCTGTTCTTCTGTTAATTGTTTATTAAAGTCTGTTAATGCACCTTTTGAAGCCATTTGATTAGCCAATTCCGTATTTAAATTAACAACATCCGGTGCTTGCTTACTCGCAATGCTTGTTAATAATTTATTTTGAATTGCGTCATAAGGGAAGTCTTTCCAATCAATTTTTACACCTGGATTCTCAGACTCATAATTAGCGATTAATTCATTAAAGTAATCATTAAATGTTGGTTGAAGAGAAATTGTCCAAAACTCGACAGTCGCTGTTTCCTCCACCTTTTCTTTCGGAGGATCAACTACCTTTTCCTTTACGGCTTCTTTCTTATTACACGCAGCCAAGGTACCTAAAACAAAAATAAACATCATTGCTACTAGTAGTCCCTTTTTTAGTCCACCCATAACTTTCTCACCCCATTATTTTTATTCATGTCTACTAATCTCTCTATCCCCCTATATTTTTTAAACACTACTTAAAAGAGCTTTCAAGTGAGTGTTACTGATAAGCTATGCGCAAATATAGATTTTTAATCCAAAAATATTTTTAAAACATTAGGAATTCATTCTATTAGACTGATATGAACGTTCTTTTTTAAACGTGAAAAAAGCCTGCTCATCATTGAACAGACTTTAGAATAATCTCAACAGGGTTGTTTTTTGAATATAAAGGGTCAAAAGATGTTCCAACTTTATGGTACATGTGTCCTAATAAAGCTTCTTATAAAGTATTTGCATGTTCAAGCTGGCTAAGCACATAAGGTACACAGCTTTGTTGTACAGGAAGAAATCGATGAGATTCTCGCTAAATTTGATTTTGATGTTACGGCTCTTAAATGTATTGTAACAACGTATTTAAATTAAATACTCGGATTTCATTGGAATCTTAATCAACGCATGTGTTAAAATATTACAATTATTTTTCAACGCACTGTTTCAATGCCATCATTTGTTTTTCTAAGCCTTTTTTCATAAATCCACGAAATAGAAAACTTAAGATCTTTCCTGAAATAGTTTTAGGTGTTACTTCTTCTGTAATATAAAGAATACTGGAATGTGCACTAATTTCTTTAAGGCTGTACGAAACACTGATTAAGAAAGATGGATGATCCATTTGAATACTTAATTTATTATTTTTTGTGTATTCCGTAACTTGCCCTTCATACACCTGAATTCTGTTACCTTCTTTTAATTTTTGCTTAAACTGAACACCAACTGGATTATTACTATCAAAATCCGTTACATACTCCGTTCCTTCTAATCCAGTCATCCATTCTTTTTGTTTATCATTATCTTCTAAATATGAAAAAACTACCTCAATAGGGGCTTGAATCTCTATTTGATTTGTTATTAACAATGTTTTGTTCCTCCAATTATCAGCAATATTAAATTTGTTCTTTCAATCGGTGTTGAAAAAGTCCTTTTTATACTCAATTATTGAATCCATTCCATTACAAAAAGTTTTTGTTCTCTCGCATTAGAAATTGCAAGTATGTAGCTATTATCTTCTTCCAATTTATAAAAGTATTTATCATTATTATCGTAAATTACGGGATTTCCCTGAAATATTTCATTAAATTTCTGCGTATCCTTGTTTATACTAGTTACATCTTCTTGAAATTGTTTAAGGTGTCTTGAAACAGTATCAATGGATTGTTCATTAATAAGAATCCAACCCTCCTTCTCTTTTAACTTCTTTTCAATAGACCTATAATTAAGGACATAAAAGGTTTCCCCCTCACTTGGGAACCCATTTCTTGTATTAAATACGGTTTCGACTTTACTTGGTCTAGGTGCCTCAAACCCCCAATTCAATTTCCATTCAATAGATTGAGCAATATAATTCCAATTTACTATTACAAACCCTACCAATAAAAGCGGCATTGTAATCCAAATTATTTTCTTTTTCACAAGATTCCCCTCTATCCTATCGAATATACTGAATTCCGTTAATCATTCGTAATGTACAAAAGATCGTTTAATTTTGGTAGCAAGTCTCGTAATCGTCTTTCATTAACAAACTTTTACAAGCCAAACCATTTTCGTGATAAATCTCATTGCCAATTTCTAATTCAATACTTCTATCTGAATTTGGAAAATCGGGTTCGTCATTTTGAATAAACAGTGTATCTTCGTCTATCCATTTCATAGTGAAATCACTTTTTGCATCTCCGTAGTATACCGTATCCACTTTATTTTCTTCATTATTGTATGTGATTTCAACCCATACATTCACTCCGCCAGCCGCGCCACCATATGGTTCATAAAAAGCATTTGCCGTATACTTTTCTGTAGGTGATATTATAGGTCCAGGTCCGTCTTGCGTATATTCCCTATCAATTTCACTAAATGTAAAAAAGTACGTTTCATATAGATAGATTGAAGATACTAAAACAACCCCAAATAACGTTGTAATCAACATATTTTTTGGAAAAGGCTTCTTTTTAATGAAAGCAATGATAAAATTCACACATAAAATGAGAAATAATATAATCGTAATAAAAGCAATTAAGATACCAAATAAAATTAAAATAATACTCCCCGCCCTCTTAAGTTCAATCGAAATCATTTCAATAAAATTTTACCATTCTAAAAACTCCAAACAACAAGAATAATACTCACGATCCCCCAAACAATGGTGCCCCATATCCACCAAATTACCGATTTAGCTTTTGATGTGTTTTCCTCGTCTTCCAAATTTGCTTTTACAGAAGCGACCTTACTTTCCATACCTTTTTTCATAGAAACGAGAACAACAAATCCGATGATGCTAATAGTAAGAGTTATCCAAAATAATGAATTCACTTTCTATCCCCTCTTTCATTTAGAAATGCTTATTTGAATAAAATTGCATACTTAATACATAATAAGAAGTTACTGCTCGACCATTAGAATTTTATTACCTTTAATGATGTAGGTACCACTTCTTCTTGAAATCACAACAGTTTTAACAGCATATTTATCATTAGCAAATACTAATAAAAAACGGTCGTCAAGGATATCTATTCCACCATTATATCCTTTAAATTTTATGCCCATTGAATCTTCAATCATTTCTTCTGATGTATATGGGCCAAATACGCTAACTTGAGTCCATTTGAAATCAGTTAACCTAGTTAAATCAATTTGTGTTTCACCGTTTTCTAAAAGGGTGTCAATTTCCTTAGCTAAAGCCGTATCTTGACTAGCTCGATTTGCAAATAAATTAGCAATCAAACCTACAGTAACGATCACTAAAATTATATAAACACTTTTTTCACAAATACTTACACCCCCTAAATTTTCACATACCGTATTTTAAATGACGTTAAATAGAGAGGTTAAAGTTCCCAACGCGTGGTTTGGAGACATATTGCTTATAAGTAGTCAAAAATATCCCTCTATTTAATTGTTTTATTAAAAGTCAAATTTTAATTAACTATACGTTTTTTAACAACAAGAGAATATAATGTTACACATTATGATTGTTCAAGACGGAATCCAACAGGGTTTCGTCTTTTTATTCCACAATCAGGCCATATTGTGGAGCAACCTCTTTAAATGAAAGTAAAATTTTAAAAGAAGGTTAAGAAATTTTGGACTTTCAAATCAATATAAAAAACGCTGTAGTACACAGCGTTTTTTGCTTTAAATTGGAGAAACAGGGTCCTCTAGGAGCGCTCTAAAAAACAGCGTGCAAAGGTCACTTTTTATTCTCCATTTATCGATGTATTTTATTTATTTCGAAGTATCGGAACAACTTTTCCTTACTAAACAATAAACTTTTAATCTAGATAATTTTTTTATATCTACTTGTGCGATTATAATTCCCAATATAACGATACTACAACTAATAATATCTTTTAGCGTAAAAACTTCCTTTAAAAATAGAACCGCAAAAAAGACTGCAAAAATCGGTTCAAGTGCAAAAATTAAACCTGTAAGTGTAGGGGTTGTATATTTTTGTGCAATCGTTTGACCAATAAATCCTACTGCACTGCAAAGTATCCCAAGACCTAAAATACCAATCCAAGAATTTAATGTAGATGGTAAAGACGGAGTTTCAAATAAGATACTGCAAATCATCGCTAATACTCCAGCTACGCCTAATTGTAAAATACCAAGAGTCAGTGGATCATCTTCTTTTGTCAATTTTCCTGTTAATATGATGAATGTCGCATACAACAGTGCGCCCATAATACATAAAATATCTCCAGGATTTATTGTTAATGAATGTTTTAATGTCAATAACCCAATACCCGTCAAAATAAATAGTAACCCAATAAAAACCTGCCTAGATGGTAAGCGTCGAACTAATAAACAATTGATTAAGGGTACGAAGATTACTGTAAGGCTTACAAGGAATCCCGCATTAGAGGCTGATGTCATACTAACACCAAATGTGACAAAGGTGAAAACACCAAACAATAATGTTCCTAGCATAAAAGAAGAAATAATCACTTTTTTAGTAACTAGCATTAAACGTTTGTAAAAGAGAATTCCTGCTATTAAAAAAGCAAGTAAAAATCTAAGCCCAACAATGTTGAAGACTTGGAGTGAACCAAGCCCTAATTTCATAAAAACATATGATAGCCCCCAAAAAGCATTTATAACTATCAATAACATATTTGCCAATGTCTGTTGGCTCATAAACTCCAATCCTCCTTGTACAGCTTGCGAATTGGAATATTATTGTATTTCCTTTCTTAGCTGTTCCGTTGCAGACAGTGCTATTAAGTCCTGTGAAATATCACCTGGTCTGTTTCCTTCCCCAATAATATATCCTTCGAATGTTGTCCCTACAAAGTCAAAGATATGTTGAAACTGCTGAATCATTGGTAAGCCTTTGATAGATGGTTGATCTCCACCCACTGCAATGACATATGCTTTTTTTGAAGCCATTATAGACTTGAAATCAGGATAATTTGGATCTTTTAAAGTCTGTGACCAACGATCAATAAAGTTCTTCATTGTGCCTGTCATGCTATACCAATAAATTGGGGTTGAAAAAATAAGAATATCATGTGGAAGGTTACGATTAATGATGGAATTATAATCATCATTGACTTCAGAAAAACCTTCCTCTGCATGTCGCTTATCAATTATAGGTTCAATTAAATAATCCTTTAAATATACTTCTTCTACATCTAAACCTTGGATGGCTAACTTTGTTAACGTTTCTGTGTTTCCGTTTAGACGGTTTCCACCGTAAATAACTGCTATTGTCATGTGAATTAACTCCTTTTCCTTGAAATCTTCTACTATTGTTCTTCTGATATTAATATCTTATAATAAGTTGATAAATCGATACAGACGATTATTTCGATTAAATAAATCGGAATAACCGATTTAAAAGAGGTTGATATAAATGGATATTAAACAGTTGATTACATTTAAACATGCTGCAGAAAATCTGAACTTTACCCAAACTGCAAAAATATTGAATTTTGCTCAATCAAGTGTTACTGCTCAAATCAAATCTCTTGAAGATGAGATTGGGAAACCTTTATTTGAGCGTTTAGGTAAACGACTGATTTTAACAGAAGCTGGACATCAATTTAAAAGATATGCAGAAAAAATGATTAATTTAAGCCAAGAAGCCATTACAGCTGCAAACGGAGAGGAAGAATTAACTGGTACGTTAACAATAGGGGCGCAGGAGAGTCAGTGTACTTATCGATTACCACTAATCCTTAAAGAGTTCAAGGCTGCCTTCCCAAAAGTAAAGCTAGTATTTAAACCTGCACATTCTGATGAAATGGCGAGAAAGCAGCTAATGGAAGGTTTATTAGATATTGCTTTTATTATGGATGAAAGCAAACCTGACGGATCGTTAAAGGTAGAGCGACTTATCAAAGAAGAGTTAAAATTAGTTACCTCACCAAACCAATCTAAATCAGACTTTTCAATAGATGATCTGAAACATGAAACTCTTTTACTTACAGAAGCTGGATGTTCTTATCGAAATATATTTGAAGAATCTCTAAATTCACTTGGAATATATTCATTAGATAAAATTGAATTTGCTAGTATAGAGGCCATTAAACAGTGTGTAGTTGCAGGATTAGGAGTGGCACTACTGCCTGAAATGGTAGTTAAAAAAGATATTGAAGAGGGGCGAATGAAGGAATTGCCGTGGAAGTCTTCCATACCTCCACTTTATACTCAAATTGCTTGGCATAAAGATAAATGGATAACACCACCTTTAGCTGAATTTATAAGCTTAACTCGTAAGATGTTCCAGTCAGTATAAATTAAGTTCTTCAACAATCGGGCGCGATTATGAAGCAACACAGGTAGAAAATAATCAAACTTTTTATAAAACCCACACTTAATTTTATTAGAAAAGAATCCATTTTGAACAATCATTTTTTCAAAAATGGATTCTTTTCATTTATCGTCAAATGTAGTTTATGGGACATTTTTAAACAAACTTTATTTTAAAGCTACATCTATTTCAGAAACTTTTCGAATTGGTCAATACCCCATCTTTCTTGATTTTCAGCTACATATTGTTCAACTGCAATAAAACGGTTCACTAATTCCTCATTAGAAAGCTACATATACTTCTTTCTTACGTTATTTAAGTCCCGTTCTGGAGCTTTGTCCCCCATGAAACGTAGCTCTAACAATTTAAGCAAGTAGCCATTATGAATCATTTGTTTTCGACTTATCAATGTCATACTCAATTTTTAAAAACTTCAGTCCGAAAATTTTCATTTCATGTATAGCGGTTAATTGTGTTTCTGTAGTTGCCTGAATTGTAAAATGTTCAGAAAGAGGCAGTTCAAATATAAATTTACGAAGAGCTAAATAAATCCCCGCATCACCTGCAGCTTGAGTCGTTAAATGAAGCTTGCCGTCTTCCACATGCAAATCTAAAATGCCAATCATCGTAGAAAAAGGAAGTGGTAACGCGATGTTCATATATGTATGATCCGTCGTATGCTTCGAATAAATGGCTGTGAAAACTGTTTTCTCATCAATTGTTCGGATCCATGCTCTTGGCTTTTCTCTGCCATCCAATGTCGCATCTACTATAACAATTTTGCCAGTCATCTCTATCTTTTTACTTGAAAGCGGTAAATTAATTTGTTGAGTGAGCGTACTTATTCCTTTATAAAACAAAGCAAATGGCCAAAACCACGGTTGCCACCTTACCCTTGCAAAAAGTCGATATTCATTCGTATGTTCATAAAAATGAGTAATTGCTTTATGCATCTGCTCAGTGCTTACAAAATCATTCATATCATCCACTAAACCTTGATACGGTTCATTTTTTGTTTTTAGTCGCCCCCTGATTTGACTGACAGGAAACGTAAATGAACACTGGTTAGTCGTTGGTGTATAAATTAGCCAGCCTGCAATCGTGAATCCACCAAAGAATAGACAATTTGTAAAGCCATGGAATACAAGCATATTAGGAATATCGACAATTGATTGCTCTGTGAAATTTCCGTACGCATAAAGAATAGACCAAAATATTGAAAAACAAACAGCTGCAATCGAAAGTCGAATCATACTCCCTTGCAAACGATAAAATTTCGTTCGTAATGTGACAAAAAATAATAAGTATATCGCAATAATATATAAAATGGCAGATACGATTTCAATCGTAGTGGATAATGTAATGCCAATTGCCATTAAAATCGGTCCTGATGATATGACAACAACAATCGGTTTGTACAGCTTGCTTGTTGTAACTCGACCAATTAACCCGACAGAAATACAAAGTAAAAATGCGGAATAGTGAAAATGAATGGCAGTTAACCAAGTAATTAGTGGTGTAAATCCAGTCTCAATTCCTGCAATATACGCAAAAAACCAAACACCGCCAATGACTAAATACATCAATCCAATATCAATGACGATTTCAGCTGTATTCGTAAATCCTCGATGTAAAAAGCGGCGCATGCCCATCCAGCTAATCATTGCTGTTGCTACTAAATAGAACCCTGCTCCAGTAATCGATAGTACCTCGTTTATATTAAATCCTACCAATGTGACCCCTAGCATTCCACTAGCCAGTATGATTTTCTCAACTGTTTTTAGCTCGACAATACATTGAAGTAGTAGTGGTACAAATAAAAGTTGCGCAACCGTTAAATAAATAAAAAAATCAACTTGCTTAATCGGCATCATAGTAATGATAAAAAGGCTGATTCCAAGTAATGATAATGGACTAAATAACCTCTTTAAATTGTCCTGCATACATCATAAGCCTCCCTAACAATGGATTATGAATCGATACATGAATTGTAAATACATCACGTTCATCATCATACGCTTCCTCTACAAGTACGCGCCCTTCCAATAATTTAGGCATAGGTATTTCTAAATTGCCTAATACAAACCGTTGCACACCTGACCGAATGATTAAATGTCCTTCCTTAGACACCGAAAAATGCAAATCGGAGTAAAATAATGACGGTGAGCCTAAATAATCTTTTACAATTTGCATTTCTGTATCAATCGTCATTTTTGCATCAAATCGACGCACGATATCTCCAAAATAAAACCTTCTCTCCCATTCAATCTCATACTCATTATTCGGTAAAACGGTACATGTGTTACGAATCGAAAATCGAATTTGTTCACCCGATTCAGGAAATAAAAAATTGATTTTTGTAGCGAGTAAATAAAAAGGCGTTAAAATTTTTGCACCCGATTGGATTTTTTGCATCATACCTGTTGCTACAAAAGGTTCATCCAAAGGCAGTAAATAGCGTTCCTGTAATTTGGGATGGAGCTTTTGAAAATCATCACCTAATAATTTTTGATAAATCATTTACTCACCGCGCTTTCTTTTACAGCTCTTGGCAGTTGGAACGTTTTGATGTAATACAAAACCAATAATAGATAATACGAATAAAGCCAGATTGAATGTCAACACATTAAACGGACCTATTAACGTTGCACTACTTGCTACAACTGCACTAATCGTCAATATTGGAAATAAAATAATTTGAAGCATATATAACGGGCGCTTATTTATAGGTAGGAGCCAAATGAAACTAAATAGTATTTCGGCAACCCCAACCCCTTGTACCGCTAATTGTGCGGCAGTTCCTGTTATTCCACTAATCGCTGAAAATAGGGCGACTTCTTCTGGATGAACAACGATTAATTTCGGGACGAGCCCTTGGTAAAACCAAGTAAAGAAAAATAATACCGAAATAAAGATTGATAAAAAGAAGCGGCGATACTGAAGTGCTGGCGGCTCTCCCGTATCAATCCATCTCTTTAATACATCAAAGCTAAGTGCTGTCGCCCATCCTATAAGTGGTCTGAAAACAACGTCAAAAGCCTGCCCTACTTTGCCATATCGTGCATCATAGTCATATTGCGTCAGAAACGTTAACTGATCCCCTTTTGGTACGTACTGCCAGTAACCTTTCCCCTGCACGATTGGCGATATTTTTTGTTCGGTTCCAAAGTGCAATGATGATGTTTTCGAGCCATTCTGTTTATGATGCGTTCCCTTACTTTCACCCCACCCCTCAACAGAAATGAACGGTAACACATTTGTTTTATATGTAAAAGTTTGCGGAGATTCCTCTTTTTCTTTAGGAATGTAGTTAATTTCCGAGAATCGCAAATCCCATTGCTCATGTAATTTTGGGTTTTGTGTATATTCCCAAACCGTATCAATGGATGCGTTCATATTTATTTCTACATATATCGGTTTTTGTTTCACTTTAGTACTCCTTTTCTTAACTTTAACTTTCTCAGTGGATCATTTTCACTTCTAAGATTCTGAAAGGTCAAAAATGACGCTTGTTCAAAGACTTTTTCTACTTTTCAACAGGCTTAACTTCAATTTGATCCGCAACAAATTCATTCTTAGTTTTATCAAATTTATAGGTAATAATAAAATCAACTAAATATATTGGTGGTCCATATATTCCAATAGATCCTACAAGGTTCAATTTTATCTTTTGTTCTTCTAGAAAATAAGTGACTTGACTACCGAAAATAAGCTTATCCTGTTCTAACATTGAAATTTCTTGTGGATGGAACCCGAAACTAGATAAATCAAAATCATGTTCCTTTCCTTGAACTTTCACCGTCAGACCTATTGTATTCTCATCTTTTTTTACAATAGATGATTCAATATGGTCCGCAACAATTTCCTCGTAATTTTGAACCTTTATTTCATGTAACATTTTATTTACAATGTGAATATCAAAAGTACTTAACTCTGTTCCTCTACCTATGCTTAGAATAATTACAGCTTCCTTTTCTCCGTCCCCTGTAACATCCGTATAAAACACTTGCGGGGTAGTACCCGTATCACCTGGGTAATTCCAAGAAAGTTCTTTTTGATTTCCGTTAATATCTAGCATTACACCATTTATATTTTCATATAATTTCACTTTTTTATCCTCAGAAATACCAATTAATTTTGCTTCTACCGTATCCTGTTGCGTTTCTTGCTGTTCACTAGAGAGCTCGTTAGAATCCTGTTTTTGTGTATTATCTGAACTACATCCTGAAAACATAACGGTGCTTAATAATAACAATGCACCAATTTCTTTTTTCAATCTAAATTGCTCCCTTCTTAAAGAATAAAAACACCTTATTATTATATCCTAAAAAAGGGAATTATTTATTTAATTCAAAGAAGTATACAAGAATTTAAAAACAATGAAAGAATGACCAAACAAATAAAAATACGGCTTATGGAAATTATATAAAACGATATATAAAAAATGGTCATAAAAATAGCCACAAAACGATGATGTCACAATGTTTGTGGCTTACAAGTTTATTTCCAAAATCGCATCATTTTTACCTCCTACTGTAATCGTAATCGGCGATATGTTAATGCGATATACATACTAATACATGGGGCCATTAGCATTAAAGAAACTATAAAGAATACTTCAAACATCGCGCTAACTCCTCCACCTGTTATCAGCATCAAAACGTAAGTAATTACTGTGAAACATACTGTCACCCAAACTGCAGGCATAATCGAGTTTTGTAGACGAAACAGCTTTTCTGCCTTCGTTTCTCTGTCCGAATAAATCGGCTCTGTTCCAACTGGTGCCTTAAATAAATGCGTATTAGTATGTTCATTTGAACAAACATGCTCCCAACCTGCAAAATCAAACATCGCAAAATATTCGTCTGTATCGCCTTTTTCTAATTGATGAATGTCGATACTAAAGTCGACTAATTCTGGTTCTCCTTTTTCCATTTCATAGCCGATTGCCTTATAACGTTTAACATTCCAACCTTTGCTCGCAAACTTTTTTAATCGTTTTAAATCCCCTTTCTCAGAAAATGCAATGCCTCCTGAAGTGAAATATTTCGTTTTAGTCATGTGAAACTTCCCCCTTTAATTCGATTTGTGCAAAATGAATCATTTTTTGCCGTCGTTCTAGATCATGACGTAACACCGAGCGTCCTTTATCCGTCAATGTATATACTTTTCGACGCGAATCACTCTCGTCATAGAGCACAATATATTCCTCGCCTAATAACTTTTTAATATTCGTATAAAGCGATGCTGGACCAATTTTCACTTCGCCCCCTGTGAGCTCTTCAATTTCACTCATCACCGCATAACCATGTTTCGGCTGTGCAAAAGCTGCCATTATATAAAAAACCGAATCCGTTAGCTGTACGAAAGAATTCATATTTTGTTCCCCTCCTTATATCACTTTATGATATATCTACAACCACTATATCACATAGTGATATAGTGTCAATAAATTTTTGAATTATAGTTGTGGTTAAAATTCATAACACCTATATAAATAATTTCATTATTATAAAAAAAGCCGCCCCGAAATTTCCAATATTAATTGGATTTTTCGAAACAGCTATTTCATTTATTAACAAATTAAACTAACTCTAACTAAGTGATTGATTCTTAGTTCTGCATTAAGCTATCTCATTACTTTTTAGTGCAGGCTTATCACTGTATTAAGATTATTATATTTTATCCTCCGCAGGGTCAACTCTATAACTATGCGTCTCATTTCGCTTGCACTCTATTACAGGTACTCTCTTTGTTACTTCACGCTTAGTTCTACCATCATTGAAATGTCTAGTTACCCACTCCGCAGGTTTATTATAATATTTCATCTTTCCACCACATTTAGGACACTTATCAATGTGTATTTTTTCTAATGTCAATCTTCTGTCATAACCGCTAATAGCAAAATTAAAAAGTAATGGGTGTCTTGTTTGATTCTTAACAATTCTCCTTAGAGAAACAAAAATTACAAATAAGAAAATCAAAAACATAAACATTATTATATATGATTGTATCTTAAGGGGAGATGTTAGATCCTGAGATTTGAAGAAATCCACACCACCTTTCAATATTTTCCCAATAGGAAACACTCCAAGTATCCCAATAGCTACGCTAAGCCATGATAACATAGCCATGGTGATAGGGCTTCGCCATACTGGCACTGGGTTATAATTTACCTTTTCCTTATAAGTATTATCTACATTATTGATTACATTTCCTGCAACAATTTGTGTTGGACCATTAAAATTTGTTTTTCCATTAAAGTTATTTTTATTATTTTTCCCCATATCTACCTCTCAAAATTCTAGTTATTCTACTTTTTAATTATTTTTTTACTTTTCTCTGACTTTGATGATTTCTATAATACTTTTACCTTTGAGATAAAGGTAAAAAATCTGCTGAACATTTTAGCATTTGTAACTTTGATAGGAAGACTATCATCACTAGCATTTAATAACTATATCATTTGCAACTATTAAGCTTTGAGATACCTTGAGTAGCACGATACTTGCTACTCCCATTTAATATTATCAATTCTAGATGCATTTTCCGCTTGTGCGATAAATTTATTTTAGAAAATCATTATGTAACTATCCACATTACTGGTATTCAAATATTTTTTATTAAAATATACCAATATCATTATAGACCTTTAATATATTTAGAACATCTAAAAACTCAAATTTATCTCTTCTAAATCTTATTATGCTTTTCCTGAGATTAATTTCTAGGTTATGGGCATGACAATCATACTTGTAAATTCTTTTTGTGGTGAGTTAGTTTTGCTAAAGGTGATTTCCTAGTATCTACCAACAAAAAGCGATTGAGATTTGGTAAATGTCAATCTTGTGCTGTATAGCAGTTTAATCATTTATCACCATTTGAACTGACCTAGTAGTAAATACCCCTTTTCCCTTTGGAGTTTTTGCTGATAGAAAATGTACTTTTACTTATCGGACGCATCACTTTATAATAATAAAAAAATTAATTAAATCACATAAATAAAACTTTTAACATAATAGCTGATTAAATTTCTAAAATCAGACCAGTACGTTCTGTCTTGTCATTATTTAGAAAATACGGGTCTATACGAATGCTATTTAAACTTAATATTCCCATCAAATCCTCCCCTTTTACAACTTCAATGAAAATAATGCAATATAATTATTGGGTCATTTTATCTACTTGAGCCTATTTAATTCAATTCATACTTTCCTTTGTATTATTATCCTCAGCTATACAAAATTCTTCATTAATTTTTAAAACTATACATATTAATAACCTTAATCCAATCAAATAGTTTTGCTTATGTTGTTCATCGTCTAACAATACCTGCCTACGATGCATATATTTATTTCGAAGTTGTAATCCATTTTGAAACTGATGATTATTTAAATAATAGTCAAAATAGTTCTGTTCTAATTTAGAAAACAGCTTACATTCAGTTTCTACTAACCCCTCTCTAATTAATTGATCAATTTCAATTTGAATTTGTTTACTTAGCCTTTGATAAATAATTACTTCATTTTTATATAAATTGTGCAGAAGAGCAATTTTATTTGGATTATTCCATTTTATAAACCCCATAGGATCTTGAATTATATAATTTAATTCTATTAGCTGCTGCAATTTCCCTCTTTGGTAATTATGAAACTGTTCAACCTTAAGCTTATTAAAATTAATTAATTCAAAAAAGCAATTTCCTTTTAAATGCTCATCAATATAATTTAAGCTGGCTTGATCAGAAAACAGTTGGAACATTATATAATTCAATTCTCGTTTCGCATAAATGTACTTACTATCTACTAAACTAGGAACCTGGCTAAATAATATACTGTGTGAATTCATTTCAATTAATTCTTGATCAATATTTTTATATTTCACATAAGCATCAAATTGAACTAAAACATATTCTATTTCCGCAAAAATAGCTAAACACTTTTCTTTGTACGTTGCGTATTTAGATGGCAATTCAACAATATAATTATCTACCGAATATTCCTCTTTAACATACACGTTAAAATACCATTCCAGTACTCTTTCAAGTTCAACTTCCTTCGACATCAATAACTCGTAATACAAATTAAATTTCATTTGACTAAACATTTCTTTTGAACCAAACGTATGATTTGTTTTGTAATCATATCTCCCTGTTATTCCAATTGCATTTTCTAATGCACTAGCTTCTGATTGCAAATTAACCATCGAAATTCTGCCATTCGAATCCAAGTAGCTAAATAACCATATAAAATTATAAAGAATTGTGAAATAATCGAGCTCTTCCTCTAACCAATTTTTATCAAAGTAAATTCTAAATTGTCCTTCTTTACCATTAATATCAGCGGTCATAGGTGCCTCTAAATCTCGTTTAAAAGCCACCATATGCTCGAATTGTATCCCCCCTCCTTGTGTTTTAAAATATTGTTCCCTAAGTTTTTCTGCTTTTCTTTTAGCCTTTAGCTTTAATTCTCCAGTAATAATAAATCCTTTAGTACTACGCGCAGTCACTATCAAATCTACATAATTTAAATTTACCTCTAATGAATCAATGTACTCATCAATAATATTGTTTAACTCTGCATCACTATAACTCGGTAAATATATATGCTTTTCCTTGCTAGATTCATTCAGAAATTTATCAATAATAAGTTCAGCGTTTGATGGGTTTTCTAATAATAAGTCCCTAGTAATATCATTGTAAAATTCTACAAATCTTTTATTGTGACAGATGGTATATATACTGAATATTTTCTCGTCAATCCAATTTCTAAGATATTCCTCTGATACTCTTATTTCAAGTTTGTATTTAAAAAACAAATCTAAAAAATCCTCTTTAAAATTAAATTGTAAGTCCTTTAGTTCCTCTAATATTTGAACATCTTTTAATTCACTGAAGTAACGAGCAATAAACCCTTTTACCGTTTTATTTACTTCGTTTATCTGTGCTTTATCCCAATTATCTAGATACAACCTATTTTCAATATACTTTGTACAATTATATAATTCTATGATTTGATTTAATGTATATGAAGATTCAATTTGAAACTGAATATAAATTTCTCCAACCTTCTTCAAATTCCACCCTACAGCGATATCATTCACACTATAAAACTTCACTTCTTTCATAGAACCTCTCCCCCCTTAATAGTAAAAAACACCACAATATTATATTACTTCATTTCATGCTATTTTATTTAACTTTTCCGTCAATCCCATAGAGTTTCGTAGGCGTAAACAGTACAAATTCGTCTACATCAATTTTTCCTTCTAAAATATTTTCTATTTGTGTAGATTTTGATTGCAAGACGCTATATATTTTATTAGCTTTTTCTAAAATGTATGGAAGTTCTTTATAATAATCTTCCTTTTCCTTAACCATATTTTCAACTTCTGCTATTAAAAGTTTATATTTATTCCTATTTTCATTATATAAGCTGAATAGTGGCGAACCTTCCAAAGCTACATCATATTCAAACACATCGCTCATCCGCTTAAAACTTTCTTGGAATTTTAATAATTCTTTAAGCAAAATAGAATCTGATAAACCGTTTATTTCATTCCAACGATTCCATTCCAAAGCGTCGAATATAATTATTAAACTTCGAAAACCACCATTTCTTTCAAAGGCCATTCTATATCCTAAAGAATCCTTCTTCTCTTCTATCACTCGTAATTGAGCAATTATCTTTTCGAATTCAAGAATTAAATTTATGTAAATTGGTAACTCTTTGGATAGCATATTTACTCTACCTATTTTTCTCTCTTTCTCAATTTGATTTCTTGCTACTAAATAAGCACCTAGTGCTCCCAAGCCACCACCAATCATGCTTAATAACCCACCAATAATTGTGGCTTTATTTGCATTATCGATACCGAAAACTTGAATTAATGCAGCATACATTGCAATCATAAATGCAATAATTGCGGCAATTATTACGCCCATTGATACTTTGTTAAACATTACAATCCAACCTCGCTTTTTTAAAAATCATAATATTACTCTAGCCCAATGTCTCAATAATCTTTTGATATATAACTCCATATAAATTTGTTAATAGATATATTTTGTCCATATTAAAATAGAAGTCGTATAACTTCTATTATTTAAAGATTAATGTAAAAAATAAGATCCATTACCAAAATCACCTTTTAAACAAAACTATCAACTAACTATTTATAACTACACTTGATCAGAGTTATTTTATATGAGATATATAGTTTTCTATATTCTCTTTAATGTAGAGTAACTTAACGTGAAGCCGTAGTAAATACTCTGCGTCCCCCAGACTCCAATACAACTATTACAATTTAACTATAATTCAATAAGCCATCACTTCATAATAATTCGTGAGCATTAACCTTTTACATTTCAAAAAAAGAACTCACCCCATGGATGAATCCCATTTCAATATTTTAGAAATAGTTGACTTCCTTACAAACTTTCTTCTAAATCCAATAACTTTCTTTCATTAAAATAGCTAAAAAAAGCTTTAATCCAAATCGTTAACCATAAAATGAACGCGACACCATTTAGGATTAAGCTAAATGTGCTTCCTGTAAATTGCTCAACTAATTCGAATCCATTTACCTTCACATTGAAGTAAATATTCATTCCCATAATAAATAGGAATACCAAGGACATGGCCGTTGTAAATACGAACAAGCGTCTTAACACTTGCAATTTTTCCTCTTTTACATACGTTAGCATCGGCTTTTCTTCATCTTCCTGGTACGGCATAGCCCATATCGTTGTATTCCAAAATGTGGAACTCGTCGTAAATTTCAACTGCCAGCCCATCTCTTTATGCAGCTGGAAATAACTTTGATTGATTGATTTTTCATAGCCAATTTCATAGCTTATTTTTTCACTTTTCCTCGGAATAAAGTAAAAAAAGATATTGCCCGCTCGTTCTAGTTCATAGCCTCGCTCAAATATTTCATATAGCCATTTTTTCGTCTTATACGGATTGTACATCCAGCCGAAAGACATTTTTCTTATCGCTTTCTCACTTTCAGTCATTTTTTGAATTCCGAGATATTGTTTTTCCTTCTTGCGGAATTTCATTAAAAGAAACATGTCACCTACAAATAAAGCACCAAATGTCATGAAAATGGCTAATGTAATGTCGAATAAAAAATTAGTTGACGTTAAAACAAGGAGGAATATTAGCGGCATAATAATCATCGGTGCAAGAAGTGTGGAAACAATTAAAAATGTGTAAAAATGAGTGCGTAACCGTTTAAAAACGTTCTCCCTAGATGGAAAAATCTGTGCTTGTTGCGCCTCATAAATCGTCCAATTGCCTAAACTCGTTGAACGTTCCCACCCTGCTCGCATTAATCCCGCTTCATTCGAATGTAAATCAATCGCATACGTTTGTTTTTTCGGTGCACCTTCCACAAACTCAAAATGACTCAAAAAATTTAATTTTTTAACAAACTGCCCTTTGCCCGCCATTTCACTTAGCCATTGTTCCGTCTCTTCAATTTGGTAACTCCAAAACGGTCGCCATTTTTTCATTCCTTGCCCTCCTCGAACTGAATAATATGGTCATGTAACTCTTTAATTCGCTGCATTTCCCGCTGTAAAACTTGTTGTCCTAATGGTGTGATTTCATAAATCGTTTTGCGCTCTTCATCTGAAAAAAGGACGATGAGCGCATCATTTTGCATCTTCATGAGCGTGCCATAAATTGTGCCTGATCCGAGCTTTAGCCGACCATTTGTGAGTGCTTCAATATTTTTGATAATACCGTACCCGTGTCGTGGCTCTGTTAGTGAAAACAAAATATAAAAGGCGGTTTCTGTCATTGGATGATATTTTTTAAACACTTTATCCATAAGCCCCTCCTCTATGTCGTATCTCGACTATATCACGACGCGACATATTAATTCAATAATTTCCTACAACTTATTACTTCTCCATTGCAATGTAACCATACTTTCCATTACGATAAGTGAAACATCCTTGAATAACCTTTTCTCATGGATAAAATTAGATAGGTGGCTTTTATATGACGCAAATTTTAATTATTGAAGATGAACAGCAAATTGCACGTGTGCTGCAATTAGAGCTTGGCTTTGAAGGCTATGAAACAACGATTGCGCATACTGGAACAGCTGGGTTATTGGCTTTTCATGAAGGTAATTTCGAATTAATTTTATTAGATATTATGTTGCCTGAATTAAACGGGCTTGAGGTATTGAAGCGTATTCGTAAGCACAATGAAACGATCCCGGTCATTTTACTGACAGCGAAAGGCGAAATACAAGATAAAGTTACAGGTCTTGATTATGGGGCAAATGATTATATGACGAAGCCGTTTGAATTTGATGAGCTACTTGCCCGAATCCGTGTGGCGCTGCGGTTTTCATCTAAAACAAATGCTCCAGAAATACTGACACACACATACGAATTTGCCGGCTTAACATTAAATGAGGAAACACGTGAAGTATCGCGTCATAACAATCAAATCGACTTAACTCCCCGTGAATTTGACTTGTTGACACATTTCATCAAACACCCAAAACTCGTTCAATCACGCGAGCAGCTATTAAATGCCGTTTGGGGCTTTGACTATTACGGTGATACAAATGTTGTAGATGTTTATGTTCGTTATTTACGTCAAAAAGTTGAGGTAAATTTAAATCTCCCTTCCCTATTACATACCGTTCGTGGCGTCGGCTATGTATTAAAGGAGTCGGCTGCGAATGAAACTTAATACAAAGGTCAATATTTTATCAACATTGCTAACGATTGTCATTCTAATTGGCAGCTTTACAGGAATTTACTTCCTATTTGAGGAACTCGCTTATTCAACCGAAGAAAAGCAACTCCGGGAACGTGCGTATGAACTTTCGACAACCGTCAGTTCGTTACAATCGACGGAAAACATTAATACCATTTTTAGGGCGTATCTTCCGACAAATGGCGCAATCATTGTCAAAACCGAAAAAGGGGAATATATATTAAACATTCAATCGAAGGGGAAAAAAGTTCATATTTCACCGAGCAAGGATGAATATTTTGCACGAAAAGTAATCGATGGCATTCCGCATATTGCAATGAATTTCCCACTTATTTGGCCGAACCAGCAAATTGTCGTGGCAAATTTGATTCAACCTGTACCAACGATTACGGAAAATTTAAATCGATTACAAGTTATTTTGCTGTTAATCACGCTCATTGCGCTTATTCCAATTTATTTTGCGAGTCAATTATTAATTCGTCTCATTGTCAAACCTGTTCAACAATTAACAGCCGCGATGGAGCGCAATATTCAGCAATCAAGCTATGAGCAAATTGCTGTAAAAAAGAAATCACAAGATGAGATTGCGATGATGACAATCACGTACAATGATTTAATGGCACAACTAGAAACCCATCACGAACAGCAGCAACAATTTATCGGAAATGCCTCCCATGAATTAAAAACGCCCTTGACAGTCATTGAAAGCTATGCAAAATTATTAAAGCGTCGCGGCACTGACAATCCAGACGTTACGAATGAAGCACTCGTTGCCATCATCAATGAAACTGCGATGATGAAGCAAATGATTGAGCAAATGCTAGCCTTAGCAAAAACGAGTGAAGTTGCAAAAGTAAAGCTATCATTCTTTGCATTTCAACCGTTTATCAATACTATCGCACAAAGTTTCCAACAAGCTTTCCACCGCACGATTATTGTCGACGTACCGGATGCCATTATCGGTACGGACGAGGCAAAATTGAAGCAACTACTATTTATCTTTTTAGATAATGCCCGAAAATATAGTGATGAGAAAATTACGATCATTGGACGGGTAAATGAAATGATTGAAATACAAATTCAAGATAGAGGCAAAGGTATACCAAAAGAAGATATTCCCCACCTATTTGATCGTTTTTATCGTGTGTCGAAAGACCGAAATCGACAAACAGGCGGTGTCGGTATCGGACTTTCTATTGCCCAGGAAATATCGAAACAGTTAAAAGCAACGATTGAAGTCGAAAGTGTGCTCGGTCAAGGTACGACAATTCACATTCAATTACCTTTAAACGGAGGTGGATCGAATGAAAGTTAAACAAATCGCGATAATTATCGCATTTTTTTCCATTGGTATTTTCATTATATTTTCCGTAAAACAGCTTCAAACATCTGCATTATTAACGAAAGAACAGATGATTGATCAAGTAGAAACGGTATTCAATGGCTCTGTCCAATCGTTCATTGAAAAGGAAAATTATTATCTTGCCTCTTTTGAAAGAAGCGGTTCGACTTATGAGGTGAAAATTGACCCGCACAACGGGGAACTATCGAATATGCAGGCGATCTTCATTACCGATAAGCCAATTGTAGCGGTAAAAGATGATTATAGCACTACGCCAAATAAGAATGCGGAACCTGTTGAAGGGGAAAAATTAGACGATGTTTCAAAGCCTAATAATCAAGCGAATCCTGCTATTACGACAAAACCGAATGATGCGGCAGGTGCAACTCCAGATTCAAAGCCAATTCCTACAGAAAATCCAAAAGAAACACCATCACAGCAAACTAAACCACTACTTTCCGCTGCACAGGCAAAAGCCATTGCTTTAAAGGAAGTTAAAGGAGAGGTGGATTCTATCGATTATAAGGCAACATCAGATGGAGGGCATTATTTTATCGAAATCGACCTTGAAGATGATGATATGGACGAAGCATACGTACAAGTCCATGCCATAACAGGGAAAATTTTATCGATTCAATTTGAAGACTAATTTGCTTAAAGCGGTAACTTTCCATTCCTACAAACGGGATGGAAATGCCGTGTTTTTATTTTGTTGGTCGTTAAATTTTAGCTCTTTAAATCGTTCTCATCAAATTCTAATGTTTCTCTCAGTAAGCTTTCATGTTCGTATTTTATACTAACGTTAGAACGATAAAGGGAGCGAATGAAAATGAATAAAAAATTATTAGTTATTCCAGCGTTGCTAGTAGCAATCGGTGGCGGTGCAGTATTAGCACAAACAGATTTATTTGCAAAGGCGGATGTTAATCCATCTATCTCTGCCGCTCAAGCGAAAGAAATTGCATTAAAACAAGTTCAAGGGAAAATTATCGATTTTGATTTTGACAATGATGACAATACACCACATTATGAAATTGATATCGTAAAGGGCAATGAAAAAGTAGAAATCACAATCGATGCAATAACAGGCGACAGTAAAATTACCGAGCGCGAAAATTTTAATGATAGAAACCAAAACGATAAACATTATAATACACAAGGTCTTATTTCTAAACAAAAAGCAAAAGAAATTGCATTAAAACAAGTCCAAGGGAATATTATTGATTTTGATTTTGACCATGATGACGATACACCACATTATGAAATCGACATCGTAAAAGGCAATGAAAAAGTAGAAATCACAGTCGATGCGATAACAGGCGACAGCAAAATTACGGAACGTGAAACTTTTAATGGTAAAACTCAAAACTATAAACAAAATAATACACAAGCAACGCCACAAGGACTTATTTCAGAACAAAAAGCGATTCAAATTGCTCAAGCAAAAGCACCAGGTACAGTCGTAAAAGTCGAACTTGATAACGATGATGACAAACTATATTACGATATCGAAATCCGAAATGGCAAAACAGAATACGAATTTGAAATTGATGCGAAAACAGGTGCAATCATTGATTTCGAGAAAGATATTGATGATGATTACGACTGGGATGATAATAACGATGACGACGATTTAGATGATTAATCGATCTTCCTTTTAAAATTCACCCTAAAAAACCAATCCAAGCGAAAATTTGGATTGGTTTTTTGATTTAATTAAACATGAATATAATTCCCCTGCAAAGCATTTCTCAAAAACGGGCTCGGTATTCCCACACTATATAGCTGTAATTCATGCATCGCTCTCGTGCAGGCGGTGTAAAAAATCCTGCGCAAGCTCTCATCACCATATACTTTTTCCGATGCATCATAAATGATTACGGCTTCGAATTCAATCCCTTTCGCCAAGTAAGAAGGGATGACGACAACGCCTTGTTCATATTCTGGAGAGCCGTTCTTTAAAAGTTTGATGCCTTCAATGCTGGACAACGCTTCATAAGCAAGTTTACTTTCCTCCGCAGATTTACATATAATTGCAATACTATTATAACCATCCCCCTGTAAAGCCGTCACTTTAGATAAAATACTGCGGTGTAGCTCTGTATGATCGCTTACTTGTGTCAGTACAGGTAATGCGCCTTCACGTTCGAATGGAATAATTTTTTCACCGTTTGGTACAAGTTTTCGCGTGAAATCAATGATTGGTTTAGTCGATCGATAGCTGCGCGTCATGTTAATTACTTCTGTTTCATCTTTACCATATAAGCTACTAAGAACATGGAAATCTACCATTTCACTGGCGTGTGCGAATATTGCTTGGTTAAAATCACCCAATACCGTCATTCTTGCCGCTGGGAATAAGCGCTTAATAAACTCAAATTGAAATGGTGAATAGTCCTGCGCTTCATCAATCAATATGTGCTTAATCGCGCGGTTCGTTTGAAAACCTTGAATTAGCTCTTTCATAAATAAAAACGGCGTCGCATCTTCGTAAAATAATTTACTTTCATCTAAAGTCTTTCGTGTCACTGCGCAAATCGACTCCCACTCTGTAGGTGTCTCCCCTTCTATCCATTCGTTAATTTGCAACGGATTGGCAAATAATTGCTTATAAATGCCAAGAATATCAACGAACTCAAATGACCGTATTTTTTTTCGCAACGGCTGCAATTTTTGTGTCACAATGTATTTTTCAAGCTCTTCTGGTTCCATCTCATAATCGGCCAAATTTTCGCGTTCTAAGCCGCGCTTTTTTGCTAAATACGTAGATGCTTTATGGTACTCTTCATTACTAAGCAAATCGATTTCCTCTTGCACCCAGTCCTTCTTCCGCTCAATTTTCCCTACTTCTTTTATTATGTTCAATAGCCATTCCTTCAAATTATCTAGTCTATTTTGGAAGTGGATCGTCGTGTCACTGCTATAAAATTGATGCGCGATTTGTTTAGCAGTAATAATCGGTTGCCCTCTAAAATCAATATTTTCGAATAACATGCCCGAAACTTCAAGCGACTCTCTATATGCTTTAATGACCTCAAAAAACACAGTAGACGCCTTAAACTGTATACCTGCAACTCTCGACTGATGCCCAGGTGTATTCGTACCAGTTAACACAAACTCCAACTGATCATATGGATTTTCAATTTGAAGTTCTTTACTTAATCGGTGATCCAAATATTCTTGAAACGTCACTTGCTGCATATTTTCTTCGCCAAGTTCCGGTAGCACATTGGATACATAGCTGTTAAACATCGCATTTGGTGAAAATAAAATAATTTGATCCGCAGTTAAAGTTGCACGATATTTGTATAGTAAATAAGCAATTCTTTGTAAAGCTGCCGACGTTTTGCCGCTCCCCGCTGCACCATGTACAACGAGCAATTTCCCATGATCATGACGGATAATACGGTTTTGCTCCTGCTGAATCGTTGCAACGATACTGTTCATATGTTTATCCGTACCTTTACCCAAAACTTGCTGTAAAATTTCGTCCCCAATCGTAAGGCTCGTATCGAACATAGATTGCAAAACGCCATCTCGCACAAGATATTGCCACTTTTTCTCCAATTGGCCATGGACGATTCCACCTGGCGTTGCGTAGTGAGCAGCACCCGGCTCAAAATCATAATACACACTAGAAATCGGTGCGCGCCAGTCATAAATCAGGAAATCCTCACCACTTTTGTCCATTAGTGATGAAATACCAATATACACTTGTTCCTGTGTTGATTGCCCTTGTTCCATGAAATCAATGCGTCCAAAATAAGGAACCTTCTGCATACGATGTAACGTACCCAATCTTTTGGATGCGTGTTTATGCGTACTTTGACTGACAGACAATGCTTGCGTTTCTTGTCTTAAGCTAATGATCGTTTCTAAAAAATCGTCAAACGTATCTGTGTTCACTTTCACTTCATCCCAGAAATGTTTGCGAATCTGAATGACTTCATTGCGGCGCTGAGAAGTTTCCTTTTCTAAGTGGTTTATTTGCTCTGTAATGACCTCCATTACATTGTCCACTCGTTTTTGCTCCTGCTGAAATTGTAAATTCATCGCAATCACTCCTTAAAAAATCTTTATGTGGGGTTGACTAATGAAAAATCATATTATATAATAATTGTAGGGATATTATACATTTATATAATTTTTATTGTCTAACTATATAAAGTTATCATGATTTCACGTTTGTTTCAATACATTTGACGTGATTTTTTTGCGTTTTAAATAACATTCTTCAAAAATAAAAAAGGAATACTATACAAATCAGCATTCCCCCAAAATGATATTTAAAATAGATTCGAAAAACTTAACTCGTAACGACTGAATTATTTTTCATGTAATCCTTGTGCAATTGTGCTGCTATAATATTTTTTTGAATTTCGGAAGTACCCTCATAAATTTTTGTAATACGAGCGTCTCGATAATATCTTTCAATCGGAAAATCTTTAATGTAACCAATACCCCCGTGAATTTGAACCGCCTTATCTGCTATTCGGTTATAAATTTCTGAGCCTAAAAGCTTCACCATTGCAGCCTCTTTAATAACATTCATGTCTTGGTCAACCATCCACGCTACTCGGTATGTTACAGATCGAAGTGTTTCAACATCTAACGCCATCTCAGCTAAATAATGCTGAATAATTTGCTGTTCGAAAATAGGCTTTCCAAACTGCTCACGCTCATGGGCATATTTAATCGATAATTCAAGCAACTTTTGACATGAGCCGAGGTTTCGTGCAGCCAAACCTACCCGCCCATTTGCAAGAATTTTTAGTGCATTCACGTAACCTAACCCCTCAACACCTAGTACATTTTCGACTGGAACTTCACAGTTATCAAAAAAGAGTTCCGCTGAATGAGAGCCACGTAGCCCCATTTTTTCTTCCGTTTTTCCGATAATAAATCCTTTCATTCCCTTTTCGACAATAAATGAAGTAATTCCTTTCGCACCTTTACTCGGATCAGTTACAGCCATCACGGTAAAAACATCCGCGATTGGCGCATTTGTAATATAATGCTTCGACCCATTAAGAATATATTTATCCCCTTGTTTGACCGCTTTCGTTTTAAGCGCAACAGCATTAGACCCTGCACTTGGCTCTGTTAAGGCAAATGCACCAATATATTCACCCGACGCCATTACTGGTAAGTATTTCCTCCTTTGATCCTCATTTCCCATTTCAACAATACCTACAGAACCGATTCCTGTATGTGCGCCGATTACAGTTGTATAACCGTTAGATGTACGACCAATTTCTTCATAAATGGCGCATTTTCCAAGCATATCTGTACCAATACCACCATACTCTTCAGGAATACTAAGGCCAAACAATCCAATCTCTTTACTCATTTTCATAATATGCTCTGGAATTTGGTCTTCTTTTTCAATTTGATCGGCAAATGGATCAACCGTATTATCGATAAAATCTCGAATTGATTTTTTCATTTCTATTAATTCATTTGGTAATGTGAAATCCATATTAAAACACTCCTTCTAAAATTATTTTTTATACTAATGGTGGATATGGAAATACATCTGCACTCACTTCTAGTGGTGTAAAGCTTGATTGTAAGGAAGATTTGATCGCGCTAAGTTTGTCAACAGACCAGCCTTCCGCATCATACACAGAACGAACTGGGCGCGGTTGAGAAAATACAATAATTTCTTTTCCTCTAACCCCAAAAATTTGTCCAGACACGTCCGCTGCTTCTTCAGATGCTAAAAAAGCTACTAATGGTGCGATATGGGCAGGTGACATCTTTTTTAAATTGTCAACACGAGCCTTTTCACTATCACTTTCTGTTGGAATAGAGCCAATTAACCGACTCCATGCAAATGGTGAAATAGCATTTGCTGTAACATGATAACGTGCCATATCAAGTGCAGTCGCTTTCGTCAAACCAGCAATACCTAATTTAGCAGCGGCATAATTCGCTTGTCCAACGTTACCGATTAACCCCGAAGTAGAAGTGAAATTAATAAAACGGCCACTTTTTTGTTCTTTAAAAATTGGTGCAGCTGCTCTCGTCATATTAAATGTCCCTTTCAAATGGACAGATATAACGGCATCCCACTCTTCTTCACTCATTTTAAAAATCATTCGATCTCTTAAAATACCCGCGTTATTCACAACAATGTCTAACCGATTGAATTGATTGAGAGCTGCTTCGACAATGCTTGAAGCACTTTCAAAATCAGATACTGATTGATAGTTCGCAATCGCTTCCCCGCCAAGTTCCCTTATTTCATTCACAACCTCATCCGCTATTTTTGTATCATTTCCATTTCCATCTGCCGCGCCACCTAAATCATTGACAACCACTTTTGCGCCTTCTTTTGCTAGTAACAAAGCGATTTCTCTACCAATCCCTCGACCTGCTCCAGTAACAATGGCAACTTTATTTTTTAAATTTCCCATATAAATCCATCCCTTCTCCTAATCTTTATCTTTTTAAATTCTATTTTAGTAAACTTATTTCTTTATAACTCCATTAGTAGAAATAATAGCAGTGTTTACACCTTCTTCTACTTCAGTTGCAATATTTTTATAAGGGTCATACATTTTTTCCCTAATAAACAATGCTGGAATGATACCAGAAATAGCATATGCAATACCAAGAATTGCTAAGCCGAAACCAATTGATTGAAATTCAGCAAGCATTCCAATAACAACAGGAGAAATTGCTGCGCCGAATCTACCCGCGTTATAAGCCCCTCCTACTGCTGTACCTCTGATTGCAGTTGGAAAGCTTTCACTCATATATGTTGAATTAATTCCATATTGTGCCCCATAGAAGAAACCTAACAACGTAATTAATATAATGATATTTCCAGGAGTGTTATACATATAGATAATCGGTAAAAATAAGGCTGTTGCTATGGCAGCACCTATATAAATATTTTTTCGTCCAAAACGGTCTGCTAACCAACCTGCTAAAATTTTTCCTAATATCATCGCAGTATAGCTTCCTATTAAATAGCTTGTCATTGTTTTAAAGTTAAAACCTAAATCTTCCACAATGTACGATGGAAGCCATGTTCCAACTCCGTAATATCCAAACTGTAAGAATGTTGATGTTAATAACCAAAATATAAATATATTTCTGATTTTTTTATCCTTTATTATAATAGACCATTCATTCTTTTTCTTTTGCTTAGGGTATTTTTTTGCTAATTCTCGTGATTTAACCCACGATTGTGGCTCTGGAATATTTCTTCTCATAACAATTGCTAACACTACAGGGAAAAGAGATACAAAATATAACGGTCTCCAACCAAATTCTGGAATGATATATCCAGCTAATAAAGCTGCTATTAAAAAACCTACAGAATAAGCTGCTTGTAAACTTCCTAAAATAGTTGTTCTCTTTTTTGTTGGTACATATTCTGCCATTAGCATTGTGACTATTGAATATTCAGCACCAATCCCGATTGCAGATAAAAAACGAACAACAATAAATTGTTCATAAGATTGTACTAAACCAAGTGAGGCAGTTCCTAAACAAAAGAGAACTAACATATACGTTGCCATTCGGACTCGTCCAAAACGGTCAGATAGCCAGCCTCCACCAATCCCTCCAATAGCCATCCCTATTAAGGACCATGTGCTAATAATACCTGCTTGAGTTGCTGAGATATCGAATTCCTCTCTTAAAGACGGCAGAGTTAATGATAAAAATTGTAAATCCATACCATCAACAACCAAGCCAATAAAACAGACAACAAATACAAGTTTCCACTTTTTATCTGGTTGAGTATTTTCCATTAAAAACTCCTTTATTATTTAATAAGTCTAAGAAGTTTCACAATTCCTTATAATGAACAAAGTAAGAGACCGATCACAGCAACGAGAATTAATATTTACGTGTATCCTATTTGCATTTACTTCAAAATCATATTTATTATGGTTGAATTCTACAAAGTCAGGCTAAAGATAGGAAAGTAATCCTAATTTATAAAAAAAAATCAAATCGCCCCTCGTTCTCTTAATTCGTTGATTTCCAGTTCTGTATAGCCTAATTGTGATAAAACGTTATCTGTATGCTCTCCTAAAAGAGGTGGATGATGTCGTAGCGATGATGGGGTATCAGAAAACTTGACTGGAAAACCTGGCACTTTAAGTCCGTTAACAGTCGGATGCTCGATTTCGAGAATCATATCTCTTGCTAGTACTTGAGGGTGATTTAATACTTGTTCAATCGTATGAATAGGACCACAAGGAACACCCACGGCATCTAATTTTGTAAATAATTCTTCACTTTCAATAGTAGCGATTCGTTTTGAAAGAATATCTATTAAAGCCTCTCGATTCGTAACACGATCGATGTTTTTAGCAAAGCGAAAATCGTCTTTCATATCCTGCCACTCCAGAACATCGCACATTTTCTGCCATAGACTATCATTTGCGACAGCTAAAATGATTGTCATATCTTTGGCTTCAAATGATTGATAGGGTGCAATCGTCGGATGAGAGGATCCCATTCTACCTGGATTTTTTCCTGTAGCCCAAAAACTGGTCGCAATATAGTTTAAAAGGGTGATTTGTCCATCGAGTAAACTGACATCAACAAATTGTCCTTCTCCTGTTCTTTGCGCATGAAATAATGCACTTAAAATACCATATACAGCAAACATTCCGGTTGTTAAATCAACAATCGACATCCCCGCCTTCACGGGTGGACCATCTTCTTCACCAGTGATGCTCATTAAACCACCGTAACCTTGTAGCAATAAATCATAGCCCGCTCGCTTACTTTCCGGACCAGTTCTCCCAAATCCCGAAATCGAGCAATAAATTAAACGTGGATTGATTTCTTTTAACGTTTCATAACCAAATCCAAGTTCTTCAAGTGTGCCCGTACGAAAATTTTCTACTAAAATATCTGCTTCTTTTGCGAGTTTATAAATAATTTGTTTTCCTTCCTCGCTTTTCAAATCAACGGTCACACTTTTTTTATTTCGATTGGCAGACAAGTAATAACTGCTTTCCCCGTCCAAAGTGGGCGGTGTAAAGCGTCTTGCTTCGTCCCCTACAATTGGCTGTTCAATCTTAATTACTTCGGCTCCTTGGTCTCCTAAAAGCATTGTGCAAAAAGGACCAGCTAGCGTTCTTGATAAGTCTAAAACTTTTATTCCTTCTAATGAATGCATCAAAAATCTCCTCCTTCATTGTTAAAATAAGGATTCAGATAATTCCTCGCGAAAATCTGGATGTGCGATCGCAATTAATTGTTTTGCACGTTCCTTTAATGATTTTCCATGTAACGACGCAATACCATACTCTGTTACAACATAGTCAATATCTGATTTAACAGACGTTACATAGGGAATTTTAGCTTTAATGCGTGATTCCAATCCCTGTTTAGCAGTTGAAGGAAGCGCAATAATCGACTTCCCACCTTGTGATAGCTTCGCGCCTTGTATGAAATCCATTTGCCCCCCTACTCCAGCAACTGGGTAACTACTTACTTGCTCTGCATTGATTTGACCAAAAATATCGACCTCTAGCGACGAATTAATCGCATAAAAATTACTTATCTTTGAAATTACTGCTGCATTATGCGTATAATCCGCAGGTAATAGTTGAATTCCCTCATTTTCATGGCAATAACGATACAATTTATCAGAGCCGGTTAATGCTGTACATACTGTTTGATAAGTATCGATTTCCTTCCGCTCATTTGTAATAACTCCCATTTCGATCAAATCAATTACAGCATCAATAATTGAACCCGAATGAATGCCAAGCCCTCTTTTGTCTTTTAAAGCGAGCATTATACTATTGGCTACTTTACCGACACCCAATTGAATCGTTGCATAATCGGGTATTAATTCAGCAACGTAGTGACCAATCTTCAATTCTGTATCATTAGGTTTTTCATTAGGGATTGATAACAATGGCTGCTTCGATTCTACAAAATAATCGATATTGGATACATGAATTTGCGTTTCACCATTCGTCCAAGGAAGATCCTCGTTTACTTCTGCAATGACAACGGTTGCATGTTTTACTAGTGATGGAACGACATCTACTGAAATTCCTAGATTACAAAAACCAGCTTTATTCGGAGGTGTGACTTGAATCATTGCTACATCCATTTTCCCGTGGCTAATCCATTCAGGAATTTCTGATAAATTTAATGGAATATAATCACAGTCCCCTTCAAGAAATGCTTTTTTTAATTTAGAGGAACTCAGAAAACTACGGATTTTAAAATATTTATAATTATCCGAAACAGCATACAAACTCGGACTACCAACGATCACATTGTAAAGCGTAGCACCCTTTAAACGCTCTCTTTGCTGGATTAACTCACTTACTAACGTTTGTGGTTCATTACAAAATGGTGCTAGAAAAATGTTATGCTCAGATTGTATCGTAGCGACCGCTGTTTCTAGACTCACTTTTTTCTCTCGATAAAGAGTTAACCAATCATTCATCATGTTTACCTCACTACTTTTAAGTTACTAAACTTGTAGGTTTTCAACGATTGTTGTAATCCCTAAGCCGCCACCGATACAGAACGTCACTAAGCCGTATTTCTCGCCACGTCTTTCCATTTCATGAAGCAGCTTTGTCATTAAGACGCCCCCTGTACCACCAAGCGGATGCCCTAAAGCGATCGCACCACCGTTGACGTTTACCCGATCCATGTTTAAGTCCAATTCTTTAATAACCGCCAAAGCTTGAGCAGCAAATGCTTCATTTAATTCGATTAAGCCGATATCATTCAATGATAAACCTGCTTGCTGTAATGCTTTACGAGTCGAAGGTGCAGGACCGATCCCCATAATTTCTGGCGAAACACCAGCCGCTGCTTGCGCGATAATTCTTGCCTTCGGTTTTTTACCATGGCGAGCAGCAGCATCTTCAGACATTAATAAGACAACTCCTGCACCATCATTCCGTCCACTTGTATTACCAGCCGTAACCGTACCATTCTTTTTAAATACCGGTTGTAACTTTGAAAGTTTTTCCATACTCGTCTCTCTTGGATGTTCATCCACTTTAAATTCAATTATTTCCTTTTTTGTCTTCACTTCAAATGGCACAATTTGATCTAAGAAATAGCCTGAATCAATCGCTCTCTTGGCATTTTCTTGACTACGCAAAGCAAATTCATCTTGCTCTGTGCGTGAAATCGAATATTTTACCGCCAAGTTTTCAGCAGTCATCCCCATCGTTAAATGTCCATACGTTTCAATAGGCTGGGCACGCGGTTGACTTTCAGTATTTGAATCTAAAATTTCAGCATTCCCTACTTGAAACCCGTAACGAGCATTTCTTAAATAATAAGGTGCTGTACTCATACTTTCTGCACCACCAGCAATAATAATATCCGCTAATCCACACATAATTTGTTGTGCACCACTATTCATCGCTTGAATGCCCGAGCCGCATTGACGGTGCACTGTATAGCCTGGCACTTCAATTGGAAATTCCGCACGAAGCAATGCTAATCGAGCTAAGTTAGGAGAATCCGTGCTTTGTTTTGCCTGTCCCAAAATCACCTCATCCACCATACTTTTTTCTATTTGAGTACGAACCGTAATTTCATCGAGAACTTTAGCAGCTAAATGATCCACCTCAACATTTTTTAATGTTTCACCCATTCTGCCAACCGCAGTACGAACTGAATCGATAATCACAGCATGTTTCATCGTAACACCCCTATTTTTTATTTTTAGATTCGGCTTGAAAGACTTTTAGCATATGGACTGATTTTGAGTAACTGATCGACATCCAAATTTGTTTGACAGCCCATTTCTGTTAGCATCCTCACTAACTCTTCTGTTGAAACATTTCCGGTAGCTCCTGGAGAAAATGGACACCCTCCTAATCCACCGATCGAACTATCAAATTTTGTGACACCCGCTTGCATAGCAGCAAGCACATTCTCTAACGCCATCTTTTGAGTATCATGAAAATGACCAACAAACGTCGTCTCAGGAAACAAATCTTTTAATCTCGAAAAACGCTCATAAACCATTTTCGGATTTGCCTTCCCATTCGTATCACCGATGTCAATTTCATCGGCACCTAGTTCAATAAAATGCTTACACACATCCACTACATCTGAAAAGCTGACATGCCCTTCGTACGGACAAGTAAAGGCCATCGAAACATAGGCACGAATAAAAATATCTTCTTTTTTCGCTTTTTCAAATATAGGCTTACATTCAATAAGTGATTCGGATGTCGTTTTATTAATATTTTTTTGATTAAATGTTGAGCTCGCTCCGACGAAAACAGCAATTTGCGGAACCTTTGCCTCAATCGCTCGGTCAATCGCTTTCACGTTCGGCGTTAATGCAATATATTGAAGCCCGAGATCATTACAAAATTGCGCTATTTCCGCACTATCAGCCATTTGCGGGACCAATTTTGGATTGACAAATGAGACGGTTTCCATTCTTTCTATCCCCGCTGCATATAATTGAGAAATTAACTGCTTTTTTTGTTCCGTAGAAATTTGCTTCGGTTCATTTTGCAAACCGTCCCGAGGTCCCACTTCGATAATTTCAATTTCCTTTGGAAAAATCAAACCGATCCCTCCTCTTAATAAGATCTTGGTAATCCTAAAACATGCTCCGAAACAAATGACAAAATTAAGTTCGTTGAAATAGGCGCTACTTGATATAAACGTGTTTCTTTGAACTTTCTTTCAATGTCATACTCTTCTGCAAAACCAAATCCACCATGCGTTTGTAGCGCAACATTGGCCGCTTCCCAAGATGCATCTGCCGCTAGCAATTTAGACATATTTGCTTCTGCTCCACATTTTTGCCCTGTATCAAATAGCTCCGCCGCTTTAAATCGCATCAAATCAGCCGCCTCTATATTGACATGCGCTCGTGCAATCGGAAATTGAACCCCTTGATTTTGGCCAATTGGTCGATTAAAAACAACTCTATCCTTCGCATAATTTGACGCACGTTCAATAAACCAACGACCGTCCCCTATACATTCAGCAGCGATTAAAACACGTTCAGCATTCATACCATCTAAAATATATTTAAAGCCCTTTCCTTCTTCACCGATTAAATTTTCAACAGGCACTTCTAAATTTTCAATAAACAATTCAGTCGTTGCATGATTCATCATTGTTCGAATCGGGCGAACTGAAATGCCGTTATCAATTGCTTCTCTCAAATCTACTAATAAAACAGAGAGACCTTCCGTTTTTTTCTTCACCTGTTCAATTGGCGTTGTACGAACTAATAAAATCATTAGATCAGAATGCGCTACTCGTGAAATAAATACCTTCTGACCATTGACGATATATTTGTCGCCTTTTCGCTCAGCAAACGTTGTTAATTGTGTCGTGTCTGTTCCTGTATTCGGTTCCGTTACACCAAAAGCCTGTAGACGAAGCGAGCCATCTGCAATTTTCGGTAAGTATTCTGATTTTTGCTTTTCGCTACCATGTCGAAGTAATGTGCCCATCGTATACATTTGAGCGTGACATGCACCTGCATTTCCACCTGAACGATTAATTTCTTCTAATATAATAGAAGCTTCTGTAATGCCAAGCCCCGAACCACCATATTGTTCAGGAATAAGAGCTGCTAAAAAGCCATTTTTAGTAATCTCTTGAACAAATTCTTCTGGATATGCTAATTTCGCATCAAGCTCTCTCCAGTAGGAATCCGGGAATTTACTGCAAACCATGCGCACACTTTGTCTTAATTCATCATGAAATTGCGCCTTCTCTTTTACACTTGTACTAATCATACGATAAACCTCCAAATATTATATTTAGATAATAAAAAATATTCAGTTAATTTAAGTTAAAAATAAAATAGAAAATCTTACTTCCCTGAAAATTGTGGTGTTCTTTTTTCTACAAATGCAAGTACGCCCTCTAAACGATCTTCTGTATTGATACAGCGATTATATAATTCTATTTCTATTTTCCGAGCATCATGATCTGGCATCCCAAACATTTCCTCAACTGCCACTTTACAATTTTGAACTGCTAAAGGAGCGTTATTCGCAATCCTCTCAGCTAGTACTATAGCAATCTCTCTTATTTCATCTGATTCTACAAGATAGTTGAGTAATCCAGCTCGGTCTGCTTCTTCAGCTGTCACAAGCTTACCCGTACAAACCCATTCTTTTGCTTTTTGAATACCAATTCCTTTTGCTAATAATCGCGTGCCACCACCACCTGGCATGATGCCACGTGTTACTTCTGGTAATCCAAAAGTAGCCGTTTTAGCCGCCACGATCATGTCGCAATTTAAGATCATTTCGAATCCCCCAGCTAATGCATACCCATCCACTACTGCGATTACAGGTTGCTTTAACTCTTTGATCGTGTTAAACATCGTTTGAAAAAGCTTATGTTGTTCTTTCCATTCAGTTTCTGTCATATTGTTTCTTTCTTTTAAATCTGCTCCCGAACAAAATGATTTGGAATTAGAAGATGTTAAGAGCACGACCCTTACATCACTACTAGCTATATTTTGAAAGATCTCAAGAATTTGTGTTGCCATTTCTGAGTTAAAAGCATTTCTACTTTCTGGACGATTAAGTATAATTTCTGCGATTGTACCATCTTCACCAATTCGATTATATTCAACGAATGCCATTCTCTTTCTCCTCTCACTAACGTTTCATGTCACTAATGCGAAACTAATTAGTCAAATCGCATTGGACGTTTGACTACCAATCACGCCACGATTTTTAAGTTCTTCAATCCGATTTGTAGAAAAACCTAACCCTAGTAATATTTCATCCGTATGCTCACCTAATAGAGGGGCATGCGTATAAATCTCACCTGGCGTATGTGAAAATTTGATTGGGAAGCCAATTTGTTTAATGATTCCCGCTGTTGGATGCTCCATTTCAGTCAATAATTTTCGATCCATTATTTGTGGATCATTCATCATTTCATCAACGCTATATACTGGACCAACACATGTCTCTTCTGTTTCGAGCATATCAAGCCAATCCTTTTGATTCTTTTGGATAAAGAGCGTACTTAATTCTTTCTTTAAATAATCTTGCACTTCCTCTGCCCCTTCATGAAGCTCAATCCATTCAGGTTTTTCGATAATTTCACAAATTTTCGTCCAGAACTTCAGCTCAGCCGCGCCAATTGCTAAATATTTGTGATCCTTTGTTTCATAAATATTGTAAAAGGCAAAGTGACCATCCAAACGATTGCTTCCTCTTTCCGGAATTTGTCCAGAAGCGAAGTAATCCGATAAAGAAGCATATAGCCATGTTACTGCTCCGTCTAGCATGGAAACGTCGATATATTGCCCATCACCTGTTTTTTCTTTATGGAAAAGAGCCATCATAATACCTGACAAAGCCATTAATGCACCACCGCCAAGATCAGCAATTTGAACACCCGGAACGATCGGCTTACCATCTTTTTCTCCAATAAGACCTAAAACCCCACTATATCCAATATAATTAATATCGTGACCAGGCGTATTTCGATAAGGACCCGTCTGACCATATCCCGTTAAAGAACAATAAACGATGCCTTTGTTAATTTTGGATATTTCTTCATAACCAATCCCAAGTCGATCCATTACCCCTGGACGAAAGCTTTCCAATATGACATCAGCATCTACAGCGAGCTGTTTAAATATCTCTTTTCCTTCGTCCGTTTTTAAATTTATTTCGATACTTTTTTTATTTCTATTTACTGTTAAATGCCGCGCTCCTATGCTTTCAATCGCGGGTTTACGCCATCTTATATAATCCCCTTGGCCCGGCTCTTCTATTTTAATTACTTCTGCCCCATAGTCCGCCATCATTAAAGAGCAATATGGACCCGGTAGCAGTCGAGATAAATCCAAAACTTTTACACCTGTTAATGCACCCACAAAGAGTCCTCCTTTTTTTGCTAATTAATCAAATTGCTCCACTTGTCACTGAATTTTTCGTTCGAATCATTACCGGCATTTCACCTTTTTGAACAACTTCGCCTCTTTGATTTACAATTTCGTAGGACCTCGAAAGCACACCCGTATCCGGATTAGATTTTGACAGGCGTTTATCTGTAATCGTTAAACGAACATGAATTGTATCTCCAAAAAATATTGGATTTAAAAACTTCCAATTATTAATACCTAACAGGGCAACAGCGGACCCTTCAAAAATTCCTAATCTACTTGTTAAACCTGTTGCAATGGAAATCCCTAATAAACCGTGAGCAATTCTTTGTCCAAACTTTGTATTTTTACATGTTTCAATGTCTGTGTGAAGCGCATTATAATCACCAGATAAACCAGCAAACGCTAATACATCACTTTCTGTAATCGTACGTGCCGGTGTTTCTAATACACTACCTACTTCAAAATCTTCAAAAAATAAAACGCCCATCTAATCCCCCCACTTTTAATTTTTCGTCATCTATTTGAAAAGCCATTCCGGCAAAATCTCACAAATTTTTTATCTCGTAATTTTATTCGTAATTTCATTCGCAGCCTTTTTCATTAATTCTCCCTTTTCACTTAACTCAGATTTATCGATTTGAGCAGTTAAGCCGACTAAGGCAATTGATAAGTCTACTTTATTTCCATCAGCAAAAATCGGAGCTGCTACACAACATATTCCTTTAAGATATTCCCCAAAAGTAACATAATAGCCCTCTTCTCGAACCTTTTGGATACTTTCTTCTATCGAATCGATTTCTGCTTCATCGAATGTTTTTAAACCACCATCTTGCTTTAAATGATAATCTCTTTCTTCTTTCTCTAAGAAAGCAAGGAAGCACATACCAAATGCACCATCCGTAATGGAAAAATGTCTTCCAATTGATACATGAATACCAAAGTCATTACCTTCTACCTTAGATAAAATCGCTACTTTATCGTCACTCACTTTATTTACTAGCATAGAAGTTAAACCCGTTTGCTGCGTTAATTGTTCGAGATATGGCTTAATGATTGCTAAATAGTTAAGATGCTCTTTTGCACGTTCTCCTAAAACAACTAAATATGGACCTAATGTATACCTTTTATTAACCCTTTCGTAACGAACAAATGAAAATTCTTCAAGACTTTGTAATATTCGATAACAGGTAGCTGGGTTCAAAGCTAAGGCATTTGCTATTTCTGTCACGGTACTTTCTTTAAATCGATTTCGACTTAAGAGCTTTAAAATTTGAACAGCATTTTCTAATGCAGGAACTGAATATTTTTTTCGTTCTTTCGTTTCCACTTTAATCCCCCCTTCCTAATCAAGGATTTTACAGGTGAAAATTTTTTTTGTCAACGAAATTTCTGAATATTCATTAAACTAAACGAAAGAATCCATTATCCATTCATTTTTTAATTAATACAAAACGATTTTGTTACTGAATAGATCGTAATACCATTATGTGAAGCTATCTATTTTAATACATAGTAAAAGCTATCGTTTTGAATTAAGAACGTTCAAAATGTATCATTTTTCGTAATTTGCACAATATCAATATTTCTACCAACCGTTTGGGAGATCTAATACCTTTAACTGTACCAATTTTTTCAATAGTTATTTAGGTATTTTCATTCTTCCCAAAGGAACAGAATTTATATTTCATGCCTGAATGACATCACCTTGTAAAGCTATCCTCCAAAACAAAAAAGAAAGCTTACATAGTTAGCATCCCTTATTGAAACGAAAATTCGCACAAAACCATTCCCTTTTATATTAATAACTCTTCAATCTGATTTTTTATTTTTACATATCGTTCAGCAGTTCATATTCAGTTCACAACTTTTTTATATACTTCATTTGTAAACATAACTCGAAAGGAAGTATATACATGAATGAAGTAAAAAAACAAAAAGGATTAGGTCAGTTTTTCCGATTAATTATGGAAACAAAACCTTCTAAAGTCATGATTTTCATTGCGTTATTACTTAGTTTAACAACAACTGGTGTTGGCTTGTTAGTCCCGCTCTTCACCGCAAACCTTATTAATGACTTTTCAATTAGCTCATTAAATGCAGGCAATATTACAATTGTAATTATCGCGATTCTTGCACAAGCTGTAGCAAGTGGTTTTTCCATTTACTTATTAAATCGCATCGGCCAATCTGTTGTGGCAGGTATTCGGGAAAGGCTTTGGAAGAAGCTACTTGTCTTGCCTGTTAGCTATTTTGACGAACATCCTTCAGGCGAAACCGTTAGTCGGATGACAAATGATACATCCATTGTAAAGGCATTAATCTCTGAGCATTTAGCAAACTTTATTGCTGGTACGATTTCTATTATTGGTTCTATCATTGTCTTATTCATTCTTGATTGGAAAATGACAACCATCATGTTTATTGCGTTTCCGATTGCTGCGCTCATTTTAATCCCACTTGGGAAAGCAATGCACAAAATTTCAAAAGGTATGCAAGATGAGACCGCTACATTCACCGCGGTGCTTCAACAAGTATTATCTGAAATCCGCCTTATGAAATCTTCAAATGCAGAAAAAATTGAATATCAAAACGGGAAACAAAAAATTATGAATTTGTTTCATTTCGGCCTAAAAGAAGCAAAAATCCAATCGGTGCTTGGTCCAATCATTAGCCTAGTCATGATGACGCTACTTGTTCTATTATTAGGTTATGGTGGTATGCGCGTTTCTTCAGGTGCATTAACGACTGGTGCATTAGTTGCTTTCATTATGTATTTATTCCAAATTATGATGCCAATGGCGCAAATGGCTACTTTCTTTACACATTTCCAAAAGGCAACTGGCGCAACAGAACGCATTATTAGCATTTTAGAAACCCCGGTAGAACAAGATGCAACGGAGGTAATTCAAAATTCGAATGAAACGATTAAAGTCGAACACGTCAATTATAGCTACAATGATGAAAAACAAATTTTAAAGGACATTTCCTTCAATGTAGAAGCTGGTAAAGTAACGGCGATTGTTGGACCAAGTGGTAGTGGGAAAACAACATTATTCTCCCTTTTCGAACGTTACTACACGCCAACTGACGGTATTATTTCAATTGGCGGCAAATCCATCAACGATTTTTCATTACATTCATGGCGAAATCAAATTGGTTATGTGTCACAAGAAAGTCCTATTGTTTCAGGCTCTATTCGCGATAATATTACGTACGGTTTAGAACGTGATGTAACGGATGAAGAAATAAATAACGTTGCAAAAATGGCGTATGCCGATCAGTTTATCGCGGATCTTCCAAATGGTTATCATACGGAAGTCGGTGAAAGAGGGATGAAACTTTCAGGTGGACAACGACAACGAATTGCAATTGCTCGTGCATTTTTAAGAAATCCTCAAATATTAATGTTGGATGAAGCCACATCTAGTCTTGATAGTAAATCCGAAAAAGTGGTCCAACAAGCATTAAATGATTTAATGAAAGGCCGCACAACAATTGTCATTGCACACCGCTTATCTACTATCATTGATTCAGATCAAATTATTTTCCTTGAGAAAGGAAGCATTACAGGAAGCGGCCGTCATTCAGAGCTATACAAATCACATGCATTATACCGTGAGTTTGCCGATCAGCAACTACACACACTTGAAATCGCGTAATTCATGAAAAGGAATGATGTTGCATGACAAAACTATTAATTGTTGATGATGATTCACATATTCGAGAGCTAATACAGCTCTTTTTGAATCAAGAGGGCTTCGATCTTTTTGAAGCATCTGATGGAGTTGAAGCAATGGCTGTATTAGAAAAAGTGAAAATAGATTTAGCAATTATCGATATTATGATGCCGAATATGAATGGCTGGCAGCTTTGTCAAGAAATTCGCCATTTCAGCGATATTCCCATTTTAATGTTGACTGCTAGAGGCGAAACTTCTCAAAAAGTAAAAGGTTTCAACCTTGGTGCAGACGATTATCTCGTTAAACCGTTCGAGCCAATCGAATTAGTGGTCCGTGTAAAAGCATTGCTAAAACGGTACAACATCGCACTATCACATACCCTTTATATTGGAGAACTAAAAATGAATCGCAAAACTTATGAAATTGTTTTGAACGATTTAGAATATACGATTCCATTAAAAGAATTTGAATTATTATTTAAACTTGGCAACTATCCTGGTAAAACTTTTTCACGTGAACAGTTGATTGAAGATATTTGGGGATATGACTATGAAGGTGACGAAAGAACAGTCGATGTTCATATTAAACGATTGCGCGAAAGATTTCCAGAAGATACATGTGCATTTCGTATAAAAACGATTTGGGGATTAGGCTATCGTTTGGAGCTGAATGAGCGATGACGAAACAGATTGTGAAGCCAATACTAGGTACGTTATTTTTCACACTGTATATCGTTAGTTGTTTTTCTGCCGCATACTTTTTAATAGAATATAGCCCGATTCCAACATCGGGCTATATTCGCTTTTTCTTTACAATAATCTTAGGTATTTTAATCATGACATCCATCGGTATTATGATGCACTATTTCTTACCGAATAAGCGCCGGAACTACTATTTAGAAGTCGTTTCAGCACTACGTAAAATTGCGAGTGGTGATTTTAATGTCTATTTGGATTTTAAAATGAATGACCGAAATGATTTCACAGAACTGGTCGATCAATTTAACCATATGGCAAAGCAATTACAACAAATGGAGGATATGCGCCAGGAATTTATTTCAAATGTTTCTCATGAAATTCAATCCCCCCTAACATCCATTGTCGGTTTCGCACAAGCATTGCAACACAAGCAGCTTTCAGTAGAGCAACAGCAGCACTATTTAACGATTATCGAAACGGAAAGCCGCCGATTATCAAAACTAAGTGATAATTTATTGAAGCTCACATCACTTGAAGCTGAAAACCACTTAGTTGAGAAAGAAAATTACGCCCTTGATCAACAATTGCGCACAATCATTTTAGCTAGTGAGCCGAATTGGATTCAAAAAAATATAGAATTCGATTTGCATTTAGAAAAAATAATTCTATTAGCAGACGAAGATTTAATGAGTCAAGTATGGATTAACCTCATTCATAATTGCATTAAATTCACACCTGATTACGGTAAAATAACGATTCATTTAGTAAAAAAGGAAAATCAAGTGATTGTTACAATTTCAGATACGGGGATCGGCATTTCAAAGGCGAATCAGCTACACATTTTCGAGCGATTTTATAAAGCGGATGAAGCAAGAGTCCGTTCGAATAGTGGAAGTGGCTTAGGTTTATCGATTGTAAAAAAAATTATCGATATACACAATGGAACAATTATTGTTCAAAGTGAATTAGGGAAAGGTACGACATTTATTATTACATTACCCGAATAATGTAATATTAGGCGCACCTTTTCGGTATATATGACGAATGGCCATCTATCCGTTTTTTGATAGATGGCCATTTTTAATGTTGGTTATGTGTATGTTCTCCTGTGAAACCATCTTCATGAACATGATCATGCCCTACCCCGTCTATATGGACGTGGGTATGCATAAATGATACTAACAATTTTTTATTGATTGGATTAACCCCCACATGAGCATTCACACCAAATATTTCTTTTAACATTTGTGAAGTGATTACTTCTTCAACAGTGCCAAAGTCTTTTATTTGTCCATCTTTCATGACGATTAAATAATCACAGTACATGGATGCAATGTTCATATCATGTATTGCCGATAATGTCGTAATATGAAGACTCTTTACTAAATCCATCAGTTGAATTTGATATCCAATATCTAAGTGATTTGTCGGCTCATCTAATATTAAAAAATCTGTATTTTGAACTAAGGCTCTCGCAATTAATGTCCGTTGTTTTTCTCCACCTGACAAATTCGAAAAACTTCTATCACTATAATTATCTAGCCCTACTTTTTTCAACATGTCTGAAACCATTTTCAAATCTTCTTTTGAGTAATCTTCAAATGCAGATTTATAAGGATATCTTCCCATTTTAACAATTTGCTCTACAGTAAAGTCAAACTGCGAATTTCCTTCCTGTGCAAGTACGGCGATTTCTTTTGCACAGTCTTTATTTTTCATTTTAGATAATTCTTTACTATCTAAAAGTATTTCGCCGCTAGCAGGTTTATATAATCTGTATATATTTTTTAATAACGTTGATTTTCCCGAACCATTCGGACCAATAATGCCTACAAAACTGCCTGTTGGCACATCAAAAGATACATCTTTCAGTATTTCTTTTTTATCTATACTGAATCTTAAATTTTTAACTTGTAGCTTCTTCATTAGTCTTTCCCTCCAAAAGTATAATTTTTCTTAGAAATTAAGTATAAGAAAAACGGTCCTCCAACTAATGAAGTAATAATTCCTATAGGGATTTCTATTGGTGGGAAAAGTCCTCTTGCAAATATATCTGATAGTATTAAAAAGATTGAGCCAACTAACGCAGAAAGAACGATTAATTTTTTATGGTCACTTCCTGCGATCGTTCTACAAATGTGAGGAACAATCAGACCTATAAATCCTATAGCACCTGTTATTGCAACTAATGATGCGGTAAGTAACGTGGCTAATAGTAATATGATGGATTTGATCATTTTTACATTTATACCAAGTATGATGGCACTATCATCACCTAAAAGTAATATATCTAATGATTTTGACATAATAAATGCAACAACCATAACGATTACGAGTGTAATAAATGGAAATAATAATACATCCCACTTAGCTCCACCTAAACTACCAACAGTCCAAAACAACGCACTTTTAGCTTGGTTTGAATTATCCGCTGAATAGATCAGCAAGTTTGTCAGTGCTGCAAATATTGTTGATATAGCCATTCCTGTAAGAACTAGCCTTGTAGTAGAAGTCGTTTTTCCCATTTGAGTTCCTATAACAAATACTAGTATTCCTGATATTATTGACCCAACAAATGCACCCGCACTAATACTATTAATGCCTATCGCTGATACCCCACCTAAAACAATGACAGCCACAGCTCCACAAGATGCCCCTGACGAAATACCAAGTATATATGGTTCTGCGATTGGATTTTTAGTGATAGATTGCATTAGTATTCCACAAAGGGCAAGTCCAGCACCACATAATGCCCCTAATAATACACGAGGTAATCGTATTTCCCATATTATATTCTGTGTCATAACAGTGCCAGCATTTTCAAATAATATTCCATTAGATAATTTATTAAGCAATACTTTATAAACTTCTCCAGGTTCTATATAAGTACTACCAATCGCTATAGCTCCAATGATGGTTCCTGCCAAAATTATAGTTAAAGCTATAACCCAAAATAAGAAACCTTTCTTTTTAGAAAGGCTTCTTTGTTCTTGTACTGAAGACTCCACTACTTATTTTCTCCATAGAAGTATCCATACATTTGCTCTATAATTTTTGGATTTCTAATACCTGGAGATAAGTCAGCTAATCCTACAACATAAAGTTTATTATTTTTAATCGCTGAAACATCCTTAAGTGCTGGATGTGATTTTAAAAAGTTAATTTTTTCTTGTACTGGTTGTCCTGCCATAAAATCTGTTATTAATATAACTTCAGGATCTTTTGCTACTATACTTTCCCAAGATACATTGATATAAGGCTTCGTTGCATCTTTCCCAAATATATTATTGCCACCTGCTAAATCGATTAGATTATTAGCTAACCCAGACCCAACTACCATCGCATCATTTTCGCCTGAATCATATACCATCATTTTGATTCTTTCTTCTGCTTTTATATCGCCCAATTTGTCCGTGACAGCTTTTATATCACTTTTCATTTTATTGATTACTTCTGTTGCTTTATCTTCAACGCCAAATATCTTTCCTAGCAATTCAAAATCTTCATATACCGTTTCAACCGTAGCACTTGGATTGTATGATTTCGCCATAAAAGGAATGATACCTTTTTCAATAAGTTCATCTGGAGATCCTGTCGTTTGTTCACTGATCGATGAATCCCATCCACTTACAAAATCTGCACCCGTAGCCATAAATCCTTCTTTTGCTACCGAATGTCCTTCTCCAATTTTAAGTTCAGGTATTTTATTATAGGCCTCTTCAAACTCAGGCAGGATTGGGTTATCTAAAAGAGCTGTTCCAATCATTTTATCTCCTAAGTCTAATGCAAGTAACATTTCAGTCATAAATTGTGATAATGTTACGGCTCTTTCTCTTGGCGTTTCAACTGTTACTTTGTAATCTTGTGCCCCATCTGAATAAGTAAACTCAACTGGTTTAAAATTACTCACTTCTGGTTTAGTTTCTGGTTTTTCACTATTTTTATCAACATTTGCTGAACATCCTGCAACACTTAATGACAACCCCACGATTGAAATTGCTGTTAAAAATCTTTTTAAGCCTCTACTCTTTATCATAATATTCTCCTTAAGCTATAAAAAATATAAATACATACTTTTCTTTATAATATTGTACTATAACATAAGCCTGAATTACAAAAATTAGACGGAGCTTTTTGCTACGCATCACGAATAGCCGTATATCATTGATTTTGCATCAGATATACGGCTATATTATTTTCCCCATGCAAATCTGAGTGCTTTTTGACGAAGACATGGGATCTTCTGTTGAGTTGACTACAGAGGGAGATACAATTTAAACAGCTTAACTTCCAAAACTTAGTTTGTGCACATAACGTAAAATACATTTATACATATTTCCCGTCTTTCCTTATCCAAACTGTATCATCCTTGGTAATCTGCACAATATCAATATTCCCACCAACCGTTTGCTGCTCCTTGCTTTTCTTCAAGTTTTCTTTCATCACTTCCGCAATCACATTATATGCAAATTCAATGAGCTCTTTATCATTTTTCTGTCCAATTATCGTAGCCAATTCATACTCATTTATGGATGGATACTGTTCACTAATTTTAATCATGCTACTAAAAATTTGCGCTTGATCACTGCCATTGTATATGTAACCGTATTTATCAATTGGGATAGGATGATTTTGTATATGTTTTCCATCAATAAATTCCATTAGCACTAAAAATAATTTCCCACCTTCAGATCCACCGAGGTGAATTTGCGTCGTAAATCCCGCGAAATAGCTACAAAACTTTCCGATGATATATTCAATCGTATCGTTTATTGTCATCTTTTCACTGTCGGGATAATGTGCCAATCCATAAACTAAATCATTAATATCCATATATCTCGAAATAACTTCATTCGTTTCCTTATTGAAAATAAAGCGCGTTAAGCTACCCGAAAAAGAGATTGTCACTTTATTCGGTAAGATGAATATTTTTTGACATTGGTCATTATGAACCGCACTATTCTTCCATGATGCCCTACTATCAATTGCCATGATGATGGAATTCTTGCCCTTTACGTTTAACGCGACAGTCATTAAACATATCTCCTTTATCAAAAGATATGGTTATTTTATGATTGCGCGCTTACAAATAGTAGCAGAGGCTTCAGCGTTTTGTATGAGGGACATTAATTCCATGGAAAATAAAAAGTTTTATATTACTGCTTAGTTAGAGAAGTAAGGGTATCGTAATCTGAATCGTTCAATGCATATACTTTATTTTTAAAAATCATCTTATTTTGCGCTATTGAAATCGTATTACATTCTTCTATTTTTAAATTTTGAAATTACACTAAATAATAACCAACTAATAATCCCACCCAACACTATCAGAATTACATTTATATAGCTGGACTCCGTAAAATTATTGAAAACAGCGACTGTTATTAGCCCACCACAAAACATTCCAAGGATGATCAAAAGCTATGATCAATTACGCCTCGGCGTAATTGCGTCCAGATTTTTTCGAGCTCGCTCGAAAAACTTCCCATCAATTCATTTCGGAATAATTCAAAACATTTTATAAACGCTATATCCAACAAAAAGAACGACAACAATCAAAATTAATACGCCTATTTCTTTAACGCTCATGCCAGAAGTATTAGGCATCCCCGCTTGTGTACGGTTCAGATGATCATTGAAATTACCAGCTGGATTCTTTTTATGCTCTTCCTGGGTTAAATGTTCCCTTTGTTTTTCTGGTGTTTCTTTGTTTGAATTCATCAAAGCACCTCCATACATTGTTATATTACTATTTCTATATACTTACCCCAAAAACCTTTATTATTTGTGCGTCTTGTATAGTCCTTATAATGAGGCGTTCTAAGAAAGAACAATTACTTGAAATATTGGAAAACGAAATCATACAATTTTCATATACTGAATAAAAAGCCTTTCATACATAGCCGCTTTAGGAGGTTTTGCGTTTGCTGAAATATAGTGCATTAAGAAAAATTGCTTTAGCCTCACTTACCCTTCTCGTTATTACAGTCCTTTATTCCTTCATTTGGTATAAGGAAAGCTTTGATCGACCGATTTGGATACAAATTTTGATGACGATTTGCTTTTTGATGTTGAGCATAAATAATTTCAAATTAAGAAAATATATGATGGGTTGGATTTTCGCCGGAATCACACTCACTTTTGGCATTAGTATATTTTGGATTGTTGTTGCTATGTGACACATATCTTTGCATATCAAAAAGGCGCACAACCGAAGAACAGCTGTACACCTTCTCACAATATTTCCTACCAGAAAATCATATAAGCAAAAATAGCTTGCCATAACATTTGAACGACAAAGCTCATTTTTCTCCAATCATTATTGTCGTGAAATGTTTCCAATATAATATTGATTGCTGCTAGGAAAAATAACATACATACAACATAAAAGTAATGAATATGCGGAACGATAAACATTATCAAACCTGTGCAAAGTAACAACACAATCGTTACAATCGATTGTTTAATAGTTGAATGTCTTGGAATGCTTCGTTTTTTGTCATTTGGATCACGCATTTTTCGATCAATGAACCAACCAAACACCGCTACAATTATTACGATAAAAATAAATACAATACTGCTTGCCAAGTTCGTTTTATTCGATAGCCATATCTTACCTGCTACAACATCTTCCCCTACCGAATAAATAAGGTCATTCGTTTTATCATAATAATAAGGACCCGTTTGACCTGAGTATTCAATGAGAATTCGAGATGTCCCATCATGATAGTTTAGCCGATACGTATATCGAATAACCTCATATTCTCGAATAGATTTCTCCACTAAAGTTAGCTTGCTCAAAAACTCTTCCATCCGTATGAGCTCATCTTGATCAGTAAATTCATCGACACTCATTTGCCATTTCGATTTCGGATTCCCTTCCCCGTAAAGCTGATAAATCGCTACAAGCTGTGGTTCTTCATCATTTTCACTCGTAAGCATTTGTTGCTTTGGCATGGAGGCGACGAGAAAGACAATGATGCAAAGAACACCTATGACCGCTGCTGGCACTTGCCAATGGAATTTTTTTCGGTTAGTGCGTACTGCGATTTGTTGAAAGTCGCGCTCTTTTTTCGCCGTATCTACTTGAATTTCCTTTAATTGCTGCAATCGTTTTTCTTCATTCATCCTCCGCACCTCCTAACAATATTCGCAATGCTTTTAAACCTCGCGCTGTATTATTTTTCACTTTCACTTCACTACAATTTAATATTTCAGCCGTTTCCTTTACCGAATATTCCTCAATATAGCGCAGTACAACAACTTCACGGTAATTCCATTTAATGCGTTGCAACGCGGTATATAACTTTTCAAGCTCATCATTTTGAATTATGACTTCCTCAGGTAATTCCCCCTGCGCTTCAGGCTCTGTTTTCAAATGAAAAAACGATAAAATCTTTTTCCTACGATAATGGTCATATACAATATTGCGGGCAATTTTTAATAAATAAGTTCGTTCGTGCTCGGTATAATTTTTTTGATAATAGCGGTAAAACGTTTCCTGCAAAAAATCATGCGCTAAATCTGCATCATTCGTTAAATATCGTATGTATTTATAAACTGCCTCATAATGGGCATCAAAAAGCTCACGTCGCATCCATTTCCCCCCTCTCCCTTAAAGACGAACGACGCTTTCATTGGAATCACTTTTTATCAATTATTTTTTCAGGCACAAAAAAATTGCCCGAACGAATCAAATCCGTTCGGGCTTTTTTAATTCAATTAAGCAAGATTAAACGCCCATTTTTCTGCGCGTGTTGCTCGTTTTTTTCGTTTGCTGGCTCTTCATTTTTTTCGTAGAAGTATCACCTTTTGCGCTTCCCTTACCTGATGCCGATTGGTTTTTTTTATTTTCAAGCTGCTGCTTTACTAGCTCCTGTAAACTTAATTTCTTTTTCGGTGCTTCTGATTGATTATTTTCAGTCATGTTGTTTTCCTCCTTTTGATAATAGATGTTCTATAACTTGCTTCAGCGGGTTCAAACCCAGCTGAATCAAGTTATTGCCCCGGCAGATGTCACAGATTTTTTAGGGGAGTTTTTTGAGCTCGCTCAAAAAAATCTGGACGCAATTACGCCAAGGCGTAATTCATTACAGAACTACCTTAACTTTTATTGTAAATGACCATTTGTTGTAAATGCAAATGATTCTTTCAGTCCGTTTAGATCGTTACATCCATTGACAAGACTACTTATTATACTACAAAAACGATAACAACCCCTACAAATCGTAAAAACGCATCCCCGATTTTGTTCGAGAATGCGTTTGATTATATCGTTTATACTTCTAATAATTGAAGCGCTTGTTGCACTTGCTCTTCCGTTAAATTATGGCGCACGATGTAACGATTGCGCTCATGTGTTGTACATTCAGGTGTACAGCCACCAAGATGCTTGGCTTCGTTTTCCTCAGAGGCAATAATTTGCTTATTACACTCTGGGTTCGCACAATTAACGTAGCGCTCACATGGCTCCCCGTCATAGTGATCACGCCCAACTACGACATGCTCCACCTGATTAATTGGCACCGTTAAACGCTCATCAAATACATACATTTGACCATCCCATAGCTGCCCTTTTGCAACTGGGTCTTTCCCGTAAGTTGCAACGCCACCATGTAATTGACCGACATCTCCGAATCCTTCACGCTTCATCCACCCTGAGAATTTTTCACAACGAATCCCACCTGTACAATACGTTAAAACATTTTTACCTTCAAAAAGTTCTTTGTTTTCACGTACCCATTCTGGTGTATCACGGAAATTTTCAACGTCTGGACGAATCGCACCACGGAAATGACCAACATCATATTCATACGTATTGCGCACATCTAAAACAACTGTATTTTCATCTTGCATTTCTTCCAAAAATTGCTCAGGTGATAAATATCGACCTGTTAATTCATGCGGATTGACATCTGCTTCTAACCCTAAATGTACTAATTCAGGGCGCGGACGTACATGCATTTTTTTGAAAGCATGCCCTTCTGCCTCGTCGATTTTAAAAACAATCCCATCAAATAATGGATCAGCCTTCATCATGTCCATGTAAGCAGCTGTCTGCTCTTTTGTCCCTGATACCGTGCCATTAATACCTTCTGTCGCCACTAAAATACGACCTTTTAAACCAATTTCTTTACACGCTTGTAAATGAGCTGCTGAAAAAGCTGCTGGATCTACAATCGTTGTGTAATGATAATACAATAATACTTGATAATTCATATTTTCCACCTATCATTCATATATTTGCAGGATATACCTGATAGTCTAAAACTACTTGATAAGTATAAAGGTTTTGCACGATAATTTCCATCAGTAATAAGGCTGAATTTTTTGGGTGATTATGGACTCGTTTGCATGGTATATTTAGGTAAAATATACATTTGAATTACTATTACATAAAACAGGAGAATAAATATGCGAAAATTTATCGGTATCGGGTTGATTTTTTTAATAGTTAGTTTCGTATTTATAATATTTTATGGGACACCGTGGGGAAATATACAAGCCAAAAGAGAATTTACTTCTTTTTTAGAAAATAAGTATGATGAGCCATTCCATTTGAAGACACCTTTATTTTGGATAATGGATGGAAACTTTCATGCAGAAGCGTCTCCAGTTGCAAGACCCGATTTAATTTTTATTGTTGGAACCGAACAAGGTGAAGAAGGCATTCAAGACAATTATTTTTGGGAATCCTGGCGATATGAAGGCCATCGTGATGTAACAGCCATAGTTGCTCCTTACTACGGGGCAAAAAATATTTTTGTCAATCTTTATAATCCATCACCACCTACCGATGATGCTGACTTATATGCATATGAAAAGTATAATCTGTTAGATATTACTATTGATTTACAAGAAAATCCCATTACATCAAAGGAAGAAGTAAATACGAAAATCTATCAAATTTTAGTGGCAATCAAGCAGCAAGAAATTCCGATTAATGATTTTAGTATTTGGTTTAAAAATGGACAGTTTCGCATTAACCAAACAGAGCTTCTGGAATTGCATAAGAAAGCTGACTTACACAGCTATTGGGCGACTTCTGATTAAGTATTGCTATTTTACTTCTTTTATAATATTGCGGAATATTTCTTCATTATTTAGCGAATAACTCTTAAAAAAATCGCCCTTTTATTTGTTTGTGCATGGTTGTTTTCCAAGTTAACTTCTTTCCTACTACGGTTATTATTCAAGCTATTTTTAATTTTGATTTATCCATTAATAATGTGTGTGTTTTCAATCCAGCAATCTTTGTTTTGCAAATTCGATTGTTCACTCTTTAACACAACCTGAATATTAAACTCTGTTGCTTGTTCAAAGACTAGCACTTGGCTATGTTCTAAATGAATAGTTAATCGTCCTTCTTCCACTAAAATATCATCAAAAACCAGCATTAACATTTCAAAATCTACTTTTGTGAACTGACCCGAGATTTGAATCCTTCTTATACCTGTTATATTATTTTCTGTTGAATTTGGAACCATATATTTTTCTAATTTTAATCTCGTTTTTTCATTATTCATTTGTTGAAAGCCGATTTGCATCGGTACATTTTGAAAAAAATCTAAATAACTATTGCTCCAAGGCATCGTTTTTGAAATTAATTTGAAGAAGAATTCAATTTTTATACTTTCAGGCTGAGATATCGGGATTTTTTTAGATTGAATTTTTTGCACCAATTGATTCAAATCTTTTACATCAAGCATTAAACAAATTAAGCCTCTCTCGCCATTATTGTAAGCTTCAACCCATTCTTTCTTCCATCCCCCACCGTCTTGATTTTTTATAGAAATCATCTCAAAATACTCTTGACCAATCCAAATATTAGACGCTTTAAAACCTTTTGTTCCTTTCCCCTTTTTAGGTTTGTAAGGTAAACCAGCCTCCCTAATACTTTGCGCAAATTGCCCTTCCATTTGATAGTTTTTATCAACATTTAATACTAGATGATCAAATTTCATCATTCATCCCCCTCATATATTAGTAGTCGAGCGAACTTAATTATTTTAATAATGCCATTACACCTTTAATAAAACAAACCTTGCAGATGGAATAGTGTTTGATTAGTGGATGATTCTAAAAAGCAATTCTTTGATTTTCAAAACAAACCCCAATAGTTCTTCAAAGCATAAACCCCCTCACTGTACATACAATTTATAAGTCTGTTTTCCGTTTATTATGGGGTAGGTAAAATGCAGTTGCGTGTCGTTACAAGTCAAATATGAAAATAAGCTCTTCTATTTGTTACATGAATAATCATTTTACAGAGGGAGGATTTATATGGTAGTAACACCGGGGATTGAGGATTTACCTTATATTACGCAAGACAATGGAACAAAATTTTTCACTTTGATTGCTGAAGAAATAACGTGGGAGCTTGTGGATGGTATTTTTGTTAAAGCATGGGGTTATAACGGTTCTACACCTGGTCCTACGATTCGGGTTTTTCCTGGAGATCATGTATGCATTCGCGTTATTAATCGTTTACCTGAAAAAACGAGCGTTCATTGGCACGGTTTAATCGTACCTAATAATATGGATGGTGTCCCTCCAATCGAACCTTCCCCATTTATTGAACCAGGGCATTATTTTGATTATCATTACACTATTATCAATCCCCCGGTACGTATATGTATCATTCTCATGTCAACGTTGCTGTCCAAGATAATGCGGGGCTATTAGGGGGCTTTATTGTTGAAGATCCAAACATGCAAAACATCCCGAAAACTCGAGATTATCTTTGTTTATTGCAAGAATGGGCTGTTGATGCGCTTCCTTGGGGCGATTTAACAAAAGGAATATATAACCTTACTTTTATAAAACCCGAATCAAACTTTTTTACAATCAACGGAAAATGCTATCCTTTTACGAAACCTTTACTTGTAGCATACGGTGATACCGTTCGCGTACGTTTTGGCAATATTCAAATGCACCACCATCCGATGCATTTACATGGTCATCAGTTTCGGGTTGTTGGTGCAGATGGCTTTCCGATTGCTGAGCATAATCAAATTTGTAAAAATACAATTCTTGTTGCTTCGGGGGAAACATGGGATATAAGCTTCCTCGCGAATAATCCCGGGATTTGGCCATTCCATTGTCATATGCCACACCATGTCACAAATAATGGTGCACCTGGCGTAGGGGGAATGTTTATGACGGTTGATTATTGTTAAATGATATGTCGTTGCTTTTGAAGGAATCATGACGCCAGTTTACAAACTTATTATTGATTTCTAAAATCAAATTTATCTTTCTCCGACAGAAGACTCCACCTGATTCGTGTTGCGGATAAAGCCCAACGATTCAGGTGGAGATGAATGTCGGTTGGCGTTAGCCGAAACGTTTGTTCTGTGTTAAAATAATACGATACGTTGTTCCTTGATAACTGGATAGAGGGGGTTGTGACAAGAAAAAGCTTTGTCACGTAAAATATCCAAGCACCTGTGAAAAACATGTAAAACCGTTGCTTAGGCACGGTCTAGTGGGTGCGTCAACCATCCCTTGTGTACTCGACTTGTCGGGGCTTGTACAGCTCTTCTTAGGGTGGTGCAAGTGGTACGTTAAGTGCCGACCAAAAACAGTGATTTGAAAATCGTCACTCAGAGCGTCACTCGTCTCTCAGACGGAAAGACCTGAACTGGCGTTTTCAAGCCCCTACTGAAATGCTTTACCTCAGTGGGGGTTCGTTGACTTGCCTCGAATATTTTCATGAAACACCCCTTCTGTTACTCTTCATTTCACTTACAAAATCCCCTAGTAAAATATGAAACGGTAGTGACCGCTAAAGAGAATAACACCCATAATTATACAACAACTACCAAATTTGTAGTTGTACAAAATTCATTAACCTTTCTATAAAATTACTCATTTAAGTGTAGCTTTTTAATACAGTTCGATTAAAAGTAAGTTGCAAACGCTCTGATTTTATGCAGAAAGAAACCCACTATTTTGAAACAAAGTTTGATCAAAACAGTTGGTTTCTTTATTTATATAAGTTAAACAAAAGATTCTATCCTTATAATGTAAATATTTCAATAAAACTTCTAATAAAGTATTTGCTAGATTAGGCTGGCTAAGCACATGAGGCGCACAGCTTTGTTACACAAATCTGTACGACTCATCTGTGTGCTTTGTGCAAGGCCAGCCCGGTATAAAGTTTTCCGTTCTAAAAAATCTTCCTCAATCGAGTGCGTCGCTGCCGTGGGAGGCGACGTATTCTTAGTCAGATTTTCATTTTAATAGGATGCTGGTTTCATATGTTCAACATATATAGTTTGGTTTTTATAAAGATGTTTGATTATTTCGGGATGCGAATATTCAATTAAAACCCGCGTTAGCCATCCATGAAACGCATAATTCACCGCTTCACCACAGAAAATGAAAGATTATTACGTTCTTTCATGGGGGGAAAGATGACTTAATCCTATTAAATATTTAAAATACATCGAAATCGTTCCACACCTGGATATTTTTCACCTAAACTCGTTATCTCAAATCCATAATTTTCATAAAAATTCACAGCATCTTTATCGGTTTCAGCAAACATAAAAGACAAAGAATATTTCCCCAAAATATAGCTAATCATTTTACTCCCAATACCCATTCCTCTATGATTTGGAGATACTGCGATATGTTTTATTTCACAACTCTTTGGACTAAAAAATTCTATACCAATACAACCAGCAAACTCAGTTTCAAGGTCATATCCATATAACTCTCTTACTGGAGATTGCATATATAATTCATATTCTTTCTCGACATTCTTTTCAGAGGTTGCGAAGGATAAAAGTTCCCTTATATTAGGTTGAATAGATATCGATTTAATTTCTTTCATAAAATACGTCCCCTCTTGTATTAAACTGCCCACTTAGTTTAAGTGTAACATTTCACAATGCATATCTGAGATCAACTTAATGTTTTGAACATAATAAATTGACCATCAAAATGATGGCCATATTTTGCTAAAGCACTCCGCTAGTTCAACAAGAACAAAGAGGTGCTTATTAAACAATAGCGCCCTATTCTTTAATTAAAAACGCTTTTTATAGAGAGAATACAATAATACCAATTGAACAATAAACCAGACCAACAATAGGTACATTATTTTTTCTAATTCAACAAATAAGACGAAAAATGTATTGGGAATAGAGCAAATAACAGCAGCAATCATTAATTTCCACGAGACCTTTTTTAAAGCATACCCCGTAAATACAATTGATAAAGCTAATAAAACCCATAACCATAACACGACATACCAATACAACAGCATTTTTTCCCCTCCATACTTCTTTTATCTAATACGGTTAATAGTGAAAACTACACCATAAATTACAGGGCGTTAACTTCACTATTCATTATAGCCTTGTCAAAATACACTACCCCCTTTAGGTCAACTGCGTAAGCAACTCAACGATCTTTCACTAAAACTCCCGTTCGTTTAAGTGATATTACGCACATAGTGTTGTCATACTATAATGGGAAGTAGCGATTTATAATCTCCATAAGTCGTTCTGAATTCTCCGATGAGACACTCTCAGATAATCTTGCACCTGCAATGATAGGAGCCCAATGAAAAACCTCAGACCTTACAAGTCCACTCTTTTCACAATAAAGTCGCAAATACATATCAGCTAATTCGGACGAAAATTGAGAATATAAAAGATAGGTCCGATATATATCAGCACGAATATCACCTGCACTCGAATCAACCCAATCTATAACTACCACTTTGTTATCTGTCATAATCAAATTAAATAAATGAAAGTCACCATGACAGAGCCTATTCTCGTATGTAAATGAATCCAATTTCTTTAATAAATAAGATTTTTGTCTTTTATTTAATTTATTCGCAGTTTCAATTTGACGGTGTAATTTTTCATACATTAGTTCGATTGAATCTGGAATAATGCTATGAATTTCAAGTTGCATTTCGACTGAAATATCCATGTAGTATTCTGCCTTTTCTTTATCTTTCAACATTAAATCTCCTAATGTTTCTCCCTTAACATATTCCATTATGATTGCTTGTTCTCCGTTTATCTTAGTAACCTCTAAAATCTTGGGTACAGAAAGTCCACATGAGTAGGCATATTTTTGTTTTTTTGCTTCATTTATAGATTCTGTATCTGGCAAAAAATCGTTATAAACTTTTACTATTTTGTTATCGGAAAGATAAATTTTCGCAGTATTTCCTCTTGCTATTGGATTACCTAAAATCATTGGCTTCTCTCCCTACATTTTTAAATAAACTACCCTGTTAGTTTAAGTGCATTTCTTCACAATCGTTATAGTTACATTAACATAAATATCCAATAAAGAATCGACAATTATCTAAGAAATTTACAGGGGCTTGATGATTTTAATCAAACTTTATTACAAATTATCGTTCTTTATTATAAATAATCAATCTTTATTACAAGCTACATTGGGAATAAAAGCTTTAATGTTATTGATTCATCTTTCTAAATTTAGCCATCTTCTTGCTCTTTTGGTCAAAAAAACACCCTTTTAGATAAAGTTCATCTAAAAGGGTGTCTCATCACATTTTTTATAAACGTTGCGAATTTATTTTATAATCCACATTTCAGCTGCGCACCACAGTTTGTACATGTGTTACAGCCGCCCATTTCCTCTACCGTACCTTGACGGCATACTGGACATGTGTTTCCTACTTCAGAACCGATTGTTACATCTGTATCTGCCAGTGGTTTAATTGTATCTACTAATACAACTTGACGCTTTACTACTACTTCTTCTTGCTTTAACTCTTCAAATTCCATTTGCTCATCCGAGTTCGCTTCTTCGGCTTTTAACGTTAGTACTTGTGAATCACGTGAACCGTCCACGTAAACTGTACCACCTTTTGCTCCACCTTTATATAAGCGCTCGTACACATTTTGCACTTGCTCTACTGTATAACCTTTTGGCGCATTCACCGTTTTCGAAATTGATGAGTCAATCCAGTTTTGGATAATACATTGAACATCGGCATGTGCTTCTGCTGATAATTCCATTGAAGCTTTAAACCAGTTTGGTAAATTATTTTCATCTACACCTGGGTTTGCTTCTAAATATTCTTTCACGATTTCCGCTTTTACTTCGATAAACTTACCTAAGCGACCTGAACGGTAGTAAGTGAAACTGAAGTAAGGCTCTAATCCTGTTGCAACTCCGACCATTGTCCCAGTAGACCCCGTAGGAGCAACTGTTAATAAGTGTGAGTTACGGATACCATTTGCGATCACGCCTTCACGAATGTGCTCCGGCATTTTTTTCATGAAGCCTGTGTTTGTAAAGGCTTCGCGTAAACGAGCTGTTTCTGCATCCGTTGCGCCTTGCAAGAATGGGAAGCTACCGCGCTCTTTTCCAAGCTCAATCGATTGTTCATATGCAGCAATTGCAATTGTTTTAAAGATTTCGTCGACAAGTGCATTGCCCTCATCTGAACCGTATTCTTTTTCACAGTAAATAAGTAAATCGGCAAGTCCCATAACACCAAGACCTACACGGCGTTCACCAAGTGCTTGCTTTTTATTATCTTCTAAGAAGTACGGTGTTGCGTCAATTACGTTATCTTGCATGCGCACGCCGACTTTAACCGTTTGACGTAACGCTTCATAATCAACTGTTTTTGTTTCTTTATTTGCAAACTGCGCTAAATTTACCGCAGCTAAGTTACAAACTGAATATGGTGCTAATGGTTGTTCCAAAATTTTTGTTATCCTAGAGGCTTTTTATCCCCTAGTTCTTACACTTCAATTCGTGCAAGTTCAGCATACATTTTCATTACACACTTTTTTCATAAACCTTAATAATTCTTTTCTACCACAATCTTTTCCGAAAACCGCCTTCGAAATGACCCTAAAATCTTTAATACCATAGTTCATTTCAATTTCATGTATCAATGGAGCAATAGTAGTTTTAACTCGATTGTATGGAGCATTCAATAATATTTCTTTATTATTTACTGACCATGCAATCACTAACTTTTTTACTTCTTCATGCAATGCAGACCGTTTGCTAACATACGATTCGGTAGCACTTTTTATGGCTACTTTCCCAGAGCATTTTCGACTACAATATTGTTTCGTCGATGTAGCTAATGTAATGAATGAGCTTTTACAAAGAATACAAGTTCTAGTTTCTCGGTGAACCCGTATATAACCTTTCTTTATTCCACTTTTCTTTAAACCTTCGATCATGCTTCGCCTAGATGGACTATCTGTTTGCCACAGTTTTTTTGTATGCTTACCAATTCTTATTTTAGTTTCATCACTGTGTTTCATATTAAAATGTCCATTTTTATTTCCAAAGGCAGCTTTATTAATCGTAGTTTTATCAGAATTTATCCATTTTGTAATCACTGAATTAAGTGAAAATGGTAATTCTTTGTAAAGGTACATTAATTCTTTATAAGAAACAATTTCCCATTCATAGCCAAATTTATCTTCGACTACTTGTAAGTCTTTTTCTGCATTTTTAATTGCTTGAAGATTTCTGGATTTAACTTCTATTATCTTTTTAATTGTGCGGTCTGGATTAATTAGAAAAAAATCAGGTTTATACAATTTATATCCAATATCTAAAACCATAACTTCATATCGCCATTCTATTTCGAAATAATCAAGGTATATTGCATATGCGTACTCATATGAGCTTCTTAAATAAATATCCCTATAGTAACCTGCATAGCCTCTATTACCCAAACTATTCACCTCTTTAGAATGAATTTGTTATAAGCTTTAAATATGGTTGTGTAATGTCGCGGTCTCGTGGATAGGTTATAGTCTCAAATGGTGAGGTTCACTATCTATGCGTTGCCCCTGACAAAAACTTTACAATTTGTCTTCGGTTCGGATTGGCATCTCAGCTTCCCCGCTTTATCCCGCGATCTTTAACGTGAGGCGAACTCCACCACACGGATTCGTTGCAACTACTTGTTGACCGTAGCTTCGTGCATTGGTCATATCATTCGCATTGTCGATGAAGAAAATACCTGGCTCAGCAGCATATGTCGCACATACATTTACTAAGTTCCAAAGTTCTTTTGCTTTAATTGTGCGGTCCGTACGAACAGGATAGCCGAGCTTCTCCCATTCACGAACATCGCCTACTTCATGCCATTTCTCATTGTAATCTTTCATTTGCTCTGGTGTGTAATTTGCCACATCCGGGAAGCGTAATGGGAAATCTTCATCATTTTCAACTGCGGCCATAAATTCTTTCGTTAATGTCACCGAAATATTCGCACCTGTTAAAAACTCTGGATTGTGTACAGTATACGTACCACCATCGCGTAATTTTGATTCTGCATCACGGATAATTGCCGCGTTAAAGCCACCGAATCCTTCGATATTTTTAAAGTTGACAATTCCTTGGTACATTGCATCTTCTTGCTGCGTTAATGGCTTGAATTTCAGCTTTTCTTTTGCTAAACGGATAATGGATTCATCCGCTGTATTTTCAATTAAATAACGTAAAATACGTGGGTTTTGCATTTTTGAAATAATAAATTCCACGATATCTGGGTGCCAATCGGCTAACATAATCATTTGAGCTCCACGGCGACTTCCACCTTGTTCTACAAGATGAGTCAACTTAGCAATATCATCTAACCAGCTAACTGAACCAGATGATTTACCATTTACACCGCGCGCTAATGTGTTGCGTGGACGAAGCGTTGAACCGTTCGTACCAACACCGCCACCGCGACTCATAATTTCCATTACTTGCTTACGGTGATCACTAATGCCTTCACGGGAATCCGCTACAAATGGCATTACATAACAGTTAAAGAATGTTACTTCTGTTTCAGAACCTGCTCCATAAATAACACGTCCAGCTGGAATAAATTTTAGGCTTACAAGCTGCTCATAAAATTTTTCAAACCATTCTTGACGTTTCTCTTCTGTCTTTTCTACAGATGCTAAACCTGTTGCATTACGTTTTGCAATTTGCTCGTAGTAGATTTCTAAAGGCTTTTCGATAATATCTAATGAACGTACAATGATACCCGTTGCTTGCTCGCTCTCATCCAATACATGGCGATAATCGGCTTCAATCATAATCGAGGCTGTCTTGTTTTCATGGTCAATCGATTGTATAATCCCAAGGCCACGTGCAGGGAATTTCGGATCTTGTTTTACCGTTAATACGACAAAATCTCCTGCTTTTAACGTTTTCTTTTCCGTATCTTTAAAAGAATAACGGTCAATCATGACAAGACGTGATACCCCTTTATGCGTAATATGCATATCAGATGTAATTGGATGCACCTGGGGGAATTGTTCGATATCTTGATTTAGCTGATTAATTTGGATGGTTTGCTCTAGTACACTTGCCATCAATGAAGCCTCCTTTTGAAAATTACTCTAAATTATTTATTCCCAACAAAAATCAAAATCAAACACAATATATTGTGTTTGATTCTTCGTTCGGAATCTATATGTTGATTTTCTTTTATTTCCTTAAAAAAGATTACAATATAAATTTATTTCAATCAAGGGGTTGATTTTTTAAAATTTCTTAAACCTCAATAATATCAACGTTTCCCGCGTTAAAAATAATTTTACAAAAAATAAAACAAGTGTTCGCAACCTATTTTTTAAAGTTCCATTCATCTGTCAAGTATTTAGATTGCTCTAATTGTTTGACATATTGAAGTTGCTCCGTCGTTAATTCATATGGAACTAATTCAATGTCCAGCGCCTCTTCAAACCCTTCTGAGAACGCGTTCACACACTGTTCAATTGTAAAAGGTGTTGTTGCTAATCGATTCATCGCAACCGCCTTCTCGGGCAATTTCAAACGCATTTTTTCTTTTGCTTCAGGCGATGTAAAATTAAATAGTGATAACAATAATTCTTCATCAAGCTCTATTAAAATTGCACCATGTTGAAGTATAACATCCTTTTGGCGAGTTTGCGCACTCCCAGCAACTTTTTTCCCTTCGACAACCAATTCATACCAACTTGGCGCATCAAAACAAACCGCACTTTTTGGTTTTTTTAAATCTGCTAAGCCTTCTTGCGTCTCTGGAATACTAAAATAAGCGTCTAAACCTAATTTTCTAAATCCAAGTAGTAACCCCTCACTTAATACGCGATACGCTTCTGTAACCGTTTCAGGCATATTCGGATAATTTTCAGAAACAATAATGGAATATGTAAGTTCTTGATCATGTAAAACAGCTCGTCCACCTGTTGGCCGACGAACAAAACCTAAATTTTGTTCCTTCACTGCCTGCAAATTAATATCACGTTCTGCTTGTTGAAAATAACCGATCGATAAAGTCGCAGGGTTCCATTCATAAAAACGGATGATTGGTGGCATACTTCCCTCACTATGCCAATCTAATAACGCTTCATCTAATGCCATATTAAAACTCGGACTGCACGGACCTGAATTGATAAAACTCCATTGTTTTTTCAAAATCTTTCACCTTCAATTCATATATTTTGCAAACTGACTCGACTAACTGAAATACATCTCTTATAATAGACATAGAGAACGAAAGGGGCAATATAGCAGTGACAATACTTTATTCCATTTTAGCCGTTTTAGCGATAATTATTATTTATGTAGTAATCAATTCATATCGCTTAAAAAAAGCTGTAACAAATTTAACACAAGAAGAATTTATTAAAGGCTATCGAAAAGCACAATTAATCGACTTACGTGAGCCGAAAGAATTCGAGGCAGGACATATTTTAGGTGCCCGTAACATTCCGACAACACAGTTTGGGACACGCCATAAAGAAATTCGTCCAGATTTACCGGTCTACCTATACTGCCAAAATTCAGGCCGTAGCGCGCGTGCAGCGTTGTCTTTAAAGAAAAAGGGCTACACTCAAATTTATCAATTACAAGGCGGCTTCAAAACTTGGACAGGTAAAGTAAAAGCAAAATAAATTCGAAAATCCAGCTCCCTATTTTTATAGGGGGCTTTCTTCTTAACTTGTTTTATGACAATTCCATGAACACCCCCTAAATTGGAGTTTCTTCTATATAAAGGCCGCCGTTAAAGGTCGAACAACTAACTTCTAGTAAAGTTGGACAAAATTAAAGATAAAGGATGGTTAATTACATGAAAATCGCCGCGCCAAAAACCGCAAATAACTTACCAAAGCATTCCTTCCATGATGTGCAATTGGAAGAAGAGTTGGAGCTATATGATTGCCAAATAATTGACGATGAATTCGAAAGTGAACAACTGGATCACATACGTATTTCCACTGCCCATATTAAAAATTCAAATTTAATCGGATCGAGCTTTTCAAAAGCAGATTTTCTGGATGTTACGTTTGAAAACTGCGACTTATCAAACGTTCACTTGGACGGCTCTAATATACATCGTGTCCACTTCAAAAATTGTAAATTACTTGGCGTCAACTTTACAGATGTCCGCTTTGGCAATGTAACATTTGAACAGTGTATCGGCAACTTATCTGTTTTTTCACAGTCCAAATTCGATAAAGTCCGATTTGTCGAATGCGAGCTTAAACAAACTGATTTTTATGATTGTACCTTTAAAAGCATTGAATTTGAACAATGCAATATTAACGAAGCAAATCTCGAAGAAACGAAACTTGCGAAAGTTGATTTAAGTTCATGCACATTTGAAACGTTAACGGTTGGCCTCAATTCATTAAAAGGTTGCACCGTTTCTGCACAGCAAGCAGCACTACTCGCCTCACTTATGGGGTTGATTGTTAAACACTAAAAGGAAGCCGATTGGAGTACTTACCACTCCAATCGGCTTCTTTTATATTTTTATTTTCGTCGCTTCCTTTAAAGCTTTTTCCTCTACCGGAATCCGCACAGCAAGCATAACAAAATTTAATAATGTGAAACAAACGACGGTAAAATACGCTTGGAACATGAGTGGCAGCACTAAAATTTCAAGACAGACGACAGCGTAATTAGGATGCGGTATAAATGCATATGGACCTTTTTTGACAAGCATTGCCCCAGGTAAAATGATGATTTTCGTATTCCAGAACGACTTTAATGATGTAAGGCACCAAATTCTCATAAGCTGTAAAAATAGGAAAACACCTAGCAACAAGTAATTTGGCGTCCATAACGCGTTACTATACATCACTTCGATAATGAGACAGACAAAAAAACTACTATGCAATAAAATCATGTAAGGATAATGGGAAGCCCCTACTTCATACGCTCCTTTTGCCAGCATCGTTTTTTCATTGCGTTTCGCCACAACAAGTTCCACTAACCTTTGCAAGATGACGAATGTAACAATGATTGCAAATACCACATCAATCCCTCCATTCCAGTAAAACCGCCTCACCGCTAAAGCCCGGACCTAGTGCAACTAATAATCCGAGTGTGTTTGCTGCTTTTTCATTTAACATAAATTGTTCGAGCACATATAAGACGGTTGGCGACGACATATTGCCGTGATGTTTTAAAATATTTCGGGAAATGGCAGTGTGTATGCTGTCTAACTGCAATGCCTCCTCATATGCATGCAGCACTTTTTTACCGCCAGGATGTGCAACAAAATGATCAATTTGTTCTGGTTGAATGTCATAATCACTTAAAAATCGATGAATAAACGGACCAAGCCATGTAGAAATAATATCCGGAATGCTTTTTGCAAATACGACATGCAAGCCCCCTTCTTTCACTTCCCAGCCCATGACATCCTCTGAATTTGGCATCCATTTTGATTTTCGACCAATAATATGCGGTACTGACTTGTCCTGTTCTAGTTCGACCCTATCTCCACAAATGAGAACACAAGCCGCGCCGTCTGCAAACAAGGATGCCCCGACGATATTACTTTTTGAATAATCATCTTTTTGGAAAGTTAAACTACATAACTCAATACAAACGACAAGTACTTTCGCTTTTGGATACGCTTTGCAATAATCAAAGGCACGACTCACCCCCGCGGCTCCCCCAGCACAGCCAAGTCCCCAAATCGGCAAGCGCACGACTTCATCTGAAAACGGTAGGATGTTCATGACACGCGCATCAATACTTGGCGTTGAAATACCTGTACTACTAACAAAAATGACGGCATCAATATCCTCCGTAGCAATCGCAGTTTGTAAAAATGCTGGATTCGTCAAACATTTTTGAATGACTTCCACGCTATATGCAACGGCTAGTTCGATATATCGTTCATTGCGGTCCTCAAATGTATGCTCTTCCCGATACCATTCAGGTGGCACACAAAATTGACGCGTTTCAATTTCACCGTTCACAAAAACATTAAGCAACCGATCAATTTTAGGCATTTGCTGTTGAAAGAGCTCTTTCGTTAATTGTTGAATATTCGATTGTGCCAATGAAAAAGGCGGTGTATATGTACCGACAGAAGCTATTTTTGGCAAGGTCATGTCCCCTTTTAACTTTATTCAGCAGTAATCCCTACTTCTATATGAGTGCAGGATGAATTCCAAGTATCACCTTAATTTAGTGGAGTTTTACCCCCAGCTGAATCAAGTTAATGCCCAGGCGGATGTCACAGATTTTTTAGAGGAGTTTTAAAAAGGAAGTCAGCCTAAAGACGTCACATCGTGTGACAACGGCTGACTGACCCACGTCCTGTGGGCCCTCGAAAAAAATCTGGATTTAATTTAGCCGAGGCGTAATTGATATACTGCATTTCTACCAATATATTAAATGCACGTGAAAAATATAACGCTTCCCTAAATGTTCTTGATGAAGTGAATTCAATCCATTTGCAATCAAAATCCCCCTAACCATTCCGATATGGAATAGCTAGAGGGTTTGTTTGCTTTATTTATCTCGCATCAACAGACAAGAAATGCCCATTGATGAATGCTTTATTTGATTATTAGCAACCTCTTGATTTTCCGCATTTGCAATTACATGTATGCATTTGCATTTGCGGTCTAAATGGTGTCCCGCACATTGTATGCGTTTCACAGCATTCATTCACGCAAGATTCAGTATGTGGGAAATGATATTGATGATTGATCATATGTCTGTTAATAGTAGTCAAATGTGATGGTAAAACATGCGGAACTACCTCAGTTGTCATATTAATTTGTTCATATTGTTGAGTTGGTGCTATGCGCGGATCCGCGAACTGAGTAGGACCCGATTGTGTTGGAAGCATCATTGGTTGTTGTGATGGCATTGGCATCTGCATTCCCATTTCCATTGGCATCCCCATTTGCATCGGCATCGGCATTCCCATTTGCATCGGCATCCCCATCTGCATTTGTTGTTGCGGGAAATTTTGAGAGAATTGTTCATTCATCATATCAAATTGATTGAACCAATTACCATTATTCATTTAACGCCCTCCTTCTTCATGAGTTTTGTTACATTATTAATATATGAAATTGAAAACAAGTGAACTATTTGTATGCCTATACGTTTGATGGTACGATTTGTTGAAGGATGAATTTTTGAGAAGAATAGGATGTGGCAACAGATGAATTTACAAACAGTTATGCAAGAATTAGAGGCTTTAGGTAAGGAGCGCTCGAAAAAAATGTACCAATCGAACGGCGCATCTGAACCACTTTTTGGCGTTGCGACGGGTGCGATGAAACCGCTCGCTAAACCGCTCAAAAAAAATCAAGCCCTAGCGGAAGAACTTTATGCTACGGGCAATTATGATGCGATGTACTTTGCAGGAGTTATTGCGGACGCCAAAGCTATGACAAAGGATGATTTTGAGCGTTGGATTAACGGTGCCTATTTTTATATGCTATCGGATTATGTCGTTGCTGTAACATTAGCTGAATCAGATCTTGCACAAGAAATCGCGGATGAATGGATTGCAAGCGGTGATGAATTAAAAATGTCTGCTGGTTGGAGTTGCTACTGCTGGCTGTTAGGGAACCGCAAAGACCATGAATTTTCAGAGCAAAAACTGTTAGGTATGCTTGAAACCGTTCAAAATTCGATTCATAATGCGCCAGAGCGTACGAAATCTGCGATGAATAATTTCCTCTATACAACAAGTGTTTCGTTCTTACCTCTTCATGAAAAGGCAATGGAAATCGCACAGGCTGTTGGTCCCGTTGAAATTAAAAAGGACAATAAAAAAAGTAATTTTGTACATGCCTATGAAAATATTCAGAAAGAGATAGATAGAGGGCGGATTGGTTTTAAGCGGAAATATGTAAGATGTTAACGTCAAAGAGCATGTTGAATAGGTGAAATTCAACATGCTTTTTACTGGAGTTTTTTAGGGATAGTTGGAGAATAAATTATGATAGAATAAAAATAAGGGAGGGATTAAATGGATATCATCCAATTGACCATTATGCCAATTGTCGTTGCGCTCATCGTAACATTTATTTTTACGAACATTTATAAAAATAAGGAAAAGGTTGATCGTGGTTTTACTTTTAATTATTTCGGACTCTCCTATCGTAGGAAAATGATTCGAACGCTTTACACTTTCCCCATTTTAATCGTGGCATTCGTCAGTTTATATGCCGCTTCACTTTTAAGTTTTCGTTATTTGCTATTCTTACTGCTCATGACGGTTATCGGATTTAGCATTCAATTTTTCTATAATTATAAAAGGTGGAGGCAACATGAATCCTCAGTTTAAATAACTGGTGCAAAAAAACTCTCACCTTGTGAACATTGCGGTGAGAGTCGTCTAATCAATCTAACTTCAATACAATTGGATTAACTCGATTTTTTACCTTTATAGTTGTTGGAATTAATTTAAAACTATCTGGAACTTCTGTGAAATTTTCAAATTCCAATTTATAAACTGTGCGATTATTAATATAATTTTTCGTCGCATTATTAAAACCAATCAAACGATTATCCCACTCCATATTCCAATTAGAAACCAGTACTTCTGGCTTACCCTCTGTAGAAATTGTTATATGGAATATATCTTGTTTGATTTCTAATGAATCAATTGTATAAGTTACGTTATGAAATTGAAATGGCTGTAACTGTGTTGGATTGACTTCCACCTCAAATAAATCGAATATAGAAGCTTCCATTTGAAGTACTTCAAACGTTGCAGGTTTCGTATACTTTGGGACGGATGTCGTGTAAATCATTTCGCCCAATATATCTGTACCCCCACCACTAGAGGAGTACTCTGGAATCATTGGTTGTTCACCTTCTTTAGTTTTGAAAGTAGCTAAAATTAGATTTCCTGTTTCATCTCGAATTGCAAATTGAACTTTTGACCTTACTTTACCGAAAAAATCATCTTGCGCTTCAACAACTCTAGGTATATTCGCCACTTCTATATATTGGTATTTATTTAAAAGATGCTTATATAAGTTATCTTGATCTTGCTGGTATGGTTCTTTAAATTTAACTCGATAATGAATATCGATATTTTCCCCATTTTCGACAACCTCATCAATAGCAACATCTAAGAATGGTTCGCTATAATTTAAAATTGGTTCTTCTACTGCTTGCTTTACTTGTGTACTACTATTCGTTTCTCCTAATGCTATTGGTTCCTCAATCGGCTGTGTCATTTCATTCGGTGTTTGATTCCAATAATAAAGAGTGAAACTTAACATAATAACAGCTGCACTAATTACAGAAATTTTTAAAGTATGCCAAGTCTTTTTACGCTTTGTATCCATTTGAATACGTTGCATAATAGCATCCGATTGACTATGTGTCAGCATTGGTGTATTGAGCTGCGCAAATAAATTCTTTTGTTCATTTACTAGTTGCTTATATTCATTTTGACAATTTTTACAGTAACGTAAATGATTCTCTATTTTTTGTTGCTCCTTTGCTTCTAAAAAACCTTCTACATAATCTTCCAACACGTTCAAATCACATTTCATTAAAGTAACCCCCTTTTGTCATTGCGATTGACCTTAATTTTCTTTTACTACGATGTAACTTGTTACGAACATCATTTAAAGTAATTTGAAGTACCTCACTTATCTCATCGTAACTTAGTCCATTAACATATTTCAGTAGCAATACCATGTAATCCGCTTTATCTAGCTGTTGAAGAAGTTGTTCTAGTTCCTCATTTCTTTCACGTAACAACAATATTTTTTCAGGATAACGACTATCTGTTATCTCACTCTCAATCTCTATCGTTTGATGCTTATGTTTTCGTAAATAATCGAAACAATAATTGACCACAATTCGATAAAGCCAAGCATTAAATGAACCTGTTTTTTCATATTTATGTAGGCTATAAAATACTTTTATAAAAATATCTTGTACAATATCTTCTGCAGCAGCATGATTACGTATAATTCTGATAACAGTTGTAAAAACCTTCTGCTCATAATAATTAATAATATGAGCAAAGTAATGATTTTCACCGTTCTTTACTCGTGTAATCACTTCATCCATCTCCATCGGATTCACCTCCCTACTACTATAACGAATAAAATTTAATTTCCTCTCAAACATTATTAAATTTATTTTAAATCTTCCGTTTTAATAGCCCATTTCCCTCAATTAATAGCTAAACTGCCAACATCCTATAACACGTAGACGATCTAACTTAATTCAGCAGATGTTGAAATTCTCCAGCAATCCTCCTTTTCAATATAAAAACAAACCTCGTATTATTATGAACAATGGCTGTTCAAAATACGAGGTTTTACATGTCTATCGTTATTTACCTATAAAGTAAAATTTGATTATTCTTGAATACAACTATTCTATTCAAGCTCTGGTTAGTTAAAGGTGATATTTTATGAAGGGGCTGCCACCAAGAATTATTGAAATGACTTTTGGTGGCAGCCCCTATTTTTTATTTATTCACGGAGTTCATTTCTGACAAATTTCCAAAAGTATAATTCATTTGTTTTTTTATACATCTCCGCACCTGTTTTTTCTAAAACCCTGTGCGATGGAATATTATCTTTATCCGTATCAGCAATAACATACATAACACCGGGCTGATTTAACAACCAGTTTTTCATACTATTAATAGTTTCCGTCATGTAGCCGTTTCCTTGATATTCAGGGTGAGTATAGTAACCTATTACTACTTCTCCATTTTCATTTGGAAGACCTTTTAACATTATTCCCCCAACACTACAGTTTTTATCTTTTGAGACGATTAACCAATTGGTATACCATATATAATTTCCTTCATCATCTAACAACTTTGAAAGTCTTACTTCCATAGCTTGTTTAAGTTCGGTACTAAGAAATCTACCTGATTCAAGTATAGATAACCTTAGTTCCATTTGCTTTGGATTATCAATTAATAATCTTAGATTTTCTGCACTCAGTGGAATTAATCTAAGTCTTTCTGTGTTTAATTCGATCATTCGTACACTCCTATCATAATTTTGTACGTCATTTTATAGACAAAAACAAATTTAAAAATAGGTATATGTTATTGGCAGCTACTCCTATTACATTTAATCCAAAATAAAGGAAGCATCATAATTTGCAATCCAATATTAAATGGTTACTAAAGTTTATCATCCCATTAACATAATGTAAATTATCCCAATATTAGAACGATAATTTTCTGCTAACCTGTTACGTTAGTTTAATTAGAAAAAGGCATTACAACACGAACGTGTAATACCTATTATTAGCGTTTTTAAATATTAAATTCATTTGAAAGAATCTCCCCTACATTACTCAGTTAATTTTCCATTTCAATGATCTCTTGAATTACTTCAGCAAGCGCTTCTACTGACTTATATGCTTCTTCCCACTTATTATCAACTCCACCAATATTCAATAATACGGACTCTTCTAGAATATCTTGATTGTAGGAATTACCCGTCGTTTTAACTACTACTCCTCTTGATAAACCTGGATATTTCTCTTCCATTTTTTTGTGAAGAAGTTGTGCAAATTTCTGATTTTCTATAAAGTTAGAACTTGAATCTGATACGATAAATGCAACCTTCGCATAATTTTCCCCTTTTAGATTCAAGGTTGTAACATCTTTTTTAGCTGAATCTCTGTGTATATCCAATGCCATTTTAATGTTTGGTTTTTTTTCCAAAGCATCATTTAGAAATTCTCTTGAGACCGTATATGATTGATTAAAAGAAAGACCACGTTTCCTCACTATTCCACTAATATCGCTTTTATCATGAATCGTGTTAATATTTCTATCCATTAATTCTTGAGCCAGCCTCTCACCTATAAGACTAATGTTTTCAGTATTGTGAAATGCTTCAAAAGGTTCATTTAGATTATTGTTTGGAACGAATGTTTCCTCATTATGTGTATGGTATATATAAACCAAGGTTGCTTCTTCATTAATTAAAGCGGGTTTATTTCCTTCTCCAAAAGAAGTAACATTCATAACGTCTACCTCTTTACTGCTTATAAAGAAAATCGATGATATAGCAAAAGCGCATAATAGCAATCCGATGAAAGCAAATGATGATTGTTTAACCTTCATTCTTCTATTTTTCCCCCTTGCTTTCTGCTTTAATTTTTCTTCTGCACGAATAACAAATTCTTCACGAGGTTTTAAAGGATAGTTTTCTTTAATAAGTTCAATAATTTCCTCATCAGAATGCACTTCTTTCAACCTCCCCTAAGTCTCTATTTAATCTTTTTCTAAGTTCTTTTAAAGCGCGATGATAATCTACTTTAACTTTTGATTCACTACATTGAAGCACTTCGGACGTTTCTTTTATTGAAAACTCATTGATCCCTCTTAATATTACAACGGCTCTATAATGTGGCTTCAATTTTGAAATTGCCTCATGAATATCTCTTTTCATCTCAATATGTTCGATTAGTTCATGTGGCTCTTGATCAATTGATGCCATTTGTTGAAAAAAGCTATCTTTAAAAAAGGTTATAAATTTCTTTTTTCGATAATGGTCAACAGCAACGTGTTTTGCGATGGAAAAAATCCAAGTTTTCAAATTCTTACTTCCATTAAATTTAGATAAATTATTCAGAACACGAATAAACACTTCTTGCGTATAATCCTCAGCATCATTTGGATTTCCCGAAAAACAAATAAGAAACCTATACACATCCAAATAGTATCGATTGTAAATTTGACTGATACTGTCTTCTAAGTTATCTAAATCAACCATATTTCTCTCCTCTCCTTTTTGCATTCACTTATTATTCGTTTGAAGCGCTTCAAAGGTTACAAAACTTTACATTTAAAAAAGCAGAGTAACTATTACTCTACTTTTTAAGCGAATTCAAATATCCACACTAATATTTCTCGTTCCATCATAACTCCATAGGATTAAGTATTACTTTCCCCTAAAGAAAACCCTTCAAATAGTCGTCCACCATATGGTTTCAGCACGCTTTCACACAGTTGAACAACTTTACTCTTCTCCTGTTTTATAAAAAACATCCGTAATAAAGTTCCTTTTTGTCGTAATTATTTGTTCAGTCCATTTTTCAGGTCCCCATAATTTCTATAATCTTTTGCGACGGGATTTCCCTCTATACGTTAGTGCAATAACCGCATTCTTATAACATCTTGTTGATTTTTAAATTTTATCGTGATTTTATATTCATCCTCTTTATATGTTTCAGTATTAACAGTACCAACTAAAAATGTGATAACATTCTCATTAATTTTTGTTATCATATCCCCAACATTCCCTGTTATTACCCCGTCTCTACCTTCAAATTCAATGTCAATAGTAGACAGTTCATCTTGTGATAGTTCTAAATCTTTCAATTCCATTTCAACCCAATTTACTCTTTTATCCTCATACAGTTCAGGATTGTATATATATTTGACATTCCAATATGTTCCCTCGCCGTAGAAGATCACCTCATCCGCAATATAGGTTTGTTTCATTGATGAACAAGCTGTCAAAGTAAGTATAAGAAAAATATCAAATAACACTCTCAACTTCATTTTCAAGTCACCTCTTTAGTAGTTAGTACCCTACATAAAACCATATTGAATTTTTAATACTTTCATTATAACTGGACTTTGTTAAAATTGGTATGTAATGTAAAATCCAACAAGTCATCAGAAGGGAGAGGGGTACTATTCATGGATTCTGAACAAATAAGAAGTATGGCTGTAATTTTCATCATCCTATATTTCGTTATTTATTTCGCTGTTAAACACGCAATTGATAAATCAGTGATTGGACAATCTTTAATAATGCGTGAGGAAACGCAAAAGGTAATCATTCCGGTAAGTGATGATGAAATTGAGAAAGAGTTAGAAAGTGATTTTCAATCGAAGGAGTAGGTGAATACAAAAGCTAAGATTAAAAATTCCACATATAAACTTTTACTTTTATACTTGAACCTCCAGTCACGTCACCTTTTATAATGAATTTAGTTACCAAATAATTTATTCAACTGGAGGGGAATTTTATGAAAAAGGAAAGTTTATTAAACAGGGTATTAGCATGTTTAATGCATTTGTTTTCACTTTTATTAACTTTCATTTTACCGATATTAGTATATTTCTTATCAAAGGGTAGAAATGATTATTTTACTAATCACGCAAAAGAAGGGATGAATCTTCATTTCACTTTCTTTCCGGTTTTCCTAATATTATCTTTTGTATCTAAAAAAATAAGTGTGGTTTCTGTTCTATCTTTTTCACTTATTATTTTGGAAACTATATTAATATTAGTTGCTACGATTTATACATTAAAGGGGAAAAAGTTCTCTTACCCGGTGATTAAATATTTTAAAGTATAAAATGAAGATGTTCTACGAGGTGATAATATTGGATAAAAATCTATTTACTATTGGAGAATTAGTTCAAAAATCTGGTGTAAATATCAGAACTCTTCGATATTATGACAGTTTAGAGTTGCTGAAACCAAGTGATTATACAGAGGGTGGACATAGATTATATTCAAAGGAAGATTTAACTTTATTACAAAAAATTAAAGCTTTAAAGTTTATAGGTTTCCCACTCAAAGAGATTAAAGATATATTAGAAGAACCTAATGTTGAAAGTGAAGTTTTTATTAAATCTTTAACTTTTCAAAAGGATTTATTTGAAGCGAAAAAACTTGAGATTAACCAAATTGTAACTAATTTAAATCACCTCATTAATATAACAGAAAATGAGGAAATCATTAATGTAAATGTGTTTTGCTCAATGCTACAAAAGTTAATATTTAAAGAAGATAATGAAAGATGGCTTCAAGAGCATTTTTCTAAGGATATTACTGATTCATTATTGGAAATTACTAAACAAGAGGAAATCGATTTAGATAAAAAGTGGAATAACATACTGACTAAAATTAAACGGTTAGTTTCTACTAACGCCAATCCTTCCTCAAAAGAAGCTCAAGAAACAATCGAATTATTACTAAAATTAATGGATGAAACGGCAAAGGGAAAATTAAATTCGATTAAAGAAAATTTACCATCAGCACAATCATTGGCATTCCCTAGTCCTTTTACCGAAGATGAGCAAAAGTTCATAAAACAAGCTATTGCGTATCGCCGAGATAAAAAACCTATTTGACTGCCCTTTTTTGGCTATTATCCGATGTTTTTTGTCTATTAACACCCGAATTTTGGCTATAATCAAAGTAAATTTGGCTATTAAAGGACATGAATTGGCTATTATCCAAATTCCGAACCAAGCCCCTCCTAGCTATCCACAAAAAAACAACAGCCTATCAAAATCACGAGGATTTGATAGGCTATTGTAATATTTAGCAGTTAAACTTCTTTCGTATAACGTAAAATCGGCGTACGTGCTGCACGCGTTTCGTCTAAACGATTAATAACTGTTGTATGTGGTGCTTCTTGAACGATTGAAGGGTTTTCCATCGTTTCTTTAGCGATTTGAATCATTGTGTCACAGAATGCATCTAATGTTTCTTTTGATTCTGTTTCAGTTGGCTCGATCATTAACGCCTCTTCCACATTTAATGGGAAGTACGTTGTTGGTGGATGGTAGCCAAAGTCTAACAGGCGTTTTGCGATATCAAGTGTACGTACACCTAATTTCTTTTGACGACGACCTGATAATACAAACTCATGTTTACAATGACGATCAAAAGGTAAATCGAAATGCTCTTGTAAGCGACGCATCATGTAGTTTGCATTTAATACGGCATATTCTGTTACTGCTTTTAAGCCGTCTGGACCCATTGTACGGATATACGTATAGGCACGAACGTTAATACCGAAGTTACCGTAGTATGGTTTTACACGTCCGATTGATTGTGGACGGTTGTAATCGAAGTGGAACGTACCATCTTCTTTTTTCACTAATACTGGCTTTGGTAAGTATGGAATTAAGTCTGCCTTTACCCCTACTGGACCTGAACCTGGACCACCGCCACCGTGTGGACCTGTAAATGTTTTGTGTAAGTTTAAGTGTACGCAGTCAAAGCCCATATCGCCAGGACGTGCTTTACTCATAACCGCGTTTAAGTTTGCACCATCATAGTACACTTTACCGCCTACTTCATGAATAATCGCCGCCATATCTAAAATATTTTCTTCAAATAGACCAAGTGTATTCGGGTTTGTTAACATTAGTGCCGCTGTATCTGGACCAACAACACGACGTAAATCTTCAAGGTCAACCAAGCCGTCTTCACCTGATTTGATTGTAATTGTTTCAAATCCTGCTACTGTTGCAGAAGCTGGGTTTGTACCGTGTGCTGAGTCAGGAACGATGACTTTATTACGGTGCCCTTCTCCGTTTGCTTCATGGAAAGCGCGGATCATCATTAATGCTGTCCACTCACCATGTGCACCTGCAGCTGGTTGTAATGTTACTTCATCCATACCTGTAATTTCTTCTAATGAAGTTTGTAAATCATATAATAATTCCATTGCACCTTGCACCGTTGACTCATCTTGTAATGGGTGAACGTTAGCAAAACCAGAAAAACGTGCAACTGATTCATTAATTTTTGGATTGTACTTCATTGTACAAGAACCAAGTGGGTAGAATCCTGAATCTACGCCGTGGTTACGACGAGATAATGCTGTATAGTGACGCATAATATCAAGCTCAGATACTTCTGGAAGATCTGCTGCTTCCTCACGAACAAGCTCAGCTGGTAATAAATCTGTCAGGTCGAAATCTGGTACGTCTAATGGCTCTAAGTTATAGCCTACGCGACCTTCTTTCGTAATTTCAAAAATGAGTGATTGGTTTTCGTTATGCATTGTGAGCCCCCATTTCCGCAACAAGCGCATCAATTTCTTCTTTTGTGCGAATTTCTGTTACTGCGATTAATGCGTGATTTTCTAATTCTGGGTAAACACGACCTAAGTCAAATCCACCGATAATGCCTTTTTCAATTAAAGCTTTATTAATTTCAGTTACTGATTTATTCGTTTTTACTACGATTTCATTGAAGTGCGCACCTTGATAAAGCACTGTAAATCCAGCTGCTTCGAAAGCATTTTTCGCATAGCGCGTCTTCACGATGTTTTGCTTCGCCATTTCTTGCATACCTTGTTTGCCAAGTGCTGTCATTGCAACTGATGCTGCAAGTGCAAGTAATGCTTGGTTTGAACAGATGTTAGAAGTCGCTTTATCACGACGGATATGCTGTTCACGTGCTTGTAATGTTAATACGTAACCACGACGGCCATCTTGGTCAACTGTTTCACCAACTAAACGACCTGGTACTTTACGCATTAATTTCGTTGTTACTGCGAAATAACCACAGTGAGGACCACCGTAACCTTCTGCAATACCAAATACTTGTGCATCACCAACTGTAATGTCCGCACCTAATTTACCTGGAGGTGTTAATACGCCAAGTGCTAATGGGTTTGCTGAAACGATGAATAATCCTTTTGCATCATGCGCAATATCCGCCATTGCTTGTAAATTTTCTACTTGACCGAAGAAATTTGGATATTGAACGATGACACCTGCTGTTTGATCATCTATTAATTCTTTTAATGCTTCAACGTCTGTTACGCCATCTTTCGTTGGAATCGTAACAACTTCGATTGATTGACCATATGCATAAGTAGCAACAACATCTTGATATTCTGGATGTACTGCACCCGATACGAATAATTTTTTACGACGTGTATGACCTGCTGCTAACATACCTGCTTCAGCTAGTGATGTACCGCCATCATACATAGAAGAGTTCGCTAAATCCATGCCCGTAAGTTCAGCAATCATCGTTTGGTATTCAAAGATTGCTTGTAATTCCCCTTGAGAAATTTCAGGTTGGTATGGTGTGTATGCTGTATAAAACTCTGAACGTGAAATAACGTGGTCTACGATAACTGGTTTATAGTGATTGTAAACACCCGCGCCTAAAAACGATACGTTCGTTGCTGTATCTTTATTTTTCGCTGCTAGTTGTGCCAATTCTTTCGATAAGGCCGCTTCTGATTTCGCTGCTTTAATATTATATAAACCTTTAAAGCGTACTTGTTCAGGTATGTCCTCAAATAGCTCATCCACACTAGAAACTCCAATACGCTCTAACATTTCTTGCTTGTCTTGTTCCGTCATTGGTAAATAACGATGTTTCATACGTAACCCTCTTTTCGAATTTTATTTAATGCGTTTATAAAATGGTTTTTCAACAATAACCGCTTTTGCGAATTTATTGCGAATTTCGATTTCCAATTCTATTCCAACTTCTGCAAATGTTGCGTCAATTAAAGCCATTCCAATATTGCGTTTAGTCATTGGTGATTGTGTACCCGTTGTTACTTCACCGATTTCTTGACCATCTTTAAATACTTTATAGCCGTGACGTGGAATGCCTTTATCAATCATCTCAATGCCAACAGATTTACGTGTTAAACCCGCTTCTTTTTGAGCGATTAACGCTTCTTGTCCGATGAATTTCGTTTCTTTTTGAAGTTTTACGGCAAAGCCAATTCCAGCTTCTAATGGCGTAATGTCTTGTGAAAGTTCTTGACCATATAATGGTAAGCAAGCTTCAAAACGTAACGTATCACGTGCACCTAAACCAGCCGCAATAACACCTTGCTCTTTACCAGCATCTAAAATTTTATTCCATAAATCAACAATCGCAGCTGGAGCTCCGTAAATTTCGAAACCGTCCTCACCTGTGTACCCACTGCGTGAAACTATTACAGAATGACCCGCGACATTCACATTATCTTGGAATTTGAAGTACTTAATAGTCGTTAAGTCTGTATCTGTTAACGTTTGTAATACTTCTTCGGAAAGCGGTCCTTGTAGGGCAATTTGAGCAAATTCATCCGAGGCATTTGTAATTGTCACATCGCCTTCTAAATGTTCGTTCATCCAAGCGAAGTCTTTATCTGTATTAGATGCATTCACACATAGTAAATAACGGTTTTCTTCTAAACGATATGTTAATAAATCGTCGACTACACCGCCGTTTTCATAGCATAATGCGCTATATTGTGCGCCGCCAATCGCAATTTTAGAAATGTCATTTGATAGTAATTTTTGTAAGTATGGTAAAGCATCCGGACCTTCCACGAAAATTTCACCCATATGTGAAACATCAAATAGGCCTGCACGGTTACGAACTGCATCGTGTTCTTCCTTAATTGAAGAGAATTGTACCGGTAAATCCCAACCACCAAAATCAATTGTTTTCCCACCGTATTTTGCATATTCATCAAAAAGCGGTGTTCGTTTTAATTCATTTATCATGTATAGTCCTCCTTAAATTATGTAATCACTTTTAGTTGCATGGTTCGCTTTGATTTTGTCCTTTTATAGGAATAAAGAAGCTTAAAACCATAAAAGGGCAAAAAAATAGACAGACGAATCCCTTTTAATGAGATTCTCTGTCCTTGCACCTGAAAGTTACACCTAAAATTGAAATTCCCTTCACATTTTAGGCTTTCCCCTTTGGTGGCTGTAATAGTACAACATCACAGCTCTCTCCAGAGTTGCGTCCAATACGAGTCTTTTTGCCTGAGAGATTCATAGACCCTCTATTTGCTCCTTCGGCGACGTGACTTCACGTTCTCTCCCCGTATCTTCATCCGCATTACTATATAGCTAAGTTAATCTATATCAATTATGCCTCGGCGTAATTGCGTCCAGATTTTTCGAGGGCCCACAGGACGTGGGTCAGTCAGCAGTTGTCACACGATGTGACGTTTTTAGGCTGACTTCCTTCTTCTCTTAAAAATCTGTGACATCCGCCGGGGCTTGACTTGATTCAACCGAGGTTTGAACCCCGGTTGAATCAAGTCAATTAAGATAACTCTTAGCCATATCCTAACATTGAATGTAATGAGAACGCAATCTTTTTTTAATAATAGATAAAACACGAACCTAAACAACAATTCCACATCAATTGTTCGACTTTAGGCGATTCACTTGAAAGCCTATATACTCAACTATTTGCCTTAACGAACGATTGGCTGTCAATACTTGAATATGACCTGCTTCCCGGTAAATTTTCCTTCTGTACAAATACAGTTCTTTCAATTCTTGCTCTGTGGATGTTTGAACGATTGGACGATTTTTATCATTTCGAATACGCATATAAATATCATCAAAAAGTGCATCTAAGAAAAATACCAAGCCTGTCCGTCGCATAATTCTACGATTTTCTTCACGAATCGCAACGCCACCGCCTGTCGCAATAATGCAAGCTTCATCTCGGAAAGAGCGTAAAAACTCAGTTTCAATCTCTCGAAAGCGCGATTCTCCATATTTTTCAAATATCTCGGGTATTGTCATCCCTTGTTGCCTTACAATTTCATGGTCCATATCATAGTAAGGCATTTTAAGATAATAACTTAAGCGCCTTCCGATCGCACTTTTTCCACATCCCATAAAGCCAACTAAATATATTTTTCGCATGCAAATCACCTTCTTCTATAAACGTGCTACTTCAATTCATTATTCATTCAAAGTACTTAGTATATTTATCGTAGCACGAACGTAAATAGATTCCAATGAATTATATGTTTTTAATTGTGCAAAATAGGCATTTGTATATAGTAATACAGCCCCTGTCACAATAAATAATAAAATAATTGCACATGGAAAAATAATTCCCCGTTCATTCTTTAGCAACTGGCAAAACCATACGCCTTTCCCTCCTCGTCCCATCACGCATCACAACTTTCACTAATATTTCATTATTATCGACTAGTAAATTCCACGATCCCACATAAGGTAAGAGGATTTCATTCCCACCTAAATTGGAGCGTTTACGAATATGCAATTCAGAACGATCAAAAACAAAATACTTCCCATCTTCCGCATCAAGTAACTCCATTTGTAAACTAGAGCTAGAATTCAGCATCCCGGTTACCGAACGTGCATTGTACTGATTTAAATCATAAATAAATAACTCCCAATTGACTTCATCCTTCATTTTGTCCAGGTTAATAATATCTCGAAACCAAAAAATTAAGAGTAAGCTTATATTGGCAAATAAAATAAAAATCATGAGTTGAAAAATACTTTCCAAAAATGTAAAGCCCTGTTCATTTCGCAAATACCCATTCTTTACACGCATAGTTCATATTCCTCTAAATCGGCATCATACTTGACACAAACTGAACCTAAATCAAAATTCCAAAAGTATGAAATACCTTCAATCTCTTGCACGCCACTCCATTCGCCATATCTTTGCTGCAGTAATGCGCCATTGAAAGCCACTTCAGCCGCATGTGTTTGCCGTTTTTGTCCCTCCAACTGCTGTTTCATATGGAAAGTTAGCGGAACGAGGCTCGCACTTAGAAAAAATAAAATCACAACAGCTAACAATGCCTCGACAAACGAAAAGCCTTGTTCAGTCATCCCTTGTTAACCTTCCTTTCCCTATGTTAATTTTGTAGCCATACATTTCCTCCTCATAATAAAAAGCCATGCTTCCGAACGATTGCAAATTGCCATTGACTCGAAAATGTAACCTCGGATTCGGTGTGGATACATGGAATTCCATCCCTTCTGGAAGTTGCATCGTATCAATCACTTCCGCGCCTACATAATACCTAATAACTAATTTTGTATTATCATACACATCCATTACGATAGCCTTTTGTTCTTCAATCGCTGTCATTTGTGCCATGCGAATTAATAATTCCACTTCGTCCATCGTTTTTAATACGGTGAGCCGATTAAGTTTACTATTTGAAAAATAAAATATGGATGAACATAAAATTACCATAATGGCTAGTACGATTAACATTTCCAATAAAGTAAAACCACGTTCGTTGCGAAGGTATCGTTTAATCTCCACTCACTTGTGCGGCTGATTCAACCTTCCCCTCTGCGTCAATCGTTACTTGCTCCCCATTTGGACATTCTTTATTCGTTTCTGGCACATAGCCTGCCGTCACTAAATCATCCATCGACGTTGGAAAGCTTTTATTTTCCAACTTATAGGCCTCGACTTGTCCTTGTATCATCACAACGTAGGCATCACACCCCTTTTCATCAATAGATGCGAAATGTTTGGATACATTGGGTATCGTAATTAGAATTAAAATCGAGATAATTAAAAGAACAACTAGCATTTCCACCAAAGTAAAACCACGTTCATTTTTCATGTTTTTTCCCCTCTCAAATAAAATCTAATACGTCATACATCGGAAGCAATATGCTCAAATACGCAGCAATTACACAGGCTGCAATAATCATAAATAATAGTGGCTGAATCATTGTCATCAAAAAGCGGATTGTCACCTGTAAACGAGTATCTAATAGCTCACAATATAAAATCAATTCACGCCCAAGCATGCCACTCGATTCCCCGTGTGCGATAAAATGCTCAAACTTTGGATAAAAGTAGCCATCGATTTGAACTGCTTCCGCTAATGTATCTCCTAAAACCACTTTTTCTTGTAGTACTTGCGCGACATAAGCTATTTGAATTTGGTGTTCCTGTTTTTTTAAATGGCCGAGCGCATGCTGTAAGGAAAAGCCTGCAAGTAGTAAATTTCCTAATACTCTTGAAAAATGCCGGGTTAATAATAATTTCCAAAAGTGGCCAAGCAAAGGGATTTTAAAGAGGAGAGATAACTGAAGATCCACACGTTTTCGTTTAATATAAAAAATAAAAGCGGCTACCACACTTAATAAAATTGCTACTAATACAATGATATAATCAGGCATATGCAAAAAGAATTTAGACCATTGCACACTTGTCGACGTATCATTTTGAGCTCTGGATGTAACCATTGTTGAGATATTTGGTAAAAAAAATGTCCGGAAGGCGAGAAATAATCCCATTAAAAATACAAATAACAAAACGGGATAGGATAGCACCTTCACTAATTTCGATTTCATTTCTTGTTGAAATGTTAGCTGCTGGGAAACAATCTGAACAGTTTCCGCTAACTGACCCGTCAATTCTGCTAATTCAATCGACACCAAATACTGTTTTTCCAAGCCTAAAAGTTTTAAAACCTGTGTAGCACCTCCACCATCATGAAGTACCTCTTTCACACTTTCTTGCATTTCTTCATATTGCTTCATATGAAACGGTAACAGCATTTGAATGCAATGCGCGAATGTATAACCTTCTTTTAGAAGATCCCCTATTCGTTCTAAAAATGTTGGAAAATCTGACACTTTTGCTTTACGAAAACTTATAACACTAAAATTTGCAACACGCCCCCTAAGAAGAGGTAGGTTCATACAATTTCACCCCTAATTTTGCCCTTTGACCAGCTAATGTTTGCTCATAGGGAAGCGTATATTTTCGGTGCTGGGCGATTTCATTTAAAGCGGTTTCTAGCGTAGCTTCAGAAAGTATTTCAAACAACGCTTTTTGCTCATCTTGCTCTGTACTGATCAACGTTTGCGAAACAACGGCAATGAGCATTTGACGCATCTCCTCCACTGAAACCTCTAAATCCATCAAGCGGTACAAACAATTGATTGTATCCTTGGCATGAATCGTTGAAATGACTAAATGACCTGTAAATGCGGCTTGAATGGCAATTTTCGCGGTTTCTTTATCACGAATTTCTCCAACCATAATAACATCCGGAGAATGGCGTAAAATCGCCTTTAGCCCCGCTGCATACGTAACACCTGCGCGCTCATTTACTTGAATTTGTAACAGTTGCTCCTGGCTACTTTCTACTGGGTCTTCGAGTGATATAACGTGACGAGATAACTCGTTGGAACAATATTGTACAAGCGAATACAGAGAAGTTGTTTTTCCAGAACCGGTTGCACCACTTATTAGCAATAAACCTTGCGATTGCGTAATAAGCTCACATAGCTCCGTTGCAGTTTTTGTGTCATAACATAGAGTTGAAATGGGAAGTGTGTAATTTTGACGTAATAAACGAATGGCTAAACTCTCTTTTTGAAAGGCTGATGGCAAAGTGGAAATTCGGAAGGAATAGAAATGGTCATTAAGCTGTTTTTGAAAAGCACCACTTTGAGGTTTACGTTTCTCACTAATATCTAAGGAGGATAAAAACTTGAAATAAGAAATCATTCTTTTGGCAATATCACTCTGAAGTTCACCAGCATGAATAAACTGTCCATATTTCCGAAACATAATTTTGTACTGATGTTCCCCTGGTAGTAAATGCAAATCAGATGCATCAAAATGGCTCGCCCTTAACAATAACTGCTCACACTTATGTTTTATAATAGATTCTTGTTCCATAATAACGCCTCTCTTCATCTTTTTTTCATAAAGGATACCGCAAAACTATCTTAGCGTTATTATATATTGAAAAAATACGAAAACCTATCGAATGATAAAAAGTTTCTTTTTGCACATTATTTTCAATTGAAATCGACCATTCCGATATAAAATATGGTAAAATAATCCTAAGATTTAAAATATAATTCATTATATATAAATGAAGAATAAGTGAGGTGATAACAATGATACATCCTATCAAAATAACAAGTACATTAGCAGATGAAACGCGTTTTTCCATCTATGAATATATGTTACAGCATAAAAAACACTTTACTGTACAAAATATCGCAGACGAATTTAAAATCCACTCCAATGTTGCTCGACTACATTTAACGAAACTTGCGGAAATTGGCGCCATTTCATCGGAATATTTAAAAACAGGAAAAGGCGGTCGCCCAGGTCGTGTATACAAAGTGAAACAAGACGGCATCACGATTAGCTTCCCCCGCCGTGATCATTCTCTTTTATTAAAATGGTCATTAGATTTAATCGCTGAGTTAGGTGAGGTTGCGTTAGAAAAAGCAAATCAGCTTAGCTATGAGGATGGCAAATTGTTTATTCAGGAATTACTAAGCGAACGAAAACATCGATTACCACTTCCATTTGAAGAAAAAATCAAAATTTTAACGAATTCCGCAAAGCTTATTGGCTATATTCCAGAAATAAAAGAACATGACAATACAAAAACAATTATTTTCTCCATTTATAATTGCCCATTCCACGATCAAATTGCCCGACATGGAAAGATTGTTTGTTCGCTACACGAATCGTATTTACGCGGTCAAGTAGAAGTATTATTCAAAACAAAGGTATTTTCTCAGTTCGAAAGCATGCTCCATTCATGTGACTTCTGCAACTATAAAATTTCCATTCACGAATAATTAGACATCACTATGCGGTCAAAAATAGAAACTTTTAATACGAATTTACGTTGAATGTAATATTGGAAAGATGACATTAAAAAAAGTGGGGAAACGGGAATCGACATTTCTTGATAGCGCGGTACTTTAATATGTAAAAAATTCCACTTGTTTGTCACAACAATTCCATAACTTGCAGTTTACTTTATAGCGCATCATGTTTTATAATAGATAGGAGATTATTCGATTTTATGCAAAAGGAGGGGAATTCTTCAATGAGCAATATGTATAAAGTTATGGCATTCTGGACTGCTATTTTCGCCGTTATGTTCTACCTTGGTGGTATGAATGAGGTTTCGCTATTATTCTTAGGTAATACTGGTTTATTCTTATTATTAGGCTTCTTAAATCTTTCAGAGCGCATGTACATGTACATCTTCGGTGCGTATTTAACAGTTTTCTTTGCAGGATTTACGTACTATACAACGTTCTTACACACTCCAGGTGGAGGACACTAATACGCAACACAAAACCGACTAGTCAAATTGGCTAGTCGGTTTTTGATTTCATATTTGAACAACTACTCAGTACTACCAGCTCACTAAGGAACAAAGGCTAAGCCCGTCACGACCTGTGACAACGCCTTTGTGACCAACCTCGTGTTGGCCTAAAAACCATTAAGAAACGGGTTTGCATCCATTTCAGCTGCTGGTGTTGTGTAATTACCATGACCTGGATAAATAATCGTATCCTCTGGTAAAGACAATAATTTATCATGAATGGACTGCACTAATGTTTTCATCGACCCCCCGATTAAATCCGTACGCCCAACGCTGCGTTCAAATAGCGTATCCCCGACAATTGCAAATCCATCCTCTTTAAAAATAAACGATATACTTCCTGGTGAATGCCCTGGTGTATGCACTACTTCAAATGTAAAATCACCAATTGTAAGTGGTCCTTCTTGACGGAGGATATGCGCTTCATTTGGCGCCTTTACAACATAATTTGGAAGCTCAGCATATTTCCCTGAGCCATTTTTTAACGGATCTGCAAGCCAGCTCACTTCTTTTTCATGCACATAAAGCGGAAGATCCTCAAAAGCTTCTCTTACCGTGTCAACAGCACCAATATGATCAAAATGGGTATGCGTTAATAAAATTGCTAAAGGCTTTAATCCGTTTTTGCGTAACGTACTTATTAAAAAGTCCGCTTGTTCACCTGGATCAAAAATTAAACATTCTTTCTTTTTATTACTCACTATGTAACAATTTGTTTGTATTGGTCCAAGTGGGTAAACACGGACATTATAGTTAACCATCATAATTCCTCCTACTTTATCAGTTATTACATCTTTTCAATTATATCAATTATCTATTTCAATGAAAACATTCGTTCATATAAACGTCATTTTTAGTTCTCGACAAACGAACTGGAAACCTTTACAATAAAGGAGGAATATTGTTTGCGACATTATTTGTTAATGTCGAAAGGAGTGGCAATTTTAATGAACTTATTAATGATTATTTTCGGTTTAGTTGCATTGTTAGGCGTAGTTGGCATATTCCAATCAATCAAAGAAAAAAACATTTTAGCAATTGCTTTTAACGCAGCAGCTGCAGGTGTATTTGGTTGGTTCGTAATCATGACGGTTTTAAACCAAGGCTATCCACCAACTAACTAATTAATGGCAAAAAACGTATCGCTTTTATAGCGGTACGTTTTTTGTTTTTCTAAAGAAACAGGAAAAGCGCCTCAATTAAGAGACGCTTTTCTTTATTTAACAGAATCGATTTTTAAATTCCCTGTTTTTTCATCATAGAAACGAAGTAAGTCTCCGTTAATAATCGCATCGTTATACTGTAATTCTTTCGTAGCACGATCGATATACGGCTGACAGTTTTCCACTTCAATTTCATCCCCCGTTGCACGGTCATAACAAGCCTCACTCGCATAAACTAACTCGTCTGTGATGATGCGCCCGTCACGGAAAATAACGAAATCCTCATGTTCCTCAGAAAATAAATCTGCCCCAAGTTGCATATCCTTCGACGTATCAATACCAAGTAAATGCAATATCGTTGGGCGAATATCTAATTGTCCTGATACTGTATCCATCACTTGTCCATCATTAGAACCTGGAATATGGATGTAAAATGGAACTGCTTGTAATAAAGCACTGTCCATTGGTGTAATTTCTTCTTTACCTAAATATTGCGCCATTGCTTTATTATGGTTTTCTGAAATTCCGTAGTGGTCACCATACATCACAATAATTGAATTTTCATAGATTCCTTGCTCTTTTAAATCATCAAAGAATTCTTTAACCGCTTCATCTAAATAACGAACGGTTTGGAAATAACGATTTAATGTGCCAGAATTTGAATCAAACTCCGGAATTAAAATATCCTCTTCATCCAAGTAGAATGGATAGTGATTTGTTAATGTTATTAAACGACTGTAAAACGGTTGAGGCATTTCCGCCATAAGCTTTGCTGATTGATCAAAGAACGGAATATCTTTCAGTCCCCAGTTTACAGACTCTTCTTCTTTTACCTCATACGACTCCACATCATAGAATTTATCGATGTTAAATGACTGATAAATCATATCACGGTTCCAAAACGACTTGTTATTGGCATGCATGACATTTGTAAAGTAACCATTTTCTCCTAGTCGCTCCGCAAATGAATTATACGTGTTCCCACCATGTGTGAAGAATACCGCCCCTCGGCCTAAACCAAATAGCGAGTTTTCAAAAATAAATTCAGAGTCAGATGTTTTCCCTAACCCCGTTTGATGATAGAAATCATTGAAATAATAAGTGTCTTTATCTTGCGTTAATGAATTAAGGAATGGTGTGATTACTTCTCCATTCATTTCATTGTTAATGACAAACGTTTGTAACGATTCTAACGAGATTGCAATGACATTACGTCCCTCGTATTTACCAAGCATTTTTACATTTGGCTCTGCTTGATTTGCACGTACATAGTTATTCACTTCAACTAATTCACTGCCATCCGCTAATGCACGTTGAGCAGAAGATTTCGATTGGATATAAATATCATATAGATGATAATTGTACGTCCCTAAGTTTTTCACTAATAATTCACGGTCAAAGCTTCGTGTTAATAGCTGTGGACGCTCAGTTTCTGCTAACCCTAAGTTTAAAAAGAAAACAGCAGTGGCCATTACGAAATAAGCTTTACGTCCATCTTTACGAATTGGTAACAAATCACCATCATTTTTTGGAATAAATTTAACTGCGATTAACAAAATAAATACATCCATAAAGTATAATATATCTATCGGGTTAATAATTTCCATTGCGGACGTTCCCAGTCCACTAAAGTTGCTCGTTTGGAATAGAACTGGCAAAGTTACAAAGTCATTGTAGAAACGATAAAATGCTACGTTTCCGTATAGTACGAATGCGAGCACAATGCTCCCACCTACGATATAGCGATTTCTCGTCTTTTGCGTTTTGAAAAATAATGAAAGGCCGTAAAAGAATAATAAGAAGCTAATTGGATTAATGAACAAAATAAAAGTTTGCATCATATTTTCTAACTTCATATCAAAACTTGTCTCATAAACGATAACCGTTTTAATCCAAGTTGCTATTACAGCAATCGCTAATATCGAATGTTTAGGCCATTTAAAAGATTTCATTTCCTAACATCCTCTCCTCATAATCAAACTCGTTATTTAGTATATTTCTATTTAAAAATAGTAACTTTCAATGAAACAAAATATATCTTAATCTTTTTTATTTATTTTATCAATCATTTTGTTTTGAAAATTACTCTAGTAATAAGTACGTTTAACTTTTAAAAAGGTTTCATGACAAAACATAAAACAGCGGTAAATTCCGCTGTTTTATGGTCATACAATCAAAAATAAGATCAATTACGCCTCGGCGTAATTGCGTCCAGATTTTTTCGAGCTCGCTCGAAAAGCTTCCCTTAAAAAATCTGTGACATCTGCCGGGGCTTAACTTGATTCAGCCAGGGTTTGAACCCCAACGCAAGTAAAATTACATTTTCGGCATTCATCCTCCACTTATAGAAGTAGGGGACTTCTGCTGAATTAAGTTAAAGTAATTTATATTTTATGGATGGCATCGGGATTTCCTTATTCAACTGAAACTTCCCTATCACAATCTCTATTATTATACTACAATTGATTTGTTTTGGCTTCTTTTATCTTTCTTTCCTCTTGGCGTAAGATTAACATCGCCATTTGGTAGTCTTTAAGATCTAAAAAATTAGCCTTGTATAATTCTTTTATTTCATCTTCCATTAAATACAAATCACCAATGCGGTCACGCGTGTATATATAAATACCGTATCGTTTTAATAACTCAATAATATCTAACATTGATTGCATAATTGTTCCCCCTGTGAACTATTGAAAGTTCAATCGTCCTTTATCCGTAATTAGTATATGAATCGGAATATCATGTGGTTCTTTCGGAATTTGATCCATTAATTGTTCTTCAAAAGCTAAGGATATTAACTCACCTTGAAATGATGGTAAGTAGCGATCATAATATCCGCCTCCAAAGCCAATGCGATAACCACTGTTATCAAAAATGACACCCGGTACTATAATAACATCAATTTTATTTTTTTCCACAAGTTCCGTCTGCGCAGGTATTGGCTCTAAAATATTTTTAAAGACACGCTCCGTTTGCATAAAACTGTTAATTGCATAAAATGCCATTGTACGATCTGCTGGTTCACATTTTGGAACGACTACGCGCTTTCCTAATTGCCAAAGTTGCTCGATAATAGCCGTTGTATCTACTTCTGGTTGGTTGCTAATTGTTATGGCAATTGTTTTTGCATTTCGAATCACTTGCTCGTCAAATAACTTTTTGGCAATTACAAGCGAACGGTTTCGATAGTCACTTGTCGACATTTGGTTTAACTGTTGTATAACCCGAATGCGTAGCTGCTTCTTTTCCATACGATTCCCCTACTCTCAAAAGTTTACACAACGGCTCTCCTTCAAAAGATAAGCCCCTATAGTATATATGAATCCAAAAAATTCAACTCCTGCTCAATTGGCGCGAGTTGAGTACTTTCTTCTATGTATATATCTATGAAATAGTCTACTCTTCTATTCATAAAAAAGGTCTAAATGAGACAAATTGAAAGTAAAAAGCCAAAACCAACAAGTGGTTCTGGCTAATTGAGCAATTACTTTGTTTCACGGTGAGTAGTGTATTTCTTCTCACGTGAGCAATATTTTTTAAGTTCAAGACGCTCTGGATTGTTACGCTTGTTCTTTTTTGAAATATAGTTACGTTCGCCGCAGTCTGTGCAAGCTAAAGTAATGTTTACGCGCATCATTAACCCTCCCACTCTAATTCAAGAATTCTAATTTAAAATTGAGCATGATTTATACGACTTACCCATTATAACATGTTTTATAAATAAATCCAGTTGTTATTTAATAATTGATTAAACTTTTTTAAGAAAAATTGTCCTTTATAATAAGTAGAAAGTGCAATTGGCTGTTTAACTACTTCATTGACGTTCAAACAATCATTGCAGGAAATAACGTCGAGGTGCCATTAATATGATAAAATAGATGTTAGAAACGTTCAATACTAGGAGGACTCAAAGTGGATATCTCAACAATTATTATGATAATCGGAATCGTTTTTATTATTATTTCCATGTTCTTAAAAGATAAATCACATAAAATAGAGAACGATTTAGAAGACTTATCAATTAATATTTATCAAGAAACAAATGCACTAAAGCGACGTATTAAAACAGTAGAAGAGGAACTTTTAGTCGAACCAAACTTCCAAATTCAACCGAAGAAAAAATCGCCTGCGAGACAAAAGGACGCAATGGAGACCTTTCAACAAGTAGCTGCCCAAGTAAAGGCCGCTCAAGTATACGGTTCCCAAACGACACCACCCGCGCCGATAACACAAGAAACAAAACCGATTAATGGGATTTTAGTAAGCCAAGTGCTTGCTTTAAATGAACAGGGTCATTCGATTGAAGAAATTAGTATACGCTCCACATTAACGCATACACAAATCCAATCCATTCTTGCTACGGGAGGCCGTTTATGAAAACTTCCTTACGTGCATTTGGGATCGGTTTATTTCTAGCTGGCGCAAGTTTTACGTTGTACGAAAAATTCGGACCGAGTGCCACAACACAAGACATTTCCCAATATGAAGAACAAATTGCCGCATACGAACAACAAATCGACAGTCTAGAACAGCAGCTCCAAAAAGAAAACACGGTAACCTCTACAGTAAAAGAATCTGAAAATCATGATGCAAAAAAGGAGCAGCCGACCGATAGCGATTCAAAAGAAAAAGATATCATTACGCGCACGATTTACATATACGAAAACATGTCGCTTTATGAAATTGGTCAGCAACTAGAAGCAGAGCAAATCGTAAAAAATGGGCGCGAAATCGAACTCTACTTGTCAAAGCCTGAGTTTTCACGTTCCATCCAAAAAGGTGCATTTGATTTACACTCCGATATGACGATCGATGAAATTGCTAAAACACTGACGGGTAAAAAATTGGACTAATATTGTCCGTCCATAATAATAGCATTTCTTATTTTAATCGAAGAAGTAAGACCATTAAGATACCGTTTCCTATTTTAAAAAAACGCATTCGAAAAAATCCATTTCGAATGCGTTTTTTTCATTAAATCAATTACACAACGGCGTAATTGCGTCCAGATTTTTTTCGAGCGAGCCCTAAGTTCGTCGCGTCCATCCGACAACGGCTAACTGACCTGCATCACGCAGGCCTCCTAAAGAATCTGTGACATCCGCCGGGGCTTAACTAGATTTAGTAGGGGTTTTGCCCCCACTAAATTTAGTTAAAATAATCCCTAACAAATGAAATAAATTGTTCGGTTGCGGATGATTTCTTTGTATTGTCTAAATAGACCATACCAATTGCGCGTTTGCAATTTTCCGCATCCACCGGAATCATTTGTACCTCATATTGTTCGATCCCTTTAATAGATGGAATTAAAGAAACACCTAACCCACTTTCCACTAGCCCAGCTAACGTATGTACCTCTTCCCCTTCAAACGCCACATTTAACGAAAAACCTTCTTGTTGAAATAGCTCATCCACTGAGTTGCGCAAAGAATTCCCCTTTTTGATTGTAATAAATGGACGATGAGCAAACTCCTCAACCTTGATTGACTTCTTTTTGCTTAGGGCATCATTTTTCGGCACAATTAAAAATAATTCCTCTTCCCATAACTTTTCCCAAAAAATATGCGATTTATAATCAAGTGAGGAAATCAAACATAAATCCAATTGCCCATCTTCAAGTTTTTCTAGTAATACTCCTGAATTATTTTGCGTCAATTGAAATTTCATGTTCGGATAAACAGCCCGAATATCGGTCATTAAAGCTGGTATAACTTTAAGACCGAGTGTATGCATAAAGCCAATTGCAACTTCCCCATAGCCTGGTGAGATGATATTGTGTAAATCTTCTCGCGCCTTATCATAATCGCGCAATAGTTGCTCTGTGCGTTCTAAAAAAAAGCGTCCGTAACGATTTAATCGAATTGTTCGGCCTTGTCGGTCAAATAATTGAATTCCTAGACTGTCCTCTAATTGGGAAATCGATTTACTTAAGGCTGGCTGTGTAATATGAAGTTGTTCTGCTGCTCGTGACATATTTTCATAATGCGCAACCGTTTTAAAATAGATTAACGGTAATAATTCCATATTTCATTTTCCCCTTATTACTTTTATTTATAAGCGACATAAAAACAATGAATTATCCTTATTATGACACGTTCCTTATACTGAAGTGAATAGATTACCAAATTTAGTATGGATTGTGAGGGTTCGTTGATGAATTACATACAAAAAGGAACAAAACAATTTACACTTACGAACTTAGCTTTATTTGCAGCTGGATTTATAACTTTCGCCAATCTTTACGTAACACAGCCTTTATTACCACAGTTTGCACATGATTACGATGTATCTCCAGCTGTTGCAAGTCTATCACTTTCTGTTGCTACTTGCGTACTAGCCTTTAGTTTAATCCTGTTTGGGTCATTATCAGAAGCTTGGGGGCGAAAAAAATTAATGATTGTTTCCATCATTGCCACTTCATTTCTTACAATCACCCTTGCCTTCGCTCCAACATTTGAAATATTATTACTGCTCCGAATTATACAAGGCTTTGTATTTGCAGGTGTGCCAGCAATTGCTATGGCGTATTTAGGGGAAGAAATGGAACCGGCTAGCCTAGGTGTGGCAATGGGCTTATACATTAGCGGGAATGCGATTGGGGGACTTTCTGGGCGTGTCATTATGGGCATGATGACAGACTTCTTTAATTGGCAAATGGGCATGATTTTTTTAGGATTACTTAGCTTAATCATTTGTCTTTATTTCATTTGGGCTTTGCCGCCTTCGAAACACTTTAAGCCGCGCCCACTTCAATTGAAAGCGATGACGCAATCATTATGGCAACATGTAAAAGATCCAAGTCTCATTTGCTTATTCGGTATTGCTTTTACACTTATGGGCAGCTTTGTTACAATGTTCAACTATATTGGATTTAAACTTCTTGATGCGCCATACAATTTAAGTGCAACTGTTGTCGGATGGATTTTCATCGTTTATTTAGTTGGTTCATGGAGTTCTGCATGGTTTGGTAGCTTATCCGATCGTTTTGGTCGACAACGTGTTCTTTACATCGGTATCTTCATAATGATGAGCGGTGGGTTACTTACATTACCGGAAAGCTTATACGTAAAAATAATTGGCATTACCGTGTTTACATTCGGATTTTTCGGCTCGCATTCAATTGCCAGTGGTTGGGTGAGTCGCCGCGCCATAAAAGACAAAGCTCAAGCTTCATCGCTTTATTTATTTGCTTACTATTTGGGATCAAGTTTTGGGGGGACTTTAGGTGGTGTCTTTTGGGTGCGCTACGGCTGGATTGGCATAATCGTGTACATTACAAGCGCGTTAACTATCACTTTTACACTTGCTGCCGTCATCCATTATATCAATCAATCGCAGGAAACGGTTCAAACGAGAGTCCAAACATAAAAAAATGCAGGTTCATTCTTCTTATCCGAATGAACCTGCATTTTTTCTTATTATTGTCGAACCCAAGTAAGTCCTAGTGTTCCTTCACCAGCATGTACGCCAACGCAAGCTGAAAGTGGTGTTGGTGTAAAGTTAATTGTCGGAAATTGAACTTTCAAATCCTTTATCCACTCTACCGCACCAGCTTCATTGTTACAGTTAATAACCGCCACTTCTAGTACGGGTGATTTTATAATCGCTTCTTGCAAACGCTCAACCGCAAACTTCTTAGCGCGTTTGTCTGCTCGAACTTTTTGAATCACTTCTACTCCGCCTGCTTCATTGTAGGCAATGACTAATTTGATGTTTAACAAATTACTTAAAAACATCGCCGTTCCTGATACACGACCACTTTTATGTAGTTGCTCGAAGCTCGCTGGAATGAACATTAACTCTGATTTTTCACATAGCGCTTCAATTTGCTGCACAATTTGCTCTGGTTCAAGGCCTTGTTTTTCAAGTTCCATTCCTCTTTCCAACATTACTTGCATTGGATAAGAACCGATTTTCGAATCAATCGCATAGGTTTTGAACCCTGCTTGCTCAGCGGCCATTGGAGAACTGACAACCGTGCCTGATAATTGCTCAGAAGTATGGATGGCGATGGCACAATCATAGCCCTCTTCCTTCAATTTTTCATATAAGGCAACATGGTCACCAAATGCAGGCTGTGATGTTTTTGGATGTTGTTTTGCATTACGCAATTTATGATAAAATTCGTCATGTGTCATATCAACTGTTTCACGTAGAGCGCCCTCTTCAAATATAATATTTAATGCCAATACATGGACATGATGTTTTTCTATAAATTCTTCTGTTAATAACGCTGCTGTGTCTGTAACCCATGCAATCTTTTTTGCCATAAATCGTGAGCCCCTTGAATATGTATTTTAACTCTCCACAAAATGTATAGGAGAAAACGTTTTCACCATAGTGACATTTGTCATATTCAAATAATCTTTCGAGGAGAAGGACATTTTTTCGACATTTTTCTACAGTATAAGAATTTGATATATTCGCCTTATTATTTTACAGTTTGGATGAAATTGGGTACGATAATCATAGTATGTATTCTTTTTTTACTAAATCATCGGTCAATTTATTTTCGAGGAGGGATCGAATGAATCTTTATGATATTGCAGTGCGCACTGCAAATCATGAGCAATATTTATTAGAAAAATATAAAGGTAATGTCCTGCTCATCGTGAATACTGCCAGTAAATGTGGCTTTACGAAGCAGTTTACACAATTAGAGGCGCTATTCCAAAAATACAAAGACCAAGGTTTCACCGTTTTAGGCTTCCCATCTGATCAATTTAAACAGGAATTTCAAACTGGCGAAGAAGCTGCAAAGTTTTGCCGCCTCGATTACGGCGTATCATTCCCGATGCATGAAATTGTCAAGGTAAATGGACCTGATGCCCATCCGCTATTTCAATATTTAACATCGGAAAAAAAAGGCTTTTTAGGACAAGCTATTAAATGGAACTTCACAAAATTTTTAGTCGATCGCGAAGGCAATGTTATAAAACGTTATGCTCCTGTCGATACTCCCTTTGTGGCTGAGAAGGAAATTGTCGAATTATTATAAAACGCTTTCAAATTTGTAAGCTTAATACTTTGACGGTAGTATACTCGTATACTATAATGAACTTATCTTCGTAATAGAAGAGTAATTCATATAAAAATTTTAGTAATTAGGGAGTGTTTATTTATGGGTCGTTTAGACAATAAAGTAGCAATTATTACAGGTTCAGCACAAGGTATGGGTGCTGCTCACGCAAAACTTTTCGTAGAACAAGGGGCAAAAGTTGTTTTAACAGACTTAAATGAAGAAAAAGGACAAGCATTTGCTGCTGAACTAGGCGAAAACGCAATTTTCGTTAAACAAAACGTTGCAAGTGAAGAAGATTGGGCGACAGTTGTTGCTAAAGCTGAAGAAGCATTCGGTCCAGTAAACGTATTAGTAAACAACGCTGGTATTACAATGGCGAAAAGCATGTTCGACGTATCAGTTGAAGAATACCGTCGCATCGTTGACATTAACCAAGTATCAGTATTCTTAGGTATGAAAACAGTAGCACCTTCAATGGAGAAAGCTGGCGGCGGTTCAATCGTTAACATTTCTTCATTAAACGGTTTAGTAGCTGGTGCAATTGGTTACACAGATACGAAATTCGCAGTTCGTGGTATGACTAAATCAGCGGCAATCAGCTTAGCGCCAAAAGGCATTCGCGTAAACTCTGTACACCCAGGTGTTATCGCTACGCCAATGACTGTTCAAGAAGATACAAAAGCAGCTGTTGAAGAATTCGCTAAATACATTCCATTAAAACGCGTTGCACAACCAGAAGAAGTTTCAAACATGGTAGCATTCTTAGCTTCTGATGATTCAAGCTACTCTACAGGTTCTGAATTTGTTATTGACGGCGGGATTTCAGCTCAATAATCTTTTCGAAATCATCAAAAAATCGAATTGTTATACAGTCAGTTCCCAATCTTGTATTGGGGACTGGCTGTTTTATTTTGATTGCGTGTGTACATTATTTTCATTTTCTAAATTTGCTTTGAAAAATAAAAGATCAACACCGTTATATTTCGGGTTGATCTTTTATTTTTGATTTACACGTTAAATTTATTTATTTCGTCCTTCACAGACAGTGCCTCTTCGCTCAAACTTTTTGCCACAGCACTTAGCTCTTGTATCGTTGCTGCTTGTTCTTCTACAGTAGCGGTAATGTCTTCCGATTGTTTAGCAATTATATTTGCTGAAGAAGACAGTTCATTGACAGATGCAGCCACCTCTTCTGTACTTGCAGAAATTTGTTGCGTAGAAGCAGAAACATCTTCAATTTGATCTGTCATTTCTTCAATTCCACCCATTATTTCAGCAAAGGCAGTTTCTGCATTTTGAATAAATTGGACACCTTCATTAACATTAAGCACTGTTACTTGTACAGCATTTTCCACGTCTTTCGTGTTGTGCTGAATATTCGTGACTAACTCGACAATTTGATTGGCAGAGCTCTTTGATTGTTCTGCTAGCTTACGAACCTCATCGGCTACAACCGCAAATCCTTTACCATGCTCACCTGCTCGAGCCGCTTCAATTGCTGCATTGAGCGCCAGAAGATTCGTTTGTTCTGTAATGTCTGTAATAACTTTCGTAATCGTAACAATCTCAACGGATTGGGCACTTAGTTGTTGAATACGCTCATTTGTCTCTTGAGAGGAATGTTGAATAATCTTCATTTGGTCTTCAGCAGTGTGTAGTGTTTTTTCTCCCTCATGTGCAATGGATTGTGTATTAATAGCTTTCGTATGCAGTAATTGTGTAGCTTCTGCAATACGTTGGACACCGTGTGCTGTTTCATCCATCGCAATCGAACTTTCACGTCCAGTCGCAGCTGCTTGGTTATTACGCGTTGCCATCATTTCTACACGTTTGGCAATGTCACGTGAAGTGTGTGATATCCCTTCCGTACTTGCTGCTAATTCTTCCGTAGCTAATGTTGAATGCTCTATATTCGCGGTCACACTGTGAATAAACTTTTGTAAATTGCCCTTCATCAAATTAAATGACCCTGCCAAATTTTTAATTTCATCATTCGTTTTAACTTCGATATCTCCCTGACGTAAATCACCCTTTGCAATGATTTCCGCCGCCGCAGCCATTTTATTAATCGGTACAATAATTGAGCGCGCGAATAATATGCCAACAATGATACAAGCGACTAAAATAATAGAAAATATCACTAAAAATGAATTCTTATTATCGTTAATAAGGTTTTCAACATTTTCTAATGAGTTTTGCATTTCTGTAATATTTTTTTGCTGAAAAACCGTTACTTTTTCATTAATTTCGATGGATGTCGTATCGAATTCTAACATAATTTGATTGCCTAGTTCCGGACCCATTTCAATATAGCTATTCGCCATCTTTTTTCCAGTCGCATAATACGCATCAAAAGCTACTAAAATTTCTTCTAATTTTCCCTTATCTTGTGGGTGCAAGCTTTGAAGTTGAGCCAAATTATTTTTAAAAATTTGACTGTACTCCTCCGCAAGTTCAAAGCCATCATCTAAACCATTTTGAGCACGTGTTGCACTAATATCTGTTAAGTATTGTTGTACTTGCACTACCGCTAATTTCATCTCGTCTGCTAGTAACATAGCTTGAAGCGTTTCTTCTTTCATTTGTTGAATATGTGCAAGTTGTGATTTTGAATTTTGTTGTTGCAAAAAGCCCATCAAAATGACGAGGCATACGATCAAACCGAAAGCTACAATACTTCTTACTTTAATAGTCAAGGTATTCACTCCTCGTTTCTCTCTAAGTAGATTAACATCTCTTTCTAAACCATACACGCACATAGAGAGATTAAAAAGGGGTAAATTAGTACTTTTTCCAACATTTTTAACCGATTCAAGAAAAAAACTGTATAGCGGTCAAACTTGCTCCACCATACAGGATTTATTTTGCTCTATCGCCTTCCACTTCTTCTACTCATTTATCTTCTTTACGTTGGCTTTCTTCCAAATAAAGTAACAAATTGAGATAAAGAGCAGCCACGGGAATCCGAGTGTTAATGTGGCTTTAAAATCAGGTGAAAACCACGTTGATAAAACAACTGAAGCTAGAAGAACAGCTCCAAGTATCGTTAAATAAGGGAATCCAATCATTCTCACCGGTAATTTACGTCCATTCGTTGCATTCCATTTCCGTCTGAAAAATAGATGTGTGACAAAAATCATAAACCAAGCAAACATGGCGCCAAAACTAGAAAGTGAAATCATTAAGGCGAAAGCCGAATCAGGTTTTACCACGGTGAAAATTGTTGCGAAGACAATGCCAATAACGGAAGTAAATAATGCAATAGATGGCACAGATTTCTTGTTTAGTTTTCCAAGTATTTTCGGAGCAAAGCCACCACGAGACAATGAAAACATCATACGTGTAGAAATATATAATTGACTATTCATAGCTGAAAGTGCCGCCACAAGGACTACGAAATTCATAATGGCTGCTGCACCTGGAATATTTACAATTTCCATTACTTTAACAAATGGGCTTTTATCCACCCCAGCCGCACCCCAAGGAACAATCATTAACATAAGCGATAGTGTTAACAAATAAAATAACACGAGACGGACAACTGCTGAACGAAGCGCAATTGGAACTGCCTTTTCTGGATCCTTTGCTTCTCCCGCACTAACTGCAATCATTTCAATACTTAAGTAACTAAATAACGAAATAAATACAGCAATCCACATTCCCCACAGTCCGTTCGGGAAGAATCCGCCATCATTCGAATAATTTTGGATACCTATCGCTGATGAGCTATCCGCACCAACGATTACATAAACCGCTAAAATAATAAATCCAACAATCGCTGCGATTTTTATTACCGAAAACCAATATTCAACAGTTCCAAACATCTTAACGCTCGTTAGGTTGACATAGATTAAAATAGCTGCGAATACTATAATCCACACAATTGCAGGAACTGTAGGGAACCAATATTTCATATATACCGCAACAGCCGTGACTTCTGTTCCAATTGCACAAACTAAACTAAACCAGTAAGAATAGCGAACACTAAAACCTGCCCATGGGTTAATATAACGTTCTGCATATGCCCCAAATGAACCTGTAACAGGATGAGCCACTGTCATTTCTGCCAAACAGCCCATTAATAATAGTGCAATCAATGCACCAATGGCATAACTAATGATGACACTCGGACCCGCCAAACCAATAGCCAAGCCACTCCCTAAAAATAACCCAGTTCCGATTGCACCACCAATAGCAATCATCGTCAATTGACCTGTCGTTAAACTACGATTTAACCCTTTTTCCCGTTCGATAATATCTTGAAAACTATTGTCATTTTTCATAACGAACTCCTCCCGTTCCTAAATAGATTACGAGACAACATTACGTTTATTATCAAATTTCTCATAGTGCTTTTCAGTTACGATTGTCTTGATCGTTTGGATTGTTTGCCATACTTCCTCATAAGATGTATAAAATGCAATCGGTGATAAACGAATAATATTTGGCGGTCTGAAATCTGGAATAATTCGATTTTCCACCAAAGATTTGCAAATTCGTACAGCTTCGTCATGCTCTAAACTAATATGTCCACCGCGTCTAGCATCCTCACTCGGATTACCGATTGTAAAACCTAACCCTGACAACTCTTGATTGATTAAGTCTGTCATGTACTGTGTAATATGCAGGGATTTTTGACGCACTTTTTCAATGCCTACCTCAGCGAATATTTCCAAAGAACCAATGATTGGCGCCAAACTTAGGACATGCGGTGTTCCCGATTGTAGCGCCCCAGCTGACTCTTCTACATGTAAAGTGTGTTCCATATCAAACTGTTTGTCTTTTTTCGAACTATACCAGCCTGCTAATCCAGGTTGTATACCGAAATGTTTTTTATTCATATACATACCTGCTACCGATCCCGGTCCACCGTTCAAATACTTATAATTGCACCATACGGCAAAATCAACTCCCCAGTCACTAAAGGTATGCGGAATTGCCCCAATGGAATGACACGCATCAAATCCGATACAAATTCCACGGGCATGTGCTTCAGCAGTTAGGCGCTGAATATCCAATAGCTGACCACTTCTATACAACACAGTTGGCAGGAAAATTAACGCGACCTCTTCCGTCATGGCTGCGATAATATCCTCTTCTAAAATAACTTTACCATCACGACTTTTCACCTGTATTAAATGCTCTGCTGGATCATACCCTCTTAGTTTCAATTGGCTTTGAAGCGCGTAAATATCCGATGGAAATGTTAGTTCATCCGCAACAATTTTCGTTCGATTTCCTTTTGGCTTGTAAAACGTTGAAATAAGTTGATGAATATTCGATGTCGTGGAACCGCTTACAATCACTTCTTCACTTAAAGCTCCTACAAGTGGTGCACACATTTCGCCTAGCTTTTCAGATAAGAAAAACCATGCATACTCCCCTTTTGTCCACCCTTCAATCCCATACGTTTTCCATGATTCCATCAGTTCTGCCACTTTTAATTCTGCACGTTTTGACATGAGCCCTAATGAGTTCCCGTCAAGATAAATAACACCTGGTTGTAAATAAAATTCCTCACGATATGGATAAAATTCGTCTTGTAAATCTTGTTGTTGTGCATTTTCTCGTGTGAGTAAGCTAATTTCTTTACTCAAAAACATCGCCCCCTTTTAATGGTTAAAGTCATCTGAATTTTGATGTAATTCATTATAATACTGACATCGTGTCAATATGTTTAAAAAAATATTTTTCTTTTAATTATTTTGGTAGATAAAATAAACACAAAAATTCAATATAAAGCCCCCCTTATACTTACGTTATATATTTGTCCCTGATATCGTGCTAAGGCTTTAAGTCAAATTGTTCTAATACAAAATTATTTCGAATATATCAGAAAGAACTACAAAACACAGTGCATTCCCCTATGAAATACTTGTACAATAGGAGGTCTCGTCACATGAGAAATGAAGAAAAAACAACAGATGGAAGAAATATACGTTCTATTATGACGCGCCAGAAACTACTCGATGCGGCGCGTGAATTATTTTATGAAGTAGGATTTGAAAAAACGACTATTTCAAAAATAATTAAACGAGCAAAAACAGGTTACGGTACGGCTTATGTACACTTCAAGGGCAAAGATGAGCTATTAATTATGTTAATGGAAAATGTGATGCAGGAGTTTTTAGACATGGCTAATACACCTTTTTTACCTACATCAAAAAGAGAAGCAAGGCAACTTATCCTCAAACAAGTAACAGCCTTTCTAAATATGGCTAAGTCCAACGAAAAAATAATGAAGGTTTTTTTCAGAAGCAATTGGTTTATCCCATTCCGTCCATACAAAATGGAATAAAATTCGACAAGCCAATATTCACTTCATTACAAAAGATATTACTTACGCTCAAACGATGGGGTTAGCTCGAACAGATTTAAAAGCTGAATTAGTCGCTAAATCTTGGTTTTATACAAATGAAAATTATCAATGGGATATCATTCAAAATAAAACAACATCTTCAATAGAGGAAATCGCCTGGACCATTACTACAATGTATGTTGATGGACTTTATCTTGATTTTAAAGAATACTAATATTTTAGTCCTCTTTCTCTAGATGATTTTTGAAAGCAGCCGCTGGGGATGAACGAAGTAAAGGTGTTGGTATTTGAAATCACCGAAAGAACATGATCGTTTATAAACAGCAAAAACCCGCCAATGAATATCATTGGCGGGCAATTCAAAGTATTCCATTGAATTGATGGTTTATACTTTAAAGAATTCAATTTGTTCTTGTAAGCTTTCTGCTAAGCTTGCTAATGAATCTGCAGAAGCTGCAATTTCTTCCATAGATGCTAACTGTTCTTCAGTAGCAGCCGCGATATTTTGTGTACCATTTGCCGCATCTTGGGCAATTTCCGCTAATCTTTCTTCAGATTGCAGGACACGATTAACGCCTACTGTAATTTGTTGTGCTGCAACAGACACCTTTTGTAACTGATCCGAAACATTGTCTACTGACATACGGATTTGTCCAAAGGATTCGCCTGCTTGATTTACTACTTCTATTCCATTTGTTACTTCATTTGTTGTTTGTTCCATTGACTCTACAGCAATTTGTGTTTCCTTTTGTATAAATGAAATCATTTCTGCAATTCTACTAGCGGATTGTGCGGATTGTTCGGCTAATTTTCGAACTTCATCTGCTACAACGGCAAAGCCTTTACCATGTTCTCCTGCTCTTGCAGATTCAATAGCTGCATTTAATGCTAATAAATTCGTCTGTGTTGCAATGTCAGTAATTTCTTCAATAATTTCTCCGATATCTCGAGAGCGTACACCTAAGCCTTCTACAACTTGGGACAATTGAGCAACTGTCGTATTAATCGAGCCCATTTGTTCAATAGTAGATTGTATTGCTTCGTTTCCTTCTAATGCTTTTTGTGAAGCTTCTATTGCATTTTCAGAAATCTCTTGTGTGTTGGATGCAATTAATTGAATACTAGTGACCATTTCCTCTACTACTGCCTTACTTTCTTGCGTTCCTTCTACTTGACGCTCTGCACCCGTTGCAACGTCTTGTACGGTTTGTGCAATATCTCCACTTGCCTTACTAGACTCCTCAGCACTCGCTGTTAATTCTTCAGAAGAAGCTGCTACTTGCTCAGAAGTACTATTTACTTGCCCCATCAATTCTCTTAATTTTGATACCATATTATTAAAAGAAGTTGTTAGTACGCCGATTTCATCTGCCGAACGATACTTGCCTTCAACAGTTAAATCACCATTTTCTGCTTTGATCATTAACGTTTCCATATCTTTCAATGGATTGATAATCATACGGGCTATTATAATCCCCATAGCAATTTTAAATAAAAGCGCTACGATAATGACTGTTACAACGATAATATTGCTCATTTTCACACTTTTTGTAATCGTCTCATCCAAATCATCTGCATACGTCTCTAAGTAAACTTTTAGTTCATCCAAAATTTCATTGCTTCTCTCGATTGGTTCTTTAAGTGTTTCCTGGTAATCTTGATAATCAAAACTAGCATCTTTAGCTATAATTAAGCCCATGCTTTTTTGTAGGTCTTGTTCGTATTTTTCATATAAAATCTTAAACGTACTTAGTCTCTCTAACTCTGTTTCTGATAATATACCTTTTTCTAAACCTTCAATTATTTCAGCGTTGCGGTTTAATCGATCTACAACTTGTACTTTTAATGCTTGCTGCTCTTTCGTATCAGTTGACAACAACATTTCCAACGTAAAACCATCGATTGCTCGGTTATTCGTACGGATTTCTGCTTGCCACTTTATAGGAAGTAGCGCATCTTCATACATCTGCTCAGAGTATTTCTTCATATCATTCATGTAATAAAATCCTGTTCCCCCGATTAGGAAAAAGGTTAAAATTGAAAATGATATTAAGAAAAGTAGTTTTTTTCCTATTTTAGCATTGCGTAAACCCATAGTTAATAGCTTCCCCTTTCACAATGTACTGTTGGCTAGTATTCCATACAGTTCCTATACATATTATTTTTTGGTTTTCTTCTTACGGCTCTATTTTAGTAATCTAAAAATAATAAAACGTGTAAATCTATCGAAAAACTCCTCAATAAGCAATAATATTAACTATATTCTTATTATACTTTAATCATAACATAGCACTACTACCCATTTCAATATATAGGATTTTTTGCCGAATAAAAGGGTATTTAGATACTACTACCAAAGAACTAATCCGATCATTTTACAACAATTATTTCTTTTCAAGTCCTTCCGTTCGAGATATTATCATTTTTAATACTGTATACAAATACTAATTTAGCATCCATATTTATATTCATCCCCTACTTATGTAAATGGAAAACTTCTATTTTTATAAAATAAAACAGGTATAGAAAAATGAGTCATTTTTCTATACCTGTTTCATTTTGATAATTTAATAGAACGCTTGTATTGCTTACGTAATTTTCACTATATCCATAATCATCTCGTAACTAAAATACAGGGATAATACACAGAGCGCTGCAAAAATAACCTGTTCCACTTTGCCACCTGTTTTAATCGTGAGGGGCAAACGGACTCTAATTTTGATTGGGAAAAATAATTTAATTCCCTGCCTCGTTCCCATATCAAGAATCAAATGACTGATCATCCCTAGTAATAAACCGATTGTGAACGTTTTATATGGGACGAAAGTATTCATAAGCATCGCTATACAAAATAAAAAAAGCAAACTATGCGTGAAAGATCGATGCCCAAATAATTTATTGACGACTTTCGAACTAATGGGAAATGCCCGCCCAATTTTACTCCCGCCGTGGCATATATCTGGCAGCAATGCACCGATAATGCCTGCCCCTACCAATATAAACGGATTATTAGTTGAAATTTGTGCAAAAGCAAGACTTGCTGTGATGCCCCCTGCGATGTGTGTGTTTCCTAGCATAAGTCCATAAGTCTCCTTGCCTGTTGATAAATTATACACTTTAAATTTAACACAGTTTCAGCAAAAAGAGAACGTACATTCCGAATGCATGTTCAGATTCAGTTAGACTTCTATAATACAAGGTCCATTCCACACTTACAAAATAGGTTGGTTATTGAATGTGATCCGATGAAAAAGCTTCAGTCAATTCTTCATAAAGACTTCTTATCTCTTTTATTTGTTCGATGTGTCGTTGCTCATGTAAATAAATTTGTTCAATCCATTGATCTAGTCGCAATTCACCAAGAGCTGGGTGCTTCACTGATTTTTTCGCTAGCATCGATTTATCTTCTACCGTGCTAAGTAACGAATGTAATTTTATTCGTGAATCATTTAGCAAATCTTTTATTTGCTGCATTTCAAATAATTTCGTATCAGGTTCAACGATTTTTGGGGCAATTATTTTCTTCGTCCTATCTAAAATGTGTTGCTCTACTTTTTTACGCTCTGATTGCGTAGGTTCACCTGCTTTTACCCCCCAGGCAATTGCTTTTATAGTCGACTCTTCGACCAAAACGAGGTGATGGCAAACTTGAGCAATACTCCAGCTTTCTAAATTAGACTTCCAATTTAATTGACTCTCACTTAATGAATCAATTTCGTTTATTAAATGATCTCTCGTTTCAGTTAAATGGTCATTGCCTATTTTGCTCATATTCTCTCCCCATCCCATCTCTAATAAGTGTTAAAGATTCACCTTCCTATTATATTCCTTATAGTTAGAAGTATTCCACAGCGCTTCCTTCTATATTGTGTCATGGTGGATACTAACACTTGCTTAAACGAACAAGAATTATTAAGGATGTATACTCTAAAAGGCGCCCATCATCAAGCAAAAATCGATGAACTACACTTGCAGTTCAAGGCTTATACTACTTGTATTTTGCGCCAGAAGGAACTGTTCAAAGCTACTTTATTACATTATGATTCAGATAGCTCTTTTTGGACTTTTTGACGATAAACTTTATCGCCAAGCATTTTTGATTCAAAGGAATTCATATTATATAGAAGCATTTGGGCTTGCCAGAGGTTCAAATCATCTGTCAAAATGACGAATTCGATTTTATTCCCATTATGATCTTCTGCATACAAAGCGTCATTCAATATAAATGCAGTCGAGCCACCTTTTGCACCAAAGTGGGCAAAGCGCTGCTGATTTCCTTTGTTTAATTGCATTGGCCATTCGAGTAAGTCCCTTGCGATGTCGGATGCCCCACCCGGAAGTTCGTCATTCGATATGATTGCCAACAACTTCCCGTAATCATTAGCGGATGCACCTATGAGCCGATCCGACCATACTCTCTGTAAATTCATAGGTATATCAAAAGGAATTTCTTCAACTTTGATGGTTCTTTCCCTCATTCGTTCACTTAATTGTTCTGCTGTAGAACGATACGTTTCCATTGGCATTTCATTAAGATTTTCAATTAACTGCTGTTCCTTTAACAACGAAGTTTCTACCATTTTTGATATTAAAAGTGCACTGCCTATTGGATATACTTTTTCATGCTGTGTCAGACCTAGAAGTTTTGCGCGCTCATTGATTTTTTCTATGCCAAGTATATGAATAAGATAATCTGTATTGGCATTTGAGCTGTAAGTAATCATTCCTTTTGCAACATCATGTAATGTAACGACAGTATTTTTCCCTTCAATGTCCATCGCTTCCAACCATGATTCATGTCCATTGCCATCCGAATTTTTATAATATAAACGATTTAAACTATCTAGCGACACGGTACTGTCCTTAGAAAGAATGCCTGCATCGACTTGCATTGCGTATTCAACGGCAACGAGCATTTTCACTGTACTTGCGAGCGGCCTCACTATATCCGATTGATATGTAATGAATTCCATACCGTTTTCCGCTACGTAAAGGGAAGTTGTTTGTGGATTTTCCTTTAAATGATCCAAAACATAATCGGGATTATCTCGGAAAACGGAATAAACTGCAATCCCAATAACAACAATTATCGAACTATAAATGAGCAAGCGTTTCTTCGTATATGTTTTTTTATCGAATAGGATCATAGCGATGACACCAACAATGAATGCAAATGGATAATTCATATTAAAAACCAACACAGCAATGATGATTCCAAGCACGATGACTACTGTGATAATTGCCTTTCGAATTCCCTCTTTAGTCCTGTTCGCTTTTTTGCGTAACGGCAAGAGTGTAAGAAAAATAATACCCAATGTCCCGATCCACGCGTAAATATTCATACAGCAGCTCCCTAATGTTTATTATTTGGTGAATAACAGCGTTCAACTTAATATTTCCTTTTTAAAACGCTTAAGATAATTACTTGAAGAATCATTAACCCTGTAAGTAAATACCAAATAGCTAATTTATATGCATCATAACTGAGTGAACCAATATATCGGTCATATAACTCAAGTAAAAACCAACCTAAAGGCATTAAAGGAAATACGATACCGTACGATTTACTTGAAATGCTTTTTCCACGCTCATCTTTGTTCTCTTCACTCCATTCAAATTTTAACGAAATAAAAACAGCAATAAAGAAAATTAATACGTAAATAAGGGATAAACTTGCTAAAAAAATAGCCATACCTACTTTTCCTCCTCTATTTCATACTGGAAAACTTCGTGCAAATCCACTCCAAACATGAGCGAAATATCAAATGCTAATTTTAACGAAGGGTTGTATCTATTTTTTTCAAGAGAAATAATTGTCTGCCTACTCACGCCTAATCTATCTGCCATTTCTCTTTGGGACAATCCTCTTTCAGCTCTTAACACAACAATTCGATTTTGAATTTTTCTTTCTCCATTTATCACCATCATTACCTCCTACTGACAAATTGAGTGTAATATATTTTTTACCTTATGTAAAGAATATATTACCTAATTATTTGAAAGTTCAATTATCATCTAACACGTACAATCGAATTTTAGACACCACACAACATAAAAAAAGCCTCACGCGAAATGCACGTGAGACAATTTTTAAGCCAGCACTACTAAAATATAACCCTAAATCACAATTTCCAAAGATCTATATTCACCCGTTGCAGAAAGATATCCATGTGTAAGAACAGTCTTTTAGACTTCCAATATTCTTTTCGCTATAATAGAATAATATTACTTACTAGAGGTGTTTTATGAGTATTTATAATTATTTAGCTAAAAAAGCAAATGGTGACATTTTATCTATGCAAACATATCGTGGAAAAGTTATGTTGATCACGAACACAGCGAGCCAGTGTCAATTTACATATCAATATGAAGATTTGCAAAAACTCTATACTAAATACGAAGCACAAGGTTTAGAAATATTATCCTTCCCTTGTGATCAGTTTGGCAATCAAAATCCTGAAAGCGGTGAACAATCCGCGGCACAATGCAAAGGGCAATTCGGTGTAACTTACCCTATTTTTGACAAAGTGCAAGTGAATGGTGAAATGACACATCCTTTATTCAATTATTTAAAGCATGAAGTCGATGTAACCCCAATGGCAACAGACACGATGCAACAAAAAATGTTGTACAACCGAATTGTGGAAGAGCACCCCGATTATTTACTCGGACATAATATTCGTTGGAATTTCACCAAGTTTTTAGTTGACCAGCATGGTAAAGTAATCACTCGATTTGAGCCAAATGCATCGATGCTTGATATTGAACATGCGATTCAACAATTATTCGCTTGATTCGTTGAAAAGGAGCTACCCATTTACGGAGTAGCTCCTTTTCTTCATTTATACCGGCTGCTCTGCTAATAGAAAGGCGAGCTGAATTATGCTGGCATCTTTAAAAGATTGAGGATTGTAACCAATTAAACGCTCCACCTTTTTCAAACGATAACTTAACGTATGACGGTGAATGTCTAGTTCCTTTGCCGTGGTCGATATTTCTAAGTTACACTCAAAGAATTTCTTCAACGTATGTATTAATTTGGCATCCAACTGTTCGACCGTTTTTTCATGAAAAATAGCTACTTGCTCAGATTTTTTACGCTGAAGCAATGTATATATCTCAATTTCTTCAAATGTCACGATTGCGTTACGCTGGTGCGAAAAAGCAAGCGAAAACTTGGCAGCCTCATAAGCTTTTTTCAGCATGGAAATTTCCTCAATCGCCATGCTGATTCCTATCGGTACATGAAACAGTTGCTGAATTTTAGAGAGCTTTTTGATGAATTGATTCAATGGGTATGTGTGGCCGACTAATATATAATACGTCGTTAAATTTAGCTGACCAAATAGCACAGGCTGACGATAGAGCATTTCTTCGAGCTTCAAGTAAATTTTATTGGATGCAGTCATCATCGTTTCTTCTATTAGTAAAAAATGAAACGGGCCTACAAGTGGAAATGGCAATTTATTAATTCTGTGCAATAATGTTGGAGTGAGCGTTGTCGTTTCAAGAAGCGCCTTCACTAACAGCTCACTATTTTTCTGCTGCCACTCACTTTCCGTCTCCATAAATGCCTGATGGATGATCATTTCTGTTGTTAGTTGGACAAGTTGTGCAATTTCTTCTAATTCTTTTGGCTTACCTGTAATCCCAATCACCCCTACAATCCTTCCGTTGTAAGTCAATGGTAAATTAATGCCTGGCTTACAGTTTGGGTATTCGGCATGTTGATTTTCTTCAATCATTACAACTTGCTGACTTCTAACTACTTCTAACGCGCCATCGTGTAAGGAATCGATACGTTTTTTTTCACCAGAAGCTAAAATAACTCCATCTAAATCAATTACGTTGATATTATAATGCAGACGCATAGAAGTTTGTTTCACAATTTCTTCTGCCAATTTTATAGATAGCATTTATACACCTCGTATAAAAAATAATCTGTAATAATACAATTTAATTATACAGTAAACATAATGATATATGTTCGAGATATTTTTATAATAAATGTAAGCGCTTAAAGGGAGGAATAAAATGAATATTTTGATTAGTCCGGATTCTTTCAAAGGTACCTTATCTGCATCTGAAGTTGCAGATTCTATAGAAAAAGGTGTCAAGCAAGCATTACCTCGTTGTAAGACAGAAAAACTACCAATTGCAGATGGTGGAGAAGGCACTATGGAAGCACTTGTTTCAGCTACGAATGGCCATTTTGTACAGCGATTTGTACATGACCCATTGCATCGCCCCCATGAAGCGACGTACGGAGTTCTTGGTAATAACCAAACCTGTGTCATCGAAATGGCCCAAGCTTCAGGGATTACCCTGTTACACAACAGCGAAAAAAAACCACATATTGCTTCATCCTTTGGAACAGGTGAACTTATCCAACATGCACTAAACGACGGCTATCGTAATTTTATTATTTGCATCGGTGGAAGCGCTACAAATGATGGTGGTGTCGGCATGCTCCGCGCACTCGGATTACAGTTAAATGACGAGGCAGGAAATCCAGTTGAAGCATCTATATTTGGTTTACAACGTTTGGCTAGTTTCGACTTTTCCACGTGGGATTCACGTATTGTTGACTCACGCTTCATCGTCGCTTGCGATGTAGATAATCCGCTTATTGGTGAAAATGGGGCGACCGCTATTTTTGGTCCACAAAAAGGCGTATTACAAAAAGACATCCCATTATTTGATGGGGCCCTACAACATTGGGCTGATATCGTTGAACAAACGACAGGCATTCATTTGCATACACGAAAAGGAGCTGGTGCGGCTGGCGGGATGGGTGGTGCACTTATCGCTTTCTGTCAGGCACAATTTCAACAAGGTATTGACCTCGTATTACAACAAGTAGCACTTGAACAAAAATTAACCAATGTGGACTTAGTTATTACTGGCGAAGGTAAATCCGATGCGCAAACATTGCACGGGAAAGCCCCGTACGGCGTCGCACAAATGGCGAAAGCACATCAAATCCCTACGCTTTTAGTATCAGCAATTATCGAAGACTTTGAGCAACTACAGGGTAACTTTCAATATATGACATCTATTGTCAATAATAAAGTAACAATAGATGAAGCCCTTTCAATGCCAGCTAAGCTTTTGGAACAATGTGTCGCAAATTTCTTTACCCATACAAAACTATAGGGAGTGAGTGAGAATGTTATTTTTCATTATTTTACTAGGGGTATTATTTGTTGTATTCGCAACGGCTAAGTTGAAGCTTCATCCATTTTTAGCATTAATTTTTAGTTCATTCTTTGTTGGTATTGCAAGCGGGATGCCACTGTTAGACGTTGTCACAAATATTAATACGGGCTTTGGCAGTTTGATGACGAGCATCGGGATTGTGATTGTGGCAGGAACGATGATTGGAGTAATTTTAGAGCGCTCAGGTGCTGCGTATCGTATGGCTGAAGTCGTACTGCGCCTTGTTGGGGAAAAGCATCCGCAATTAGCGATGTCTATTATTGGTTACATTGTATCCATTCCTGTATTTTGTGATTCAGGCTTCATCATTTTATCAAGCTTACAAAAATCGTTAGCTAAGCGAGCTAAAGTAACAATTGCCTCTATGGGAGTTGCCTTAGCAACAGGCTTATTTGCAACGCATGTTCTTGTTCCACCAACACCAGGTCCAATTGCAGCGGCAGGAAATATCGGTGCTTCACAATATTTAGGGACAATTATACTTGTTGGTTTACTTGTTGCCATTCCAGCAACATTCGTTGGTTATTTATGGGCTGTAAAAGTAGCCAGTAAAATTGAAGTTCCGTTAGATAAAGAAGATGCTATGGATTACGAAGATGTCATCAAATCATTTGGAAAGATGCCTTCTACATTTAGCGCATTTTTTCCAATCGTACTACCAATTATTTTAATTGGGATCGGTTCGATTGCTACACTTGTCGGGGATTCAGAATCGACATTCAATATGATTTTACGCTTCATTGGTAGTCCCATCGTCGCATTATTATTGGGGGTTTTAGCAGCATTCCCACTAATGCCAAATTTCAAAGAAGAAACGCTGACGGGCTGGGTTGGTGATAGCTTAAAAGATGCTGCGCCGATTTTATTAATTACAGCTGCGGGTGGTTCATTCGGAACAATAATTAAAGAAACAGGCGTTGGCGAAATGCTACAAAAAATGGATTTAGGATCTTTATCAGAAGGCGCATTATTTTTACTCGTACCGTTTTTAATTGCAGCTGCGCTAAAAACCGCACAAGGTTCATCCACAACTGCGTTAGTTATTACATCTACTTTAATCGCACCAATGCTTGTAACAGCTGGAGTAGAGGGCGCATTCCCATTAGCACTTGTTGTGATGGCTATTGGTGCAGGTGCTATGACTGTTTCACATGTCAATGACAGCTTCTTCTGGGTCATTGCACAATATAGTGGCATGACAGTCACACAAGCTTACAAAGCACAAACAATGGCAACTTTATTACAAGGTTTAACAACTATCTCGATTTCTATTGTTTTATGGCTAATTTTTGTTTAACTTGAAGTTCCGATGAAAATAGCTAATCACTTATATTAGGTAGAAAATCCCACTAAGCTCATTTTCAGCTCAGTGGGATTCTCTTTTTACATAAAAGATTAGTATTGTTTTATGCTTCAATCAATGCCAGTTGCTTTAATATACGTTGCGCATTGTCGCGAATTTCTCCATAATTTTCCTGCAATAACTTTGGTTGAATCGGTTTACTAAATAAGTATCCTTGCACCGTTTCACAATGACTACCTTTTAAATAGGCTAGCTGTTCAACCTCTTCAATTCCTTCCGCAACGACTTTTAATTGCAGATGTTTCGCCATTGATATAATCATAGCGACAAGTGCTTCGTCCGTAGAGTTAGTCTGGATTTTTTGCATAAAGGATCGATCTATTTTTAAACAATCAATGGAAAAATCTTTTAAATAAGCTAAAGATGAATAGCCTGTTCCAAAATCATCCACTGCTATTGTGATGCCTAGTTTTTTTAAATCCTGTAAAACAGCGCTCATATGGTCAATATTAATTGTCATACTTTCCGTAATTTCTAATTGTAAATATTGCGGTTGAAGTGCTGTTTTTTCAAGCACCTTCTGTACCATCTCCACTAAATCTTGTTGGAATAACTGACCAATTGATAAGTTGACAGCGATTTTTAATGGTGGCAAACCTTCTTGCTCCCACTGCTTTACTTGCATACATGCGGTTTCCAATACCCATTGTCCAATCGGAATGATTAAACCCGATTCTTCTGCAACTGGGATAAATACACTTGGCGATATCCATCCCTTTTTAGGATGTTGCCATCTCACAAGTGCTTCGACAGATACAATTTCTCCTGTCTGTATATTGATTTGTGGTTGATATTCTAAAAATAACTCATCATTTTCGAGTGCATTATGTAAATCGTTTTCTAAAATAACTTTTTCCGCCATACCATAGGACATTGTTGTTTCATAAAACTTAATACGTGAAGGGTGTTTCCTCGCTTCATCCATCGCATATATTGCAGCCATCACGAACTCTTCTTCGTTTTTCGCATCTACCGGATACAGAGCAATTCCAATATTTAAAACTCCTTTCAGCGAAAAGTGTTGTATATCGAAAGGCTCTTTCATAATTTGCTGCAATTGTAGAGCTAACTGCATCAAATACTGAGTATTTTTCATATCATCTATAACAAGTATAAATGACCCATCCCTTAAAATACTAAGTACATATTTTCCAGGTAATATTTGTTGTAGTCTTTTCGCAGTCATCCCTAACATTTGGTCTGCGCACGTCTTTCCTAGTGATGCTTTAAATGTTGAAAAACGATCAATTTCTATGGCTAAAATAGCACTTTGTGAATCATTTATGTATATTCTTTTCTTTAAATTTTCCATCAAATAGCGTTCATTCGGTAAATTTGTAATATCATCATGATAAGCCATAAATTGCATTTTTTCTTGAGAATTTTTCAAATGCTTTTGCGTCTCGGTCAATTGCTGAAACGGCTCTTCAATGGAAGAATAATAAATCGCTCTAAAAAATAAGTAGGACGCCAATAATTGCAAAATATGTCCCACAAAATTTTTAATATCATACACATCATTGTAAGTTGTATAAAGAACATCGCTCATTATTAAATAGACGGAACCACATATCATATAAAACATTATTCTAGGTGCCCGCTTAAAGTAATACATCAAAAATAGCAGCACGATACATTGAAGAAAAATAGCGGCATACTGTAAAGTTATTTTCAAAACAGTCGGTCCACTGCCTTCTTGAACAAGTGACGGTAACCAAGGCATTTGAGCATAGACAAGAACAACACAACCTATTGAGAAAAGCAAAGATATGCTATATACAATCCACCGGTAAGATGCGCTAATTGTTTTTTCCTTGACAGTCAATATTACGATAACACCTATCGGCAATATTAGCCTAGATATCATATAAAACCATGTTGGAGCATAGGTCATGCTCTCCGTAAGAAAAAATGGCATTCCTTTATAAGATAGAGTATGTATCATTTCAAGTAAACCAACAGTTAAAAACAAGGCTCCTAAACAAAGACGTACACTAGATAAGATATATGGTGAAATTAACCAAGACTGAATCGCAATGGTCAGTGACACAACAATAATAAAAATTTCAATTAGCAAGTGGATCGTTACATAATTATCCACTATAAAGACACCATATACTCCTTCACTCCAAAAAATAAGCATTGCAAGTAAAATAATAGATACAAGTACGAATTGAACTAGCTGTTTGTAAAAAGGAATTTTTGCACCTTTTTTCTGCATCAATACAAACCTCCTCTCCTTTTTGCATAAAACAGATAATTCTCCCGTATGTTTTATAGCCATAATAATACTATACTACCACTAAACGCCTTTATTGTAATCAGTATGAAGGAAAATAGTTTAAACATATACTTCTCCATTTAGTAATAAGCTTATAGATAGTTCTGTTTATCGTTTGTACATCCATTTGCAACAGACGTTCGAACGTAAATAAAAAGCGCTACATATCCATTAGTTCTCCAACATTGTGAGAGCCAACGATATGTAACGCTGTTTGTAACCGCACTTATATTCTAAATTGTTGTACCATTTCTTGAAGCTCTGAAGATAACTCACCTAATGCATAGGCAGATTTTGAAATTTCATCCATCGTTGCATTTTGCTCTTCAGCAGCTGCTGCAACGGTTTGCGCTTGATCAGATGAACTCTCTGATAAAATAGAGACTTCATTTAATTGACCTTTAATACTAATTGTATTCGCACTTAGTTGTTCGATAATGGCCGAAATATTTTCTGTTTGTGAGGATACATTGCCAATCATTGAAGAAATACCTTGGAAATTTTCTTCTGAATTTTTCACAAGCGCAATCCCTTCATTGACATTATTCGTCGATTTTTCCATCGCATTGACCGCTTCAGCTACTTCCTTTTGAACGGATACAATGACATCACGAATTTGATTGGCTGCAATTGAAGAATCCTCGGCTAATTTCCGTACCTCATCAGCTACGACCGCAAAGCCTTTTCCATATTCACCAGCCCTTGCTGCCTCAATCGCTGCATTTAATGCCAGTAAGTTCGTTTGATCCGCAATGGTTGTAATAAGCCCTACAATTTGACTAATTTCTGTCGATTTCTCTCCTAAAGATAAAATAATTTTCGATGTTTCATTTGATGTATTTTGGATATTCTTCATTTGTTCCATTGCCTGATCCATCATAGATGCCCCGACAGATGTATATTCTTTTGTAGAAACGGCTAAGTCAAAAACAGACTGCACCGACGATGTAGCATGATCCATCCCTGTTACCATTTCTGTGATCGCCTCGTTGCTCGTTCTCGCACCATGTACTTGTTGATCTGCCCCTTCTGAAACATTAACCATTGCAGCAGTAATCTGATCTGTTGCCTTACTTGTTTCTTCGGCACTCGCAGACAACTCCTCTGATGTCGCAGCAACCGTTTGAATATGCGTTTGTAACCCGCCAATTAAGCCCTTAAGATTAGCTAACATACTATTAAAATCCAACCCTAACTGACCAATTTCATCTTGATTTTTGATGATTATCGGTTCAATAGCTAAATTGCCATCTGCTAATTGCTTCACTTGTTCAGACAGTAATTCAACTGGCTTTTTAATAACACGAATAAAGAAGAAAATAATGCTTATTGTTAATATGAAAGCAATCACACTTGCTCCAATTATGAAAGTAACCGTTCTCTTAAATTCAGTCATTCCCTCATTGTGGATATTTTCTGATTGTTCGTCTAATAAAACGAGTAGGTCATCCATATTCTTCTGCATTTTTTCATAAAGAGGCTCTACTTCGTAATATGCGAGAGTCGCTTGATTCTCTTGACCTGCATTGTTTAAACGAATTACCTCATTGTTCTTTTCGAATACATTTTCCCAGTTCGATTTAAACGTTGCAAATTCGGCTTTTCCCTGTTCCGACACCACATAAACTTCGTACGATTTCAAAGATTCGTCAATTTGTTTCGTAATAGCCGAAATCTCTTCTGAATACTTTTCTTTAAATGGTTGATCTTCAGATAATAAGTTTTTTTGCGTATTAATAAACATACGGTCCGTTAGAGCATTTATTTTATTAAGCAATCCTATTTCTGGAATAATAACATTATTTAATGTCGATGTATTGGAATTCAATGTTAAAGCGCCTCTAATTGATGTAACAACCATCATAATTATTACGAGCATAATAATTGAAAATGAGATTCCAACTTTTCTTCCTATTGTCCACTTCATGGTTTGTTCCTCCTAAATATATTGAAAATAATAATACTTATTTATTATTACTTTTCATACATCGACAAAAAAATATAATTGTTTACTAGTTAAAAGCACTTTATTATTACCACCTTTTACATTAATCGCCTATATATTTTAATCTTTTTTGTTATTCCACGCATCAATACACCACAAATCATATTAATTCATAAGATAGAACATTAGCTTTAATAGGAGGTATTCCATTGTATTACAATTATCATCCTTATTATGTGAATTCAAATGTATATCCATTGTGGTTAGCGGAAAATAACACTTCGCCCCCGTCCTTTCCTAAACAAACAGCCATGCCGACAAATAACAGCCCATTTCCAACTGTCAATACGAGTAAACTGAAAACTTCAGTTAAAAGCATGCAAGTCATTATGCAACAGGCTCAATTGCTTACTACTAAAATTGCCGCTTCCGAACAATTTTCACAAGAGCTCATGAATGCAGCACAGCTCTCAAACAAAAAAGAAGTAGATCGCTTAATCACCTCATTAGGCATCACGGTTCAATTCGATACAAAATTCACACCAAGCGGTATCGAAGTTCATCTTTTTGATATTGCATGCTGCGGATTGACGATCAATTTAGGGTGGTAACCGTTTTTGTGTAAATTCATCTCGAAATACGAATACTTTGTTTATCTGTACCCAACAGCTAAAATATTTAATCCCAATTTTCTTTATACAAGGAATTTTTCTAAAGTACAAAAAAGATTCCCCCATTCTATGATAGCAGTGGGGGAATCTTTCTATTTATACACTTTGTACAAAGTGATGATTCTTCCTGTTTTTATAAAAGAATTGCAGAAATCATCAATCCATCTTTTAGCATGCCTATTGAAATCTAAACATTATCAACCAATAGTTTAATCTCATTAAATGAACGATTTGAAAGCAAGTAAATCGTATACGGATCTTTAAATTTCATTATTCTAGCTTCGGCTTCTGTAATCCAAAGCAAATAGGTTTCACCATCCAAGCTAAATGAATATTTAGGATGTGCAATAAAAGAAATACCTGTTTCTTTTGTTGCATGATGAATGGCTCTAGTGAAAATTTCTCTAGTTTCTACTTCCTTTAAATCAATAGTTTCCAACTTTTCATTTTGGATATTTTTCACTAATGGCTGAATATTTTCTTTCAAATGGATAACTTCATCTTGTGCAATAATACGATTCCCATCATAAATTTCAACAGTAACTGCGGCGGGGTTTTTAAGATTTTTCCTTATTTGATCAATATCAAATTCTTTTTTTATCACCTTAGAACTCCCCGTAACAAGACCACTCGAACCATTCTCCTGAAATTTGTTAGTTTTATACGTATTAGGAATTTCGATTATGTCCGTTTCAATCAATTGACGAATGTATTCATTTTGGATATTAAATCTAACTTTATATTCTAACTGTGGCTCCATTCCAGAATCGATAATTTGCACACGAAAATGTAAATTCCTATCGTCCGGGTCAAGTAATGAACCAAATTCAACCGAAGAACTTTCAATAACAAGATTTTTTACTTTTCCATTTTCTTTTTGGCAGCCAGACAAACCAACAACAAATAAGCTAAAAATAATGACCAAAATTAATTCATTCCTCATTTCCATCTCCCTCACGCATCCCATTTTTAATCTCATTATACACAAGTTGGTAATACTTGAGATTTTGTAACTTTCATATATCCGGTTCACCACATCGGTGTTTCTTTATCCTCTAATTCAATATAAAGCGGCCATATAAAGCACCAAACAATTAAAAAGTAAGGTATCAAAACACAGATTATTACAAGAAAAGGAAGCCCTATTAGTAATGATGCTATACCGGATCTATTTCTTGTAGCTTTCGTAAAGTAAACAGGCTTTTCACACACAGGGCATTTCTGTTCTAACTTAAATGAAAACGCGATTTTTCTTGTTTCGTGTGTCGAATACGTCCGTTGACAAACTGGACACAGCAAAGTTTTTTATATATTGCGTGCTAAATAAAGGTGGAGCAATAGTAGTAACATTAAAATAAGGATAAAAATGATGATTTCCGACCCGAATTGCGTCGAGCAAATGAGCCATAAACTACATGCACCCGCAATGAATAAAGTTGTCATAAAACAAACGAACAGCCAAGTATAACTTCTTCATTTTTCACGATAATGCGCAATCGTTCCTTGCTAGCGAATCGTTTTCTTTACAATCCAAAAAGCTAAAATGCAATTGAAGACAAATAAGCTGAGAGCAACTGCAAAATAAATAAGTGTTTCCATTATATATTCACGATGATCCATCGCAACATCTTGTACAGCACCATGATTCAAGACAAGGACAGAACTTTCATCACCCATTACTAAAAATAAAAACAATGCACATAACACCGCAAAAGTTGGTACAGCTAGTCTATACATCCCACTTACTTTCTTTTTTTCGGGTGATCTCACATGTTGTAATATACTTGATTTCTGTTTTTCTGTTAACTGTAGCTGTTTCAATTCAGCTTGCCATTTTTCTTTATTCATCTGCTATCACCTCCATTTGTAGTTTCGGTTTTAGTTTTTCACGCGCGCGTTGCAATCTTGATTTGGCGATGAAAACAGCAAGCTCTAACAATGCCGCAATTTCTGTAGCGGTCATTTCCTCATAATAATAAAGTAGCAACACTTCTCGGTCCTTTACCGGTAACGCTAACACAGCGGCTGTTACCTCTCCGCGCAACTCTTTTTCAACATAAATTTGTTCTGTTCCTTTTTCTGTTCCTTGGATGAGTTCAAGAATAATGTGCTTTTTATTTTTCCAGCTTCGTAAATAGTCATAACTTCGATTTATTGTCATTTTTACTAAGTATGTTTTTAAAGTGGCATCTCCTTGGAATTGATGCGATTTTCGGTAATAGTTAATCACTTACGCCTCGGCGTAAGTGCGTCAGAATTTTGAATTGTGCTTGCACAATTGCCTCCCTTCAAAATTCTTGACATCTGCCGGGGCTGCTTTATCTTCATTCAGACATCTTTTGCTGAATGAAGATAAACACATCTTGCACGACTTCCTCGGCAGACAATCTGTCTTTCGTATAAATAAAGGCGATGCGATATAAATAATCGCTATATGTATGAATGCATTGTTCTATGTCCATCTTTTTGCCCTTCTTTCACCTATATAGACGGAATGAATATCAAGATGGACGCAAAATTTTTGAATTCTTTATATTAATTTTTCATGACTTCAAACCTTTGAAGCGAAATTTATACGGAAAATTTCTATTTCATGTAGAATCCTCTTTCAAAATTTTAATTTGATATATAAAAGGTCCTTCACGGCAATTTACCATGAAGAACCTTTTAATTCGTGAACTCGAAACATTAGTTATCCGAATTATTTTTTATATTCGAAATTAGAATTTTGGTATATGCATTTGGTGTATGGCCGTTATCAGCAGGAATTTTCCCTACATATAACGATTCCCCTGTACGTAAATCTCCAATATACAACATATGCCCCTCTGCAACACGATTTACTATATATAGCTTCTCATCCATTATTTGCACTAGAGGATGCTCTTCCCCATTAACGGTAATTGGAAAATCGTAATGCAAAGGTTCCTCCCATTGCCCGGTTTCAATACTATAATGGTGTAGCTCTAAACCATTCGCTGAATAAGTAGGCACGAATAATTGTGCACCATAGAGGAAAGTCATTCCCATTTCAGATTTTAATTCAGAAGGAATAACGATTTCCTCCACTTCACTATTCAACTTATTAAAAGCATACAATTGATGTGAAAGGTATTCATTTGAAGGACCGTACCTCGTCTGTTTATATTTCTTTATCTCATACAAATAATAGTTATCATTTAGCGTTTCATTAGCATTAGATAACAAGTGAAGGTTCGCGTCAATTCCATTTTCCGGTGCGACTTTTGCAATAAGCTCATCAACTTCTAATGCTTTACTTTTTTCATCTACCGTATAGATACGCATTTCATCACCACTATTTGTAAGATAGCCCGTTACTACAACTTTTATTTTTCCATCTTGCTTATAAACATCTCTTACGCCCATCCAATAATAGCTTTCATGTACAGGAATCTGGATTTCAAATGATGAACGCTCATTTGTTTTTAGTTCAAGAACATCGACATCTGCCGTTAAAAGGTCCCCTGGGCGTACTTGATCAAAATCTTGAATTGCCGCGTAAACTAAATAATTCTCGTCCTTAAAATAGTTATTTTCATCATATTGTTTACCACGCATAAATTGGCGGTGTTCTTGCATATATTTTTGCACTTTTTCGGGAACATATGGATTAAACATAAAGTCCATTTGAGATCTATTTCCCTTAGTTAAAGTTGAACCATCCTTTGTAATGATTATTTGACGATGGTAATTATCTCGGTTAAAATACGCTTCTAAACTAATATTTTCAATTTCCATCTCATTCCCGCTCGTTGTTTCAATTTTAAAAGTGAGATCTTGCTTTGAAGCGAAGGCGAGCTGGGTATAGTAAAATCCAATTGCTATTACACTAATCAAACCGATCAATAGCGTTTTCCAATATCGTTTCATAATCTTTCCCCCTATCAAACTGTAATTTTATATTTTAGTAAATAGGATGCTAGCCAAATAGCGCTTCCTAAAACGATTACGCTTGTTATCAATGTAATTATCAATAGTTCAAGTGGATAAAAATAATTTGGGTAAAGATTCATAATAATTATCGGTACAATCATGATGACGAATGATAGTCCTCCGTAAACGATGGCGTAGAAAATCCCTTTCAATCGGAAACTTCGCTCTACTAAAATTGCTGTAAAGAGTACGGCTACAAAAATTAACCCAATCCCGTATATTATGACGAATTCAACAACCGATGTCGGATATAATATTGTCCATAAATCAAAATACATAAGATCATTAAATGAAAAATACGTTCGGTAATCTACTGGTATGATACTTTTCATGATTTGAATTTCTATCGGAATTAAGATCAATTGCACAGCGATTAAACCAAATACGAATAGCAAAATTGTCGTCAGTTTGGCAAAATAAATCGTCAATCTATTTGTCGGCAATTGTAATAATCGATAAATAAATGTATTCTTTGCAAACCAATCACGATACCAAATGAAAAACACATAAAGCATGAGAATGACGATGCACATAAATATTGGAAGCAAAGCCCATCCAGAATTCACAAATTGTAGAAATGGTGAAGAACTATAACCCTCCTCTAAAAATTTACTAAAGGTGAACTGATTTTCAAACATAACCCGCTTCGTATTTTCTAAATATGATTTCGATTCAACGACAACACCTAGCAGTTGGCTTATAATCGTTATTCCAATCAATATGACATACAATTTAAAAAATCGGTTCATTTCAAAATTGACAAGTTTTAAATAGTTATTCATCTCTGGTACACCTCCCGCATCACATCAACAACAGATTTCCCTTCGTTTTCGCGAACTTCTTCCACGTTAAATTCTCGTAAAACTTCACCTTCATCAATGAGCACGACTTTATCGATTAAATGTTCAATATCATTAATTTCATGCGTAGTAATGATAACGCCACGGTCTTCAATTAAATGGCTCGTAAATACTTCGGCAATTTGTTCGCGCGAAAAAATATCAATACCCGAGAATGGTTCATCCATCAGCAAGTAATCTACATCCAATGCCAAACCTAGCAGCATATTCACTTTAGCCGTATTTCCCTTTGATAAATTGGCAATGCGGTCGTTTGCATCAAGCTTAAAAAATTGCAGTAATTCTTGTGCCCTTTGCTGATTCCAACTTTTATAAAAGTCCGCCATAAATTGAAAAGCTTCACTAATTTTCATTTGTTGCGGCATCGTAATCGTATCTGGAATAAACGTAATCTTTTCGAAGCTTTCTTTTCGTATTTTTTCCCCATCAATTAAAATTTCACCGCTATTAATTGGTGTGAGCGCCATAATCGACTTCATGATCGTCGTTTTTCCTACGCCGTTTATACCGATTAGGCATGTAATTTCACCTTTGTTTGCGGTAAAGGATACACCTTTTAATATGTGTTTCCTGCCGTATTTTTTCCTAACATTTTTTAATTCGATCATTTGGATTCCTCCGCTTCTCCGCTTTCGGCATCATGCGTTTTCTGCACTAGGTCCAATACTTCAGATAACGGTACATTGATTGATTTAATAGAACTGACAAATAAGTCAACCGCTTCGACAATCAATTCCTCACGAACATTTTTAAGCACTTCTCCGTCTTTCGTAATGCAGCTCGGTAAATTTCCTTCTGTATAAATCAATCGTTGTTCCTCCATTTCCTTATAAGCTCGCTGTGCAGTATTTGGATTAATTTTTAGCAGGTTGGCTAGTTCCCTTCTAGATGGAATTTCCTGACCTGCTTCATAAAATCCCTTGGCAATTTGTTCTTTAAAATGCCGGATTACCTGTACATAAACCGGATCGCGATTATTAAACTTTACATCCAACTCATTCAACTCCTTTAATTTCACATTTGTGTATTAAACACTTAATACACATTAGTCATAAAAATAGGTGATTCCTTTTAAGAAAGAAAACCATGTACTAGCCAATTAATACACTACCCTCAAAAAAATGTATTAACGGCGTAACACACTACTTAAAATGTATTATAGGCTTAGTACACTTTCCAAGTCAATCATAATTTTGGAAATAATTATGGTTTAGTATAAATCTAACGAAATTATTTCTTCTCTTGCTTAGCTTTTTAGTCTGGATAATTGGTATAATTACGCTTACCTTTCTTATATACACGCTAAAAAGTATGCGTAATTTAAGCTGGTTAAGGTAAATCATTCTTCTATTGGACTAATGTAGCAGCATCATTTCATTGGGCGTGATGAGCTATATTGAAGAATACGATTATTAAATGAAAAGAGGGATAAAGTTTATGTTTAAAAGTAAAAGGGTTATTTTTCTTTTAATATTTATTATTTCTATTCATTTGTCACATGCTCCTATATCAGCCTGGGCTACTAATTCATTTGATCCAACAAAGGTTGATGAGTATGTTACAAATTATATCGAAAAAAACGGACTGCCTGGTGCAGCTATTGTCGTCGTTAAAGATGGAAACGTACTATATGAAAAAGGATTTGGTCATGATTCTGATGGAAATCAACTGACGGAAAACTCTATTATTGGTATTGCTTCTGGGACGAAGCCATTTACTGCATTTGCAGTTTTACAATTAGTTGATGAAGGTACAGTTAAACTCGATGACCCTATTGCAAATTATCTTCCTGAATTAAAAATGGATGACGATAGATGGGAACAAGTAACGGTACGGCAACTATTAAGCCATACTTCTGGAATACCTAACCCTACCATTGTAGCCCCTTCGTATACTTTAAATGAAGGAGTAGAGCGACTTCATGATTGGAAGCTACAATCAACTCCTGGAGACAAATATTTATATAGTAATGCAAATTATTGGATATTAGCATATTTAGTCGAAAAAATTAGTGGGATGGCGTTTAATGATTATCTAGACCAGTATATTTTCTCACCGCTTGGAATGAACAATTCCATCTCACTAGTTAACTCTGGGGATATGACAAAAAAATTAAAAATCCCTCAAGGATATGTCTCGTTATATGGCACGACAATGCCATGGACTGAGCTTGAACAAATGTTAAGTGGTTCAGGGAGTATCTTTACGACAGCTAGCGATATGGGAAAATGGTTATCTATGCATACAAACGAGGGGAAAAACGGAAAAGAAGAGCAATTAATATCACCCGAATTACTGAAAGAGTCCTATTCACCACAATTCGGAAATGAAAAATATGGACTTGGCTGGTCATTAAGCTCTCCAAGTATTAAGCCAGCTCGTATTTCTCATAGTGGTTCAAAATCTACTTTTCAATCTCAACAAGATATCATTCCAAGTAGCGGCTATGCGGTTGCAGTTTTACTCAATAGCTTCACCACTACATTCGAACATCCCTATGAGATTAGTAGTGGAATTATCCAATTGACTGAGGGAAAGGTACCTAAATTAAAGGCTCCCCTACCTAAAATAATCGATTTATCACTTGGTGTTATTACATTGATTTACTTGATATTAGGAGTCAGAGGCATCATAAGAAGTCAAAAATGGACGGCGAAACGTAAACAGCAACCAACTTGGAAATTCTGTCTGCGTTTAATACCGCAATTGGCGCCTGTTTTAGGTATTGGATGGTTATTATTTATTGTTCCATCATTACAAAATAACAGCTCAACCACAATGGATGCATTCGGACTTTGGCCAGCTGCGATGATCTTTTTAGCAATCGTTTTCATCATCGGATTCACACTCACAACTTTGAGAATTTATCATCGATTAAGATTAAATAATAAATAGGGATAAACATATAAAACCACGTATTTTGAATAAACTTTTCAAAATACGTGGTTTATTTTTATCCACTAGTTGCGTATTATCGGCAAATTTAGTCAATCTTATAGCGTTTCCAAGCTACGTAGCGCTTCTTTTGCTGCTTCTACATTATCCTCATTAAATGGCGTAATTCTTTGCATAGCCAATTGCTCCACAGCATTCGCAAGTACGAGCTTCGAGAAATACGGAAGTTCCGGAAATACCCTTACTAAGCACCAGTAAATCCACATATCATCTTCTCCAAGTAGCACTTCTTCTACATGCGGTGTGAGCTCAGTCGGGTATTGTAACAACACTTCCAGTACCGACTCAGCTACCGGCCAATTCATATCTTGAATCCATTCGAGCAACTGAGGTAATAATGGAATTACCTCGCTTTCAGGCATTTGATGTAGTTCGTTCACTGCCTCTAGATCATGTTTATTTTTCGGAATCATCTTTACACCTCTATTTTTTGAATAAACGCCCGGATCATCTTATCTCCTTCCCCCGTCCCAATCGATTCAGGGTGAAACTGTAAGCCATACAGCGGATATGTTTTATGCTGGATTGCCATAATTTCTCCATCATCTTTAGCGGTAGCCAAGATTTCAAAATCATCAGGCAACGTCTCTTTTTCAATAATAAGCGAGTGATAGCGCATCACTTCTACCGCCCCAGTTAATTCGGCAAATAAACTTTGATCGACATAATTCAGTTCACTCGTTTTCCCGTGTATAATATGGTCTGCGCGACTTACCTTTGCCCCGAATGCTTGTCCAATTGCTTGATGCCCTAGACAAATCCCTAAAATCGGGAAATCTTTATACAAAGACTGAATCATGTCAATAATAATCCCCGCTTTTTCAGGTGTTCCTGGCCCTGGAGAAATGATGATAGCCTTTGGATGGAGTGCCTGTATTTCTGAAATCGTAATTTTATCATTGCGTACGACTTGCACTTCTTCCCCCGTTGCAGCAATTTGATGATATAAATTATACGTAAACGAATCGTAATTATCGATTAATAAAATCATACACGCACCTCCAATAACGCACGGGCTTTGTTTAGCGTTTCCTCATACTCAAGCTCTGGTACCGAATCAAACACAATACCAGCCCCCGCTTGTACGTAAGCTTTACCGTCCTTTACAAGCATCGTGCGGATAGCTAGTGCTAAATCCATATTACCTGTTGTCGAAATATAACCAACTGCCCCTGCATAAATGCCGCGCTTCCGCTGTTCTAATTCATTAATAATTTGCATCGCACGAATTTTCGGAGCACCCGAAACGGTTCCTGCTGGTAAACTAGCTGCTAACACATCCATTACATGCGCGTCCTCAAGTAGTTTTCCTGTCACCTCTGACACAATATGCATGACGTATTTATAGCGCTCAATTTGCATGTATTTTGTTACCTGAACTGAACCAATTTGCGCCACTCGCCCGACATCATTGCGCCCTAAATCTACGAGCATTTTATGTTCCGCGATTTCTTTTTCATCAGCCAATAAGGAATTCGCAATTTCTGCATCTTCTTGCACCGTTTTCCCGCGCGGCTTTGTTCCCGCAATGGGATTCGTTGTTACGAGCCCATTTTGCACCTTTACTAAACTTTCAGGAGAAGTCCCTAAAATCGTGTACGTCCCGAAATCTAAAAAGTACATATACGGCGATGCATTAGACGTACGCAATTTACGATAAAGCTCAAGTGGCTGTTCATCAAAGCTCGCTTCAAATGTTTGTGATAGTACAACTTGGAAAATATCTCCGTTCCGAATATGTTCCTTTGCCATTTCAACCATATTTATAAAATGATCTTTCGAAAGCGTTGGTGTAAAATGAGCAGTTGTCGACTCACACGGTCTTTCCATAAATGGCTGCCCGATTGTTTTTTCAATCTCATCAATTGCCTTTTGCATCTCATCCACTGTACGTCCATCTTGAAATAAATCAATCGCGGCAATCGTTACTTGTTGAAGCAAATGGTCAATCACAATAAACGTATCGTAAAAAAAGACATGCACATCTGGCATTTCATAAACATCATTGACAATATCGCCAATTCCCTCAAAATGATACGCTGTTTCATAACCAAAATAACCAATCGCCCCTCCGAAAAAGGCAAATGGATAGGATTCGGAATCGCGAATTGGTAATAGATCCTTTAATGTTTGAAGGACCGGCTGTTCAAACACTTGCTCGCCGCCATTGTTCTTAAAAAATGAACTTTGATACTGATCCCCTCTTAGCTCCCCAACTGGATTTACCGCAATAAAGGAATAACGACCGCTCTCACTAAATTTCGCATTGGATTCAAACAGCACCTTGTTTTTCCCATTCAAAGCCATATACACGGAAATCGGTGTCATTGTATCTCCCGTAATTTTTTTCATAACAAAATGTTGTTGCATCTCTACTCTCATATAAATCTCTCCTCAGCTCAACTGTTTTCCACTTCTGCATAGATGCTTTGTGGATGTTCTCATTCTCTACTTTTCTAGACGCAAAAAGGCCCTCCGCAACTAAAGGACGGAGAGCCGTGGTGCCACCTTCATTGACTACTGAATGTAACAATAGTCCACTTCATTACTCGTAACGTGAGTGCTACGGCACAGCATTTCCTCTGTGCAGCTAGAAAGTCCATTCATAAGCATTGTTTGCTAACTTTCACCAACCGTTAGCTCTCTAAAAAATCAATCGCTTACTACTCTTTTTCATCTTCGCTTTTCCTATACGACTATTGTACGTTAAGTAAGTGGAATTTTCAATTTATTTTTTCGCCGCGAAAGCATGCGTTTCAAGTCTAGCTATACATATACAGTTGACCATGTGATTTTGCATAATACAATCGTGCATCTGCATGGGCAATTAATCTTTCATAAGTCAATTCATCTTTAGAATACTCTTCAGAATAAGCAAATCCAAAATGAATCGGTATCCCAACAGACCCCATCTTTAAATGGACAATACTTGACTGTAATTGCTGTTCTAATTCCATAATGAGAGTAAAAAATTCTTCGTTTGAAATTCCTTCTACAATAAATTCCCCTTCTTTATGGGAATAAACTAAAAATTCGACTCTGTATGCAGTTACTTTTTTATAAATGGAGTCGAATAATTCAAATAGCAGTTGTTCCACAAATAGCGCTCCAAACAGTTCACTTATTTCATCTGTAATAAAACACCAATGCAAGCAGTAAACATTTTTATTCGCTTGCATTAATTCATTCACATATGCTTCCATCGATTTTTTTGTATGAATTTTCGGATATTTATAAGCGAATGTAGCACTTACAACATCAAGCTCCATGTCATCAGATGAAATACTTTGAATTTGCTTATAAAGAATAGCCCCTACATCAACTTCATGGATGATGGTCAGCAATTCATCATAACATTTGAAATAACTTTGCAATTGGTATCGTTGAATAATTTCGCTAAGTATGCGTAATTTAATCGTATTTTTTTGTTCTTTATAAATTTCATATGCCTTTTGCAGCTTGATGCCACTCAAGTGAAATTCCTGCTGTTGTGCTAAAATAGTTGCCTCAGAAAAGGCAATTTGTGCATGATATATTAATTGGCCTTCCCTAATAAACTGCAATAATTCATTTTTCACTAATTTAAATTGGTGGCTATCACCGACAACTGCATAATAATACACTAATCCCATATTCACTTTTACTTTAAGCGAACCTGTATTACGGATTTTCATTTTATAATAGTTGGCTAATTGGGCTGCAATTTTTGCTTGGTCAAATTGATCAAGAATAGCTAATTGTGCAGCGATATTCGCGTAATTCACCGCTAAAAATTCTAATTGATTCAACGCACTTGCATATTGAATGGATTTTTTGGACGCTTCAATCGACTCTTCATTATTTTCTACGCTTTTTAATGTACTTAATAAATAAAAATAAGTCATTTTATTTTCTTTTTTGCCATGGATGAGACATAGTTTTTCGTATTCCAACATCGTTCTGCAAAAATTAGCAATATCTCCTACGCCATACGCCGCGTTCGCTAGCAATTCATAACAACTCAATGCCTCTGCATAGCGCTTTTTTTCTAATGTAATATGTAATGTAATCTTCGCGTACTGGATCACTTCTTTATATTGCAGGTTTTCATTTAATTTTTTCAAATGCTCGATTTGATTGTAAATAATCATGGAACTCTTCCCCCCCAATCATTAACCAACCCAAATACAGCTTCGTAAACTCTTTCCGCCTCATCTACAATTTCATTCATATACCAGTGGAAACTTTGCATATTAATCTGATAAATTTCATTGATTTCCGTTGTAATCTTTCTTTGCAATCGCGCTAAATCTTTTGGATATTTTCCAGCACCTTGATATTGTTCATTATAATATGCTCGAATACCTCTGGATTTGTAACTTTCAATCATTTCAAAATTGGAAGCCAAACTTTCATTAGAGGTGATTTTTACTGTAAAATAATCATTTACTGCTTTTAAAATATAAATAGCACAAACATAAGCCAACCTTCCATTTTCTAACGCCGCTTTTTGGATATATCGTTTCATTGGATAATTTTCAATCATTTTCATAAAACTATTTCTAATGCAGAAAATCATCACATTTTCGGGGTTTTCAATTCTCTTTTCTTTAGGCTTCGATAGAATGCACCAAATATCATATAATAGTTGTGCTTTATGGAGGTAATATTTTTTTATAGGAAGAATTAAAGTGAACAATTCTAATTCATCTGCCAGTTCAAGAAATTGATTAAATTGTTGTTCGGAATTTAAAAATAAACAATCCTCTTTTCTTACATCCTTGTACATAAAACCCCACCATTCCCAATTAAATCGTAATATTGTTATTATATTCTATCATAAACTTGCCACATAACATATATTTACAATACCCCTTTTTAAAAATAGCAAAAGAAATAGAAAGAAAAAATCCACCATTTCAAATTGAGCTGAAATAGTGGATTTTTATTAATTTACGCGCTGGCTAATCATGTCATAAATATAACGTGCTTGATCAAACTCGGGTTGCAGCGTAAAGGCCTGCTTCAAATGATATTGTGCTTTTTCAGTATCTTGCGTCGAAACAGCATAAAGGACACCTAAGTTATAATGGGCATCTGCATTATTCCAGTCTTCTTCAATGACAAATTCAAGCTCTGGTTTTGCAAAATCAAACATTTCTAATGTGCATAGTAAAATACCATAGGCTAAACGAATTTGAATATCTTTCGGTGCCAGTTCAGCCGCTCGTTGCATAAACGGTAAAGCTAATTTGTATTGTTCTTCACGCTCAAAACATTTCGCTAACATATAGTAAGCATCTGCGCCTTCAATACCAGCATCAATTGCTTTTTGATATAATTTTGCCGCCTCCATATAGCGATCTGCTTCATAATAAAGATTTGCTAAACCATAAAAAGCAGTTGCTGCTTTTTCATCAACGGTAATCGCTTTTTGAAAAAATCGCTCTGCACGCTCCACATCATTCATCGCCGCTAATAATGTCCCAAAGTTAACGTAACCAACCGCATCTTCCGGGTTTTCCTCGATTGCTTGCGTGAATGCTTGCCCTGCATCTTCATAGCGTTTTTCTTGGAATGCTTTAATACCGATTTCATTGTAATCTACTTTCATGCTGTCACCTCAAACAAAAATTTAGACGTTCTTACACAGAAGAACGTCCGTTGATTTTTAACCTACATATGTTAATTTTTCGTTATTCTTAAATACTTCATCGATTGTACCGCCACCTAAACAAATATCTCCGTCGTATAAAACGACTGCTTGTCCAGGTGTAATCGCACGGACTGGTTCAGCAAATGCAATATAGGCTGTCCCATCTTCGCGCATTGTTACTTCTACTGGAGAATCTTCTTGGCGATAACGGAATTTTGCTGTACAGCTGAATGTACCTGACTTTGGCGCTTTCGTTGTATAGCTCATTTTCACTGCAGATAACGCTTCTGAATAAAGCGTTTCATGATGGAAGCCTTGTCCCACATATAACACATTGCGTTCTAAATCTTTCCCTAATACAAACCAAGGTTCACCGTCTCCACCAATACCTAAGCCGTGACGTTGCCCTAAAGTATAATACATAAGTCCATCATGCTTGCCCATCAGTTGCCCTTCAAATGTTTCCATATTGCCAGGCTGTGCTGGTAAGTATTGACCTAAAAACTCTTTAAAGTTGCGTTCTCCGATAAAGCAAATGCCTGTAGAATCCTTTTTCTTAGCTGTTGCAAGACCTGCTTCTTCCGCAATTTTACGCACTTCTGGTTTTGGTAAATGACCGATTGGGAACATAACTTTTTCAAGCTGTGCCTGTGTCAATTGATTTAAGAAGTACGTTTGGTCTTTATTATTATCGATACCGCGCAGCATGAATACCTCGTCTTCTGTACGATCCACACGTGCATAATGCCCCGTTGCTAAATAATCCGCACCTAAATTCATTGCATGCTCTAAAAACGCTTTGAATTTAATTTCTTTATTGCACATTACATCTGGATTCGGTGTGCGTCCTGCTTTATATTCTTCTAGGAAATAAGTAAATACTTTATCCCAATATTGTTTTTCAAAGTTCACTGCATAATAAGGGATTCCGATTTGATTACATACGGCGATAACATCTTCATAGTCTTCCGTCGCTGTACATACACCAAATTCATCTGTATCGTCCCAGTTTTTCATAAAAATTCCGATAACATCATAGCCTTGTTGCTTTAATAAATAAGCTGCTACTGAGGAATCTACCCCGCCAGACATACCTACGACTACTCGGATTTGTGATGGATCTCTTGTTTCTACCATTTACTATTCACCTTTTCTTAGACAAACTCGCGTAAAAGGCGCGAAGTCTTTACTTTATTTCAGAAGTCGATTCACGATAGCCGCTGTACGCTTACCTGCTTCGCGAACGATTTCATCTGTTAATCCTAACCCAAAACTGAAGCGAATGGAACTACGAAGTTCTGGCGCCTCCGTACCAAACATCGCAACTAATACATGTGATGGGTCAATGGAGCCTGCTGTACAAGCCGAACCACTTGATACAAGCACTCCTGCCATATCTAAATTGATTAAAAAAGATTCAACATCTGTTCCTGGGAAAGTCACATTGAAAACATGCGATAATGCTTCAGTCGGATGCCCATTCACCTGAAAAGAAATGTCTGCCGCTTTAAATTCTTCGATTAAAATTGCTTTAAATTGCTTGTATTGCTCGTTACGCCTCGCCTGTTTTTCACTAGCGAGCTGTGCTGCCTTTGCAAATGCGACTGCCGCTGGAACATTTTCAGTACCCGCACGACGTTTTTTCTCCTGTGAGCCGCCATGCATAAAGCTTGCGAACTTCACATCTTGCTTTGCATATAAAAAACCAATGCCCTTTGGTCCATTCATTTTATGGGCGGATACACTTAATAAATCAATATGCATCGCAATTACATCAATTGCTTCTAAACCAAAAGCTTGAACGGCATCGGTATGGAATGTTGCAGGATGGTCTTTTAATAGTGCCCCAATTTCAGCAATTGGTTGAATCGTTCCAACTTCATTATTGCCAAACATAATTGTCACTAAAATCGTATCCTCGCGCAGTGCTTGTTGAACGTCCTCGGTACGAACACGCCCTGTTGCATCAACCGGTAAATACGTCACATCAAACCCTTCACGCTCCAGCTTTTCACAAGCATGTAATACGGCATGGTGTTCAATTTGTGTTGTAATAATATGTTTGCCTTCCGCAGCGCGCGCATAGGCTGTCCCAAAAATAGCGGTGTTATCTGCTTCCGTACCACCACTTGTGAAAATAATTTCCGTCATTTTAGCATTTATTTTTTTCGCTAATGATGCACGTGCCTCATCCAGTGCTTTTCGTGCATTGCGCCCATCTGTATGGATACTTGATGCATTTCCGTGTAGTTCAGCCATTGATGTTGCGAATGCTTCAATTACTTCTGGCGCAACTGGAGATGTGGCTGCATGATCAAGATAAATTGTGTTCATCAAACGTGAAAACCCCTTTTGTACAAAACTCTTTTAAAAATATCCGTTACGCCATAGTGGCATAATTAAATCTAAATTTTTGAAATTCATAACTCTTTTCGTGGTAATCAATTACGCCTCGGCGTAATTGCGTCCAGATTTTTTCGAGCTCGCTCGAAAAACTTCCCTTAAAAATCTGTGGCATCCGCCGGGGCTTAACTTGATTCAGCCGGGGTTTGAACCCCCACGCAAGTAGAATTGCCTTTTTGGCATTCATCCCCCACTTATAGAAGTAGGGGAATTCTGCTGAATTAAGTTAAATATAAAACATATAACCATCCATTACATCTGAATCGGTATATTTCGCTAAATCTTCAATAGATGTCGTATCGAGTACATTTTTCACAGCATCACGAATTCTTCCCCATAATTCACGCTGAGGTGCTTCCTCATTTTCGATTCCCTCTACTGGTTGAATCGGTCCTTCCAACACGCGAATAACGTCTGCGGCAGAAATATCGGCTGGTTTATGTGCTAACATATAGCCCCCGTATGCTCCACGAACACTTTTTACTAATCCCGCATTTCGCAGTGGCGACACAAGTTGTTCTAAGTAAGCTTCGGATAATTTTTTGTCAGCAGCAATTTGGCGGAGTGGAGTCGGTCCTTCTCCGTAATGTTTAGCTAATTCAATCATAATCGTTAAACCATAACGGCCTTTTGTCGAAATTTTCATGATAACACCTCTATTATTCTTATCCTTTTTATATGCATTATTATAGCACATCTCCTTTTATTCCACTCGGAAATACTTTATCATTAATGTAAGAATTCACTAAAGGGGCGAAATTCAATGCAAAACGAGCCACTCGCATATAAAATGAGGCCACGCAATTTACGGGAAATCGTTGGACAGCAACAAATTATCGGTCCTGAAACCCCGCTTTTTAAAATGATTGAAAAAGGACATGTTCCTTCCATGTTATTGTATGGCCCTCCCGGTGTAGGAAAAACATCGATCGCCAATGCCATTGCAGGCAGCTCCCATTTGCCCTTTTTTTCTTTAAATGCGACACACGCTGGAAAAAAGGATATCGAACAAATTGTGATGGATGCACGGATGAGTGGAAAAGTTATTTTATTTTTAGATGAAATTCATCGTTTCAATAAACTCCAGCAAGATACGTTGTTGCCGCATGTGGAAAATGGCTCTATTGTGCTTATCGGCGCTACAACTGAAAATCCTTTTCACGATGTCAATCCAGCGATTCGTTCAAGATGTGGAGAGATATTACAGCTTGAACGGTTAACGACAGTGGATGTCCTTGATTTATTAAAATTAGCGCTTACTGATGATTTACGCGGACTTGGTCACATTGCCATTGATGCGACTGACGAGCAACTCGAACGGATTGCTAATGCTTCCAACGGAGATGCAAGAAAAGCGTTAACATTACTAGAATCCGTTTACTATGCGTCAGATGAAGTAGACGGCGTAACGCAATTAAACGATAATGCGATTGATGCATTAGCAAAACGAATTGGTGTTTTTGGAGATAAAGGTGGCTCCCATTTTTACAATTTATTATCTGCATTGCAAAAATCGGTTCGTGGCAGTGACGTGAATGCGGCTCTCTATTATTTAGCGCATCTATTAGAAAATGGCGATTTAATAGCCGTTTGCAGACGTTTACTCGTCATGGCATATGAGGATGTTGGGCTAGCTAATCCAGCAGTGGGTACAAATGTACAAGCGGCAACGGAAGCAGCTGTGAAGCTCGGGCTACCTGAGGCACGCATTCCACTTGCTACTGCGGTTGTTGAAATGTGTTTATCCGATAAGTCTAACTCTGCCTATCAAGCATTAGATGCAGCGATTTCAGCGATTCATGAAGGAAAAACTGGCGCCATTCCAAACCATTTAAAAGATGCACATTATGCAGGGGCAAAGGAACTAGGACATGTCGGCTATCAGTATCCGCATGATTCGCCAATCGGGACATTTGGTGGTTGGGTTAATCAACAGTATTTACCAGATGAACTTATAAGTATGGAATTTTACAAACCAGTCATTGCTGGAGAGGAAAAACGAATGGCTGCCATCTATGAAAAATTGAAGGCATTTAAACGCTAGAACAGGCAATACATGCTACTAAACGAATAAAAAAAGATAAAAAACCCATTTTCAAATGAATAGAAAATGGGTTTTGGATTATTCGTATGTTTTCGTTAATGTATAAAATTCTGCTAAACACTCTTCAATTGAGTGATTTGTCGTGATTTCAGTTGCTACATCTTTTTGAGGAATAATTTCCTCAATACTTTTTTGTAGCTCTTCGATAAACTCTTCATTATTTTCTAATGTAGCGTTTGGCAAGCAAGCAGCACTTTTTTGATACAGTTTGACAATATGCAATTTCGCTTCATCATCCTGTTCATCAATTAAATGTGCGTGTGATAAGCCTGTGAAATAAATAAGCTTTGCCGCAATATCCATATAAAGTACCCAGTACGTTGAGCTTTTTGGAATTTCCCCATTATTTCTTTGAATGGTCGTATTATAATTATTTGCCATTTTTTGTAAAAGTTCGTCTAACATTGAATACGCTTTTGACCAATTCGGTTTTGTATCAATATGATCAAATACTATTTCATCCACTGTAAATTTCAAGCTTGGCAAATTTAGCAACTCATTTTTAACTTCAATATTCATCCATCGATTCCTCCCCTACTAACACCCCATACGTCCCTTATACGAAACGTATCTTTACTATAACAAAAAAAAAACGCCTTTCTAAAAAAACGAGGAAATCATTAAAATTTAGTATTTTTCTTACCATTTTCCAACTTTTAATAGAATTTTCCGTATTTCAATCATTCATTATTCTGACAATAATCGAAATATATATTTCGGATAATAACCTTGATCCATTAATTGATGTTCATTCAATTGTGGAAGTTCAACGGATGGTACAAAAATCATCACTTTACTTTTATATGCTTTGACAGCATTTATAGAACCTTAAAAATCCAGGTATATGACCTCATCTCAAACTGAAATTATTTCTCTATATCCCCCCAATAATTGTTTTTACCATAAAACATTGATTATCTTGAAAAAAACAACAGTTAATCAGTAATTACTTTTGGTTGGATATCGTATTTAGAGTCAACAATTTGCTCAGGTTCATAAACATGAATCACTTTCAACTCAGCTTTTATAGTGAGTTCCACCGTTCCTACTTGGTCCATTAAGATCAAACCCTTATATTCTTTATTCTCCTTTTCATTCGAATTGACATTTTATCGCAATAATAAATAATCAAAACACAAAATGAATAGTCATTCAAAAGTAACATGACAAATTAATGATTTTAATGTATATATTAAATGAATTGGAATTCATAATTTGAAAGAAGGCGATGAAAATGATAGATGAACTTAAGAAAAAGGACCTTTATGAGAAAAATACAATTTTAATGATTGTTTACGGAATTGCTGCAGGTTTAGGAGGAATTGCACAACTTATTCTCGACCGTCCAATCGGTATTGCACTCTCTTTATTCATCCCTGGTTTTATTGCACTTGTCTATTTCTTAATCCAACGACAAATTCATGTATTACGACCATATTTCCCATATGTCGTTTTACTTGCAGGCGTAGTCTCGATTTACGGGACAATCATCGCAAACAAAGTGACGCTCGCTACAATTGTTTTAAGTATTTTTATCCTTATTTTAGGCAGTGTTCATAATAAAATTACTATTTTAATATTTGGCTATATTGGTTCAACAATCGGTTTAATTTTTAATTTTACAATGGATACAGGTGGTTTCGCGGTGGATCCTGCCAATGTTTTTGTCGTGCAAACATTAATGGCAGTAGCTCTCCTTTCACAAGTTCGTCAAAATAAGAAAATGCTTGTCAATGTCGAACAGCTTATGGAAGATGCAAATGAACGTGCGGTACATGAAGTCGCATTACACCAACGATTAGAAGCCTCAGTTCAAGGTATTACTTCCAAATTAGCACTTATTACAGATAGTACGAACAATGCAAGTGCTTCCAATCAGCAAATGATGGCTTCGATTAAAGAAGTGAGTGTCGGTTCCCATAAACAATCGGATTATGTTGGATCGATTGTGCAAAATACAGCAGCAACTACATCTGAAATTGAAAATATGGGTGAAGAACTCCGCGGGATTATTAATGAAGCTGAGCATACGAGTAAAAGTGCCGTGGACGGTGCCAATGTGATGAATCGTTTAAAAAATGAAATTGATCAATTTACGGAGTTTTTCGATGAGCTAAATACATCATTCCAATCTCTTTCAGGAAAAATTACGGAAACAAATGATTTTGCCACATCGATTCAAAAAATTACCGAGCAAACGAATCTACTCGCATTAAACGCATCGATTGAAGCAGCTAGAGCAGGAGAACACGGGAAAGGTTTTGCTGTTGTAGCTGAAGAAATTCGAAAACTGGCGGGCATTACAGATGATACGGTCAGCAAAATCGATCAAAACTTAGCGCAAGTTAATTTATTTAATAAGGAAACGCTCAATCGTCTACAAAGTGGAATTGCTCATATCGCGAATCAAGTGCAAATGGTGGAACATTCGAATTCAACGTTCACCGATTTGTTTAGCGCAATGAAAAATTTACAGCAAAGACTTGAACAATTTTCAAGCAGTGCAGAGTCCATTGAGATGAATAGTAAGTCCATTGAAACGGCAACGAATGAGTTTGCGGCAATCATTGAACAAAGCTCCGTTGCGATTGACGAGTTAAGTATTGTGCTTGAAAAAGTTAACCAAGAGCAACACATGATTACCGATAATATCGAGGACACTTATCAACAAGCACTTAAAATTATTGCTTAATCAAAGAAATTTTAAAAATTTTATCCATGAAAAAGGCAGAAATGTTGGTTTGGTTTTTCACAACATTTCTGCCTTTCCTATTTCGCTATTCGATTAATCTCCAACGCGGGTAATTTTGACATCTTTTAAAATCGTATTAATAACCCAGCTCGCCGCAAATAAACCTACTACAGACGGAACAAATGCGTTTGACGAAGGTGGCATTTGGGCTTTGCGAATTTGTGCATCCGGCTTCCCTACTTGCTCCACTACATCCGGACGAACGACAATTGGCGATTCATCTGAAAAGATAACTGGCACGCCTTTTGGAATGCCCTCTTTACGAAGCTTTGTACGAATCACCTTCGCAAGTGGATCGGTATGCGTTTTTGAAATATCCGCAATTTTAAAGCGCGTCGGGTCCATTTTATTTGCTGCACCCATGCTTGAGATAATTGGAATTTGACGCTTTAAACATTCTTTAATAACGTGAATTTTATACATCACTGTATCGGAAGCATCAATGACATAATCAATGCCTAATTCAAAAAATTGCTCGTATGTTTCATCTGTATAAAACATATGCATATCAATCACTTCACACGCTGGATTTATGTCGGCAATTCGTTCCTTCATAATGCCTGATTTTGATTTTCCAACTGTTGATAAATAGGCAACAAGTTGACGATTGACATTCGTAATATCAACATTGTCTTTATCAACTAATACGATACGCCCCACTCCGCTACGTGCACAAGCTTCAGCCGCAAATGACCCAACGCCACCAATTCCTAAAATCGCAACTGTTTTATTTTTTAATTGCTCTAATCCTTCTGTACCAATCGCCAATTCATTACGCGAAAATTGATGTAACATCCTTTAACCCCTCAATCTATATCATGCTACTAGGAATTATAACGATATCGATTCTTGGTTGCAAGTATAGATTAGCTATATATAAAAGGTTCTAACATATTGTTATAGGTTTTCTATTATCGATTTTGAAAAAGTGCATGCTTGTATAGCTGGCTAAGCGCATGGGTCAGACCAGCTTGTTTCAATCTTTTTTTTAAAGGGTTTTCTCGACAAATGGTGGAAAACCTATTTTAATTGTTTTTGATTACTACATATTGTTCAGTAAAATAATTTTTTAAAGAATTATATTTCTATTTTAGCTCATACTAAACTCGTTCAAAAAATGGCGAAATAAAATTGAAAAGGAAGTGCAAGTATGGGTATTTTAAGCGGTAATTCAAAAGACGAGCCATTACATTATGGTGAGGTATTTAGTATTTGGACAAATCTTGCTGCAAACTATGGCATGATTGCTGGGTATCAAACATTTTATAATCATGCTGGTGATAAAGACTTGAAAATAATTATAGAAGAATTTATTCAAGGTGCCAAAGAGGAAGTTAAGCCTTTAGAAAAGATTCTAAAAGTAAATGGCGTTGCATTACCTCCCGCACCTCCTGAACGTCCAGATGCAAAACTAGAAGATATCCCTCCTGGTGCAAAATTTAATGATCCCGAAATCAGTGCTGCATTATCATTAGACGCTGCTGCTTGTTTAGTTGCATGCAGTCAAGCAATGGGTATGTCTATTAGAGAAGACATTGGTTTAATGTATGGTCAATTCCATACAGCTAAAGCACTGCTTGGCGCAAAGCTATTACGCCTTAATAAGGAAAAAGGTTGGCTAGTACCCCCACCATTACATGTAAATCATCCAGAAAAGTAATAAGTGTTTATTACGCCTCGTTATCCCCCTAAATAATTAGTTCCCCAGTTTAAAAACTGGGGATTTTTTTACTTATTATTTTGAGTATTGTCGGATTTTTTTACTTGATTTGAGTTCTGATACTGTTCTTCTGTTAAATCGTTTTCTTCACGGATATCTAAATCATCGGGACTTAAATCTGTACCAAATTCTTCACGTGTTATTTCTTTTTTATTGTCCTTCTTTTTTTTCATATTTATCACCTCCAATTAATAAATTAACCATTTGGGAGTAATCTATTCTTGCAAGGATTAAAGCTAATTCGCATTTAAAATTACTTTCTTACTACTGCTTACTTTTGACAAAATATCAAACCCTTCCATACTGCACATTTTTTATTCTTTCGACTTGTGAGTTATAAAAATATCCCTAGCGCTGGGGATGTCCAATCTTGTTTACGCTCATTGATCCATTTAAAACCTTCTTCGAAATTTAACCAATCCATTACTTTACGTGTGCTGTTGAGTGTTTTAGTGATACCCATGTCTTGCATCATATTCACCATTAAGTTTAACCGATTGAATCGTTCATAATTTCCCCCCTACCATTTCCTACTCATTTTATTTCTAGCGTTTTATTGGTACACCTTCATTTTGCAAACATACTGCTAATTCGTTCATCATACTCACAGTGGCATCATGCGACTTCACTGCCTTTCCAAGCATTTCGGCCATTGAACCCTTGCCCTCGTGAGTAAACTACTTTAAACCAAAAAATGGCGTGATTTTCGTTTCTCCCTGTTACGATAGATAGGTAACGTAATTGTTCTTAATCAACTTTTGGACTAATTGTCAGTGTGTTTAATTCATGATAAAAATCTTCTGACAACTTTAAATCCGTTACATGATAAAAACGATATATTACAAATCGATTTTGTGATTGCTACTATTAGCATGTTCTTGAAAGCTTAATTAAGCAATTTAATACCTGCACACAAAAAAAGCGATTGGAATAAGCCGGTTGCTTCGTCCAATCGCAAATATTAGGGGAAAAATAACTATGGATCTTCTCCATAAGTTGAAGTTGACAGATTCATTGGGGCAGAGAGACGGCTATTCCCGAAATCATAATGCATGAGCACTATGCTCGGGAAACGCCTCCGTACCCAAATAATAAGCAACCCCAAATTACAAGGAAGAACTATAGAGCAGCTTTTTCTCATTGAAATTAATAGTATATATGATCCGTTACGTAGTGAGCTGGATGGATGAGACAACTTCTCCGACCACAACGCCCGCGTCATTTTTAATATGTTTTGAGCGAATTGCTTTTACATTTTCGATTGTCTCTTTATTCGCATAATCAATTTGTTCTAATAAATTAGCAATGATAATCGACCAAGGCATTTCTGAACCATTCATAATTTTAAATACAAAGCTCAATTTTTCCTTCTTTAAGGAAAAGCAATAGACCCCTTGTGCGCCACCTTTTGCTACAATGTTCGAGTCCATTAGCAAAGTAGTGCATATAAAGTTCTCAGACGCAATCATATTTGGATAGCCGTTCATTACATCTACAATTTGACTAATTGCGCTTCTCATTTTTTCATCTTCTATTAAATGGGGATTCGCTAACTTTAAATAAGCAATCGCCATATTTCGAAGTGGGATAGCGAAATTCGGTGCTCCACAACCATCCACACCTATAATTAGCTGTTCTTCCCCTACTTCACTCAATTCCATAATGCAACTTTTTATTTGTTGCTGCAACGGATGATTGATGTCACAATAATTTGCTAGTGGATAATCATTCGCCAAGCAAGCCGTTAAAAAGCCTAAATGTTTCCCTGCACAATTATGATATAATTTCCTTTTTTCGTACCGCGCTTGTATATAGTGCTCTTTTGCGCTTTCATTCAATGGATAAGAAGCGGCACAAATTAACTGTTCTTCTTTAAATGGCAGTTTTTTCAACAGTGATTGTAATCGGTCTTGATGATAGATTTCGCCTCGCTGTGAAGCCATAAAAAGCGCACTTTCCTCTGGCGTTATGCCCCATTTCTGAATTGCGCCAGTTAAAAAGATCGGAATGGCTTGAAATGGTTTCGATGCGGATCGAAAATAAACGGGTTCATGATTTTGCCCAACCGAGTAAATTTCTTCTTTCGCTTCATTCACACAGCTAAGTTGACCGATATGAATATTTTCCAAAATGCCACCGCGATATTCTTTTACAAACGTTTCGAAGCCCACAATACATCACAATCCTCTATTCAATAGTCAACTTGCTTTCGCGAAGCAAGTTAATGCCCCGGCGGATGTCACAGATTTTAAAAGGTAGATTTTCGAGCAAGCTCGAAAAAAATCTGGACGCAATTACGCCGAGGCGTAATTGATTATTTGCTTCTGTATTTGCAGTGCTGCCCCTTTCACAACACCGACCTTCGCTTGATTCGAAAATCGTAAATCAAAGTGTTGCTGAATGTCTGACCAAATATACTGTGAACACATTTCATGCAGTTGTTGTTGGAAAAGTTCATTTTGTTCCACCATTTCACCACTTACAATAATGGCTTCTGGCTCATATAAACATGCTAAATTATTTATCGCTACCGCTAAATACAAAGCCACGTCCTGCTGGATTGCGAGTGCCCATTGTTGTTTTGCAATCATGCTTAACGCTAGTTGTTCGATTGAATCAATATTTTCAGGCGCTCTTTTTAAAAGGGCACTTTCAGAAATATATAATGATAAGCAACCACGTTTGCCGCAATGACAAACCTCCCCGTCGCCATCTAAATTGACGGTAATATGACTAATTTCACCTGCACGATTATGCGTACCTCGGTAAAGTTCACCGTCTAGTAAAATCGAAGCCCCAATCCCAGTACCAATGCCTACTAAAATACAATTGGAAAACGTAGGTGCATATATATCACCGATTTCAGCCAAAATTTGCATTTTTAATTCATTATCCACGACGACATCACAGTCAAATCTTTCCTTCAAATCACTGGCAATTCCGCAATTTTTCCACAGTAGTTGCTCCGAAGAAAGGACGATTCCTTCATCATGATTGATAACCCCTGGAATTCCAATCCCAATTCCTTGCAGTTTTTCTATGGAAACGGCATTCTCCACCAGCAGCTCATTGACACTATGCTGGATAATATCGAGCGCATCTTCATAGCGTTTTTTTACATTACATTTCACTTCTTTAAAATCAAGCATTTCACCGATAAAATCGACAATGCCTATTTTAATGACAAAACAATCAATTTCAATGCCAATTGTAAATAAAGCATCGCCACGAAGATGAATGAGCGTTGGCCTTCTTCCGATTAACGTTTCTTCTGTTAGCCCTTCATATAAAAATCCTTCTTGCTCTAACTCTTGAACAATTCTCGTTATAGTTGTTGGACTCATTTTTGTATATTTGGATAATTGAATTCTGGATACAGGTGCCATTTGGCGAATCGCATCTAATACAATGTATTTATTTTGTTTCTTCATTTGCATTTGATCTTGCTTTTTCAATTTCATTCAGCCCCTAAAAAAAACATTTCAACTATTTTATCATAGGTAGCACAACTGCTATATTTTTATTTTAGCGGGAATTTATTGACACACATCTTATCATTCGTAAACGATTTCTTTTCCGAGGCGTGCGGATTCGTAAACGCCCTCCAAAATTCTCATGATTTCTACGCCATCTTCTACAGGAGCTTCGGACGTTTTTCCTTCTACGCAGCATTTAACAAAAGCATTTACTTCCATTTCAAAAGCATGTTCAAAATCAAAGGATAAATAATCCACTTGCGGATGCATATTGACAATCGTATTATTTGCTTCGCTGACAATTTTAAGTTCAGGCTCTAGCTCTGCCCCACCATTCGTTCCATATAGTTTAACCGCTAGTTCATCCTTCGCGGCATGAAGTGTATACGACACATCAACAAGTAAGGATGCACCATTTTCAAATGTAATGAGTGCATTGGCCATATCTTCTACTGAATTTTTCGTTGCATCATAGTCTGCTGTTTTGTAAAAAGATAGGTTTTCAATATTGCTTCGATTCCCTAAATGATGATACGTATGCCCGACAATCCGTTTCACTTTTGGTCTACCCATTAAGTACCAGCAAATATCAATAATATGCACACCGAGATCAATTAATGGTCCGCCACCTGATTTATCTTTATCCGCAAACCAACCACCTGGATTTCCGATGCGGCGAAGACATGTTGCTTTTGCAAAGTAAATTGTACCGAGCGTATTGTTATCAATAAACTTCTTTAAAATCGTTGTATTCGTTCCAAAACGGCGAACGAATCCAACTTGAAATACTTTGTTACTTTTTTGCGCTACTTTTTGAATTTCTACCGCTTCTTCATATGTCATGGATAATGGCTTTTCTACTAAAACATGCTTATCGTTTTCGAGCGCTGCCATTGCGTATTTTGCATGAGTATTATTCCATGTACAAATGCTGACCGCATCAACTTTAGGATCTGCTAATAATTCCTCAATGGAGCTGAATACTTTTTCAATGCCATAGTGATCCGCCTTTTCCTGTGCACGAGCGAGTGAAAAATCGTATACACCATATAAATGAACTGCTTCATTTTTTTCATATGATTTTAAATGAAAATCTGAAATCGAACCTACTCCTATAACACATACATTTAATTGTTTCATGCTTTCACGACCTCGCATTCCTCCCAAAATCTACGCACATTGTCCATCCCAATTTTTGAACCAACTTGACAATCTTCCATGCCTTCAAATTCAATCGTCAAATAGCCGTCATAGCCCGATTCTTTTACAAGCTTAACGAGTTGTCGAATATTTAAATCGCCATGGCCAACAATCGCGCCACGAATGCGATTGTCATGTACCGTTGTAAACCATTCGCCGCCACCTGGATTTTCGTAAAAAGGACGAATATAAAAGTCTTTAAAATGAACCGTTGCTGCGTAAGGTAAATTTTTCTTTACGCCAACTAATGGATCTTCGTCAATACATAAAAAGTTCCCAACATCGAGCGTCGTTTTAAAATTATCGCGGTTTACTGCATGAATGAGCTGTTGCACACGGTCACTCGTTTGGACGTTAAATCCATGGTTTTCAATCGTCGTCGTAATCCCAAATTGCTTGGCATAATCCGCTAACAACTGGCAACCGCGCACCATTTTATCAAAATTCTCAATATAATAATGGATAGTCATATTTTCTTTCGGCATTGTGAATAACGTGACATCATGGCGCATGATTTTAATGCCCATATGATGCACAACATCGATATGCTTTTTCAGTCTTTCTACTTCAGCTAATAATTCCTCTTCTGTTTCCTGTACAAAATTGGCAGGTAACGAATACGCCGATAGCTCCAGCCCTAATACCTTTGCTTTGTCTCGAATAGCTGTAGCAAGTTCATGATTATCGACAACCGAAAATTCATAAGGTACTAATTCAACGTGCTCCCCGCCATTTTCCGCCACCCAATCTAATACATCCAATACAGACATTTCATTTGTTTTCATTTTTTTAACCATGCTATAAGTACTTAATCCAATTTTCATTGTCTACACCTCTTCTATTTTTTTTACAAAATGACAAGCAACGGATTGCTGCTCAGTAATTTGTCGCATTTTTGGCACTTCTAATTTACATAGCTCCTGTGCGAGTGGACATCTCGTGTGAAATGTACATCCAGTCGGAGGGTTTTTCGGATTCGGTATATCGCCCTTTAACGTTTCCTTTTCTCGACGGAGTAAAGGATTGGCAATCGGAACAGATGCAATTAACGCCTTCGTATACGGATGTAATGGACTTTCAAATAACGCCTCTTTCGTTGCAATTTCCACGATTGAACCGAGATACATAACACCAATTTCATGACTTATATGCTCAACTACACTTAAATCATGTGATATGAATAAATAGGAAAGCTGATATTCCTGTTGTAGCTTTTTTAATAAGTTTAAAATTTGCGATTGAATCGAAACATCAAGTGCTGAAATGGGTTCATCGGCAATTATTAACTTCGGTTTTGTAATTAATGCCCGGGCAATTCCAATTCGCTGACGTTGCCCCCCGCTAAATTCATGGGCATATCGATACGCATATTCTGTGTTCAACCCAACAATATTTAGCATTTCTAGAACGAGTTTTTCACGTTCCCCTTTAGAAAGTTTCGTATGAATAATTAATGGTTCTTCAATAATCTCTTTTACTTTCATTCTCGGATTTAATGAAGCATATGGATCTTGGAAAATCATTTGCACATTTTCCCGTAAATCGCCTAATTCGGATTGTTTTAAATAACCTACTTCATTGCCATTTAACGTAATACTTCCTGAAGTCGGGTCAATCAATCTTGTAATGAGTCTGCCCGTTGTTGATTTTCCACAACCGCTTTCCCCAACTAAACTAAATGTCGTACCTTCTTTTATTTCAAAAGATACATCAATGACGGCATTGACATATTCTTTTTTCTCAAAGAGGCCACCTGCGATTTGAAACTGTTTCTTTAAATTTTTCACTTGTAATAGTGTATTATCCATGCAGAGCCACATCCTTACTTGCGTATAACCAACAACTACAAAAATGAGCGTCCGAAACTTTCTCAATTTGTGGATCTTGTTCATGGCATATTTTCATCGCATTCGAACATCTTGGTGCAAATTTACAGCCATTTGGCATGTTTTGCGGTGACGGTACATTTCCAGGAATCGAATCCAACACTTCTTTTCGTTCCCCGATTTTTGGAACCGAACTGATCAACCCCTTCGTATACGGATGTTTAGGATTCGCAAATAACTCAAACACATCCGCCTCTTCCACGACTTGCCCCGCGTACATAACAACAACCCGGTCACACATTTCGGCAACCACCCCTAAATCATGGGTAATTAATAAAATCGCGGTGTCATTCTTTTCTTTTAATTGCTTCATCAGTTCTAAAATTTGTGCTTGAATGGTCACGTCGAGTGCTGTCGTTGGTTCATCCGCAATTAATAGTTCTGGCTCGCACGCCATCGCCATCGCAATCATCACCCTTTGACGCATTCCACCAGATAATTGGTGAGGATATTCATTCATCAGCTCTTCTGCCCGACCAATTCCAACACTTTTCAAAATGCTGATTGCATGCGCTTTACTTTGTTTCCGCGAATATTTCATATGCATTTCAATCGATTCCGTTAGTTGCTTCCCAATTTTTAAGACGGGGTTTAATGACGTCATCGGCTCCTGAAAAATCATGCTTATTTTTTTCCCACGCAACTGACGCATCGCCGCTTCATCGAGCATTGTTAAATCGGTTCCTTGAAATAAAATCGAACCGTTTTTAATTTTTCCCGTCGTGCCATGGAATAATCTCATAATGGATAAGGAGGTAATACTTTTCCCGCTACCTGACTCTCCAACGAGACCGAGTACTTCCCCTTTTTGAATCGAAAAATGGACACCACGCAAAATTTTGATTTCTTGTTGATCTCTTTTGAATACCGTTTCTAAATTCGTCACTTCTAAAACATTTTCTCTCATTGCTCCTCCTCCCCACTTTGTTTAATTATTTTTGATTTTCGGATCTAATACATCGCGTAAACCGTCGCCGATTAAATTAAAGGCAAGTACGGTTAAAAATATCGCGATCCCAGGCATTAAAACAACATGTGTTGCCGTCCCTAAATAATCTCTGCCACTGCTCAACATGACACCCCATTCTGGCATTTCAGGGCTCGCGCCAAGTCCTAAAAAACTTAAACTGGATGCCGCAAGAATGGCCGTTCCAACACGCATTGTAACGAAAATAATAATTTCACTAATTGTTTCAGGGAAAATATGCTTATAAATAATTCGACTATGTGAAGCCCCCATTGATTTAGCTGCTTCTACATACACATTTTCTTTCGCATTCAGCGTCGCCCCCCGTACTAAGCGCGCAAACGATGGGATACTAAAAATCATGACCGCAATGATTACGTTATTAATGCCCGGTCCTAATATCGCAACAATGGCGATAGCTAATAGCAAATCTGGAAATGAAAATAGTACATCACAAGTACGCATAATGACTTTGTCAATCCAGCCTCCAAAATACCCACTAATTAACCCTAAAATCGTCCCGAGAATTAACCCTAAAAATACAGCACTGAAACTTACCGTTAACGAAATTTTCGAACCAACGATTAACCGACTAAAAATATCCCGACCATATTCATCAGTGCCAGCTAAATGCTTGCTACTTGGCGTTTCTAAAATCACATTATAATCTGGCTCAAAAGGATCATACGGCACTATGTATGGTCCGATAAATGCAGTAACAATTAACAACACAATGAAGATACTCGCGATTAACGCTGCTTTTTGTTTTTTAAATGCCTTCCAAAATTCTCTTACTGGAGAGTATTTTGCGTTTTTCACGTGAATGGCGTCTTGTTTTACAAGTGATGAAGACTGCATATCCTCTCCCCCTATGATTGAAGTTGAATTTTTGGATTTAATTTGGTGTACAAAATATCCACTATCAAATTCACAAGAATGAATTCAAAAGCAAATAATAATAGAGCAGATTGAATAACCGGATAATCTCGGAATGAAATCGAATCAATTAACAACCTGCCCATTCCAGGAAAACTAAACACCGTTTCCACTACAACTGATCCCCCTAGTAAAAAACCAAACTGAAGTCCTGCTACGGTAACAACCGATATAAGTGAATTTCTTAACGCATGTTGCACGACGACTGTTCGTTCTTTTAAGCCTTTCGCTCGTCCGGTACGAATATAATCAGATTGCATCGTTTCCAACATCGAAGACCTTGTAAAACGGGCAATCATCGACATAATTCCTGCCCCTAATGTGATGGACGGTAAAATATAACTGCTAAAACCATTCAGTCCCCCTGTAGGTAAAATACCGAAAGTGACTGAAAAAATTTGAATTAAAATTAATCCTAACCAAAATCCAGGAAGAGAAATACCTGATACTGCTGTCATCATGCCTAGGTAATCTGGCCATTTGTTTTTATTAATGGCTGAGAAAATCCCGATGATAAGTCCCATAATCGTCGCCCAAAACATCGATAAAAACGTTAAATAAATGGATGGCATAAACCTCGTTTTAAACATATCAATGACTGGTAAGCCGGTTGTTAGCGATGTTCCTAATTCCCCGGTCACTAAATTTTTCATATAGCTGAAATACTGCACAATAATTGGTTGATCAAGGCCTAGGCTTTTTCGAACGTTTTCAACTTCCTCTAATGTGGCATCTTTTCCTGCAACTAAACGAGCAGGATCTCCTGGAATTAGATGGATGAATAAAAACGTCAATATGGAAACAACGATTAATATCGGAATCATTTCAACAATTCGTTTCACAATATATTTCAGCATTTTTTCTCCCCTTTCCAATTTGTTAAAAAATGGTGGATCCCCTACATTGTGAAGCCACCTTTTCTTTTAATCAATTACGCCTCGACGTAATTGCGTCCAGATTTTTTTCGAGGGCCCACAGGACGTGGGTCAGTCAGCCGTTGTCACACGATGTGACGTCCTTAGGCAGACTTCCTCTTTAAAAATCTACCTTTTAAAATCTGTGACATCCGCCGGGGCTTAGGCCAACACGATGTTGGTCACAAAGGCGTTGTCACAGGACGTGACAGGTTTAGCCTTTGTTCCCCAATTCAGCTGTGGTTCGAACCACCACTGAATAGAATTGCATTTTGACATTCATCTCTCACTTATAGAAGTAGGGAATGATTGCTGAATTTAGTCAATCTTCGCGTTTGCAACGTCCAAACCGCCCGTTGGATTCACAATAACACCGCTTACATTTGAACGAACACCGTATAAGATTTCATCGACGCCTAAGAAAATCCATGGTGCATCTTTATAAATTGTGTCTTGTAAGTTGGCGTAAAGCTCTGTTTTTCTTGCTTCATCGGAAATCGAGTTCGCCTCATCCATCATTTTGTCTGTTTCTGGATTGTTATAATAAGCTGTATTCGCACTGTTTGGTGGGAATGATTCACTATGGAATAATGGTTTTGTCGCATTCGTCACATCCGATGCATACGATGACCAGCTCACATACCACATTTTCAATTTCGCTTCTTCCGGCGTTTGTGCACCGTAAATTTCATCTGAAAGTGTAGCCTCTTCCATTGATTTAATGATGACCGTAACACCAATTTGCTTTAATTGTTGTTGGATAAATTGCATACCTTTCATCGTGTCAGAGTTTGTATTACCCCAAATTTCAATTTCCAATCCATCTGGATATCCTGCCTCCGCTAATAAGGCCTTCCCTTTTTCAATGTCTTGGTTATATACTTGTTGCTGCTTATAATAAAGCGTTTTAGATGGGATAATTGAATCCAGTGGTACACCTAATCCAGAATTAACCACTTTTAAAAACGCATCTTTATCTACCGCATAGTTGAACGCTTGTCGCACTCTAATATCATCAAGTGGTTTTGAAAACGTATTTAAAGATACATAACGCGCTATTGTTGATGGCACAGAATTAACCTTTACGTCCTTTGCTTTCGAAAGTTCATCTTGGTTTTGTGCAGGTACTGGATAAATGGCATGCGCTTCACCTGTTTTTAACATCGCTACACGTGAACCATTTTCAGGTACTGGTTTAAACGTAACTTTTTCAACACGGTCATTGCCGCCCCAGTACTCATCAAAACGCTCAATTGTTAAATAATCACCTTGCACCCATTTCGCAAATTTATATGGGCCTGTTCCAATTGGATTTTTCGGAATATCCGCGCTGTTTTCCTTAATGATTTTTGGACTCATCATTTTCGCAACGGCAAAACGTGTCACCATTGGACCGTATGGCTCAGATAAAGTAACTTTAATTTCATAATCTCCTAAAATCTCAATACCATTTACTAAACTAAATCCACGTGAATATAAACGCAAACTACTATCATTTGTAATTCGTTCAATATTCGTTTTCACAGCTTCCGCATTAAACGCTTCCCCGTCATGGAATGTAACACCTTGTTTCAACTTAAATGTATACGTCATTGTATCTTCACTAATTGTGTAATCCTCAGCTAATACTTTAATAATTTGACCTTCTGCATCAAACCCTAATAATCCTTCCATCATCGCTGCTTGCACAGAGTTTGAATTTGTATCTCCCGTATTATGGGGATCCATTGAAATAAAGTTCTCATTCACAGCAATTACTAATTCTTGAGCTTTCTCACTAGTTGGTGTATTACTATCTCCAGCGGTGCTAGATTCAGTTGATTCATTTGTTGGTTCATTCGCTGGCTCAGTTGAATCATCATTAGAGCATGCTGCTAACACAAAAATCATCGCAAAAAGAAATATAAAATATTTTAATCCCTTCATTCGTTTCGCTCCCTTTGTAAAATTTATAAAAATATTTCCTTTATGATAAAAGAAAATAGTTCTATCCTTTTATTTTCTCCAATGGTGAAAATAAGTAGTTAAAAAATATATTCCCCTGTGGAATGTTTGTCGCGCATGAACTTGTAATACTTGCAAAAGCTGTATTATTAAGGCTAATAAAGAATTGGTATAGCTAGACACACATCCGCCCATTCATTATTTTATTCGTGCTCTTTTCTTAATATGCACCGATACCCAAAATTATTCCGCATCAAAAATAGGCTCATCAACATAGCAAATGTTGATGAGCCTATTTTTAATTAACTAGTCCACATTGAAAAAGTTATTCGTTTACATATTTATAACCTATCCCACGAACAGTTTGAATACGTGTTGGTCTACTTGAATTCACTTCAATTTTTGAGCGAATTTTTTTAATGTGAACATCAATTGTCCGATCAAGAACATCCTTCTCATGGTAACCATACAAATAATCAATTAAATCTTGGCGGCTAAAAATCACATTAGGGCGCTCCATAAAATGATACAACAATAAAAATTCATGTTTCGTAAAATGGATGACTTCATCGTGAAGAATAACTTCACCCTTCCTCGGCTTAATACATAAACCGCGATCCACGATTTTTTGACAGTATAAACCTGTTCGACGCAAAACTGCTTCCATTTTAGCGGTTAACTCAATCATTTCAAAAGGTTTTGTAATATATGCATCTGCGCCAATTTTTAAACCGTGCACTTTGTCAGCTACTTTATTTTTGGATGAGACCATAATGATTGATACTTCATTTCTTCCTTGCTCACGTACCCATTCACAAAAATTTTCTCCCGACATTCCCGGGAGTATTAAGTCTAGTACAATTATGCATGGATATTCCATTAAAAATAAATCCATCGCCTTTTCAGCATCATTTGCCGTTATGACATCAAAACTAGCCAGTGCTAATTCATCTTTCATCATTTTCTGCAATAATAAATCATCTTCAACTACTAAAACTTTTTGACGCATCCTCTTCACCTTTTGATAGTTATTTGATGTATTCGATTTCTTTATTTTTTCATTTAACTTCTATTATAACAAATGAATGTTAAGTTTTTATGAAGTTATATCAATATAATAAATAACACCGACTCTCATTAATTTAACGTCATTTTCACAATATCAAAATAATTACCTATCCAATCTTAATTGTGAATTTTTTGTATCAATTTCATTTTCCAGATTTTTTTACGCTTAATTGTGATTTTTATCACAGCAAATTTTTAGTACAAAATATAAAATTAAGGTAACAAGAAGGGAGTGAGTAGCATGAATATCAAATCCTTATTCATGTCAGTCATTGGAATTATTATATCAATAAGTTGCGGCGTTTTTGTCTATAATCAATTTGTTTCAGCTACTATCAGTCAACAAGCACCGAATTTAGAAGTCTCAGAGGTTACGAGTCAACAAGTTAATACTGGTGCTCCTTCCAATAAAACAGCATTTAACCCGCCTAGTATGGATGATGTACCAGATGGGCCTATGAAAGAAGCTATTTTATACGGTTATGATTTAGTCAATGAAACACATAGCACCGCTTCTGATAAAGTGGGCGCAAATTTATCTTGTACGAGCTGTCACGCTGGTGCTGGATTAACAGAAGTCGCGACGCTTGTCGGCGTAATGGCGGACTATCCAAAATACATGCCTCGCCCAAATGATATCATCACAATCGAAGAACGTATTAACGGTTGTATGGTACGTAGTATGAACGGCGAAAAATTTGAAACAGACAGTAAAGAATTAAAATCAATGGTCGCTTATTTTAAATATATTTCTGAAGGTGCCGAGATTGGCGGAGAAAGACCATATGCAAAATCAGTAGATATGAAAGTTATTCCTACGCCAAGCGTTTCAGATGGTGAAGCACTTTACCAAAAATCTTGTATCGCTTGTCACGCAGCAGACGGTTCAGGTAATGGTCCGAATATTGGTCCCGCTTTATGGGGAGACACATCCTTTAATGATGGTGCTGGTTTAGCACGTTTATCAAAAATGGCTGGTTATATCCAAGCTTATATGCCAATTGGCGGAGAAAAATCGTTATCAGATCAAGAAGCAGCAGATTTAGCAGCTTTCATTTTAACGCAAGATCGCCCAGTTTGGAAAAATCATGATAAAGATTGGGCAAACGGTGCCCCTTCAGATATCATGACTGAAGATCGTCGTAAACAAGCACAAAATGGCACGCTTAATTGGGATGAAGTTACAGCAGGTTTTAAATAAACAGACTAAAAAGTCACAGCTCTGTAAAATGAGCTGTGACTTTTTTTGTTAAGTTATTGTTATTTCATTTTAAGTAACGCTTCAATACCTCGCATGCCTGCAATAATTCCAAATGCTTCAGCCTCAGTTGTAACCGACTCTAATGGTGCTTCAAGTAGCTCTTCAATCGTTTTCACTCCGACCGCTCGACCCGCGATAATTTTACGGTCCGCTAATTTTTCATTTAACAGATTAACATCTAAAGCGCCACACATAATATAACCAACATGATTGGAAACAGTAAGTAATGTTGTTTTCGGAAGTCTTACAGTAACTGCCGAAAATTTACGCCCTTGCAATTCAATATTTTCCCACGAAATCATCCACATCACTCCTTCTATCTATACATATGACAAAAAGTGTGTGGATGACTCTATATTATGTTGGCCCATCTTTTTTTAAATGAATACTGCCTGTCGCTTGATTTAATCTATGATTATTACTTTCCGCTTGCGCAGCCGCTCTTAATTCTTCCAGTGGAATTTCATCTGCTGTTTCCACTTGTGCTGCCTGTGCGAGCATTGCCTTCACATCGTTGTAGGAAAGTCCTGACGCAGCATTTAATTTCTTGACCGCATCAATATTTGTACCTGCTTTTGTGACATTCGGTTCGTTCATCAAAAACACCTCCTCCAACAATAGGATGTACGGATTGGATGGAGTTATGTATGAATATGACGTAATTCTCGGATTTACTAAAGTACGATAACACATATCTATTTGTACAATAATTTTAACGTTCCTATATCCGAGAACTACATTATACCATTTAATATTTTTACCTTTTTTTTAAAATTGATTCATACAATTTCTTAATAACGACTGTGCATATGCACTATTTTTTCATAAAAAACATTATTTCCATAAAACAATGTTATTATCCTATCAATAGAGTATAATGTTTACATATTTGACATATAGGAGGATTAATATGAAAAAGCTAGTTTTATTTTTTGCAATGTTGTCACTATTATTATCACCATCATTAGTAGCTGATGCACATTCCGGACGAACGGATAGTAACGGTGGTCATAACTGCTCTGAAAAGTCTAAAGCAAAAGGACTTTGTACGGGGTATCATTATCACAACGGGGGCAGCGGATCAAGTTCTTCAAGCGCTCCAAAGTACACAGCTCCTAAACAAACATATGTAAGTGCACCAAAACCAGTGCTAGTTACGGCCGATGTCTATATTAATAACGTGGCGCAAAATTACAATCCAGGCGCTTATATTAAAAACAACACTACTTTAGTACCAATGAAAGCAATTTTTGAATCTCTTGGCGCAACGCTTACTTACGACAATGCAACGAAAAAAGTAACAGCCTACAAAGACAACAAAACAATAGCTATTGGCGTTGGAAATAAGAAAGCTTATATTGAAGAAAACGGTATTACTACTGGGATTGATTTAACTCACGCAGCTGAAGTTCATCAAGGTACTACGATGGTTCCGTTACGTTTTGTAAGTCAATCACTCGGTGCAAACATTACGTTTAACACAGCAGCATCAATCGTATATATTTCAACAAAATAATCCCCGCAACATCTGGCCAGCAGCATCATTTATTTTGATGCTGCTGTTGTTATTAGGATTTTTTGCTCCATTTTACAACTTTAAATCTTTTTACTCACAAACAACACAAAAAAACCTATCTACAATTAGATAGGCTTAAGACAAGGAAATGGACGAATCCCAACTATGCCGTATGTTACCAACATCGTTTTTGATCCCACATTCTTGTAGGTGGGTGCCCTAGTCGCTACGTTAAACGTCCCGCTCCGTCAAAATAATGGGGCATGTTTGCTCTAGCGGTAATAAGAAGCTCCCAACGATTAATTGTTCGGTCAAAAGCGTAAAATAACATTTCAAACGAACATCTTAGGATTCGTGTTAAATATATCTTATCACCATTATTCTGAAAATTCAATCACAAATTCATCTTCTTGAAAAATATTAATTTATTACTAGATAAATTACATTTATCGTTAAAAAAAGCATAATTTCATTTTCAAAAATTAGATCCACTTACCTAATCACAAAAAAACATGCCCATTTCCATCACTTTTTTAGTTTCTAGGCGCAATCTAATTGGCCACTCTATTGTGCAAGGAGATGATCTGTCCGCCCATGTAATAAAGTTTTTGGTCCAAAGTTTTTCTTTTACATGACTCATAATCGTAATACCTACTCTTTCTCTAGTAATCGATGACGAATAGTTTGAAGCGTTCGATGCGTAATTTCTAATTCATCCTGTGAAAATCCGTACACTAACCTTTCTTCTAATTGTGTAATTCTTTGTTGTAGCACTTCATATGTTTGTTGCCCCTTTGTCGTAATTTGAATATTTTTTTTACGCCGATCAATGGTTGAAGGATGAATTTCTATTAAGTTGATTTTCGTTAAATATTTGATAGCGCGAGTCACATTTGCAGGATCATAATTTAAAAGTTCCCCTACTTCTGAAAGGCTTAATTGCGGTTCAGTAACCAAGTATTGAAAAACAGCCCAGTCTGGTCGACGCAATTCGTATTCCTCTAAAAATTGATTCAACTGTTTACCAAATGGATGAAAGGTTAACATAATATCAAAAAATACTTGCTTACTTAAATTCAAAAAACATCCCGCCTACCTTAAAGTACTTGTCATTGACAATTAAATCTTATATAAAAATTATAAATTTCATCTTTGAAAAATGCAGCCATATATTTGAAATTTAAAATCGATTACGACTTAGCTAATACATATCCAGATTTCCATAAGTTCGTTCATTAGGGAAAGCTTAAGTTTCTTTATTTATCAATGTGGGAGAATTGTACAAAAAAAGCGTAAAATCAGCCATGTGATTTTACGCTTTTCATCCATTATTTCTCTGCTTTTACAGCTGTTACTTTTAAGCTTAATTCTTCTAATTGTGCATCCGAAACAGTTGATGGCGCAGCTGTTAATAAGCAGCTTGCAGATGCTGTTTTCGGGAATGCAATTGTATCACGTAAATTTGTACGTCCTGTTAGTAGCATTACTAAGCGGTCAAGACCCATTGCTAAACCACCATGTGGAGGAACACCGTATTCGAATGCTTCTAATAAGAAACCGAATTGTGCTTTCGCTTCTTCTTCAGAGAATCCTAGTAACTCAAACATTTTTGCTTGTAAATCAGGCTCATAAATACGTAATGATCCACCACCAAGCTCATAACCGTTTAGCACGATATCATATGCTTGTGCACGCACTGCTTGTGGGTTTGTGTTCATTAGTTCAAGATCTTCATCGAATGGACGAGTGAATGGGTGGTGCGCTGCATAATAGCGTCCTTCTGCTTCGTCGTATTCGAATAATGGCCAGTCCACAATCCATAAAAATTCGAATTTTGATTCGTCGATTAACTCTAATTCTTTACCAAGTTTTAATCGTAGCGCACCTAATGCATCTGCCACGACAGATGATTTATCTGCTACGAATAATAGTAAGTCCCCAGCAGTTGCTTCTGTTGCTTCTAAAATGGCAGTCGCAGCTTCTCCTTCAAAGAATTTCGCGATTGGACCGTTTAAGCCTTCTTCCGTTACTTTTAACCAAGCTAAACCTTTTGCTCCGTAAACTCCCGCAAATTCGCCTAATGCATCAATATCTTTACGAGAATAGTTTGCCGCAGCACCTTTAACGTTAATCGCTTTTACTTCGCCACCGCCAGCTACTGCATTAGCAAATACACCAAATGCACTATCTTTCACGATATCCGATAATTGCTTTAACTCTAAGCCAAAGCGCACATCCGGTTTATCCGATCCAAAACGGTCCATTGCTTCTGTGTAGCTCATGCGTTGGAATGGTGTCGCCACTTCGATTCCTTTTACATCTTGCATTACTTGCTTCAGTAATCGCTCATTCATTGCGATAATTTCATCCATTGATAAGAATGAAGTTTCAATATCGACTTGTGTAAACTCAGGTTGACGGTCTGCACGTAAATCTTCATCACGGAAGCAACGTGCGATTTGGAAGTACTTTTCAAATCCGCCGACCATTAATAATTGTTTAAATAATTGTGGAGATTGTGGTAATGCGTAAAATTCGCCATCATGAACACGAGATGGTACTAAATAGTCGCGTGCTCCTTCAGGTGTTGATTTCGTTAAAATTGGTGTTTCCACTTCTAAGAAACCTTCATTTTGTAAGAAGTTACGAATTGTGCGCGTAACATCTGAACGCATTTTAAATGTGTCATACATCACTGGACGACGTAAGTCTAAATAACGGTATTTTAAACGTAAATCTTCTGAAACTTCTACATTATTATCAATCGCAAACGGTGGGTTTTTCGCTTCATTAATAATCGTTAATGATGTCGCTGAAATTTCGATTTCACCAGTTTTAATATTTTGGTTTACTTGAGATGCATCACGTAATACAACTTTACCAGTTACTTCGATTACGTATTCATTACGAATTTTATTCGCTAATTCTAATGCGTCTTTTGCTTGATCACCAAATACGATTTGAACAATCCCTTCACGGTCACGCATATCAACGAAAATTAATCCACCAAGGTCACGGCGTTTTTGTACCCAACCTTTTAATACTACTTCTTGTCCTTCATGTGCAGCCGTTACTTCGCCACACGCATGTGTTCTTTGTGCCATTTTTTTATTCCTCCGCTTACTATTTGTTTTCTAAAACATATTGAACAAGGTGACCAAACTCTACTTTTTGCTGCTCCCCTGTTGCCATTGCTTTCACATTAACTGCTTGCTCTTCTATTTCTGACTCACCTAGTACTATGACAAATTTAGCATTTGCACGATCGGCCGCTTTCATTTGTGCTTTCATTTTGCGGTCTGCATAGTCAATATCCGCTGAGATACCTTTTGCACGGAATGAGCTTAGTAATTCTACTGCTTTTAACTTTGCTTCGTCTCCCATTGCGACAATATACATGTCTAATGCATCTTCCGTCTCTAGCTCAATGCCTTTCGCTTCAAGCGCTAATAATAAACGCTCAATTGACATCGCAAAACCGATACCAGGAGATTCAGGACCACCAATATCTTCTACTAAGCCGTTATAACGACCACCACCACAAAGTGTGGTAATCGAACCAAAACCATCGCCTGTAATCATAATTTCAAATGCTGTGTGGTTATAGTAGTCTAACCCGCGCACTAAGTTCGGGTCTACTTCATAAGAAATCCCTAAAATATCTAGGAAGCTTTTTACTTTTGTAAAGTATTCTGAAGAGGATTCCGTTAAATAATTTGTTAATGCTGGAGCAGTTGCCATTGCTGGGTGCTTCGCGTCGACTTTACAATCTAAAATACGCAAAGGATTTTTTTCTAAACGGCTTTGGCAATCGCCGCAAAGCTCGCCAACTACCGGAGTAAAGTGGTTCATTAACGCTGTGCGGTGCGCATCGCGTGTTTCCTTATCTCCAAGTGAGTTAATGACTAATTTTAAATCTTTTAAACCAAGTGATGTATACACATCCATTGCAAGTGCCATTACTTCTGCATCAATCGCTGGATCTGCTGAACCGATTGCTTCCACACCAAATTGTACGAATTGGCGATAGCGACCTGCTTGCTGACGCTCGTAACGGAACATTGGACCTGTATAATAAAGCTTTACAGGTTGATCTGGATTACCAAACATTTTGTGTTCCACATACGCACGGACCGCTGAAGCTGTACCTTCTGGACGTAATGTTAAGGAACGATTTCCTTTGTCGATAAAAGTGTACATTTCTTTTTGTACGATATCTGTTGTATCACCAACACCTCGTTGAAATAGCTCGGTTGATTCGAACATTGGCGTACGAATTTCCTTATAGCGGTAAACATTACATAGTTCACGAATAGTTTGTTCTACTTTTTGCCATTTTTCCGATTGTCCCGGTAAAATGTCCTGTGTTCCTTTAGGTACTTTAAAATTCATATAAAGCACTCCTTTCATAACTGTTTTGACCAATCTTTTAAGAAAAGCACATTTGCGGATACGTAGATAATTATTAGAAAATAAAAAAAGCTCTCGCCCCTTGCAAAAATTGCAAGGGACGAAAGCTCAAAATATGAGTTCCGCGGTTCCACCCTAATTGATGTATTGCTACATCCTCTCGAATTCGGATAACGGCCGATTCCGTTTTTCCCTACGATTTCAATTGTCGAAATTTCGGGAAAACGCCTCTCAAGTGTTGTTCACATGTTACATACTGTAGGAAAGATTTCAGCCTGTGTCTTTCCCTCTCTAGTCAGCATTGGTAGCCGCTACTTATTTGGTCATTGGCATTGTTTCAATTGTTTAATTCAATTACGCCAAGGCTAACTCTTGTCCAGATTTTTTCGAGTATGCTCGAAAAATTCCTCTTAAAATCTGTGACATCCGCCGGGGCATTAATTTACTTCTTACAAGAAGCAAGTTAACGTTAATCTTAATGATGTCGACACGAGTTGTCAACTATTTCACAAAATCTATATATTTATAGTGCTTTTGATTTTATAATAGAGATGTGCGTATAAGCAAAAATAATGATAAGAAAAATTCAAGGAGGATAGATATGCGTAAAAAAAAGTTAGCGATCAGCCTCATCTTTATCCTTTTACTGACAACATTCTTCCCAAACACGCAAGTAATACATAAAGTATTCGCAAATGACGAAGAATTCATTGTCAATGCTGAAATTTTGTATTTACGTGAGGGACCCGGATTATCTTATCCAATTATCGAAACATTGAAGGATGGACAACCATTAACGGCACTTTCTAAGCAGGATGACTGGCTTCAAGTACGTGTTGGCGAGCAGGAGGGTTGGGTCGCTTCATGGCTTGTGAAATCATCAGAAAAGCCTACTGCTGCGTCGATACAAAAAACAGTCATTGCACAGGTAGATTCACTCAATTTACGTGCGGAGCCTTCCTTATCTGCTGCGATTTTAACAAAGCTAGCATCTGGTACAGAAGCACAATTTATAAAAGAGCAGCCCGATTGGATACAAATTCAAGTTGGTGACTATACAGGGTGGGTTTCGGCAAATTATGTGACGGTCAAGGATGCAACGGTTTTAGATATGCCTACTTCAAAAACAGAAGAGAAAGAACAACCAAAAAACGCACCGACAACACTTAGTGAAAATGATCCGAATACGTTTACCATTACGGTCAATGAAGTGAACATTCGTAAAAAGGCAGATTTAATGGCCAAAAAATTAGGAACGGCGAAAATTGGGCAGCAATTCAAAGTGATTAGCCGCGACCATAATTGGGTGCAAATTGAATATGAGAAAAAGAAAAAAGGTTGGGTTTACAGCTTTTATGGTACTTTTACAAAACAAGAAGTGCAGCAAGATTTAGAAAGTACGACTAAAGAAGCCGAAAAAATTACAATCATTTACAACGGTACAAATTTACGTGAAACAGCCTCTACTGCTTCCAATGTTGTCGCTCGTGTAGACGCTGGGCAAACGTTTTCTATTTTAGAAACGCAGGATGAATGGTATAAAATTGCACTCGACGATGGACAACAAGCGTACGTTGCCAATTGGGTAGTCACAACAAATACCGAGGTCATTCAAACTTCTCGCGATAAAGAAAAAGATAAAGCCGAACGCAAAAAAGGTTCTCTTAAAGGTGTAACGATTGTACTTGATGCGGGGCATGGTGGGAATGATCGGGGTACAACAGGCGCAAGGGGAACTGCTGAAAAAGATATTACAATTTTGACAGCCGAACTATTAAAGTCCAAACTTCAAGCTGCTGGGGCAGACGTTGTCATGACACGCGAATCCGATGTATTTATCGACCTTAGAAAACGTGTTGCAGTTTCGCACCAAGCAGATGCCGATGCTTTCATTAGCATTCATTATGACGCGATTAAAGATAACTCGGTACACGGCTTTACAACGTATTACACAAATGGCTATCAAAAAGAATTAGCTGAATATGTACATGGTGGGATCGCTTCAAAAGTGTCTTTAAGAGATCGTGGTGCACGCTTTGGCGATTATTTAGTACTGCGTGAAAACCGCCAAAACGCCATTTTACTAGAGTTAGGTTATTTAAGTAATCCAACAGAGGAGCGTGCGATTACGACAGATTATTATCGTGAGCAAGCGACACTTGGCATTTATCAAGGTTTACTCAACTACTTTGATGCACAATTAGATAAATAAGAGTAGATTCTCAATACGAAGGCCCCTTCAATTTTTTTAGAAGGGGCTTTTGTTTCATTACGCTTGAATTATTTGATAAATATAAAACATTTCATCTTTATTCATAATTTTCGGTACAGGGTATAACGGATTCGCTTCACTTAACGCACGCTCAACCATTAACGGGACATCACGATTCACAATACCTTCAATTTTTGTTGGAATGCCCATACTTTTATTTAATTGTTCAATTGCTTCAATAAACAAACTAGCCTTTTTTTCATCACTATCGCCAAATTGACCAATCCCTACTAAATTAGCTAACTCTGCCAATGGCGTTGTTGCCGAATCACCATAAAATTTCAGCACATGCGGTAAGATAACCGCGTTTGCTAAGCCATGTGGGACATTATAAAAACCGCCGAGTGTATGGGCAATCGCATGAACATTGCCGACATAAGCGCGCGTAAAAGCCAGCCCAGCTAAATAAGAGGCACGTTGCATTTGCGTTCGGGCGATTAAATCACTGCCATCCTCATACGCTTTATATAAATATTTAAAAATGATTTTTACCGCTTCTCGTGCAAATTTTCGAGTTTCTTCTGTATTGCTCCGTCCAATATACGCTTCTACGGCATGTGTTAAAGCATCCATTCCTGTTGTAGATGTAAGGTTCTTTGGTAAATTTACTGTTAATAAAGGATCCAATACTGCATAATGTGGGATTAAAACAGGATCATTAATCGCATATTTTTCATGTGTTTCACTATCGGATATGACCGCTGCAACCGTCCCTTCACTCCCAGTACCTGCAGTTGTTGGTACAGCAAATAAAGTCGGCGTATCTTTACGGACTTTAAACAAGCCTTTCATTTGCGATAGCTCTTTATCTGGTCTTGCTACTCGCGCGGCAACTGCTTTTGCACAATCAATCGGTGAACCCCCACCAAATGCGATGATTGCCTCGCATTGCTCCACATGATACAACATGACCGCCTCTTCTACATTATGAATTGTTGGGTTTGCTACGGTTTGATCATAAATCGAATAATAAATTCCATGCGCATTGAACGCTTCTAAAAGCGTGTCTATTAGCTGAGCTTTCAAAATCCCTGCATCTGTGACAATTAGTACGCGTTCATACTGAAGGCCCTTAACTAATTCAGGTAATTTTAACAGGCTATCTGGACCTTCTAGCAGCACGGGTTTGCGCCAATTTAAAAATTTCATCCCTACTTTCATAGAGCTTTGAAAAGTTCTGCAATACGTTTGATACATACAATCCGCACCCTTCCAAAAATTAGTATTTAACTTTTTATATACTAATTCCCTAAATTTTTCAATACCTTTCTGTCGCTAATTTTAGACATTTCCCTTAAAGCCCCCCATAACTGTTCATTAGACGAAAAAAACGAACCCACATATAGGAGGGTTCGCATAAATTAGTATTCTGCAAAAAAGACTTTATCGGCAAATGAGATTGGTTGGGCGTCGAAGTCTTTTTCATTCATTGCAACGACCGATACTTCGACGCCTAATTGTTTCAGTTTTTGTCCGATTTCACTTTTAGAAAGCGTTGCAAAATCTGTAAAGTAATTATCTGTAATGATCATGAGCTCTGCTTCATTTTTAATCGGATTTTGCTGCAATAATTCAAACGCTGTGTTTAAAACAGGTAGGATTTCCGCCTCCCCGCCTTTAAACTCTCCAATAAATTCAGCAAAAAGTGACGGTTGTAGGTGCGCATGATGAAAATAAAGCGGCTTTTCAACAGTTCGACCAAATGGAATAATGACTAAATCACGTTTTTGACGCGCACTTAAATTAAAAATAGGCAAAATAGTCCCTTTGCAAAACGCGTCCATTTCTTTCATCGCATCTGATTGTTGAAGAGCAATGACGATCGGTGAATACAGTTTTTCATTTTGCCCAAATGGTACATAATAAATATTGTCCGAAACAACGGTTTGTTCCTTCATCAATTGTTCGTACGATTCTGGAGGCAATAAAATATCTTTGTCCTGTATTTTTGGCATCATTGCTTCGAGTTCAAAAATTGATTCCTGCAATGTACTGGCAATTTCCACGATTTCTATAAATTGCGCATTGTGCTGAAATTGGGTAATAAACTGCTGCTGTTCATGCTCTTGTAAAGCTTGAAACGCGAAATGACTATATAAAAAATGAAGGATTTCATCAGTTATTTGTGTATGCCACTCTTTTGTCATGTGAAACACTCCTACTTAATTTTTTCATGAAGCAAAACTAGTATACCGAAGTAATGTGTTGAAAAATAGGGATTCAAACCTAAAAGTGAGCAAAAATAAACAAATTAAATCAAATGTGTGAAATATTCCGTTCCTATGAATAGCTGAATGATTGCATACAAAAACGGCATCTATCAAATCAGATGCCGTTCCATACAAGTTGCCTGTATGTAATTAAATCAAATTATAGTTTTTTTGTTAAGCCGTGTAATGTATCTTTTAACTCACGGTCATGGCTAGATAGTTCAATTAAGTTTTGTAAACGCTCTTGTAAAACTGGGCGCTCAATTACTAATTGCTCATCTAATACTTGTACTAATAATTCAATAATCATACGGTCACGAACGTTTAACGCTTCTTCCACACGCTCAGGTGCGATTGTATATTCTTTTACTTTCTTTGCCATTAAAAACAGCCTCCCTTTTGGTTATACAACGTTATTTTAGCATAGCCATATGATATTTTGTAAAATATATTTAAATTTCTAATTGTTTTGCTAACCATTATCAATTACGCTATGGCGTAATTGCGTCCAGATTTTTTTCGAGCTTGCTCGAAAAACTCCCCTAACAAAATCTGTGACATCCGCCGGGGCTTAACTTGATTTAGCTGCGGGTTGAACCCACACTAAATAGAATTGTATATTTAGCATACATCCTACACTTATAAGAAGTAGGGGGACTTCAGCTGAAACAAGTTAAACGAACTTTACAAATTCTTCTGTCGGCTTGCGATAACCTCGTAAATTTCTGCTGCTTTCTTTTTCTTTACCAATCGTAATCATTAAAGCAATTTCATGTGTATTTGGAATGTTTAAAATTTCACGTACCCTTTCCTTATCAAAGCCAATCATCGGACATGTATCTAAGCCGCGATTTTTAGCAGCTAACATGAACATCATAGCAGAAAGTGACGCATTTCGAACCGCATCCTCTTTCATAAATTCTTCGCCGCGAGATTCGTAAAACGCTGTGTTTTCATCTATCGTTTGTTGCAATTGTGTTTCGTTAATGACACCTAAATGCACCATTCCTTGATTGATGCATGCAGTTTGTTTATAAGCATAGCGATCCGCTGTGACGATAATGACACCAGAAGCTGAATGTACTTTATATTGCCCGTAAGCTGCTTCACGAATTTTTTCTTTTTTTTCCTCGTCTAATACAACGACATATTCTGTATGTTGAAGGTTGAAGGCTGAAGGTGCGAGTTTAACTTCATCAAAAACAGGCTTTAAATCGGCCGCTGTTAACTTTACCCCTTCAATAAAGTTTCCTGCCGAACGTCTTTTGTCAATTAGTTTTGAAAATTCCATAATTTCATCCCACCTATATTATCTCGTATTTTTTTATCTTTAATTCGAGATAATTTTAACATAGAATAGAAGTCTTTTCAATAGTTTGAATGAACAGATATGCTATAATGATACATGCCTAGTAATTTTTGAAAGGAAGATATAATTGTTACCAAACATTTCACAGGTGGACTATGATATCCGCCTTGTTCAACATTTAATTGAGATTCGTTTTTTACGACTTTTTGACGGAAAATTAATTACATCCAGATCAATTGCCGGTGAAACACTTGGTTTCGAAACAGAAGATAGCTTGTGCCGTGAATGGCTGTTATCTATTTATAACAGCTATCATTTTTATGAAGGCTTTGACACAATAGAATCATGCATCGATTATATCCATACGAGCCCCTATGACAAAAACAAATTTCGCATTGTCCAATTTTATGACATGTATTATGCGGTGATTAATGAAAATACACAATTCCAGCAGGTAATTGGAAAAGATCTTTCTTATTTTTCAAGAAACCATGTTTTTTTAACTGCAAAAAAACCACCTTTAAACTTAGTATTAAAGGATCGAGTAAAAATACCGGTTATTCCTCTCATTTATCATGAGCTATATGCTTTTGATTCAAATATAAAAGTTTATCAACTCCATAATGAGAAGACTGGCGATGCGATTCAAATTCCTATTCAAGAGGCTTTGGAATATGTTGTATTGCTTGGTGTTACATTTAAGGACGTTTGGTATAGCTGCGATACCCCTCATGCAATCGCTCATAATCGGGCATTACTTAATTTATACTTTGACCCAGGACATAATCTCACTGCCTTTGGTAAATATTCAAATGCACTTGCAATTAATCCTTTCCAGCGGTTAATTTATTTGCCAAAGGGCCGCATTGAACATTTCCAAATGAATGTAGACGATTTACGCACACCGGCACGGACACTAACTTACCGAGATGCACGACGCTTTCATGATCAAATGCGTATTCGAAAAGTGAATTTTGAAGAAGGTATGAATGCCTAAATAACAGCAATAGATCTCTACTAAAAAAAACGAAAAAAGGTATTTTGATGTTTTATGTCAAAATACCTTTTTTCGTTTAAAGTTCTAATTCTTTTACTTTTCGAATGATTTTTTCATACAGAGGTACCATATGCTTCTCAGCACATTTTTCTGCTAATTCATCTACTTGAATCCATCCGACCGCGCTATTTTCACCTGGCTTTGCACGTAAACTTTCATCGTCTGCCACCTCAAATACATACGTTGCATTCAAATGTAAATGAGGTGCTACATAGCTCCCATTTTTCACATGTCCGATAACTGTCAAAATATCTAAAGAAATCATTTGTTCTGTTAAGACGTTAACCTTTGAAACACCTGTTTCCTCCATCACTTCTTGCCTAGCAACTTTTAGTAAATCAGATTCGCCATCCGCATGCCCACCAGTCCAGCTCCAAGATTGATAAATATTATGATACACCATAAGGACATGTGTACGTGCACGGTTAAATACGAATGCTGATGCCGTAAAATGAAGAATTTCATTATTGCGCGTTAACACATCCACAGATGTATCCATTGCCCGTAAAATTAACTCGCGATCCTTTTTTTCCTGCTCATTATACGGTTCATATAATGTAATTTGGTCATGTAAATTCATAAGGAACCCTCCTAGTATGAATGATTATTAAGAAATTAACATTTTCACTGCTTTTGAAATAGCCGCACCATCTGCTTTTCCTACTAATAATGGCTTCGCAATTTTCATCGCATCCCCCATGCTCATGCCAGCAGCAATTCCCGCCTCTTGTAACGCCGCAATGATCTCATCTTCTGAAAATTGCTTCGGTAAGAAATTTTTTAAAATCGTTAATTTCGCTTCCTCTTTTTCAATTAAATCCGCACGCTCTGCTTTTTGTGCGCCTTCAAGTGATTGATTCGTTTGCTTAATTTCACGATTCACTATAGCGATTTCTTCTTCTGGAGAAAGCGCCGCCCCTTTTTCCTTTTCCGCTAAATCCAATGCCGATTTCACTAATGTTAAAACACCTTTTGCTAAAGCGTCTTTATCTCTCATCGCTTGCTTTAATTGTTCAAATACTTCTGTTTTCATCATGTTTATTTGCTCCTCTGCTTACGGGTGATATATGATCCCCGCCTGTTATTACTTTACTCTTTCACATTGTAGCACGAAAAATCAATTACGCCCTAGCGTAATTGCGTCCAGATTTTTTCGAGCTTGCTTGAAAAGCTCCCCTTAAAATCTGTGACATCCGCCGGAAGCTTTAACTTGATTCAGCGGGGGGATAAATCCCCGCTGAATCAAGTTAAACATGGAATAAATTACTTTGTGACATTTTCTTCGATTAGTGCTTTCAATTGTTTGCTACTCTTTTGATACATGATCCAAACTTTAGGTTGACCAAATGGCATTACGATGAATTGTTTTCTTGCATTTTCCCAAATTGTATAGGAAGCATCATTAACGTGGACGATGTATTTTGGTTTGTCATAAATTTTAATAGGGGTAAAATTAAGATCTTCCCAAGCAGCATTTTCAAGTAAGTCTTCCATTTGTTGGCGTGCATCATCTGCAAATGTCACTTCTTGGATTTCACTTGCCCGTTCATTAGGTAAAAGTACTTCAATATCTTCATTGACCGAAATTGCGAGCTCATTTTCATCATCCGCAGCACTCGTACCATAATTTTTCAGTTTAATATAGTCCCCCACTTGCACAGGTACTTCTTTACCATTCATCATCCAAGTAGCTAGCTTATCTTCAGGCTGATTAAATATTTGCTCTTCTGAAAGTGTCGCAAGTTCCTGAGCAGTCATATTTTTAATAAAATAAAACACATTTTCATTTACCGCCGCGACAACACCAGTTATTGGCATAGTTCCATAGGCCATACTTACTATTTGATGCTCCTGCTGAAACTGTTCGATTTCTTTTGCAAAATGCTGTTCCATATAAAGCTCTGCTTGCTGGGTTGTATATGCCTCGACAATCAAATCATTCATGACTGGGAATTTTTCATACCATACCTCCTTCAATTTATCCCGATAAATTCTTAATTCAATCAGCATTGGAAATAGTCGCTCCTCAAATTGGAGCTGACTAATATTGGCTATCTCTAATAGTTGGTGCCCTATATTTTCTGGATCTTGGTCTTGGCTGTATTGATCAAATTGTTTTTTGTATTCTTCGTCGGTATAAGACAGCTTATATTTTTTTGCAAGTTCAAAAACACCGAGTGCTTGTATATAGCTGCTAAAGCCACTCTCCCTGAACGATAGTTGCTCCCCTGCAATATAAAAATCAAATAAAATCATATTTTCCTCAATGCTTGAATTCGCCTGCTTCGTATCGACTTTGACCTCTATCATAAACCAACTCGCCATTAACATCATAAATAGTGCTGTAATACCCACTGGAACCAAATAAAATGGCTTTTTTCGTTTTGGTGATTTGTTATGCAGTAATTTATTCTTTAACCGTTGTTCACTCTCTTTCATATCCCCTGCCACTTCATTTAAAGCACGTTTATAATCATTCATGGTTCAGCACCTCCCATTCCCCTTCTAATGTAGGTCGTAACTGCTCGCGTGCGCGTCGTAATTGGGTTTTCACTGTGTTTTCTGGTAACTCCAACAGTTCCGCTACTCGCTGGATTGGCAACTCTTCATAGTAGTACAAAATGATTGGCTCACGGTATTTTAATGGAAGTTTTAAAATGGCCGCCCCAATTTTTGAACGTTCCTCTTGCTGCACAACATGATCTGGGTCCGACGTTTTCATCCACCATTTTGTTTGCAATTGAATTTTTTTATATGCCCAACTTTTTAAGTAGTCCTTGCTTTTATTAATCGTCATCGTCGTTAAATATGCCTTTACTTGTCCACGTTCTTCATAATTAGATTGATAAAATTTGATTAGTACATCTTGTACAACATCTTCAGCAGCCGCTTGATTTTTCGTATAAAAATAGGCAAGTCGTAATAAATGATTGCTGTATTCCTCGATAATTTGCTCTAATTCCAAATCTGTCTCCCCCTTCCTACTTGTTAAACGATTGTCACAGGCCGTACGTTTCAAAAATATGTATTTTCTATTAGTTTACATGCAAAACAAAAAAGCATAAGAAGAAATATCCCCTTATACTTGAGTCCGTCAATTATTTAATTCATAATGCTTGCCTTTGACTAAGTAAAATAAATGCTCGGCGATATTCGTTGCATGGTCTGCACAACGTTCTACATAGCGGCAAATGAACGATAAATTCGTAATTTGTGCGACATGCTCATTCGAAACGTTGAGCTTCATTAACTGACTAATCGTACTGCCGTATAGTTCATCGACCTGATCATCTAGCTCGGCAATTTCCTTTGCTTTTACCATATTTTCTTCAATGAATGCTTCAATAATATGGCGTAGCATCGACACCGTTTTATGGAACATTTCTTCTATCGGCTCGACGCTTGTGATAAATGGATCTTTTCCGATGCGTATCGTATCTTTCGCGATATTTACAGCATAGTCACCTACTCGCTCCATATCGGAAGCTGCTTTAATGACAACAATTAATCGGCGTAAATCCGTAGCGACCGGCTGCTGCTTAGCAAGCAACAATATTACACGGTCATTAATCGCTTCCTCTAAATGATTAATTTGCGAATCCATATCAATGACAGCTAACGCTAAATCAATATCTTTCGTCATAAACGCTTTAAATGAAAGCTCTAATGCATCGACACTTTTATCGCAAAGCTCCATTAACTCTTGCTGTACTGCAATTAAATCATGTTCAAAACGCTCACGAACCATTGTTTCCACTCACCTTTCCCTTAGCCGAATCGACCAGAAATATAATCTTCCGTACGTTGATCGCTCGGAGTTGAGAAAATTGTATCGGTTTGGTCAAATTCAATGACTTCCCCGTTTAAGAAAAATGCCGTCTTATCTGAAATACGAGCTGCCTGCTGCATGTTATGCGTAACTATAACAATCGAATAATTTTCTTTCATTTCTTGCACAAGCTCTTCAACTTTTAATGTTGAAATCGGATCAAGTGCACTTGTTGGCTCGTCCATTAAAATAACGTCTGGCTCAATTGCTAAACAACGTGCGATACAAATACGCTGTTGTTGCCCACCTGATAAGCCATATGCGTTTTGATTGAGACGATCCTTTACTTCATCCCAAATCGCTGCCCCGCGCAATGACTTTTCAACAATTTCATCTAAAATTTTCTTATTTTTAATGCCATGAATGCGTGGTCCATAGGCAATATTGTCATAAATCGATTTCGGAAACGGATTTGGCTTTTGGAAAACCATCCCTACTTTTGTACGCAATTCCTCAACTTCATAACCTTTTTCGAAAATATTACGCCCACGATAGTTCACTTCACCATTTGTACGAACAATCGGAACAAGCTCAACCATACGATTTAACGCTTTTATATACGTTGATTTCCCGCAGCCTGAAGGACCAATAATCGCCGTTACTTCATTTTCCTTCATATTTAAATTAATATCTTTCAGTGCATGATGCTCTCCGTACCAAAGATTGAAGCCCTTTGATTCCATAACAGACGAACGCTCATTTAGCTGAATAATTGGACTTTTCGATTGTTGTTTTTCTAACATTTGAACCAATTTTTCCATCTCCTAATAACGTTTTTGGAATTTATTTCGAATGAAAACCGCAATAGAATTCATAAAGATCAGTACTGCCATTAAAACGATAATCCCCGCAGATGCTACGTACTGGAACTCTTCTTGTGGACGTTTTGCCCAGTCAAAAATTTGCATTGGTAATGCAGTAAATGTATCGAGCATACTTGTCGGTAAAAATTGTAGGATAACTGGAATCCCGATAACAACAAGTGGTGCCGTTTCCCCAATGGCACGTGATAGCGCTAAAATACTCCCCGTTAAAATACCTGGTATGGCTGCTGGTATGACAACACGAATAATCGTTTGCCATTTTGTTGCCCCCATCCCGTACGAAGCTTCCCGTTGCTCTTTCGGTACAGCACGGATAGCCTCTTGTGCCGCTACGATAATGACCGGTAATATGAGCAAACTCATCGTCAATCCTGCCGCTAAAATACTTTTCCCCATACCAAGCATACGAACGAAAATCGTTAAACCAAGTAATCCAAAGACTATCGACGGAACACCTGCTAAGTTAGAAATGTTCATGCGAATAAAATCATTCAATTTATTTTTCTTTGCATATTCTTCTAAATAAATGGCTGTGCTTACACCTAAAATGATTGAAACAGGCGCTACGACTGCCATTAAACAAAGCGATCCGACTAATGCTGCTTTAATCCCTGCATTTGCAGGAATACGCGATGCAAAGTTTGTTAAAAAGTCGAAGTTTAAATAACCCATTCCTTGTGAAAAAATTCGGTATATTAATATAGCGAGTGCGATTAATGCAAAGCTTGTCGCCGCAATAAATACACCTTTCCAAACCCGATTCCATACGAGGCGCTTATTCATTCGCTTCATCACATGTTCTTGTTGTAAATAGCGCATTTTAATACTCCTCTCTGAATCGTTTTGAAATATAGCTAGCTAGTAAGTTCATGACTAATGTAAAGATAAATAATGTGAAACCTACTGCATAAATCGAGTAATAAATCGTCGTACCGTATCCAGCATCACCCGTTGTTACTTGTACGATGTAAGCTGTCATCGTTTGAATCGAATCCGTCACACCAAAATCAAATCTCGGTGTTGATCCGCCTGCTAATGATACGATCATTGTTTCCCCAATTGCACGAGACACAGCAAGTACAATCGATGCAATAATACCTGATAATGCAGCAGGTAAAACAACTTTTAGTGATACTTCAAGTTTCGTAGCGCCTAAACCAAGTGCCCCTTCTCTTATTGATTTTGGGACAGAGCTCATCGCATCTTCAGACATCGAAGCAATCATCGGTAATACCATAATGCCGACCACAATTCCTGGACTTACTGCATTAAATATTTTTAAACTAGGAATAAGAGCTTGTAAAATCGGTGTAACAAATGTTAATGCAAAGAACCCATAAACAATAGTAGGAACACCTGCTAGCACTTCTAATATTGGTTTAATCGTTTTGCGAACGCGCTCAGAAGCATATTCACTTAAATAAATAGCTGCACCTAAACCAAATGGAACAGCGACTAAAATAGCAATTAATGTTACTTTAAACGTCCCTAATATAAGTGGTAATATTCCGTAAAGTGGCTCTTTCCCTGAAAACGGAAGCCATTCTTTACCGAATAAATAATCCGTAATGGATACACGTGTAAAAAATTCTACTGTCTCAAATATTAATGTGAAAACAATCCCAAAAGTCGTAAGTACCGAAATGGATGCTGCTAAAAAAAGGCCAATTGGTATTATTTTTTCGATTACTTTCTTTCCTTTGCGATTGCGAGACTGTGCAATCAGCTGTTGGACTGGTGATGACTCATGTTGCTTAGAAGTCATGTATCAAATACTCCTTCCTTCATGAAGAGGAAAAATGTAGGGCAGGACATCTACCCTACACTTTTATCTAGCTATTTATTTTAAACCTTCTAATTTTTTTAAGCCTTCTTCATATTTTTCTTCTGGTAGACTTACATAACCAACGACTTCAGCCATTTCTCCTGCATGCTCTAAAGAGAATTTCATAAAGTCATAAGCTGCTTCGTTATCTTTAATTGCACTGTTTTTAAAGTAAATGAATAGAGGACGAGATAACGGTGAATATTCACCTGATTCGATTGTGTCGTTCGTCGGCTCTACCCCATCAACTGTTACGACTTGTAACTTGTTTTTGTTTTCTAAGTAATACGCATAGCCGAAGTAACCAATTGCGTTTTTATCTGCTGTAATTCCTTGTACTAATACGTTGTCATCTTCAGATAAAGTCGCATTTTTTACAATATCTTCACCGTCTAAAATAACTTCATCAAAGTAGTCATATGTGCCTGAGTCAGCACCCGGTGAGTAAAATACGATTTCTTCTGCTGGCCAAGAAGGTTCAATATCTGACCATTTTTTCTTTGTACCGTCTTCAACCCAAATTTTCTTTAATTGATCGACTGTTAATTCTTTTGCCCATGTATTTTCTGGGTGAATTACTACTGATAAACCGTCGTAGGCTAATTCAAATTCAGTGAAATCAATGTTTGCTGCCGCTAACTTTTCTGTTTCCGTATCTTTAATTGGGCGAGATGCATTTGTGAAATCTGTTTCACCATTGATGAATTTTTCGAATCCGCCGCCTGTACCCGATACACCAACAGATACGCGTACATCTTTTTGTACTCCTGCGTATTCTTCAACTAACGCTTCTGTAATTGGGGCTACCGTAGATGAACCATCACCTGCAACTGTACCTGCTAATTGCGCATCACCTGCTTGCGCTTGATCTGCACCTGTTTTTGCTGGTTGTGTTGTATCATCTTCTCCACCACACGCACCTAATAGTAATGCTGAGCCAAGTAATGCTGTTGATGTTAAGTACTGCCACTTTTTCATTTGTAATTCCTCCGCTTGTTTTTAAAATGAATTTTTCTTACAGTTCTCACTATAATGACAATTTGTTGAGAGGATGTATTTGATTCGTTAAGGATATGTAAAGGATTGTTCGAATTGTAAATGGAGAGGGGGGAATTGTTATTCGGAGGGATTCGATGACATGATAATTTGTTTCTTACACCTTAAAAATCCACCACTTTAACATTCAAAGTGGTGGATTCCAGATTTTAAGACTTTCGGAAAATAGTCTCTATTGTATTTTCTTCACACTAGCAATATCGGCTAATTTGATTTCTTGTTCTTGTATTTTTGATGGTTCCTTTTTTGTTTTGATTGTCGCAATATGTACTAAAATTGTTTTTGCATCTTTTACATTTGCATAGCCTTCAAATTTAGCATTGTAAATAATAGTGCCATCCTTTAATGTTACAGTTGCTTTTTTCGCGCCTACTAGCTCACGTAAAAAAGGATATGTCGTCACATTACGTTCCCGCTCAGCACGCACTAAACGCGGTCCTAATGAATAAATAATTAATTCAAAAATAAAAACATAAATAACCGTTGTTAAAATGATAATCCAAATGGATATATTCATAGATGCTAATATAATGGCATTACTAATAGCACCTAAAAAAACGATTCCGTGCGATATTTTATTTCTCATCTTTAATCTCCCATTCCTCAAACAAAAATCCCGTAGCGCTATTCACTACGGGATTAAATTTTACTCAGTCACTATTTTTACTTCATCTGTCTCTTCTAACTTTTCATCGGAATCTTTAATAATTGGTTTTTCTACTTTACTAGCAGATAATCCTTCTTCGGCGTATTTTTGCTTTAATTCAAAATATGAATCCACTAATTCTCTCGCTGCTAAATTCGCCTGTGGTAAGTAGTTATTATCAAAAATCGTCGTTGCCCATGGGAAAAGAATCGCATATGCAATTTCTGGATCTTCGAACGGTGCATAACCTACATGAACGATATTAATCGTATTTGTTCCATACTTTTCCTTTTGAGGTCCGTAATAAACTACTTCGGCTGTTCCCGTTTTACCAGCTCCTGTATATCCTGCTGTAGCAAATTGCCTACGTGCCGAACCATTCGCACCAGCATAAACGCGACGCAAACCTTCTTGAACATGTTGAATTTCTTTTTCACTATTTTCAATACGGTTTAAAATCGTTGGAGTAACTTCATCAACAATTTGGCCTAAATTTTCGCCGTCTTTAGATGGTTTACGAATTTCCTTCAGCATACGTGGTTGTATGCGATAACCACCGTTGGCAATCGTCGAAATATACTGCGCTAATTGCATTGTCGTATACGTATCAAACTGACCAATTGCTAAGTTGAGTAACTTAACATCTGTATCTGGGTCCGCCTGATAACCAATCGCCTCCCCAGGTAAATCAATACCAGTAGGGACACCTAATCCAAACTGTGCATATTCATTACGCATCGTTTGTAATGTACCTTTTGGTAAACTAAATCGCATGCCTGGTGAATACGTTCGTCCACCGACACCCATCGCAATTTTAAACATGTAAATATTAGAAGAACGCTCTAGCGCGGTTAAATCATCTAAAATAACACTGCCATGTTTATTGAATAAAGTGTTTAATGTAATATTCCCGATTCGCATCGGCGCATCGAGCATTCTTGTTCCCGGTGTAATGACATCCTCATTATAGCCCATTAAAACCGTTGCAGCTTTTACAACAGAGCCCGCTTCATATGCAGTTGTAAAAGTACCATAAGAATAATCGACAATATACGGCTTGCCTGTTTCTTTATCCTTTTCAATTTTCTTTCCAACAACGGATAGTAGTTCACCTGTTTTTGGATTCATAGCAACCATGAAAGCACGATCTAATAAATCGGAGCCGCCTTTAGCTTTTAAATCTAGTAAGTGGCGTTCTAAAATTTCATCCGCTTTTTGTTGTAGTTCAATGTCAATCGTCGAAACTAAATCTTTTCCGGGCTCACCGTCATAAGTTGTAACCGTTTCAACGACTTGACCTTTTTTATTCGTTAAGTTTTTAACGACTGATTTTTCGCCTTGTAAAATTTCTTCGTATTGTGCTTCAAAATAACTTTCTCCAACCCGATCATTTCGTGAATAATCGCGCGCTAAATAGTGATTTAAAGCAGATTTTGGTACCCCTTTACTCGGCACCGTCGTTCGTCCTAAAATGGCTAGCGAGGACAATCGAACACGCTTCCAGTCCGTTGTCGTATTCACACCTGGTAAGTCCGTTAAATTTTCGGAAACACGTGCAAATTCATCGGCCGTCACATTTTCCCCTTTAATAATTTGCGGAGATAAATTGTACCCAGTCATCATTTCACGATAAATCGCTAACACTTCCAGTTCAAAATCTGTCATCTGGGCAAGCTCTGCATCCGTTATACGTTCACGAATTCGTCGATCATACTCTGCATTAAATTCCTTTTTATCTAATTCTTCATGCTCATTTCTAAACTCTTCCATTTCTTCATCTGTTACTTTTGCTTTCGCATCTTCATTATTTAGAAGGATCCAGAAGTCCAATTGATCGCGCTGCGTTATTTTATCAGTAGGCTGTTCGATTAAATGGGCTAACTTTTTCGCAACATCGAGCATATCCGCTTGTTTTGTCGTTTGCATTTTCGTATAAGTAATTGCATTTTCTGGCTGATTATCAATTAATATTCGCCCATAGCGGTCAAAAATTCGGCCACGCGGTACACTTGTATTTACCCGTACTTCTTCTTTACTCTCTAATTCACGTACATAATCTTCGCCTTTGACAATTTGTAAATAACCGAGACGGAAAATTAATAAAGAAAACAGTAAAAATATTGAAAAGAAAAGGACGTTCATTCGAAAAGTTAAACTTGCGCGATACATTGCCTTTGGATTCGATGTACGATTTTGCGGTATTTTTCGCAATAAAAACTCCCCTTTCTTATTGTAATCCCTTAAACTTATAACATAGTCATGCCTCTTAGTATAACACTGTGATTGCTTTGAAAAAAGGGCGTAGTTTACATTAAGACGGTTTGAAAAAAATAAAGGTTTCCATTTTAGATAGATTCGTTCACACTAATAAAAAAATCGTTTATTTGAGGTGAGTAATTGACTTTTTTAGCAGTTGGGATTGGCGGCGCTTTCGGTGCATTGGTGCGCTATTCATTAAGTGGATGGCTAATTGTTTCAAATGGCTTCCCGTACATGACATTAAGTATTAATTTAGTAGGAAGTTTTTTGCTAGCCTATTTACTTACACGACAAACAATCTTTCGCAATCCACTAGTAAAATTAACGATAACGACAGGCTTCTTAGGTGGTTTTACGACCTTTTCTACATTTAGTTTGGAAGCTTTTTTGTTATTAGAGCAAAAATTGTATGGAAGCGCCCTTATTTATATCGTTTGCAGTAGCATTGGTTGCGTATTGGCAAGTTATACCGGATTTCGATTTGCCAAAAGGGGGAAATAAGTTTGATTTTTGTTGCACTTGGTGGCTTTTTCGGGGCAATTGCGCGTTACGGGTTAAGCCAATTCATTCAATCGATTTTTAATACAGCTTATCCAATTGCGACCTTTTTAATTAATAGTTTAGGTTCATTTCTTATTGGATTTGCTGTCGGACAAGGCTTTTCAACATCGGTTCATCTTTTTGCGGTCATTGGTTTTTTAGGTGCATTTACGACTTTTTCCACCTTTTCATTTGATATCATTCAATTACTTGAAAAAAATGAAGTGAAAAGAGCGCTCTTGTATTTGATAAGTTCTGTTTTACTTGGTATTTTATTTGCTATGATTGGCTTTCAATTAAGCAATTGAGTCAACAAAATGCGTGCTGCCCTCTAATGAAGAGCAGCACGTATTTCCTTTACATATTTCGGATGACTAATACATCGCACGGGGCATAGCGGACAATACCTTCTGAGACAGAGCCGAGTAAAAACCTTTCAACGCCGCCCATTCCAGAAATACCACAAATAATCAGGTCAATATTATGTTTTTGGGGTAGTTCCTTGACAATCATTTGCTTTGGGGAACCATACTCAATTATTTTATGAATCTCTGAAACGCCTGCTTGTAACGCATTGTTTTCAAATTTAGAAAGCATATCTTCTGCTAATTCAACAACTCGTTTTGCGATACTTCTGTCATAGGATTCATACATCGCAAATGAGCGTGTATCAATAACATGTACGATATAAAGCTTTGCGCCTTTATTATTTATCGCTACTTGAATGGCACGCTGAAATGCAAGTTCTGCTTCATTTGAACCATCAACGGCGACTAAAATATTTTTGTATGTTAATGTCATTTTTTATCCCCTCTCAAAATTATTTGAACGCGGTTAATTATAAATACCCTATTTCTATTGAAATTGAAACCATTGTTGTAAAATCATTTTTTCGCAAGTTGCATTTCATATAGCGCGATCCACTTTTCAACCGTCATTTTTTGGCAAAGTTCTGCGATTAGTTCGTAAGGGATATGTTTTGTAGATGTCCACCGAATGCAACTTTTCCCCATGTTTAATTTCGTCGGTACAATTTCTTGATAAGCCTCTTGAAACCAGTGTAACAACTCCGGATCAGCATAAATACCAAGGTGATAAAGCGCTAAATGGCGTTTTTGTGGGGAGATACTTAAAAATGGTAACGGTTCACCTGGTGTACAATGATAACCTTTTGGAAAAGTTGTGAGCGGTACACTATAGGCAATCATATTTCGATCCCGTGTCTTTTCAAATCCGTCAGGTAAATTTTCATCTACAGTTGTCATTAACTTTACAAATGCATCATGCCACTTTTCATCTATTTCAGCGATAAATTCTTCAAACATGGTGCCACCTCATTTTCGATTATTTGTACATATTTTATAGTATAACAGTAAAAAAAGGCATAGAAAAAAGCATGCTAAGTTAAACTTAACATGCCTTTGAATTAATTTAATTATTATTTTGTACCTGCCGCTTCGCTTTCAGTACAGAAATAATCAAAATTGCAAAAGTAATTTTTATTATTTCGCAGCTTGGAATTTAGCTTCTACTACATCCCAGTTTACGATGTTCCAGAAAGCACCAATATAGTCTGGACGACGGTTTTGGTAGTTTAAGTAGTAAGCGTGCTCCCAAACGTCTAAGCCTAGGATTGGCGTTTTGCCTTCCATGTATGGAGAATCTTGGTTTGGCGTTGAAGTTACAGCAACTGAGTCACCGTCAACTACTAACCAAGCCCAGCCTGAACCGAAACGAGTTGTTGCAGCTTTAGCAAACTCTTCTTTGAAAGCGTCAAATGAACCGAATTTTGCATCGATTGCAGCAGCTACTTCACCTACTGGAGTAGTTGAACCGCCTGGAGCGATTAATTCCCAGAATAATGAGTGGTTAGCATGTCCGCCACCGTGGTTACGTACTGGAGTTTGTTTGTCAGCTGGAAGAGCATCGATGTCTGAGATTAACTCGATCAGATCTTTGCCTGCAAATTCAGTACCTTCTACTGCTGCGTTTAAACCCATAACGTAAGTGTTGTGGTGTTTCGTGTGGTGAATCTCCATTGTTTTTGCATCAATATGTGGTTCTAATGCATCGTACGCGTAAGTTAATTGTGGTAATTCGAAAGCCATTGTAATTTCCTCCCTGGAACAAATATTTAATGTTGATTACACTACTAGGTTATCAAATATACGTGCTTCATTCAACGAAAAAAATAGTAATATTAACATTTCAGTCTTTTGACGGAAGCACTGTAATTCTTTGCTGTGCTGTACTCTAGTAATGTTTTCCATATCTAGTGTACGATAAAGCAACTCATCTTTTCAAATAATCGCACCTCAAATAGCAACAATAAATATTATGATCATAATTACCTGAACGATACCTTTTGTTACGACTGATGTTAAAAATCCGATGACTGATCCGACTCCTACTTTAATCGCTTGTTGAATTGATGTGCGTTCCACAATGAGCTCTCCAATAATTGCGCCTAAAAATGGGCCTGCAATAATTCCCGCAAACGGAATAACAAAAGGGCCGATTAACAAGCCAATTGTACTTCCCCACATACCTGCTTTTGATCCACCGAACTTTTTGACACCAATTATATTAGATATTGTATCGGCAACAAATAATAAAACGACGAATAAAATTTCAATTAACCAAAACCACCACGGTAAATCAGCAAAGCTATAAAACAAGCCATACGCGATAAAACCACCCAGTAAAAAAATGACCGATGGGATAATCGGATAGACGAGTCCAATAAACGCGATGGCAAATAACGCGATAATAATAATCCATGCTACAATGTCCAAACTACAACACTTCCTTTCTACTTTTGAAAATTACTCTTTTTTAATTCCTTACTTTTACCTATTCAAATCCTTTACAAATATACGGGATATGGGAGTTAAAAGTTTCATTTAGTTCTGAGGGTCATTTTATTTTAGGTAGCTTTCGAATAATTTATGACTCTACAAAACTATAATTTTTCGTGTTAAAATACTTTTCAAAGGAGCTATTACATATGAAAATTTCTCACATGCAATTATTAATCGATAGTTTAACGAACCCTAAAAAATTAGGGGCTTATCGCATTTTATCTATCGGAAAAGTGATGCAATTTGCGTTTTTGCTCATTACATTATTAACGGCATTTTCGTTTGGTCAATTTGTGAATACTGGGGCCGATGCTGTATTTAGCTATGCTGACATAGAACAATACGTTGCGGACATACAATGGATTGTTTATCCGATTGCAGTTGTTTTTTTATTTGTGATGAGCACAGCTATTTATTTTATGAAAGTTAGTTTATATGCGCTTGCTGGCCAATTTTTAGTAAAGCCGATGAAACGCCGTGGTGAATACCGTCAAGTGTGGCGTACAGCTGTTTTTGCTAGCACTTGGGCAACTTTACTTTCAATGTTTGGTAGTCTCTTACCAATTTCATCAACAGTCCTCACACTTATTAGCATTTTTATTACGATGGCGTTTATTATTTTCGCGTTAACGAAATATCCACTAGAAAAAAAATGAATGAATCCTTCTGTCTCACATATATAGATTATAAGGTAGTTTTAACTTGATTCAGCAAATATATTTGCCGAATCAAGTTAAGCCCCAGCGGATGTCACAGATTTTTTAAAGGACTTTTCGAGCGAGCTCGAAAAAATCTGGACGCAATTACGCTGAGGCGTAATTGATTCTATGAAAAAGAGGGACGGAGGGATTTTTTTGCGATTTCTAATTGCCTCGATCATCATCGTTGCCATTGCCTTTGTTATTAAGATCGATTTACAGGAAGGCACATTGCCACTCGCATCCTTTTATGAGCCGACTTCAGAATGCAAAAATGGAGAGGAACTTACATATGTGACTGTGCAAGTAATGGAAGGTGATACGATGTACAGCCTTTTTGCAGCAACCCCTTCTCCGACTAAAATGACTTACCCAGATCGCCTTGCAAAATTTTATCAACTCAACCCACACTTACAACTTCAATCACTCGTCCCAGGAGAACAAATATTAATGCCTATGCAAACAATTGCGAAAAAAAATTGCACAAATTGAAATCGTAGCGGTTCTTCCTTGTCCTTACAATCAGACACTGATAAAATAAGGGACAGTGACGGCTTACAAAAAGAATAGTTGAATCCATTCAACTACACATTCACAAGCCTGAGAAGGAGAGAATTTTCATGAGTGAAATCGTTCACCGAACAAAAACGCGTCCTGTGCGTGTCGGTAATTTAACAATTGGCGGCAATAATGAAGTCGTAATTCAAAGTATGTGTACGACAAAAACACATGATGTTGAAGCGACTGTCGCTGAAATTAAACGTTTAGAAGAAGCTGGGTGCCAAATTGTACGCGTCGCTGTTCCTGATGAGCGTGCTGCAGATGCGATTCCAGAAATAAAAAAACAAATCAATATCCCACTTGTTGCGGATATTCACTTTGACTACAAATTAGCATTAAAAGCAATTGAAGGCGGCATTGATAAAGTTCGTATTAACCCAGGTAATATTGGGCGTCGCGAAAAAGTCGAGGCGGTTGTTAACGCGGCTAAAGCAAAAGGCATTCCGATTCGTATTGGGGTAAATGCCGGTTCATTAGAGCGTCATATCCTTGAAAAGTACGGCTACCCAACAGCTGATGGTATGGTCGAATCCGCACTTCATCACATTAAAATATTAGAAGACTTAGATTTCCACGATATTATCGTGTCGATGAAAGCATCAGACGTAAACCTTGCGATTGAAGCGTACGAAAAAGCAGCTAAAGCTTTTGCCTACCCACTTCACTTAGGGATTACAGAATCAGGCACATTATTTGCTGGTACTGTAAAATCGGCAGCTGGTTTAGGTGCCATTTTATCAAAAGGAATTGGTAATACATTACGTATTTCTCTTTCAGCTGATCCAGTGGAAGAAATTAAAGTAGCACGTGAATTATTAAAATCATTCGCCTTAGCTTCAAATATGGCAACATTAATTTCATGCCCAACTTGCGGACGTATTGAAATTGACTTAATTTCGATTGCCAATGAAGTAGAAGAATATATTTCTAAATTAAATGTGCCTTTAAAAGTAGCCGTACTTGGCTGCGCAGTTAACGGTCCAGGTGAAGCACGTGAAGCGGATATCGGTATTGCCGGTGCACGTGGTGAAGGACTGTTATTCATGAAGGGCAAAACAGTTCGTAAAGTGCCTGAGGAAACAATGGTAGAAGAACTGAAAAAAGAAATTGATAAATTAGCAGATGAAATGGCTAAAAAACGCGAAGCCGAGGCGAATGCGTAGATTAGGAGATGAGGGAATGTCTACTTTAAAACATCGATTTGGCATTGATATTGATGGGACCGTCACTTGTCCCGGAACATTACTCCCTCATATTAATAAGCAATATAACATTAATATGAAATTAGCAGATGTAACAGAATATGACTTTTTAAGTGGTTTTCCGCATCCTGTAAACCGTGATGAATTCCAAGCTTGGTTTAAGGAAAATGAGCCATTTATGTACGAGGTAAGTGAGTTAGCTGAAAATGCACTACAAATTTTACAGCAGTGGCAGCCGAAGTATGAGCTTTATTATATTTCAGCACGCGGGACGAATGTGTTCGACGTAACGCAAAATTGGTTCAATCAATTTGAAGTGCCATACGATCATATTGAGCTTATCGGCAGTCATAATAAAATTGCGATTGCCAAAAAGCATCAAGTAGAAGCTTTCTTTGAGGATAAGCATGATAACGCTGTAGAAATCGCAGAGGAATTAAACATTCCCGTAATTCTATTTAATACCCCTTATAACCAACAAGCGGTTCCAACGAACGTTATCCGCGTAAATAATTGGGTAGAAGCAAATCATTGGATTTCTAAAAACTTTTAACTTAATTCAGCAGAAATCCCCTACTTCGATAAGTGGGGGGATGAATGCCAAAAAGGCAATTCTATTCAGTGGGGGTTCAAACCCCTGCTGAATCAAGTTAAGCCCCGGCGGATGTCATAGATTTTTAAGGGAAGTTTTTCGAGCGAGCTCGAAAAAATCTGGACGTAATTACGCCGAGGCGTAATTGATTACGCACTAAACGAAAGAAACAACTCAGTTCACATGGAACTTGAGTTGTTTCTTTTTGATTATAAATACCCTAAAACAAACTCCCTACACCAGTAATCGTCGTCGCTAAATCTTTCCGGTAATTTTCATGCTCCGGGTTTAAGCTGTTGACATTTACTTCATTGCCCCCAAGTGATGAATGAATGTAACGATCATCCCCAATATACATCGCCACGTGCTCTGGGAAGAACAGTAAATCACCGCGTTGCATGTCTTTTTGATCGATTGCCTTTAACGGGAAGCCGTCGAGGATTTTCGCATCTCGGTATATATACGCACCATTTAACATATAAGCCATCGAGCAAAGTCCTGAACAATCAATCCCAGCTGGCGTTTTCCCACCCCAGCGATAAGGTGAACCCAAATAGCTAAAGGCTGTCTTGATTACTTGCTCACGGAATAACGCTTGATTTAAAGTGTACACATGCGTGCGTTCTTGCACCCAATCACTTCGTACATAACCAATCTCCCCCGTAACTAAACGCACTTTTGTCCAGTCACTTTCTATTTCGGCATCTTCAATCTCTTGAATAAAAGCACCGCGTGGTAACGTGATGATTTTAGCACTTTGAATGATTGGATTTACTAAAACATCTGCAAAACTTTGAATAACCACATGTTTTGCTTGTTCAATCCACGTGTTTTTTAACGCTTGATCATCTTCTATATTTTCTTTTAAACAATAGCCTTCATAACGATAAAATGTTCGAATTTTCGCCCATTTCTCATCAATATGTTCTATTATTTCAACTGGCATTCCATATAAAGCTTCATCCGCTATTTCCGATTGTGTATTTGGTTCTACTTGCAAATTGGCAATAGCTACTTTTATAAGAGCATTCATTTTAGTAAGTTCCCCCTATCCATTTTGAAAATGCGTATACGCGATTTTAGAAATTTGTCCGATATATTGCTTCGCCTTCTCATTGTCCGTAACCTCTGTCAAAAACACGCCGATAAAATAATCCACCTGATCCGTAAAAACAATGCCGACATCATGATCTACAGTGTCCAAACCACCCGTTTTATGCGCAATTTTAACATCATCATCTAAATATCGTTTTAATGATTCATGACTTCTTTGGCGCAATAAAATATTGAGCGCCACTTTATTCCACTTAGGTGCGAGCAATGTCCCATCATAAATTTGTTGAAATAAATGCTGCATATCACGAGCCGTTGTGACATTATCAAAGCCTTGTTGTTGGCGCCGGAAATCCATCATTTTCCTCTGAACTGATGTCGATTTTAGCCCAATTTGCTGAAAATAATTATTTAGAGCGCCCATCCCGATAAAATCAATGCACACATTTGTTGCCGTATTATCACTCGTAATAATCATCCAAAGTAGTAGTTCATGCAGTGTAGCCGTCGTTTGCTGTTGCTCGGTTAGTAAACTAAAATCAACAATATTGGCATCTATGATTGGCACAACTTGTGAAAGCTGTCCATTCGTTTTTTCAAGATGATGTAATACCGCGATCAAAATCGGCACTTTAATGACACTCGCACTTGAAAAAACGGCTTCTGCATTTTTTTCTACAAGCGAATGATTCGTTTCATATTCTTGGACAATTACATGCACACGATACGGAATTTCATCAAGTAATTGTTGCAGCTGGTTTTTATACATCATTTAATCCATGACCGTAATCGTTTTTGTTGTTGCATCGACCTTCACCGTTTTCCCAAGTGGTAAAGACATCGTTGGTAATACATGCCCACACGTTACATTCATTAAAATCGGAATATTTAAAGGTGTTAAAATTTCATCCACAATCGTTTCTAAACGCAAACTATTTTCTGGGTGCTTTGGATCTGGAGGACCACAATCCGTCCATGCACCTAACAGAATACCTGCTAAGCCCTCTAACTTCCCTGTCAATTGCAATTGTGTTAGCATGCGATCAATACGTTGTTCATTTTCCTCAATATCTTCTAAAAACAAAATTTTGCCCTGTAAGTCAATCTCATACGGCGTACCTAATGAAGCGACTACGAGCGTTAAATTCCCACCAACTAATTGCCCTGTCGCAGTACCTGGAACAACTGTAACCATTTCTTCTCCTGGTGGATTCGCCAATTGATAGTCGCTCCCCTGCGTATTCGTCACGCTGTTAATGAAATAATCCCATGTGTAGCCATCCATTTTTTCACGAATAAATTCGGTCGATGGCATCGGTGTATGGTACGTAACCAAATTGCATTGTTGATTCATTACAATATGTAATGCTGTTACATCACTATAACCAGCGAATACTTTTGGATTTTCCCTAATCGTTTCCAAATCAAGCTTCGGTAATATTTTCGTTGCCCCGTAGCCCCCACGAATACTGAAAATGCCATCAATTTTAGGATTGGCAAACATCGCATTCAGTTCCTTTGCACGCAGTTCATCGCTACCCGCTAAATAACCGTGGCGTGCCCGACATGTTTCACCTACAACGACGTGAAAGCCTAGTTTTTCAACCGCTTCAATCGCAGGCTGTAAGTTCTCCGGTGGCGTTGCTCCAGAAGCACTGACTAATGCGACCGTATCCCCTTTTTTTAATGATTTTGGAATAACCATTGTCATACAAGATTCCCCCTCTTTTCTAACTGCTCACGATAGCTCGCCTGTTCTTCCTTATTCGCTAAAACAAAATGTCCTGCATCAATTTCCACAAATTGTGGTGGATCTTCTTCATATCGATGCTGTGTTGGATCATACACTTGCAACGTTTTTTTGCGCTCTTTATGCGGATTCGGTTCAGGAACAGCCGCGATCAATGCTTTCGTATACGGATGAAGCGGATGATTAAAGAGCTTTTCTGTTTCACCGAGCTCCACAATTTTCCCCTTATAAATAACCGCTGTACGATCTGTAATAAAACGTACAATCGATAAATCATGAGCAATAAATAAATACGTTAAATCCTTTTGCTCTTGTAAATTTGAAAGTAAATTTAGCACTTGTGCACGAATTGAAACGTCAAGTGCAGAAATGGGTTCATCCGCTACTATAAATTCTGGATCCATCACGAGCGCACGCGCAATGCCGATACGCTGACGTTGCCCACCTGAAAACTCATGTGGAAAGCGCGATGCAAACTCTGGCAATAAGCCTACTTCAAGCAATGCATCTTTCACTTTTTGCATGCGTTCTTCTTCAGATTTAAAGCGTTTATTGCTAATTAATCCTTCTGAAATGATATAGTCCACTTTGGCACGTTCATTAAGTGATGCACCTGGATCTTGGAAAATCATTTGAATCTTTTGCGTAATTTCTTTATCCCAAGCTTTTGGAATACGCCCATTTATTTTTTGTCCATGGAATAGAATTTCGCCATTAGAAACAGGGTTAATGCGCATAATCGCACGACCGATTGTCGTTTTTCCCGAGCCAGATTCCCCAACTAAACCAAATGTTTCCCCTTTATAAATATCGAAACTCACATCATCTACTGCTTTAAAATGTTTTTTTCCACCGCCAAAAATAATATCAATATTTTTTACTTCAATTAATTTTTCTTTTGTATGCTTACTCATTGACATAGCGCCTCCCTTCTTCAAAAAATGCTTGCAACACCTCGGGGGGCTCAACTTTTGGTGCCTTTAAATCGAGCAGCCACGTTCTTGCAAAATGGGTGTCGGTTACTTTAAAGAAAGGCGGTCGCTCGACAAAATCAATTTTTAACGCATACTGATTACGCGGTGCAAAAGCGTCTCCTTTTATTTCTTTAAATAAGTTCGGTGGAGTCCCTTTAATCGAATAAAGTTCTTCTCCCTTCACCCCTAATTGAGGGAGCGATGAAATTAATGCCCATGTGTATGGATGTTTCGCATTAAAAAATACTTCATCGGTTTTTCCCACTTCAATAATATCTCCTGCGTACATGACAGCAATGCGATCTGCTACCTTTGCAACGACACCAAGGTCATGCGTAATATAAATCGTTGATAACCCATATTTTTGCTGTAAATTCGTTAATAGCTGTAAAATTTGTGCTTGAATCGTTACATCAAGTGCTGTCGTCGGTTCGTCACAAATTAATACATCCGGGTTACAGGCGACCGCAATTGCAATGACAATCCGTTGACGCATCCCACCCGAAAATTCATGTGGATACTGTTTATAGCGTCTTTCCACATCATGAATGCCGACATCTCGTAAAAGCTGTAATGTTTTTTCGTACGCTTCTTTGCCCTTTAAATTTTGATGAAGCACGACACTTTCTTCAATTTGCTTGCCTACTGTTTTTAATGGATTTAAGCTCGTCATTGGATCTTGCGTCACCATTGCGATTTGCTTACCACGAATTTTCAGCCAATCCTTTTCAGTCTTAAACTTCGCTAAATCATATCCGTTATATAAAATTTTCCCCGAATCTATATAGCCGTTTTTATCAAGTAAGCCCATAATCGACTTCACTAGCACCGATTTTCCCGATCCAGATTCCCCTACGATTGCCAGGCTTTCTCCTTTATATAGATCAAGTGATATATCTCGAATGGCCGTTAATGTTTGACCGCGCAACTTAAATTTTATGACTAAATTTTGTATTGATAATGTAGGCTGTTGTTCCATCGTTCGCCATCCCCCTTACACGTGATTTTTTGGATCTGCAGCATCTGCAAATGAATTCCCGATAATATAAAAGGCAATTGTAATAATACTAAGAACAATACTTGGGAAAATTAATTGATAGCGTAAATCCGGGGACATCATAAGTACGCGCCCTTCATTAATTAAATTTCCTAATGATGGTACACTTACTGGTAGCCCCAGTCCGATATACGTTAAAAATACTTCCGCTCCTATCGCAAATGGCACTGCTAAACTCATGCGTAACATAATGACTGAGATTAAATACGGCAATAAGTTTTTCAAAATAATGCGATATCCAGGAGTACCTAATGTTTTCGATGCTAAGTTATATTCACGGTCACGTAAAATCACAATCTGATTCCGTAAAAAGCGCGCCATTTCTACCCAACCGGTAATACACATCGCAATAATAATCGTCGAAACGCTTGGTCTTAAAATATAGGACATTAAAATAAGGACAATCGTTGTTGGAATATTATCGACAATATTGTATAGCTGCGTAAACGGCATTTCGAGTTTCCTTGAGAAGCCCCATAATGCACCAATTGTAAAGCCGACAATCACTTCGACTATCGCAACAACAAAGCCGATATATAATGACGTTCGTGTCCCGTCCCAAATACGCGACCATAAATCCTGTCCAATTGAGTTCGTGCCAAACCAATATTCCTCATTCGGTGCGACATTTCGATCTTGCATGCCTGTGTCGGGATTAATATAAATTTCAGTTGGTGACTTTTGATTTGGTAAATACGGCTGTATGAGTGTAAAACCGATGATAAAAACAACCATAAACAATAAGAAAACTGCTACTTTATTTTTTAGAAAAGAGCGCCATGTAGAACGCCAATAGGAATAATTGGAGTAAGCCGTTTCTTCTGCTTTTGAATCATCTGCCACTGCAAAGTCAAATAATGTTTCATTCGATTTATCCGAAATATTCTGAATCTCTTTCGTATATAAGCCCATTAGCGTACACTGTCCCCTTTCCCTAATTTAATACGAGGGTCTACAATGGCCATTAATAAGTCCCCTAAAATTAAGCCAATAATTCCAAGGGATGAAAAGAAAATAACGAGTCCTTGTACAACCTGATTATCTTGGCGCTGAATCGCATCTACCAATAGCCCACCCATTCCTGGAATCGAATACAACGATTCAATATAAATCGAGCCGGTAATCGTAAATAAAATCGTCGCCGGCAAATATTGTGCCATTGGAATAAAGGCGTTTCGCAATACGTGTTGGAACATAATCGTACGTTCCTTCACACCCTTTGCACGAGCAAGCTTAATGTAATCTTTATTTAATTCATCCACCATATAACGACGCATCCACATCGCATAGGACGCAATAGGACCGAGTGCCATTGAAACGAGTGGTAAAATAAAACTGATTGGATTGTATTCATCAAACAACATCGGCCAGCCGAACCAGCCCGTCACATACATTTGAATCATAAGGAAGTACACCATCGCTGGAACCGCCACAACAAAGACGATATAGCCTGTTCCTAACCGATCGAGCCAGCGCCCTTTAAACTGTGCCATTAAAATACCGAGTGGCACACCAACTAATAAAGAAAGAACTACCGCACCTAATCCAAATAAAATCGAATACATCATTTTATCCTGAATAATATCTACTACTGGAACATCCGTACGATACGTAATGGACTTTCCTAAATCCCCTTGAAATAAATCTTTATAAAAATTCCCCAATTGGACAATTAACGGATCTCTTAAACCTAAATTTGTTAAGTAGACTTCCTGTTGGGCCTCTGACATTTTTTCAGCAGCTGCCCCTAAATAGCCTTCTTCAGGCATTAATCGTAATAGGGAGAAAACAATTGTGATAATAACAAATAACGTAAATATGGATTGAATTAATCTTTTTCCTATGTATTTCAGCACTGTAAACGCCTCCTCGCTACTCTCTTTTTTTGTAGGTTCTCTTCACAACTTATGCTCTGAAATAAGAAAAGAGATGCAGAAAAAATATTTTCTGTCATCTCCTGTCCTTACAACAAAATCTGCTCTCACTATGATTAGTTTGAAGCATTTGCTAAAGCTTCAGCACGCTCTTTTTCCCACGCTTCTTTAGCAGATTTATATTCTTCATTGCTCATTGGCTTTTCTAGGAGTGTTTGACCTTTAAATTTCTCCATCGTTACACCAAATGGAGAATATTGTGATTCGAATGGATTTAATTTAGAAGCGACATAGCCACCGCCACCTACTGCGTACGGGATAACGAATGCTTCTTCAATTAAAAACGCTTCTGCTTTTGCAAATAACTCAAAACGTTTATCTGGATTTACTTCTACTTTTGCTGCATCTACTAAGTTTTGGTATGTGTTTTTACCATTTGCTTCTTGGTACCCTTCAGCAAGCTCTGGCTTGTTGTATGTGCCACCTTCAGTAAATGGATCTGTGTAAGTTGATGGATCTGCAAAGTCAGGACCCCAGTTTGCTTCGATAATCGAGAATTTACCTGGGCGACGTACTTCACCTAAGAAGCCTGTTGATGGACCTGCTTCAATGACAACATCTACATAATCAGTACCTAATAACTTTTCCACTTGTTGCTCGATCACTTGAGAACGATTTGCCCACTCTGGCATTCCTGAGTTATAAGGCATTACGACTTTAACTGGGAATGTTACTTTTCCAGCTAATGCTGCCATTGCTTTTTCTTTATATTCTGCTGCTACATCAGCATTGAATGAATCCTCATTTGTAATCGCTTTTAATGGCTCTAATTGTGTATAGTCAACCCCATCTACATCCACGAAGTTTTTCGGTGTAATTGTATTTGATATTAAGTCCTTTGGATTGTATGGTTCATTTGTTAGCATTGCCGATACGCGGTCAAATGCATGGTAAATCGATTTACGGAAATCTTTATTATTTACTGCAACTTTCCAGTTTTCCGGATCAAATTCTGCATCATATTGTGGATTGAAGTTTAATGCATAGAAATATGAATAGAAATTATTTGTATTTTGACGCACTAAGTTTTTCTTGTCCTCATCATTTAACCATTGATCTAAAATCGAAGTTGGTACAGCCGCTGCATCAATTTCGCCACGCAGGAATAACTCTGGTGCTACCGTTGCAGCTTCTTTATTGTATTTGTAGCGGATGCGGTCAATTTTTATTTGATCTTTATCCCAATACGTTTCATTTTTTACTAATACACGCTCATTTTGTGGCTCGAATTTATCTAAGATATACCCGCCATTATATAGGAAGTTTTCGCGTGTCGTACCAAAACCTTCCCCTTTTTCAGCTAAAAATGCGCCGTTAACTGGGAAGAAACATACATAATTTAACATGGATAAGAAATAAGGTGTTGATCCCTCTAATGTATATTCAAGTGTGTAATCATCTAGTGCTTTTACACCTACTTGAGAGAAATCTGTTATTGCACCTGTATTAAAAGCATCACCATTTTTAACAACTGTGGCAATCCAAGATGTCGATGATTCATTTTTTGCATCTAAAACATAATTTAATCCGTCTACGAAATCTTGTGCGACTACATCGGCATATTCTTTGCCGTCATGCGTCATCCACTTTACGCCTTCACGTAGTTTAAAAGTCCAAACCGTCGCATCCGCATTTGATTCCCAGCTTTCTGCAAGACTTGGTTTAACAATGCCATACTCATCGTATTCGATTAATCCGTCTACTAAGTTTGCTGCCACTGCGAATTCGTTTGTATCTGACGTTTTTAAATAGTTAAGCGTTTTAATTTCTCCAGAATAAACCGTTTTATATTCTACCGGCTTTGAATCTTTGTTTGAATCCCCTTCTGTACCCGATTCTGTTTTATCACTACAAGCGGCTAAAACAAGTACAAACATACATGTTAAAAACAATAAATATTTTTTCACATAAAAACCCCCTAGTTCTCCCTTTTTTAAAACGCCCTGCAAGTGAATCCCCCTTAAGAATTTTCTATTAAAAATCCTAATCCCGGCTCATCCGTCATTTGAATTTTTTCCCCTTCAAAAATTGGACCACCATCAATTGGATCTTCAACACAAAGGCTCGGCCCATCTAAATCGACCATCGTAATATTTTTATTTGCTGCAGCAAAATGAGCGGCGGCGCTAACACTAATTTTCGTTTCAAGCATACAACCAATCATGCATTCGATTCCGCTCGCTTCTGCAATATTGCATAGCTTTTGCGCTTGGAAAATGCCGCCAGTTTTCATTAGCTTAATATTAATTAAATCCGCTGCCCCCATGTGAATGAGTGTCAGTGCTTCCTTTGGCGAAAAAACACTTTCATCTGCTAAGATGGATGTTTGCGTATGATTTGTAACATAGTGCATACCTGATAGATCACTGTAATGGACAGGCTGCTCGACCAACTCGATATTGACCCCTTTATCCTCCAACTGACCGATAATTCGAACTGCTTCCTTTGGCGTCCATCCTTGGTTTGCATCTACACGTAACACAACATTTGGTCCAACAGCATTGCGAATCGCGACAACACGATCTACATCGGTCCTTGCATCTTTTCCGACCTTTACTTTTAAAATTGAAAAGCCGCGCTGTACGGCATGTAAGCTGTCTCGCACCATTTCCTCACTATCATTCACACTAATCGTAATGTCTGTCGTTAATTGATGACGGTATCCACCTAAAAGTTGATAAAGTGGCGCCCTCTGTTTTTTCGCCCATAAATCATAAAGTGCCATATCTACTGCCGCTTTTGCACTCGTATTTTTATACAAGCTTTGCTCCATGCGATCTAAAATAAGTGATATTTCTTTAATATCCATTCCGATAATGACTGGTGCTATGACATGTTCAATTGCATGCGTGATTGACGCAATGGTCTCTCCCGTAATGACCGCGGTAGGAGCTGCTTCTCCCACACCGACTTGCCCATCATCTGTGTAAATATTCACCGCCACATTTTTTATCGTATGCACGGTACGTAAAGCCGTTTTAAATGGTGTAATAAGAGGCGCCTCGACGAAACCGACTTTAACTTTTGTAATTTTCATGTTCTCACCTGCTATATTTATGTTAGAAATTGTAAAATTCGTAACACTTCATAAAAATCAGTTGTTTCAAACAACACCGTATTATGTGCTTTAAATTTAGCGCCTGGATAAAATGAATTGCGGTACGCTTTAATATGATCTTTGTAAATAATCTCAATTTCAAATTTCTCAGGCAGTGTCACTTGGATGCTTTCGCGTTCCACGTGCATAGCTTGTTCGATTAATTTCCTTGTTTCTTTTAGTGCTTTTTGTGGGCTCACATTAATCGTAGCTGCACCAATACCTTCCTTCGTTGCATATGTGACAATTTGATCATTTATTTTCGCAATATGCTCTGTTAACGCCCGGTCCCCGCTTACAAAGGCAACTGGTACTTGATGAAGAGCAGCAGCATATGTATTAATCATAAATTCACTTGCATATTGATCATTTATTTTTATATCTGCAACGAGGCTTAATGTGTGTGCTAGTGGATTATGCTCGCTGCCACCTTCACTGTGATAACCGATAAAAATGGCACGGTCAAACGTGTCATCTAAACCTGCAACCATACACATCGGATCCATTGTCCAACCGCGAATGATTTTCACATTTTCAGGTAACTCTTCTAAAAGTATATTACGTGCTGAATCATGCGCATCTTTCAGTAAAATTTCTGTCGCGCCCCCTGCAACTGCACCTTCAACCGCAGCAAGTACTTCCTTTGTCATCTGCTGTTGGAAATACTGATACTCCGGATGATTTAACTCGGTTTCATTCCAATGTGTCGTCCCTGTAATGCCTTCAATGTCTGCACTAATATATACTTTCATTTGTATCGATACTCCTTCAGTTCATTTTTTTCAATCGTCGCAATGATAGCACCGTAATTGGCAGTCGATTCATGTGCTTTCCTTGCCCACGTCACATTGCCAAAGTCATAATGCCACCATTCCTCGGAATAATTTTCAAAACCTACACAAGTCATGCAGTTATATAGCAGTCTACGATTTTTAACCGCAGCCAGATTTTCCTCAGCATGCCCCTCAAAATAAGCGGTTGCAGATTTCGCATTTGTTTCATCAAAAGCTGTCCCTAAGTCGAGTGGATTGCCATCAGGATCCCCCAAAGTTAAATCAATAGCACCACCTGTTAAATGCGGTGCTGGATACCCTTCCTCAATGCTCGGATAAGCCACATATTTTAATGTTTCTTTTAGAACTTGTTCTTCGCTCCAACTAGGATTGGTCAAAGCAGTTTCTTGCTGTACTTGATCAAATAAAAACTGTTGCACTTGCAAAGGTCGGAAGCCATCATACACGATGAGACTAAATTGTTCAGGCAAATGAGCTAATGCTTCATACAATCGCTCAGTAGCACCTTGGCGTAAATAAATCGCTTGTAAACTATTCGGTATTTGCTGTTCATAATAACTGGACCGAATAAATAAACGATTTTTTAGCGGCTTCAACTCAACTAGCGGCTCATTTGTTTCTTTAATCACTGGTTTTTCATTAGATGAGCTCTTAATTTGAATAGGTTTTAATAGTTTTTCTAAGATCGTTATGCACCCCGTCCCTGTGAAAATATATAAAGAATTGAAATTTCCGAAGTTTTATAATTTTCAGTTATTAATAAAAGTATCATAACTAACACTATTTTGGTAGTTTTTTCTTTATATGCGTTTTCTAATAAAGCTTCTAATTAAGTATTTACTTGTGTAGGCTGGCTAAGCACATGAGGCGCACAGCTTTGTTGTACAAATCTGTACGACTCATCTGTGTGCTTTGTGCAAGGCCAGCCCTAAATTAAATTTTTCCGTTCTAATAAAAGCTTCCTCAATTGAGTGCGTCGCTGCCGTGGGAGGCGACGTATCCTGATTTAAATATTCATTCTAAATGGATGTTAGTTTCATAAGTTGAACCTATATAGTCAAAAATATATCGCTCAACTTGATTGCCGTGGCGTCCAACTGTTGTAGTTGCTTGCGCTAATGAATTGAGTATCGCTTCTTCGGTCGCTTCAGCTGCTGCCATAAACAATTGATTCATAATCGGATGATCCTCTCGAATTTGTATACGAGATTCTATATGATTATCCGTTTGATGTGGGATGTCATGTGCCGTTGTAAAGCCAATAACGATATCACCACTGCCATTCGAAAAATGACTCCCTATACGACCAAGCCCGATGCCACAACGTTTTATAACACGTGTTAGCTGTCGACTACTCAGTGGTGCATCCGTTGCAAGTACGATGATAATCGACCCATCCGTAGGTACTAATGTGGAATTTTCTTGTGTACAATTTTTCTTATAACGCTCTTTCATAAATTCACTGCTCGTACCAAAATTACTTAATACAAGGCAACCGACTGTATAAGATTGATTGGTATTTTCCAACGAAACAAGACGAGAAGACGAACCAATCCCCCCTTTATAACCAAAGCAAATCATTCCTTTTCCTGCTCCAACTGCTCCTTCTTCCGTCGTACCTTCCGTTGCACATTGAATCGCTTCAATCGCGTGGTTTGGCGTAACTGGGAACCGGCGAATGGAATTTAAATAACTATCATTACATTCCCCTACGACAGTATTAACGGTGCCGGTTGTTAAGCCAATTTCTTCATTTTGACTTAATAAATATTGGAGCGTTCCTTGTGTGACAGCCGGTACCCCAAATGTATTCGTTAACATGATCGGTGACTCAATTACGCCAAGCTCATTCACTTGCACAAGCCCTGTTGTTTTTCCGAAACCATTTAACACATAACTCGCTGCCGTTACCTTTTGGCGAAATAAATTACCGCCATGTGGCAAAATCGCCGTGACTCCGGTACAAGCCACGTCTCCATCATCATTTATCGGATGATCTAATGTGACATGCCCCACTTTTACACCAACTACATCTGTAATACAATTTTTGTTCCCAGGCATTAACTGTCCGATTTTTATGCCATGCTGCCTTGCTTTCATATAATTCAACACTCCTTATTCCTATGTAATTAGAATTCTCCTAAATAAGGAGCTACCAATTACACAGGTAGCTCCTAGTTGAACAGACTGATTATTTTGCTGTATAGTTTGAAACGTCAATATCCAACTCAAATTCTGTGCCGCGCTTCTTAAATGCTGCTACAAAGAAGATCGTTGTAACAATTAAAGTAAACCCAGCGCCGACAATATAGGAAGTCGTTAAGGATTGACCAAAGCCCATTGTCGGTTCATAAACAATATAGACAAAGCACATGCTCGTCATAAAGATTGCTGGTATTGTTGAAATCCAATGATTTTTACCCTTCAAGAATAAATACATCGCTCCCACCCATAAAGCAATCGCTGCTGTTACACCGTTTGCCCACGAGAAATAGCGCCATAAAATATTAAAATCCATTTTTGTTAACGCAAACGACAGAGCAAATAACGGTAAAGCGATCCAAATACGACTAAGAATCTTCATCTGCGGGAACTTAAAATAATCCGCAATAATCATACGCGCTGCACGGAATGCTGTATCTCCCGAAGTAATTGGTAAAACAACTACACCTAATACAGCCAACGTTCCGCCAATAGCACCTAAGAGCGTTAATGAAATTTCATTTACTACTAATGCTGGACCACCTGTTGCGATCATCTCATTTAATCCACCATAGCCATTAAATAGACTCATAGATGCCGCTGCCCAAATCATTGCAATAATTCCTTCAGCAATCATCATGCCATAGAAAATTTTACGACCTTGTTTTTCATTTTGTGTCGTACGTGAAATAATCGGCGTTTGTGTTGCATGGAAACCAGATAATGCACCACAAGTAATCGTAAAGAATAGCAGTGGGAAAACAGGTAATGCACCTGGATGCATATTTTGCAATGTTAATTCAGGAATTGGTGCACCTGTAACAATTAGCATAATACCAATACCTACAGCAGAAATGATTAACAGAGCCCCAAAAAACGGATAGAAGCGACCAATAATTTTATCAATCGGTAATAACGTTGCCAAAATATAATAAATAAAAATTGCTGCAACAATAATTCCTAAAGCAACCTTACCATCGATTAAAGTATGAATAAGCATAGCCGGTGAAGATACAAATACTGTGCCGACTAAAAGTAATAATAAAAGTGCAAACACATTGACGACGTGCTTCATTACCTTTCCTAAAAACTTTGCCGCTAACTCCGGTAAATGCGCCCCTTTGTTACGAATAGAAATCATTCCTGTTAAATAATCATGCACCGCTCCTGCAAAAATACAGCCTACTACAATCCAAACAAATGCAACTGGACCATAAAGCGCCCCTGCAATTGGACCAAATACCGGGCCTGTTCCCGCAATGTTTAACAACTGAATTAATGAGTTTTTTGGTGTAGACATCGGTACATAGTCCACTCCATCCGCATTAACATACGCTGGAGTTGGTCGTTGTTCTTGCTCTCCAAATACTTTTTCTACAAACTTTCCATACGTAAAGTAACCAATGATTAACAGCACAATAGAAACTAAAAACGTAATCATTCTCTCACCCCTATTAATATAATTTAATATTCACACTATATCAATGTTGTTATATAACATCAATAAGTTTCTCAAGTAATATATAACAGTTGTGATTTATCCACAGAACGAATCCTTCATTTCCTATATATGAAAATTTCGTTAATATATGATTCTCAAAGCTCACTTCAAAGGTGATTAACACAGCCCATTTTCAATACAAAAAAGCGCCCTCTAAGTAGGTACGCTTTCTTGTCAGCTATCGTGAAATAGTTATAGTTAGTAAAGCCATTATCATCTTCCAATACGCAAAATTCCTCATGTAATCAATTACACCTCGGCGTAATTGCGTCCAGATTTTTTCGAGCTTGCTCGAAAAACTTTCTCTAAATATCTGTGACATCCGCCTGGGCTTAACTTGATTCAGCTGGAGGTTAGAGCCCCACTGAATAGAATTGAATTTTTTAGCATTCATCCACAAACCTATAGAAATGGAGAAATTCTGTACCTGCCGCTGCGCTTTCGGTACAAATACATTTGCTGAATCAAGTTAAATATCTATGATTCCTCTTGACCAACGATCTACGAAGCTTTCAAATGTGATGCCATAGCGGTTATACACTTCATGATAGACAAAATAAGTCCCCAGTTTATCTAACATTTCATCATTGATTCTCATCGTATCAATCCTTTCATTTTCCACTTGGAATGATGATGTTGTACGCCCATTTCTATTCGATTCGCTGTTAGTTCTAACATACCCGCAATCCCCTTATTTAATACCGCTCCGTTCGTACATATTTATTTATAAGCACTGTTACAAATCGTTCACAAACGACTATGAATTCTCGCTGTTACAGTTCCTCCATTCTAGTAAGATGAATGTATACATACGAATAATGGAGGATTGTTATGCGAAATTTCCTTACAATTTGCAGCCTGCTGTTTTTGTCCATCTTATTAGTAGGCTGTTCTCAAACGCTTGGCGATTTAAAAAATGCAGCTGCTGGAATTAATTCCAAAGCAAATGAAGCGGCGACATCGATGTCTTTAGATGTCCATTCCGTTCGCGCTGTTGAAATTCAATTTGAGAATAAAACATTTACATTGAACGACCTTTTCAAAAACATTTTACGTGACGTGCAGTGGCATTATGAAAAAAAAGACGAACAAAATAAATTACTCATTACGGGTACATGGAAAGATAATGGACTATTTGCGGAATATAATTTTGAGGATGATGTGAAGAAACAGCTTCGTGAAGATGGTCGTATTGAAGTTATCTTATCGTTTGAAAATGACCTATTAAATGAGCAGTTAACCGTGATAAATATGTATTTATATCAAGAAAAACTCGTGGAGCAACAAGGCAAAGATGCATTGCACGCACTCTATCGACTTTATTAAGGAGAACTTACTAAAGCTTAAGAGCAATTTTACATAGCCATCCCTTCCCATTTTCATAAAGAGCGTGATGGCTTTTCTTTTAACACTTCTAAAAATCTCCTCTTTTTTGTATAAACTTTGAAATTTAACAGTATTTTATTACTATCAGAAACATTTCCTTCATACTTTTACAAATACACTTTAACTTTATAGGAAATTTGTTATACTAATATTAATAAATCGACCTATTATTTAAGGGGGAGCTTCCGTGCAAATAAATCCATTGATGCCTCGATCACGGAATAGCCTATTGATTCGGTTAAAAAGTTTTAGTGACCAACTCTCTAAAGGGACTATCATCCTTGATTTTCATGAAAAAAGTTTTCCCATCTTACATGTTAATAATGATTTTCTTCAACTAACTGGTTATAATAATGACGCATTATTTGGGCAAAGCATCACAATGTTTAATGGACAAAAAACCAATTTGGACACATGTAGTGATTTACTTCATTCCTTAAAAGAGGGTGTATCCAATTCATTTACCCTTTTGCACTATTCAAAAGACGGTTCTGCATTTTGGAACCACATAATGGTACATCCGATTCGCGATCAATTTAATGCGATTCAATATTTACTTTTAACTTGCGAAGACCATACAACACAAGCACTTAATAAAATGCTCTCAAAACTTGAGCATGAAGTGTATGCAGAAATTGATAATGGGGATAACTTGCAATCAATCTTGACATTAATTTCTGAAAAGATAGAAAACTACTATATTAGAAACGTTTATTGCACGATCCATTTAATTGAAAATCATAATAAAATAAAATCGATTGGCTCGCATTCATTACCCTTACATATTATTCAGCAACTCGAAATCCCTAAAATTTCACCTACTATTTGTTCTAATACACAGCAAGTTCATTTAAATAAACTCGTACTTTCTAATAATGTGAAGAAACAATTTCAAGAACATCAACTTAACATAGTTAAAACGTCATGGACAAAATCAATATTGACACCACAACAACAAATTTTTGGTGTTTTAACATTACTGCACGAAGAAAATACGGAGTTAAAGCAAGATGATTTAGACTATTTAAACCGATTAACTTTACTCATTCAATTAGCGGTCAATTATGCCGAGCAAAAATTAGAATTACGCAGACTGGCTTTTTATGATATGGATACGAATCTTCCAAATATCCCTTACTTTCAAAAAACGTTGAAGCAATGGATCGATAACGGCTACGAAGGGATTATTACATTAATACACCCAAGTGAGTTTAATAATTTAGTCGATTTATATGGGCGTAAAGCTGGGGATGATTTATTACGTCAAATGGTTGAACGACTACAACAGAGTTCGACGTCTGGCGAGGAATTTATTGCACGATTTTCTAATTCAATTATTATCGCTAAAAAAGGGTCATTTCAACATCTTGCTGTCAATCAATCACGCATCCAGCTATTAACAACCGACCCTTATCAATATAATGGTAAGCGTAATTATATTACTGTAAAAATTGGCATCAGTCATTTTCACAATACATCTGTAGTGGAAGATTGTATTCATCAAGCAGATATTGCCTTAACAAAAGCACGTTCTTTAAACGGCACTAATATCGCATTTTTCGAGGAAGATAGCAATAAAAAATTAGCTGAAGAAATGGAAACGTTCAATCAGCTTGTTTACGGCATTCAAAATGATGAATTCACCGTTCATTTACAGCCAAAAATTAATATTGACACGTTAGAAATTGAAGGGTTTGAAGCATTATCGCGTTGGACATCGCATGTTCTTGGCGAAGTTTCACCAGCAATATTCATCCCAATCGCCGAAAAGTCCGGAAAAATTAGAGAGATTGATTGTTTAAATTTTAAAACGATACTTTCTTGGTTGCAAAAACGGATAGATGAAGGGAAAAAGATTTATCCCATTGCCATTAATATTTCACCCGATTATTTTTATGGCGTAGATTTTTTATCAGAAATTGAAAGTACTTTCCAGCAATTTGATGTACCTGCAAAATATATCCGATTCGAAGTAACTGAGAGTATTGAGCTTGTTGACTTTACGAAAGCAAAAGAGATATTGCAGAAACTAAAAAAAATTGGCATTGAAAGTTCAATTGATGATTTCGGTGTAGGCTTTTCTTCATTAAGCTACTTGCCGCATTTACCTTTTTCAGAAATCAAGATTGATCGCAGTTTCATCAATTCAATGAGAGACCCGGGTGTTTATGCCGTTGTGCAAACAATTATTCAACTCGCACAAAACATTTATATGCGTGCCATAGCAGAGGGCATCGAGACAAAAGAACAATTAATGATGCTCCAAGCAATGGGCTGTCCTGCTGGGCAAGGGTATTATTTTTACAAGCCGATGCCATTACAAAAAATTGATCAACTACTCGATTTACAAGAAGTATACTAATTTTATACAAATAAAAAGCTGTCATCAAAGTCATTCCTATGACGTTTGAGACAGCTTTATTATGCTCTTTTAGCTGAAGTTTCGCACATTTTTACGCTAATTTCGTCGGTAAATCGGCTACTATAAACGCAACTAAGTCTTGTATATTTTGCTCGTTTACACCATGACCAACCGGATACGTTTTAAACGTAACATTTGTGCCATAATCATTGAAAAATGCGGCGCTTTGCTCAGCCCAAACAAGAGGGAAATCGTAATCATATTCTCCATGAGAGATAAAGATTTTTGATTGATCCATTGCTTTTTTACTATATTCCAACGCAACAAATTCAGGTAAATAGCCGCTAAGTGCTGCCGTTCCTCGAATCTCATTCCCCATAACAACCGCTAAAGACTGGGCAATAGCTGCGCCTTGGTTGAAACCGACAATATAAATCTGCGTCGGATCTAATTGGTATACTTCAATCGCTTCATGAATAAAATCTTCCGTCACTTTAACTACTTTGTCAAAAATACTTCGCGCAGGTTTGCCTTCCTCTTCAAATGTATAAAAAGCGTATCCTGGACGGTGTTCAATTGGTCCTTGTAAGCTGAAAATATGGCATTGCGTAGAAAATGACTCCACTAATTGGATTAAATCTTGCTCATTGCTCCCTAAACCATGCAAAAGAAAAATCGCTGGATGCTTGTCTCCTTCTATACGTGGTGCTAAATGTTTATAAATATAAGGTGATTTCATTGTTTTCTCCTTTTATGTAAGTTTCATTTGATTGACGAATTGATCTGCATAATACGCAATATAGCCATCCATCATTTTTAATGTTTCTTCTATATTCCCTTTTGTTAAAATCGTCGCTTTATTAACAGTAATATACGTTAAAAAATCGATGCGTAGTGTGTGCTCGAGCGATGCATAAGCATAATCATAAATGACATCCTCATCGGTCACTTTTAACGCGACATATTGTTGATGAAAGGCTTTCGTATAATCATCCATTTTTTCAGCGATATCTTGGCGAATCCGCATTTGTTGCGCCATTAATTCACTTTCAATCGTAGCTATTTTTGGAACTTGACCAGCACCATATGTTTCACCAATCAGTTTTCCCCATGCCACTTTATTGTCTACAAAGTATGCAATATTTAACATAAGTCGATCATAAAAATCCTCAGTTGATTTTGCAGAATTACGTTTTTCATTCACGTTTTGCTGGATTGCTTGCTCAAATGTTGTAAGTTGTGCTTTTTGAGTGAGGTGAAAAAGTTGTTGCTCAATATATGTTGTAATTTCTTTTTGGATTGAATTTGTTGTCATTTAGCGATTCACTTCCTTGCCATTAAATTGCGTTTTCAAGTTCTATCGTACCATTGTCAGTCCTTTTAAGCACGCACACAGCCATATAGCTCCCAAAAAATGCCACTCGCTTAGAGGCGAATGGCATTTTTATAAAGCACTTATCTCACCAACTATAAAAGTGGCTGACTTCCGCTGAAAGGTATTATAATGCTTTTACTTTAGCAACGATGTTTTCTACTGTGAATCCGTATTTTTCAATGACTAATTCACCTGGAGCAGATGCACCGAATTGGTCAATCGCAAGGACATCCCCTTCGAAGCCAACATATTTATGCCAACCGAATGAAGCACCCATTTCAATTGCTAAACGTTTCGTAATCGCTTTTGGTAAAACTGATTCTTTATATTCTTTTGATTGCTTTTCGAAGCGATCCATTGCTGGCATTGATACAACCGATGCATCAATTCCTTGTGCTAATAGTGCTTTTTGTGCTTCAACAGCTAAGCCTACTTCTGAACCTGTAGCAATTAAAATCGCATCCGCTGTTTCTTTTGTTGCAGGTGATACGATGTAAGCACCTTTATCAACACCGTCATAAACTGTCTCTAATGACGCATCTAATACTGGTAAGTTTTGACGAGAAAGTACTAAAACAGTTGGCGTTGATTCGCTTGATACCGCTAATTTCCATGCTGCAGCTGATTCATTTGCATCTGCTGGACGGATTACCGATAAGTTTGGCATTGCACGTAATGCAGCTAAATGTTCGATTGGCTCATGCGTAGGACCATCTTCCCCTACTGCTACAGAGTCATGTGTAAATACGTATGTTACTGGTAAGCCCATTAACGCAGATAAACGGATTGCTGGACGCACATAATCAGAGAATACGAAGAACGTACCACCAAATACATTAACCCCACCGTGTAATGCCATACCGTTCATTGCAGCACCCATTGCAAATTCACGTACACCAAACCAAATATTGCGGCCTTCTGGTGTTTCAGCGAAGAAATCTCCAGCGCCCTTGATTGTTGTTTTGTTAGAACCTGCTAAGTCAGCTGAACCACCGAAGAATGATGGTAATTTTTTCGCGATGGCATTAATTGCATCACCTGAAGATGAACGTGTTGCAACTGATTTTCCTGCTTCATATACAGGTAATTCTGATGCGAAATCTTCCGGTAAATTATTTTCCATTGCATTCACAAATTGTTGTGCCAGTTCTGGATATTCATTTTTATAGCTTGCAAATAATTCATTCCAAGCTGCTTCTGGTTGTACCCCTTGTACGTCCGCTGCTGCTTTAAATGTGTCATATACATCTGCAGGTACATCGAATGGCTCATGTGCCCACTCATATGCTGCTTTTGTTAAGACTACTTCATCTGTACCAAGTGGTGCACCGTGTGAATCAGCTTTACCCGATTTGTTTGGAGAACCGAAGCCAATTACCGTTTTCACTTCGATAATTGTTGGACCACCTGTGTTTTGTTTTGCTTGCTCGATTGCCGAATTTAGTGCTGCTACATCCGTACCATCTTGTACTTTTAAGTAGTTCCAGCTATATGATTCGAATCGTTTTTGGATGTTTTCTGAGAATGACTTTTCTAAATCACCATCTAGTGAAATATCATTTGAATCGTATAACACAATCAATTTATCTAATTGTAAGTGACCTGCTAGTGAAATCGCCTCAGCAGCTACACCTTCCATTAAGTCGCCATCGCCACAAAGTGCAAATGTATAATGGTCCACAATTTCATGTCCTGGTTTATTGTAAGTTGCTGCAAGATGACGTTCTGCCATTGCCATACCAACTGTCATCGCAATCCCTTGACCTAGTGGACCTGTCGTCGCTTCAACACCTACTGTATGACCGTATTCTGGATGTCCTGGAGTTAATGAGTCCCATTGACGGAAGTTTTTAATATCTTCCATTTCTAAACCGTATCCACCAAGGTGTAAAAGGCTATATAACAGCATTGAACCATGACCTGCTGATAATACGAAACGGTCGCGGTTATACCATTTTGGATTTACAGGATTATGGCGTAATTGCTTTGTCCATAAAGTATAAGCCATTGGAGCCGCACCCATTGGTAATCCTGGGTGACCTGAGTTGGCCTTTTCAATTGCGTCGATTGATAGTGTACGGATAGCGTTAATTGCTAACTGATCCATATGTTGTGTCATTATGTGACATCCTTTCTCGTGCGTTATTTATTCCTATTTAGTTTAGACAAAAACGGGCAAGAAAACAATCCTTTATCCTAACGTTTTATAAATTATGTCATACTTAATGATAATTATGTCATATTATTTAACTTGCTTCAGCAAATCCTTTTTATACCATATGCAAAACACCAGGCATAGAAAGCTAATCCTTCTATAAAATAGAGGTCCCCCCGCTGAATCAAGTTAATGTTCCGGCGGATGTCACAGATTTTTAGAGGATTTTTTCGAGTAAACTCGAAAAAAGTCTGGACACAATTACGCTTAGGCGTAATTGATAATGCTATTAATTAAGAAATTTATTTTGTTCTTTAATTTGTTTTAATTTTTCAGGTGTTACATCATTTCCTGTTTCATCTACAACTTTTACATGCTCAATCGTATCGCGCATTGTTGAACGGAAAACATCTAAATATTCTTTTCTTAAAGCCGTACGTTCCTTCGCCTGTTCTTCCGTTAACTTGCCTTCTTTTGCTAACTTCGATAATTCATTAATTCGAGCTAATTTTTGTTTTGATAACATTTTATTCTCACCTTTCATTTATACATTAATATGCAATACTACAAAGGTATGAAAAAAAGACTTGAAGTGCAAGCGATTACCCTTCAAGTCTGTCAATATGTTCAATATAACGTCGATGGACAGTCGCCTTACTTACCTGATAGCCAAGTCCTGTTAACGTATTTGATATTTCTAAAAAAGTAAGCCCTTTTTGACGTAAATTTACAATTTCTTCGATGGGCACTTCTTTACGTTCTCTGCCTTCTTGATTGCCTCTGTTTTTCAAATTATTTTCCGGCTTATACCCATTTTCAACTGCACGGCGCATGCCACGTCGAATTTTGGCGTTATGCATACGGCGTTGGTATTCTTCTACAACTGCTAAAATTTCGAGTAACATCGTATCCATTTCATTTAATGCTAATGGACCCGCATCATTTAACGAATAAACGGTTGCCTCTTGTTTTTGAATAAGATGTAGCACTGCCATGCGCGCATTCCCACGTCCTAAACGTGTTTCATCTTGAACAAATAACGCTTTAATATCGAATGCCTTCATATAATCAAGCATGTCGAGTAAACCATCTCGGTCCACTTCATAGCCGCTTTGTTGATCGAGGAATACTTGCAAGTCTGTATAGTTATGTGACTGTGCATAGCGCGTCAATTCCTCTTGTTGTCGTTTTAATGAAGTCTCTTGTGTTGTTTTGTCGGTACTAACACGACAATAAATGACTGCTTTATTTTGATTCATTATTTTCACTCGCTACTTTAATAGTATGTATTTCTGGAGATTCGGATAGCCCTACAATATGTTTGGAGTTTTTCACGATAGGTACTAAGAGAAGCTGCCCACTAATAATTTTTTCATCGCGCAATGCATTTTCTTTTTTTACTGCGACAATCCAATCATGCTCTGCCATTTTACCACGATATTGCCCGGCTAACGACCATAAAGTATCTCCTTGTTCAATTGTAATGTGTTCGTATGCAGTAATACGCTCATCTTTCACTAAAATAAATGCAAGAAACAGGAATGAAAATAAGATAAACATTGTTGTAAAGCTATTTAACTTCATTTTATTCATAATAAATCGCCCCTTATGGAATGTACGTTCGGAATATATGTTCTTATAATAATGGGAACGTACGTTTTTGTCAACCCCTTTTCGAACCTATGTTTGCATTCTTGTTCGCATACTGGTATACTGAATTTAATAAAACTACTTATTAAAGAGGTGAGTGCGTTGACAAAAATTTCAAAGAGGCAAGAAGCCATTTTAGCTTTTATAAAAGAAGAAGTTCGTACAAAAGGCTATCCACCTTCTGTCCGAGAAATCGGTGAAGCAGTTGGTTTAGCTTCAAGTTCAACTGTCCATGGGCATCTAGCTCGTTTAGAAAGTAAAGGGCTCATTCGTCGTGACCCGACAAAACCCCGTGCCATTGAAATTCTTGAACAGGGAGATCCAACTATACCAAAGCAAGGCGTTATTCATGTGCCATTAATCGGCAAAGTAACGGCTGGGCTTCCTATTTCTGCGATTGAAGATATTCAGGAATACTTCCCGCTACCCGATACATACGGTTCTTCCGAGGATGAATTATTCATGCTCGAAATTATGGGAGAATCTATGATTGAGGCTGGCATTTTAAATGGAGATTACGTGATTGTCAAAAAATGCTCTGCTGCAAGTAACGGAGAAATTGTCGTCGCTATGACGGAAGATGATGAAGCAACAGTAAAGCGCTTCTATAAGGAAAAAACATATTACCGTTTACAACCTGAAAATAGTTCGATGGATCCGATTATCGTCAACCAAGTAACGATTCTTGGAAAAGTTGTAGGGTTGTACCGCAACGTGAATTAAATTAAAAAATCCGCAAAACGTTTGGAAATGTTTTGCGGATTTTTCATCATTACTTTGTCGATGCCTCTATAAAACTTTTAAATAATTTGTCAGATGGCGCATCATTTTCAAGTCCTTCTGGATGCCACTGAACGCCAATACAGTACGGATGTGTTGGATGCTCAATTCCTTCAATAACTCCGTCTTTTGCACGAGCATTGATGATAAACCCGTCAGCAACTCTCGCAACAGCTTGATGATGGAATGAATTCGTTAAAATCGAGGATGCCCCGACAATTTGCTGCAGCTTTGATTGCTCAAGCACTACTGTATGCGTAACTTCATGTCGTAGCGAAACTTGTGTATGCTTTAAGATATTTTCCACTTGCGTATCAATATCTTGATATAACGTTCCACCAAATGCCACGTTCATCACTTGCTCACCACGACAAATGCCTAAAATCGGTAGCTCTCTTTCAAATGCGCACTTCATAATAAGCATATCACTTTTATCACGTTCATCGATGACAACACCGAGCTTATAATGAGGTTCCTCCCCAAAAATTAACGGATTGATATCATAGCCACCAATTGATACAATTCCGTCCACAATATTTAGTATTTGCTCAACATTTTCCTCATTAATAATCGGCAAACAAATAGGTGTGCCACCTGCTTTTTGTATCGCATTAATATATGTATTATTAATCTCTTTCTTTCCTTCTACAGGATGCATCGTTAAGCCAATAACAGGTTTCATAAATGTCCTCCCCCTAATTTGATATTAGTAGCATACCACTAATTATTAGATTTGTGCGAAAGTTTAGAAATTAAAACAAAGAACCATACCATTGTAAAATAGGCTCACCGTAAAAAAAGACTAAGATTGCTGCTAGCGCAATGGAAGGACCAAATGGGACAGGTGTCTTTCTACCTTTATTATTTATTATGAGGATAACAATGCCAACGACCATCCCGATGAATGCCGCTAAAAATAAGATCAACAGCGTCTGTACCGTTCCGAGCACAATTCCGATGACGAAAAATAATTTTATGTCTCCTCCACCCATGCCCCCTTTTGACACGACTGCGATCAATAGTAAAATACCAAAGCCAATAATTGCCCCTAATAAACTATCCCACCAAGGTTCGAGTGGTGCAAATCCACGGGCAAGTATTAATAACGGAAGGAAAAATAATAATACTTTATCTGGAATAATCATATACGCAATATCTGATACGTTAATAATCATAAGTAATGAAATAAATAACAGTGCTACTGCTAACTCAGGCTGTAATCCAATTTTCCAATAGGCAAAGGCAAATAACCCTCCTGTCAAAAGCTCCGTTATCATATAAATTGGCGAAAAACGCACGCCACAACCCCGACATTTCCCGCGCAATAATACATACGAAATAACGGGAATAAGGTCAAAAATTGTTAGCTGACGTTGACAGTTTGTGCAATGAGACGGGGGAGAAATAATGGACTCCTTTTTCGGCACGCGCAAACCAACCACATTGAAAAAGGAGCCGAATACCAAGCCGAAAATACCTACAATTATGGAATAAGTAATTGTCATATTACACCCACCTTTTTATGTTTTCCTTCATATATTTAATAACATAAACAGTTTTAACAATTAGGTCTACATTAAATATTTATTCTTTTCCTCTAAACAATAATTTCCACTTTTTATAATAATACCTCAATAAATTGCCAATTTCTAGATTGTCATTTAAATTTACTCCACACAAAAAACGAGTGCCATCCAGCACTCGTTTTTCTTTTACTTAACCAATTTCTCCATAAAATACGCGCGAATCTCCTGCCAGTTATTCACCCGCTCAAAGCCTTCTACGTTGGCATTATAAGGCATTGCATACATAATACCTGTTCCTTTAAAAGCATGTAGTTGTCCTGGGCTATCATCAATTAAATAATCCGTATGTATGACTGCCTTGTTTCCACAAAAGACTATATTTTGTATATTTAAAAACGGTAAATATTGCATTAACCAATCATATTTCGCATTAAATGAACCTGGTACATCCATGGCAGCGGTTGCGATGTAAATTTCGTAATGTTCTTGAAGTTCTCGAACTACCTCGATTGCATCAGGATCAAGCAACTCTAAATCCCGGAAAAAATCGGGTTCATTGATGAGTCCAAATAGCTTTTCCCCATCCTCTTTTGATAAATCTTTCTGTGTTGTCAGTAAAAATTCCTCATCAGTAAAGCTTGTTCCAAAATTTTCGTTGTACGTAGCGCATAACTTTTTATAAAAATTAGCTAACACTTGGTCCATATCAATTGCAATACTCTTTTTCAACGAGATAACCTCCTCTTTCTATCTACTTTAAAGTGTAATCAACGAGTGGACAGGAAACAAGTAATTCCCTCGTTTATTTACAATTTATAATATAAACGAAACTATTCTCAGATTTTTTTACAAGGGGCAAGTTTAATCTAAAAAGCATTGGAGCCAACAGCCCCAACGCTTTTTTCTTAGTACATTTTTAAGTATTGATCACGTTCCCATTGGTGAACAGTTGAGCGATACATTTCAAACTCAATTTCTTTTGCTTCCTTGAAGTTTGCATAAATGTGACGACCTAATGCCTTTTTTACTACTTCATCTTTTGCAAGCATCGCCAATGCATCATCTAAAGCGGCTGGTAAATTATCAATACCGTTTGCTTGGCGCTCTTCTTCGCTCATCACGTAAATGTTACGGTTGATTGCTGGTGGTGGTGTTAATTGTTGACGGATCCCTTCAAGACCTGCTTCTAAAATAACAGCCATTGCTAAATACGGATTGGCAGCTGGATCTACCGAGCGTACTTCAACACGTGTTGATACACCACGAGATGATGGGATACGAATAAGTGGTGAACGGTTTTGTGCTGACCATGCTACGTAACAAGGCGCTTCATAGCCTGGTACTAAACGTTTGTACGAGTTAACTATTGGATTTGTAATCGCTGTAAAACCTTGTACATGCGCTAATACACCCGCCATAAATTGCATCGCTTGCTCCGATAAACCAAGCTCCGTAGATTCATCATAAAACGCATTTACTTTTCCTCTAAATAAAGACACGTTAAAGTGCATGCCTGAACCCGCTTCACCGAATAATGGTTTTGGCATAAATGTTGCATGTAAACCGTGCTTACGTGCAATTGTTTTAACAACTAGCTTGAATGTTTGTATATTATCACATGCTGTAATCGCATCTGCATATTTAAAGTCAATTTCGTGTTGACCTGGTGCTACCTCGTGGTGAGAAGCTTCAATTTCAAAGCCCATTTCCTCTAGCTCTAAAACGATATCACGACGGCAGTTTTCACCTAAGTCTGTTGGTGCTAAGTCGAAATAACCACCATTGTCATTCACTTCTAAAGTCGGTTCACCTTTTGCATCTAATTTGAATAAGAAGAATTCTGGCTCAGGTCCTAAGTTGAAATCCGTGAAGCCCATTTCTTCCATTTCTTTTAGTACACGCTTTAAGTTGTTACGCGGGTCTCCTGCGAATGGTGTGCCATTTGGATTATAAATATCACAGATGAAACGTGCTACTTTACCTTTTTCAGCAGTCCATGGGAATACCATAAACGAATCATAATCAGGGTATAAATACATATCAGACTCTTCGATACGAACGAAACCTTCAATTGAAGAACCATCAAACATCATTTTATTATCTAATGCTTTATCTAATTGGCTTACTGGAATTTCAACATTTTTGATTGTTCCTAAAATATCTGTAAATTGTAAACGAATAAATTTTACTTCTTCTTCTTGCACGAGACGTTTAATATCGTCCTTCGTATATTTTCCCACTGTGTTCCACACTCCTAAAATGGTTTCTTCCCCGAAAAATTCGGTAGTTTTATAATTTACACGTCATCATTTTCGATTGAAACGTGATAAATCCCCTTGACGAATGGACGTTTTTTGCATGTGATGGGCTTGGCGCCTCTCTTCACGCATAATTTCACGAAGCTCTGAATCTGATATTTCTTTGCTCGCAGCAATTGTTGCGGATTCATTTTTCTTTGCGAACACTCTTTTTACTTCTGCCATGTTCACACCTTGTTCAAGTATATCTTTTATTTCTAATAGTACATCCACGTCATTTAATGAAAACATGCGTCGATTTCCTGCTGTTCGGTGAGGCTGAATTAAATGATGTTCTTCATAGTAGCGAATTTGTCTTGCGGATAAATCCGTTAATTGCATCACAATACTCATCGATAATAACGGCATTGTGCGCCGTATTTCACTACTCACATGCATTCAACCTCCTTGTTCACGATTTATCTTAAAACATGGAAAATTCATTGTCAATTCTATGTAAGGAAAGCTGACATGAGTTTTTTCGAAGTAGAAAATCCATGCGAAAATTAGCGAATATCGGTCTCACTTCAATGTTTGCACCGCTAAACAAATCGCATATTTTACATGTTCATATGTTAAGCCACCTTGAATAAACGCTGTGTACGGTGGGCGGATCGGACCATCTGCTGTTAGCTCAATACTTGAACCTTGCACGAACGTTCCAGCTGCCATAATGACATCATCTTCATAACCGGGCATATATGCAGGCTCTGGTGCGAAATGGGCATTAATTGGCGAAGCAGCTTGAATTTCTCGACAGAATGCCACCATTTGCTCCGCTGTTTGGAATGACACCGACTGAATTAAATCCGTACGTTGTTCACTATAATGAGGAGCCGTTGTCATTCCTAACTCTTCAAGCATCGCTGCAGTAAAAATCGCTCCTTTTAAACTTTGCGCAACTGTATGCGGTGCCATGAAAAAGCCTTGATAAAAATCAGCTAATGTATTTAATGTCGCGCCTGCTTCTGCCCCAATGCCTGGTGACGTCATGCGATACGCACATTTTTCTACTAAATCCGCGCGACCAGCAATATAACCACCAATTTTAGCTAATCCACCACCCGGATTTTTTATTAAAGATCCGGCCATTAAATCTACACCGATTTCTGTTGGTTCTAATGTTTCAACAAATTCACCGTAACAGTTGTCCACAAAAATTACGGCTTGTGGTGCGATTTCGCGAATTTTAACAACCATTTCGCGAATATCCTCAATTGTAAATGAAGGGCGACTTGCATATCCTTTCGAACGTTGAATCGCAACCATCTTCGTATTTTCATTGATTGCTTGGCGGACACCTTGCCAATCAATTGCTTTATTATCAATTAAATCTACATGAGAATAACCGATTTTATAATCTTTCAGAGAACCCGTATCTTTGTCACCACCATCTACAATCGATTGCAGCGTATCATACGGTTTGCCCGTAATGTAAACAAGTTCATCTCCTGGGCGTAATACACCAAATAAACTTAATGTAATCGCATGTGTACCCGAAATAATTTGCGGGCGAACAATTGCGGCTTCTGCTCCAAATACTTCTGCATATACGCGTTCTAAATTATCGCGCCCTTCATCATCATAACCATAGCCATTAGAAGGGTGTAGATGGAAATCACTTACTTGATTATTGCGAAATGCCGCAAGTACTTTTTGCTGATTGAAAAATGCTTGTTCATCCACTTTTTTATGATAATCAAACACTTTTTCCTCCATACGTGATGCAAGTGTCAGTGTTTCATTCGTTAATTTTGATTGAAATGCCATTGTAACTATCTCCATTCTTAACTTTTTAATCCTCCCTCATTATACATGAACTCGCACATATTTTGACGAAATGTTGTTATCCTACTATTTCATTTATAAACAGCATCGCCCCACAAAAAGCTTCCCGATGATCCCTTCCCTATCAACAAGCATGCTGCAAGTCCATATAAATTGATTGTAATAACAGGTTGGGCATTGACTCGCTTTTTAGACGCACAAAAAAGCACAATGACGATTTATTCCATCCGCCACTGCGCTTTTTACTTAATCAATTATTTAAACTCTAGCTCGCCATCATACGCAAGCATACCGCCTTCAAGATTCGTTACGTCGAACCCTTGAGCCGCTAAATATTCACATGCATTGGCACTACGTACGCCACCTTTGCATACAACAATATACGATTTTGACGTATCTAATTCTGCTGTACGTTCAGGAATCGAGCCTAATGGAATATGTACGGCACCTGGAATTACGCCTTCTCCCACTTCAAAATCTTCGCGTACATCAATGACATGTAAATCTTCATTGGCATCTAATAAGTTTAATAATTCATCTGTTGTTAATGTTTTCATTTTAATAATCCCCCATTACTTCAGTGTCAATTGTCATTATAATAGATACAATGACAAACTGCGAATTTTTATTCTTCATCCGCTCCGAGCGCCACTGGTTTTGCAGGGATAAATGTTGAAATGGCGTGCTTATATATCAATTGTTGCTTGCCATCTGAATCTAATAACACGGTAAAATTATCGTATGATTTAATGATGCCTTTTAATTGGAACCCGTTTAGTAAAAAGACGGTTACAAAAATATTATTTTTTCGTAAACTATTTAAAAATGTATCTTGTAGATTAATTGGTTTCATGAAAGTCCCCCTCTTCTCTATTTATTCATTACATAATAAACATTCGGCAAGTGGGCGATACTTTCCTTCACGAATTAGAAAAAAGTTTTCAGCTTATCCCAATCATTGCCAATCCACTGGACATCCATTTTGTTTCTAAAATATGTTAATTGTCTTTTTGCATAACGTCTTGAGTTTTGCTTAATTTGTTCGGTTACTTCTTCTAAAGTGAGTAATCCATCAAAATAAGCATACAATTCCTTGTAACCAATGGCTTTAATGGATTGGACATCTCGAATTTCATCGGCATAAAGCGCATATACTTCCTCTACTAAGCCCGCTTCAAGCATGAGGTCCACACGTAAATTTATGCGCTCATACAGCTTTTCACGGTCCATGTTCATGCCAATAATTAAATGATTGTAAAGAGGCACATCCCCACGATTAAACTGGTCTTCTGCTCGAGAAACCCCTGCTAATTCCGCCATTTCTAGTGCACGAATGACTCTTCTTGTATTATTCGGATGAATTTGCGCCGCCGCTTCTGCATCGACTTGCGCCAATTTTTGATGCATCACTTCTGGGCCAAACTGTTCTAATTCATCATAATATTTACTGCGCGCTTCTTCATTTACTTCTTGCTTCGTAAACTGGAAATCATAGAGCACCGACTGAACATATAAACCTGTTCCACCGACAACAATCGGTAACTTGCCACGCGACTGGATTTCCGCCATCTTTTCACGAACCAGCTTTTGATATTCCGCCACAGAAAAGCTATCAGTAGGCTCTTTAAAGCTTAATAAATGATGCGGCACACCGTCCATTTCCTGTTCTGTAATTTTCGCTGTTCCAATGTCCATTCGCTTATATATTTGCATCGAATCTCCGTTAATTACTTCGCCGTTCATTTCCTTAGCCAATCGGATGCTAAGTGCTGTCTTTCCTGATGCGGTAGGGCCAATAATCGCCACTACGTCTAAATTAGTTTTCATCGTTTAACCACCGTACTATTATTTTATAAGGGTATTGTTTATTACGCTCATTTAAAATTTCATGACGCATCCCTTCAAAGAGATACACCTTTACATGATCTAATCCCGCTTCTTGAAGCTGTTGTCCTACTTGAATGACACCTTTTCCGGCATCACCAACTGGATCCTCACTGCCGCTCACTAAAAGAATCGGTAAAGATGGGCGGATTCTTGCATTTTCACCGACTTTACCTAGCATTAATAAGCCATCTGTTAAATCCACGAAAAATTGTGTCGTCGCAATAAATCCGCATTTTTCATCTTGAATATATTTTTGCACCTGTTCTTCATCTGTCGAAAGCCAATCAAAGGATGTTTGGGCGTTTGGAATTTTGTTATTAAAATTGCCAAAACTTAATTTATCTAATAATGGACTTTCCACAGTTGCGCCTTTTGCTTTTACAAGTTGCTTCGCTAATACATTACCAGCTAAATGAAGTGGCGTGACTGCACCTGTCCCACTTAAAATTACTTTATCGAGCAAATAACTATATTGTTGGATAAAGCGGCGGGCAATAAAGGAGCCCATACTATGTCCAAATAACGTGAGTGATTTCATATCCAACTGTTTACGCAGTGTTTCAATCACTTCAAAAACATCTTTGACAACACGCTCAAATCCATCCTTCTCAGCAAAAAATCCAAATTGACCATTGTGCTCCACTGTTGCACCGTGCCCTCGGTGATCGTGCATAGATACAGAATAACCTTCATCACATAAAAAATTCGCAAAGTGTTCATAACGCGCCGAATGCTCCGCCATCCCGTGTAAAATATGCACATGTCCAATCGCTTGTACAGCAGGTATATACGTTGTGACAAATACTTCGTGCCGATCAGTCATTCGTAAATAAAATGATTTTTTATCCAACACTTATCACCCTTTCATTTTCGGTTACATAACGCGTTTAAACATTTTTTCAACTTCATACGTTGTGAAATGAACTAAAACCGGTCGCCCATGCGGACAAGTAAATGGATTTTCCGCTGCTCGTAAATCCGTTATTAAGCGCTCCATTTGCTCTTTATCAAGAAAATGATTGGCTTTAATCGATTTTTTACAGCTCATCATAATGGCCGCGGCTTCTCGTAATTTCTTAATATCCGTTTTCCTCGTTTTTAGCACTTGTTCAATCAGTTCTTCAATCACTTCTTGTTCCTCACCTTTTGGAAACCAAGTTGGATATTCACGAATGACGAATGAAGCATGCCCGAACTCTTCTAAAAACACACCGACTTCTTCTAGCGCACTCATGGATTCTTTTAGTAGGAGTGCCTCGTCTGCAGCATAATGGAAAGTAAGTGGCATGAGTAACGCTTGCCGCTCATTTGCGTTCACTTCGCCCACTTTCTCTTTGAAATATTCATACTTAATTCGTTCCTGAGCTGCATGCTGATCAATTAAATAAAACCCATCTTCCATTTGCGCTACAATATATGTCCCGTGGATTTGACCGACAATTTCTAACTGCGGGAATGGTTGCTTTGGTGATTCGGGCAACTGTTCCTCGATTATTTCATGCTGGAACGGTTCGTTTTGTTGCGGAATCGCCTGTGTTATGAAGGGCAGTTCAACTGTTTCCGAAGGTTTCGGTCGCTCTACTTGTTCATAATATGGGGCTGGTGCAAATGGCTCCTTGACGAATGATTGTTGCTCATTTGTTAAGCGCTCGACTATTTCATCCATTTTCGTTTCATTCAAAGTAGCGGCTGGTGTTTTCGATGGATTCCATAAATTCATCTGCTCGCCTGGCACGCGAACCGGTTTTTCCTTTTTCTCAGCGATTGGCACACGTATCACATCGCGAATCGTTTGACGCAGTGTATCTTCAATTAATTTTAATAGCTCAGGTTCTTTACTTACCCGTACTTGATGCTTTGCAGGGTGCACATTCACATCCGTTAATTGCGGGTCCCCTTCCACGTAAAGTAACACAATCGGAAAGCGTTCAATAGGTAAAAAGGTATGATATGCATCAGTAATCGCTTTTTGAATGACGAAATGCTTCACCCAACGACCATTCACAAATAACGACATATAGTTTTTCGATGCGCGCGTCACCTCTGGCAAGGAGGCAAAACCGTGAATTTTATAATCTTGATTTGTCCCTTCAAAGGCGATCATCTTTTTTGCGTTGTGCGTGCCGTAAATTGCGGCTAACACTTGCTGTACTTGACCGCGCCCATTTGTTTGCAGGAGCGTTTGTCCATTATGAACAAGTTTAATCGCTACTGTTGGATAGCCGAGCGCAATACGGTTAATAAAATCAATCGTATGCCCGAGCTCCGTTTGTAAAGTTTTTAAATATTTTAAGCGCGCAGGTGTATTAAAAAATAATTGTGCAACTGTAATATCTGTCCCTTTTCTTAATGAAGTAGGCTTATGTTCTTTCAAGTGTCCGCCTTCTAAATAAAGGTGGACACCCCCTTCACCATCCGAAGTACGTAGCGTGAATTTCGAAACGGAAGCAATCGATGCTAATGCCTCCCCGCGGAAACCAAGTGTACGAATGCGGAATAAATCTTGTTCCTTCTCAATTTTGGAAGTTGCATGACGGGAAAAGGATTTGAGCGCATCTTCTTCATCCATTCCACTGCCATTATCAACGACTTGAATACTGCTTAATCCCGCTTCTTCGAGGAATATTTCAATCGATGTACTATGTGCATCAATTGCATTTTCGACAAGTTCTTTGACGACCGATGAAGGACGTTCCACTACTTCCCCAGCCGCAATTTTATTGGATAATAATTCATCCATAATGTGAATTTTCCCCATCTAGCATCCTCCTTATTTATTTTCTAAAAGTTTTTGTTGCCACTCATATAAAACGGTCATTGCTTGCATCGGTGTTGTACCCATTACATTTAATTTCGAAATCGCATCTAACACTTGTTGTTCCGCTTCTGAAATTGCAGGTGCATCAGTCATTTGGAATAATGCAAGTTGCTCCACAGGCTCTCGTACGGTTTGTATAGGTTGGGGAACTGGTTCAATGAATACAGACTGTCCCTCGTTTTTCACCGCTTCTTGCCTTGCATCCTTCGCCTCAAATTCCGCTAATAAAGCACGTGCTCGCTGTAAAATAGGCTGCGGCATTTCAGCCAGTTCCGCCACATGCACACCGTAACTTTTATCTGCCGCACCTGACTTCACTTTGTGTAAAAAGACAACACGCCCATCTTGCTCCGTCGCACTAACATGGACATTTTGTAAGCGATCTAATTGCATTTCTAAATCCGTTAATTCATGATAGTGCGTTGAAAATAATGTATTCGCACCAATTTCCGTATGAATATATTCCATCATCGCTTGCGCTAGACTCATGCCGTCATACGTCGAAGTACCACGCCCAATTTCGTCAAACAGCATTAAACTATTTTTCGTCGCATGCGTGATGGCATGTTGTGATTCAATCATTTCCACCATGAAAGTCGATTGACCAGCCGCTAAATCATCCGCTGCGCCAATGCGTGTGAAAATTTGATCGGTAATTGGCAAAACCGCTTCTTGAGCTGGCACGTAGCAACCCATTTGCGCAAGTACAACAATAAGTGCAACTTGGCGCATATACGTACTTTTACCCGACATATTTGGACCTGTAATGAGCATCATATTTTTATCTTCCGCTAATAAACAATCATTCGGGACATAGCTTTGTTTATTGAGCATTTTTTCCACGACTGGGTGACGCCCTTCGATAATTTTCAGTGCGCGTCCTTCATGAAATACAGGTTTCGTAAAACGATATTTATCCGTTACGTTGGCAAAACTCATATACACATCTAGTTCACTAATTTGGGCCGCCAAAGCTTGTACACGCGGAATATATGCTTTTAACTGTTCACGTAAAGCGACGAATAAATCATATTCTAGCGCTAAACTTTGCTCTTCTGCATTTAAAATAAGCGCCTCTTTTTCTTTTAACTCTTCCGTAATAAATCGCTCAGCGTTCGCTAACGTTTGTTTTCGTTCAAAACGTGTTAAATCGGTATTGATTAAATGTGATTTTGTAATTTCAATATAATAACCAAACACGCGATTATAACCGATTTTCAAGTTTTTAATGCCGGTTAATTCACGCTCTTTTTGTTCTAATTGCGCAATCCAGTCTTTGCCGTTTCGAGAGGCGTCTCGGTATTGATCGAGTTGTTCATTATAACCATCTCGCATGACATCCCCTTCTTTAATCGAAATCGGCGGATGATCGGTAATCGCATCCGTTAACAATTGTTCGACATCATGGCATAAATCAAAATTTTCGCCTAATCGAATTAATTGCGCTCGGCCACTTTGTACGAGTTTTTCTTGAATGGCTGGTACTTGGCGTAATGATTCTCTCAGCTGCGCCAAATCTCGACCGCCTACCGAACCAAATGCTACTCGCCCCGCTAAGCGTTCTAAATCATACACATTTTTTAGAAGTTGCTGTAACTCTTCACGAACAAAAAATTCTTCTAGTAATTCCGTTACTACTTCCTGTCTTGCTTCAATCGCCGTTTTATTGGCAAGTGGCTGATGCAACCATTGCTTTAATTTACGTCCACCCATTGCCGTCACCGTTTCATCTAAAAGCCATAAAAGTGTCCCTTTTGAATCACCACCACGGATCGATTGAATGAGCTCTAAATTGCGTTTGGAATTCGTATCAATTTTTAATGTCGTTTTTTCTTCTATATAAGTAAATGCTTGAATATGGTACAAAGAGCGCATTTGAGTTCGCTCCGCATATTGCAATAATCGTTTCGCGACCACTTGTAGTGCACTTGGGATATTTTGTACATATTGTACGGCACGTCCCTCGTCCATTTCCTGATCTTCAAGTGATACGACTATGCCTGCATTCATCGCATAATCAGCTATTTCTAACTGCAATTGCTCGGTAACGATCACTTCTTTTATGGCATACGCTTGAAGTTGCTGAATTAATTCTTTCACATGCCCTTCAATCAATGACACATTCGCTTCACCTGTTGAAATATCTAAATAAGCAAATGCCATTTCGTTTTCAGATAAACTTTCAGCTGCTGCGATAAAGTGATTCGTTTTCCCATCAAGTGCTTTCCCTTCCATAATCGTTCCTGGTGTCACGAGCTGTACGACTTCACGTTTGACAACACCTTTTGCCTGTTTCGGATCTTCCGTTTGCTCGCAAATCGCGACTTTAAATCCTTTTGCTACAAGCGTTTCAATATAACCTTGTGCGGCGTGATGTGGCACTCCACACATTGGAATCGGGTTGTCTGTATTGCCCGAACGTGCAGTTAACGTAATTTCTAATAGTTGGGATGCTTTTACTGCATCGTCGAAAAATAATTCATAAAAATCGCCTAATCGGTAAAATACAAAGGCATCTTTATAGTCCTTTTTTACATCTAAATATTGGAGCATCATCGGTGTATATGTTGTCATTCTTAATTTCCCTCACTTAATTCATTACGCCTCAGTATCTTTACGTTTGCCATGCGTTTTAACACGCACTAAATAATGATAAACTTGTATTTTTATTATACCACTTGCGTAATGATTTGCCTTCCTTGCGCAATTAATTACGCCTCAGCATAATTGCGTCAGCATTTTGAATTGTGCTTGTACAAATGGCTCTCCTCAAAATTCTTGACATCCGCTGGGGGCTTTAGGTCAACAAGACGTGACCGTTTTAGCTTTTGTTCCCCTATTTAGCGTGCGTATAGACGCCCGCTGAATGAAAATAAAAAAAGCTCAAGCTGATGATAGCTTTGAGCAAGTTGTTCGCACTATTTAGATTTTGACAATTCCTTTTAACAGGACGATGAAGATTCACATGGATAATCGGGCGAACTGGAAGATGAGCAAGAGGAAGAAGATGAAGATGAGCTTGAAGAACAAGATTGTGTCGAACTTTCATCAAACTTCCAGTCATCTTCGCAGTCGATTGGGTGCACGCTCACAACAACCGTCGTCTCCCCAATAATTTCCACTAAAAATTCACGTTCAATCTTCACATTAATTTTATCCCCATGCTTTGTAATAACCGCTTCAATACAGTTTGGTGCTTGTAATACACAAACTTTCACATCATCTGAATCTTTACAATCATTGTCACGGAATGTTAGTTTAATACGATCTTTATATGAAACTGTTTCAGTAAATACGGCCGTTTTTGAATGATTATGATACGCATACCATACGTTAATATCAAACTTCCCTGAAACCTCAACATACTTCCCAATACGCTTTGCTGTATAATGATGATTAATAACCCAACAGCCGAGAATACTTGTCGGCGCATTCGGTGGACAGAGCGTTTCGCAACATTCCGTACGCTTCTTCCCTTTGGCAATCACGGCTTTCGTCACAATTTGACGTAAACGCTTCACCGAAAATCTCCCCTTTCTTTAACTACTCGAAATAGTGTATGCGGCTGTTGCCTAAAGGGTGAAATAATCCTGATGGAATCCACAATGGAATGGAAAAAATTCATCCGAACCTGCTTTATAGCTGCTTTCTTATAGAAAGGCTCACGTAAAAAATGCAGCTCCCTTCAAAATGGGAGCTGCATTTTTTACTTATGTTTGAGTTTGAATTTGCGCCTTCTTTTGTAATAATTCATCGACTTCATGAAGTGGCATTGGTTTAAAATAATAATAACCTTGACCACTGTTACAGCCGAGTTGTAGGAGTTCTTTATGCTGCTCTTCTGTTTCAATACCTTCAGCAACACAGCGCATATTTAAATTTCTAGAAAGATGAATAATTGTTTTAATGACCGCATGCATACGTGGGTCAGCTAAATTATCGACAAAGCTTTTATCGATTTTAATCTCTTCAAATGGAAGCTCCTGCAAATAACTTAAAGATGAATACCCTACCCCAAAATCATCAATAGACGTTGCGATGCCATACCTCATCAAATCATTTATGATTTTCTTCGCCCGCATCACATTATCTAACTCGATACTTTCCGTAATTTCAAATTTTATATACTTCGGTTCCACGCCATACTTTTCAATTAACTCCTTAACATTTTCTACGAATGCCGGGTGATAAAAATGATTTGGCGAAATATTTATAGATACTTGGTACATCGGTAAGTTATTTTCTTGTCGATCTTTTTGCCATTGTAAAACCTTCTTAAAAATAGCGCGATCTATTTCAGAAATATTTCCTGTGTTTTCTGCGACAGGGATAAATAATGCTGGTGAAACAAAACCAAGTTCAGGAGAAATCCATCGTGCTAACGCTTCAAAGCTATTAATCTCCCCAGTTTTTATATCCACTTTTGGCTGGAGCATTGGCATGAATTCATCTTTCCTCAAACCTTTTGCAATATTCGCCAAAACATTCATTTCATTCGCTACGGATTCCACCTGTTCCACTTCAAACTTTTTAATGACAGTTCCTACACTTTTTAATGCGATAGACAATGCTGTATCCGCTTGACGAATCGCTTGATCAATTGGTGTTTCAAGGCAAACTTTTGACGTACCCACTTTCAATGTAATGAATACATCTTTATTATTAATGCAATACGGCTCAAATAATAAGTGATCTATTTCAGCTTGTGTAAATTGTAAATCACTATTTTTTAGCTTGGATGCAATAATAATCGCCGAGTTTGTATAGCGCGCGATGAATAATTTATGTTCCGCAAAAATATTTTGTAAGCGTTTTGCTATTTTTACTAATATTTTATCGCCACCTTGTCGACCATATAAATCGACAATATTTTGATATTCACTCGGCTCAATAATATACAAATAGCTATTTTCCATACCCGCTTCCCAATCAGCTGTCATTTTACTTTTAAATCCTTCAAAATTACTTAAGCCCGTTGCAGAATCATAGAAAGCGAGCGAATGAATTGCATTTTTTTGATTGTAATATTTGACCGCGAGCGAAACAATCGGAGCAACATTCGTAATAATAAATTTATAATCCGTTGCCTGAGGTTCCATCTCTTGCTCAAAATAAATCGAAAAAAAGCCGATAACTTCTTCTTCCTTGTTAAAAATCGGCTGACCCCATAGTGAGACAATATTTTCTTTATCAATTAAATGTTTATATTGTTCATAATAAATTGTACTTTTTATATTTTTAATAAATGTCGCTTTTCGATCTAAACTTAATGAAAAATCATGACTATCATTGCCCATAAAGAAAGCTTGATACTTTGTCATTTCAAAGGTTTTTGTTGAACCACCATAAACTTCTGTTACTTTTCTATTTTCATCAATTAAAATAATCGTACAGTGACATTGATTTCTAAAAGTTATTTCTACATGATTACAAATTTCACCTAAAACATATTCTAGTGGGTCGCCATTTTCTAATTTATAATAAATATTTCTTTCTAGCTCAAGTAGTGCATCTACCTTCATTGCATCCGTAACGTCCTTCATCATTAAAAGACAATATTGAAGCTCGCCGTCGAGATCCTTTAGAGGTAAAATGCTTATTTCATTCCAAAATGTTGAACCATCTTTTCGATAATGATAAGACGATGTTGTAAACGAGAGCCCATTTTCTATACATTCTTGAATCGCATCTTCGTTTAGGACATCTGTTAAAGGACCATGTAAAATATTTAATTTTTTACCGATTAATTCTGACTCACTGTAATCTGTCATGCGTATAAAGACTTGATTCACAAAATCAATTACATTGCCTTTAGCTGGATTGATTACTACAACACCTGACTCAAACTGCCTCGCCATTTGACACAACCAAAAATACATATCATCTTTGTCGAAGTTTTGATTGTAATATTTGTACATTTCCGTTAGTCCTTCCTAATTAGCTCCACTATTTAAGGATTATAGCAAATTTTTCTAATAAATACGATAAATTGGCATGCATTTTTCCACTGTTTTACAACATTTTTTTAAAATAATTCGTTTTTATTACTTTTCAGCTAGTAACGAAAAGCAATTTTAAGAACAAAAAAACAGCCCCCTTGAGAGCTGCTTTGTTATCGTTTTTTATTATGAGCAAGATCCAGGTACACTTTTTCGCACTTTTGATCCAGTTTCACCTTTTAAAATATCGCCGCCTGTATTTTCAATTACTTCATTTGTTACATTATTAGCAATGGCATTTGAAACAAGTTGCAGTAATTCATTCACATCTGTTTGGGATTGTTTAAATTGTTGGACAACCGGAAGTGAATCAATTTCTTCTTCAATTCCTGTAATTTTTCCTTCAATCATTTTTAAAGCTTTTTCTTTTCCTAAGTGTTGGAAATTGACTGCTTGTTTTTGTAACGTTTTTAATGAAGCAATTTTTTCACGAACAAATTGGTTTTCGTTAATTTGTTCTTCTGCCTTTTTGAAAAATTCTACTTCTTCTGTGTTGGCAATCATATGTGCAATTTCTTTTGCTTTTACGACGATATCGTCTTTTGAATATAATTTTGTCATTTGATTAATTCCACCTCTTCTTTTACTTTTCCCACAAATTCACCTAATAATGAGTGACTTTTTGCTTCTGTCACTTTCACAAGCACGCGATGCCCGATGTATTTCGGATCTGCCTTGAAGTTCACTAATCGATTTTTACGCGTGTAACCCGCAAGCACGTCATCACGTCGTTTACTGCTACCTTCTACAAGCACTTCTACAATTTGACCTTCTAATTCTTTTAATGCTTTAGCCGAATATTCTGCCACGACATGGTTTAGACGGTGTAATCGTTCCTTTTTCACTTCATCCGGCACATTATCCGTCATTTTAGCAGCAGGTGTACCTTCACGTGGCGAATAAATATACGTAAACGCCATTTCAAAGCCTACTTCACGATATAAATCGAGTGTTTCTTGGAATTGCTCTTCTGTTTCATTTGGATAACCGACGATAATATCTGTCGTCAATGCAACATTTGGTATCGCTGTTTTGATTTTTTCTACTAATTGTAGGAAGTGCTCACGCGTATATTTGCGCGCCATAATTTTTAAAATCTCATTAGAACCTGATTGAACTGGTAAATGGATATGCTCAACTAGGTTTCCACCTTTAGCGAGTATTTCAATTAAATGATCATCAAAGTCGCGCGGGTGACTTGTTGTAAAACGAACACGCGGAATATCAATTGTTCGAATTGCATCCATCAAATCGCCTAAACGGTACGTGATGTCTTCAAAATCTTTTCCGTAAGCGTTGACGTTTTGACCTAGTAACATAATCTCTTTGTAACCTTGCGCTGCGAGTTCACGTACTTCTTGAATAATTTCTTCTGGTCGACGAGAACGCTCCTTCCCGCGCGTATACGGTACGATGCAGTATGTACAAAATTTGTCACAGCCGTACATAATGTTTACCCAAGCTTTGATCGAACCGAGACGTTTTTTCGGTAGGTTTTCAATAACATCGCCTTCTTTTGACCATACTTCTACGACCATTTCCTTAGACATGTACGCTTCGTTTAAAATATGTGGTAAACGGTGAATATTATGTGTACCGAAAACCATGTCGACATGTTGGTACTGCTTTAAAATTCGATTGACTACTGATTCTTCTTGTGACATGCATCCACAAACACCGATTAACATTTCTGGATTTTGTCGTTTATATTTAAGCAAGAAGCCGAGCTCACCAAATACTTTATTTTCCGCACCTTCACGAATGGCACATGTGTTTAATAGCACGACATCCGCTTCCTCGATCTGCTCCGTAGATGTGTAGCCAAGCTGCATGAAAATACCTGCCATTACTTCTGTATCATGTTCATTCATTTGACAACCATAAGTTCGGATGTAAAATTTACGTCCCTCACCCATATGTAAAAACTTCTCTTCGATATCAAAATCTTTGTGGTACTTCACTTCTTCTTTCCCACGTTTTTTTGCATCTTTTAATGAAGGAGCTGTAAACACTTTCTCAAAATATTTACTATAGTCTTTTTCTTGTTGTGGTTGCTTTACTTGTTGACTGGCTAGTCGTTGTTCTTCGTTCATCGACAAATAGCCCCTTTCTATCTTGTTCACTCATTTTCCCATTATAACGAATGTCTCTATGTTCCGACAAGCTTAGTCGACGAATTGTTTATAGCCTTGTGGGTCATTTGTACGCAAAATTGTAAGAAATGTGACACTTAACTTTATCACTTGTGACCATTTCATATTATATTTCGCTTCAAATTGATGTTTTGGTAGCTTTAACACATCTTTAAAAACATGCTGTGCGTCGAGTTGCTGCTCTTCTAAATAAGCAAGAAATGCCAAGAACAACTTATGATCTTCTAGTTGTAAATCCTTGTTTTGTAATAATGCGTCGAGTTGATCACGCGGTGAATTCGCCCGTTGAAATAATTTTTCGAGCTGTCTTTCAAGCTGCACATTTTTATATTGAAGAAAATTAATAATAGTAGACATTGTATTTCCCCATTTTAACAATTATTTGTTCATTAACTACTGTAACAAAGTTTGAAACTTAAAACATGGAAAAGCCCTCTATGTCACTTTGAAAATTCGCATCGCGTAAATCATCAGTAGTGCACAAAGTAGAAATAAACTACTTACAAAAATACCTGCTAATAAGTAACCCCCCTGCTCAATGAAATACCCGAAAAATGGCGGTATTAAAAACACACCGATCGAGGCAACCGTTACACTATAGCCACTTGCAAAACCACTTAACGAACGGTCAACACTTTCTACTGCGAGCGTCATCCAAATACCATTAAACCCTGACAACGCGAAACCAATAAACGCAATGAAAATGACAATTAAAATAGTAGATTGACTAAAGTAAAGACCTACCAAGCTGCCTGTGCTAATCAGTGTAATCCCAAACAAAACAAGCCACCGATTCCCAGCTAAAAAACGATCGCTAATAACACCCCATGAAACCCTCCCCACCGCGCCACATAACTCCGATAAGGCTAAACAAAGACCTGCGACATAAATTGGCCAATGTTTTGTTTCAATTAAAAATAAAATTAAATACGTGTTAAACGTTATTTGTACACCCATTAAGATAAAAGCAGAACTATTTGTGAAAAATAACATTTTAGATTTGCTTAATTGTTTTACCAGCGTCCAAAGTCGTTCTGTTGATTGGACTGGCTTTTCTGTCCACGGTAAACGGATAAAATAAATACTGCTAACGAGACATACAATGACAAGCACTAGTACCGCTATTGTCATCGCCCACCTCCAACCAATCACTACCGCTAACGGCAGAAGTAAAATACTAATTGTTGCCGAAGCAAGTGTAATCGACATTTGCTTCACACCCATTGGCAATGTTAATTTGGATGGTGAAAATTCGTACACAAGTAATTTATTCGTCACCGGATGCATCCCACCATAAGCAAGTCCAGCAATTAAAATAAAAATAAACGCTAGATAAAAATTATCCATCCACGCAAAAACTAAAAAACTACCCGCAACGACGCTCATCAACAAAATCATTAACAGTCTCGTATTCACACGGTCCGCAACATAACCAATTGGCATCGTCGCTAAAAATTGTCCAATAAAAAGTGCAGTTGGAAACAGACCCAACTGCACTTTTGTTAATGCTAAATCTTCTCCTATAAATACCATGAAAGTGCTTAAGCTCCTGCCAACAAATGCAGTAAAAAACTGACCTACTAGTATGAGGAGTACCATTATTTTACCTTGCTGCAGCAACTTTTCCATAAGAACCCCTCTCTTTCTACATCCCTAACATTTTCGGAACAAAGAGCACTAAGTCCGGTATATATGTAAGGAATAATAAAACAATAAATGAAATAATGATGAATGGGAATACACTTTTCACGAGTGTCTCAAACTTCACATCTGCCATCGAAGACACGATAAATAACCCCGTCCCAACTGGTGGTGTTAATAATCCGAGTGTTAAATTGATACAAATAATGACCCCGAAATGCACTGGATCAATATTCAATGCGAGTACAAGCGGCATTAATACAGGTACTAAAATAATGAGTGCTGCGATGCCGTCGAGTAGCATGCCGACGACAAGTAATGATAGGTTTACAAGCAATAAAAATACCCATGGACTTTCTGTAATACTTAACATGCTATCTACCAATAATTGCGGAATGCGTTCAAATGCAATCATCCACCCAAAAATATTTGCCATAATAATTAAATACGTAACTGTGGCAGTGTTTGTTACCGTACTAATTAACATTTTCGGTATTTTCTTCAAATCTAATTCACGATAAAAAAATAGCCCCACAACAATCGCAATTAAACAAGCAACAGCTGCGGATTCTGTCGCTGTAAAGATGCCCTTTAAAATCCCGACAACAACTGTTATAGGTATTAATAATGCTGGTAGTACTTGAAATGTACTTTTTAATATGACTTTTAATGGCGCACGCTCACTTTTCGGAAAGTTTTGCTTATAACCCATAAAAGAAATAACCCCAATAAATACAAGTCCATAAATGATACCAGGTACGATTCCAGCCATAAACAACGCCCCAATAGACGTACTCGACAGCGTGCCATAAATAATAAAAATCATACTAGGTGGAATAATCGGGGCAATAATGGAAGAGGCTAATGTAATAGATGCTGCGAATTCACGTTTATAGCCCTCTTTTTCCATTTGCGGCACCATTACTTTACTCATCATCGCAGCTTGTGCATTGGCAGAGCCTAAAATAGACGCCAAAAACATATTCGCCACGACTGTCACATAGGCAAGCCCACCTTTAAAGTGACCAATGAGTACGCGGGCAAATTGGACGAGGCGCGTCGTAATGCCACCTTCATTCATAATTTCGCCCATTAACATGAATAATGGAATCGCGAGTAAACCAAAGTTTTCAAGACTTGAATACATACGAAGTGGTGTCGAATCGAGCAACATCACTTGTCCATTTAATAAGAAATAAATAATCGTAATAATACCTAAAACCATTGCGATTGGAATCCCCATAATTAATAGCAGAAAGAAAATGGCGATCGTTAAAAATGTCATCTTAACTCACGCCTCCTTCTACTTTTTCTACTACTTCAGGCTCACCATTCACTAGATTGTTAATAAAGCGAGTCAAAATGTGAACAAAAGCAAAGACCAGTCCTATTGGTACAGCGCTGTATGGAATCCACATCGGAATTTGGAGCGCACTCGATTTTTGAATAAGCATAGAGGGGAGCATCATCCAATGAACCGCGTAATAAATTAAAATTCCTAAAAATACAATCATCGTTAAATCCTGTGCACTGCGTAGCCACCTTTTCTTATTGTCTGAAATCGCATCATAGAGAAAAGTAACGGAAGCCTGGGTGCCATATTTCAGGCCCCAGCTTCCCCCAATAAAAGATGTCCAAATCAATAAGAAAATAGAAACTTCGCCAGCCCAAGGGATCGGATCTTTTAGGAAGTAACGATAACAAACCGCGACAATCATCAATATTGCTAAAGCACCCATTAAAATCGTCATAATTACTTCTTCCAGCTTCGTTAGTAAATTACTGAATTTAGTCAATAATTGTACCACTCAAATCCCCCCTAGAAACTAGTTTCGTGCAGCTTCGATAAAGCGTTTCATTAAATCAGATTTAGCACTATATTCAGCATCAAATGATTCGATTTCTTCAGCGTATACATCTGCCCCTAATTCCGTTACAGTCATACCTTGATCTGCCAATTGCTTTTTAAAATCTTCCTCTTGTGAAGCACGTGTATCTACTGCATATTTTGAAGCGATAACTAATGATTCCGTAATGATTTTTTGCGCATCCGCAGATAAATCATTGAAAGCTTTTTCGTTCGTTAAAATGATTGATGGCCATACCATGTGATTTGTTACCGTCGCATATTTTGCTACTTCAGAATATTTATTTGTAATCGTCGCATCTAAGTCCATATCCATTCCGTCAATAACACCTGTTTGTAATGCTGAATAAACTTCTGGTAACGGTAACGCCTCTGGTGCTGCACCTGTTGATTGATAGAAGTAAGTCAGTGGCGGCGATGGTGTGACACGCATTTTTAAGCCTTTTAAATCGCTCGGTTTTGTCACTTCTTTGTCTTTCGTAATCATGACACGCTGACCTGCGAATAAATAATCTAATGGTTTTAATCCCGTACCTTCAATTTGCTTTAACATTTCTTTCCCAAGTTCTCCTTGGCTCATTTCATACGCATCTTGTAATGAATTAAATGCATACGGTGTAAACCATGCCGCTAAGTCCGGTGTACGAGCACTTAAATACGCCGCTGTAATTAACGCAAAGTCAATCGAACCCGCTTCCACTTGCTGTACCATATCTGCTTCTGTGCCTAGCTGACTTGCTGGATAAATTTCCACTTGCATTTTGCCGCCAGAGCGCGCCTGCAATTCTTCATTGAATTTTTCTGCAGCTAAATGCCACATATGATCTGTCGCTGTAATATGCGCCAGTTTAAATGTTTTTGTCGGTAAATCTAATTCCGTGCTCGCATCACCTGCTACCGACGTCTCAACCTTTTCCCCTGCATCTTCATCTGGTTTTTGCGCTGTTGAATCTTTATCATCTGAGCTACATGCCACTAATGCCAATGCCATTAAAAAGAATAATCCGATTTGAAGGAACTTCGGTAATTTTTTCATCAATGCATTCTCCTCTTAAATCATTATTTTTTAGATTTACCTGCAACGCCCCAATGCTTTGGTAAAATTTCAGTAATGATGACTCGAACTTGTTCAGGTGACACTTCCGCGGCTTCGACAAGAGATTCTGTTACTTTCGCAATGATGTTTTCCTTTTGTTCATCTGTCCGTCCTTCAAGTAATTGGATTTGTACGATAGGCATCGAAAATTTACACCTCTATTTCACATTCAGCGTCAGTTTACCTAACGCGCCGTAATCCGCTTCAATGACGTCGCCCGCTTCCACTGCGATTGCATCTGTAATTCCACCGGTTAATACGAGTTGACCTGGTGTGATGCCACGTCCTTCTCGCTCTAACATCGTCAATAATTCAATGACAGAATAAATTGGATGCCCAAGTACGGCTGCACCTTGTCCAAATAACTTATCTTCACCATTTTGCTTTAACGTGACTTCAACCGCAGACCAATCCAGTGCATACGGTGAAAATGCTTGTGCACTTAATAAAATTTTTGTCGATGAAGCATTATCTGCAATGACATCTGGCAATGTAAAGGAGAAGTTTTGATAACGGCTATCAATTACTTCCAGTGCTAAATACACACTTTCTACTGCATCCCATACATCCAGTGGTGTTAGGTTCGCGCCAAACAATGCTTTTTTGAACACAAAAGCGACTTCTGCCTCTACACGTGGATGGATATATTCAGCAGCCGTTAGTTCATTTTTTGTTAAATTCATAGAAGATGTTAAACGACCATAAATGGGTGAATCTACCCCTACTTGTTGCTGCTTTGCGACACTCGTTAACCCCATTTTCCAGCCAATAAAACGGTTAGCTGATGTTAACGTTTGTTCAATACTAATTTTTTGAATTTCGTATGCTTGCTCGACCGTTAAATCAGGCTTTGAAACGGTAATTTTTTCGATTGCCTGCTTCGTTTTTTGTGCTGTCGCAACTTGTGAAGCATAGTTAAATAAAGTCATTGCTTGCCACCAACCTTATCCCTCGCTAAATTTTGTGCTACTTCGATGATTGTATCTTCCTGACCGCCAACAACATTTAATTTTCCTAGCTCTACTAAAATATCACGCGCATCAATCCCTACCTTTTCTGCTGCGAGATTGGCATGACGTAAAAAGCTCGAATATACACCTGCATAGCCCATCACTAAGCTCCCCGATGTAATATCTTGTGGTTGCGGTAATATTTCGTTGCGCACATAATCGGCTAAATCGAGCATTTCATATAAATCAATGCCCGTTTCAATGTCCATACGTTGTAACACCGCCACTAATACTTCCGTTTGCGTATTACCCGCTCCTGCGCCTAAACAGCAAATGCTGCCATCAATTCGCGTCGCACCTTCCTCAATGGCAACGAGCGTATTCGCAACAGCTAAACTCAAGTTATTATGAGCATGGAAGCCCACTTCGACTTGTAAATTTTCGCTTAGTAATCGGATACGATCCCGTACATCGGATGGCAGCATCGCACCAGCAGAATCTGTTACGTACACACCATCTGCACCGTAAGACTCCATTAATAATGCTTGTTGTAAAACTGTTGCAGGAGGTGCTGAATGGGCCATCATAAGAAAGCCAAACACTTCCATTCCTAAATTTTTCGCTGTTTCAATATGTTGCTTTGAGACATCAGCCTCGGTCACATGTGTCGCTACACGAACCGCGCGCGCACCTGCTTCATACGCCAGTTTTAAATCTTCAATTGTCCCAATGCCCGGAATTAATAGCACGGTAACGACCGAGTCTCCCGCTACTTCGGCTGCCTCTTTCACTAATTCAATATCATATTCTTTAGAAAATCCGTACTGTAAAGACGACCCGCCTAAACCATCACCATGCGTTACTTCGATGTAAGGCACCCTTGCCTTGCTCAGCCCTTGCGTTACTTTACGTACTTGCTCAAAAGTAAACTGATGTCCAACAACATGGCTTCCATCACGCAATGCTACTTCTGTAATGTAAATGGGTTTCATTGCACTTCCGCCCCTTCTAACATCGACTTCGCAATTTCTTCTGCTACTTTTAATGCAGCCGCCGTCATAATATCTAAATTCCCCGCGTAAATTGGCAAATAATCACCTAGTCCCTCTACTTCAAGGAATACCGTTACTTTTTTTCCTTCAATGAGCGGGTCAATTTTCAAGCGATAGCCTGGTACGAAGTCATTTACTCTACTTACCATATTTCGTACAGCAGCTGAAATAGCTTCTGCATCCCCGTCCTCTTTTAATAAACACATGACCGTATCGCGCATGAGTAGTGGTGGCTCGGCTGGATTCAAAATAATAATGGCCTTCCCAATTTTCGCACCACCGACTTGCTCAATCGCACGTGCTGTCGTTTGTGTAAACTCATCAATATTGGCACGCGTACCTGGTCCTGCACTTTTCGAGGCAATTGTAGCAATGATTTCTGCATAATCGACTGGTTGAACCGAATTAATCGCATGAACAATTGGAATCGTTGCTTGCCCACCACATGTGATCATATTGACAACTTCTTTTTCGAGATGTTCCGTTAAATTAACCGTCGGTGCTACAAATGGACCAATTGCCGCTGGTGTTAAATCCACAATCCGGATATCCAATCCTTTCACAGCATTTACATGATGTTGATGCGCCTTTGCTGATGTCGCATCAAACAATATTTTTGCGCGTTCTGGATTTTCAAGAAAACCTTCAATCCCAGTTGAAATCGTTTCAATACCCGCTTCTTGCGCCATTTTCAACCCTTCTGATTGCGGGTCAATGCCAATTAAAACCGACATTTCTAAATACGGTGATCGCTGGATTTTTATCATTAAATCTGTTCCAATATTCCCTGAACCGATAATGCCTACTTTAATTTTCTCCATTTTGGTACCACCCTTTTTATCAATTATGTCTTAGCGTAATTGCGTCTAGATTTTCTTCGTGCTCGCTTACAAGAGATGTTAGCCTGAGTCCCCTTATTAAGCTAGCTGAATCTAGTTAAATTCAACTTGGACTTTACCTAATAATTCGCCGAAATCAGCGACAAAAACATCGCCAACCTCTGCATCAAGAGCCGCAGATAAAGCGCCGGATAACACGACTTCCCCAGCTTCCATCCCGATATTAAAGTCAGCAAGGCGATTCACTAGCCAAGCAACACAGGCAGCGGGATTTCCTAATACATCTGCGCCTTTACCGGCATTTACCTTCTCACCATTTTTATAAAAGTCCATTTCAATCGCTGGTAAATCGACTTGTGCAACGTCACGTTTAATATCTCCTAATACATATTTCGCCGAAGATGCATTGTCTGCAATCGTATCTAACAGCTTGATTTTCCAATTTTCAATACGACTATCGACAATTTCAAGACTACCAACTATGTAATCTGTTGCTTCAATCACTTGTGCAACTGTTACATTTGGTCCTTTTAAAGGCGCTTTTAAAAAGAACGCTACTTCTGCCTCTACGCGCGGTTTTAAATACTCACTTCGTAAAGTCGTACCATCTGTTATTTCCATATTGGAAAGTAAATGCCCATAATCCGGCTCATCCACATTCAATAAATTTTGCATTGCTTTAGAAGTAAGTCCGATTTTTTTGCCCGTAACGCGATGCCCTTGTGCTACTTTTTCATTAATCGTTTCAAGTTGAATTAAATACGCATCTTTCACTGTTAAATTTTCGAGTGATTGGGTAAGCGGCTGAATGCCATTTTGATTTTGTTCAGCCAATAATAATTTATGTGACCATTCGATTAAATTAACAACCATGTTCCTAATTCCCCCTACAATTTGATCGTAATATTAGACACTTCACAATAAAATTCGAAGCTATGTGCCCCACCTTCACGGCCAATACCGCTATGCTTCATGCCACCGAATGGCGTTCGTAAGTCGCGTAAATACCATGTATTCACCCATACAATGCCAGATTCAATTTGACCGGCAACACGATGGGCACGGCGCAAATCATTGGTCCAAATTGTCGCACCTAAGCCGTAATTCGTGTCATTTGCATAGCCGAGTACTTCCTCTTCTGTATCAAACGGCAACACCGCAACGACCGGACCGAAAATTTCTTCTTTTACACAGCGCGAATTTTGTGTTAGACCGACAATAATCGTAGGTTCGATAAAATAGCCTTTGTCGATATTAGCTGGACGTCCGCCCCCTGTTAGTATTTGACCGCCTTCTTCGCGCGCAATATCGATATAGCCCATCACTTTTTCATAATGCTCTTTCCCAACAACTGAACCGATAGTTGTACTCGCTTCAAACGGGTCTCCTATTTTTAACTCATTTGTTCGTGCAGCAAACTTTTCGATAAAGGCATCAAAAATGGGACGTTCTACATAAATGCGCGAACCACATAAACACACTTGCCCCTGGTTCATAAAACTTGATTTTAAAGTCGTTTCAATTACTTCATCTAAATCCGAATCTGCGAAAATAATGTTTGGATTTTTGCCACCGAGCTCAAACGAAACTTTTTTTAGTGTCGGTGCAGCGGCTTTCATAATTGTCGTACCTGTGCGTGTTTCACCTGTAAATGTAATCGCGTCTACATCTGGATGCTCAGATAAAAAAGCACCTGTAGAATTGCCACCAAAACCGTGCACAAGATTGACTACACCGTCCGGCACACCCGCCTCTTTACAAAGTTCAACTAAGCGTGTAGCTGTCATCGGCGTTAGCTCGGCTGGCTTCATAACAGCTGTACTACCCGCCGCTAAGCATGGCGCTAATTTCCAAGTTAACAATAACAGCGGTAAATTCCATGGATTGATCATGGCCACAACCCCTACTGGACGGGTAACCGAGTAATGCAGCGCTATATTATCTTGGTTGTAAGATTCATTGCCTAAAGATGTTAAATAATCCGCAAAGAAGTGGAAATTATGAGCTGAGCGCTTTATATCCATTTCTAATGCTAATAAATACGGCTTTCCAGTATCCGTAGCTTCTAATGCCGCGAGTTCTTCAACATTTTTCAAAATTAAATCCCCGATACGGCGAAGAATTTGGGAACGTTCTTTTGTTGTGAAATCTTTCCACGGTCCTTTTAATGCCACTTTTGCCGCAGCAACCGCTTCGTCTACCTGCTCTTTCGTTGCCTCGGCAATCCATCCGACGACTTCTTCTGTCGCGGGATTAATATTTTCGAACTTCATTTCATCTTGGACATCGACAAATTGACCATTAATAAAATTGCGACAATTGATACTTTTCGTTTCAATTTTCGTTGGTTGCATAACACAGGTCACCCCTTCCATAATCGTGAGAACGACTTTAAGAAAATACCGTCTCCTGTACGATTTCCTTAAAGCCGCCCCTGCACTACTCTTCTATTTCTACGATCATTTCAATTTCAACTGCTGTATTATTCGGAAGCTGTGCCATCCCAACTGCTGAACGTGCATGCTTGCCTTTCTCACCAAAAACGTCAACGAGTAAATCCGATGCACCATTCATTATTTTTGGTTGCTGTGTAAAGTCCGGAGCTGAGTTGACCATACCAAAAATTTTAACGACGCGTTTCACTTTCGACAGGTCACCTAATTCATTTTTTAATACGGTAATGAGATTAATCATCGAATGTCTACAAGCTTCATAGCCTTCCTCAACCGAAAGATCCAAACCTAACTTGCCGTGGAATTGATCGACACCTTGCCCAGATGTGAAGAGTAAATTACCCGTACGCACACAGCTGACGTAATTTCCAACAGCTGAGCGGGGCTGCCCTAATTCAATTCCTAGTTCTTGCAAACGGTCTTCAGGCGTTTTCAACTGATTTACCATAGATTTTGCTCCTTTCAATGTTCAAAAAGGAAAGAACATTTTCTCCAAGGATGGCTGCACGGTCTTCATCTGACAATGCGCCATATTCATCAATGACTTTCCCTGGGTCAATTTCTCTAAGTAGGAACGGGTAATCAGAGCCCATAATGACTTTATCTACTCCGAACCGATCAATTAAATATTGAAGATTTTGTGGTTCATATACTAATGAATCAAAGTAAAAGTTTTTTGTGTAATAGCTTGGTGGATGCTCCGTCTTCCGTATGTCCGGCCATACTTTCCATCCTTGATCAAGGCGCGGTAATATATAAGGGAAAGACCCTCCACCATGCGCAAAGCATACTTTTAAATTTGGACATTTTTCCATCACACCGCTCCACAGTAAGCTCGCTGCAGCTAATGCTGTTTCGCTTGGCATGCCGATTGTGTACATGAAATTGTGTTCAGGCGTACGATCTTTTGCCATCGTTTCCCATGGATGCACGAACAATGGCATTTCATACTGTTCAGCTACCTTGAAAAATGGTAGTAAATAGTCGCTATCTAAATTTTGACCATTCACATTCGTTCCAATTTCAATACCAGCTAAACCTATTTCCTTACAACGAATGAGCTCTTTCACAGAAACTTCCGCATCTTGTAATGGCACTGTGCCTAATCCGATAAAACGATTTGGATATTGCTTTACTGTTTGCGCAATAAAATCATTTTGGTAAACGGCTAATTCCAGCGCTTGCTCGACAGGTGCCCAATATGAAAATGTTACAGGGACAGGTGATAAAACTTGCATATCGACACGCTCTCTATCCATATCTTCAATACGTTTTTCCGCATCCCATACTTGAGCATCAACTGCGCGGAAAACCTTGCCGGACACCATTATATCTGCCCCGCAGGAACATTTATTTTCTAATATCGGCCAGCGATCATTGCCGTATTTTTTCGCTAAATCGGGTAAGTCCTCTGGGTAAATATGCGTATGAAAATCTATTCGCATTGCCATTCACTCACCGTTTCAGGCATTACATGACCGCAGTTCGTACATGTACGGAGTTGTTCTGACCCATTAAAGAATGAAATGCCCTCTGCAATTTGTCGCCCAATATCTGTCACTTGTAAACGAGCCTTATATAGTTCATGATCACATTCACTACATAACCAAACTAAATCCTCTAATTCGCCTTCTTTACGTTTCCGTTCAATAACAATTCCATATGTGTCGGCTACACGATGTGGAGAATGGGGAACATTTGCCGGAAGCGTAAACATTTCTCCTTCTTTTACTTCCACAACTTCACGCTTGTTTGCATCATTAATGACTTCCACATAGCATGAACCTTGAATTTGGTAGAAAATTTCATCAGAAGGATCGACATGGAATTCACGACGCGCATTTGGACCTCCGATTAACATAATGAGAAATTCTGAGTCTTCCCATAGCACTTTATTATTAACAGGTGGTTTTAAAAGGTCTTTATTATCCTCAATAATTTTCCATAAATTTAATGATCTCGCTTTTAATTTGCTCACTGTTTCCTTCGTCATAAAAAATTCCCCCTTATAATCGTTAATAATTGATTGTCATATAACCGATTTCCCTTGAAATTAAGTTGGCTGCACGCACAACTTCCTGTGTAATGTGACGCTTTTCCTTTTCCATATAGGCTTTTTCACCAACTAAATTTAAGGCGGCTACCACTTGTCCGTTGTACGACTTAATCGGTGCTGCAATCCCATATGTTATTGTTTCATTTTCTCCGTCACTAATCGCATAGCCACGTTCCCGTACAAGCGCTAATTCTTCCTCCAATGTTTTAATACAAACAATCGTGTTCGGTGTGGCTTTTAGCATACCCCCTGCCAGCATAGGCGCCATAAACGATTTATTGTATGCCAGTAGCACCTTACCTATACTCGTTGCATGTGCAGGAAACCTTGTTCTCCCAACTAAAGTTGGCACAACATCCACATGAGGTGACATCGCTTTGAACACAAAACGGACTTTGCCATCATCAAACATACCAATATGAGATGTTCCTTTAAAACGGGCTAGCAATTGACTAATAATCGGTCCTGCTTCTGCATTAATATCTTGAAAATACATGACCTTGTTGCTCCACTCTAAAATTTTCCAACCTAAGCGATAACGACGGTCACTCCCTTGAATGAGAATTCTTTCTTGGCACATCGCTTTTAAAAAATGATGCGTGGAGCTCGGTGGTGAATTTAATTTATCCGCTATTTCCTTGTTGCTCAACGAAGGTTCATCATCCGTAAATAACTCAATAATCGTCGCTAACTTTGCAACAGATCCGATCAATCTCGCTTCACCACCCCTACATTTTTATGTGGACTGTTTGACAGCTTTGCCATTTTCTTTTGATAGAATTGACTCTACCAATTCGAACTTATGCTGGTTTTTAAACTTGGTATAGTAAATTGCTCGCTTACGGATAGGGTCACCTGTGTAATAACGCTCATATTGAAGTGCGCGCATACCAAATGCCTCGCCGCATAAATCCCATGCAAGTTTAAAGATTTTAATGCGTTCTTCTGCATCGACGCCTGCACGTCCACCATAATGACTATCAATACTCGGACGTAATTCAGGATTATCAAAATCAGCTTCTGTTGGCATCATTAATAAGCCACCAGCGCCAATTGTTTGCATCACTTCAATTGCACGTGGATACATTTCTGGCATCATACCACGAATGGTTTCAAGTGCCTCAGGATTTAAACGTGCCTCACCTTGTGGTGTAATCGTAAATTCATGCTCTGCTGTACGTAGTAATGCGCGAATGACTTCAACCGATTGAACGAGTTCACCTAAATCACGTTGTACATTTAGGAACTGATCAACACCGATTGAGTCCGCCACTTTACATGCAACTTCAACAGCAAAGGCAAGCTTTACATAACCACGGACACCCGATTGATGCGCTGGTTGCTCGGCAATTCCTGTCATTGGATACAGTAAATTCGCTGCTTCTACATTGTTATAGAGGAATACTTTATCCCAAGGTACGAGAACATCTTCAAATATTAATAACGCATCCATTTCTTCATAACGAGATGCTAAAGGATGATCGAATGTTGAACGTGTACCATCTTGAAGCGGCTCACGACAGATGATTTTTAACCCCTCCACATCAACCGGCACAGCAAATGCTAATGCATAACGCTCATCTCCTGGTGCAAATCCTGGGAACGAATAAATGATCACTTCATCTGTTATTGCTGCCAATGTCGCAAGCATTTTTGCTCCGCGCACAATAATTCCTTGCGTCGTTTCCTCTACAACACCTAAATGCGTGAATTGATCCGCTTGTTCCTGTGAAGTTTTACTCCGGTCATTTTGTGGGTTGACAATGGCATGCGTTAGGAATATGTCATTATCGCGTAAATGGCGGTAATAATTTTCAATATTTTTTGCCCAGTCTTGATTGTACTTCGCTAAGAACCATGAATTTTGTGCTAGTGATGTGACGACCGTATTTAAGAAATCTGGCGTGCGACCCATCAAGCCAAATGTTTGTCTTGCCACAATTTCGAACGCACGACTACGCTTCATAATGTCTTCATATGATTTTGCAAATAAAAATGAATTCGCTACACGTTCGCCTGTTTCTTTACAAATATGAGTCAATTCATCCTGATAATTAGGATCTGATTGTAAATCAAATAACTTCGCAATTTCTTGTATTGGTTGATGGAAATATGGCTCATCATAAACACTTTCCACAAGTTTTCCGTTTAACCATACTTCTGGTTTTCTTGATTTCAATGCATCAATATATTGTTGACCTGTTCGAATGCCCATTTTTTCAGTCCCTTCTAGATTGAAGTTTCTACTTTGCAATTTTTTCTTGTAGAGCCCATTTTGCCTTCATAAAAAGTTAATGCATGTTCATCGGTACGCTCAAAGCTTTCAACTTCTCCAATAAAAAGGACATGATCTCCTGCATCTACTTGCTTCCACGGCTTGCATTCGATAAAGGCTGCGGCATTTGAAAGCCTCGGAGCAATGCCACCCTTTTCCCATTTAATTTCTAATCCTTGCTGTTCACGGCCTGCAAACTGCCAAGCTATTTTTTCTTGATCTTCCGCTAAAATATTAATTGTAAACGCTTTATTTTGCATTTGAGTTAAAGAATTTGCTTTTTTATCAATCGAAACGAGTACAAGTGCTGGTTGTAATGACACCGATGTAAATGAATTTACGGTAATGCCATTTATATCATCACCATCAAACCAAGTAACGACTGTTACACCTGTTGCAAATTTGCCGAACGTCTGTCGAAGGTGCTTTATATCCATCACATCAAACCTCCTAATCAATTAAGTTATAAACATAGTAGCAATTTTAAATTTCTAGTTAATGGATTATATTTCATATAGTGAAATCGTATACTTTATTTTTCTGAATAATCAGATTTATAAAGTCAAAAAGAATCCATTTTTTATATCCTGCAATAACAGTTACGCTATTTTTTTGACCATTTTATCTTTTCTTTATTAAAAATAATGATTTTATGTTTATTTTTAATAAAATTCACCCATTTTCATTTTATTTTTATAAATTAGTGATTTGAGTAATTTTGAAAGTATCGATTTGAACGGAGAGTCGATGAATAAAGTCATCCATCATGGAAGCTTAGTCATTGCAATGCCTTTAGCGCTTGTTCAATATAAAGACGGGGATCTCGTTATTTTCAGTTACAATAACGAATATTCGCTCAAACGGTTTGCTCCAAACGAACTAGATGGCTATTTGCTATTCAAATCTGAATCGACGGACAGCTCGTTTAAAGACATCCCATTTGCTATGGTTGTTATGGAAGAGTTAAAAATTTATGGCAAAGTCGTTTATTACGGGAATACCTTGTAAATAAAAAAATAGGACCCCCAACCAATCTCCACCGTTCAAAATTTTGATACGGTGGGGAATTGGTTGGGAAATCCTATCCAAAGCCTTATTATTAATAAAAGAAACTCACTGTAACCGTTGCTATTGCTGAATTACTTCGAATCGTCCATTTTCAGAACCGCCATGAAAGCCTCTTGTGGAACTTCTACTGAACCTACTTGCTTCATACGCTTCTTACCCGCTTTTTGCTTATCAAGTAATTTACGTTTACGTGAAATGTCACCACCGTAACATTTTGCTAATACGTTTTTACCAATCGATTTAATCGTTGAACGCGCCACGATTTTTTGACCAATGGCTGCTTGAACTGGTACCTCGAATTGCTGACGAGGAATTAATTCTTTTAATTTTTCTACGATTACTTTTCCGCGCTCATAAGCAAAGTCTTTGTGCACGATAAAGCTTAATGCATCGACTTGTTCACCGTTTAATAAAATATCCATTTTACTTAATTTCGATGGTTTATAGCCGATTAATTCATAGTCAAATGAAGCATAGCCCTTCGTATTTGATTTTAAATAATCAAAGAAGTCATATACAATTTCTGCTAATGGCATTTCATATTGAATCGAAACGCGTGTCGCATCGATATAATCCATGCCGATGAAGTTTCCACGTTTTATTTGACAAAGTTCCATTACGGCCCCTACGAAATCGTTTGGTACCATAATTGTCGCCTTTACGTATGGCTCTTCAATGCGATCGATTTTTTGCGGATCTGGCATCATAGACGGGTTATCTACTTTTATCTTTGCTCCATCCGTTAAATGTACCTCATAAATTACAGACGGTGCTGTTGTAATTAAATCAATTTTAAATTCACGTTCGATACGCTCTTGAATAATTTCCATGTGTAATAAACCTAAGAAACCACAACGGAAACCAAATCCTAGCGCTTGAGATGTCTCTGCCTCATATTGCAGCGCTGAGTCATTTAATTCAAGTTTCTCTAATGCTTCACGTAAATCATTGTATTTTGCTGTATCGATTGGATAAAGTCCGCAATATACCATTGGATTTAATTTTCGGTAACCTGCTAATGGTGCTTCTGCTGCACGAGTTCCAGCAAATGTTACCGTATCCCCTACACGCGTGTCTTGTACGTTTTTAATAGAGGCCGTTAAGTAACCTACATCTCCAACTGTTAACTCTTGTTGTGGCGTCGCTTTTGGTGAGTGGATGCCGACTTCAATTACTTCAAATTCTGCGCCTGTCGCCATCATTTTAATTTTATCGCCAGCTTTTACTGTACCGTTAACAATACGGATTGAAATGATTACGCCTCGGTAAGCATCGTAAACAGAGTCGAAAATAAGCGCTTGTAACGGCGCATCTGGATCACCTGTTGGAGCTGGTACTTTTTCAACAATTTGCTCTAAAATATCAACAATACCAATACCCGCTTTAGCTGATGCTAGTACTGCATCCGATGCATCAAGTCCGATTACATCTTCTACTTCTTGACGAACACGCTCTGGATCTGCGGCTGGTAAGTCAATTTTATTAATAACTGGTAAAATTTCAAGATCATTATCTAAAGCTAAATAAACGTTTGCAAGTGTTTGGGCTTCGATACCTTGTGCAGCATCTACAACAAGAATCGCTCCTTCACATGCAGCTAATGAACGAGACACTTCATACGTAAAATCGACGTGTCCAGGTGTGTCAATTAAGTGTAACGTATATGTTTCTCCATCTTTTGCATTATATTTCACTTGTACGGCATTTAATTTGATTGTAATACCACGTTCACGCTCTAAATCCATTGAGTCTAGTAATTGTGTTTTCATTTCACGTTGCGTTACCGTTTTTGTTGCCTCTAAAAGACGGTCAGCTAATGTAGATTTCCCGTGGTCAATATGTGCGATAATCGAGAAATTTCGAATATTCTCTTGGCGCTTTAAACGTTGTTCTCGGTTCATGTGTTTGTCCTCTCCTAATTAGAAAAAACACCTATTCTCCATTTACATTCGAGACGGTGTCATTACGTATGTAGATGAATAACTACTTACCTTTTCCACTAAAATACGGCCCCTAGCTCCATGCACAACTGTACAATTGACCGCTAGAGGCAATTTGTCTTTTAAATTATACTATGAACTGACGTGAAACTACAACAGTCAACAACAATCTAATGAAATCAAATTTTTTTGAAGATGTCTTTTAACATCTAAAAATGCTTAAATTGCTGTTTCAACAAATGCTTTGGCAATTGCCTTTGCGAGAACTGCCATTGTTCGCTCCAATTCCTGTTCGTTATTATCAATCCCACCGAATTCAATTAATAACATCACCGGTGATAAATCCTGATTGTAAATCCCGTTAACTTTCTCGCCTTCTTTTTTTATAATGCCGCGGGAAATGCCAGGTACCATTTGATTTAATTGCTCACTTAGCTTTGTCGCATAAGCTAAATTCGATTTATAACCCGAATGCTCTGCACCTACTACAAACGCAATTTTCGCATAGCTTTCTCCATCTCGAACTAAAGTTGTCGCTTTGGCAGGCACGGAATCACGATGCAAATCCAAAATTAAATCGTATTTTTGTTTCGTCAGTTGTTCAGCTAGAACGGGGCGAACGATTTTATACGATTGATTTAACTTTGCACCATTTCCCATCACATCAAAATCTAGTACACTTGGGGTAATACCATTTAATTGTAAGTAATTTTTCATCATATCTTGCATTGAAAAAATATTCGTTTGATCGTCGTAGTGATCGTACGATGCTGTTAAGCCTTTTGTTTGCTCTACGATTGGCTTATAAGACTCATGAGAATGTGTATACAACATAAGTACATTGAAAGGCGTACTAGGTTGTAGCTGTTGTATCGGGTCTAAATCTGGTTCTGCGCTTAGGTCTGGATCTGGATTTTCATTGACTAGTTCCTCTTCCGTAACATTCTGTGGCGCTGCATAAACCATATATTTCTGTTCCTCTGGTGCTGTTGCAACTTTGTTATTTGGAAAAGGTAGCTGCCCGATTGCAATTGGCAACACAAATAAAAATAATAATAAAAAGCTTAAGCGTTTCATTTTTTCCATGTACAACACCCTTTCTCCACTACGATATGGAAATAGGGTGAAAATTAGAACATTTCTCTAGTATTTTTTAGGAGCTAAGAATTAAAAATAATACAAGCTAGTTTTGTCCGTGTGGCATCTTTGAAACCCATTCAAACAAGCTTTCACTTAATAAATAGGCATATTGAATTAACCAAAAATCGACTTCTTTCGGTGTAACAACTAGCCTTTCCGGGTGCGTCATGAATACCTCTTCGAAAAGCTGACGGCGATCTTCTGTTGTCCAAGTTGCCCACTCACCAAATATAGGCTCAATCACTTTTAAATCTACTTCTTCATTCGATGGTGTCCAATTTGTTACAGATAATTTACTAGATGGTTTTCCTTTTTCCGAAATTTTCGCAGCAATCGAACGAAATACGACATCAATTGCGTCTGCGATTAAAATAGGTGCTTCTACAACTGTTGGAATCCCGATTGCCGTTACAGGTACACCTAATTCTTCCTCTGATATTTCCTTGCGTTGATTGCCGACACCTGCCCCTGGATGAATCCCGGTATTTGTAAGCTGAATCGTTCTGCACAATCTTGCACTTCCACTTGTCGCTAATGCATCAATGACAATGACTAATGAAGGCTTAATTTGTTCGGCCAATGCTTTTACATAATCACTCGTTTCAAACCCTGTTTGTCCTGTAACACCAGGTGCATATAAAATAAATGATGGCTTTTCTAATTCCGATTGCTTTTTATGCATAGAATCAATCGTATACGGTCCAATCGCGTCTGGCGTAATCGTTTTATTTCCGAGACCGATAACTAAAATTTTCGAATCCGCCGTAAGTGGCACTTTTTTATGCAACTCATCTAAAGACTGAAGCAAGGTTTCTCTCATTTGCGAGAAACCTTCATTATCCTCTGTTGATAAAGTTGGGATTGAAAGCGTTATATACGTTCCTTTCTTTTTCCCAATCTGCTCTTCCCCCAGTGCATTGACATTGACTTTCGTGACTTTCACACGTTTTTCTTGCCACTCTTCAATTTCAATCCCACGGCTTTGCTCAAGTGTGTCCTTTTGTTGTGCCGTTTGGTGTAAAACGACTTCTTCTGATTCATCAATTAAATCTGTGCGATTCCATTCAATATTTTTCATAAAAGCACCTCCAATTGAAGTGTGTTCAAACTGTCAAGTAAATATTCTTTGCATTTATGTATTGCAATTCCCTCAATCCTTTGGTAGAATGATTTTTGTTGTATTGACACATGAAAAAAGTGAGAAGATACTCAATCTTATACCTACAATCTAGGAGGTGAAAGATATGCCAAACATTAAATCTGCTATTAAACGTGTACAAGTTAACGCTAAAGCAAACGCTGCAAACACAAACGCTAAATCAGCAATGCGTTCTACAGTGAAAAAAGCTGAAGTTGCATTAGCTACTGGCGCTGAAAACGCACAAGAATTAGTATTAGCTGCTTCTAAAGCATTAGATAAAGCTGTAACTAAAGGTCTTATTCACAAAAACGCGGCTGCTCGTAAAAAGTCTCGTTTAGCGAAAAAAGCTTAATTTTAAGTAATTAAGGTCAACTGTTCTGTACAGAACAGTTGGCTTTTTTCGTTGCTCCAATTCATGTTTTTCCCCATGCAAAAAAACATGAAAACCACCTCACATTAAAAGGGTTCCCATGCTTCAATCTTTTTATAGCTGTTTCATTAAAAATAATTCTAAGTGGCGCTCACGATTGCCACCGGTTGTTTTTAATTGTAAATCAACATTTGCAAGTGTGTACAGCGCCTGTAACAATCTTTGATCCGTCGGGCGATTTCGTTGATTTGAAACCATTTGTACGCGGTACGGATGTACTTTTAATTGTTTCGCAATTTGTTGCTGGTGATAACCCTTCTTCTGCAAATAATAGACATGAATCATCGTTCGAATATTATTTGCCAGCAACCCTACCAATTTAATCGGTTCTTCTTTTTGACGCAGTAAATCATGGTAGATGATTAATGCTTCCTCTTGCTTGTTATTTAAGTAGGCATTTAGCATTTTAAACGCATCTTGCTCTAATGTTTTTGCCACCAAATCCTCAACAAGTTCCACCGAAATTTCAGGTTCTCCACCTAAATATAAGGCCATTTTTTCAATTTCCATTTGATGTTGTAACATATTTGGACCGACCATTTCGATTAATTTTTGAATGGCCGCTTCGGTAATTGCCTTGCCATGCTTTGCAACTTCGCTACGAATCCACGCATTTAAATCATTATTTTGTGGCGTTTCTGCTAATAGCACAACACTTTTTTCTTTCATGAGCTTCGTTACTTTTTTACGCTCATCTAGTTTTTCGTACGGTGCTATAAAAATGGTTACTGCCGTATCTGTTGGATTTGCTAGCCAATTTTCAAGACGCTTTACATCATGATCTATTTTTTCTTTCCCTTTTTCAGTCGCTTTTAAAAAGGATGCATTTTTGGCAATAATTAGCTTACGTTCTGTGAAAAAAGGAATCGTATCGGCCTCATCAATGACAAAATCAATTGGCTGTTCGTTTAAGTCGAATGTCATCACTTCTGTTTCCTCTTCTTTACTGAGCGCTGCTTTTAATCGCTTAATCGTTTCGTCAACGAAATAGGATTCTTCTCCAACAAGTAAATAGACAGGAGCGAAATTCCCTTTTTCAAAACCTTGCCAAACCTTTGTAAACATTTTGGGAACCTCCTTGTACTATATGTAAACTCTAGTATACACATTTTTTCGAACTGTGCGAATGTGAATACTTTAAGTCCTAAAGTTAGATGTCAACAATGGAATTTTTAGGATTCCATATAGCTTTTTAAAAAGGATTGTCTTATAATTATGTGTGATTAGGAGGGATTACTTATGGCAGGACATCAAGATCCAAATTACGTATCTGAAAACCCGTTCGAGGGCCGTGGCCGTGCAATGCGAGGTAACGACTTCCCGGATGCTGGTTACGGATTCGCAATCGGCACAGGTTTCTTCGTCGTAATATTTATTATTGCGATGGTTGTTGAATTCTTTACTCGCTAATTTCCTTACTTGGTCCTTTTCGTGCATCATTGTATGAAATGCGATCAACTTTTTGTGGATTTCGTGCATTTCCACAAAAAACGGAGCCATTCCTAAAACCACCAACAAAGTGGACAGGAGTTGTTCCGTTTTTTTATGTTCTATCCTACCTAAACAACGCGTTCGACGTTTCTACTGTGATTTTAACTTGTTTAACGATGAGTTCCACAGTACCATCATAGCCTGTTATGAAATAAGGGATTTTTCGTGCCTCAAAGCGCTCAACTACTTCTGGATGTGGATGACGGTAACGATTATTTTCTCCAGCCATAAAAATGGTTAGCTGCGGATTCGTTAGCTGGACAAATTCTTCAATGCTCGATGTTTTACTGCCGTGATGTCCCGCTTTCAACACCGTTATATTTTGAAGTATTTGCGGATATTGTTTAACTAATGCTTGCTCCCCCTCTTTTTCTAAATCTCCTGTAAATAATGCGCGAAAATCGTCTTTTTGCACTAGCAATACAAGCGAATCATTGTTCCCCTCATATTCTGTTTCCTGTGGCCATAAATAGTAAAATTGAACGCCTGCTTCCTCCCAAGATTGTCCAGCCATTTGCTCTTTCAAAATCATATTTTTCGGCATCATTTCTTCCATAAAATCATTCATGACAGGTTTAGTAATTGAATTAGGTGTCACATGTACTTCTTTCACAATAATTTCTTTCAATAGTTCCTCCGCCCCTTCTACATGGTCTGCATCGGCATGCGTTAAAATAAATGTATCGATTTTTTGAATTCCGCGCGCCTTTAAATACGGTACGACTACTTGACGCCCTACCTCATAATGTTGCTGACGTGACTGCCACGCCTCTTGATCAAAACGTAATAATCCGCCTGAATCAATAACAATTACCTGTTTTCGATACGGTAATTCAATGACGATACAATCTCCTTGCCCGACATTTACAAAGGCAATTTTCAAATCATCATGCAAATATGATTGGACATGGAAAAGACTTGCCGGAATGAGTAATACGGCTACAATTTTGATTAACTTTGCGCGACAATCAAGCAAATAGAAGGCTAAAAGAACGCTTGCATACAATAAAACAAGCCAAAATAGCGACGGTTTGCCAGGATTCCACATTTGTATAATGGGCTGCTGAATAATGAAAATGAGTTCAGTCAAGCCATTTCGCAATGGTTCATAAAGCATAAAAATAACTGTTGAAATAGGTATAGGAAGGAAGGTTAACACGAGCAATAACAAGTTGATTGGTAAAATGACAAAGGAAAATAGCGGGACAAAAACAATATTGGCAATAAATGAGGATAAACTAATTTCAAAAAAGTGAAATAATAATAGTGGATAAACGAGTAATTGACAAACAAATGTAATTAAAAATGATTGAATCCACCAGCTAGAGTAGCGGGATAAAATCCGACCTGAATAAACGAGGCTATATGTCGCTAAATAGGATAATTGAAAGCCGACTTGAAAAATCGCACCGGGCTCAATGCATAAAAATACGATAAAACTTATAGCTAACGCATCATCAATTGATATTTTCCAACGTGCATATTGGGCAAGCATGACGAACTCGACGACGCTCACCGCACGCCATACAGAAGGGGCTCCTCCCGCCAGCATCGCATAAATTGGAAGAAGGATGAGTAAAATGATGTTCGCCGTTTCTCTACGTACACCAAGTCGCAACATCATTTGAAAAAAAAGCCATGAAACGAGTCCCACATGTAAGCCAGAAATCGCAAATAAATGGGTAATTCCTAATTTTTGATAGGCGCGGGTTAATTCCTCATCAACATTTTCTTGTAAGCCAATTAATAATGCCTGCGCTTCTGCTACAAGAGAGTCAGGAAATTGCCGGCTTATATGTTCCTTTAATCGAAAACGCTGCTCATAAATAGGTTGCAAGACGTGACGCTTTTTTCCTAAATAAGTGAAGGAAGAAATTTCAACAATCCCCCGCGCATTTTTACTTTGCAAATAGCGCGCCATTGAAAAACCGTATTTATGCGCGGGTAAAGAAGGCTTAACTTGCTCACCTACGACTAAAAATTGCATACCAGCTAGTGATTGGCCTGCAAGTTTTTCTTTTTCCACTTGGCTATTGATTTTGTAGGTGACATAAACTTTTTCACGCTGTTCGTCTTTCATAATTCCGCGTAGCATGGTCCCATTTATTTTGTATTCATCTGTCCATGTCATGACGGCCGGTAGCGTTACAGGCTTTTCTAGTTTTTGCGCCGTAAAGCTAAAATAACTGAAAAATACGCCCCCTACGATCATAAGTAATATGAGATGCATTTTTTGTAGTTTTTTATACAGTGCAAACACAAATAATAAACCGAGTAATAATAAAAGCCTTACCGATTCAAATGCAGCAAGCGCACTAATACAAATCGATAAGGCGTAAAAAAGCCAATTATGCTTGAACAAGCTTCCCAAATAATTCATGCATCTTCTCCTCAAGAGGGATCAATTCCTCTTGACTAGCACCGAGTTCACGCAACTTTTCTAACAGTTCAAATGTTAAGGCATATTTCTCATCTTGAAGAAAGTCAATTTTTGCTTCATCAAATGGAATATGGGCAACATGAACATTTGCTTTTTGGAAAAGCTCCATTGCATAAGGGTTATTTTTGTAATCCTTCGCATAATACACATTTTTTATCCCTGCTTGTATAATCGTTTTCGTACAAGGTAAACATGGAAAATGCGTTACATATAGGTCTGCTCCGTTGGCAGGTGTTCCGTACTTCGCGCATTGTAATAATGCATTCGTTTCGGCATGTACAGTACGCACACAGTGGCTGTCCACAACATAACACCCTTCATCGATACAGTGCTCGTCCCCTGAAATCGACCCATTATAGCCCCCTGCAATGATACGTTTTTCTCGTACAATCGTCGCTCCAACAGCTAATCTTGTACAAGTACTTCTCATAGCGAGCAAATGACTTTGCGCCATAAAAAACTGATCCCATGTAATACGCTCCATATAATAACCTCCAAAATTTTTCACTTCTCCTTCAGTTTAAACGTTGAACCGCCGCGATGCAATGTCATTGTTTCACAGCATTATTTAATATCTATTAGCTCTTTAAGTTGTTCAAACGTCTTTGCTCCGATGCCAGAAACTTTTTTTAAATCCTCAATTGTTTGAAAAGTTCCAACTTCTGTACGATGGCTAATAATGGCCGTTGCTTTGGATGGTCCAATCCCTGGTAAAGTCGTTAGCTCGCTCTCAGATGCTTGATTAATATTTACCTTTCCCGAACTATTCGTAGAAGCCAATGCGCCCTTAGAACCCGCTTGGGGCATTTGTATGAGCTGTCCAATCGATTCATTCATCTCCTCTCCCACTTTTGGGATGTAAATAACCATTTCATCTTGCAACTTTTGCGCATGGTTAATGAGCGTTGGGTCTGCATGTTCTGTATAACCACCTGCCATTTCAATTGCATCCATTATGCGCTCATCTTCTGTTAAGGTGTAGACACCTGGATAAGCAACTGCCCCCTTCACATCAATGACGAAAGATTGCTTGATTGGTGGATTATTTTCAGTTTCATTTACTTCTGATTGGATTAAAGGGGGTTGCTGTAGTTCGTTAGGAGAAAGAGAAATTGGCTCGATTGAAGCAGATTTAGAAGGTTGAAGAAATAAAAAATATACAAGACATCCAGCGAGGAGCACGCCCGGAATGAGCCATTGTTTTGCATACTTTTCTAGAAATGGTTGCATCAAAAAACACCCTTTCTAAAAGGTTTTAATATGGAGCTTACTCTCACTATACAAAGACATGCTCTCATTGAAAAGAGAAATTTTCCAAAACCGCTCAAAGTTCTTTTTTGGCTATAAAAAATATCCCCTCGCAAATTTAATTTTGCGAAGGGATATTTTTATTTTACGGCGCGGAAGAAAATTCTTTCAGATTGTTCTGTCGGTGCTTCCGACTTCCAATCTGCAGTAATTTCAACTTGTGAAAAACCAATTTTCTCAAGCCAATTTTTATATGTTTGGATTGCAAAAGTACGCTGGAAATGTTCTTCATCAAAACGGTCGAAACTATCCCCTTCAAAGCGTACAAAAAACGTCATTTGATGATAAACAGAATGCGCAAATTCACCCGGTTCTGTGTGCCAAACATACGTAATTTCTCCATCATCATATGTGAATGGTCCATCTAAAAAGATTTCATCCATTTTAAACAAAGAGTGGACATCAAAAAATAATTGACCACCTTCTCGAAGGCTATCAAAAACTCGTTGAAGCGTTTCGGCAACTTTTTCTTCGTCTGTTACATAATTAATCGAATCAATCGGAATAATCGCAACGTCCAAATTTTCAAATCCTTCAAGCTCGTCCATCGACATCGCAAAAAGTGGGATGGATGCGCCGACTGCTCCAATACGGCTAGCTGCAATTGCTAACATTTCTTCTGACAAATCAATTCCTGAAACTTGATAGCCAGCATCTTTTAGCAATAATGCCATCGCACCTGTTCCGCAACCGATATCTAAAACTTGTGGGAATTTTTCCACAGGGGCATACTGTAAAATCCATTTCACATATTCACTATACTGAATATCCGTCATCAACTCATCGTACACTTGTGCAAAACGTCCGTAATGATTAGTCATTTTCTAAATTTGGTGCATCCAGTTGAGGTGCATCTCCCCATAAACGCTCTAAGTTGTAGTAAGCACGCTCATCCTTATGGAAAATATGTGCTACAACATCGCCCATATCTACTAAAACCCAACGGCCGCTGTCGAAGCCTTCCATTTTTTTCACGATGAAGCCTTGCTCTTCCGCTTGGTCTTTTACTTCACGAGCGATTGCTTGCACTTGGCGCTCTGAACTACCTTCTGCAATTACAAAGTAATCTGCTAATAAAGAGATTCCTTGCATATTTAAAGCGACGATATCTTCCCCGCGTTTATCATCGATTGCTTTGTACGTAATACTTAATAATGTTTCATTCATTGTTGTTGTTCCTCTCTCACTATGCTATTAAAGCATTCAATTGATAACGGATAGATTGCTTGCCTCGACTCCACTAAAAAGCTTAAAGTATGCGTTACACATGCAATAAATGCTGTTTGTAAATCCTCTTTCGCAAGTTCGCGTAAACGTTCTACGCCATCAAATTTGCGATTCGGCTCAATCATATCTGCTACGTAAATTATTTTTTCAAATGGGGTCATATGGACACGCCCCGTCGTGTGATAACGAATGGCATTTAATATTTCTTCATGTTCAATATTAAACTCTGTCTGTGCTATCCAAGCGCCAACTGGACCATGTAAAATTTCAGCATCCCAATCAAGCAAACGCTCATCCAGTTTTTGTTCCTTTACAACGTCCTTCATCCAAGCAACATCCGCAAATTTCGCAATATCATGTATAATGGCTGCTGTTTCCGCCATTTTCGGATCCTCGCCATATTGCTGTGCCAGTTGAATGGCCGTTTCCATTACACCAATCGTATGAATGTAACGCTTTTCCGTCATGCGTCCTTTAATGGCCGCTAACAATTGTTGTCGCTCCATAAAGACCTTCCTTTCGAATATAAGCTTCTACATCCGGTTGCAATAAATAATGCAATGGACCTTGTTGTTGTAATCGTTGTCGGATAAATGTTGAAGAAATATTAATTTCTGGCACTTCTACCATAATGATTTCATAGTCGGTTTTCGCTCTTGACCCCGGACGTTTTACACCAACAAAGTGTACAAGTTCCATTAAGTCATCAATATGGTACCAGCTGTGCAGCGAATCAATCATATCGCCGCCTATAATAAAGTAAAATTCGATATCTGGCTCACGTTCGCGCATCGCTTTCATCGTTTCATACGTATAGGAAACACCACCGCGCTCCATTTCAAAGCGTTCTACCGTAAAATGTGGAATTCCTTGAATCGCAAGTTCCACCATCTCTAATCGTTGCGCGTTAGACGCTGAGCTAGAAACTTCTTTATGTGGAGCTGTTGCATTCGGCATAAAACGAATTTCATCAAGCTCGAGTGCCGCATAAACTTCATTTGCCATAATTAAATGACCGATATGTGGCGGGTTAAATGTACCACCAAAAATACCGACTTTCTTCATCCGATTCACCTTACTTTGTTACAACTTTTGGTAATACGATTTTCTTGTTGTTACGAGATTCTTTATATAAAACAACCGTTAAGCCAATTAATTGTACTAATTCTGCACGAGTACCTGCTGCAAGTGCTTCTGCAACATCATGTTTGTCCTCTTCACAGTTGTCTAAAATGCGTACTTTAATTAATTCACGTGCTTCTAAAACTTCGCGTAATTGCTTAATCATCGCGTCATTTACGCCGCCTTTCCCTACTTGGAAAATCGGTGATAAATGATGTGCCTCCGCACGTAAAAAACGTTTTTGTTTACCTGTTAACATAAAATTTAATTTCCTCCTAATTGCTTCGTTAAACGAGCAATCATAACATTTGTATTTGGGTAAGATTGCAACCAATGTTGATATGCAATCGCACCTTGATGAACGAACATGCCTAAGCCGTTCACAATCGTCGCATCTTTTGCTTGTGCCGCGTGCAAAAATGGCGTCATTAATGGATTATACACAATATCTGCTGCAATTGCGCCTTTTGGGAATTTTTCTAGTGAAAAAGGCAAATCGAAATTTCCCGTTGACATACCAGCTGGTGTCGTTTGAATAAATATTTTAAACGACTCGAGCTGTTGTTCCGCTTCTTTCATTGACAAAGCTTGACCCATTCCAAGTTCGTCAATGATGTTCCGCGCTTTCTCAACTGTGCGATTGGCAATCGAAATATGACAGTAACCAGCCATTTGTAATGCAAAGGCGATGCCGCGTGCTGCACCTCCTGCACCAATTAACAAAATGGGCTCGTCCCGCTGTGTTTCTCCAATAACGTCTTCCAATGAACGAACAAAACCAGGACCATCTGTATTATAACCTTTAAGCTTTCCTTCTGATGTACGGACAACAGTATTGACTGCCCCCATTTTATCGGCAAGCTCATCTAATTCATCTAAAAACGGAATAATTGTTTGCTTATGTGGAATTGTCACATTCCAGCCACTCGCACCTAATAATTTAAGTGATGCGACTGCTTCTTCTAAATTTTCAGGCTTGACGTGCACGGGAATATACGTGGCATCTACATTTGCTTCTTCATACCATGCCATGTGCATTTCTGGAGATTTGGATTGAGCAATCGGATCCCCTATAACTGCAAACCATTTTTTCATATCGATGCATCCTTTTCACATACCATAATATAATAGAATTTAGATTAATGACGGACGAATAAATACTTCTACCCCTCTAGGTGCATATGCTGCCACAACAACATTCGCATTTTGCACGGTAATCCAGCCTAAACCAGAGAACACGACATCCGTTTTCGCTTCTTTAATCGAAAACTCATGGCGTACAAGTTCAGGTAACTTGTCAATATGGGCAGCAGTTGGTGGTGCTAAAAGCTCACCTTTATGTTCAGCATAAAGTGTATCTGCACGGTCTAGCTTTGTTCGGTGAATTGGTAAATCATTTGCTACATGCACGGTAAATGCCGCGCGCTCGCCTTGAATAAAATCAAAACGCGCTAATGCACCGATGAATAATGTTTGACCAGCGTTTTGCTGATACACTTTTGGCTTTAATTCTTTTTTCGGCATAATGTATTTTAATTCACTAGCGTCAATGTGATGGGCCATTTGGTGATGATTAATAATTCCTGGTGTATCGTAAAGTGATGCACCATCGTCTAATGGAATTCCAATCATATCAAGCGTTGTACCTGGGAAGTGAGACGTTGTAATAATTTCTCCCTCACCCGTTACTTGCTTAATAATGCGGTTAATAAACGTCGATTTCCCAACATTTGTACAACCTACGACATACACATCTTTACCGCGGCGATATTCTTCAATCGCTTCAATGACATCTGCCATTCCTTGCCCTTTATGAGCAGATACAAGCTTCACATCAATCGGTTGTAGGCCTAATGCTTTCGCTTCACGCTTTAACCAATTAATCACTTTCTTTTCCTTGACGGATTTCGGCAATAAATCTGCCTTATTCGCTACTAATAAAACTGGATTGTTGCCGACAAAACGGTGTAATCCAGGTAACCAGCTACCGTTAAAATCAAAAATATCAACAATTTTTACGATAAGACCTTGCTGTGTTCCAAGACCATTTAAAATACGTAAAAAATCATCATCTGTTAAACTTACTGGTTGGATTTCATTGTAATTTTTTAAACGAAAACAGCGCTGACAAATGACCATTTCCTTTTCTAATGAAGAGGGTGGCGCATAACCTAGCGCATTTGTATCCTCTGTTTGAATACCTGCTCCACAGCCAATACATTGTGGCATTTCATTCATTAACTTGTTCCTCCTTAAAATTATGCATCGCCCCAACTTTTAGGGCTTATGCACACCTTGGTTTTCCCGAAGAAATTACCAAGTTTTCATTCCTTTTCGCTTTAAATCATTGAAGACACGTCGTTCTACAAAACGATTAAATTTTGTCACAAGACCGTCTGATTGTGCTACTGGACGCACTAAAATCGTATATAATTTTTGGCGTTTTGCACCCATTACATCCGTTAAAAGCTGATCTCCAAGCATGACCACTTCATGTCGACGTAGACGTAACTGGACAAGCGCCGCATAATATGCCCCGCCTAATGGTTTTTTGGCACGGTGGATAAATGGAATCCCGTGTGGCTCGGCAAAGTTTTTTACTCGCTCTTCATTATTATTCGATGCAATAATAATGCGAATCCCTGCCTCACGCATTGATTCAAACCACTGGACTAATTCATCGGTTGCATCAGCACGATCCCATTCCACTAACGTATTATCTAAATCCGTAATAATCCCACGAATACCTTGTTGCTGTAATTTTTCTGGTGTAATATCTAATACACTGTTCACATATTCATCTGGTAGTAAAAAATTATACAAAGTCGTGACCCCTTACTAAAATTTATTCCTTTTCGTTCGTTCAGCGAGTGTTCCAATATACACTGAACAAAAGAAAAGCTAGCCCCGGCAGATGCCACAGATTTAGAAAAAAGTTCTCTTTAGTGCTTAGTTAGCCCAAATGAAAATCCTTCTAAGTCTGGACACAGTTACTTTTATGCGTAATTGATTATAGCATAGTTGCGAAGGCTTCTCCCATTTTAATCATTGTTCCTTGTACAACTTGTTCATTGAATTGCACAGCATTTTCTTCAAATAGCATGACAACTGTTGAACCAAATGTAAAATAACCTACTTCTTCGCCTTTTTGCCAAGTCGTTGTCACATTCGTTAATTCAATTGAATTGACAAATGTTGCCCCTACTTTTATAAATGCAGTCGTCTGCTCGCTATTATATTCAATTTCGCTAATCATACGATAATTATGACTCAATGGTTTTTTACCAAATGTTAAACCCATTTGATTGACTGGATATGATTTTCGTCCGAGTACGTATTGTCGCTTTACTTGCCCATCAATCGGGCTATGTATCCGATGATAATCAGCTGGACTCAAATAAAATACAATATATTGACCGTTTTCATATCGCTTTGCCTGTGTTTCATTTCCTAACAAATCCATTAGTGAATACGGTTTATTTTTCACCGTAAACGTCATCCCGTCAACAATTTCACCGAATGCTTCAATTTTTGCATCAACCGGACTTGAAAAACAATCTACCTGCTGATCAATCGGTCGTGCATCTTCTTTTAGGTGACGCGTAAAAAAATCATGCAAGCTTGAAAATTGTTCGGTAGATTTTGAAACTTCTTCTAAGTTAATTTCGTATAAGTTACTATAGTTTCGAATAAGCTTTTTACTTATGACAGATTGAACTGCTAATTGTAAAATTTTAGAAGATGTTTTACCATTAGAAAGTTCTATTAAGCTTTGATATAATTTTTCTTTCATCCATAGACCTCCAATGTTGTCTTATCAATTATGCAGTATAAAGATAAATTATATAATGTATAGGCGTTAATGGAAAGTGTCTAATATGAATAAGCTCTTACCTTTTTCGAAATTTCCAAGTATAATAGAAAAATAGTTACCCCGCAAAGGAGTGTTCCGATGTTTCTACTTCAAAAAGTCGATTCAACCGTAAAAAAAATGAAGGCAAATGCTGCCAATATTATTACAATTACAAATATGTCATTTGGTGGCGCTGCGATAATGGCTACACTAAATGAATCTTATAGTTATAGTGTATTATTAATATTTATCGCTGCATTTTTAGATCGTTATGATGGCAAGGTCGCACGCAAATTCAATCAAGAATCCGAGCTTGGGAAACAGCTCGATTCTATGGCCGATATTATTTCATTTGGCGTAGCACCTGCATTATTAATGTATGAGATGGCTTTAACTGATTACGGTGTTACGGGTATGATGATGGCTGTTATGTATATCGCAGCAGGAGCATTGCGCCTAGCACGTTTTAATGTCATGGATTCAACAGGCTACTTTGTTGGACTACCAATTACAGCAGCAGGTACATTGTTGACATTTTCATTCTTTTTTACAGAAGTGATCTCACCGATGTTTTACATGATTTTATTCCCAGTTTTAGCAATCTTAATGGTTAGTACATTCACATTAAAAAAAGTGTAAGAGCAAATTGCTTCTTACACTTTTTTTCATTTCTCCGCGAATTACGTCATATACTGTCGAAAAGACGAAAGGATGTATCGCTTGAGCGCTATAGTTACTTCTTTCCTTCAGCTTTGGCTTGAAATCCCCGCACTGCTTGGTTATTTAAAAGGGCAGGCATTTTATAAGCCACTTTCCCGTGAAGAAGAGGCCATCACAATTGCCCGCTTTATGGAGGGCGATGACCAAGCACGAATTGAATTAATTGAACGGAACATGCGGTTAGTTGCCCATGTCGTAAAAAAATTCCATCCATCCCACGAGCTCCTTGATGATTATATTTCCATTGGTACAATCGGATTAATGAAAGCCGTAAGCAGTTACACACCAGATAAGAAAACACGCCTCGCTACGTATGCAGCACGTTGTATTGAAAATGAAATATTAATGCATTTACGTTCGCAAAAAAAGGTACAAAAAGACGTGTCACTCTTTGAACCAATCGGCACCGATAAAGACGGGCAATCCCTCCAAATTCGTGATTTACTGCAGCTTGAAGAACCTTCCGCCATTGATCATATCGAGCAAAAAGAACATTTTGCACAGCTTTACCAATATTTAAATACACTGGAACCACGTGAATTGGAAATTATCTCTTACCGCTACGGACTACAAAATTTTGAACCGCTTACGCAAAAAGAAATTGCCAAACATTTAAATATTTCGAGAAGTTATGTTTCACGCATTGAAAAAAGGGCACTCATCAAGCTGTATCAACAGTTTAAGCATAATGAACGGATGGAGCCTTAGACAATTACTGCATGCAAAAAAGGTTGCCCATTAGGAGGCAACCTTTTTTTGCTCATGCTACTAAGATTATCCAGTACATCAAAACAACAGGGCGGACTATTTTGTATCTTCACTTGTTTCAGCGAACATAATTAAACCTGCAATTGTTGTAATGCCCACCGCGATTGTCATTAAAAAAACCATCTGATTTGCCTCCTTAAAAAACGATAGTATATACTCTCCTTGTACCCTAACATTTAATAAAAAAACTGACTGTGATTTTTTTAACAGTAACCCCTCTATAATTTATGAAAGGATATTGAATTATAGAATTGTAATCGCTTTTAGAACAATTTCAGTCGAATGTTTTGCCGCTACAGGTAAAAATTCTTCAAAACTAATGTTTGATTCTTTACCAGCGATATCCGATAAAGCACGAATGACAACAAATGGCGTATCAAACTGATGACATACTTGTGCAACGGCAGCCGCTTCCATTTCGACCGCCTTCATTGTTGGGAAATCTTCACGTACAGCTTCTACACGCTGTGGATTGCTCATAAATACGTCTCCAGAGCAAATTAAGCCAACTCCGTATTGATGCTCTCCTACCGCCGTAACAGCTTGCTTAGCAACTTCCATTAACTTAGCATCTGATTTATAAGCAGCTGGCATACCCGCCATTTGACCAATTTCATAGCCAAATATCGTAACGTCTACATCATGATGACGAACTTCATCAGAAATAACAATCGCACCCACTTCTAAAGCTGTATCAAAACCACCAGCAGACCCTGTATTGATCACCACATCTGGTTTGAACTGTTGTAATAAAATCGTTGTAGACATCGCGGCATTTACTTTACCAATCCCACTTTTTAATAACACAACGTCCTTGCCATCGTATGTACCCGTCGTATATTCACTATTAGCAATCGTGATTGTTTCGATATTTTGCAATGCCCCACGTAATAATTCTACTTCTTGTTCCATAGCACCGATTACAGCAATTTTCATAAATTTCATTCCTCCAGTTATATCAATTACACCTCGGCTAATTTATGACATTCGCCGAGGGTTTATCTAAATTCAGTAGGAGTTTTCCGCTGAATGAAGATAAATCACTCTTTTAAAAATAAGCAATCCTCTATCGTTCGTCAAGGTAAAGCTAAGATACTAGCTTATATTGAACATTATTGCTGTAAGTATTTTTGTAAAACAATTTTCGCCGGGTGATCATTGTAATGAATTTAACACTTCATACTGAATTGGTTTCCAGCCTTCATTGTCAACCCATTCGATGCTGACACGGTATATTTTTTCTTTATCTTTTGAATGGACGGTTGCAATTGCTGATTGCGCATTACCGTTATTTCCCACTCTCCATACAATACTATTTTGTTGTTCAATATCAAGGACACTAAAAATGGCCTTCAGTTTTTCTTCGTAATCAATATGTCCTTTTTCAAAAGTAGAAACATGCTCACCTGTTTGCTCTGTCGGATACGCTAGCCAACTTGCATTCGTGTGCACTTCTTTGACGTTAGGATCGGTAGAAGGTGTCACTACTGTATCTGTCGGTTCATCACCTTGCTCGGAATCCACTGCTTGTTCTTCATCATCTTTATCTTGCTCGTCGATTGGTTTCGTTGATTGCTCTTTACCATCGTCACCTTGAGCTACTTCCTCATCTGAGGGCTTGTCTACCTGTTGTTGCTGTTCCGCTTGGTCAGAAGGCTCTCCATCTCGAGAAATGAGCCAACCGAGCGTCACAACAATTAAAATTGCTACTACGGCAATTAAGTAATTTAACATTTTATCCATTTTGTAAAACTTGGATGATTTCGCCTTTTCTTCTGTATATTGCGCTCGTGTTTGAAAACGTCTTTTTCGTTCCACCCAATCCCCTCCAATATTTGTTCCATTTTAACAAAATTAAAGGCAGTTAGCCAAGTTCTCTAACTGCCTAAAAATTATTTAATTTCTAAAATAACAACTTCCATCTCTCCACCTGGTGTTACTAGTTTTACAACATCGTCAACTTGACGACCCATTAATGCTTTTGCAATTGGTGAATCATTTGAAATTTTACCTTCTACTGGATCTGCTTCCGCTGAACCAACGATGATATAACTTTCCTCAAAGTTTGCGCGCTTCCCTTTAATTAATTCGTCAAAAGTAACCGTTTTTCCTAATGCAACCGCATTGCTTGTACCATCTTCTGTAATGATTACAGCATTGCGTAACATATGTTCAATTGCAGAAATACGACCTTCAACAAATCCTTGCTCTTCTTTCGCCGAATCATACTCAGAGTTTTCCGATAAATCCCCAAAGCTACGAGCTACTTTAATACGCTCTACTACTTCCGGACGTTTTACTGTTTTTAAGCTTTCTAATTCTGCTTCTAGTTTTAGTTTCCCCTCGTTCGTCATAGGGTACTGTTTTTCGTTTGACATAATTCCCACTCCTTAGTAAATGCTCGAAAACTTCCGTTGCATTCTATCTTTTTTGCAATCGTTTTCTTTTTTAGTAATAATATAATAAAATGGCGCATGTGCTTTAATGGATGCACAAACGCTCTACCAACAAACGTTGATTGATTTTAATTCATAAATAATAGAAAACCCGACTACTAGTTCATACTATGTGCAAATGGCCAAGTATAGAAGGCGTTTTACACAGTAATTACTAGCAACCGAATTTCACTAATACTTAATATAATTGACATTTGAATTTGTCAAATGAAATGAAAATATTGTAAATACTAACTCATCATATTACACAATTGAATTAGATTCAAGAATTGTTTTTATTTTTGTGACCATTAAATCAATTGCCACGTTGTTTCCGCCACCTTCTGGAATGATGACATCTGCATAACGTTTTGTTGGTTCAATGAACATATTATGCATTGGGCGAACCGCTGTTAAATATTGTTCGATAACCGAATCAGCCGTACGTCCACGCTCTTTAATATCACGTTGAATACGACGAATAATACGTAAATCTGAATCCGTGTCAACAAAAAGCTTAATGTCCATTAAATTACGTAGGCGTTCATCTTCTAATACGAGAATACCTTCAATAATGATAACATCCTGTGGTTCAACGGTAATCACTTCTTCTGAACGCGTATGGTTGACGTAATCGTAGACCGGTTTTTCAATCGCTTCGTAATCAAGTAATGTATGAATATGCTCAATTAATAAATCATTATCAAAAGCTAAAGGATGGTCATAATTTGTTTCAAGACGTTGCTCAAATGTCATATGACTTTGATCCTTATAATAATAATCTTGTTCAATGACAACAACTGAATGCTCACGGTAGACATCGTAAATGGCTTTCGTTACACTCGTTTTCCCCGAGCATGAACCACCTGCAATCCCGATAACAACTGGGCGCTTTTTCATTTACTTATTCTCCTTTCGCATCATGTCGAGTTCTGTCACTGGTTGTTCGACTTTAAATTTCACAATTTGTAACGGGTGGCGCGCAACATCTAACTCTTCGCCTTTTTCATCCCAAAGTTGTCCAACAGTTTGTTCGAATGTTTCCATGTTTGGACCGAAAAATTCAATTGTATCTCCCGGTTTGAAGTAGTTACGTTGCTCTAATGTGACCATTTGTGTGTCCGCATCGTAATCCAACACAAGACCAGCGAAGTCCCACTTCATTTTATGTGAATGGAAGCCGAACATTTGTTGTTTGTAGCTCGGTTCGCCTTCAAAGAATGATGACGCAGCAGCACGGTTTGCACAGCGCGCTAGTTCTTCCAACCATTCTTTTTTAATTTTAAAGTTGATAGGGTCCGCGCAGTAAGCATCAATGACTTTACGGTATACAGAAATAACCGTTGCTACGTAGTGAATTGATTTCATACGTCCTTCTACTTTTAATGAATCAATGCCAAGCTCAATCATATGTGGAATTGATTCGATTAATTTTAAATCTTTCGGACTCATGGCGAATGGTGCTTCACCTTCATTAAACAATGCTACTTCTTCCCCGTCATTGTTTTCATATAAATCATAGTCCCAACGGCAAGATTGGCAACAACCGCCTCGATTCGAGTCACGCGCTGTCATATGGTTCGACAATGTACAGCGACCTGAGTACGCAATACACATTGCACCGTGTACGAATGCCTCGATTTCAACATCTACTTTTTCTTTCATTTTCAGCATTTCTTCCCCACCCACTTCACGGGCAAGTACAACACGCTCTAAACCTTCATCCTTCCAGTACTTCACAGCTTTCCAGTTCGATAATGATTGCTGTGTCGAAAGGTGGATTTCTAGTTTTGGTGCAACTTTTTTACATGTTTCGATAATTAAAGGGTCCGCTACGATAATTCCCTTTACACCAGCACCTTCAATATCTTGTAAATATTCTTCAAGGCCGTCCATATTTTCATTGTGCGCAAAAATATTCGTCGTTACATAAATGACTGCACCATATTTTTCGGCGAATTCAACGCCTTCTTTCATTTCGTCAATCGTGAAGTTGCCTGCATTAGAACGTAAACCGAATTCTTGTCCACCAATAAATACAGCATCTGCTCCGTAATGCACAGCTACTTTTAATTTTTCTAAACTACCCGCAGGTGCTAATAGCTCTGGTTTTTTCGTAATAACTGTTTGACCGTCTACTGTTGAACGGATTTTTTCGTTTTGAATTAATTGAAGCATCTGTTACGCTCCCCTTCCTAGTATACTGTTTCTTTATAGATGAATCCTGTGTCCAGTGGGCGTAAAGCTGGCTGAATGGCCTCAATTTGCTCAAATAACTCAGTTTTAATGTCCTCGTATGCATCTTCACCTTGGTCAAAGTAAGCATCGATTGCTTGACGATATAAATTCGTTACCGTTACGACATAGTCAAATGTGTGAAGAACACTATCAATTTTCAACGAATCAATACCTGCTTCGAATAATTCATTTAATTCTTCGATAATGCACATATCATTTGGTGAGAAGATGTGTGTACCATTTAAATCTTCATAAATTGGGTATTTATTTTTACGCTCTTTGTCATGTAAGAACATATTTTTTTGGTCTTTACGGTTTTCAATTTCCATTGCTTCATCGCGATATAAGAAATAGTTCCCTAGCAATGAACGCTTCGATTGGAACATGCATGTCATGCCGTGCACTTGCACTTCGATTTCATGCGTTGTATTTTCTTTAATTTCAATCACTTCATCCACTGAAAGCTCACGCGCTAATACGGCACGCTTACTACCACGCTCACCCCAATAGTTTACTTGGAACCAGTTTGTAGCAATCGTTTCAGGACTCCAATGTAGAGGAATCGTAATACCTTGTTCACGAGCCGACATGACAACCGCTGGATCACCGAATAATAATGCGTCCACGCCAATTCGTTGCATTTCTAACACATACGCGTCTAATGCATCAATGCGGTCATTATGGAAAATCGCGTTTACTGCGACATACACTTTTTTACCTGCAGCATGAATGATTGCCGTTGCTTCTTCTACTTGTGCTACTGTAAAATCTCCAGCTAAACGTAGGCCAAATTTTTGTTCACCTATGACAAATGCATCCGCACCTGCTTGTAGTAATGCTTTTATATGTTCCACCGATTGTGGCGTTACTAATAATTCTGGTTTCTTCACCTTTCGTCACCTCTTCAAACAAATTAACAATCCATCGCCAACTGGGAAAAATGCGCTCGTATAATCCGGATGCGCCATAATCCAGTCAGAAAACGTTTTTAAGTTGCGGATCATCGTTCTTTTTCTTCTCGGTACTTCTTTAATATCTAAGTCTGAAAGTCCGTGCATATACATATTATCGATATATAATACGCCACCCGATGGTACGAGCGGTGAATATTTTTCGAAAAACTTTAAGTATTGGCCTTTCGCCGCATCAATAAAAACGGCATCAAAAGTAGATGGAATCTCTTCAAGTTCTACTTCTAACGCATCACCTTCAATTACCTGTATGCGATTTGCTTCTGCTGACCTGGCGATAAACGCTTTTGCATGTTGAACACGGGCCTCATCTCGCTCAATCGTCACGATCTGACATTGTGGCAATGCTTGTGCCATACGTATTGCCGAATAACCGATTGCTGTTCCGATTTCTAATATGCTTTGCGGTTTTTGAATGCGCAGTAATTGATTCAATGATTCAATACCAGCTAATTGCATAATAGGCACATGATTTTCCTGTGCAAATCGTTCCATTTCAAGCAGTAATTCATCACGATCCGATATGAAAGAAGCGATATACGCATCTGATAATTCCATTCGTTAAACCCCTTTTAGCTGTTTATAGGCGCATTCTTTTTCCATGCATGAAATTCCATGAAAAAAGACGAAACTTAGTTGTTTGCGCCTACAATAAATTATATATTAGGACAAAAAATCACAACTTATAATAGCATGAAAAGAAAAGGAATGCGAATTATCTTTACTAATTCCGCCTTTAGAGAGGAAAGTAAAGCATTCGATTCCTTTCACAACATCGTGTTGGCTCAAGCCCCTATAGATGTCAATTTAGCGTAAATACTTCTCAATATTTACTAAGTGTTCTTCATAGGTTTTGGCAAAATGATTCGTGCCTTCCTTATCCGCTAAGAAGAATAAATAGTCCGTTTGTGATGGATTTAATGTTGCCTCGATTGAAGACTTCCCGGCACCTGCAATTGGTCCTGGTGGCAAGCCTACGTTTTTATACGTATTATAGGCATTCTCTACTTCTAAATCTTCATACAATACACGATCCTTGTGCGAGCCGAGTGCGTAAAGTACAGTCGGGTCCGTCTGCAGCATCATATCAATGGCCATTCGGTTAAAGAAAACACTCGCGATTGTTTCACGGTCGGTTTTCGCTGTCGCTTCTTCTTCTAATAAGGAAGCAAATGTTAGTAGCTCATGTACAGACATCTCTTTTTCAATTAGTACCGATTCGAATTCAGAAATAATTGAATCCGTCGCACTTAACATCTTTTTAATAATTTCGTCCAAGCTTGGGTTTTCTTCAAAGAAAGAATAGGTCGCTGGATATAAATACCCTTCCAGTGCAAAGCGGACGTTTTCGCCAAAAATCGCTTCTGTTAATAAATCAGGATAATCGACCATTAGTTGCTTAATATACGCTTCATCTGTCACTTTTTTCATAAAATCAGCTGCTTTATGTTGCGTATTTTTTTCGATGATTTTCGAAACTTGCTCTAATGTTAAGCCTTCCGGGATAGTTACTGTAAATACAGGCTCACGATAAACTCGTCCAGTTTTTAAACTTTCAATAATTTCGTCAAGTGTCATTGACTGTGTTAATGAATAATTACCAGCCTGGAATTCGGATTCATTTTTAAATTTCGTATAATATTTAAAAACGCGCGCATCTTGAACGATTTTATGCTCTTCTAAAATTTTCGAAATTAAAGTAATACCAGACCCCATCGGAATTTCAATTTCAATTTTTATATCTGATTCTGGATTTACTGGTTTCAATGCAGAAGATATATAGCTATAGGCAAAGTAGCCGCCAATTGCAAGTAGAATGAGAGCAATAAGCGCGACAACTAATACAATTTTTCGCACGATTTTAATTTCTCCCTTTCTATCTTTCATTTTTTTAAACATTTCTTGTTTTTGTTCATCTTTTATCACGGGTGTCCCCCCTTATTCTCTACATATGATACAAAATATTTCTACTTGATACAATCAAACAAGCGAAACTAATACAAGTTTCTAGTTTTCGCGACATAATTTCAGACGTAATCTGACTTATTTAGTTCAAAATATATTGTTAACACATCGAAAAGGTCCTAAACAATTGTTTAGGACCTGCTCATTACTAAATTTTCACATTCACAAGATTATTGTTGCGCTAATGATGCTAATACTTCTTCTACCATTGCCCACTCTTCATCTGTTTCAATTGGTAGTAAATCTGCTACTTCACCATTTTCACCAGCAATAAATGCAGAAGCAAAAACTTCATCTAAATTTGGTACTTCATCTTCTACGATTGCATAAAACAAGTAATCTTTATTGTTGCGTTCAAAACGGTGTAAAATTTGGCACATAATTTCTTCATCTTCATCATTTGTAATCGTGAAGTAGTTCGTTTGATCTGCACCAAACTCGCTAATTAATGTGTTCATTACTTCTTCTACCATTGCCCATTCTTCATCCGTTTCAAGGTCTGCAAAATCAGCCATTTCGCCATTTTCATCTAATTCAAAACGCAATGCCGATACACCCGCATCCTCGTCGCCTACTAATGAAAATAAAACGTAAGAATGATCATCTGAATCAAATGTAAAAACAACGCGACATTGCTGCTCCCCGCCATCTTCCGTTTGTAATACAAAAATTTGTTCTTCCATCGTTGATTTCCTCCTAAATAGCAAAACAGAGTCAGCAACTGCCTCCTCTGTTTTAGCAAGACTTCCCTTATACAATGTATGAGGTCTTGTCCGTCGTTATGTGGATTTCCCTACAAACTGTTAAACGTTAAATTATTCTTCGCCTAGCTCGTCTTCAATCGCATTTAAAACGCTCTCGATTAAATCCCATTCAGCTTCTGTTTCGATTGGCTCTAATTCGCCATCTTCACCGTTTTCAGCTGGCACAAATGATGATGCGAAAATTTCTACAGCACCTTCTGCGTCTTCTTCAGCACCTACTAATGAATATAATACGTACGATTTACCGAATTCTTCTGAATCGAATGTGTGTAAAATTTCGCAAAGTTGTTCGTTACCGTTTTCGTCTACTACTGTAATTTGATGTTGTTGTTCTGACATTAATTGTCACCTCTTCATAATATTAAGGCCAAGCCTCGATCCATCTGCTGTTTTACCTGCAAATTTAGTTTTTGCTGTCTAAATATCCTTGTAAAATCATGACAGCTGCCATTTTATCAATGACTTGTTTGCGTTTTTTTCGGCTTACGTCTGCTTCGATTAGCATACGTTCTGCCGCCATCGTTGTTAAGCGTTCATCCCAAAGCTTTACAGGGAACCCGAAAGTCTCTTCTAAAAGCTGTTTATAGGCTTCAGATGCTTCCCCACGAGGTCCCACTGTATTATTCATGTTCTTTGGATACCCAACAACAAATTCTGTTACACTATGCTCATTGACAAGCTCTTTAATACGAGGTATGCCAAATTCGCCGACTGCTTCATTAATTTTAATTGTTTCAATGCCTTGAGCAGTCCAGCCAAACGCATCGCTAATTGCAACGCCGACTGTTTTAGAGCCGACGTCTAAACCCATAATTCTCATTTGTCCGCCTCGGTATTCTTTCTAATGTAAAATTTTACGAGCTCTTCTAAAATTTCATCTCGCTCTAGCTTGCGGATTACATTGCGTGCGTCTTGGTGGCGAGGGATGTATGCCGGGTCACCAGATAATAAATAACCTACAATTTGGTTAGTTGGATTGTAGCCTTTTTCCTCTAATGACGAATACACCTTCAACATCACTTGCTTTACTTCTTGTTCCATTGACTCTTCAGGAAAACTAAATTTCATCGTTTGATCGAAAGAACTCAAGACCAGCACCTCGCTTTCAGCAATAGAGAGATGGAATATAGAACCATCTCCATTTTCTCTATTATATCCTATTCATCCATGCACTTCAAATATGCTTATTTACTTTTACCGATAAACTATATTTTATTCAAGTACTCGTAAACAATTAGAATGTTTTTACAAGCTCATAAACAGCTGTTAATGCGTCGTCTAATTTCGTTGCATCTTTCGCACCAGCCATCGCCATATCTGGGCGTCCGCCACCTTTACCGTCACATGCTTCCGCAACCATTTTCACGATATTTCCTGCATGGTGCTGACCACCTACGATATCTTTCGTTACACCCGCACATAGCATTACTTTATCATCTGCTACTGCACCAAGGACAATAATCGCTGCATCCATTTTTTCTTTCAAGTCATCCATCATTTGACGCAATTGATTATTATCTTTTGCTTCAACGCGTGTTGCTAATACAGTGACATCACCAATTTTTTGAGCTGCATCAATGATTGCACCCGCTTGCGCATTGGCCATTTTTTGAGATAATGACTCGTTCTCACGTTGTAATTCTTTGTAATCTGCTTGTAATGATGCGACGCGTGTTGCAACATCTTTTGGATTTGCTTTTAATAAAGCCGCTGCTTCATTTAAAATCGCTTCTTCTTCTTTCACAGCTAAGTAAGCTGCTTTTCCTGTTACTGCTTCGATACGACGTGTCCCCGCTCCGATACCGCCTTCTGAAACAATTTTGAAGAAACCAATTTCAGACGAACGTTGCACGTGTAAACCACCGCAAAGTTCGATTGAATAATCTGATACCGCTACTACGCGTACAACATCACCGTATTTCTCACCGAATAATGCCATTGCACCCATCGCTTTTGCTTCGTCAATCGCCATTTCTTGTACGACTACTTCGATATCTTCCCAAATTTTTTCGTTCACTGCACGTTCCACTTGAGCTAACTCTTCCTTCGTAGCTTGGCCGAAATGTGAGAAGTCAAAACGTAGTCGATCTGGACCAACATAAGAACCTGCTTGTGCAACGTGGTCTCCTAAAACATCTTTAAGTGCACGGTGCATTAAGTGTGTTGCTGTATGGTTTTTCAAAATAAGTGTACGTTTTTCACGGTCAACATGCGCTGTCATCGTTTCTCCAACATGCATTTCACCTGATTCGATGAACACTGTATGCAACGGTTGACCATTTGGCGCTTTTTGAACATCTTTTACAAGTGCTTTAAAGCCATCTGATTCAATGACACCTGTATCGGCAATTTGTCCACCCATTTCCGTGTAGAATGGTGTTTCAGAAAGGATTACTAACGCTTCTTGTCCTTCTGTAGCCGCTTGTGCTTCTTGACCATCTACAACGATTGCTGCAACAGTACCCGTTGTTTCAAGCACATTGTATACATATGTTGATTCTTGCTTTAAGTTCGCTAATACTTCATTTTGCACTTGCATTGAATCAACATCTGCACGCGCATTACGAGCACGGTTACGTTGTTCTTCCATCGCTGATTCAAAGCCTTCATGATCAACTGTCATGCCTACTTCTTCAGCATACTCTTCTGTTAATTCGATTGGGAAACCGAATGTATCATATAAACGGAACGCATCTGCACCCGGAATAATTGTTTCGCCTTTTGCTTTTTGGCTTTGCGCAACTTCATTGAAAATAGCTAAACCGCCATCTAATGTTTCATGGAAACGAACTTCTTCATTTTTAATAACACGTTGAATGAACGCTTCTTTTTCTTTTACTTGTGGATAGAAATCTTCCATAATCGCGCCAACAGTTGGAACTAATTCAAACATAAACGGTTTTTCTATACCGATTTGTTTTGCATAGCGCACTGCACGACGTAATAAACGACGTAATACATATCCGCGTCCTTCATTTGATGGTAATGCACCATCACCAATTGCGAAAGCAACTGTACGAATATGGTCCGCAATAACTTTGAATGGTGTATTAATATCTTCAGCCGAACCAAAAATTTCTTTTAAATCTACTTCATTTGGACGCATATAGTTGCGGTTCGCAAATTTTTCTACGTTTTCAATGATTGGCATGAAAAGGTCTGTATCGAAGTTCGTTGGTACATTTTGAATAACCGAAACGATTCGCTCAAGTCCCATACCTGTATCAATATTTTGCTTCGGTAGTGGCGTATATGTGTTGTCTGGATTGTGGTTAAATTGTGAGAACACAAGGTTCCAAATTTCTAAATAACGCTCATTTTCGCCACCAGCGTACATTTCCTCTTCAGGTGCACCAAAGCCGTATACTTCTCCACGATCGTAGAAGATTTCAGAGTTTGGACCAGATGGACCTTCTCCGATATCCCAGAAGTTTCCTTCCAAACGGATTAAGCGCTCCTTTGGAATGCCAATTTCATCATGCCAAACATCGTATGCTTCTTGGTCTTCTGGATGAATTGTGATCGATAATTTATCCGCTTCAAAGCCCATCCACTTTTCATCTGTAAGGAATTCCCATGCATAGTGAATTGCTTCTTTTTTGAAGTAATCACCGATTGAAAAGTTTCCTAACATTTCAAAGAACGTATGGTGACGCGCTGTTTTACCTACGTTTTCAATGTCGTTTGTACGAATTGATTTTTGCGCATTTGTAATACGTGGATTATCCGGAATGATACGACCATCAAAGTAAGGCTTTAAAGTCGCAACACCTGAGTTAATCCATAATAGTGACGGATCGTTAATTGGCACAAGTGGTGCAGATGGTTCATGGTGATGTCCTTTTTCTTTAAAAAATTCTAAAAAGAGACGACGAATTTCTGTTGCTGTCATTGATTTTGTTGGCATGCTGTATTTCCTCCTAATTAGTAATGAACGATTATTGATGATGTAAACACAAAAAAGCCTCCATCCCTAGTAAAGGGACGAAGACTGTTATCTCGTGGTACCACCCTAATTTATAATGCAATCAAATACGCCGGGGCGTTAACTTGATTCAGCTTGTGTTTGCCTACCCATTAACGGATAGGAAATTTGGATTTAACCCTAAATCTTAAGGCAAGGGACTTCCGCTGAATAAAGTTAGACACTATATCTCAGTTGCTCGTAACGTGAGCAAACGGCAGGGATTAACTGCACTCTGGAGTAGCTTTCTGAATTACGCTTGTGGAGATTTTCTCAGCCTTGAAATCTCTTTCTATACACGTTTGTAAAACATACTTTTTCCATCATCGTGTTCAATGTATTCTGCTTCTCATTATAAAAAATTGCAGGCAAACTGTCAATTGGAATGTTATTCATTTCAAAATAAGGTACCAAAAAAATGATGTTAATAATTAAATCGATTACGCGTTAATAAAAGTAGGAAAATGGCTGGTACAGTGAAAATCGCCATCCCTAAAAATGCAAGTCCTGGTTCGATTTCATAAAGTGCACCACCGAGTAATGTTAGTACAGCAGCACTTAAACTCATCGCAAATGCCGAATAAATTCCTTGTGCGTTCGGAATTTGCTCTTTCGGTAAGTTTTGCGTAATGTAGCGGATAAATGCATAGTGCGCCACCCCAAATGATAGAGCATGGAGCGCTTGCGTCATAACAAATACCGGGATGCTCGGGAATAAATAAATCGCAATCCAACGTACACTTGCACCAACTGCGGCTAAAATTAATAAGGATGAAGGTCGCCAATTGGATAAAAACGAATCTGCCTTTAAAAAATAAAGTATTTCAAACACGACCGCGACATTTAAAATAACCCCAATATAAAATGGATTGACATTCAAATTTTGTATGTAAATATAGCCATAGCTGTAATAAGAAGCATGCGCCCCTTGTAGTAAAATGACGACGAGTAACACGACTGCAAAGCTTTTCACTTCGAGTAAGCCTGTCATCGATAAAGACTTCGCATTTTTCTCACGCTCAGGTCGCATTAATAAAACTTTTGGTGCCGGTAGTAATTGAATCGCCAATAGCGCAACTAAACCTAAAATCATAAACCATAATATGATTTGTTCCCCGTAAGTACCGGTAAACATACTAATAACTAATACCGACAAAATATAGCCAAACGAGCCGAGTGAACGTGCTTTTCCGTAATGAACATTTCCTTGTTGCATTAACGTCGAGGCTCCACTTTCAACTGCTGGCAATAACGCAGGAAACATTGCACTAAATAGCATTGTCACAATAAACAAACCTTCGAATGAATCCATTGGTATGTACAAAACAGTCACAATTAATGACATCGTCGTGAAAAATAATAATACTTGTTTATTGCTTAAAATTTTTGATACATACGGAAAGATAAACATTGTTGATAATGCGCGCGCAACTAAGCCGAAACTCATAATAATGCCTGCTTCTGATACGGATAATCCTTTATCATTGACTAGCCAACCTGTCCAATACGGTAAAAAGATGCCCCATGTAATAAAAAATGTAAAGAAATTTTGCGATAACCAACGCTGATTGTTCATGAAAATTTATTCCCCTCCAATACATTACGTTGAATGATAACACGTTCTTTAATACAATAATGTGAGATATCTCATATTTTATAAAGGTCGTGAGCGATTTGAAAGTTTTAACGAATACATTACGGAATCTTTACATTGACCAGTACCCGATTAATCACTTATTTTCATTTGATATAACACCTTATTTAGCTGTTCATCAGTTTGAAAAAGGGGAATTCATTTTTAAAGAACGATCTCACCCAGAATATTTATATTATATGGTCGAGGGAAAGGCTAAACTATATGTGACACATAAAAACGGCAAAGTGTCCTTAATCGATTTCATTACCGCACCTATTTTTATGGGAGAGATGGAGCTATTAGATAGTGAAAGGGTATCAAAAGGAATCCAAGCTGTCACAAAAACAATATGCCTCGCGATTCCTATTCAACAATTTAGAAAACAATTATTAACCGATGTCATTTTTTTGCGCGAACTTTGTATGCTTTTAAGTGACAAAGAAATGAAAGTAACAGCGAAATATACACAAAACCAAGCATACCCATTAGATAATCGGCTAGCTGCCTTTATATTACTCAGCTCCGATCAAGATTTTTATAAAGAAAAACACACGGAAATTTGCGAGTTTTTAGGCGTTTCTTACCGGCATTTATTATATACATTGGCAGCGTTTTGTGAAGCCGGCATTCTTGTGAAACAAAATCGGGGTTATTTAATTCAAAACAAAGACAAGTTACTCGCATTAAGTGAAGAGGTATACTAGCGCATCCATTTTTAGAACAAAAACACTATCGCTACTTGAGCTTTGGCTCCGAGTATGAATGACTAACTATTCCTGTAAGTAACTAAAAGTATATAGAAATAAATTTACTTTGAATAAAGAAATTTCTCATTTGAGACTTGAAAGGAAAGATTAAAAATATGATAGATCGAGCTAATCATTTATGGAAACGTATTATTGAAAGTGGTTCAAATAATAATAGTAACTTTAAAGAATCATTAAATCTTCAATCTGGTGCAAATGACGAAGAGTTTCAACTTCTCGAACATACACTGGGTGTTACACTTCCTGAAGAAATGAAGAGCTTTTACAAGGTATATAACGGACAAGTTTGGGAAAATGAAGTGAATCCTTTTGTGAGAAATTTAACCCTATCGCCTATTTCTGAGATTATAGATACTTGGAATTTCTTACAGGAAGAATTCGATCCAGATGATGATTTAGAACCCAATATTGAAAAAGAGCTCAAGCCATTACTTTGGAATTCAAAATGGATTCCCATTGCAGCAAATGGCGGTGGTGATCATCTTTGCATTGATACAGATCCATCTGAAGTTGGAGTGGCGGGGCAGATTTTGTACTTTTGGCATGATTGGGGAAATCGTACTATCGAAGCGAAAAATCTTTTAGAATTCATAGAAATTTGCTTGAACGAAAAAATTTAAAATAGATTAAAAGTTTGTGGAAGATTACATTTAAACGAACAGTACCCTCAGTGCAACAAGGGTTTATAACATATAGATAAAAGACCTAGTATTGTTCTCAAATACAAATTTTAAAGCAAGCTTAAAAGCCATGAAATGTCATTCGTGATATGCTCATGGCTTTTCTTTTTAAAATTATTTATATTTGTTTCCTTTGCTCTTCACTTTACATAGAAATTCAACTTATTCACTTATTCAAAATAAAAAAACCATATATGTTGCACTTATGAAACAATCATCCAATTAGAATAAAAATCTAATTAAGAAAACGTCGCCTCCCACGGTAGCGACGCACCCTGTATAGAAAGTTTCAGATTGCCAACTTTTAAATGGAGGCTGACCTTGCACGAAGCACAAAGTTGAGTCGTACAGATTTATGCTAACATTGTCTGTGCGCCTCATGTGCTTAGCCAGCCTAAACTAGTTAATACCTCATTAGAAGTTTTATGAGAACACTTACATGATAAGGATAGAATCTTTTGTTCAACCTATACAAAACATCATTCACAATAATGTTTCGCCATTTATAACTCCTTACTATTCCTCCATAAAATCATACGGCGAGACATTGTCCATTCCAATAAGTGGATGCACATATGGAGCCGTTTCAGTCGTTAAATGATTCAATAAGGTTTCACCAATTTTATGCGACTGTGAAACATTTAATAAACCTAACTGTTCGTGTGTTGATTCCTGTTGTTTTTTTTCGGCAGTTGGTTGAGCTTCTACTTTCTCCTGCACTTCGACTTGTGGCACATCATCATCCATTGCCACCGGATTTAAACGCATTTTTAAACTTGTAAAACGTGTTAAATCATCTGTTTTCGCTAAACCGTTCGCTAAAACATCGGGCTCCCCACATAAAATTAAAAAGTTTTTCGCACGTGTAATGCCTGTATACAGTAAGTTTCGTCGCAACATTTTTGAATAGCCGCGCACTACTGGCATAATAACCGTTTGAAACTCGGAGCCTTGTGATTTATGAATAGAGCAACAATATGCGAGCGTCAGTTGATTCAAATCGGCACGCTGGTACGTCACTTCAATGCCATCATACGAAACAATTAATAAATCCTGCTTTTCAATCGTTTCCTTTGCACGAATGATCGAAATGACTTCCCCCATATCGCCATTAAATACATTGCTTTCTGGTTGATTGACAAGCTGAAGCACTTTGTCGCCAATTCGGTAAATGGTATCGCCAAAAACAAGTTCCTTCCTCGTCCCATCATTTGGATTGACGAGCTGTTGAATTTCTTTATTGAGCGCATCAATGCCAGCCGGACCTTTATACATCGGCGCTAACACTTGAATATCGCGAATTGCCTGCCCTTTCGCAAGCGCGCCTTTTACAACTTGGGTAACGACATCGGTAACTTGGGAAGCTGCCGCTTGAATAAATGAACGATCCGATGTTTTCGTCGTCAATGTATCCGGTACAATCCCTTTTTTAATTTGGTGCGCGATTTCGATAATCGTCGAACCTTCTGCTTGGCGGTAAACATCCGTTAATTCCACAACAGGCACTTGCTTAGAAGCGAGTAAATCCTTTAGCACTTGTCCGGGACCAACAGGTGGTAATTGATCCTGATCCCCTACAAATACAACTTGAACATCTTCATGTAATGCCTTTAATAATTGATGCGCTAGCCATGTATCGACCATCGACATTTCATCAATAATAATTAAACGTCCTGTTACTTCACGCTCTGTTTCCTCGTCTTTTTCTTGTCCGTTAAATCCGAGTAAGCGGTGAATGGTCATTGCTGGTAAACTCGTCGATTCTGCTAAGCGTTTTGCAGCTCGTCCAGTTGGGGCCGCTAACACAATCGGAAACGGCTCTTCCTTCTCTGCATACGTTTTCGGGTTCAATGAAAGACCATGAAGCTCTGCGTACGCTTCGACAAGCCCACGTACGACCGTCGTTTTCCCTGTACCTGGTCCACCGGTTAAAATCATAACAGCAGAATTCATCGCTGTTTCAATCGCTTGCGCTTGTGTCGGTGCATACGTCACACCATAATTTTCTTCTACTCCACCAATCGCTTTTCGAATTTCATCGCGCGAAAAACGTTCACTCGTTTCATTCTTACTTTTTAATTCAATTATTTTACTCGCAATTCCTACTTCACTAAAATACAGCGACGGTAAATAAAGACGCGTTTCTTCTCCGCAAATTTTCGATTCCTCTCGCATTTCAATGCATGCCTTTGAAATTGCCTCATACGGAATTTCAACGCGCTGGCTTTGCTCAAGCATATTTTTAACAGCAGGCAAGACAACTTCGGCATCTAGGTATACATGCCCTTCTGACAATGCCGCATGCGTTAACACATGAAAAACGGCCGCCTTAACTCTGTCGGGATGATTGCCTGTCATACCGAGTTTTGACCCTAACTCATCAGCACGAATAAATCCGACACCTTCTATATCCTCAATTAAACGATACGGGTTTTCCGTCAATAAATGAATCGTTTCTTCACGGTATTTTTGGTATATTTTCATGCCTAATTGCGGACCAAATCCCCACTCATTTAGACGTACCATAACACGCTCTAGCCCTAAATTTTCTTCAATTGTTTGGCGAATCATCATCTTTTTCTCTGCAGGTAAACGCGGAACGACATCAAGCGCATTCGGATCTTCTAAAATTTTCGTCAGCGCATCGAGTCCAAGTTTATCAACGATCGTTTCTGCTGTTTTTCGACCGATTCCTACAAATAAATCACTTGATAAATAATGAACGATTCCTTGCTCAGTTGAAGGTACCTCTTTTTCAAATGTTTCAATTTGGAATTGCATGCCGTATTTTGGATGACTTTTCATGATACCCGTAAATCGGTATAGTTCATCTTCTGCTAATTGCGGAACATATCCAACAACGATAATTTCTTTTTCTTCATATTGTAAATTCGTTTCTTGTATTTTCACACGAACAATGGAATACATATTTGTTGGATTATGAAAAATTGTGACGATGGGACGTCCAAGAATAAACAGCTTATTCAGTTCAAATAAATCGAGATTTTCCGCCACTTTAACGCCCACTTTCTTGCTCATTTGTACGCTTATTTTACCATATGTAAAATGCCCTGTCTTTTACAGAATCAAAAATCCATTGTTGTTTCATGTTAATGCGGGAAACTGAAGCAAATCTAGCTTAAAAACGCGAGCGAACTATCAGATTTTTATAACAATTTCCAAGCAGTCAATGATATGATAGAAACTGATGTTGAAATAGAAAGGCTCGTGAACTAAATGGAATTTAGACCTTGTATTGATTTACATGAAGGCAAAGTGAAACAAATCGTTGGAAGTACGCTTGGACATACCGATCAAGCGGTTATTGAAAATTTTACGTCAAAGCAGGATTCTAGTTATTATGCAACGTTATTTCAGCAAGACCAATTAACAGGCGGTCATGTCATTATGCTTGGACCTGGTAATGAACAAGCAGCCATTCGCGCGCTCAATGCCTATCCAAACGGCTTGCAAATTGGTGGCGGTATTACGGCGGACAATGCGCAGAAATATATTGACGCAGGCGCATCCCATGTCATCGTGACGTCATTTATTTTTCATGACGGTTTACTCGATATGCAGCGCTTACAGCAATTAGTTGACGTTGTTGGAAAAGAACGCATCGTCATTGATTTAAGTTGTAAGGAACGTGACGGAAAATGGTTTGTCGTTACAGATAAGTGGACAAAATTTAGCGACTTTGAAGTGAATGCGCACTCGATAAAAGAGATTGAAAACTACTGCGATGAGCTATTAATTCATGCGGTGGATGTAGAAGGCAAGCGCAATGGGATGCAAGAAAGTTTAGTGCGTGATTTAACACAGTGGACAACGATTCCTACAACGTATGCTGGCGGTGTCCGTTCTCTAGAGGATTTACAAAAATTCGAACAGCTCACAAACGGCAAACTGCATGTCACAATTGGCAGCGCATTGTCTATTTTTGGCGGAGATTTAGCGTATGATGAAGTTGTGAAGTATTGTCAAAAATGAATGCACGACAAATAAAAGAGCTTGTTGATTCCCTTACATCAACAAGCTCTTATTTTTTAGAGTTATCAAAACGGCTAGATAATCATTTCGATTCAACGATGATCGTCACGGGACCATCATTAATAAGTGCAACATCCATCATTGCGCCGAAAATACCTGTTTCGACTTGTAAACCATGCATTTTCAGTTGCTCATTAAAAGCAAGCCATAATACTTCAGCGGGTTCTGGTCTTGCTGCTTCAATAAAGCTCGGGCGTTTTCCTTTGCGAATGTCTGCATATAATGTGAATTGAGATACCGATAAAATTTCACCGCCCACTTCTAAGATCGAACGGTTCATTTTCCCTTCCTCATCTTCCCAAATACGCAAATCGGCAATTTTCTTCGCCACATACGCAACATCTTCTTCTGTATCGGTATGCGTAATGCCTACAAGTAACACATAACCTTTAGGAATAGCTCCTGTTACTGTTCCATCCACTGTAACCGATGCTTCTTTTGAACGTTGTAATACGACTCTCATCTTTAATAACCTTCAATCTTTTAGTTAATAACGCGTTGTACCGAATAAATATCCGGTAATTGCTTAATTTTTTCTACTACTTTATGAAGCCCTGATATATTGGAAATTGCTATCGTTAAGTGAATCGTCGCAATTTTATCCCGATCGGCACGTCCAGTTACAGCTAAAATATTCGTTTTTGCTTCACTTACCGCATGCATGACATCATTTAATACACCCGGACGATCAAATGCTGAAATTTCAATATCAACTGGATATTCTTTTCGAGTATTCGTTACTTCATTTTCCCACTCAACTTCAATGAGACGCTCTGCCATGCCATCCTCTTCAATATTCGGACAGTCTCCTCGATGGACCGAGACGCCGCGCCCTTTCGTAATAAAACCAACAATATCATCTCCTGGAACGGGTGTACAGCAACGCGAAAGGCGAATGAGTAAATTATCAATACCTTTTACAATAACACCCGATTCTGTCCGTTTATTAGGAGCAGGATTGTTCATGCTTTTCACGATTTTTTCAAGCGCTTCTTCTTGCTCACGTTCCTTACGCATCTTTTCAGCTAAGCGGTTGACAATTTGCTGTGCAGTAATGCCACCTACCCCAACGGCTGCATACAAGTCATCCTCATGGGTATAATTTAATTTTTCAATGACACGTTTAATATTTTCAGGCGTCAATACTTCCTTCACATCAAATTCCTGTGCTTTAATTTCTCTTTCAACCATTTCCTTGCCTTTAACGACACTTTCTTCACGCACATGCTTTTTAAAGAATTGCTTAATTTTATTTTTTGCTTGGGAGCTTTGTGCAATTTTAATCCAGTCTCGACTCGGACCAAATGATTGTTTCGATGTAAGCACTTCAATAATATCGCCCGTTTTTAACGGCGTATCAAGCGGTACCATCTTGCCATTTACTTTTGCACCAATTGTTTTATTCCCTACCTCTGAATGAACACGGTAGGCAAAGTCAATCGGCACAGAACCTGCTGGTAGCTCGATGACATCCCCTTTTGGTGAGAATACGTATACCATGTCCGAAAATAAATCGAATTTTAACGATTCCATAAATTCAGCTGCGTTTGATGATTCATTTTGGAATTCTAAAATTTCACGGAACCACGTCAGCTTTTGATCGATATTTTCAGCTTTTTGATCAAGCGTTTTGCCTTCTTTATATGCCCAGTGTGCTGCGATACCGAATTCTGCAATTTTATGCATTTCCTTCGTACGAATTTGTACTTCAAGCGGATCTCCATATGGACCAATTACAGTCGTATGCAATGATTGGTATAAATTTTGCTTTGGCATCGCAATATAATCTTTAAAGCGACCAGGCATTGGCTTCCATAATGTATGAATAATTCCGATTACCGCATAACAATCTTTAATGCTATCAACTAATATACGAACGGCAAATAAATCATAAATTTCATTGAATTGTTTTTTTTGCAACGTCATCTTTCGGTAAATGCTGTATAAATGCTTCGGTCTACCGTAAACATCCGCTTCGATTTCAACTTCTTTTAGCTGTGAATTAATTTCATCCATTACATTGTCTAAATAGGCTTCACGCTCATCACGCTTTTTCTTCATTAAGCTGACGATGCGGTAATATTGTTGCGGATTTAAATAACGTAATGCTGTATCTTCCAGCTCCCATTTAACTTTTGAAATCCCCAAACGATGAGCAAGCGGCGCAAAAATTTCGAGTGTTTCCTGCGAAATACGACGCTGTTTTTCGGCTGGCAAATGCTTTAACGTTCGCATATTATGCATACGGTCCGCTAATTTAATTAAAATGACGCGAATGTCCTGTGCCATTGCAACAAACATTTTTCGGTGATTTTCTGCCTGTTGTTCCTCTTTCGATAAATACTTAATTTTCCCTAGCTTCGTTACGCCATCGACAAGTTTCGCCACTTCTTCACTAAAGGCGTTCACTAAATCTGCGCGTGTTACTTCTGTGTCCTCAACAACATCATGTAAAAAACCTGCCGCTACCGTTTCTGGATCCATTTGAAGCTCAGCTAAAATGCCCGCTACTTGAACAGGATGTATAATATAAGGTTCCCCAGAGCTGCGGAACTGTTCTTTATGTGCTTCTTTTGCCACCTCGTACGCTTTTACAACAAAGGCAACATGTTCTTCATTCATATAGGATTTGGCGAGCTCGAAAACATCTTCGGGCGCCAATATTTGTTCTTTCGCCATTTTTTGTCCACCTTGTTCCATTTATTTTCACGTTTTCTTCATAATTGGTATAAATTCAATTGTATTAAATATAGGTAGCGTATGTAAAGGGAGTAGGTCATTTAGTTTTAGATAAACTTGAAATATGTGAAATATTCAACATAAAATGACATAAAGGGAGTATCACTGCTTTAGATGATAACTAACATTCTATACTAAAAACCCCGTTTCAAGCTTTTGCTAAAAACGGGGATGGAAATTAATATTGAATTAACGTTTTCATTGGGTAGTTTGCGATTTTTTCGCGCCCTTTTAACTCTTCAAGCTCAATTAAAAACGCGCAACCAACAACAACTCCACCTAATTGTTCAATCAATCGGATCGTTGCTTCTACCGTACCACCAGTTGCTAATAAATCATCACAAATCAATACTTTTTGACCTGGTTTTACAGCATCATGATGCATTGTTAACGTATCTGTTCCATATTCTAAACCATATTCCGCCGAAATTACTTCACGTGGTAATTTTCCTGGCTTACGAACCGGTGCAAATCCGATTTCAAGTGCATAGGCAACAGGGCAACCGATAATAAAACCGCGCGCCTCTGGACCTACGATAATTTCAGCGCCTACTTCTTTTGCATATTCAACAATTTGATCTGTTGCATATTTGTATGCTGGACCGTTATCCATAATCGTTGTAATATCTTTGAAGCTAATGCCTTCTTTCGGCCAGTTTTCTACAGTTGTCACAAATTGTTTTAAATCCATTTTTTTGTCCTCCTCAAGAACCCATTCGCTCATCAAACCATTGTTTTAACTCTATATACGTAGCATATAATAGCTTTTGCTCTAATTCAATTTGTTGTGAACGTATTTTATAGGACGGCGCTTCTGATAATGCCGTTTTTGGTGCATTTTCATTCACAGTCGTCAAACCATTCTCTATTGTAACAAATCTGAGTTCAAAAAACACTTTTGTCATAAATTTTATGACATCAACATTCAGCCCAATATGCTGTGATAGCGGCTGAATATGTGCTTTCAAATCGAATGACGGTCGTTTTTTCAAGAATGCATAATACCATTTAAAATGATCGCGCGTTGGCATGCCGTTAAAATATTGTGAATCGGCTGTATATAAATGAACGTAAATTCGTTCCACCGCAATCGTTTTCAATAACTTTTCTAATACGGTTGTCTGACTCGGTAAATCAAGCAACACGATATTCGGTGACAGTTCATGCAATGCGCTTTCTTCCGTAATCCATACAATCGACTTCGGAATTAACGGTTCAAAATGTGCTTTCGTTTGTTGTGAAAAGGCAATGAAGTCTGTTGTTTCAAGCGGTATTTTTGCTAACCAATTCGCCGTTTGACTTTTGCCACGAATATCGAATAATTGCCACTGACTCACTTGAACATCTTGAATCATAAATTGCGGCTTTTTATTGCCTTGCCACTCATTAATTTGTAAATCACCGACTAATGAAATCGGCACACCATACGAAATTTCATCATGTAAATGACCTTTACCAAAACCAATCGTATCAAGCGTTCCGTACGCATCTTCTAACTCCATTTTCAAGTGGTTTTCAGCAGAGCCAATTTTACGCATTGTTTTTACTTTCACACCTCGAATCGCAAAAAGTGGTTTTGTAAATTCTGTTCCAAATGGCGCGAGTCTACGAATATCTTCAATCGCCTCTACCGTAATTTCACTCAGTTCAATCGGCAAATCGATTTGTAAATTTTGAATGAGTTGCTCTTCTGTTAATACGGCCTTAGCTTGTACATTTAAACGCTCTCTCAGTTCATCGACTTTGTCCATTGGAAGCGTCATCCCAGCCGCCATTGGATGCCCACCAAAATGCGGTAAAATATCGCGATTTTTTGCAAGTTCATTAAACAAATGGAAGCCTTCGATACTTCGGCCGGAGCCTTTTGCCGTACCTTTTTCTCGGTCGAGTGATAAAACGATTGTAGGTCGATAATATTTTTCTACTATGCGCGATGCTACAATGCCGACAACACCTGGATTCCAACCTTCTTGCGCCACGACTAATACAAGATTATCCTTCATCATCGGGTTCGTTTCAATCATCGCAATCGCTTGCTCAGTCAGCTCTTCCACGATTTTTTTACGCTCTGTATTTTGATCATTCAGCTGCTTGGCTAGTTGGTTTGCCTGTTCCCGTTCCTCACTCATTAAAAAATGAACGCCTGGAGATGCATCGCCTAAACGACCAATCGCATTTAAGCGAGGACCAAAATAAAAGCCAACTGTTTCTTCATTAATTTCCCTTTGTACTGTACTACTTACTTCACAAAGTGCTGGTACCCAAGCATTTGGCGATTGCTGTAACGCCTTTAATCCACGTTGTACTAAATAACGATTTTCCCCAACAAGCGGTACTAAGTCCGCAATCGTACCAATCGCGACGTATTCGAATAAATGATCAGGTAACTCACCATATAAAGCGTGTGCTAATTTAAAGGCTACTCCAACACCGGCAAGTTCACCAAATGGATAATGCCCTGCTGGAATGCGCGGATGTACAATAATATCTGCTATTGGTAACTCATCCCCCGGCTCATGGTGATCCGTGACGATAACATCCATCCCAAGCTCTTTTGCGACACGAATCGCATCATTCCCGCTAATTCCATTATCGACCGTAATAATAAGCTGTACGCCCTTTTGATGCACTTCACGAAATAGCTCTTCGTTCGGTCCATAACCATGGATAAAACGATTCGGAATGATAAAATCAACATCCGCTCCTAAATCGAGCAGCACATTGAGTAAAACCGTTGTACTAGTAATACCATCCGCATCGTAATCTCCAAATACAACGATTTTCTCACCTTCATCAAGCGCTTGCTCAATCCGTGCAACCGCTTCTTCCATGCCCGCCATTAAAAATGGGTCATGGTATTGGCTATCATCTACTGTTAATAATTGCTGTGCTTGTTCAACAGATTCGCAGCCTTTTGCTAATAATATTTTTGAAGCAATTGTTGAAATATTTAATGCTTCACTCATTTTATTTACAGCCTGATCATCTGGCTCATTTACTGTCCAAACTTTTTTTGATTGAATCATTTTTTCACTTCCTCATGCAGTCCATTATACCGAAAAGCGCACTTGTTTTGAAAAGAATTATGTTAGGTAGATAAGGGGGGATATTTTTCACTTCATAGTTAACCTTAATCAAAGTTAAAAAGCCGCCCAAAAGTTCAAACATTCAAGCGACTTTTCAATTTTTAATTCGTTTAGTTCCTTCCAATCCCGATGTATTCCTTCGCATAAACCACAGTAATTTGATATTGATAATTATTCTTTTCATAAATAACACTACTTCCATCTATCCCTGCCTTCTTCCACCCATTTTTATAAATCACTAGCCTGTATTTCATAGGAATTGAAGTGCCTGTAGATGGTTCCCAATAGTAATTATTCGCATAATCGTTCGCTTCCTCTAATACTGCGTCATTTGGTATAGGGAAGGAATAGAAATCCTCTAATGCGCTATAATTATTATCCAAATTTCGATAATACACCGTACCGATCCCAATGAAAATAATAAGTATAATGAGTACTATTGTTAACTTTTTCATGTAATCATCTCCTTTTCTACTGTAATAATAACTCACAACGAATAATTTATGTGTTAAAATCCCCAATAATTGAGAGAGTGTTACATTTCCTCAAAAAATTGTAGTTTAAATGGAGGTTAAGTAGGGGAACCCCCATCCAGAAGATTTGAAATCACAATTAAAGCGCCCCATTGGTTTAATAAACACCTAATTAAGGAAATAAACTAAAGAGATTAAAATACCATTTGGATGCGAGGAGATGAGTGCTTTGAAAATGCAGTGGGTTTTAGTAATCGGACTTCTATTTGCTATTGCTGTAGCCATTTTTGCCACGGTCAATGTCACAGAAGTACCAATCAATTACGTGTTCGGCGAAGCAAGATGGCCGCTCGTTTTAGTCATTTTCGGTTCGGTATTCGCAGGGGTTATTATTAGCCTTTGTTTTTCACTTTTCCGTATTTTTAGTAGCCGTCAGCAAGTAAAAAGCATACAGAAAGAATTAGACGTGGCATGCTCAATTATCAATGAAAAGAAAAATGAAATTGTGCGCTTAAAAAAGGATTTAAACAAGCAAGCCGAAATCAGTTCAGGAAATGAAGCAGCAGGAGATCATCAAATGGATGCATCGATTAAATAGATTTAATTTTAATGCAAATTTCGCATTTCCCTATCTGATTCTTCAGTCTATCCGTCACATTTCAAATCCTATCCACCACATTTCGATTTCTATCCATTTTTCAGCTACATCCTCACAAAAAAACTAGCAAGAAGTCATCATCAACTTCTTGCTAGTCCTACTCTATTGATTATACTTGTGGCTCGTCTGAACCCCATTGTTTTTTCTCTTTTTTCACAACAGCAGTACCTTTTTTGTCCATCTCGCGCGCTTTTAATGTATACCATACTTGTGCTGCGATACAGATTGAAGAATACATACCTGTTAATAAACCGATTAATAATGCAATCGAGAAGTTTTGAATTGAAGGAGCACCTAAGAAAATAAGCGCTACAACAACGATAATAACAGTTAATACCGTATTGACTGAACGTCCCATCGTTTGACGAAGCGATTTGTTCACGATATTTGCCAACTCTGCTTTTGTAGAAATCTTTTCATGACGATCAATATTTTCACGGATACGGTCAAACGTTACGATCGTATCATTAATCGAATAACCGACAATCGTTAACACCGCCGCAATAAATGTAATGTCCACTTCTAAACGTAATACACTGAAAGCGACTACGATGAAGAATACGTCATGTAGTAATGAAATAATCGCACCAAGTCCCATGCGCCATTCAAAGCGAATTGCAACATAAATGATAATTCCTAATGCTGCGAATGCTAATGCTTTCATTGCATTTTTAGCAAGCTCCGTACCTACTGTAGGCGAAACGGTACTTAAACTTGGTTCTTGACCATACTTTTCCATCACTTGCGCTTTAAAATCAAGCACTTCTTGTTGACTAAAGTCTTCTTTATAACGTGTTACGGCAATATTTTGCGCATCACCAGAAATGACAATATCGCTATTAGCAAAACCAATTTCTTCTAGGTACTCTTCCACTTCTTGTTGCGATAATTTGCTATCCGCTCCAATTTCAACGCGTGTACCACCTGAGAAATCGATTCCTAAATTCAATTTGAAAACAGCTAAAATTCCGATACCTACCGCTAAAATGATTGTAGAAAGCATATAGAACTTTTTGCGATTGCCTACAAAGTCCAATTTATCGAACTTTGTTGTTAAATCAAGCGTTGTTACGCCATCTTCAATATTATGTTGCTGTGATTTTTTAATACCAAACCATGCCGGATTGTTGAAGTAGCCACTGTTTACAAGTAAGCCTTGTAACACACGTGAACCCCAAACAGCCGTTACGAATGATAGTAAAATCGAGATAATTAATGTTGTTGCGAAACCTTTTACTGAGCTTGTACCATAGAAGAATAATACTGCAGCTGCTAGTAAAGTTGTTAATTGCGCGTCAACAATCGCAGATAATGATTGCTTAGAGCCGAACCTAAAGGCATCCTTCACCGAATGGCCCACTCGTAACTCTTCACGAACACGTTCTGCAGTTAAAATATTCGCATCGACGGCCATACCAATACCTAATACGATCGCTGCGATACCTGGTAAAGTCAACACGGCATTAATTCCGTTAAAGACGATTAATACTAAATATGTGAATACCGCTAATGTAATAATCGAAATAAAACCTGGTAAGCGGTAGTACAGTAGCATGAAGGCAAAGATAATTAATACACCGATAATCCCAGCATATACTGTATGTTTTAACGCGTCCTCACCAAATTGTGCGCCGACTGATGTTGAGTAAATTTCTGTTAATTTAACTGGTAACGAACCTGCATTTAATACTGAAGCGAATTGTTTCGTTTCTTCAACTGTGAAGTTACCCGAAATCATTACATCTGTCGTATTTAATACTTGTGTTACAGATGCTGCAGATTGATATTTTTGATCTGCAGGTGGCTTTTGTGACTCGACTGCATATGAGTCGACACCTTCTTCAAAGTCTAACCAAACGACTAAAAGATTGCGTCCTGGACCCATATTTTTTACTTTTTCAGTCACTTCGGCAAATTTCGCTGCATCTTTTAATGTTAATGTAACGATTGGTTGGTTTTGTTGGTCAAACGAACCTTTTGCGCCGCCTTCTTTTAATTCTGTCCCATCAAGCAATAAATTATCATCTACGTCACGGAAAGTTAAATTCGCTGTACTTGATAATAGCTCACGTGCGGATGCTTGATCATCCATACCTGCAAGTTGCACACGAATGCGGTCTTCTCCTTCAACTGCAATGCTTGGCTCACTTACACCAAATTCATTGATTCGATGGTTTAATGCAGATGTTGTATCTGTTAAAACCTCTTGCGTTATTTTTTGCCCTTCAACAAGTGACTCTACCTCGTAAAGAACTTCGAACCCACCTTGTAGATCAAGCCCGAGTCTTACGTTATTTAAAACTTTTTCGACCGTTGTGCCCATTCCAGTAAATAGCAATGCTACAACAAGAACAAACGTAATAATACGGTTTGCTAATTTCATTTAAAAATCCTCCTCATTTTCGCGCACATGCATGCACGATGGAAAAGCAAATGCACCTTCCAAAAACTATGTACCTACTACCTCATCGCTTTTTGAAAAGAATAATTCCATTACTTCAAAAAGCATAACAATATCATTATGAAACAGGATGAGTTACCTGTCAAATTATCACGAAATAATTCTATATTATTTTTATCCTCATTGTTCTGAATCGTTTGGTGGCTTTAAATGAAATAAATGATTCATTTCTTCAGCTGGAATTTGAAGTTGAAATGTATCTTCTTTTAAACCTTTCACTTGTGCATAACTAATTAATTCTGATGAAGTAACTGTAAATATAGTAGCTACTACTTCATGCAATCTCAATTCATTAATATCTTTTTTTCGCCACTTTTTTTCAATACAATAATTCCATAAATCTTCTTTCGTAATGGCATCGTACCCGAAATATTGAAATTCCTCCATTTTATTATTTATAACAATCTGAACTTCTTTATATAAACTTTCATACGGAATTGCCATTATTGTCACTCCTCGTTCAAAGTTTTAACTACCGTTGTTCATGCATATAGATATTGTATATGAATCAATTTAAAATGAGAAGGGATAAGATAATTGGGCTCATTCATGAAAGGGACATTCTTTCTAATGTTCGTTATTTTAATTTCGAAGCTGTTTGGCTTTGTTTACAGAATGCAATTTATGCGGATTGCGGGTGAAGAAGCAGTCGGTTTATATATGACTTCCTACCCTACCTTCATCTTCTTTATATCGCTCATTCAACTAGGTATTCCGATTGCCGTTACAAAAATCGTTGCTGAGTATTATGCAAAAAATAAAGACGAGCATATTCAATCTGTCATGAAAACGGCTATTAAAATTTCGTTTATTTCCATCCTTATTTTCTTCCCAATCGTTGCATTTAGCATTCCTTTTATCGCAAAAACACTCTTACATAACGAAGATATCGTTTTTACACTTTATATTGGACTTTGCACGATTCCTATTGTCATTTTTTCAAGTTTAATAAAAGCTTATTTACAAGGAATTACGAAAATCGCACCGACAGCTTGGGCACAATTACTTGAACAAGGTGTCCGAATTGCACTCATCGTATTATTACTCCCACTATTTGTGACACCTGATGCCCCTGCAAGAACCGCTGCAGTTGCAATGGCTATAACTGGGCTTGGCGAAGTATTTTCCTTCTTATTTTTAGCCTTTTATTATTGGAAATCAAAACGTCAAATGAAAAATCAAACGACACGAAAATATCCGGCGAATCCCATCTTTAGAATTGCACTTCCTTCTGCAGGGAGTAAATTATTTGGAACATTCACTTGGTTTTTAGAACCGATTATTTTCTTAAAAGCTTTGGCCGTCTCAGGAATAACTGCTTCCGCAGCGACGACGTTATACGGTATTATTTCAGGCGTGCATATTCCGTTACTATTGTTTCCTGCCTTCATTCCAAGTGCACTCGCCATCGTATTAATTCCGGCGGTTAGTGGTGCCCTTGCAAAGCAAAATTGGAAGTTAGTCAATTTGCGTATTGCAATGTCACTCCGGCTATCCTCACTCATTGGTTGCCTTGCAGCTACGTATTTTTTTCTACATGGGGATGAATTGGCTGTTCAATTGTTTCACCTCGAAGAAAACCGAGGTTATATGAAAATTTTAGCACCTATTTTTTATTTTTATTATATTCAAAGCCCTCTTCATGCTATTTTACAAGCGGCAGATGAGGCGCGTGCTGCCATGATGAATTCCATTTATGGTGGGGTCGGTAAGCTCTTTCTATTATTTATTTTAGCTTCCCAACAAACGATACAGGAGCGCGGTGCCATTATCGCAATCGGTTTTGGTGTCCTCATTACATCTTTTTTACACATCGCTTCTATTCGCCAACATAAAAAGATTGCGATTGGTTTTCAAATATTTTTAGTGCCATATGCGTTATTTATTTTAACTTGTTTCATTCAGCCAATTTTTGCACAAGGGTTACCCCTACTAGAGTCTAGCTTAATGACCATCGCAATTATCGTCGGACTATTGTTACTCACAAGACAAGTTCGCTTAGATGATTTAAAATATATTCGTTCAATTTTTTCGCGCTCGTAATTGCACAAACAATTTTTCATTTTCGTAGCTACAATAAAAAATTTCCTTCATATTTGTATAACCAAGCACCATCAATTCATGCACAAGCCATTCTTCATCCTTATTGATCAGTCTCAAATGCCTTTTGTCGATATAACCGTCCATTACAAGGGGCATAATTAATGGTGGGTCGTCTTTTTTGTAAATCGATAATTTTCCCGACTGTTCTAAAAATGCATACGCAACTTCTTGAACTGAGCCGACACCTTGCTCTCGTAGTTGCTGCAACAGATCGTCCAAATTGTAGCGTTGCTTTTTCATTTCAATTTCAACAATCCAACCATCCCGGATTACCATGGACGGATCGCCTTCTATAAAATCTCGTAAACGTTTATTTTTTAAAAGGAACAGTGAATTCACATACTGAATTACAAATAGGATACCAATCGGTAAGATGTCTTTAATAAACGGATTATGTATATCTGCGAGTGCCAGCGCTGCGACCTCAGCTATTAATACAAAAATCGCAAAATCCACTATACTTAATTCGCCTATTTCTCGTTTACCCATCAAACGAAAAACTAGGAGCATAATAAAATATAACGTGACAGTTTTACCTATAATTAACATATAATCATTCATCGAAAACACCTCTTTTTACAGTTAAGCGTTTGCTATTTTGCCTTTTCCTATACAAAAAAGCTTGCGGAAAATTAATTTCCGCAAGCTTTTTATGGCTGAATTAAAATTGATTATTTGGCATTTGTCGTCTACTAATTAAAGTAGACAGCTTCTACGTAAAGCCAATTAAACTGCTTCAACGCGTCCAATTGCTTGACGCTCAAATTTTAAACGTGTGTTATCATCTACTTTTAAATATACAACTGTATCTTCAATCGCATCGACTTCACCGTGTAATCCACCAACTGTTACAACGCGATCGCCGCGCTTCAAATCGTTTTGCATTGCTACCGTCGCTTTTTGACGCTTTTGTGCTGGACGAATTAAAATAAACCACATTGCTACGAACATGATAATAATCGGTGCAAATTGTAATATGCCTTCCATGTATCTTTTCCCCCCTTCTCTATCTCACTTACTTAGTATAGTATAAAACTGCTATTTTTTGCGCTAAAAAACTCTAAAATTTCATTAAAAAGGTAGAGTATTTCAAGTTTTAGACGAATTATTAGAAGTTTTTAGCATTCGGTTTGTTATAACCGTATTTTTCGAAAAATTCTTCTTTAAAATCACCAAGACGATCTTCTCGAATTGCTTGGCGTACATCTTCCATTAATTTAATCAAGAAGCGTAAGTTATGATAAGACGTTAAACGTAGGCCAAATGTTTCTTCTGTACGTATTAAATGACGTACATAGGCACGTGTATAGTTTTTACAAGTGTAGCAATCACAGTTTTCATCGATTGGCGTGAAATCTTTTGCATATTTTGCATTTTTAATGACCATGCGCCCTTCTGAAGTCATTAACGTACCATTACGTGCAATACGAGTTGGTAACACACAGTCAAACATATCGATTCCGCGCATCGCACCGTCAATAAGTGAATCCGGAGAACCTACGCCCATTAAATAACGTGGCTTGTCTGCTGGCATAAGTGGTGCTGTAAAGTCTAATACGCGATTCATAATATCTTTTGGCTCACCTACTGAAAGACCACCAATCGCATAACCAGGGAAATCCATCTCAACTAGTGCCTCTGCTGAACGTTTACGTAACTCTTCAAATTCTCCACCTTGGATAATCCCAAATAAACCTTGCTCATCTGAACGTTGATGCGCATCTTTACAACGCTGTGCCCAACGTGTCGTACGATCTACAGATGCTAGCATATAGTCATATGTGGCAGGAAATGGTGGACATTCATCAAATGCCATCATAATATCCGAGCCAAGGTCATTTTGAATTTCCATCGCTTTTTCGGGAGATAAAAACAGCTTGTCCCCATTTAAATGATTGCGGAAATGAACGCCTTCTTCTTCAATTTTACGGAACTTGCTCAGTGAGAATACTTGGAAGCCACCTGAATCCGTTAAAATTGGACGATCCCAGTTCATGAATTTATGCAATCCGCCTGCTTCCTTCACAACATCATTTCCTGGACGTAACCATAAATGATATGTGTTCGATAGGATGATACCTGCATCCATTTCTTTTAATTCTTCAGGGCTCATCGCTTTTACTGTTGCTTGAGTTCCTACTGGCATGAATGTTGGTGTTTCAAATGAACCATGTGGTGTATGGACGATCCCAAGACGCGCTCCTGTTTGCGCGCATGTTTTAATTAATTCATAACGAATTGGTGGTTGTGATTGTGTCATTGTAAATTTAATTCCTCTCTCTAACTAAAGTATAAACAGTACTTTGTTTTTCAGCTCAAACTTGGCTTATTTCATTTTATTTCTTCGGACGAATGAACATCGCGTCGCCAAAGCTAAAGAAGCGATACTTTTCTTCTACTGCTTTTTCATACGCGTTAATAATCGTTTCTTTGCTTGCCAACGCGCTAACGAGCATAACAAGCGTCGATTTTGGTAAATGGAAGTTTGTGATTAACCCATCAATCGCTTTGTATTCATAGCCTGGATAAATAAAGATGCTTGTCCAACCTTGATCCGCAACAATTTTTCCAACATTTTTTGAAGCAACCGTTTCTAACGTACGCGTCGATGTCGTACCAACAGAAATAATATTGCCTCCATTTGCTTTAACACGATTAATCGTAGCAGCTGCTTCCTCTGTCACGCTGTAAAACTCTGAGTGCATATCATGGTTTTCGATTGATTCTACACTTACTGGGCGGAATGTACCTAGTCCTACATGAAGTGTCACGAATACGACTTCCACACCCTTTGCACGAATCGCTTCAAGTAAAGGCTCCGTAAAATGAAGCCCTGCTGTTGGCGCGGCTGCCGAACCACGCTCTTTTGCATAAACGGTTTGATAACGATCTTGGTCATCCAGCTTTTCACGAATATATGGTGGCAATGGCATCTCACCTAACTGCTCCAAAATTTCATAAAAGATGCCATCATAGTCAAATTTAAATAGACGACCGCCATGCTCAAGCTCCCCTGTGCATGTTGCCGTAAGCAAACCTTCTCCAAATGTTACGACAGTCCCGATTTTAACACGCTTTGCAGGCTTCACAAGCGTTTCCCATTCGTCATCATTCGTTTGCTTTAATAATAATACTTCAATATTAGCCCCCGTATCTTGTTTCACACCCATTAAACGAGCTGGCAATACGCGCGTATCATTTAATACAAGGCAATCTCCTGCTTGGAATTCATCTAAAATTTTGGCAAATGTATGATGTTCCACGTCTAATGAGTTTGGATTAACAAGCATTAATCGACTTGCTGTGCGGTCTAAAAGTGGGGTTTGTGCAATTAATTCTTCTGGTAATTGAAAATCAAAATCTTCTACTTTCAAATTCAAAACTTCCTTCTATTCTTTTTGTGCTGGCGGATAGCCAAAATGATTATAGCAAAGGTCCGTTGCGATACGCCCTCTTGGGGATCTTTGAATAAATCCGATTTGCAATAAATACGGTTCATACACATCTTCTATTGTAATGCGCTCCTCACCAATCGAAGCAGCTAGTGCATCCAAGCCAACCGGTCCTCCACCAAAACGCTCAATCATGGACTGAATCAATTTATGATCGATATGATCAAGCCCTCTCGGATCCACCTGTAATAACTCTAAAGCCTGTGCCGCAAGCTCGGGTGAAATAATTCCATTTGCTAATACTTGGGCATAATCACGCACGCGTTTTAACAAGCGGTTGGCAATACGCGGTGTGCCTCGTGAGCGCCGCGCAATTTCACTCGCAGCATGCCCTCCAATCTCGACATCAAATAATGTACCAGATCGAATAACAATTTCAGCTAAAGCATCTTCATCATAGTACTCTAAACGTGTGAGAACACCAAAACGATCTCGCAATGGTGCCGATAAAGCGCCTGCACGCGTTGTTGCGCCGATTAAAGTAAATGGTGGGAGGTCAAGCCGAATTGAGCGCGCTTCGGGACCTTTACCTACAACGATATCTAAGCAGAAATCTTCCATCGCCGAATACAGCACTTCCTCAATCGCCCGTGGCAAACGATGAATTTCATCAATAAATAGCACATCTCCTGGCTCAAGCGAACTTAAAATCGCCGCTAAATCACCGGGACGTTCAATTGCTGGACCACTTGTCATTTTCACTTGAACTTCCATTTCATTTGCTATAACAATTGCTAATGTCGTTTTTCCTAAACCAGGTGGACCATAAAGGAGGACGTGGTCAAGACTTTCCTGACGAAGTTTTGCAGCTTCAATGAAAATCTTTAAGTTTTCTTTTACTTTATGCTGTCCTATGTATTGCACAAGTCGCTGCGGACGCAAAGAAAGCTCAAGTTGTTGTTCAGCTTCAGATGCTTCACTTGAAAGTACGCGGTCTGACATGGTTTTCACTCCTTATCACTTCATTTTCAATAGTAATTTCAACGCATGTTTCATATAGCTATCTGTTGTAGATAAACCTTCTTCATTCTCAAGCTGCGGTTTGATTTTTGCTAGCTCCCTTTCAGAATAGCCTAAAGCCGTTAATGCGAGCATCGCTTCCTCTAGCTCATGCTGATTCGGATTAACACCAAATAACGGCAATTCCTCTTCTGAACTTGGCAACTCGACTGAATCAAGCAACGCACCTAGTTTTCCTTTTAAATCCAAAATCATTTGGCGGGCTGTTTTCTTTCCGACGCCAGGGAAACGAATTAAAAACGCTTCATCTTCCATTTCAATCGCTTGAATCACTTGTGTTGGATTACCACTCGCTAAAATTGCAAGCGCCCCTTTTGGACCAATACCCGATACTTGAATTAACTTTTTAAACAATTCACGTTGATCTAAACTATGAAATCCATATAATAGCTGAGCATCTTCACGCACTTGCATCGAAACAAATATTTGCTGCTCACTTGCAGATTGTCTAAATACAAATGGGTTGGGCGTAAATAAGCGCCAACCAATTCCTTGCTGCTCCAGCACAATATATTCTGGTGTAATTCTCGTCACTTGTCCTTTTAAATAATCATACATGTCCAATCCCTCACATTCATGCTTACATTATAACATACTGCCCCATCAAAACCGAACGTACGTTGCATTTTACATGAAGAAAGACTGCCTAAAATCAAGACAGTCTACGCTATTTTAGCATATCAATTCATGAAGTGACACTGATATACTTTTAGAACAATTATATTTACGCTAATTCCAACACCATTTGCTTTAACTTTTTTTCATGACGAAGTACATCGCCTGAAAAGTTTTTAATAAATGGATAACAACCTTGTTTTTGACGTGGTGATAATTTCAAATAAAATAAGGCCTCTCTCATTATTTCATTCGGAAATAGCAGAAAATGCGCTTTTTGCTGGACATGTTGCAAATAAGGATGTTCCTGCATGACACTTTTCAAATCATATTCGACATTAGGTAATACACGGTGAAGCCACAAAATGAGTTCATCTGTTCTTTTTCCCATTGCCGCTAAATCGAAATCCACAAGCTTCACATCATCTTTTCCAAACATGAAATTATGATGAACAACATCCCCATGCAAAAGTGTTCGTTCTTCAAATTCTGTACTAATTCCATCGATTCGATTTAGTGCATCTGAAGCCATTGCTACAATTTTTTTATAATCATCACGCAATAACACTTTCAATTCTCGCTCATGCTCAATGAACCTTTCAAACCGACGATACCATTTCTCTCTTAGGTCATAGTATGGCAATAAATCTATTTCTTGCCAACGGATTTGATCATTCGTTTGATGCAAAGCTTGTAGCGCTTCCAATGTTTTTTGTCGATCTGAAAGTTTACTAAAGTCTGCACTTCTTCCTTCATACCAACGTTGCTTCAAAATATGTGTATCCCCATTATTTTCAACGTTTAAATGATATGGAAATTGTATATTTTTCAACTTTTTATGAATCGTTTTTACTTTTTGTGCGATATACACATCTTCATAATACTTCATAAAAAAATCGCCTTTAGCTGACTCCCACTTCCAACAATTTTCTTTAATGACTAATGACATGACTTCGGCGGATGTGGCATCGGATTCATTTGTGGATGCATCTGCGGTAGCATTGGCATTGGATACGGCATCATCGGTGGTTGCTGACAGCCACATGAATTCGGCATTGGCATTGGCATCGGCATTGGATACGGCATCGGTGGTTGCTGGCAGCCACATGGATTCGGCATTGGCATCGGAAGTGGCATTGGCTGATGTTGGCAGCCACATGAGTTTGGCATTTCTTCGTGATAATGGCGAACTTGCTGATCTCTATCATGGTAATGTTCCATCGGGGATTCCTCTTGATACATCGGCATAAATGCAGGCGGCTCTTCCATTCTTAGACCATGACAATTTGGACAAATTGGCATTGGCATTGGCATTGGTTGCATCATCGGCGGCATACAGTTGTGATGCATTGGTGGCATCCACTGTGGCATACAATTAGGCGGCATCATCGGCATACATTGTGGCATACAATTTTGATGCATAGGCGGCTGAATATAAATCGGCGGTTGTGGTGATGGTAATGTTGGTGTTGGTAGTGGCAATGGTGCTGGTGCAGGCGGTGGTAATGTTGGCGTCGGCAATGGCAATGGTGCCGGTGTTGGCGGTGGTGGCACAGGCTGTGGTTGCGGTTGTGGTAATGGTTGCGGCAACGGCATCATCGGAGTTTCAATTGTTGGTTGGAAATGGACATGTGTATTCTGCCAATTTGGGATTTGTACAGGTACCGCTGGGGGTTGGAAATAAATATCCCCTTGCCATAAAGGTCTTTGCGGAACTGGTAATGGAACTGGGATTGGTGTCGGCGTTGGTGGTAACGTTGGCTTTGGTGGTGGTGTCGGAGTGATTGGTTTTTCCTTCACAATCGGTTTCTTTTCCTGTTCCTTAACAACAGCCTGGTGCATCACTTCTTTTTCCTTCTTTGTTCCCCCTTCAGGTAAAATAATTTCCATCCCGGGTACAATATAATCAGGATTTGCTAAATGCGCATTTAATCGCTTTAAATCCTCAAAGCCTATGGAGTATTGCTTAGCAATTTTCCACAATGTATCACCTTTTTGAACAATATGAACTCGCACGTATTTCCCCCTTTTCTCGTAATAGCATATGCGCTAATTGCTCAGTTGCCACAATTTTTCATACACGAACTGGTTTTTAACCGTGACCAAGGGAAAGACATATTCGTACAAATTATTATCCTCCAAAGAATTCGTAAGGACCCAACAATTTGCGCTATATGTTACACTATGATTAAGAGGTTTGTCTTTAGAAGAGGTGAAAGTAATGAAAAAAATGTTAGGTGAAGAGCGACGTCAGGAGCTGCTTGCCTTATTAAAAAATGCAACGCAACCAATTACGGGCACTGATTTAGCCAAGCATACAAATGTGTCACGTCAAGTTATTGTCAATGATATGAATTTATTGAAAGCGCGAAATGAGCCAATTGTTTCAACAAGCCAAGGCTATATTTATATGCATAATTTGCAACAGACGCGATTTGAACGCAAAATCGTTTGCATGCATTCCGCAGAGCAAGCAAAGGAAGAGCTATTCGTGTTAGTTGATTGCGGTGTAACAGTAGAAAGTGTCGTTGTAGAGCACCCAGTTTACGGAGAGTTAACGGCGTCCATTCGGGTATCCAACCGTTTAGAAGTAGAGCATTTTATAAAACGGGTACAAGAAACGAATGCACAATTCCTTTCCGCTTTAACAGATGGTACCCACTTACACGTAATAAGCGCTACAGCTGAGGAAAACTTAAATTTGGCAGAGGCTAAGCTAAGAGCGCTCGGTATATTAGTCGAAAATTAAAAAAGCTATCCGAAAAGTCAGGTGAATTGACTTTTTGGATAGTTTTTTCTTCTATATACACTTAAAATGATGCCAATTACAAATGCATTTATAATAAATGGCATCATCCCATAACTAATGAAAGGGATTGGGATTACGATAATCGGAACAAACCCAAGCGCGATTAAAATTGCATACATTAATTGACTACCATACAGTGTCACACCACCAATAATTAGCATTTTACCAAATGGATTTTGTATGGAGCGTGCAATCCATATACTTCGAATTGCTACTATCAGTAAGATACTAGCAACGATAAGCCCTACGACAAGCCCGTAAACATGAACAATTTGGACAAATGCAAAATTAGTATGGCTTTCAGGGATTACCAAAACTTCATTCGCTCCGAACCATCCTGCTTCACTTATAGCTCGCTCTAGTAACAAATAATAGTAACCTGAACCATCTGCGTTTTTTTCTGGTGATAGAAAACCATTAAGGCGATCCAATTGATACGGCGCTGCTTGAGAAATCGAAATTGTCAGTAAACCTCCCCCTATAAAAAGGAAACTGCTAAATAGAACGATTTTTTGCTTCTTCGTATAAGTACTACATAAAAATAAAACAGCAACGACAATTCCGTAAATTAATAATGCTTCCAAATCAGGATTGGCTAGTATCGGGTAACATGAAATGAAAAATAAAGCGAGGAGCTGCCATATACTCCTTTGCTTTCTCGTAAAAAATCCTGCCCATGCAATTAATAGAAATGGGATAGCCGTCCATACTTGCATAACAATCGGACCAATCGCGAAAAATGCTTGACCATTTACGAACTGATTTGGAAACAGTAGAAGAAGGATTAAAATAGCCATTCCCACAGCATAAAAATACAGATCAAAGCGCAGTAACTTTCTGTAATCGATCAACATAAAAACGAAAATCAAAACAATTCCGATAAGAATATGAAACACTTTCTTTTCAATTAATTCCGAACTATTATAGTATCCGTACGATATATTGAGTAGCGGTAAGAAGCTAAAAAGAAAAATGACCACCATTAAACTGATTAATAGCCAATCCCATTTTGGTTTGTGGATTTTATTTAACGATTTCCCAAGTTGGCTTGCACTCCCCATTTCTTCAATGGCCTTTTGTTCCGCTTCTGCCTCTGTGTAGCCCTTTTGTAGCCACGCTTTTTTAGCATGCTCAATATGTTGTTTTAATTCTTTTCGCACATGTGTTTTCGCCTCATTTGAACGGATATAGCTCGTCACCGTATTTAAAAAGTCAGAAATGGTCATTCAGACGCACCTCCAACAATTGTTGCTTTCTCGCAAAGAGGGTCTTTTTTTCTCGATTTTGAGAACGTAGCCATTTCAATCCACTTTTCGTCAGTTGATAGTATTTCCCCCCTACGTCATCCCACTGCGAAATGATGTATCCCTTATTTTCTTGTTCATGTAAAATTGTATAAACAATACCCTCATTATTGAAGATTTCCTGCACACCTTTTGTATGTAATAGCTGGGCTAATTCAATTCCAGATTTTTTATCCACGAGCAACGTCAAAATCTGTTGTTCTAATTGTGATTCATTCAACTGTTGGTGAACATATATTTGATGAGTAGCTGTAAATTCCACCTTGGAGAAAACGGAATTATTCATCGCCTTTTTCAAGTTTTTTAATCGGTCATCCATTGAACTCACCCTCCAACTGTTTCTTCAATAATTGTTTACCTTTACGCAATCTTGTTTTAACGGTATTCTCATTAATTTGTAATACATCGGCAATCTCCTTCATCTTTTGCTCTTCGTAAAAACATAAATAAATAACTTCCCGGTACTTAATTGGTAATTGCATGACAGCATGTACGAGCGCATCCTCTTCATCTCGCTGTACAACGATATTTTCTACGTTTTGAAGTGTCGGCTGTGCCTGTAAATAGGTTTGTTCGATTAGTTCCACTTTTTTGTAATACCAGCTTTTCAAATAATCTTTTGCATGATTGATTGCGATTCTCCAAAGCCATGTTTTCATCGAGGATTGTTGCTGAAATGTCGGGAGTGCCTTATAGCATTTTATAAAAATCTCCTGTGTTAAATCTTCTGCAATCGTTACATTATGTACGTATTGCACAATAAGCTGTAAAACATCTTGCCCATATATTTGCATTAATTCATCGATAATTTCTTCATTTGTTTGGGTTGTTGTCGTTTGAAATAGGTAACTATCCATTTGCCGCCCTCCTTCCTTACATATTAGACGAGGCATATTTAGGATTAGTTTTCATATCACACAAAAAGGTTGCTCCCCCGTATGAGGTTGCAACCTTTTCACTTTATAAGAAACGTTTTCTTTGTTCATTCGTCGGCAGTAAGCACATCTCTTTTTTACCAAACCATTTATAACGATTATTGGCTAAAATATTATACGCAGTGTTACGAATCACTGGTGGTATTAAAATCGCGCCATAACACCATTTCCACAAGCCATCTAAGTTTTTGGCAATTTTTAATGCGGCTGTGGATTGGGTATATGCTTTTTCTTGATCAATGAGTACTAAGCTATTCATTGCATTTGAAATGCCGTATTGTTTCAATAATGTTTGCCCGAATTCACTTTGTAACGAAGCAAATTGAAAATAGCCTTGTGCATCATGTTTTAAAATAAATTGGACACTTGCATCACAAACATTGCATTCCCCATCAAAAAGTACAATACTTTTCAACTTTTCCACCTCATTCCGGTGTGACGTAGGTGAAGTACGTACCGAGTGATTTCACCGTGCAACCAAGTGCTTGAAGCTCTTCCATTGCACCTTTCATCATCGGTTCCTCTTCATCTGCTAGTATATCAATGATGAAGAAATAATTCCCGAGACCTGTCTTTAACGGACGTGATTCAATTTTACTTAAATTCAGTTTGCGCCATGCAAAAACAGATAATACTTGATGCAACGCCCCAGAATTATCTACTGGTAACGTCAACATAAATGTCGTTTTTGGCTGTGCTTGCAATGGGACAAGTGCATGTCTCGTATTTTCCTTAGATAAAACAAAAAATCGCGTATGGTTGAAATGAAAATCATGTATATTTTTTTGTGCAATATGTAATCCATACTTTTCTGCTGCTGATTCATTCGCAATTGCCGCAATACAACGGTCTTCTGTTTGCGAAACCAGTTCTGCTGCTGCCGCTGTTGAAGAATAGGGTGTTTGCTTTACTAGCGAATGATTATAATATAAATATTTATGGCATTGTGCAAGTGCATGTGGATGCGAATAAACTTCTTCTAGCGCTTCCCAATCATCTGCATATATTTTATTTACAAGTAAATGTTGCTGAATTTTCGACATGACCTCTGCCGTCACGTATAAGTTTGCCTCGTGATATAAATAGTCGACCGTTAAAGGAACAGAGCCCTCAAGTGCATTTTCCACTGGTACAACCGCTAAATCGACTTTCCCTTCCGCAACGGCTTCAATACATTCTGGAATGGATGTATATGGAATATGCCATTCATTCGGGAATAAACCTTTCGTTGCTAAATAGGTAAAAGATGCTTCTGGACCTAAATAAGCAATACGTTTTCCCCAATTTTGTTCCGACATGTTGGACCCTCCAATAATTTAATTTTCAGTATATTTCATTTAAATAAGAAAGGGCGAAACATGACGCCCTTTACTTATTGAATCAGGTTATAGTGCTCCCGAGCTAATCACTTCAGCAGACTCGATAAATTCAAGCTGCTTTAAACTACGAATTAGATCATCTAAATCATGGGACATACTTGTCACATCCAATGACAGTGTTACATTGGCACGGCCTTGAATTGGTATTGTTTGATGAATCGTCAACACATTACAGTGCGCCTCTGAAACGGTTTCAAGTAATTTCGCAAGTGTGCCTTTACGATCTTGTAATTGAATAAAGATCGTTAAAATTCGTTCCTGAACAATCGAGTGAAAAGGAAAAACGGCATCACGATACTTATAAAATGCGCTTCGAGATAGATCGACCTCTTTTACAGCATCCCAGATAGAGGCAACAGAGCCATTTTGCAACAGCTGCTTTGCTTCTAAAGTTTTTTGCATCGCGTCAGTTAATACGTCTTCACGCACTAAATAATATCGTTGATTTGCAACGTTTTTCATAGTTTTCCCCCTAATTCTTAATCGACAAAGTCAAATTCAAATTCCATTAAACGAACTGTGTTGCCGTTTTCTGCCCCTCGTTTGCGTAACTCTTCGTCAACGCCCATTGCACGTAATTGACGAGCAAATCGACGAATCCCATCTTCACGACTAAAGTCAGTCATTTTAAATAGACGTTCAATTGTATATCCAGAAAGGACAAATGCACCATCATCATCGCGTGAAATTTCAAAGTCGCCGCCTGATCCTTCGTGCTTATAAAGCACTGTTGCATCCGATTCTTCATCTTCAATTTCATGCAGTAAGAATTCTGGTGTTACATCAATTAAATCAGCTGCTTCAAATAATAATGGTTTTAAACCTTGACGAGAAACTGCTGAAATCGGGAATATTTTCACATCATCCCCAACTTTTTTCTTAAACTCTTCTAAATTTTCTTCGGCATTTGGCATGTCCATTTTATTTGCCACAATAATTTGTGGACGCTCTAATAAGCGTAAGTTGTATTGTTCTAATTCATTATTAATCGTGACATAGTCATCATACGGATCGCGTCCTTCCATACCAGACATATCAATCACATGGACGATAACACGTGTACGTTCAATATGACGTAGGAACTGCATACCTAGACCGATACCTTGGTGTGCGCCTTCGATTAATCCTGGTAAGTCAGCCATTGCAAACGAGCGACCATCATCTGTTTCAACCATTCCTAAGTTCGGTACGATCGTAGTAAAGTGATACGCACCAATTTTTGGCTTAGCTGAAGACACAACTGATAATAATGTTGATTTTCCAACTGATGGGAAACCTACTAAACCAACGTCAGCTAATACTTTTAATTCTAATATAACATCTAACTCTTGTCCTGGCTCACCTTTTTCCGCTAACTCAGGTGCAGGGTTTGCCGGTGTTACGAAACGACAGTTCCCACGACCACCACGGCCAGCCTTCGCAATAACAGCTCGTTGACCATGCTCGACTAAGTCTGCGATAACTACTTTTGTTTCTGCGTTCATCACGACTGTACCAGGTGGCACTTTAATAACTGTATCTTTCGCTTTAGCACCGTGCATCCCTTTACTCATGCCGTGTTCCCCGCGCTCTGCTTTAAAGTGACGCTTATATCGGAAGTCCATTAATGTACGTAAGCCTTCTTCTACCTCAAATATTACGTTACCACCGTGACCGCCATCTCCACCAGCTGGTCCACCATTTGGCACATATTTTTCACGACGGAATGCAACCATTCCATCTCCGCCGTCTCCACCTCTAACATAAACCTTTACGTGATCGACAAACATTTATTTCACTCCTCATATATGCTCAAAACATATTTCCACGATGTATCCGTGTGTTCATATGTTTTCACATTTAAAATCTTCTGTTCTGTATGGAATAACGAGTGCTCCCACTTGCCCGTCAAATGAAATGTAATATCACACTCTTTTTCATTTGATTCGATGCTTAGTTGTAGTTGCTGCTGTTCATACGGGTCTAAACTTTCGTGTACATGAATAATTGTATTTTCCAAGTATTGAACGATTGCCTCATCATACTTGCTATTTACTTGTGCCTCGACTTGACTAGACAGGCTCATTTGTATGGCAGGATAACACCAACTAACGGTTTGAAGCCATTGTACGGTTTTCGGTAACTTGAGTTGATTGATGTTAGAAAGCATTTTACAATGTTCAGATAATTGCGTAATAATTTCTTTCGCTTCATTTACTCGCTGTAAATCTAAATTCATTTGAATTAAATGAAGATGATTTAAAAAATCATGGTTTGCAAAACGCAGTGCTTCATTTACTGTTAAAGATTTTACGGTCACTTTTTTCACTCCGTTTACAGTTTCGTTATTAGTATAGCAAGTTTGTCGACATTTTTCCTAAAAATAATCACCATGTCTTTGTCCTCGTTCTTTGCAAAATACTTTAGGAAAATTTCAATTATCCATTCTTTAGAAAAAACACAATTCGCTCCATACCGAGAGCGAATTGATCCTTGTTACTATGCAAATAATATACATTGTTGATTTAAAAAAAGGACTGCAATAAATGCAGCCCTTTTCGGAATTATGCTTCTTGAGCTGTTGGGTATACAGATACTTTTTTCTTATCGCGGCCCATGCGTTCGAATTTTACAACGCCATCAACTGTTGCGAATAGAGTATCGTCACCACCACGTCCTACGTTTGTACCTGGGTAAATTTTTGTACCGCGTTGACGGTAAAGAATTGAACCACCAGTTACGAATTGACCGTCAGCACGTTTAGCGCCTAAACGTTTTGATTCTGAGTCACGTCCGTTTTTAGTAGAACCTACACCTTTCTTAGATGCGAAAAATTGTAGATCTAAAGTTAATAATAACATTATGTTCCACCTCCTAGACCATTTTGTATTTCAATTCGATGTATTCTGAATAGCTCGCCGTCATTGTATAAAACTGCGTAACCATTGTGTTCAGAATAACCTGAAGTTTGTCGTCTGTTTCAGTATCTAGGTCGGTTGGTAATGTTACCTTTAAGTAACCACCTTCTGTACCTTGCTCAACGTCTGGTGTAATGCCTGTAAGATGTGCAATCGCATTTACTGCTCCGAAAGAAACAGCAGAAGCACCTGCACAAACTAAGTCACGTCCATAAACATCTGACAATGCATGACCTGATATTTCAAATCCATACGATTTACGATTTGCATCGCTATTAATTGTAACTGTAATCATAGTCCAGTCACCTCACTTATAATTAAGCGTTGATAGTTTCAACTACTAATTTAGTGTATGGTTGACGGTGACCTTGCTTACGACGGTAGTTCTTTTTCGCTTTCATTTTGAAAACAGTAATTTTCTTTTGCTTACCTTCTTTAACAACTTTCGCTGTTACAGTAGCGCCAGCAACAGTTGGAGCACCAACTTTAACTGTTTCTCCACCTACGAATAAAACTTTGTCGAAAGTTACGATTTCGTCAGCAGCCACACCTAGTTTTTCAACATAGATTTCTTGACCTGCTTCAACTTTAATTTGTTTACCACCAGTTTCGATAATTGCGTACATTCCAATGCACCTCCTATATATATACTAAGACTCGCCTGTTATTACATTACAAGGTGATCGCATGCGATACTTTTGGAACCCTGTCAGCGCGGTTGTAGCGGGTGCTACAAACAATAACATTAAAATACTACCACAGGAAACTTATCAAGTCAACCGATTCATTACAAGTTTTTCAAATGCTGATCGATATTTCCTTGTTCGCCATTCACCTATTACTTTGCTCCATAAAAAGAGACTTACGATTGTGAGTGAAATAGATTCTGGTAGCATCATTAATGATACTAAAATAATGACTGTAAGTAAACCAATTGATAGCGATAAATAAGTTTCAAATATGACCGATTTCGGTAAAACTTGTAATATGCTATAGCAAATGATTCTCCCACCATCTAGCGGCCAAATCGGCAGTAAATTGATTACTAGCAAGATCATTTGAGCATTTATAAATCCTTCTTGTAAAATCGGTGGCAATGTATAGGCGACTACAATTCCGAAAACAGTAGCAATCGGTCCTCCGAGCGCGATAATTGTTAATTGTTTAAAAGATAGTTGATGCTCATTTTTTATTGTCATTTCTCCACCATAAGGCAGGATAACACAGCGTTTTATTTGCGCACCAACACATTTAGCCGCCATAAAATGACCTAGTTCATGAAATAATAACGAAATTAAGATTACGCTATAAAGTGCGATATTTCCCGATAGGACAAACAATAGAAGCAACAATAAAAAAAGTGGATGAATAGTGATTTTCATATTATGTATGTTGTTCTTTCAGCCACTTCGTTGTTTGTTCTATATTATAGACTTCCCCGTCTTTTTCAATTTGAATATAAAGCTTCCCTTTTTCTTTGACCGCAATCACTTCCCCCTTGGAAACAGGCATATAAGGCAATACCGAAAGCTGATCGACATACCCCATCGTAACTGTTGTACCATCTTCATAGATAATGGAAATCGTTTTCCCGTTATATTTTGTATGTCCCGTAAAAACAATAAGTCCGTCATATAAAGCTTTCAATAAAAGTGGTTCTTCATATGAAAGTAAAAAACCATCATTATACCGTTCAATCATCGCATAAGCTAATAGCTGCTCAATTGATTCATCGGGAGTCGCATTTACTGTCACTTGTTTATTTTCTGGAAAAGCGATATCCGACAATACCGCGCGCATAAATATTAAGTCCTCCGAGCTATATACGACCCTCTTGATTGTCCGTTTCACTGTTATATCGCCGAATGTGTTAAAACCTAGTATCGTAAAAAATAGGACACTCGCGATTATCCATTGCCATTTTTTCAAGTACTCACCCCACCTTTTTGTCTAGTATATGATTCATCTAAAAATCCGATTCATCACGATGGGCTGGACAGGTCGATATTCGGTGAAACTTTATTCAGTACAGTGTTCTTGTCGGCACAGGGGGGATGCTTGAGACAACTTCATTTTTCTAAAAAAAAAAATAAAGTTGCCGAAAAAATCGACAACTTTTCGCTCTTCTTATTTAAATATGGCTTTCAATTTTGCGAACATCCCTTTTGGTTGTTCATCATCCAGTGTCATGAGTGGAACAGAATCACCTAAAATACGACGTGCAATATTGCGGTAACCAACTGATGCTTTATTGTTTGGATTCATAACAATTGGCTCTCCCTTATTCGAAGAGCTAATAACGTCCTCGCTATCGACAATAATTCCTAATAAATCAATCGATAAATGCGTTGTTACATCTGTTATATCCATTGCATCACCACTAGACATTAAATGTTTACGGATTCGGTTAATGATAAGCTTCGGCGGTGTAATTTGTTCTTGTTCTAATAGGCCAATAATACGATCCGCATCACGAACAGCTGAAATTTCAGGTGTTGTCACAACAATCGCATGGTCAGCGCCTGCTATAGCATTACGATAGCCTTGCTCAATTCCAGCAGGACAATCTATTAATACATAATCAAATTCACGCTTTAACTCTTCTACTAATCCTTTCATTTGTTCTGGTACTACAGCATTTTTATCGGTATTTTGTGCTGCTGGAAGTAAATATAACTTTTCATCCACACGCTTGTCTTTTACAAGTGCTTGATGCGTTTTACAACGCCCTTCAATGACGTCCACTAAATCATATATAATTCGGTTTTCCAGCCCTAAAATCACATCTAAATTACGCAATCCGATATCTGTATCTACTAAACAAACTTTCTTCCCTTGTAATGCTAATGCAGTACCTAAATTTGCAGTCGTAGTTGTTTTACCTACTCCACCTTTTCCTGAAGTTATAACGATTGCCTCTCCCACATTAGCGGCCCCTTTCTTATGTAAGGTTGCATTTTGAGCGATTGCTTCATCAATATTTTCAGCAAGTAATAGATCTTCTTCACTCATTTAGCTTCCTCCTCGATATGTCGATAAATTCGGTCGGATATTTCGTACTTCTTGTATTCTATCGTAACAGATTTCACCGTTCGAACCAATATAAGCACATAATTGATCCGTATGGTCTAAAATAAACTGTCTTTCATTTGTCATCACTTCAACTTGGTTGGCAATTAATACATGTGTCGGTTCAAAATGAGCTGCTGAAATAATCGCCTCTACATTGCCCCCCGTGCCTGCATGTGCAATTCCTTTTAGCTTGCCCATCACATAAATACTACCGCCTGCTTCGATACGTCCATTCGGATTGACATCACCTAATATGATAATATCACCCGGCGTTCGTATTATTTGACCTGAGCGCACAATGCCAACATATTGTTCTGAGCGATTCGCTTCAATTAAGTCCTTGCTTTCCTCAATCGTCATGACATCACTCAACACTTTCGATACACGTAAGTTTTGCTGTTGCTCTACCGCTGTAATTAATTGCTGTTTTTGTTCGGGTGTACAATACCGTTTCCCCAAATGTAATTGTACATCTATTTTACCATCAAGGTGGCCGTCTGTAACTTTATTTCCTAGTTCTTCAATTAACTCCGCGTAGGAACATTGATCGTCTAGTCGAAGTGCTAACCCTTCTTTTGTCCCTTTAATATGGACAAGTTGTTTTTTCATAACTATACATGTCACCTCACGCTTCATTGTATTAAGAATGCTCCTGTGCACGCTGAAGCACACGAGCGCTAATTAAATATTTGAATGCCCAACCTAGCATCATTAAAAACAATGAATTCGCTAAAATAGTCGGCACAAGTCGGTTGTACAAGAAAGGCTGTAATGCCATCGAAGTAAATTGAATAACATAGAAAAATTCATAAATCGCAAACTCTAACAAACTCATTAATACAATAGCAATAAAAATAGAAACTGCAAGGTGCGGGTGGATTCTTTTCACGCTCCATGCAGCAAGAAAACAAAGCGCGGGATATAAAAATGTATAGAGCCCGATAATATTAATATAAAAAACATCAAAAAGGAGCCCAAAAATAAGTCCGTAAATCATCGCTTTTTTGCGATTATAATAAATGGCTAAAAAGATTAAATACAAAATTAAAAAGCGCGGAACTAAAATGATGGTTGCGCCTTTAATTTCAATCGGGGAGAACATCGCGAATTGGGATTCAAGTAAAAATAACAGAACGGCGACAGTTGGAATTAGAAATCGAACGAGCATTATTTCTCCTCCTCATCTTCCTCAGGGGCAGGGCCATTCGTTAAATCACCATTCGTTGCACTTCCATCTGAGCCATCAATTGCAATCGTTTCACGTTTAGCAATGATAACATTTTCTAGCATAGAGAAATCTGCAGCAGGTTTCACATATGCCATTTTTGTCAAACCAAAGTCGTCCGTCGTTACTTCGGTCACTTCACCAATTAAAATACCTTTCGGGAAAATACCACCTAAACCAGAAGACAGAACTTTTTCGCCCACTTTTAATTTTAAATTCGAATCAATTCGCTTTAATAATAATTCGTTGCGCTCTTCATCATAACCTTCTATTAAACCGTGAATTTCTTCATTTTTTTCTCCGAGTACAATGGCAGATACACGATAGTTTTCATTATTCGTATAAAGAAGTTCCACTTCAGAAGTAAACGGTGTCGCAATGACAATTTTGCCAATGAGGCCTCGCGAAGTCATGACAGCCATATTCTTTTCAACACCATCTGCTGTACCTTTGTTTAAAATGATTTTTTCTTCCCATTGATCCGGGTTTCTCGCAATGACCGTCGCCTGAATCGGGTCGAAATCACGCAAACTCTCCTCGATTGATGTTAACTCACGCAATGAATTATTTTCAGCCTTTAATAAGCCCACTTCAGCCTGTAAAACGGCAAAATCTTCAAGGCGTACTTTTAAGCGCTGGTTTTCTTCATACGTATTTAACAGCGATTCAATATTTCTAAAAATACCTGTTATGTAGTTTGTTGGCTTTGCAACGATTGATTGCGCAAAGCCAACTGTATCTTTAATAATTTGCTCGGGTAATGTTGCGTTATGACGATCACGTAGAGAGAAACCAATCAATGCCACAAGGAAAATTACGCTTATTAATAGAACGATTAATTTTTTATTTGTTAAATGTGGCACTGCCAGTCCTCCTTATCGTAATTGTTGCGCACGAATCAAATCAATATTATCTAACGCCTTACCTGTACCAATAGCTACACAATCTAACGGGTCTTCTGCGATAAATACAGGCATGTTCGTTTCATCACTAATAACTTTTTCTAAATTACGTAACAATGCACCACCGCCTGTTAAAACGATACCGCGCTCCATTACGTCCGCAGATAATTCTGGAGGTGTTTGTTCTAATGTCTTTTTCACACCGTCTAAAATTGCTGCAATGGCTTCGTGTAATGATTTTGAAATTTCTTCTGAAGTAATTTCGATTGTTTTTGGTAAACCAGTTACTAAGTCACGACCACGAATGTCCATCGTTTCAATCGCTCCTTCTGAACGAGCTGTACCAATTTCTACTTTAATTGATTCCGCTGTACGCTCACCAATTGTTAAGTTGTACGTTTTGCGAATGTAAGCAATAATCGCGTGGTCCATTGCGTCACCACCAACACGTACAGATTCACTCGTTACGATACCACCAAGTGAAATAACCGCTACTTCTGTCGTACCACCACCGATATCAACGACCATCGAACCAGTAGGCTCCCAAACCGGTAAGTTCGCACCGATTGCCGCTGCAAATGGCTCTTCAATCGTAAATGCATCTTTTGCACCCGCTTGACGAGATGCATCAATTACCGCGCGTTGTTCTACTGAAGTAATGCCGAATGGTACACAAATCATCACATTTGGTTTTTTCCAGTTTGAACCTGAAGCTTTCATTGCCTCTTTTAAATAATACTGAATCATCGCTGTTGTAATCTCAAAATCTGCAATTACGCCATCTTTCATTGGACGAATGGCAACAATCGAACCTGGTGTACGTCCGATCATATTTTTCGCATCATTACCAACTGCAACGATATCCCCAGTTTTTGTATTTTTCGCTACCACTGAAGGTTCACGTAAAACAATCCCTTTTCCTTTCAAAAACACAAGTGTATTCGCTGTGCCAAGATCAATCCCGACATCCTTATTTCCTAATCCAAACAAATTAAGTACTCCCTTTCTATTTAGGCAATTATCTCTTCGATGACATTATTAAAATCATACGCTCTATTATAACGGATAGATTCAAAAAATTATAGTGTTCCAAGCACCGCATCTCGACTTTTGTCGAATGTTTTTTGTTGAACACTACTTTTCTATTGTATTTCTATTTTCCCCACGAAACAAATAAAATTTACTATGTAAGATTTAACAATACAGCGAAACAATAATGTCATTTGACGAATTAAATTTTTATTAGTTGCATTGTTTTTCAGAAACAATTAACAAATATTCAAAGAATGTATGTATTATGCTTGTCCACTAAAAAAATTGTCATTTTGATTGATGACCAAAATGACAATTTTCCCACTTAAAAGTATCCCTTTTCTTTCATGCTAATAAATTGATGATCCCCAATGATGACGTGGTCGAGTAAATCCACGCCAATTATTTGCCCCGCCTCATACAAGCGGTTCGTCACATCAATATCTTCTGGACTTGGTGTCGGCACGCCGCTTGGATGATTATGAGAACAAATAATCGCTGCTGCTGAACGCTTCACTGCTTCACGGAAAATTTCGCGTGGGTGGACGATACTGGCATTGAGGCTTCCTACAAAAATCGTTTGCTTATGTAGCACTTGATTTTTTACGTTCAGGAATAAAACTACAAAATGTTCCTGTTGCAGCGAGGTCATATCCTGCATCAAAAAAGACGCGGCATCTTCGGGTGAACGGATTGTATAGCGCTCTTCTAAATCTTTTGAAGCTAAACGACGCCCTAGCTCGATTGCCGCAAGTAATAACACCGCTTTTGCCTCTCCTATCCCTTTAATATCTTTCATTTCTTCCAATGTTGCGTGTTTTAAATTATGCAGCTTTTCAAAATTTAATAACACACGGTTCGCCACCGCCAACACCGATTCATTTTTCGTACCTGTCCCAAGTAAAATGGCAATGAGCTCTTGGTTGGATAAACTTTTTGCGCCTTGACGAATGAGTCGTTCCCGTGGTCGATCCGCCTCGTGGACATCTCTTATTTTAATATTAATAATTGGCGATACTGTCATTTACATCCTCCTAAAAAATTAGATTTTTAGTAGTTGTAAAGTAAGCAATGTTTGAACTAATGTTGCGATTGGTAAACCAACAACATTATTGTAGTCTCCTTCAATTCGATCAACGAGTAATGCACCGCTCGTCTGAATGCCGTAACCACCAGCCTTATCAAATGGATCACCAGTTTGCACATAAGCCTCGATTAACGCCTTCGAAACATTTTTAAACACAACGCTTGTCTCCTCAACAAAGGTCGTTTCGGTTCCATCAGGCTGGATGATTGCTACTGCGGTCATCACTTGATGTCGGTTATTCGCTAGTTTTATTAAATGTCGAATCGCTTCTTCATGAGATTTCGGCTTGTGTAAAATTTGCTGTTCAAAAACAACAATCGTATCTGCACCTATTATCAATTGCCCGAGATTTTTGACCGCAACATCCCGTGTTTTTAATAGCGCCACTTCTTTCACATATTGCTGTGGTGTATCAGCTTGTACACTTGTCTCTTCCACATCACTTGTGTGGACAACAAACGGAACGCCGAGCATCCCCAATAATTCTTTCCTTCTTGGTGATGCCGATGCTAATACAAGTTGTTCATTCGTAGTAAAATTCATTTCCATTCCTCCTATCGTTAATAGTAAACGACAAATGGAGTTTTGAAAAATGGCTGCTTTTTATGATTTATAAAAAATGACGGCTATACCACCGTTAAAAATCAATTTTCACGCAATCTACGAGTTCATAATAATTAATTAATGCATGTAAACGAATTACACTCACATTTTCAGATAATTTTTGAATTTCTGGTAGAATAGTGCTCCAATCTTCTGGTAAATCAACTTGTTGTTCACTTGTCACACGGTCAAGCGTTAACAACTTTGTATCCATTAATGTTTTTGGCAACTGCTTCTCGGCTTGATTTGGGCAGCTGCTCGACAAAACGAACGGCTTATAAAATGAACTCGGCTCCGTTTGAGTCGCACCTTCTACTTTTTCATTATCAATTTTTGACCAAACAAAAAATTGATCTCCGATGCGAACTATTGCCGCTTTATTTAACGTTGAATAAGATGCTAAAAATTGCTCTGCGCTTTCAAAACTTGAAAAGACACCATGCTGCAGTGCAAAAAATTGTTGCTTGACTAGATCCTTTTCATTTACTTCAGTCTCCTGCTGCTGCGAAGTACTAATGACTTCTCCTTGTCCCCCTGGTTCTACTGGCTCTTGCGGCAACTTTAATATAATGATAAATGCAATAACGCCTAATAACCCAGTTAAAACACCATAAAATACGGCTTGTGCAACGGAGTTTTTTTTAAGTGTTCGAATAATTGGCATATGCTCACCTCTTTTTATTGCTTACCGTACCAAAAAGAACGCAAAAAAAGACAAGTCTATTTTCATCTTTTGGTTGTAATAATTATATGTTTATCAACTTCAAAAAATGCTAAGTTGCGTCCTTATATTTGATAGTTATTTTAGAGGATTAATCGATTATATTCGGTGGCTACCATGGAGTTAGATTAATATGTAACTTTTATAAAAATGAAAAATTAACTAAAGCATTCAACACAAATAATTTGTATGAATGCTTCAGTTTAGTTTTTATGCTATTAGAAGTTCCTACCTTGTTTTAATTTCAGGCGAATATCACTTAATAAATAGAGAGACCCGGTTACAATTCGGACGGTTTGTTGTGAGATCTTTTCTCGTAAAAAGGATTGTTCATTTACAAGTATCTTTTTTTCTTGTGCGCGACTCATTTGTAAAATACGGTCCGCTTTCATCGCACGCTCATTGTCAATGTCCATAAAATAAAAGGCATCTCCTACTTCTTCTAAAATGCGCAGTACTTCCTCTACATCTTTATCCGCCAAAATGCCAAGTACAAATTCAATGCGCTTACCTGGAAATTGCTGTTTAACTGTCTCCACAAGCATTCGAATACTTGCAGGATTATGCGCACCATCAAAATAAAGATTTTGGGAAACTTGCTCAAAACGACCAGGCACCGTTGCATTTTGCACACCCGCTTGCACCTTATTTAGCGCAGGTGTCACATTCAAAATTGGCGCTACTTCAAAAAAGGCGGTAATCGCTAAAGCCATATTTTGCGCTTGATGCTGACCAAGTAGTTGACGTTGCAGTGCTTGGATGACGATTTGTTTGGCATCATTTTCATAAACGTCCCCTTGTTCCGCCGCGTAAACTTTAAAGTCCTGTCCTAATTTTAAGACTGACGCCTGTTGTTGCGACGCTTCGACTCTAATAACCTGCTCTGCCTCTTCTGGTAAAGCCCCAATAATAACGGGCTTACTCGCCTTAATAATACCCGCCTTATGATGGGCAATACTCGTCAAAGTAGTCCCTAAAAAATTCGTATGCTCCAGGGCAATACTTGGAATAATCGAAACAAGCGGCTCCACAACATTTGTACTATCCTCACGACCGCCCATCCCTGCTTCAAGAAGCACAATATCCACGTCTTGATTCGCAAAATGAAGGAAAGCCGTGCATGTTAACAATTCAAAATCCGTTAACTTGCTTGAAATATTTGATGCGTACAAATGCTGAAACACCGTATCCATTTGCAGCGCTGTAATCGGCGAACCGTCAATTTGAATTTGATCATGTACATCTAAAATACATGGCGACATAAATTTCCCTACGCGTAAGCCGTGCTGGCGCAATATTTGCTCTATGAATGTTAATGTTGAGCCTTTGCCATTCGTCCCAGCTAAATGCACAACGGCTAGACGTTGCTCTGGATTCCCCATTAATGCGAGCGCATCCTTTATCGCCTGTAGCCCCGGTTTAATGGCGCGGTCGCTTGTTACATTCCACTTTTCTTTATACTGTTCTAAACCTGGTATCATGCTGAAATCCCCTTTACTTACAAACTAAGTCTAGTATATTATAGATTGCAAAAATGTTACTATGGGAAAGATCAAAGTTCCCTTAACGGAGGTATTTTATGACGAGTTGTTGGATTATTTATAACGGTAGTCTCGTAAATGATAAATTTGTAGACCAAGCCAATTTAATGGCGGAAGCGGTTCGCAAATACGATGTACAACCGATACTTAAAAAAAATTGCGATATTTTAATTGAATTAGACAAACCACTTGAAAATAAGCCGGATTTTGCCATCTTTTTTGATAAAGACGTATTGTTAGGGCAGTATTTAAAACAGCAAGGCATTCCATTATTTAATGACCCGGATGTAATTGAAATTTGCGATAATAAAGCAAAGCAATATATCAATTTAGCGCAGGCTAACATTCCAATGCCTAAAACAATTGTTGCACCGAAAGTTTATAAAAACTTCTCGATTTTACATACTAATTATTATGAGCAAGTCATTCAAGCACTCGGTTTACCACTTGTTATAAAAGAGGCACATGGCTCTTTTGGAATGAAGGTATATTTAATTGAAACGCGTGAAGCCTTTTTTGAAAAAGTAAGTGAGCTGTCAGGTATTGACTACGTATTCCAACAATATGTCGCGACAAGTTTCGGACGTGATATTCGGGTTAATGTTGTCGGTGGAGAGGTCGTTGCGGCCATGTATCGCCACTCCGAAACTGATTTCCGTGCGAATATTACAAATGGTGGGGTCGCTTCAAAAATCGAATTAACCGAAACGCAAATTCAGCTTGCATTAGATGCAGCAAATGTACTTGGTACCGAATACGCTGGGGTCGATTTATTATATGGAGAAAATGAAGAACCACTCGTATGTGAAGTGAATGCAGCTGCACATATTCGCAATATTTATAATGTTACAGGCGTCAATGTAGGGGAAGCATTAACCGAATATATTTTACGGAAGCTCGGCAAATGATCCAAGGCTGGCTATTATATGAACGCGCAGATGCTGAGCTTAATGAATCCTTTATCCGTATGTTACAGGGAGCAGCCCGAGAAAAAAATTGTGAGCTGCATTTACAATTAGCAAATAATATACCGCTAACAGGTCCCCTGCCTCATTTCATATGGAATCGCACGCGGGACAGTCAGCTCGTGGCACATTATTACGCACTTGGTGTGAAAACATTTAACATTCCAGTCGTCAACGCCATTGCGAATGATAAATTAAAAGCACAGCAACTCGCTCGTTCCCTCGATATTCCGTGTATTGCCACTTGGACTGAGCCAAATACTGAAATGATTTATCCAGTCGTCGTAAAAACAAAGGATGGACATGGAGGCAAGGAAGTCGTGCTTTGTACAACGGAAGCCGAGCTAAATGAACGACTCTGCCTATTCGGAGAAAATAGCATCATTCAGCCATTTATCTCGTCCAATAATCAAGACGTTCGCATTTGGGTACTTGGCAAAACGATTATCGGTGCTGTCAAACGTACGGGCAAAACATTTAAATCCAACTACACATTAGGTGGAACAATTGAAATATTTGATGTACCTGCCACGCTAGCGCAATATGTAGCAAAGCTCGTCGATACACTTCAATCTGATTATATCGGCATCGATTTTTTAGTCGGAGAGGACGGGCAATTTTACTTTAATGAAATAGAAGATCCTGTTGGGGCGCGTTCGTTTTTTGATTTATACAAGGAAGATTTACCAACGTTATTAATTGATTATTTATTAATACAATTATAAAAAATCCCGTTGTCTTTTCATCATTGAAAAAACAACGGGATTCCTTTTAAAAAAGTATTACTTCATTGATAAATAAATTTGCACACGTCCATCTGTTCCATAAAATTCAAAATCCGTTGTATACGCTCTTTGTAATTCACTTCCCCAAATTTCCACCCACGCATTAAAAACCGCATTTTCGATAGTCGGATCTACATCGATCACGTAGTAATTACCCGCTGGAATCTTAACATTACTTTCATTTGTAACGTTCTCTTCCGTACCGATATGTAAATCATAATCTCCTGTGAAATCACTCGCATAATTACTATAAACAGCGTAAACATCGCCTTGCACATTTAACCGACTAAATGCTTCCCACAGATTAAGAATCTCATCTGGATTTTGGTTATTCGTTCTCACCTTTCTCCCGTAAATGTTTTTTTCAGTAATGGTTTTAGTCATGTCTATTTCCTCCTTGCTATTAATAATTCAAGTGTAGCACCGTTAATATGACAACAGTATGTCAGCTTTCGAAAATAAATTTGATTTCGCTCATGTAGTTATTTTTTAACCATTCCGGGGCGAGTACTTTTACATGTCTGCCAAACATTAATAGAAACGGAAGCATATTTTTATTTGTATCGTATGTAAATGTCACATTCACCTGACCATTTTCAAGTAGTGTTATTTCATCCTCCATAAAGAAATCATATAATTTTCCAAGCTCACTTTTTGAAAAAGATAAACGGATTTCCTCCATTTTGACGGATTTAGTTGAAGATTGCGCAGTTTCTTCAAAATTGGTAGCTCTCGTAGTATCCTTTATAATTTGCATGTTGCGAATGCGAGTTAGCTTAAATAGCCTTAAAGCTTCTCTAACTTCACAATAAGCTTCTAAATACCAACTTCCATTCATGAAATTCAACTTTATCGGTTGGATAATACGATTGGAAATGTTTGCTGTTTGTGATACGTATGAAATACTCATTTTATATCGTTGCTCAATGACGGGTAAAATGTTTTGTATTTTTACTTTTGTTTCATTCTCGATTGTTTGTCGATGCAAAGTAGAGGAGGCAATCGAAATATTAGATCCGCCGTCTTGATTATTGTCCTTTAATAGCTCCAATTTTCTTTGCAAAGTTGCGAGTTGTTGAACATCAAATAATTCACTTTTTAATGAAAGAACTTGTAATAAAAAACGTTTTTCCTCCTCGCTAAATGTAAATTTATCAAGCTTATATGTATCGATTAATGTAAAGCCACCATTTTTCCCTAAATAGGATATTATCGGGATACCAATGGAACATAAAGCATCGATATCTCGGTAAATCGTTCGCTTGCTTACTTCAAATTGACTAGCTAATTGTTCAGCAGAAACTTTCTTCTTTTGCAGTAAATAAATTAAAATCGAAAAGAGCCGCTCAGTTTTCATTCTGTATGCTTTCCTTCCTATTTTGATTTGCAATTATTTCACAAAGAAAAGAGCTGTATAAAAGATTCTTGACCTTTTATACAGCTCTGCACTAATTACATATTTTTTAATTCCGCAATACGTTTTTCAACTGTTGCAAATTTTGCTTCATAATCCGCTAACTTTTCACGTTCTACCGCTACTAACGCTTCTGGTGCTTTTGCAACGAAACGCTCATTTGAAAGCTTGCCTGAAACTAATTTTACTTCTTTCGCCCATTTCTCAAGCTCTTTTTCTAATCGCACAATTTCTTCGTCGATATTAATTAAGCCTGCAAGTGGCATGAAAATTTCTGCACCTGATACAACCGCTGACATTGCTTGCGCTGGTGCATCTAAGCTAGCGCCAATTGTTAAGCCATCTGGGTTACAGAACTTTTCGATATAGCCTTTGTTTGCTTCTAAAATACTTGCAATTGATGCATCTTTAGCTGAAATCGTCATCGCTACTTTTTTACTCATTGGCGTATTAACTTCTGCGCGGATGTTACGAACAGCGCGAATAATATCCATTAACAACTGCATTTCTACCGCTTCATCTTTAAAGTTGTAAGCATCGTTTACAGTTGGCCAAGCCGCTACTGTAATTGACTCGCCTTCATGTGGAAGGTGCTGCCAAATTTCTTCTGTAACGAATGGCATTAATGGGTGTAATAAACGCATCGTATTGTCTAAAACATACGCTAATACTGAACGCGTTGTTAATTTCGCCGCTTCATCTTCACCGTATAATGGTAATTTCGCCATCTCAATATACCAAGAACAGAAATCATCCCAAATGAAGTTATAAAGCTCACGACCAACTTCACCGAACTCGTATTTATCCGATAATGTCGTTACACGTTCAATCGTTTCATTTAAACGCGTTAAAATCCACTTATCTGCCGTTGAAAGATCACCTGTTAAATCAATTTGCTCGAATGTTAAGCCTTCCATGTTCATTAATGCAAATCGTGAAGCATTCCAAATTTTATTAACAAAGTTCCAAGTTGACTCTACTTTTTCTGTAGAATAGCGTAAATCTTGCCCTGGTGAAGAACCTGTCGCTAAGAAATAACGTAATGAGTCCGCACCGTACTGCTCGATTACTTCCATTGGATCAACCCCGTTACCTAGGGATTTACTCATTTTGCGTCCTTCTTCATCACGTACTAAACCGTGAATTAATACATCTTTAAATGGACGCTCGCCTGTAAATTCCTTCCCTTGGAAAATCATACGGCTAACCCAGAAGAAAATAATGTCATAGCCCGTTACTAACGTGCTAGTTGGGTAATAACGTTTGAATAATTCACTGTCTTCATTTGGCCAATCCATCGTTGAAAACGGCCATAAAGCAGATGAGAACCATGTATCGAGTACATCTTCATCTTGCGTCCAGTTTTCAGCATCTGCTGGTGCTTCTTTACCTACATATACTTCGCCTGTTTCATTATGATACCAAGCTGGAATTTGATGTCCCCACCAAAGTTGACGAGAAATACACCAGTCATGAATGTTTTCCATCCAACGATTATACGTATTTTCAAAGCGGTTTGGCACGAAGTTTACTTTTTCGTCCTCATTTGCTTGCATTGCTAACGCATCTTCTGCTAATGGCCCCATTTTCACGAACCATTGTTTCGATAAATATGGCTCTACTACAGCATTTGTACGCTCTGAGTGACCTACTTGATGTACATGCGTTTCGATTTCAACTAATACGCCTGCTTCTTGTAAATCCGCTACGATTTGCTTACGGCATTCAAAACGATCCATACCATTATATTTACCCGCAAGCTCATTCATTGTACCGTCTTCATGCATCACTAAAATTCGTTCTAAGTTATGACGATTACCAACTTCAAAGTCATTCGGGTCATGTGCTGGTGTCATTTTAACAACGCCAGTTCCGAAATCTTTATCAACATAGTCATCCGCTACAATTGGTATTTCGCGTCCAACGATTGGTAAAATAACTGTTTTCCCCACTAGGTGTGCATAGCGCTCATCTTCCGGGTGAACCGCGATACCAGAGTCACCAAGCATCGTTTCTGGACGAGTTGTCGCAACACGTAAAACGCCAGAACCGTCAGCTAATGGGTATTCCATATGGTAAAATGCGCCTTCTACTTCTTTGTGAATTACTTCGATGTCAGATAACGCTGTTTTAGCTGCTGGATCCCAGTTAATAATACGCTCACCGCGGTAAATTAAGCCTTTTTCGTATAATGTTACGAATACTTCATTAACCGCAACATTTAAGCCCTCGTCTAACGTGAAGCGCTCTTTTGAATAATCTAATCCAAGACCTAGTTTTGACCATTGTGCACGGATATGTGAGGCATATTCCTCTTTCCATTCCCATGTTTTTTCTAAGAACTTTTCACGACCAAGGTCATAGCGTGAAATGCCTTCTCCGCGCAATTTTTCTTCTACTTTCGCTTGTGTTGCAATTCCTGCATGGTCCATCCCTGGTAACCATAGCGCATCGTAACCTTGCATGCGTTTCATACGCGTTAAAATATCTTGTAACGTTGTATCCCAAGCGTGACCAAGGTGTAATTTCCCTGTTACGTTTGGCGGTGGAATAACAATTGAGTATGGTTCCTTATCACTTGTTGGATCTGCTTCGAAAAATTTACCTTTTAACCACCATTCATAGCGGCCTGCTTCTGTGGACTGTGGATCATACTTAGTTGGCATTGAAATTTCAGTCATTGTATTCTCTCCTCTATCAATAAAATAATCGATTGTTTCTGAACGTAATTACGTTCAGATTTTGAACAAACAGAAAACTCCCGTCGTCTAAAAAAGGACGAGGGAGTTAAGTCGCGGTACCACCTTTAATTCCGAGCGGCTTAAGACAAGCGTTCGCATTCTTCGTCACTCCTCACTCAGCAATCCTCATGAACCATTAGTTCACTGCGGTTGCTTCGCTTCGTCGTTCCTTGACTGACAAACGCTTTCTTTTAAGCCTTTGTCGTGTCATGCGCTCGCAAAATTTCATTAAGCTTTTCGGCACTTCATTCGATAACGGTGTTTAACCGGACATTAGCTACTCTTCGTTCACTAAGTCAACTCCTAGGCTACCTTCTGCTCGTGCAATGTAGAAACTTTTCAGCTACCGTTTCCTCTCTAACCATCACGCTCAAGCATACTCTTCCTACTCAACGTTTCATTTATATAATTGTATATATTTTACGCTCTTTTCGTTAAAATTTCAAGTACAGGAGTCCATCTGATATACCAAAAATGCAATTCGGATTTAACGATAAAATGTAACACCAATTAAAGCACCTATCACGACAATGATCCACGGCTTCAATTTGAACTTCACAAGCAACACAAATAAAACAATTGCCCAAAATGCATCCATTACATCGCGAACTGTTGACGTGAGAATAGGCGACATAAACGCGGCAATTAAAATACCAATAACTGCTACATTCATTCCAGCTACTGCCCCACGTAACGCTTGATGACTACTAATACTTGACCAAAACGGATACGCTCCAACAATTAATAAAAATGCTGGTAAAAAGATCGCCACTGTCGCAAGCATGGCAATCGGAATGCCACCAATGACCATTCCTAAATAACTAGCAAACGTAAACAATGGCCCTGGTACTGCTTGCGTTAATCCGTATCCTGCTAAAAAGGATTCCGCTGTCACATATGAACCAACGAATTGCGATTCTAGTAATGGTAAAACAACATGTCCACCACCAAAAACAAGTGACCCCGCTAAATAAAACTTTTCAAATAGCACGAGCCATTCCCATTTCAATAATTGGGAAGCAATAGGCAAACCGATTAATAACACCAAAAATGCGGATAAAAATACGGCACCCCATTTTTTCGAAAATACAACGCTAGGAATCGCTTGACCTGGCTGTTTCAAAAACAAAAATCCAATGAATGCACTCCCAATAAGAACACCCACTTGTGAATAGATTGATGTAGCGTAAAGTAATAAAATTGTCGCTAAAATTAACAGCGCATACTGCAAAGGGGTCTTTAATATTTTTTTCCCCATATCCAAAATAGCTTGTGCAACAATCGCTACTGCAACAATTTTCAACCCTTGTAGCCAACCGATACTCATCTCAAAGCGTTCCATTATGTACACAAATACAATCAACATCAAGACTGATGGTAGTGTAAATCCAATGAACGCGGCAATACTACCAGCTACTCCACCTTTTCGTAACCCGATTCCCATACCGACCTGACTTGAAGCAGGACCAGGTAAAAACTGACTTAATGCGACCAAATCTAAATACTCTTCATCCGTCAGCCATTTTTTCTGTTTCACATACATGTGTTGGAAATATCCTAAATGTGCAGCGGGTCCTCCAAACGATGTAACTCCTAATTTCAACGATGTCCAAAAAATATCCAAAAAGTTCCGCAAATTTTCACTCCTAAAAAATTATCTTTATCCACTTATCCTAACTTTACTAAATGTTTCCCATTTATAAAAGGACATTTACAAAACTATCATTTTCTTTACAATAGCTATATATATCAGTATTTCCTCTAAAAAAGGTACAAATAAAAAAGACATCGCTCGCTCAATCGCAAAGCCATGCCTTCCCATTTCTAAAATCCATTACGTCAATTTTTCACTTCATGACCAAGTCTTGCATATACTGATAAAAAGGAGATGATGAAAATGCGTAAAGGTTATAATCCTTACTTACTTCCACCATGGTTACGTAAAACTCGCTTTTTCATAAAAAATTGCATCATCCCCATAACAATTTTCCAAGCTATTCGAACAATATTCGTACCGACAACTGGCGATATTATTTTACTCGTTCTTTTAATCGGTCTCAGTTATTTGCTTATGACTGATTATCTCTAGCTTTTGGAGTGATAACTTGATGTACTTTATACGCCTCAGAAAGATCTCGATAAAAATCATCTGAAGGCACAGTATACATCAATTCTTCCTCCATTTGCTTTGGAGATTCCGCGACTTCATTCACTTCTTTCAGCACCACCGTTTCACTCACTTCACGAGTTTCCGCGACCGCACTCACTACAGGGCTTTCGGCACTGACATTTACTTCTTTCGTTTCTGAAATTGCAGTTACTTCATGTGTTTCTGAAATCGCTGTAACTTCTTCAGTTTCCGTAACCGTTGTCACTTCATGTGTTTCCGAAATTGCAGGCAGTTCTACTTTTTGTTCGATATTTTTCACTACAATTTCTTGATTGTCGATTTTCTCTGCGACATGATCTTCAAATTGACACCGAACATTCCACTTCACTTGACAGCCTCCATCAAATACCGCACTTTGCTCTCCTTCAATTAACACTTTTACGCTATCAAGTTGCTTCGCTGTATCTGGTAAATCAATGCTAAATGGTAAAGCATATTCAAAGTATCCCACATTATCATTTAAATCTAAATCTTCAATATAAGTGCCTTTTTGTAATGTTGCTTCCCGTCCATCATTGAAAGCCACTTCCACAGCAAAATGATAAATGCCATTTAACCGCATCGAATTGTCGAGCTCCATCGGCACCCATTGCGGTGAAATTTTTACCGATTGTACTTCTGCTACAGCACCAAAATTGTTTGGAAAAAAGAAGTACTCATCCATTTCCCAGGAAATATCCTTCATCTAATCCCCCCTCGAATAACTCTATGTACAATCTATTCTATTTATGAGGAACTTTATGCTATCGACATTTTGTGTGCTTTAATAGACAATTTCCCAAACCTTATGTACATAATAAATGCAAAAATGACATTTCAACCCGAGGGGAAATGTCATTTTACGATTCAAATTAACGTGCTAATTGCTTAAACACCGTATGGAATGCTTGTACCGTTTTTGCGATATGCGCTTCTGTATGTGCTGTCGAAATAAATAACCCTTCAAATTGCGATGGTGGTAAGAACACACCTTCTTCTGCCATTAATTTGAAGTATTCCGCAAATAATGCTAAATCTGAAGTTTTTGCCGATTCAAAATCAATAACCTCTTCGTTCGTAAAGAAGAAGCCAATCATTGAACCTGCACGATTTACAGTATGTGGAATATTGTATTTTGTTGCCGCTTCACGGAAACCAGCTTCTAATTGGTCACCAAGCTTACGGAAATAAGTGTATGTTTCTTCATTTAAACGTGATAATGTTTCATAACCCGCAGTCATCGCAAGTGGGTTACCAGATAATGTACCCGCTTGATAGATTGGACCTGATGGCGCAATTTGTTCCATTATTTCGCGTTTTCCGCCGAATGCACCTACTGGTAATCCACCACCAATTACTTTTCCAAGACAAGTCAGATCTGGTTGGATGCCATAATATTGTTGTGCACAGCCATAATCGACACGGAAGCCTGTCATTACTTCATCAAAAATCAGTACTGTACCATTCTCTTCCGTTAGCTTGCGTAAGCCTTCTAAAAAGCCTGGTTGTGGTGGAACAACGCCCATATTTCCTGCAACAGGTTCTAAAATAACAGCGGCTAATTCTGAACCATATTTTTCAAATACTAATTTTGCTGATTCCAAATCATTGTACGCAACCGTTAACGTATTTTTAGCAACATCTGCCGGTACACCTGGCGAATCTGGCAAACCTAATGTTGCAACACCTGAACCCGCTTTAATTAATAGTGAATCCCCGTGCCCATGATAAGAGCCTTCGAATTTTAAAATTTTGTCGCGTCCTGTATATCCGCGCGCTAAACGAAGGGCTGACATCGTTGCTTCCGTTCCTGAAGAAACAAAACGAATCATTTCGACAGATGGTAAACGGTCCAATACTAGTTTCGCTAATTTATTTTCTGATAAAGTAGGCGCACCAAATGAAGCACCCTTTGCCGCTTGCTGTTGAATCGCATCGACAACTTCTGGATGTGCATGCCCTAAAATAAGCGGTCCCCATGATAAAACATAGTCAATATATTCATTGCCATCAATGTCTTTAATTACAGCGCCTGAACCAGACTCCATAAAAATCGGATCTAAGTTAACGGATTTAAATGCTCGTACAGGTGAATTTACACCACCTGGCATTAAATTAACCGCTTCTGTAAATGCTGCTTTCGAATTTTCATAAGTACGCATATTATTTCTCCTCCAACCAGCGACACACGTCTTTTGCGTGGTACGTAATAATTAAATCAGATCCTGCACGCTTCATGCCAAGTAAAGTTTCCAATACAACCGCTTTTTCATTTATCCAACCATTACCCGCAGCTGCTTTCACCATCGAATATTCACCCGACACATTGTAAGCAACAACTGGAATCGGGAAGCTATTTTTCACATCACGAATAATATCCATATAAGCAAGCGCTGGCTTCACGATTAAGAAATCAGCACCCTCGTCAATATCAGATGTTGCTTCACGGATTGCTTCCATACGATTAGATGGATCCATTTGATACGTTTTACGATCGCCAAATTTTGGTGCTCCATCTGCCGCTTCACGGAACGGTCCATAATAGCTCGATGCGTATTTCACAGCGTAAGACATAATCGGAATATGCTCAAAGCCTGCAGCATCTAGTCCTGTACGAATCGCCGTCACGAAGCCATCCATCATGTTCGAAGGTGCAATAATATCCGCGCCTGCTTGTGCTTGTGAAACAGCTGTACGCGCTAACACATCAAGTGAAGGGTCATTTAAAATTTGATCGCCTTCAACAACACCACAGTGCCCGTGATCTGTAAATTCACATAAGCATGTATCCGCAATGACTAATAGCTCTGGATGACGCGCCTTAATAAGACGAGTCGCCTCTTGTACGATGCCATGATTATGGAATGCACCCGTACCAACAGCATCCTTTTCAGCTGGAATACCGAATAATAATACCGCGCGAATACCTAAGTCGACTATTTCATCTACTTCTGTCGCCAAATTATCTAAAGACAGCTGAAATACACCTGGCATTGAGCTAACTTCATTTTTAATGTTGTCGCCTTCAATAATAAATAATGGATATATTAAATCTTCTTTGTGTAAGTAAGTTTCCTTTACTAATGCACGCATACCTGCACTTTGACGCAGGCGGCGATGACGTTGGAAAAATAATTCAGTCATAGTTTCGTTTCCTCCAAAATGAGTTGTTCAATAACAGCCTTCATCGTATATTTTTGCGGCTGGACAATCGGTGCAATCCCATATTTCGCTAAAGCTTGTGTCGTTACATGGCCGATCGTTGCAAATTTGACATAACGCCAATCAAGCATCGGGACAAGCTCCTGCGCATAAATTTCGACAGAGGATGGACTCGCAAAAACGACAATCGGTTCAGCTTCTGCAATTAAAGCCTCATGAAGCGCTTCAATATACTTGCTAGATGGCACCGTTTCATAAACCGTCCATTCATCTGCGCCAACACCGTCTGCAATGGTCGACTTCGCTAGACTACCACGTAAAAATAGTGCACGACCTTCATAATTAAATTCTTGTACAAATACATCGGCGCTATACACTGTTGGCATAAAATGAAATGCCAAACCGTGTTGTTGTAAGCTTTCAGCAGTTCGCTCACCTACGACCGCAATTTTACATTGAATAGTAGAGCTAGGTACCCCAAAACGCGTTAATTTCTCTACAAATGCACTAACTGCATTTTGGCTCGTAAAAATGAGCCAATCATAGTCATTGCATTGTGTAAGACGCATTTCATCCTCAGTCGACACCAATTCCTGCGCTTCAATAAGTGGAAACATTTTTACTTGCCCACCATTCGCTTCAATATAAGGCGCAATTGTTTGTATTTTATGTGAACCGGTCAAAATAATTGTTTTACCTGCTAATGGTAAATTACTCGACATCCAACTCAGCCTTTACTTTTTGAATTAAATCAAATGCGCCTTGCTCCGTCAAAATCCTTGCAACTTCTTTTCCGACAGCATCTGCATTTGTACCTGTTACTGTTTCTTTAAAGAAAACAGAAGCATCTGGTGCTGCAACTAACCCTGTGAATGTAATCGAATCCCCGTCCAATGTTGCAAAGCCTGCGATTGGCACCTGGCATCCGCCATCCATTGCCGCTAAAAACGAACGTTCAGCATGAGCTGCTTGCCAAGTCGGTGCATCTGTCAATTTCGCTAATTGCTCTAATAACTCTGCATCATCCGCACGGCACTCAATGCCTAGTGAACCCTGTGCAACAGCAGGTAGACAAAGATCGATATCTAAATACTCCGTTACGACCTCATCACTCCAGCCAAGGCGTTTTAAGCCAGCTGCCGCTAAAATAATGGCATCATATTGTTCTGTTTCTAATTTATTTAAACGTGTATCAACATTTCCACGAATCCATTTAATTTCTAGGTCCGGGCGCACTTGTAAAAGCTGTGCACTACGGCGTAATGAGCTCGTCCCAACGACTGCTCCTTGTGGTAAATCTGCAAATTTTACATGGCCTTTTGAAATGAAAGCATCGCGCGCATCTTCACGCGGTGGGATACAACCGATAACAAGACCTTCTGGCAAAACAGATGGCATATCCTTCATTGAATGCACAGCAAAATCGATTTCTTTGTCATATAACGCTTGCTCAATCTCTTTAACAAAAAGCCCTTTACCGCCAACTTTTGATAATTGAACATCTAAAATGCGGTCACCTTTTGTTACAATTTCTTTTATTTCAAATTCAAATGGCACACCTGCCGCTTTTAACTCATTAATGAACCAATTTGTTTGCGTTAAAGCTAATTTACTTTTTCGTGATCCGACAATAATTTTTCTCAAAATACTCCGACCTTTCTATTAGACCCATAGATGGAAATTCGATAGCTTGCTACCAAGGAAAAAATTAATAACAACGAGTAAAAATAAATAGATTTGTACCCAGGCAAAGGTTACACCTACTAATTTACCTTTGCGATGTAACAATAAAATAACTAAGTATACAACAGACACAATAAAGGAACTAATAATTTTCACATCGAAAACGGACAGCCCCTCTAATGACATCATCGCCCATTCTAAACCTAAAAGAAGGCTAATCAGAAGTAATGGAACGCCCACTAAATTGGAATAGCTTATCCACTTACTCATCTGTTGAAGATTGGGTAGCCTTGACCATAAGCTCGTCAACTTCTTCTGTTTTAATATACGATATAAAATTAAATACAAAATCGAAAAAACAAAGGATAATGAAAAAGCTGCATAAGAAACAATGGCAAAGCTAATATGAATAAGCAACATTTCTGAAACAAGTGATTCTCCCACAATTTGAGTTGCCGTATCAGGCGCAAACAAGTGGATTGTTACAAATACGAAGCTTAATACATTAATAAAAAATACTGGTAAGTCTACGCGGGCAATACAATGCAACACAATCGAAAGCGTTGTTAATAGCCACGCATAAAAAAAGACACCTTCAAATAAGGACAGTACCGGGAATCGTTTTGTTTCGATAATAAACAAGACGAGAAAAAGGATTTGCATGATCCAAACAATGGATACAAACCAAAAAGCAACCCTTCTTGCTTTTAAATTTTTATATAAATAATCAATAAAATATAGCACGATACTGAGCGCATAAAGAATAATCATAAGCTCATATAATCTAGCCATCGCCACTTCTGTCATACGCAACCTTCTCCTAAAACTTCTCCATATAAAATCAATTACGCCTCGGCGTAATTGCGTCCAGATTTTTTCGAGGGCCCACAGGACGTGGGTCAGTCAGCCGTTGTCACACAATGTGACGTTTTTAGGCTGACTTCCTTCCCCTCTTAAAATCTGTGACATCCGCCGGAGGTTTTAACTTGCTGAAGCAAGTTAAAAAAAGCGTCTCCTATATCTATAAATTTACCATATAGATACGAAAACGCTTCTAAACAATTATGTCACTCACTTAATAAGATAAGCCCGGATTCACAGTTGTTTCATTTGTATTTTTACGCGCTTTATTTTGCTCCTGTTGCTGAGCACGCACTTCTTGTTGTACATCTTCTTCAATACCAAAAATTTGTTGGAATAATGCAAGTTGCTCGTTTGCTTGAGTTGAATTCGCCATTTCCTTCACTTGTAAAATTGGATTTTTTAGAAGTTGATTAATAATCGATTTCGTATGCTTACTTAATATTTTACGCTCGCGATCTGTTAAATCGGGCATTTTATTTTCAATACTGACCATCGTTTCTTCCTGAATCGCAGCTGCCTTTTTACGCAATGCTGAAATTACTGGAACGACACCAAGCGTATTAAACCAATCTTTAAATTGGACAAGCTCGTCTTGAATCATCGCTGTAATTTCAGAAGCCGCACGTTCACGCTCTGCTAAGTTTGCTTGGACAATGCCTTGTAAATCATCGATATCATATAAGAAGATATTCGGAATATCGCCCATTTTCGGGTCTAAATCACGTGGTACCGCAATATCGACCATAAATAATGGATCAGCTTTTCGAAGTTTTGCGACATCCTTCATCAATTCATGATCAATCACATAATTTGTCGCACCTGTCGAACTAATTAAAATATCCGCATCAAGCAATGTGCATTGTAGCTCGTCCATTGATTTAGCATCGCCTTCAAACTTAGATGCTAAATGTTGTGCTTTTTCAAATGTTCGATTAATAACTGTTACTTTTCCGACACCGTTGCCATACAAGTTTTGAATCGCGAGTTCACCCATTTTACCAGCACCTAAAATCGCGACATGCTTGTTTTGCAATGAACCAAAAATTTTCTTTGCTAATTCCACGGCTGCATATGATACCGAAACGGCATTTTCACCAATTGCTGTTTCATGGTGCGCACGTTTAGCAAATGTAACCGCTTGCTTAAAGAGCTGATTATACACCGTACCTGTTGTGCCTAGTTCTTGACCTTGTAAGAAGCTTTTTCTCACTTGCCCTAAAATTTGCGTTTCACCTAGCACCATTGAGTCAACACCAGCTGTAACTCGGAATAAGTGATTGAACGACTCATCTTCCTCACGAATAAATAAGTGTTCCTCAAATTGCTCCAGTGAAATATTAAACCAATTAGCTAAAAAGTTTTTAACATAATAGCGCCCTGTATGCAGTTGATCAACAACCGCATAAATTTCCGTACGGTTACACGTTGAAACAATTACATTTTCTAATACGCTTTTTTCCTGTTGGAGCGCTGCCATGGCATTCGGGATATCCTGTTCAATGAAGGATAATTTTTCGCGAATTTCGACAGGCGCTGTTTTATGATTCAAGCCTACTACTAATGTATGCACGAACTCTCACACCTCACACGTTTCATTCATTATTTCTATTTTATCATAAAGAAAATAATTTTCACTTTCATTTTGTGAACACGCTATGAATACTATCTTTTATTAAGAATAATTCTAAATTATTGTATCAAATTTCCTGGTTCTTTTCAATGAACTAAGTATATCGGCTAAGTGTTTTAATATAAAAAACGACATGCTGAATTATTTCAACATGCCATTTCTTATAAGTGGCAATCTAACCCACTATCATTTATTGAATTTTCACAGATTTTGCAGCAATTAATTGTCCTGCTTGGTCAAATGCTTGGAATTCTACATCATTATATAAATTGAATGGCTTAAATTCATTTACATAACGTGTTAATCGATAAATCGACGCGCCTCGACCTTGTAAATCGTATGTGACGCTTCCTCCAGAAGCCGTAAAGGTTACTGAAACAGCCGTTACATTATTACAGTTTTGATTAATACGGGCATTTAATATGACATTGGTACGTGAAATATTAACGCTCGCTTCATTAAATAAAGTGTCTCCTACTGCACAGCTATTATCTACAACTTCTTTATTACATAAAATCGAGTTAATAATCGCTTGGAATGACCCATGTAGATTATAAATCGTTTCAGAGTTAAAGTACGCTCCACCCGTATCCGTTGATAGCGTTCTTAAAAGTGCTTCATTAATTGTATTATATTTTCCAATAGCTACTGTGTACACTTTCACATTTTTATCTTTTGCTAATTTTGTGATGGTTGCAATTTTAGATTTTGATGTTTTGCCATCCGTCACAAGGACAAGTGCCTTTGTCGTTTGCTGATTAGGTGTGAATTTATCGAGTGCTACTTTAACCGCATCTGCAATATTTGTTGCATTGCCATCATTTTTATACTCTAGCAAGCTAGGAATACTTGCCACTTCATTTGCTGCACCACTTTTTTCAAAATGGGGTTTATTGTTAAAGTGATACACATGATTCGTACCTTGCCCTATTTGTTTAATTACTTGCTTTACTTTTTTAGCTGTGTCGTTATTTGGATCGTTTTTGCGAACAGAACCAGAGTGATCGACAACAAAAGCTACTTCCGCTTTACCGTTACAAGTATTTTTCTCAAACTTAGGATTTGCAAAAATTGTTTTCGTTACTATTTTATTATCCAATCCTTGTAATGCTTTTGCATAACGTGGGTCTTTGTCGATAAGTTTTGCCGTTACAGGTGATTGTCCGTAAACGATATCGTCGAAATACACGACCGCTGAACCGGCATAACCCGTTCCCGAATTATAGTCTTTTGTATTCGTATCAAATGAAACCGTTCTTGAGGTACCATTAAATGTTACCTCAACTGTGCCGCGATAATCCGTTATTACGACACCACTTGGCGCTACGACATTCACAATGACCTTCGTATAACGTTCCGTACCTTCAGGACGTTGCTCAAGCTCTTGTCCTTTTTTCAAAACTTCAATTTTCGACATTGCCCCTTCAAGCTTACCAATCGCTTGGGCAAATCCTTTTTGTAAAATGTTTTTATCAATTTGACCAAGCGTGTCATATAACGCTTTAATTGCAAGTACACTGTCTTCATGCGCTAACGTAATATCATCTGCTTTTGGTAAAAAGTTGATTAAATAAATGATCGCTGCATGCAATGTCGATTCAAACTGTGCTGTATGTTCTTCACTCATCACACCTTGCAAATCGTACGTAGCTCGCCCCTCTTTATTTAACGTATACATGACTTTCGCTGAACCAACTCCGCCCCAGGCATTTGGATCCTTTTCATTGCCGTAAATCATATAATCTAAAATTTGTTCAAACAGCCAAACAGAAATAATTTGACCTTCTAATTTTAATTCTGCATTACCATACTGAATCTCTTTAGAAGTAATTTCACCTTGTGTTGGTTGACCTGTCGTTGGATGCGTATATGCTTCGTGCTTAGAACCTGTCAATAATTTTAAATCTTCATCATAATCTGTAACCGTGATCACACCATTTACTGTAAATGATACCGTTTTACCGTCAATAACTCCCTCTGGTAAAGCAGGTAATGGCTTAATGCCTGGGTCGACATCTCCGCCTGTCCAGTCTGGCTGATCTGGATCATATACTTCATACGAAATTCGTAATTCTGCTTCTGGCACATAGCGAACAGATGCTTCAATTACTTGGTTTTTATACGTATAAAATCTTGGATCATCATTGTTTACTAACTCAAATCGAATTTTATCGACAACTGATTTTGTCACTGCTGGTGCCGTCACAAATACATTGAGCTCAGGTCCATCCGTATAAACAACTTGCGCTTTCCCGCTTGTGCTCGAGTTTGTTGCAGAGAATGAAGCACCTGCTTCAGACGTGACCTTAAATGCTAATGATTCCTCGTACGGGATTGGATTCCCGTAGCTATCTTTTAATTGGATTGTAATTAATGTTGAATCCACACCATTTGCAATCAATTTTTCAGACGCTACATTAATGCTTTCCACTGCTTTATAAACACTTGGACGGTTTACTTTATCATCGGTATTTTCTCCTGGCTTCGGCTCTAATTGAACAGAACCATCTGAGTTTTCGATAAAGTTCGCCGGTAACGTAATTTTATGATTATCCTTACCTGATGCTTTACTTGTTAATCCTTCAAATGCGATTTTCCCTTGTTTTTTCATGCGAGCTATAAATGCCTTTATATCATTACGGTTCAGGTTGCTCGTTGACTTGTAATCTTCAAACGTACGCTTACCAGTAACCCCAGTCGTAATTTCACTCATGTACATATATTGAACTGCTTGTATTTCCGATAAATCTAGACCATTCATCGCCGCATAAATTTTCGCAAAATGACCTCTTGAAATATTCGCATTTTGTTTTGACGCATTACCTACCCCATATAGTGGAATATTTAATTCGCCATAATGCGCGTAAAGCATCCCTTTATCGTAGCCTTTAAATGGATAATTCCCATCTAATTCAGCCATCATTTTTAGCATTTCCCATTCCGCTAATGATGCGTCATTCGTTGCCGCATCTGCTTCTCTTGGATTTAAAGGCAACACACCAGAAAATACGATCAAACAAGATAAAAATACCGCTATTAGCTTCTTAAAATTGGTCATAAGAGCTCACTCCTTATTCAAAGAACAAAATATCATCGCGATAATTTTGCTTTAAGTCATTTTCTAAGTATTTTAAATATCGTTCAATGATTGATGAGGCTTCTGCACGTGTTAAATTGCCTTTCGGATTGAATTTTCCGTCACTGCCTTTCATCAATCCTAGCTCTGATGCTACATAAACAGAATCTCGTGCATAGTCTGATATTTTATTATCATCCGTATACGACGTTGTATAACCTGGATCTGGCGCTTTCCCTTCAAGACCGAGTGCACGAACTAAAATTGTCGCTGCTTGTTGGCGTGATAAATAGCCATCTGGTTCAAACGTTGTCGCCGTCATCCCTTGAATAACCCCTTTATTAACAGAAGCTAATAAATAGTTATAGTCTTTTGCCGTGCGTTTTACATCTTTAAAAATGCTTGTAGAAGGCGCTTTTTTCTTTTTCGACGTATCTTCTAATACACGTAAATCAATCGCTTTACCAATTGCAATCGCAAAATCATAGCGTACCATTGGTGTATTTGGCGAGAAGAAATTAGATTGGTCATCTAAAATCCCTAAAGAATATAGTTTTTCAATGCTGCCACGTGCCCAGTGTGCTGAAAGGTCACGGAATTTTGGGATTTTTAACATTTCAACTTTTGGCATATAGTCGATATCTAATGCAACTTTCCCTTTCGTTTTTGGCAGTTCATAAACATATTCTGAAAGTGTATCTGCCGTACTAATTGCTTTGTAAGTACCATTAAAACTTGATAACGACGCCGAACTCTCATCGTATTCCAACTCGCGTGATTTTGTTGTAGATACGCGACTTTCTACTGTACCAATTGAGCCATCTGCGAAAACCATTTCAAAATCTGTAATTTGAGTTTCTGTCGCTCCCCAGAAGTTTTCATACCCTACATGACGACTATCCGCATTCACGGTAATTTCATTTACTGTTTCATTGCGTCCGCTACCGCCACTATATGTGTATGTTTTTCTCGCAATCGCATTACCTGTATAATAATCGGATGCTGGTCGCTTATCTGTCACAGCACTTTTCGATAATTGATAATCTACTAACGTATATTTATCCTTGCCTACTGTTATTGTTTCAGTAAACTTTGTGACTTCTCCATCTGCTGTACTTTGACCGATTTGATCATAGTTTGTCACATCATATGTATAGACAAAATTACGTGCTAGTTTTTCGCCATTTGGTCCCGCTAATGTAAATTTATACGTTTCCGATAGCTTGCCTTTACTCTCTTTGACTGATACTGTCACGTTTTTATTTGTACCTGTAAATTTAATTGGCTTCCCTGTAATGAACACATATTCTTCATATGTATACTCATTTTTTATACCGCCATTTAAGTCAATCGATTGCGCTGAAGTGTGTACCGGCAAACTAATAATCATACTTAAGAAAACAGTAAATGCTAATAAGAACAGAATATTTTTTTTCATTCCCACAACGATTATCCCTCTTTCCGTGTCATTTCTCGATATGAGACGGCATGTAGGAGTATGATTCCTACATGCCTCACATTTATTCGTTGACCATTACAACATGTGTCACAAGATTTTCGTCCATTAATAATACAACGCGATCAGAAGGTTTTAATTCACTTGCTTTAATCGCTTTACCGTTTTTAATAATGACTACTTTATTTAAGTCTACTTTCGTTTCTCCGAAGTAAGACCATTCTCCGCCACTTACCCACTGACTAACATCTTTCACTGCAATTGAATTTGTACCAATACTATCCACTCGACCCGTTGCCGTAATAACAGAACGCGCCTCATTCTGGATGAAGTGAATCGCTTGGATATGACCATCCTTCACATAGAAATATCCATATTGCCCTTCATATAAGAATAATTCTGTTTCTGGAATAATTTTATATTGCGTATCGCCATCTAATTCTGTAACCGTTGTTGAATTACTGAATGAGAAGATTGACTCCGTATTAAATTTCGTCCAGAAGTTATTTTTAAAGTATTCCATGCCTGAAAGTTCAACTTTGTAAGCATCTAAATCAGCTATGTCTAAACGACCAAAATAAAGCTGATGCGATGATAAGTTTGGTGATGTAAAGCTATCGTTCGTTACATTTACCACATGGGCATATTTATCGCTCGTCGCACCATCTGTAATGACATAGGCTGTCCCATTCGCAGCAAGCGTATCAGGCTCCACTAAGCGACCATTTCGAATTAATATAGAGCCATCATGATAAAATAAACGACCTACTTTAGATAACGCAAAGTAACCATATTTCGAATTTACTTCAGATAATGATTGGTAATATGAACGTTCATTTTTCGCTAATACGACAATTTTTTCAACGACCTCTTTACTAAATTGCTTCGTCGTTACAAAATACATTTCGCTATTTTTATAGTTTTTCAATTGATTTTCTGTGATTTTTTCATTGCCTGCATAAATCGTTGTGTTATTTGAAAAATTAAATGTATTTTTATCCTCTTTTTCATTTTCACCGAATAACCAGTTTGTAAATGGATGTGCATTTTGTACAGTAAATGTATTTTTACTTGAGTTTACTGTATTTAATTTAGCTTTATATAAGTTTTCCACCATAATACCAGAAGTGATAATATCAATTTCTGATACTGTTGACGTATCTGCCGAGGCAAATTTTAGTTTCACACGGTCCCCTTCATAAAGGGCACTTAAATCTACTGTTGACTTGCCTTTAATAATCGTTGTTGTATTTTTCACGTAATACGTTTTCGTTCCTGCACTATCTAATTTTACTGTAATAAATAAGCCATTTGGGTCGATTTTTGTAACAACCCCCGCATTTTGCTTGCTATTTGGAACAATAGCCCCTTCTTCTATCGTTGTTGTCCCACGCATTTCCGTTACTTTACGTAAATTTATTTTTACGGTAACATCCATACCCGCTTTAAAACCATCAATCGTAGTGGATGTTTTATTTATGTACAGTCTTGCATTATTATCGATATTAAATGTAGCTGTTTTTCCAGCGCTATTTTTTAATGTTACTTTACTTAAGGTACGATTCACCGTACCGTCTTTATTTTCTGTTTCATCATATTTCACGTTGACAAATGTGTATGTCGTAGCTGCTTCAGCTTGTTGTCCTATTGGCAGTGCTGCTAAAGCAAAAATAATTGCCATTAAAATTGTTGCCATTTTTTTCAGCAATTGTTCCGCCTCCTTCTTCTTACTTTCTCCTAGCAATTATATCAAAATATAAGACAAAAATGTTTATATGTAATAACTTGGATAGATATCCTGAATAAATTGATTATAAATTACTGTTCGAATACTTTATCCCTTAAACATCCTGACGCGGTAATGCAAAACTTCAATCATTTTAGGTATATACACGTGTTATTCTGCGCGTCACACAAAAGTATCAATTATTCACTTTATTTTACCGAAATCCAGCCAAAGCGGCACATAAAATTCATGTGCCGTTTTTTTTAGACCGAAACATCAATCGAATGACCTGATGTTGGGTGTGGTGCATCTAGAATTTCTACAACTTGTTCTGCACTTTGTTGTTGAAATTCCATCGCTTGTTTTGTAACAGCCAATGAAACATTTTGCATTAATTGCGCTTGATTCATCGACATTGCTAAAGCGGCAATATCCATATGTAGCACCTCCTAAAATGTTTATCGGCTAATGACGCACGACATCAAGGTTTTAAATGTATTTCATCAAAATTAATTTCAAAAAAACATCCTCTTGGATATACCAAAAGGATGTTTTTTAAATATAGCGGATATTGTGGCTTTCCCTATTACATACGTGATTCAATTTCAGCCCATGCTTCATCGAAACCTAGCCCTTTTTCTGAAGAAAACACGATTAAAGGATCTTGTTTATCCATTTGTAACTTTTCGCGCACGATTTTTTTATGCTTATCCCATTTGCCTTTTGGAATTTTATCGGCTTTTGTTGAAATAACGATAACAGGAATATTATAGTGTTTTAAAAAATCATACATCATGCAGTCGTCTGATGTTGGTGAATGACGTAAATCTACAATTAACACGACCGCTTTTAGTTCCTGGCGTCCCATGAAGTATTGTTCAATCATTTTCCCCCATGCCGCGCGCTCTGATTTTGAAACTTTTGCATAACCGTACCCTGGTACATCCACGAAGAAAAACTGATCTTCAATTTTATAGAAGTTCAATTGTTGTGTTTTTCCTGGCTTTGACGAAATTCGTGCCAGTGCTTTACGACCAATCATACGATTTATGAAAGAGGATTTCCCGACATTCGAGCGACCCGCTAAGGCAAACTCTGGAAAACCGTCTTCTGGAAATTGTTCTGGTCGTACAAAACTACCGACCATTTCAACATTATGGACTTTCATTACTACTTAAAACCTCCGTCTAGTGCAATGGCCAGAACTTCTTCTGCCTGTGACACTAGTTTAAATGTGAGCTGCTCACGAACTGTTTCTGGAATATCATCAATATCGCGCTCATTATCTTTTGGAATAATGATTGTCGTTAATCCTGCTCGGTGTGCACTTAATGATTTTTCTTTTAAGCCACCGATTGGTAATACGCGACCACGAAGCGTAATTTCGCCTGTCATACCGACTTCACGTTTAATCGCTTTTCCAGTAATTGCTGACACAATCGCAGTAGCCATCGTAATTCCTGCTGATGGACCATCTTTTGGAACAGCGCCTTCTGGAACATGGACGTGAATATCATGTTGGTCGAAATAATCCGCATCCAAACCTAACTGATGCGTCAACGTTCGTACAAATGTTAATGCGATATGAGCGGATTCCTTCATCACATCGCCGAGCTTCCCTGTTAATTGAAGTTTCCCTTTACCTGGTGTTAATGAAACTTCAATTTGCAACGTATCACCACCGACCGTTGTATATGCTAAGCCAGTTGCGACACCTACTTGGTCTTCTGTTTCTGCTTGCCCATATCGGTAGCGATGTTTCCCTAGCATATCTACTAAAACTTTCGAGCTGACCGTTACTTTTTTCTTTTCACCAGAAACAATGATTTTTGCAGCTTTACGACAAACTGTTGCTACTTGTCGCTCTAAACCACGCACACCTGCTTCACGTGTATAGTAACGAATTAAATCTAGAATAGCTTCATCTTTAATTAAAAGCTGTGCCTTTTTTAATCCGTGTTCTTTCATTTGCTTTGGAATGAGATGATTTTTTGTAATTTCATTTTTCTCGAATTCCGTATATCCTGCAATCGTAATGACTTCCATACGATCTAATAATGGACCTGGAATCGTACTTAAATCATTCGCAGTTGCAATAAATAGTACATCTTGTAAATTGTATGGCTCTTCAATATAATGATCGCTGAATGTATTATTTTGCTCAGGATCAAGCACTTCTAGCATTGCAGCAGAAGGGTCTCCACGGAAGTCATTTGACATTTTATCAATTTCATCCAGTAAAAATACTGGGTTGACTGTCCCGGCTTTTTTCATCCCTTGAATAATACGTCCTGGCATCGCGCCAACATACGTACGGCGGTGTCCGCGAATTTCAGATTCATCTCGAACGCCACCAAGTGATACACGCACAAATTTGCGATCTAAACTTTCTGCAATCGAACGCGCTAAACTCGTTTTCCCTACGCCTGGAGGTCCTGCTAAACAAAGAATCGGACCGCGTAATGAGTTCATTAACTTACGCACTGAAAGATACTCTAACACACGTTCTTTCACTTTTTCCAAGCCGTCATGATCGCGATTTAAAATTTCCTCTGCATAGGAAATATCAATACGATCTTCCGTTTTTTCATTCCAAGGAATCGTTACAAGCCACTCTAGGTAATTTCGAATAACTCCGCTCTCTGCACTAGCAGCTGGTAATTTTTCATAGCGGTCTAATTCTTTCAAAGCTACTTCTAACGTTGATTCAGGCAATCCCGCTTGATCAATTTTCTTACGGAGTTCTGAAACTTCACCCGTTTTTCCATCACGATCGCCAAGCTCTGTTTGAATTGCTTTCATTTGCTCACGTAAATAATATTCCTTTTGCGTGCGCTCCATTGCTTGTTTTACTTTCGTGCCAATTTTCTTCTCTAAGTTTAAAATTTCTTGCTCATCATGCAAACGAATAATTAAATGATCTAATCGTTTCTTTATCGATGTAATCGCTAAAATTTCTTGCTTTTCTAAAACTTTAATCGGTAAATGTGAAGCAATGACATCTGCTAATCGTCCTGGCTCTTCAATATCCAATACCATTTCAATTGTTTCAGTCGTAATTTTATTCGAAGATTTTGCGTATTTCTCAAAATAAGTTAAAAGTGTACGCATTAATGCTTCTGTTTCAGAGTCTTTGTATGTATCATCTACATACACTTCTAAATCAACAACTGTAAAATTTTCAGACTCCTTGTAACGGAGCATTTTCGCACGGTTTACACCTTCAACCAAAATACGTAGCGTTCCATTTGGTAATTTTAGCATTTGTTTTACACGCGCAGTCGTTCCCACATCAAATAAATCAGCTTTTGCTGGTGATTCGACGCGTAAATCTTTTTGAGTCGTTAAAAAGATGGTGCTGTCATTTAACATCGCATGTTCTAAAGCAGCAACCGATCGTTCTCTTCCTACATCGATATGTAAAACCATTGATGGGAAGACGAGTAAACCTCTTAAAGGTAAAATTGGCATATCTTTTAATATTTTATTCACGCGGGTATTCACCTCCATCCAAATCATAAAAACAACCCGCAGTTATAGTAGTATGTGTTACCTTTTAAAAATTTTACATACAATTAATTATGTATATACACTTTTATTAGTACGACATATTTTGCAGTAAAAGTACGCTTATTCGCTAAGAAAAAGCTGACTTTGGACTTGCTTAAGAAGTCAAAGTCAGCTACATGTTTGTTTCTAAATCAATTATGCTGAAGTTTTTTCGTTACCCGTATCTTTCACATAAACAGAGCCATCTTCTAAAATAAGTTTTGGTTCTGCTTTATCGCGAATTGTTTCAGCAGTAATGATACATTTTTTAATATCATCACGTGATGGTAACTCAAACATTGCGTCTAACATTGTTACTTCGATAATCGAACGTAATCCACGAGCACCCGTCTTTCGTTCAATCGCCAACTTCGCAATTTCAACAAGCGCATCATCTTCAAACTCTAACTCAACATTATCAAGCTCAAGCATTTTTTGATATTGCTTCGCTAGTGCATTTTTTGGCTCTGTTAAAATTTGTACAAGAGCATCTACATTTAATTGCTCTAATGTTGCAAGTACTGGTAATCGACCAATAAATTCTGGAATTAATCCAAATTTCAATAGATCTTCCGGAATAAGATGAGACATTAATGTGCCTTCTTCTTCCCCAACCTTTGGATTTGAACCAAAACCAATCACTTTTTCACCTTGGCGGCGTTTAATGATTGTTTCGATGCCATCAAATGCTCCACCTACGATAAATAAGATGTTTGATGTATCGATTTGTAAAAATTCTTGGTGTGGGTGCTTACGTCCACCTTGTGGGGGAACACTCGCAACTGTACCTTCTAGAATTTTTAATAATGCTTGTTGAACACCTTCACCAGATACGTCACGCGTAATCGAAGGATTTTCTGATTTACGAGCGACTTTATCAATCTCGTCAATATAAATAATCCCTTTTTCAGCTCGTTCTATATCATAGTCAGCTGCTTGAATCAGTTTTAATAAAATATTTTCAACGTCCTCACCAACATAACCCGCTTCTGTAAGACTTGTTGCATCTGCAATCGCAAATGGAACATTTAAAATACGCGCTAATGTTTGTGCAAGTAATGTTTTACCACTACCTGTTGGACCGATTAAAACAATATTTGATTTCGATAATTCAACATCATCGATTTTAGAATTTGAATTAATACGTTTGTAGTGATTGTATACCGCGACAGCTAATGCTTTTTTCGCACGCTCTTGTCCAATCACATAGTCGCCTAAAATATTTAATATTTCTTTAGGTTTCGGGATATCTTTAAATTCGATTTCTTCTTCAATACCTAACTCTTCTACGACAATCTCTGAACATAATTCGATACATTCGTCACAAATATAAACACCTGGTCCTGCAACCAATTTACGAACTTGTTCTTGTGGCTTACCACAAAAAGAGCATTTTAAATTGCCTTTTTCATCATTAAATTTAAACAATTTGGTTCACCCCTATTCAAGCAACAATCTTACAAGATTCTTTTACTTTTATCAAATAAATTGACTGCAACTTGTTGCTTTTATTGTATTAAAATTGATTATGTATTAGAAAAACTTCTCTTGCAACAATTAACACAAAATAATGTTTTTTCTTAATTTGTCAAAAGATGTTTATGTGATAAAACAAGGCACGGGAAAGCCCGTACCTTGTCAAAATTGTCTATCTGTTATCTATGGGGCAATTACTTAGTTAGAGATTTTAGCGTTTTCAACTAAAAGCTCAACTGTTTTTTGAGTACGGATGTCGTTCTCTAAAACTGAAGTGCCGCCTAAAGCAGTTAAAATTTGTTCGTTTGTCATACCGAATTGAGCAGCCATTTTTTCAACTTCAGCGTTGATATCTTCTTCAGAAACTGCGATGTTTTCAGCTTGACCGATTGCTTCTAATACTAAAGAAACACGTACGCGGCCTTCTGCATCAGTAGCCATTTGCTCACGTAAAGCTTGCTCGTTTTGACCTGAGAATTGGTAGTATAATTCAAGGTTCATACCTTGTGATTGTAAACGTTGACCAAATTCTTGAATCATGCGGTCTACTTCTGTGTTAATCATCCCTTGTGGAACGTCAACTTCTGCGTTTTCAGCAGCTTTTTCTACTAATTCGTCACGTAAAGAACCTTCTGCTTCCGCTTCTTTTTGAGCAGCAGTTGTTTCTTTAAGTTTTGCACGTAAAGCATCAACCGTCTCAACTTCTGGGTCGATTTCTTTTGCAAATGCGTCGTTTAACTCAGGAAGTACTTTAGTTTTTACTTCTTTAATCGTTACTACGAATTTCGCTTCTTTACCTGCTAACTCTTCAGCATGGTATTCTGCTGGGAAAGTAACCATAACATCTTTCTTTTCGCCAGATTTAGCGCCTACTAATTGCTCTTCAAATCCAGGAATGAAAGAACCTGAACCGATTTCAAGTGCGTAATCATCGCCTTTACCGCCTTCGAATGCTTCTTCACCTACGAAACCTTCAAAGTCGATTACAGCTGTATCGCCATCAACGATCGCTTCATCTTCTTTAATTTCTAATTCTGCTTTTTTAGCTAATTGCTCTGTAATTTGTGCTTCTACTTCTTCATCTGTTACTTCAGTTGAAAGTTTTGTAACTTCTAAGCCTTTGTATTCGCCTAATTTTGGTTCTGGTTTCACGATTACTGTTGCAGTGTAAGTGAAGTCTGTACCTTTAGCGAAGTTTTCAGTACCCGCGATTTCAGGGAAATCAACTGGCTCAACACCTGACTCATCTAAAGCTGTTGGGTATGAAGAGTTAATTACGATTTCTAATGCATCTTGGTATAATGCTTCTACACCGTACATTTTTTCGAACATCGGACGAGGCATTTTCCCTTTACGGAAACCTGGTACGTTAATTTGTTTTACAACTTTTTTGAATGCGCTATCGATTGCTTTATCTACTTCTACAGCAGCTACAGTAACTGTTAATAATCCTTGGTTACCTTCTTGTTTTTCCCATTTTACTGACATATATATTACCTCCAAAGTTAACTTTTGTTTGTTAAACAAACTCGTCATTTATATAATTTGACAACCATTTTAGTATATCATATATGCTCAATGTTTCAACTTTTTTCATATGTCAGTTAAATTCATTAATGTATCTAACCCTTGTATAAAGTCGATCAGTTCATCATCCATTTCTGGAATTTCCCCGAACATTGTCTTCACAAAATTAATATAGCTATTCGCTACGTCTTCACTATCGTAATCGAGCCATTCAAATGGATACGTAACTATCGCGTGCTTAGCAATTAGTGATTCTACTAATTCTAGCGTAGAGGGCTCCTGCTCCAAGCGGTTCAACACATGTTGGTATACTTTTTGAAATTGTGGCATCTTCGTCGGTAATTCCAATTGCGCTGGGTTGACGTTTTCTGTCCGATTCAATTTAGAAATGGTAAGTGGTTCACTGACATCTTGTTCAACTAATACAATTAAAAGCAAACTTTGAATAAATGGATGCACACCCTCATGCTCAACAATCCATTTTAATTCCGCAAGCATTGGTCGAATATTTTTCCCTTCTAGCTCATGGACGATGACTAATTGTTCTTGAAGAGACTTTTGTATAAAAGCTGTCCCGTCTAACTCAAACATTTCATCAAATGAATTTCCTTCAACTGGCTGTTCCGGTTGGGCATTTTGATTTCCTGCAATGTCTGCATTCAGCTTTTGTAATCGATGAAATTTTTCAACTTGGTCTAATGGAATAATATCCTCCTCAAATAAAGAAGCGATAATTTTTTCCACTTGTTTATATTGTTTAAGCTGCATGCAAATCGTCAAATACAGCTCCATTACTTCAAAATACATACTTGGACCAAGTGCCAATAACTCTTCGCATACTTCTTTTGCCTTCTCGAAATTTTTCGTTTCATATAAAGAATACGCATAAACACTTAAGGAGGTTTCATCACCCGGTGTTATCTTAAACACCTTGTCAAACAATTCATTCGCCTTTACAAAGTGATAATTTCCAGCAAGTTCACGCGCTTCATCTAATAGGCGTTCCGTAGTGCCTGGGAAAAGAACGACATTTCCATGCTTTTTAATATTCTTCTTATTTTTCATGCGCTTCACTCCATCACTGCTAAGTCAATGTAATTTCATATCTTATCCACTGCATTTATTTTACATGTGTATCGCGAGAACAACAATACGTTCACAAATTTTACTCTTCTTTCAATTCACGGCATCTTAAAATTGGCTATACTAAATTCATATAGTTCAATAAAAGGCTTTAATAAATAGGGAAAACTTTCTTCTATTATTCCCTTAGTTTTATGTTTTAATGCGTATTTTTATAATAGATTAATTTTTATTTATCGAAGGAGTGATTTAAATGGTTGTCTTGTCGGAAGATATATTATTAAAATTTAAAGCCCATTTTGAAAAATCATTGCAAAATTTACCGATTAGTGTTGTTAGTAGAAGCACCGCTATTGTGAATGATGCAGAATATCCAGTAAAATTTGATTTTGTTACTGAAACAACGGTTGATTATAAAAAGCAAGTTGTCACGACACATCTTATTGAAATTGATGGAACCATTCCTGGAACAATCAAAATCGGGAAGCTGCAAATTATTCCACAGCATATTCATTTAACATGTGAATCCGAAATTTTATCAATTACTAACAAAGAGCTCAAGACATTATTAGGAGCTGAAAACCCGTTACTTCTATATAGTGATTGGCTAATTGAAGCAATTGAAAATGAAATATTAGTGTTAGAAGTAAAAACAGAAAATGGTCAAGTTGTCGATTGGCCAATCGGTATTAAAAATGCTTTTTTCTTATAATATTTCATGCATAAATCATCCTGTTGGCTTAGCCCAATACGATGATTTTTTTATTTTGAAAAGATAAAATGCACCTTAATACTATCTAAATATAGCGATTCATTTGCATTCCTTTTTACGTAAGGTATACTAATCGCTATGCATTATTGCGAATTTAAAAGCAGACACGAAGCTTTTTAACTTGATTCAGCAGAAGTCGCCTACTTCTATAGGTGGGGACGAATGCTAAAAATGCAATTCTATTTAGTGAGGGTTCAAACCCCGGCTGAATTGGGGAACAAAGGCTAAAACCCGTCACGTCCTGTGACAACGCCTTTGTGATCAACATCGTGTTGACCCAAGCCCCAGCGGATGTCACAGATTTTTTAGGGGTGTTTTTCGAGTTAGCTCGAAAAAATCTGGACGCAATTACGCCGAGGCGTAATTGATTATGAAAGAAGGAATAAGAAATGAAATACGGTTTTATCGGTTTGGGGAATATGGCCTCAGCAATTATTAAAGGAATGGTCGCAAGTGGTAAATTTGAAGCATCGTCCATTTATGGAATTAACCGCTCACAAAAAAAGACAGATACACTTGTACAAATGTATGGTATACAAGCCGCGTCATCTATTGAAGAACTGATACACAATGTAGATGTCATCGTCATTGCCGTCAAACCTCAAATGTTTCCCGACGTACTGCCAACAATTAAACAACATTTAACGGACAATCATCTTGTCATTTCTATAGCAGCAGGAAAATCACTTGATTATTTACAGGAAAGTTTCTTGCCAACAACGCCCGTTTTCCGCGTTATGCCGAACATCAATGCAACAATTGGTGCCTCTACAAGCTGTTACTCAACACACTCAACTAATGTCGAACAAAAAAATTTAGTTGAGCAATTATTTTCGACTGTCGGAACAATCGTAGAATTACCAGAAAATCTATTTTCCATTTTTACATCAATCGGTTGCTCTTCTCCAGCATTCACGTACTTATATATCGATTCCCTTGCACGCGCTGCAGTTCGTGAAGGTATGCCAAAACAAATGGCGCTTGAAATTGCCGCAAGTTCTGTATTAGGAAGTGCACAAATGGTGTTACAATCCGAAGCACATCCATGGGCACTTATTGATCAAGTATGTTCCCCTGGTGGTACAACAATTCAAGGTGTGACATCACTTCAAGTAAACCATTTTGAAAGCACAATTTATGATGCCGTAGATGCCGTTACAAATAAAGACGCACTCTTGCAAAAGGAACGCGTGAAGTAAAGCAACGAAAATTAAAGCGAATAAATCCCGACTATCTGGGAAATCCCCTATATAAAAACATGCAAAAGCTCATTTTTGCATGTTTTTTCTTTTTTTAAAACAAAAAAACCTCTCAATATTATTTTAATAAAAACACAATTGCTAACTGCCCTACTATTCTATATAATCAATCTTGTTTCGGATTGAAACAAATAAAATAATTTGAGATTTGGAGCGTGACAAGGAATTGGGTAAAGCATTGATTATTGGTGCTGGCGGAGTAGCTAGCGTAGTCGTACACAAATGTGTACAAAATTCTGAGGTATTCGAGGAGATTATGATCGCAAGTCGAACAAAATCTAAATGCGATGCTTTGAAGGAAAAATTAGACGGCGGTAAAACGATTATCCATACTGCACAGGTGGATGCGGACAATACGGACGAACTAATTGAACTAATCAATGGATTTAAACCAGATGTGGTAATTAACGTAGCTTTACCATATCAAGACTTAACAATTATGGATGCATGTTTAGCAACAAAGACGCATTATATCGATACGGCGAACTATGAGCCACTTGATACTGCGAAATTCGAATATAAATGGCAATGGGCATACAAGGAGCGTTTTGAAGAAGCAGGCATTACTGCACTTCTAGGTTCTGGTTTCGACCCAGGTGTAACAGGCGTATTCACAGCGCATGCACAAAAGCATCACTTCGATGAAATTCATTACATCGATATCGTGGATGCAAACGGTGGAGACCACGGACTTCCTTTCGCAACAAACTTCAACCCAGAAATTAACATTCGTGAAATTACAGCGAACGGTCGTTTCTGGAAAGAAGGCGAATGGGTTGAAACGAAGCCTTTAGAATATAAAATGGTATACAACTTACCAGAAATCGGCGAAAAAGATTGCTATCTTCTTTACCATGAAGAGTTAGAATCTTTAGCAAAAAACATTAAAGGCCTAAAACAAATCCGTTTTTGGATGACGTTTGGCGAAAAATATTTAACTCACTTAAACGTTCTTGAAAACATTGGCATGACATCGATTGAACCAATTGAGTTCCAAGGTCAAATGATTCAGCCAATCCAATTTTTAAAAGCGGTATTACCGGACCCTGCAACATTAGGGCCACTTACAAAAGGTAAAACAAATATCGGTTGTATCGTAAGAGGATTAAAAGACGGAAAAGAAAAAACTTACTACGTTTACAACATTTGCGATCACCAAGAATGCTACCGCGAAGTAGGTTCTCAAGCGATTTCTTACACAACTGGTGTACCTGCAATGATCGGTGCTATGCTTGTCATGAACGGCGAATGGCAAAAACCAGGCGTTTGGAATGTAGAGGACTTCAATCCAGATCCATTCATGAATGCATTAAACAAGTGGGGCCTTCCATGGCAAGAAACAGAAAATCCTGATTTAGTTGATTTAGATTTCACTTCTGAAGCTAAGGTTAAGGCATAATGAGCAGCGTGAAAAATGAACGCAAGCGACCTATTATGAAAGAAGCACTCGATCAAACAACAGGAATTGATTGGCAAGCTGCCCCTTCCCCTGCATTTGTCGTCGATGAGCGCTTATTAACTCGTAACTTAGAACTGTTAAAGTCCGTGCAAGACCGAACAGGCTGCGATATTTTATTAGCATTAAAAGGATTTTCCATGTGGTCAACGTTTCCGTTAGCGAAAAACTATCTTGCAGGAATTACTTCATCTTCTTTATTTGAAGCCCGTTTAGGCTATGAAGAATTTGGCAAAGAAGTACACGCTTATGCCCCTGCTTATGCAGAGCATGAAATCGATGAATATTTAACGTATGTTGATCATATTGTGTTCAATTCTTTCGATCAGCTAAATAAATACAAGCAAAAAGTGCAAAATCATGAGAAAAACATTTCAATTGGTTTACGTGTTAATCCTGGTTATTCAGAGGTTGAAACACCACTTTATGACCCTTGCTACATCAATTCACGTCTTGGAATTCCGGTAGAGTCATTTCGTCCGGACGAGCTTGACGGCGTAGAAGGTATTCATTTCCATGCGATGTGTGAGCAAGGCGCGGATGTACTCGAACGCATTCTTGTCCACTTTGAAGAAAAGTATGGTAAGTACTTACATCAAATGAAATGGATTAACTTTGGTGGTGGCCATCATATTACACGTGAAGGCTATGATGTGGAGCTTTTAGTAAGCTTAATTAATCGTATTCAAGAAACGTATAATGTAAAAGTTATTTTAGAACCAGGTGAAGCTATTGCATTAAATACCGGCTATTTTGTGGCGACAGTACTTGATATTGTCCACAATGGCATGGAGCTCGCAATCATTGATTCTTCTGCAACTTGCCATATGCCAGATACGCTCGAAATGCCTTACCGCGCGATGATTATCGGCTCAGGTATGCCAAACGAAAAGCAATATACGTACCGCTTAGGTGGGATGACTTGCCTTGCTGGTGATATTATTGGTGATTATTCATTCGATGAACCATTACAACCTGGTGACAAACTCGTCTTTACGGATATGGCACACTATACGATGGTCAAAACGCATATGTTCAATGGGGTAAACTTACCGAGTATTTGCTCATACAATGACGAGCAAGGAATCAAAGTAATTCGTTCATTCCAATATGAGGATTATCGTAATCGATTGTCATAACTTGATTCCGCCGAGGCGTAATTGATTTAATAAAGGGGGAGATGTTGTTCATTCAACATCTCCCCCTCTTCATTTTACGTCCCGCAATAACTTACAAATGGCGGTGTATCATCATTTGGAAGCTGTGTATATTTTTTATGTTCTGGCTGCAAATGAAATGGATTTGTTAGTACTTGCAACAGCTCCATAAAAGGTGCCGTGTCGCCTTCCACAAACGTTTGAATCGCATGCTCTACTTGGTGGTTTCGTGGAATGACGACCGGATTAACCGATTGCATTACTTGCAGTGCTTCTTCTAAAGTAGAACCTTGCTGTGTAATTCTTGTGAGCCATTTTTGTTCCCATTCCCCAAATTTTGGAGATTGAAAAACAGCTTCATCTGTTCGCTTATTTTCAGATAAGGCACGTAATGTATTCGTATAATCGGCTTCATTTTCTTCCATCAAGGCAAGTAATTCATCTACCAATCCCTCGTCTCCTGGATCGGCTGTTAACATCCCTAGCTTTTCACGCATTCCGTTATAATAGTACGTTTCATAAATCGATGGGAACTGTTCAATTGTTTTTTGAGCGAGCTGTATTGCCTCGTCTACATCATCATGAATGAGCGGTAATAAACTTTCTGCAAATCGGGCTATATTCCACCCTGCCATCTGAGGCTGATTGCCGTATGAATAGCGCGACTCTCTATCAATTGAGCTAAATACCGTACTACGATCGTAGCGGTCCATAAACGCACATGGCCCATAATCAATTGTTTCTCCACTAATCGTCATATTATCGGTATTCATTACTCCGTGAATAAATCCGATGAATTGCCAGTTCGCAACGAGGGATGCTTGACGATCTAGCACTTCCTCTAAAAATGCTAAATAACGATTTTCAGCCTGCATTAATTGAGGATAGTGACGCATAATCGCATAGTCTGCTAATTCTTTTAATGCTTCACGGTCACAAAAGCTCGCTGCATATTGAAATGTGCCGACGCGCAAATGACTTGCGGCAACACGTGTTAGTACTGCCCCTTCATATACTTGCTCGCGGTAAATTGGTTCCCCCGTTGTCGTAACTGCTAAACTACGCGTTGTTGGGACATGTAATGCAAACATTGCCTCGCTTATTAAAAACTCGCGCAACATTGGTCCTAAAGCCGCGCGACCGTCTCCACCACGGGAATAAGGTGTGCGTCCCGAACCTTTCAATTGAATATCAAAGCGCGTATTATTTTTTGTCACATGTTCCCCAATCAATAATGCACGCCCATCTCCAAGCATATTAAAATGTCCAAATTGATGCCCTGCATACGCCTGGGCTATTTGTGCCGCATTTTTTGGTATTTGACTTCCTGCAAGTACCTGTGCCCCCTCTTTAAATAACGCATCTACATTTAACTCAAGCTGCTTGGCCAAAGTTCGGTTTAATAATAAAATAGCTGGCTCTTCAACCGAATTTAATTGCACTTTGCTATAAAATTCATTAGGTAATTGTAAATAGCTATTCTCAAAATGAAATCCAAAATTTTCTGTTGTATGATTCTTCATTGTGTCCTCTTTTCTTTTTTCATGCTTTGCCTATTATTATAGCCTCTATTTTGAATTTATCCGTCAAATCTAACTTTTATCCTTCCGCACACCTTATGTTAACTCAATAAAAAAACTAGTTGACAATACTTCTTTTTCCATTTATATTTACGTTAACCTATTTATTTCATACATTAACACTAAGGAGATTACTATGGAAACTGTATCTAGAACTTCTAATTTTAAAACGATCGACCTCGTGTATAGCGCATTGTTTGCTACGCTTATTATGATTGGGGCGAACATTACGACGATTGTTCCCTTTTTAGCAATTGGCGGCGTTCCAATTACACTTCAAACATTCTTTGCCGTTTTAGCCGGCTTAGTATTAGGTAGTCGGAAAGGTGCGATTGCTTGTACCGTTTATATGCTTGTCGGGCTTGCTGGTGCGCCGGTATTTACACAATTTATGGGTGGGTTTTCATATATTTTGAAGCCTACATTTGGTTTTGTCGTAACATTTATTTTAAGTGCCTATGTAGCAGGTCTAATTGTAGAGCGTTTCCAAACACGAAAAGCTTTTGTAACAGCCGCATTTATAGCAACAGCCATTAACTATGTGTTAGGAACAACTTGGCTATATTTTGCTTATAAATTTTGGGCAGCCGCTCCAGATGGTTTTACTTATAAAATGGCATGGTTATGGATGTTGCCTCCGATGCCAAAAGATATCGTTTTAGCGATTTTTGCTGGTTTCTTCGCATTCCGCATTCAAAAAACATTGAAAATCATTCCGATTAAACAAAAGTAATATTTCATTCGGCTCCACTTAAACAAAATAATACACACAAAACAGGTGAGGGATCAATAATGTTCCACACCTGTTTTGTTTTCTCACTAAGTTGAATCTGCTCTTTATTTTCTCATTTATCGAATGTTTGGTATAATGAAAATAATTAAAAGGAGGAATTTTCTATGGCTAACCAATACCAAAATATCGTCGTAGCAGTAGATGGCTCAAAAGAAGCGGAACTCGCATTTCGTAAAGCAATCGACGTTGCAAAGCGCAATATTGACTCAACTTTACATATTGTTCACGTGATTGATACAAGTGTTTCAACAAGCGTTGAGATGTTATATGAAAATATGATTGAACTTGTTCAAAAGCACGGAGAAGTTTTAGTAGAAAATTATCGTACACAAGCAACTGAAGCTGGCGTTACAAATGTAAATACAGTTATCACTAAAGGTGTCCCAAAATCGATTTTATCCAAAAAATTAACTGACCTTGTAGCCGTAGATTTAATTATTTGTGGTGCAACCGGATTAAATTCAGTAGAACAATTTTTAATCGGCTCTAATACCGAAGCAATCGTTCGTCATGCGAAATGTGACGTTTTAGTCGTTCGTACAGCTGAATGATTTAGCTTTATTTAAAAAGACATTTTGCTTTTATGGCAGAATGTCTTTTTTAGCACGAAATCCTACAACCTTTTTATTCCAACTCTATTTACACTATGGTACAATTTCGAAAACATCTAAGCTAAAGGAGACGAAATTATGCCAATGATTTGTTTAGCAACAGAAAAAGATTATTTAGCAGTGAATGAGCTTGTGAAAGAAGGCCATGATGAACATGTATTACATAGGCCGACTGTTTTTAAAAGTGTTGATGCCGTTATGCCGGAATCTTATTATCACGAACTACTCGAGGATACAAACAGTACAATTTTCATCGCTAAAAAGGATGGAATTGTCATCGGTTTTGCTGTCATAAGTATCGAATCTTCCCCTCCTTTCCAATCATTGGTACAACGCAATTATGGCTATATTCACGACTTTGGTGTAAAAAAGGATACGCAAAAACAAGGTGTCGGAAAATTACTATTTGAAGCATGTACTAATTGGACTAAGGAAATGGGTGCTACTTCGATTGAATTAAATGTTTGGGCGTTTAATACAAATGCGGTAGAATTTTATGAATATCTCGGGATGGAAAGCATCAGTAGCAAAATGCATATACGAATTTGAGGTTGGATACTTGTAAGAAGAACTAAAACTATGATTATGCCGAGGTTTAATGGGGCTTTTGAATAAAATTCGATTAAAAGTAAGTTACACACACTGATTTTAAAAAGAACGAAACCAACTGTTTTGAAACAAAGTTGGATCAAAACAGTTGGTTTCTAGAATAAAGATTGATCTTTCGGGATGCGTATATTCACTTAAAGCCTCTGATAGTTGAATAAGCACATACTTTCTTCAGATAAGGTAACAATACAATTAATTAGATGTAGTTCTAAAGAGGTGTATTGAAAAAAATGAAAAAGATGTTAATCGTCTTTATACTATTCCTTGTTCTTATTACTCCTATTCAAACAACAATCGGTTCATCAGTTGGAGCAACACAGGACTCTGAAGAGCTTAGATTACAGGATATGCTAATGTTAATGCTTACTCCTTATATTGAAAAAGATTTGACTAACTATTATTATCCAAAGGTTATAAAGGATGTTTCACCTCATGTAACTCCGTGGAAAATTGAATTGATTGAAACTAAAAGAAATCATTTCCGAGGCTTTGATTTGCAAATTACTTTTGAAATTGAGCCAACTGATGGCGGGCAATGGATTCCAATAGGAAAAGACCGAATGACTTATGAAATATCTTCTGGACCTGAAGTTAAATTGATAAATCACACGCACTTAAAGACGTATAAATATCCTCCAGAATTATAAATAGGCTTCAATTAACCTGCTCTGTTAGTGACAAAAGTACAGTTAAAAATGCACACTAAATCCATTGAATTGATGAATGCCTGTACCAAATTTAGTTAATTCATTTTCTCTTAAAAACTTAACTGCGTTTTTTACTTCCTTTAAAATTTTTGGCTCAAGCCCTAAAGTATTATGTGAGCCATAAACCATCGAAACGTTTGGTATCTCTGATATTCTTTCCAATGAATTTACTAAATCACAAGGATTTGTAGAAGGATAAAAAGCATATATAGGGGTTTCATCATAAAGTAAATCTCCCGTAAACAAATATCCGTTCGTTTCATCGAAAATGGATATATGCCCAGGAGAATGCCCTGGAGTATGATAAATAATTAATTTTCTATTTCCCAGCTCAATTACATCGCCATCTTTCAATAAGCCTGTAGGTTCCCCTTGAAAGGGTTGATATTTATCGGGATTAAACGTTTCTGGAGTAGGTAATGTTATATCTCTACTAATATCTCTTCTTATTTGTTCTATTGACAAGCCTTTAATTCCATTCACTAACCAATCCTTATCGCTCTCATGGACATAAATTATTTCATATTGTCCATGACTTCCGATATGGTCAGTGTGAACATGAGTAGTGATGACTTCAATTGGTAGGGTAGTTAATTGGTCTGTTATTCTTTTTATATTATCAATCCCAAGACCCGTATCAATTAGTACAGCTTTCTCCTTACCCAATAATAAAAAAGAATGTACTTTCTCCCAATGTCCATATTCACTAATTGCGTATGAATTTCCATCCAATTGTTGAATTGTAAACCACAAGTCATTAATCATTAATAGCCTCCAAGTTGCTATGGCGTCACATTCTTTCTATTACTCCGAAACAATCAAATAATCCTTTGTAAATAAGATAGCTTATTAAATTAACCTGCAGCGTTAGTTCAATAAGATAAATGCTTTACCGTTTGTTGATTAAAATTTAATATTATTTAATCCTTTTTATCTTGATTAAGAACTTTAATGATTTCAGTAAGTTTCTCGTTTTTTTCTCGGTCTAATTTTGTCTTTTCATTCATGAACTTAACTACTTTAATTACGAAATAAATAGCAAAAGCAGTTAGTAGTAAATAAATAATAATAGGTAAAAAAGTTAAAAGTATAAACAAACCACTTGACGCAAACAATGTCTGACCCATAATATTCCTCCTAAATAGTTAGATATTATAAAACATTTCACTTTACTAACCTACCTCGTGATTTTAAGAGCATTTCCTTACAATCTTTATAGTTACATTAACATAAAGATCCTACAAATAATCATCTATGAAAATAGCCGCATATCCGATTGCTAAAAAAGGATATACGACTATTCACAATACATACCGTCAAAATTCAATTGATAATTTTCTTCAAACTAAATAATTTATTCAGCAGTATGAATCACTTTAAATCGCTCACATACAAGTAACATGTCCTCTTCAAACGGCAAATGATAAGGCTGCAATAACTCGCTAAAAAACTGCTTATGCGCATTCCACCAATATTCATAATCTCCTTCACCTTCTGCTAAGGCAAATTCTATTGGCACTTCATTCATTGGAGAAATGAAAACATCTGTTAGCTCGATGATTGCAACGGGCTCGTCTTTTGTATTTATAACAATGGAATATTGCCCTTTCTGTGGAAGTGGCTCTTGTTCTAACTCATAAAAAACATAACCCGAGCATGTAGCGGTTTTCTTCCCTTCTACAACTAAACTTGCCAGCCAATCTGCATCATCACCAAACTGAAAAGCATCCACATGACTCGGTTGTTTTTCACCTAAGTCAGACCAATATTTATCCCAAAACTGCTTTGTATGATTATTCATAATTGTTATACCTCGTTTCATAATTTATAAATTGCATTCTATTATTATGAGAACTTGGCAAAACCCATTATGTTTCCTCCGTGACAACCTTATACATACGTGACACCTACTAATTCATTTTTCTTATAAGAATAACATATATCTCCATACGTGAAAACGGCAATTCTAAGCCTCCCTCTTTTTTCTCTTGATGGAAATTTTATATTCCGAATGTTACAGTGGGGTAAATTGAATTAAAAAATGGCACAAAACCAGATCCCGTTCTTTCTACATATCATTCCTTTTTTGAATGAATTGACGGATAGGTAGGAAGCGAGTTTGGCGAGTATTTGAGGGAATTTGGCTAGTAAAACGTGTAATGGCTAGTTACTGTATTATTTTGGCTATATAGCGCTGAAGATTGGCTAGTAACGACCGTAATATGGCTATATTGTGCGTAAGTTTGGCTAATAAAGCTGATTAATTGGCTAATAACCCGAAATCGCTTCAAAAAATATGGCAATCTATCAAAAAATTCAGGAGGTCACATTATGAATTTCAAACAATTTGGGGATGGCGAAGAAGTATTGCTGTTTCTTCATGGTGGAGGCGTTAGTAGTTGGATGTGGGAATCACAAATTAATTATTTTAAAAATTATCATTGTATTACCCCTGATTTACCAGGACATGGGGCGAGCAGTAACGAAGTTTTTTCAATGGAATCTTCCATCAATAAATTATGGAATACGTTAGATGAAGTTGCCCCCAATAAAAACTGGAACGTCATTGGATTTTCGCTCGGTTCTCAAATTGCCCTTCAAATGATCAATGAACGACCAAACGCTTTCAAACGTGCAATGATTAACAGTGCATTAGTAATTCCGCAAAAAACGATGCGCCTCTGTATTTCCCCAACCATTTATGTCACATATCCATTAATACAGAAACGAGCATTCGCTAAATTACAGGCAAAAACACTAGGAATAAGTGATACATATTTCGAAAAATATTATATGGATACATGTAATATGAGTAGAAGTAACTTAATACATATTTTAAAGGAAAATTTAAATTTTGTACTACCGGCTACCATTATTAATGCCAACACTCAGTTTTTATTCACAATTGGTGAAAAGGAAAATCGATTAATGAAGCAGTCTATGAAAAAACTTGCTCTTTTGGGTAAGTCGGAAATAATTGAAGGTGTAGGACATAATGCGCCATTAGAAAACCAACAAGTATTCAATCGGTTGCTTGATAATTTGCTGAAAAACAACGAATAAACAGCTAAAACGTAGATTGGCTATTAACTGTATCCAATCAGCTAATAACCAATGTATTTTGTCTATTAACACTTGGAAAATGGCTATTATCATCGGGAAGTTGGCTATTAACGAAATTTCAAAGGGGAATTATGTAAACCTGTCCCAAAAACAGACTTCCCTTCTTCCAAGACAGGTTTGAATCACGTGCTATATTTCAATAATAACCGGCAAAATCATCGGCTTTCTCATCGTCAGTGTAAATATATATTGGTCCACTACTTTTTTAATCGCACGCTTCATCGCATAAGCATTTGCTTCATTAAATTTATTTACGGCATCTTTCGCAAGTTCATTTATATCGTTCAACATTCCCTTTGATTCTTTTTCGTAAACAAATCCACGGGAAATTGTATCTGGATCCACAATAATGGAGCCATCATATTTACTAATCGTCACGATAATTACGAGCATCCCATCCTCAGAAAGCTGTTTCCGGTCACGTAATACAACTTCCCCTACTTCTCCAATACCTGCACCTCCATCCACATACGTATCGCCAGCAGGTACATCACGTGTTTGCCGCGCAACAGCACCTTCAATATCCACAACATCTCCATTTTGAAGGATAAAGGTACGGTGTTGTGGGATGCCAACCGCCTCAGCTAAAAAGCGGTGTATGTGAAGCATTCTGTATTCCCCATGGATGGGAATGAAATATTTCGGCTTCATTAATGTGAGCATTAGCTTTAAATCCTCTTGATACCCATGACCAGACACATGCATCCCCGTCACACTGGAATTCCCATATACAACCTTGGCACCAAGTTGAAACACATTATCTACAATTTTCGAAACATCTTTTTCATTTCCAGGAATCGGTGAAGCGGCAAAAATAACGGTATCCCCTTGTTCAATTTTAACATCTCGATTATTGCCAGTGGACAGCCGGGAAAGTGCAGCGAGTGGCTCCCCTTGGCTTCCCGTACATAAAACAACAATGCGTTCTGGTGGGATATGCTTTATTTCACTTACTTCAATGAGCATCCAACTCGGAATGTTTAAATAGCCAAGTTCCATTGCAACAGAGGTAACGTTCACCATACTCCGCCCAAGCAAGACAATTTTTCGATTCGTTTTTTTAGCAGCTTCCACGATTTGCTGAATTCGATTAACATTTGATGCAAAGGTTGTAATAAAAATCTTCCCTGTTGCTTTTAAAAATTCTTCTTCTAAATGACCCGCTACTAATTTTTCTGAAGGTGTTGACCCAGGTCGCTCTGCATTCGTACTTTCCGATATTAATGCTAAAACGCCTTGCGTACCGATTTCAGCCATTTTATGAATATCGGATGTTTGATCATTTATAGGAGTTAAATCAAATTTAAAGTCCCCTGTATGAACGACTTTTCCTTCAGGCGTGTGAAAGACTAAGCCTAAGCAATCGGGAATGCTATGGCTTGTCTTAAAAAAAGTAACCGCCATCTGCTCAAAGTCTAAATGGGAATCTGCCGTAATTTCAACTAATTGTGTATCGCGAAGTAATTTATGTTCTTTTAATTTTAATTCAATCAAACCAAGTGTAAAACGAGAAGCATAGATTGGCACATTTAATTTTTTTAGCATGTATGGAATGCCACCAATATGATCCTCATGTCCATGCGTTACAATTAACCCTTTAATTTTATCTTTATTTTCCTGTAAATACGTAAAATTAGGGATAATTAAATCAACACCTAACAAGCTTTTATCTGCAAATTTTGCACCACAGTCAATGATGATGATTTCATCCAAACATTGAATGACATACATATTTTTACCGATTTCATTAATGCCACCTAAAGCAAAAATGGATAATGCACGTTCTGTACTAGCCAATAAGATTCCCTCCTGCTGTTACATTCCTTGAAAAAAGTCGATTGTTGATTGCTTTAACAAATATTAGTATTCGTTATTCCAGTCTGAGCTATACGGTTACAATTCATCCATTTTCCTTAATCTACTTTGTACTGCATCATTTGCTCATATGTTATGTAGTTTTTCCACAAAAAAATAGCACTTCTTCAGCCGATTTTTTCGTCCTAAGAAGCGCCATTTATTCATCTTTGCCCTACCCTTACTTAAATCTACGGCTCCCTTTTTTACCATCAAACATATAAATAATTGCTTTATTTTCTAATATCGTTTCCAAATAAACAGGGCGCCCCCAAAGCTGATAAATATACGGCAAAACATGTTCTAAATAAGTCGGATCTAATTCCATTCCTTCATAGCCATGCTTTAAGTATAATTCCCCACTTCGCGAATAGTCACCATCTTCTACAACGATATATGGAAATCCTCCATTTACACGCATGGAAATAAGCTGATTTTTTACTTCCTCATGATCCTTGTCTGTAATTTTATACTCCTGACCCTTTTTCGCAAAAACATACAAGTCTTCTTCATTGACTAATTCCTTTGATAAATAATTTCGAATAAAGGAAACGTCCGATTCAATTTCTCGTACTTCAAATATTTTCTCGCGCCCCGCATTTGGTTTTGCACCGAAACGCTTCATTTCATCTGTCGGGTTATCGTATTTCTTTTCAATGTGTTCAAATATTTTGACCCCTAAATAATAAGGATTAATTGTCGTTTTTGACGGTTGCACAACACCAGCATTTAACTTCGCATACTCAATCGTTTCCGATGTTGTTAAATTTAGCTCCCGCATAATGCGTTGATGCCAATACGAGGCCCAACCTTCATTCATAATTTTTGTTTCTAATTGCGGCCAAAAGTACAGCATTTCTTCACGTAGCATCGTTAATATATCACGCTGCCACTCTTCCAATTCACGACTATTTTCTTCAATAAATAACAATAAATCTTTTTCCGGTTGCACGGGGAATTTTTTCTTTTTCAGTTTAACTGGTGGCGGTGAATTTTCTGTCTCCCCCATTTTCCATAAATCATCATATGGTGTTTTTATAATTTGAATTTCTTCCACTTCATCTTCCTCTGGTGCAAATAATTTCGGTCGTAATATGGAAGGGTCTATATGCTCCTGGATAGCAAGCACAGCATCCAAAAACTTTTCAACTTCATCTTTCCCGTATAAAATTTCATAGCTCGCAATCCGTTCTGCTGTTGCGGTCATACTCTCGACCATATCTCGTCTCGTATTGGAGAAGCGCACATTATTTTTAAAGAAATCGCAATGCGCTAACACATGCGCGATAATGAGTTTATTTTGTATTAATGAATTCGTATCGAGTAAAAATGCATAGCAAGGATTGGAGTTAATAACCAGTTCATAAATTTGGCTGAGTCCTAAATCATATTGCAGCTTCATTTTATGAAATTGTTTCCCGAAACTCCAGTGGGTAAAGCGCGTGGGCATTCCGTAAGCACCGAAAGTATAAATAATATCAGCCGGACAAATTTCATAACGCATTGGATAAAAGTCTAAACCAAACCCTACTGCAATTTCCGTAATCTCGTCAATTGCTCGGCCAAGCTCTCTTTCCATTCATTGTCCCCCCTTACAAATCGGCTTCCTGTTTTTTGAAGATTTCCTTTAACGCATCATATACTTCCTGTCTTCTTTTAATAATCGAGAAGCGGAATTTTGGATCATCAATTTTTTTAAAGGTCATCATTAACGCAGAAGTCCTGTTCGATTCATTAACCTCTCCGTAGCCAAACATGCTTGATACTTTCATAAGCTCCTGCACCAATTTCAAACTCTTTTCATTATCCATTGTTAAATTTTCGCCATCTGAAAAATGCACTGGGTAAATATTGTAACGAGCAGGGTGATATTTTTGATCGATCAACTCTAATGCTTTGGCATAAGCGGAAGAACAAATCGTACCGCCACTTTCTCCCCTCGTAAAAAACTCTTGCTCTGTCACGGTTTTCGCGATCGTATGGTGCGCGATAAATTCAATTTCGACCGTTTCGTACTTGGAACGTAAAAACTTAATCATCCAAAAGAAAAAGCTTCTTGCACAAGATTTTTCAAAATTCCCCATCGAACCACTGACATCCATCATCGCAAGCACGACCGCTTTTGATTCCGGTTTAACGACCTCATCCCACGTTTTAAAACGGAGATCATCATTAAAAATCGGGCTAATCGCGGCTTTCCCGTGCATCGCATTACGTTTAATCGCCGTCATAATTGTTCGTTTCTTATCAACATTTCCCATTAGCCCTTTTTTCCGAATATCATTGAACTCAATCTTTTCTGTCGTAATATCCGCCGCTTCTTTTTGTTGTAAATTAGGTAACTCTAATTCTTGAAACAACAGGCCTTGTATTTCTTCAATATTTACTTCTGTTTCAAAATAATCTTCCCCTGGTTTATCTCCCGCTTCTTTCCCTTTCCCAGCACCGGCACTTTTTCCACTACCGGGTTCCCGCGCCACAACATCTCCCACTTGACTATCTCCTTGACCTTGCCCAACATGTTTTGACTTATCATAGTTATAGCGGATTTTGTATTCATCTAAAGAACGGATTGGAATTTTGATTGTCTTGTCACCATTCGACAAAATGATGCTTTCATCACTTATTAATTCCGGTAAATTATTTTTGATGGCTTCTTTTACTTTTTCATTATGACGCTGCTGATCTTGGTGACCTTTTCGATGGAGAGACCAATTTTCCTGTGAGACAACAAAACGGTTTTGTTCTTTTTCACTCATTTTATCCTCACCAATCTATTAATTTTTTATTTTCTATAAAAATTTTATACAATGAACTAAAAAAATCTTACGTTGAAGTAAGCTTTCTAATATGAATTTTCATAAAATGTGTAATTCTAAGCTTTCTAGATTTGCTGCGCCGCTTCCAGTGGGAGGCGGCGGATTCTGATTAAGACTTTTCACCAATTAGCTTTTGTTTTAGCCGTTTTATTATTTGCAACCTACAGGATAGTATTTAGCTCAAAGTTCTAGTAACATTGCGTTCTCTTAAATTTTTCCCACTCTTAATAATAGATAATTTTCAATTCATAAAGACAGCCCATAAAAAACGGCTTTGTCTATACTATGCGATTTTTATTCAATTTTGTACTTGATTCGAGAAATAAAAAAGGGGTATCCAATTTCTCGGATAACCCTTGTACTCAATCAATTACGCCTTGGTGTAATTGCGTCCAGATTTTTTTCGAGCTCGCTCGAAAAGCTCCCCTAAAAAATCTATGACATCCGCCGGGGGCTTAACTTGATTCATCGGGGATTTAAACCCCCGATGAATTAAGTTAACGGTTGAGTAAACTACCTACATAGCGTAATAATTCATTTGCTGAAGTTGAGTTATAGCCATGCTCATCAATGAGTGTCGCGACAACTTCATTCATCTTTTTCAGTTGTGCTTCATCTGGTGTTTTCAATGAAGTCGTAATTTTAACAACATCCTTTAAATCTGCAAACAATTTCTTTTGAATCGCTTCACGTAATGCATCATGCGAATTATAATCAAATCGTTTTCCGTTGCGCGCAAATGCCGATAGACGAATTAAAATTTCTTCACGGAATGCTTTTTTCGCATTTTCAGAAATACCAACTTGTTCCTCAATCGAACGCATTAATTTTTCATCCGGATTCATTTCTTCACCCGTTAACTGATCACGGATTTTATTTTTATTGCAAAACGCTTCTACATTATCCAAATAATTATTCAACATTGTTTTCGCGGATTCTTCATACGAATACACAAACGCTTTTTGCACTTCATTTTTCGCAATATCATCGTATTCTTTTCTAGCAACCGCAATATAATTCATATACTTTTCTTTGTCTTCCTGAGAAATCGATGCATGCTGGTCAAGGCCATCTTTCAATGACCGTAAAACATCCAGCGCATTGATTGACGGCACTTCTTTACGAATGATGGCGGACGACACACGGTTAATCACATAACGCGGGTCAATGCCATGCATCCCTTCGTTTGGATACTCTTTTTTCAGCTCCTCCAAGTCGACTTGATTGAAGCCCTCGACATTTTCACCGTCATACAAACGCATTTTTTTAAGGAGATCAACGCCTGCTTTTTTCGGCGTTTCTAAACGCGTCAACACTGAGAAAATAGCTGCAACGCGCAGGGCATGCGGCGCAATATGAACATGGGCCATATCACTTTCATTAATCATTTTCTCATAAATTTTTTCCTCTTGACTAACAATCAAGTTATAAGGGATTGGCATCACGATAATTCTTGAATGCAATGCCTCGTTTTTCTTATTGGAAATAAACGTACGATATTCCGTTTCGTTCGTATGAGCCACGATCAATTCATCGGCACTGTACTGATACATACAAAATATCCCATTGTTAAAAAGCTTTCTTATTTGGCATTCACTTTATCTTCAATCAGTAACCTAGCCAAGAGTTGATAAATATTTTCACTATTTTCTTTTATTGGCGTTTCCTTTGGAGGAAGAATATAAATCCTTCCTATTTCTGTCTCAATTATTTCAGTACCTTCTTCTAATTTCATTGCCTCGACATCATATTCCCCCATCAACGAATCCCCCTGTTTTCACTTTGTTAAAAACATAAGTAAAAGTTAAAGTGTTAATTTCATCATTTCTCCTTAAATATTCCCTGTTTGTATAAATTGGAAAATCTATTTTCAGCAATTCACAAATCGTCCACTAACATTTCAACTTCACATGTACTGTAAAAAGTTTCAATTTCCTTCGACTATTTCATCATTATTAGAATGTTGTTGATTTCCCTATCCCTATATTTATCCAGAAACCTACAACCTTAATAAAATAGGTTTTCGGTACGCTATTGCGTACCACTCGTGTTATGAGTATATGCTATCTTTTACTAGATAGTCAATACACTTTTTTAATGGGGTTAGTTATGACAAGTAAAATCAGGGTAAAAATTCATGAACTAGTCAAGCAGAGAGGGATTTCATTAAGAGAATTATCTCGGTTAACAGATATACGCCACGCTACTTTAAGTGAATTAGCTAATCACAAGAGGCAAAATATTAACTTTAACCATATCGAGAAAATTGCTGACACTTTAGAGCTAAATGATATTAGAGAAATCATTGACCTTATAGAAATCAAAGACAAATAAAGTCGCCCTTGTACTACATGGGCGACTTTATTTGTTCTTATTCGGCTTTTTATGTAAGTGCGGTTTAACAACTTATATCGTAGCTTTTTAAATCAACGTTATATTTACTTTTAAACTTAGCCATTTGATGACACTGGTTCAAATATGCATTTGTTGCACGAATTTTCAATTCTCTATTTGGAATCAAATCTATTGCCTCTTTAGTAGAAATTTCTTCATCTAAAACATTTGACTGCCTCTTAATATTTGATATGATCGCATCTTTTCTTAAACCATCATTAATAATACTTTCTCTTAAATAATCTTGCAATATCTGCTCAGTCCGTTGCTTTTCCTGTTCAGTTCTTATCTGTTCATTACCTACCTTAAACGACATATATACATCAACAGCTGTTTTGGCTAAGCCTAATACTGAAAGTGGATCAGCTTCTAATGGACTGTTATGCTCAATACGCTTAAAATCAATCGCTGGTTCGCCTCTTAAGTTTAAATGTTCAAATTTAACTACTTCAATTGTATCACCGTTTATTATTCCAACGAGAGGTCTTTTTAATTTTTCGAGTTTAGTAAAGAAAACATCCTTATTTTCATTATAAGAATCTTCCTTTGATAATAACTCCAATTTTTTCTTTTCTAGGTCATTAGTAAAACTACTTGCTCCTCTTCTATTTGAATACAATTCAACCGCATTTTGAATCAATAATTCTAATGCCTCTTCAATATCACCACTTTTTAAAAATTCATATGCTAATGAAAGGTAATTAGGTTTTAAATTCTTTTTTAGTCGAGCGTTACAAAAATTGTATAACTCAATTACCAAAGATACATGAAAGACTTTCAAATTAAATCCTAAGCTTACTGGCTTTCCAATTGCCTGCATAGAATTCAATTGATTACCGTTATCTAATTTAATACTTTTGTATCTAAAACCTAGTTTCTTTAATGATTTATCTAAAATAACAATTTTACTTGGATCAACGTTGTTTCTTAATGCTAATGAAATTCCTTTTATCAAATCTAATTTATAACACTCTGTACCATAGTCAGAAATAAATTGTGCCAATTGATGTGGATTAAAAATTTTTTGATCCTTCTTTACTAAAGTTAATTTATATTTTTTCAATTACCAGCACCACCAAATATATTTAATGTAATTACAAATAATTATTATACAATAAATATAACAAGAAGTGGAAATTAGCCGTGACAACTTGAATGGTAGCTTCCTCTATATTGTGTACCTTTAGTGATTACAACTTTAGTTTTTTCAAGAGTCTAACCTCAAGTTGCTCAATCTGCTTATTGACCTTGATACACCTTTTTGTAAGGCTACCTTGGTAGGGACGTCTTCCTCGTACAGCTCAATTGTATTTTATTTACTTGGCATGCTAGTTCATTGATGGGTTGCTTGTTGATAGAAAGTTCTTCAATTCGTCCAAAGATGTATGGTTCTATCAAGGAAATAAAATATATTTCAAAATTCATTCATCACATTACATTCGAACTAATGTATAATTAATAAATATTACTTATGAGGTGAAAACTATGACTGAATTAACAACATATACATTTGAGCCTAAAGTTAATCCAAGCCGAGAATTTTTAGAGATTGCATCAGATTTCTCAAATCCACTAGACATCGTACGTGAAGCAATTAGTAATTCTTTTGATGCCAAAGCCAAAAATATTTATTTATTATTTGAAATTGCTACTATTAAAGGTAGAAAGAGACTCAAAATCACTATAAGAGATGATGGTGAAGGTATGAATGAAGAAGGTATTAATTCCTTCTTTGATTTGGGCAATTCATCTAGACGTGATATTAAGGATATTGATACAACATTAATTGGTGAAAAGGGGCATGGTACAAAAATCTATTTTAACTCAGATTACGTAAATGTTATTACTGGGCAAAATGGTAAAGAATATACTGCATTAATGCTAGAACCATTAAGTGCTTTATATGATAATAAACTTCCAACTATTGATGTTAACATTCAAAATAAAGAGTTCAAAGGTACATATATTGAAATTATCGGATATAACAATGATGAAAGATCTGTTTTTACCCATGATATAATCAAAGACCATATTTATTGGTTCACAAAATTTGGTTCATTCGAAAATATCTTTGATAATATTTGTCCTTATAATGATATAAAAATTCATTTAAAAGGGCTCGACAAAGATCATGATGAAGTGGAAGTGTTAACTTTCGGACACATATTCCCAGAGGAGTCCGAAAACTTGAACAAACTATTAGAAAAGTATTTGTCGGATGCACCTGATCACTTCGTAAAAAGATTGACTTATGATGGCACATTAGAAAAGTTTCCCGATATCGAATATCAAGCAGTTTTCTATATTGAAGGAAACAAGGCAAAGCAAAAATACAATCCAATGATACGAAGAAGTGGATATAAAGCTCCTGAAGGGGCTTATAAAGTTCAAGATCGTTATGGAATTTGGCTTTGTAAAGATTTTATTCCTGTCCAAAGAAAAAATGATTGGATTACAAAAAAAGGATCTGAATACACAAAGTTTCATGCATTTTTCAACTGCCAAGATTTAAAGCTTACTGCCAATCGTGGTTCTCTTGATAACACATCTTCGGAAATACTTGAAGCTATACAAAGTAAAGTAGTTGATATATACAACGATATTATTGAGAGTAGTTATTGGGAGGATTTAGAGTATTTAGAACAAAGTTCTCAAGCCTTCCTAAGTGAGAGGAAGGAAGAGAAAAATTATGAAACGCGAAAAAAACACATTTTACAAAATAAGATAGCTATTTTTAATGAGCATATATTAAGAGAACCTCGACAAGAACATGGTGTGTTTGCTTTATATCATACATTAGATATTTTGAAACCAGATTTATTTCCTTTTGAAATTGTAGATTATGATACACATGCAGGAATAGATGTATTAGCCCAATTAAGAAAGGGTAGCGTGAGTCTAGAAAAAGATGCTTTATTTTTTGTTGAATTCAAGAATATTTTAAAGAACTCATTCAACCATTCATTTAATCGTCTTTATGGTATCGTTTGCTTTAAAACAGAACTTAAAAATAATGATGTTGTTGTTGATGCATTTGAAACTTCCCGTACTTTTAGATGTTATCCAAAAGACGATAACACTCAATATACGCAATATTTCTTAGAAGATGAAAGACATTCACATAAAATTGAAGTCATTGTCCTCGAAGAATATTTGTTCGAAAGATTAAATCTAAAATTTACAAAACAAAAAATCTAAAAATAATAAAACTATCCAATAAGGAATTATTGGATAGTTTTACTTTTTGAAAAAAATATATTACTTATGATATGGCTCAAGGAGGAGCTTTAATGTTTTATTTCATTTTATTAGCTTTGACAATATTCCCATCTTTATCCCTAAATGTTGAAAGTAAGGATATAAATAACCGTATTAATATTAAACAAATGGCTTTATATATATGGTTAATTGCGTATTTATTTTTCATCACTTTTTCAAGTGTTTATTTTTCAGGCTTTGGTATCGTATTACTTTTAGCGAGCCCTTTAGTTTTACAATTTATTCTTAAACAATTCAAAGATTCATATTTAATTCAAGAGTTAAATATGACATTTAATAATTTTAAAGAAAACTTTCTTACCAGAGGTATATTAGGAGGTTTAGTTACTTTATTAAGTTATGTATTATTTGATAAATTTGGTTATTTAAATCATGGTATATATCTAACTTTCATTATATTTATTATTTTATTCTTTAATATCCAAAATTCATTAAATAAAAATTTTGGACTTTATTTTATTTTAGTCACTTTTTGGAGTTTAATATCTAGTGCCGGAGACTTTCAAACAAATTTACTTTTAGTTTTAATTAGTTTATTTATCCCTTTGATACCTTTAAGTTCATATAAACCTTTTTCCCAAAATACTTACTTACACATTTTTTCCTTCTTAATCTATTTGTGCATTTATGAACTTTTAAAAAGTATAGATATAACCTTGATAACAAAGTTTTTAATGAGCTTCACTATTACAATTTCAATAATATTATTAGGAATATCTTCATTATTTACTCTCGAAAGAAAATTACTAAAATCAAGGAACTATTTTGCGCCATTATTATGTTTAATTACAATATCTCTTTTTAAGTATTATATTGAAATTACAGACCAGCTAATTTTAAATGCCATTGATAATTTAATTATTATTTTATCCTTAATAACCTTACTTAGGGCATATGGATTTTTCTTGGATAATACTTATAACTATACGATTATTAAACAATCTGAGTCTCTTTATAAAAATTCAAAAAAACTTTTTATCAATTGGATGGGTGAATCTTTAGGTGAAGATATCTGGAATCATTTATTTGGAATTCCCTCAAAAAATAAATTTTCAAAATATTATCGGGTTTTCTTTATGATTATTCTAGTATTAATTTGGATAATAATTGAAATTCATTTTAAATCCTTTAAACTAAGCTTTAACACACAATATATCCCTTGGGAATTGTTATATGTTTTATTATCACTTCAAATAATCAATGCCGTTTTGACAATTAATACTTGGTTTACAGTTCATGGTTATATTGATGAAAAGGCATCTAATCAAGCTACAAGCAAAATTTTAGTTTCTATATTATCTATATTTTTCTGTATTTTAATTCAATATTGGGAAATCTTTTGTTTATTTAACACTTGGATATTAATTATTTTTGGGATTTTTTATTTTTTATCTTTTATAATTTGCTTTTTTAATCTTTCTGGAGATTTAATTAATTACAAAGAAAAGAAAAACTTTAAAAATTTCAAAGTAGCTTTAGCTCCTTTAATGATGTTAATATCCATAACAATTACTTTGTTAGCTTTCCATTATAATTTAAATAAGGTTGATTTTATATTTATTTTTCTTTCGATAATTTGTTTGGGATTAGGTTTAGTTTCTGGAAAGTTTAGCAATTCAATTTTTACACTTTCTAATATAGTTGTAAAAAGACTGAACTTATTTATTATTTTAATATTTATTCTTGTAATGTTAATATTCGTTAAAGAGATGACCTTCACACTTTTATACTATATTGGTTATTACACTATTACCTCTGAAAAAGTAAAATCCGTGTAATAATTAATTTTTATTTACCAACAATTTTTAGTCACCGAGTAAAAGTTTGAATATTCTAAATGTTATTCAATTAAATCGCTTAGCTTAGTAAAGAAAAGTAAGCTTTATATATCCCTCCTACAAATCTAATTATTACACACAACAAAAGCTACCATATAATACCGGATTTTAATCTTTAGCTTAAATATTACAATTAAGATTTATCAGTACCGCATAATAAGGCTGCCCCCTCGATTGACTTTAAATTCATATGGTATTTAATTTTCAGCAAAGGGATGGGTTTATACTAATCCAGACAGTCTTTTTACTTTATTCAAAAAAACTCGTTAAACTGATTTAGCTAGGTAAAAAGGGATTAGATTAAAGATCCACCTCGGAAGTTTATCCTTTTATTACCTGTTTCATCCTATAATACTTATTTTTTATAAAATTTTATTTTTTTACTATATGCGGTTAAGTCCTAAATATTTCATAAATCCACCAAAGAAAGAATGTTCAAAAAGTCGATAGATTACTTTTTGAACATTCGCAATTATTTTAACGGTTCAACAAACTACCAACATAGCGTAATAGTTCATTCGCTGATGTTGAATTATAACCATGCTCGTCAATGAGTGTCGCGACAACTTCATTCATTTTTTTCAACTGTGCTTCATCTGGCGTTTTCAATGAAGTCGTAATTTTAACAACATCCTTTAAATCCGCAAACAATTTCTTTTGAATGGCTTCTCGCAAAGCATCATGCGAGTTGTAATCAAATCGTTTTCCATTCCGTGCAAATGCCGATAGTCGAATTAAAATTTCTTCACGGAATGCTTTTTTCGCATTTTCAGAAATACCGACTTGTTCCTCAATCGAACGCATTAATTTTTCATCCGGATTCATTTCTTCACCCGTTAACTGATCACGGATTTTATTTTTATTGCAATACGCTTCAACATTATCCAAGTAATTATTTAACATCGTTTTCGCCGATTCTTCATACGAATACACAAACGCTTTTTGCACTTCATTTTTCGCAATATCATCGTACTCTTTCCTAGCCACTGCAATGTAATTCATAAACTTATCTTTGTCTTCCTGTGAAATCGAAGCATGTTGATCAAGCCCATCCTTCAATGACCGTAAAACATCGAGCGCATTGATTGACTGTACTTCCTTACGAATAATAGCAGATGACACACGGTTAATGACATAACGTGGATCAATACCATGCATTCCTTCGTTTGGATACTCTTTTTTCAGCTCTTCTAAGTCCACTTGATTGTATCCTTCCACACTTTCACCATCATACAAACGCATTTTCTTAAGCAGATCAACACCTGCTTTTTTCGGTGTTTCTAAGCGCGTCAAAACCGAAAAGATTGCAGCAACGCGAAGTGCATGTGGTGCAATATGAACATGTGCCATATCGCTTTCACTAATCATTTTTTCATAAATTTTTTCTTCTTGGCTGACCATTAAATTATACGGAATTGGCATAACTATAATTCTTGAATGCAATGCTTCATTTTTCTTATTAGAAATAAACGTACGATATTCGGTTTCGTTGGTGTGCGCAATTATAACTTCATCGGCACTAATAAGGGCAAATCTTCCAGCCTTAAAGTTTCCTTCTTGTGTTAATGAAAGTAAATTCCATAAAAACTTCTCATCTAATTTCAGCATTTCTTGGAATTCCATCATCCCGCGGTTCGCTTTGTTCAATTCCCCGTCAAAACGATAGGCACGCGGATCGGATTCTGAACCATATTCAGCAATCGTCGAAAAGTCGATACTACCGGTTAAATCCGCAATATCCTGTGATTTTGGATCTGACGGTGTAAATGTACCAATTCCAACTCGGTTATCTTCCGAGAAGAAAATGCGTTCCACTAAAACTTCCTCAATCTGTCCATAATATTCTTGTTCAAGACGCATTGCATTGAGCGGAGATAAACTTCCCTCAACCCGGATCCCATATTCTGCATAAAAATCTTTTCGCAAATGCTGTGGGATTAAATGTAGAGGGTCCTCATGCATCGGACATCCTTTAATCGCATAAACAGCGCCTTCATCCGTGCGTGAATATTGTTCGAGTCCTCGTTTTAATAACGTAACAATTGTCGACTTACCACCACTAACCGGTCCCATTAATAATAAAATTCTTTTGCGAACATCTAGCCTTTTCGCAGCAGGGTGGAAATATTCCTCGACTAATCGCTCCAACGCCACTTCCAAACCAAAAATTTCTTTCCCAAAAAAGTTAAATAATTTTTGTCCATCTCGCTGTTCAAGCCCGGAGCTTTTTATCATATTGTAAACGCGTGAATGGGCCGTTTGAGCAACTTCTGGTCTTTCCTGCACAATCCGTAAGTAATCTGAAAAAGTCCCTTCCCACTTCAGCCTGTTTTCTTCTTCCCGGTAATTTCTAATCTTTCTTAAAAATTCGATTATCTTCCCCTCCATCCTGGGCACGGTTTTTACATAATATGAACGGAGGGAAATTATGATACCTAGACTTTTTTATTATCTGTCATTGTTCAAATAAAACAGTCACCAAATTTTTCAGCTGCATTCAATCTTTAAACGGTTCATCACATCACTTTTCCATTTATTAACCAATTTCCCTATGCTATAATTTCAGTAAAGTATTGGAAGAAATTCAGGAGCTTATTAAAATGAACTATAAAGCAAAGACCCATGCTAGCTATGATTTATTATTAACATTTCAACTTTTTTTAATATCTATTGTATCAATCACAATGAAAACATCCCCGTTATTATATATTTTAAGCGGTATTCTCATTGTGTTTTTATTTTCATCTTTATTTTTAATGTTCCATCTTACTATTGAAAATGACATCATCAAGTACAAAATTTATTTATTTTCATTTCCGATTTACAAAAAGGATATTTCTTCAAGTACGATTTTAAAAATTAACTTTGTTAGACGCGGTTGGAGTACTAAAACCGCAATTATTAAGCAAAAATCTAAGTTCCCTATTCGATTAATGTTATTTCAACCACAATCGTTCTATACAGATTTACTAGCATACTGTGAACAATATCATGTTGAATACAAGCAAAGTAAGGATTTTTTGTTATTGATGAAATTAGATAAATAATGATTGGATTTTGGTTAAAACATAGTGGGTTGATAGGAACAGCGACTCTCTTAACATCAGCCTCATCGGTAATGATAAAAAGAATGGAGGTTCAATACTGTGAGTTTCAAAATAAGAAATCTTGAAAAACACCATATCCCCTTCTTACGGGATATGGTGTATGAGTCCGCATTTGTACCAGAAGGACAAAAACCTTTCCCACGAACAATATTAGACGAGCCATCTGTATCAAAATATATAGAGCGCTGGGGGGAACGAGACGGTGATATTGGGCTAATTGCGGAAAATGACGAACAAGCAATTGGCGCTATTTGGTTGCGCCTGTTTGATAATGAAGAAAAGGGATATGGTGATGATGAAACGCCAGAAATCGGCATTGCCCTCCTTAAAGATTTTCGGGGTAAAGGAATTGGAAGTGCTTTAATGCGGGCGCTCGAAGCAAAAGCAAAAAATTATGGGTATCAGAAATTATGTTTAAGCGTGGATCCAAGAAATCCAGCTTGTCGCTTATATGATCAACTAGGATATGTACATATTGGTTGGTATGATACTTTCTGGACAATGGAGAAGAGATTAGTTTGAGTCCATACCAATAAGGTGCACTTGCACAAATTGACTAAAATAAAAACAAGGATTTAGCAACCATATAATTACAATTCACGTCTATACTGAGAAATGAAAAAGTATAATGGAGGGATCATTATGTGGTTAATATTAGGTCTTATTGCAATAGTAACAACTTTTATCAATCTATATATGTATACATCAGGTAAAGATTACAAACTTGCGATGGCAATGGGGTTATCATTTACAGCATTGACACTCTGTGCAGAAAATAGTCTGATAGCTGATTGGGTAGAAGTGAATGACTGGGCAGCTTTATTGGATGTTGTACCTACCATGGAAAAGGCGTTATGGTTTCTGACAATTGTTTCTATCTTACTGAATATAGCGCCTTTACTTTTAGATTTTAAAAATAAAAGGTAATTACTTAATTGAGTTCATATGGAAAAGATGAAAGTCCTCCAACATTCATAATTTTAAATTTTAAAATGTATAACAATGAATGGAAGATTAACAGTTTATCTTTTGACGTATAGAAATATAAACTGTTCTTCTTCTACTAACGGAGGGTTTAGTGCAACAAACCTTACAACCTTCTCAAACGAGGGTTGGGGAAGGTTATAATTCAAAAAACGCAGCAATTTAGTTAGAGGAGGGCGGGATTGCATGATTTGGGGAAATTTTGTATTCACTGTGCTAATTGTGTTCGTATTAAATACAATAGTTCGGTTACTTTTAAGAAAGCTATTCAAGATAGAAAAAGAAAAAAAATCCATTCTTTCTTCCCTTTTTTCTAATAAACCGATAAACGAATTGCACAGAAAAATTGAGTGGGCTATCAGAATTACTTGGATAATTGCATTTATCGTTACCTATAACTTGGTCATAATTCAAGGTTATTCGATAAACCTGATACTAATTGCATCGTTTTTCTACATATTATTAGATTCCACAGTAAGGGCATTTTTCGAGTGTAAATATTCGCAGAACCCCAAACAATATATTCTAACTATTAGCGAAGGGATTTTATTTTTACTTACCTTAGTTATAGTCATTAAGTTTGATTTGCTTATTGAACTAACTTAATAGAGAAAGTCATTCTTGTTGTACTAACGAGTGCTTTAGTGCAACAAACCTTACAATCTTCCCAAACACCGCTTTGGGCACTTTTTTTACTTAAACTAACGGTTCATAAAGGTTTTTATATGACGCATAGAGAACTAACAAAATTAGTGAATAACAGAAGGTGGTGAATTAAGATGAATTCTAAAATAATTAAAGGTCAATTTAATTCTCTCAAACAATTAGTAGATAGCATAAATGAAAGTTCTAAAAAGAAATCTACACTCTTAATCGGGATAGACGGTTGTGGAGGCTCTGGAAAAAGTACATTTGCTGACAAAATAAAAGAAGAATGTTCTAATGTAACGATTGTTCATAAGGATGATTTTTACCTTCCTTCCTCTGAAATTATTAATACACATCCAACAAAAAAACCTATTGGTGCTGATTTTGATTGGAAACGTCTTTTAACTCAGGTGCTAGAACCATTAAGCCAAGAAAAAGAGGGACATTATCAACGGTACGATTGGGATACGGATAGTTTAGCAGAGTGGCATACTGTTCCTGTTGGTGGCATTGTAATAATCGAAGGCGTATATTCTATTCGAAAAGAATTAGTAGATAGATACGATTTTAAAGTATGGGTTGATTGTCCAAGAGAAAAACGTCTTTCAAGGGGTCTAGATAGAGACGGAGAAGAAGCCCGTGAAATGTGGGAAAATAATTGGATGATTTCAGAAGATATTTATGTGGAAAAACATAAGCCTTATGAAAGTGCTGATATTGTTGCTGATGGAGCTAAATAAAAGAGAAACTTTTCAACTAACTTGTGTAACAAGGATTTATAACGTATACAAAACAAATCTCAATAACGTTCCCAAATGAAAGTTAGGTAACTAAACCACGCTTTGGGGACGTTTCTTCTTCAACTAACGGACAGTTTAGTTGAAGAAGGAATTATTAAACTTAGAAAAGAATGTAATTACAGGGGGGAAAATGAATATGGACAATTTATTTACACTAGACTGTGGTGAAATACTACTAAGAGAATTTAGAATAGAAGATGTAGATGCTATTTATGAACTGACTTCACAACCCGAAGTTTATGAGTTTTTGCCAGATTGGCGTTCGACTAGAGAACAAAGATTAGATTGGGTTACAAATTATGAGATACCAGATAATAAAGAATTTTTAGCTAATGTTCCAAGTATAGGTGAAAGATGGATGAAGTTAGGAATTGTTTTAAAAGAAACTGATGAATTTATTGGTTTCTGTAATACGGGTATTAAAGAGGAACTAAGTGGACCAAATCGAGAAGTTGCTTACTCTATTTCTAAGCATTATAGAAATAAGGGGTACACAACACAAGCAGTAAAAGGATTAGTAAATTACCTATTTGCAAACACCGATGTTGAACAATTGAATGCTGTGGTTCTTCCACGCAATTTAGCTTCAAATAAAGTACTAGCAAAATGTGGCTTTCATCTTACAGGAAATATTGAGATAGAAAACCAACTACATTATCATTACACGCTTGTAAAAAAAGAATTGATGAAATAAGTTACTTCAACTAACGGGGCGCTTTAGTGCAATAAGGATTTATAGCATATACAAAACAAACCTAAATAACGTTCCAAAATCAGAGTTTGGGTACACTACAAAGCCACGAAAACACTGTTAAATCAATGTTTCGTGGCTTCTTCTCTAAATATCATTTATACAACTTTATATACAAGAACGCTCAAATTCAGTTAGGGCAATGGCTGTCGTACATTTTCCTTACAACGATACACACTTTATTTATGCATAAAATTATGCATAAATCTTACAAGGCCCCAATATTAAATACCCTACGCCCCCTCACAAATTCCTTGCATTATTCTATCTATCATTCAATTTCCAATTTGTTTTTCATTTACGTAATATAAGTATTCTTGAGCTTCGGAAAATTCCGCTTGTAACTGTGTAGGAATGATATCGATATCTGGAACACTCGAAACGCCTACTTGTGCCATAATGGATTCATACGTCATTAAGGCTTGTATATAATGTTCAAATTCTTCAGCTGTTAAAACTTCTTTGCTAGATGGAAGCCCATTTAATTGATCAAAGTATGCTTGAATTTCGGACATAGCTACTTTAATTTTTTCTAAGGAGTCTACAGGGACTAGAGCATAATCTATATTTCCATTGCTATCACCATATTCAAGTTTTGCACTTGTAAATACATTTAATAACGCTTTAAATTGTTTAAACTCTTCTTTACTTAGATCGCCTTTTGCTTGATTTAATTTTGCATCAAATAATAAGTAACTTTTCATCGTAACACTCGCCGCATGTTTTTTAAGATTATCAAATGATCCATAAAAATCATCGACCAGTAACGCTTGAGACGCAAATACACCCGTTGGAATGATTAAACATGCCGAAATAACTGCTATAGCCAATCGTTTCTTAAAAAAGCGATTCATTTTGCCACCCATTTCAGATTTTGCTTTCGTAATGCCCCGTTTACTTCTTTCTTGAATCTCTATAGGAATTTCGATTTTTGATAACTCTTCCTTAAGATGATTATGCATAATTATCAACCTCCTTTACATTTTGGCGAAGCTTATCTAAAGCACGGTATAACACGGACTTTGCGGTTCCTAATGGGATGTCTAGTATTTCTGAAATTTCCCTCAATGTACGATCATCGTAATATTTTAATAAAATGACACTTTTCTCATCTTCTTTCAAAGTATCAATCAGCTTATGTAAAGACAATGTAAGTGCAATGTCTTTATCTTCTGCCCCAGTAAGTACTTCAAAATTTGCATTTATTGGGATGATTTTTTTATTTTTATTGATTAAGTTCAAAGCACAATTTATCGTAATTTTCATCAGCCATGTCTTAAAATATTCTGGCTTCTCCAATGTACGGATTTTCTTAAATGACTGATAAGCCACCTCTTGTACAAGATCTAATGCATCTTCTTTATTTTTTACATAGACATATGCCATTCGATAAATATCCGCTTCATACTGCTGGAAAAGCATTAAGTAAGCTTTATCATTTCCTTTTTGTGCTTTCTTTACTAAGCTTTCAAGTTTCATCTTTATTCCTCCTTTCGTTTTGGTTGTACATCTATTAGACAAACGGGAAGGTGATTTGGCTTAAATATTTTAAATTTAATTTTATGTAATGCGATTTGGGTTGGTAAATTGTAAAAAATAAATGCAAAAGAGGCATCCTTCATAAAAAAGCATGCCCTTTCTCTTCTATTTATTCCTGCACAAGCTAGTTGAACAAGATGCTATCATTATTCGCTTTATGAATAATCGAAAACAACTCGGCAAGATCATCCACAACAAAATCGGCGTCTACGTTATCCCACTGAAAATCCTTTTTCCAAATACTTATCATTCCTACATTTTTAGCTGCTTTCACATCGTTTGCTGGGTGTTCTCCAACAAACATACTTTCGTTTGGTGTTACATTAAGTTGATTCAAAGCTCTCTTAAATATTTGTGGGTCAGGTTTTTTCATTCCTTCCCATTCAGATACTAAAATCGTTTCAAAATAGCTTTCAATACCTAGCAATTTAATATTGTCCATTTGAAATTGCCCAAATCCATTCGTAATCATCCCTAAAATAAAATTGTTACTTCGCAATTCTTCTAACATACTAATTAGGTTAGGAAATGGCACACAATGATGCTGAAATTGGTTAATGTAATCTTGTAGTAGTTCTTCCCAAGTAACCTGAGTAATCTCAAATTCTTCAGTCAATCGTTGATATACTTTGTCCTTCCAAACATAACCACGGTTGTCAAGTTCGATAAATCTGGCACTGTATTTTTCTTTTGGAATATGGGCTAGCCATTTATTCAAGCGCTCGTATTGGTTATCAATAAACTTTTTCACGGACTCGTCACGGTTTAATAAAGTTCCATCTAAATCAAAAATAACCGCCTTAATCATTTTGCGCTCCCCCTATACAGTGCGTTTCTGAATGTTTACAAAAATAAAATCAATTCATTGCATTATATGTTATAATTTACCTTAACAAAAACAGGAGGTACAAGTCCAATGGTAAAAAAATAAAATGAGGAAATCTATTATTTATTTTAGATTATAAACATAGGTTTTCTCTTTCATATGATTCATAGAATTTATATCTAGAAATGAGGAGAAATAACATGTTAAATAAATTAAGCGATACGATTTATTATTTATCACATCAAGATGATAAAGACCGCCCAACACTAGGACTAATATGTGGTGATCAATTTAGTCTTATAATAGATTCTGGTAATTCTACTCAACATGCTCAAGATTTTTTATTAGAAATTGCAAAGCTCGATGTACCCCCAGTTAAATATTTGGTCATTACACATGCACATTGGGATCACTTCCTTGGTATGAATGAATTTGACGCAACGGTTATTGTTAATAGTCAAACAAACGAACGATTAAAGGAATGGAAAAGTTATACATTTGATGATAATTCCCTTCAAAATTGTGTGAATAATAATCAAATGAGTGCGATGTGTATGAAGATTATTCAAGATGAAATATCTAACAGGGATCGTTTTAAATTGCGCTCTCCAAATATGATTTTTGAAAATACTTTAACGGTTGATTTAGGAAATAAACTTTGCATACTTGAAAAAATCAAAAGTACTCATACTGATGATTCTACAATCGTTTATATTCCTGATGAAAAAGTTGTTTTTCTAGCTGATTGTGTCTATGGTAAAACGACCAATTCTTTATTTCATTACAAGCAGTCCTTGTTATTACCAATGATTGAAGACATTCAAAAGTATGATGCTGAAATGTTCCTACTAGGTCATGAATCAATTTGTGATTTAAATGAAATGACTCAATTTTGGATAGAGCTAACAGCAGCAAGTGAGGCAGTTACATCATCTTCTTTAGAACAGGCAATCGAATCCTTTAAGTTAGAAAATAAAAGAGAACCAAATGATGATGAACTATTTTATATAAAAGCTTTTGTGAATGACTATATAATTCAATCCAAATATGCGTTAAAGAACACAACCATTTAACTTAATTCAGCAGAATTCCCCTACTTCTATAAGTGGGGGATGAATGCCAAAAAGGCAATTCTATTCAGTGGGGGTTCAAACCCCGGCTGAATCAAGTTAAGCCCCGGCGGATGCCACAGATTTTTAAGGGAAGTTTTTCGAGCGAGCTCGAAAAAATCTGGACGCAATTACGCCGAGGCGTAATTGATATTTAATTAGCAGCCATCTCATGAAGATTGTCATGAGGTGGCTTCTTGTTTGACACATTTTATTTTCAAATTGCTAATGGAAATATATTGTATAAAAGCAAAAAAGCGAACATCCACACTACTGCATGGGATGCTCACTTTTACAATGACACGTATTACTCAACCCTCTTCATTAATAATAACGTTTTTACCGCGCAATTTTAAAACTATTGGAATACTAATCCATAAAAATGCCACGATTAAAAAGACAAGTGATAATGGTTTCTCTACAAAAATGCTGTACTCACCATTTGAAATCGTTAATGCACGGCGCATATTATTTTCAATCATCGGCCCTAATACTAACGCTAAAACAAGCGGGGCAACAGGAAAATCATTTTTTGCAAAGTAATAACCTAACACACCACAGCCCAATAATAATAATAAATCAAATACTGTATACTGAACTGCATAAACACCAAAAATGGAGATAGCAATAATAATCGGTAATAAATATTTCTTCGGTGTTTGGATGATTTTCGCAAATACACGCACTAAAGGCATATTTAAAATAAGTAGCATTAAGTTTCCTAAAAACATACTTGCGATTAATCCCCAAGCAACTTGCGGATGTTCTTCAAATAATAAGGGGCCTGGCTGAATGTTGTACATAATAAAAGCACCCATTAAAATAGCCGTCGTACCCGAACCAGGAATTCCTAACGTTAAAAGAGGAATCATTGCACCACCCGAAGCTGCATTGTTTGCCGATTCTGGTGAAGCTACTCCCGCAATGTTTCCTTTACCGAATGATTCTGGATTTTTACTAATTTTTTTCTCCGTAATATAAGCAAAGAATGACGCGAGTGTAGCACCTGCTCCTGGTAAGACACCTAAAAAGAATCCGAGTAAAGAGCCACGGCCAATTGGTGCAGCACTATCTTTTAAATCTTTCTTCGTTGGTAATATACGAGTAATTTTCGCAACTGGCTCGTCATTACCTTCCTTCTCGAAAATTGTTTTAAATACTTCTCCTAAAGCAAATAACCCGACTGCCACGGTTAAAAATTCAATTCCACTAAACAGTACTGGTTGATCATACGTAAACCTGGCAATACCCGAAACAGCATCGATCCCAATCGAACCTAATAATAATCCGAGTACCGTCATAATTAATGCTTTCGTAATCGATTTTCCAGCTAAGCCACTAACTGCTGCTAAACCAAGTAGCATTAATGAAAAATACTCAGCCGGACCGAAATTAATGGCTACCTTTGATAATGGTCGCGCCAATAAAACTAAGCCAATTAAAGAAACAATCCCTGCAACAAAAGAACCAATAGCCGCTATTGACAAGGCCGCGCCCGCTCTTCCTTGACGCGCCATTTGGTAACCATCTAAAGTCGTTACAACTGACGACGATTCACCTGGCGTATTTAATAAAATGGATGTTGTAGATCCACCATACATCGCACCGTAGTAGACACCCGCTAGTAAGATGATTGAGCTAGTAGCAGCCATTTCTACAGGTAAGCCAGATGTTAACGTAGCAGTAACTGGAATTAATAGCGCCACTCCGCTCATTGGTCCAATCCCTGGTAAAACACCAACTGCTGTACCAATAATAACCCCTAATAATGCAAATAAAATATTATGCCATTGAAATGCGATTGCAAAGCCGTTCATTAAATATTGTATCGTTTCCAATTACATCTCCCCCTTTCTAATCAATTTCGCCTTGGCTAACTTTAGTCCAGATTTTTTCGAGCTCGCTTACTAGCGGTGTTAGCCTAAGATCGTCGCGTCTATGCGACAACGGCTAACTGACCTGCATCACGCAGGCCTCCTTAAAAATCTGTGACATCTGCTGGAGCTTGGGTCAACACGATGTTGATCACAAAGGCGTTGTCACAGGACGTGACGGGTTTAGCCTTTGTTCCCCAATTTATCCGGAGTTTGAACTCCTACTGAATCAAGTTAGAATGGTAATCCTGGTAAAGAACCGCCTAATACATTTACAAATCCAAAATAAATAAACGCTGAAAATACTGCCGCTATAATAATCGTAGGAACCCATTTTCCTCTTTCAAGCGTTTGGAATCCGATAACGAGGAACGCAAAAGTTGTAATTAAATAACCTAGTTTTTCTAATAATAAAACGTAACTTAAAGCCGCAATAAATATAATGAAAAAGCGCTTATAGTTCGGTGATTTAATATCTTCTTCCTCACCTACGATTTTATATGTAGCCTTATGCTTAATCGTTTCTATAAACAAGAAAATACTTAAAAGAATAAGAATAATACCTAAGCCCAACGGAAAAGTACTTGGTCCAATTTGTGAGCCATATGCGCTGGTAGATATTTTTTGTGATTCAACAATTACAAGAATACCTAACGCAAGGAAGACAACACTAGCCATTCGATCAAATTTTAAATTCATTGTTGTGACACCTCCTAAAAGAGGATGCGAGCAAAATGAAATACTCGCATCTTTTCTATTACTTTTGCATACCTAAAGCGGTTAAAATTTCTGTAATCGTTTTTTCTTGATCTTCAAGGAATTTAGTGAAATCTTCCCCTACACGGAAATCTTGCTCCCAGCCATTTCGTTGTAACTCTGATTTCCATTCTTCCTTATCATTTAATGCCGTTAAATTTTCAACCCAATATGTTTTAGCTGTTTCCGACATATCTTTCGGGCCAAAAATTCCGCGCCAAATGGTAAACTCCGTATCAATGCCTAAATCATAAAGTGTCGGAACATCTTCTAACCCTTCAATCGCCACTTTGTTCGGAGATGTTACGGCTAATACACGAGCATCACCACTCTTAACATAAGCTGCAACTGTTGAAATATCTGTTCCGATTGCATCTGCATTCTTCCCTAATAATGCAGCCATCGCTTCGCCACCACCGTCATAAGAAACATATTTTACAGCTTTTGGATCAATCCCATATTCATAAGCTGGTAAAATCGTAATTAAGTGGTCCATTGAACCCGGTGCCGAACCACCAGCCATTGTAATCGAAGTTGGATCTGCCTTAACTGCATCTAATAAATCTGTTAAACTTTCATATGGTGAATCTGCACGTACAACAATCGCACCAAAGTCTTTCGTTAATTGTGCAAGTGGTGTTGTATCTTTATAGCCATATGGACTATTTCCTTCAGCCTTTAAATTGTTAATTAAAATTGGCGGAGACTTGACCATTAACATATGATCATTTTCTGCTTCTTTCGTTGCGTAAGTGGCCATAAATACAGCACCGCCACCACCAGGTTTATTTTCAACTGTAATTGGTTTTTCGATTAATCTTGTTTCATTCATCATTTTACCGATTGAACGAGCTGTTAAATCCCAGCCGCCACCTGCTCCAGATGGTGCCACAATTGTTAAGTTACTTTTCGGATAGTCCTCTTCTTTATTGCCACTACTACCGCTAGATTCTCCCCCACCATCGCTACAAGCAGCTAGGGCTAGCGTAAGTGTTGCTGCTGAAAATAGTGCCCCCAATTTCTTTTTCATTGACATGAATATTCCCCCCTTGAATATACGCTCCCTTTGATGTAAGCGTTAACTTTATTAAAATATAAAACGGTAATTATTTATATATTTCGAAAATATTGTCCTTTAATTTTATATTGTCCATTTTGTTCATACTGTTCACACGACTTGGAAATTTGTAAACAAAAAATACACAATTGTTTTCAAAAACAATTGTGTACTCTTTTTACTCTATTCATTTAATAAAATAGCGCCTTTCTGGTCGGCCAACTGAACCATATATATGCTCGACAGAAATCAATTTTTCTATCATTAAATGTTCTAAATAGCGACGTGCTGTTGTGCGACTAATGCCGAGTTCCCGCCCTAATTTTTCAGCTGTAATGCCGCCCGCGCAAGTTGTTAAGTAGTTAATAACGCCATTTTTCGTCACCGGATCGATCCCTTTAGGACTGATTTCTCTCGACTCCTCAGTAAAGGTCATGTTATTCCATAAACGCTGGATTTCATTCGCTTGTAATCGATCTGAAGAGTTTAATATATCCCTTTTGTCTTTGTACTTTTGTAAACACTCTTTAAACCGTTGCAATGTTAAAGGTTTTAATAAAAAATCAATGACCCCACTGGCATAGGCTTTCTTCACAATTTCAACTTCCGCAGCAGCAGTAATTAAAATAATATCCGTTCCAAGTTTCATTTCTTTAATATAATCAATAAGCTCCGTACCTAATTTATCTGGAAAATAAATGTCCAATAAAATCAAATCCGGCTTCATTGTATCTAACCAAATTTTCGCATCCTCAATTGTATGAGACATTCCAATCGTTTGAAACCCTTCAAGTTGCTCTAGAAACTTTTCGTGAATTTGAGCAATGCGCACATCATCTTCAACGATTAACACTTCAATATTTTTTTCCATACCATTTACCCCTCTTTAGGAATAGAAACAATAAATAGTGCTCCCCCTAATTCTCCATTTTCAATCGCGATCGAACCATTCAGTCTTTTTAAATTCTCATTTACGATCGATAAACCATATCCGCGCGTTTCTTTATCCTTTGTTGATTGCTTCATTTCAAATAAATTATTTAGTACCTCTTGATCAATGCCACTTCCGGAATCTTCTATTTCACAAATGACTTCTTTTTCATATTCATAAATATATATACGAACGATTCGCTCTTCCTCTTCTAAATGTTCGACTGCCTCAAATGCATTCATCACTAAATTCCCTAAAATCGAAATTAATAAATGCTTCTCGAAATATTGGCCTAATTTCCCACAATAACTATCCTCATCTAAAATAAGTGTTACTTTTAATTCTTTTGCCCGATTATAAAATCCAATCATTAAGCCGCTAATAAAGGTGTCTTTAATATGTTCATTAATAAATGAAATTAACGTATGGTTACCTAGACGCTCTGAATGAATTAAATTTAGCGCCTCATCATATTCCTTTAGCTGAAGCAAACCTGAAATCGTATAAAGGAAGTTATTATACTCATGTGTTTGAGCGCGCAATGATGCGATATATTGCTTTACTTGAGATAATTCATTTGCCACTAAATCAATTTCTTCAAAAGGTCTAAAGCTCGAGACCGCACCGATTACTTTCCCATCATTAATAATGGGTACTCGGTTAACTAACGTTTTCACGCCATTAATGGTCATCATTCGATTTAATTGTTCATGACCCGATTCTAGCACTTTGATTAAACGCGTATGCGGGATGACAGTGCTAATATTTTGACCTACTACCGATTTTTCACTATTTAATAGGGTACTCGCTGACTGATTGCTTAAGGTAATCGTCCCTTCCGCATCTACCATAATAATCCCTTCACGAATCGACTCTAAAATCGCATTTCGCTCCGTTAATATTTTTACGATTTCTTGTGGTTCGAAATTTAATAACTGCTTCTTAATTTTATTAGATAAATATGTAGAAATGATGATTGACAGTACTACGGTAATTATAAATAAAACGATTAAATAGCGACCATAATCAATATTCATAAAAAAAATATCTTCATATAAAAATCCAACAGAAACGACACCAATTATTTTTCCGTCTTCATCTTTTACGGGCGCCTTTCCACGTAATGCCTTACCTAAAGTACCCTCTGCAGTTGAAATATATGCCTCGCCTTCTATTAACGCCTGATCATTGTCATCTCCAACCATTTCTTCACCAATCCGCTCGTTTACTGGGTGAGCGTAACGAATTCCATTTTCATCCCCAATAACAACATACTGGGCTTCGACACTTTCTTGTATTTCTAAAGCTAGTTGTTGTAATGCCTCCGTTGTTTCTTCCTTCTTTAAACCTATTATAATATTTGGATGTTTAGAGGTTACTTTTGCAACACTTAGAGCGCGTTCTCCAATTTCGTGCTCAACAATTTCTCCCAATATAAAATAAGTAGGGATAAGAATAATAAATGATACCGTTACGACTAAAAATATATTATGTTTAAAAAACTGGAAATTCAATGAGCGTCTTTTCATTATGCTATCCCTCAATGACTTTATAGAATGATAGTTTTCATTATAGCATACATTATTTTAAACTTTCGCAAGAGTCAAAATGTTAAACTCCGATAATGAATAACTCCACTTAAAGGCATTTTATTTCAAAATAAAAACACTCCCTCGTCTGATGCTAAAGTACGCATCTAGTACGAGAGAGTGCTGTACTTGCCCTGTCGCTTTGCTTACGGAACAAATGAATTTGCTAATTTCGTTATTAGAATTTATCTGCTTTTATAATGCTGAACGGTTCAGGCACTTTGTCTCGATCAAAAGTACCTACCGACTCATTACCTATTCCAATCCAAATCGTTCCTACTAATACCATCATTGATAATAACTTCTTCATTAATTTTCTCTCCTTTTTCTTTTAAGTTCATTAAACAATAACTCTTTTTCAAAATAATCACTGGATTCTTTATACATGTATAAATCTTTATAATAATTTGCCAAAATTCTTGCGTAATAACCTCCTAACACATATAGTTTTTTAACTTCAAAGAACTTAAATGCACTTTTTTCTAATTGTGCGAGTTCTGAAAGTTTCATTGAATGATCCTCTGTCAATAATATCGAAAATATTTCAACTTGATGTTGAATTTTAGAGTCTGTATCCCCCCAATTTCGAATTATTTTTAAATACTTAATTGATTCATTAAAATTCCCTATTTTAAAATGGCATATCAATAAGTTTATGTATATTTCTACATCTTCTTGATAGTCGATAGCTTTTAAATAATATACGATCGCTTGCTTGAAGTCTCCTTGACACTCTTTACAGTATCCTAAGTTTGAATACAACAAATTGAAATTCTCTAAACTTCTCACTTCTTCAATATTTTCAAGTATGTTATTACAAATAAAATAATGTTCTTCCGCTAAGGTAAATTGGCATATTCTATTTTTAGCTATCCCCAACATCATATGGCATTTAAAGTCGAGTGATGGTTTATATAAGATTTTAAAATAGGCTAAAGCTAAGCTACACGAATCAATACACTTTTGATATTTATATAATTTAATAGCAACCAATGCAGCATTGAAATGAAAGCATGCAATTTCGAACTTACTGCCATCTTTAAAAAACCGATCATTCTTCTCCATTCGCTCTATCATATCAAATGCCTTTTGATATTCATTTGTTAAATAAAATAACAAAATCGCTATATTACTATATAAGAAATTATTTCTAGAATTTGCGGTTTTAATAGTTTTACTAATCGCATTCAGTTGTTTTTTTGCATCATCATATTTTCTTAGAGTTATTAAATACTTACACAAAACTAACTCTCGCTTCAAATTCAAATTTCTTTCAAAAAAAAGAGGATTTTGCCCCTTCAAAACTTCTAAGGATGACTCATTAAACTTATTATTTAGGAGTAAATCGGTATAAAAGGATTCTAAAATAGCATTTACAATTTCATATTCCTGTTTTTTTGCACTGAAATCTAGATTTAATTTTTGAAATAATAATTCATAAATTTCTAGGTTTGCTACAATATTAGAATTTTCTATTCTACTTAAATAAGATGGTGTGCATATTCCTAGACTCAGTTCTTCTTGCGTAATTCCTTGTTGATTTCTATATAATTTAATTGTACAACCAATATTTGTTAAATCTAGTTTTAACTCCAATGCATTTACTCCTTTCTAAATTAAATAAGTTAATTATTCTGAATCATTAAATATTATATCATTAAATTAATAAAGCGAAATAAAATATTCCTAAATTAAGTAAATTATTTTCTGGCATTATAAAAGAACCCCTAAATAGACTGAATATTAAGTTTACTAACACTATACCCGAGTAGACTTAATTGAAAATAATCCCATCTAAGTGAAACCTACTATTCCCCGTACTTTCTTCCCCAGCTTTGACCAATATGACTATCTTTTTTGGGCGGAAGTTATATACCTTTTCTTACAAAAAAGGCGAACTAGAAATGTACCAAACAAAATGATTAGTTCTAAAAATATAATCCATCCGTTCATTGTAATAGGATTAAACCAAGATTCATTTGGAGGTATGATATAAATAGGTGCTAAGTATTTGAAGATTTTTCGTAAAAAGTATTCAAAACCTCTCCCTTATCTGAAATGAATAAAGCGTTCAATTGCCCACCATAGCAACAACCCCCATCAATCCCAATAAACTTGCCATTCTCACTCATCCAAACATCGTCTTTTTCATGAATATATTTTAACGGTGTATGTCCAAACACATTCACATACGGCGTTTGATTTTCTTTTAAGTAATGGTCACGCGTCCATAAAAAATCATCTTCTGTGGATTTATCTAAATTGTCGTACTGCGTTTCGAATCCAGCATGTGTGAGTAATACATCCCCAACTATGACAAATAATTCAGCCTCTGCTAAAAAGGAAGTCTCCTCTTTAAACCTTTCTTTAATAATAGAAGCCTGTTCAGTAAAGTTTAGTGTTTTCATTTCGCTTGGAAGCTGATCTAAAAAAGAATCCATCGTTTGACGCCCACCATTTCTAAAATAAAATTCTTTATTCGCTTCTGGGGATGACAAGTAGTTCAAAAACATCTCCTCATGATTGCCCTTACATACAATGACTTGCTGCCCATAAGTCCGCTTTAAGTCCATTACTTTGCGAATCACATGTAATGACTGCGGGCCTCGATCAACCATATCACCCAAAATGACGAATTTACTTTCCATATCCCACTTTTTGATTAATTGTTCAAATTGCTGATACATACCGTGAATATCACTTATTATAAATAAGTTCAATAGAGATCAGTCCTTTTTAATTATATTTTAGTTAAATTCTTATGTATTACATTGTGTTACTCATTTCCGAAGTGCACGTTACTTAAATCATATCCTCCCACACTTACAAAAACAATTGAAAAAGGAGCAAAAACAACTCAAAACAGAGCATTTATCGCCTCTATAATCAAAAGACAACATCCAATATGCAGATCAAAAGACATAGCTATTTTTCAATTAAATTGCCAATAAAAATGTGAAATCTCGTTAAAAAGGATACTTTTTCACCCTATTCCGCTTCAACTCAGATTATTTAAACACAATTGATTATTTTATTTTTGTTTTCACATTTCCCGCTCCGCTCAACTAAATTCCCTTGTAAATCCACTTTTAGCAACGTTTCCTCATTCAAAACTGAATTGAGGTATTTTTCATTTTACATCGGAAACTTTTTTCGAGACTAAAAAAATCTCATTTATCCAAATTGTTGATTTTGACATGCAACATATTTTTAAATAAGTGCTAACTTAGGTATTTGGTAGTGATGTGCCCCCCGTAAGTTAGACACGATTATTTAGTTGATATTTGACAAACGAGCTTTTGAGCGTTTGAAAAATAGCTTGTTTAAAGTTAATTGACAAGTAAAACATAAATCCTCACACATCCACATCGTATTTCCTATTATAATAGGTAGATAAATTTACCAACTATTTGATTTCTCCATACATACTACCTTATATTTCTGATAACTTTATGGTGCAAAGTATTCTTGGTAAATAAATGATATTATGCTATTCTTTGGAGTGTAAAATTGAATAGGCAAACTTAAAGAAATTTAAGGACGCAAAACTATAGGGACTAAGGTGTATCACTATGTCAGCCAGTTGCCGAAGAGTGCATTATACTTTTTGTTTAGTAAAGTTGATAAAAAAAGAAGCATTTTTATGTTAATTTTTTTTACTTTATTTGAATTAAAGCTGCTCTTTTTGAGTGGCTTTTTTTAATGCGCTTCTTAGGGATTCGTTCATAAGGAGGAAATATTGATGAGAGTAGTTGCAATTGCAACAGTAGCAGCCATGGCTTTCAATTTAGTCGGTGGTCCAATGAATGTTTTAGCAAGTGAATCCCCTAATCGGGAAATGACAACAGTAGCAGTGGAAAGAAGTATTAGTGAAGCTACTAAAGCGGTTGTGAGTAAGTTTGATTTGTACGGATCAAACCTTTTACATGCATACGATGAAGCATTTAAAATTGCCCATACAAGTATCAAATCGATCACAAACAATGGTGGAAACTATTCTGGTTCCCCTCTTGCAAATGCTTTAGATGGCAAGCTAGATACGCACTGGGAAACGGGTAAACCAAACAGCTCTACATTCAAAAATGAAGTTGTATTTAATTTTAATGACACAATTTCAATCGATAGAATTGTGTACGCTGGTCGTCAATCAGGCGCAAAAGGGAAAGGCTTTGCCCAAGAATTTGAAATACATAGTTCGTTAACAGATGAAGGCGATAATTTCACATTACTTTCAACTGGCGAATATAAAGGCTCTACAGGGGATATCGTCGAGATTCAGTTTCCCTCTACTGAAGTTAAAAGAGTAAAATTTGTGTTTAAGAAAGCCAATCAAGACTGGGCAAGTGCTTCGGAGTTTATGTTCTATAAAGAAGATTCTGTATCTCAAAAAATGAAGACATTATTTACAGATGACACATTCAGTAAAGTAAGTGAAGCATTTAATACAATTGAGGCTCTTAACCAATTAGAAGAAGAAGCAAAAAGTCATCCGCTTTATGAAAATTTTAAAGACGGAATCGCCAATGCAAAGGCAATAATAAGTGGCGTAAATACAGAAGCTACAACAGCCATTACAAAATCATTTACTCACTATTCAAACGAAGATTACTCAAAGTTATTTAAAATGGATATTGGAAACATTAAGAATATCCGTAACAATGGTGGTCACTATAGTAGCGCTGTAATTGGAAATGCCACAGATGGCAACTTAGATACGTACTGGGAAACAAATAGAAGCAATTCAAAAGATTTCTCGAATGAAGTAGAAGTAGAATTCAAAGAATCCGTTACGTTAAATCGTATTATGTACGGAGCAAGAAATTCTGACCGCAAAGGGTTTGCAGAAGAGTTCGAAATTTATGCCTCTCAAACATCAATAGGAAATACTTATCAACTAGTTGCAACTGGTCAACATAACATGGTGGCAGGATTAGTAGAAGCTAAATTTGCACCTACAACTTTTAAACGCGTTAAATTTAAGTTTAAAAAATCAAATCAAAACTGGGCGACTTTATCAGAACTTGCATTTTATAAAGAAGATACTTTAGAAGATCAAGTGAATAATTTATTTACAAATGGTTTAATGAATGAATTAAAACCAGAGTTTGCGTCAATTGATATCATCAATCAATTAGAAAAAGAAGTCGCGAAACATCCAATTAAGGAGCAATTACAAGTAAACTTAACGATTGCAAAAAAATTACTAAGCAACGAAATTGTGACTGACGAAGCAATCGTAGTAGCCTCTCAGCGTGGAAATCCAAATGCAGAAGCAAAAACGCACCAAATTCCAAGAACGTCATTTTCACTAGAAACTTTCGGTAAATATGCCGTACCTGGTGAAACAATTCAAGTATTTGTTGATGCCGATGAAAAAGGTGTAATGCCTAACTTAATATTAGGTCAAATCGCTGACGATAAAAATGGTTGGATAAGAAGATATCCATTACACCCTGGTTTAAATACAATAACGGCCCCTTCTTATGAAAATATGAAACCTGCAGTTATTTATGTAGAAAACCCTGCTTTACCAAGCCAACAAGCTTATGCACCTAAAGTAAGGTTAATTGGTGGGACAGCCTTCCCTGTTTACTATCATGGGAAAACAGATCCTGCAGCATTTGAAAAAGAGTTAGAACAATATGTGGCGAAAATTAGTGTAAACGATAATGACTTCGCAAATGGAAAACCTAATGATGTTGTTTTCAATGTCGCAGAACTTGTTTCAGAAAATAATACAATCTCAACAAGTGCTGCTGGTGCACTAAAAGGCATTCAGGAATTAAAGCCAATAGGAAAAACTGTATCTGACACAATGGATGAATGGGAATTAATGTGGAAAGAGTTCCAAAAAATTAGTGGATATACAGAAAACGAGCAAAAATTTAATGAAAAGTTCACTTCGAGGGTATTCACAAAAGGTCCTTATGGCTGGTCTGACTGGGGATATACAGGCTATAACGGTGGAAATTCACCTAGAAGAGATGATGGATTCTTCAAACAAATCGTTAAACCATTTAGTACCCCTGGAAACGATGGATGGGCCTATTATCATGAATGGGGTCATAATATAAATAACTCTACTATGGAACATACAGAAGTAACGAATAATATTTATTCTGTCATCTTAAGAAAATTATTTAATAACAGTACGGACGATCGCGTAGATTGGAATTCAATGTATAAAAGATTTTCAGGTGAAAAAGTGAATCACGGTTACTGGACTTACTTAGGTGTACTGGAGCAAGTACAATATTACTATGGTGAAGACAGTTATGGAAAAGCTTCTCGAATCGCAAGAACAAATCCAGATGGCGTTATGGATGGTTTAGGTAGTAACTTACAAAGACTAGTTGTAGGTCTCTCTTTAGCGACTGAAACAGATTTAACAACATTCTTTGACGACTGGGGATATGTAACAGCTACTGAAAAGATGAAGGAAAAGGTTGCTCATTTACCTAAACCTGATGTTAAATTAGAATACATGCATAGTTTAGGACGCGATTATAAAGGTTCTGGCTTTTCAAAAGATGCGAAAATTACTGTACAATCACTAACTTCAGATAAAAGTAAGAAAGAGATTACATTAACATATGGCATAGATTCGGCTAATAAAGACGCTGCCATGGGTTATGAAATACTGAGAGACGGCAAAGTAGTTGGATATACTGCAAATACTTCATTTGTCGATAAAAATGTAGATACGAATGACTCTTATATTTATGAAATCGTTGCTTATGATAAAAATTTAAAGAGTTTAAAACCTGTAAAAATAAATTCACAGCAACCAAACATATCTATTGAGGAACAAGTAACGCTAAAATTACGACAAGCGTTTGATCCAATGGATTATGTAAAAGCTTCCTCGTATCAAGGAAATGATATAACAGCAGATGTCGTTGTAAAATCGAATAATGTTGATGTTACAACAAAAGGTGAATACGAAATTGTTTACGAAGTGAAAAACGCAAATATTACAGCAACAAAGACAACAAAAGTTACCGTAGTAAGCGATTTTGCATATGTCTCGGATTTAACTGCTCAATCTGTAAAAGTTGGTTGGGGTTCATTACAATTAGATAAATCAGTTTCCGGTGGAACGATTACATTAATGAGACAAGGTTTTGATACTCCTTATGCTAAAGGTATCGGTGCACATGCAAATTCCGAAATCGTTTATGACTTAGATGGAAAAGACTTTAACTTCTTTGAAAGTTATATCGGAATCGACCAATCAGTGAAAGGAAAACCTTCATCAGCAACGTTTGAAGTGTGGGTAGATGGCGAAAAGAAATTCGCTAGTGACGTTTTCAAAGTGGGTACAGAACATCAACTTGTAAAGATTCCTGTCACTGGTGCAAAAGAAGTGAAATTAATAACAACAGATGCAAATAATAACGGAAATACGTCCGATCATACCGTATGGGCGGATGCTAAATTTACGCAAGATTCTAGTAAGCCTACAATAACTGTTTCTGAGAATCTTACATTCGTAAAGCTAAACAGCGACTTTGACGTACTTCAAGACGTAAAGGCATTCGATATGGAAGACGGCAATTTAATTGAACAAGTAAACGTGACAATGAATGGCTTTAATGTGAATAAAACAGGCACTTACAATGTGGAATACACTGTAACGGATAGTGATGGCAATACAGTTACGAAAGCAAAAGAAATCTATGTGTACAGTGATGCTACATTTGCAAGTGACACAGATTGGAAATCTGCACAAACTGCTTGGAAAACGGTTAACAAAGATAAGGCTTCAGTTGGTGAAACGATCAAAGTACTCGTTAATGGGGAAACGAAAGAATTTGCTAAAGGTATCGGTACACATGCAAGCTCAGAAATTGTTTACGATCTTACAGGTAAAAACTATGATTATTTCGAAACATTAGTAGGTGTAGATCGAAATATTCCAGAAAACAATAAATCGAGTATTACTTTCAAAGTTTTAGCAGATGGCGAAGAAATCTATAACAGCGATGTTATGAATTATAATACAGAAGCAAAACTTGTAAGACTATCGGTAAAGAATGTAAATGAATTAACACTGATTGCAAGTGATGCGGGTAATGGAAATGAATCTGATCATGCTGACTTTGCAGATGCGAAGTTCTATATTTCAAATGGCCTTCCTCAGCTTACGATTCCAAAATCAGTTACAACTAAAGTAGGCACTCCAATTGACATCAATGAGCAATATACTGCGTTTGATGCAGAAGATGGTGATCTAACAGCTGCTGTACAAGTAACAGGGGCAGATCAAGTAAACTTCGATCGAACAGGCAAATATGAGATTACGTATACTGTTACAGATAGCGACGGCAATGAAACAACTGCGAAGAGAACGATTTCCGTCGTAAATATGGATGATTACAATTATTTATCTAATTTTGACTGGACATCTACTCAAAACAGCTATACCGCTCCTACGAAAGATATTTCTATAAGCGGCAATACATTACGTTTAACAGCTGAGAATGGTAGCGAAGTCGCTTACGAAAAAGGGATTGGTGCACATGCGAATTCAACTATTATTTATGATTTAACAAATAAAGATGCCGATTACTTCACTTCATTTGTAGGTGTAGACCGAAACATGTATGGTTCTGTAGCTTCTGTTATTTTCCAAGTATATGTTGATGGTGAAAAACAATTCGACAGTGGCTTAATGAACTCTAGAGATCCTCAACAGTTCGTTGAAGTGAATATTAGCGGCGCGGGGGAATTAAAGTTAGCCGTTACTGATGGCGGTAATGGCATTGGTTCTGACCATGCTACATGGGGTGATGCGAAATTGCATTTTGCGAATGCAGAGAGAACTTTCACGGAATATTTAGAAACAGCTATTAACGATGCAAATGAAATTGATGCTGAAAACTATACAGTCGAAAGTATGGATGCCCTACTTATTAACCTAGCAAATGCTGAAGAAGTACTTGCTAATAAGCAAGCGACTCAAACAGAAATTGACTACGCTCTAGAGACGCTAAATCAAGCAATCGCAGCATTAGTGGAAATTGATTTAACACAAATCATCCACATACCAGATAACGTTTTAAAAACATATATCCAGCAAACACTAGCGCTTACAGGTGAAATCACTTTAGGTGATATGCAGCAGCTTACTATTCTGAATGGTCCTGCAATGAGAACGGAACGAATCACAAGTCTAGAAGGCTTACAATACGCTAAAAACTTAGTTACATTAGATATTACAGGTAATGAAGTTACAGATTTCTCACCACTTCAAGGATTAACTAATTTCGAAAATCTAATCGCTGACCCACAAATAATTGAAATGCTTGCTCCAAATGGACAAGACGCCATTTTCAATGTGATCAATGTAGTAAAAGGATTAGATGGAAAACACGTTAACCCTACTCAAATTGGGCTTAGACATAATATGACGTTTAAAGAAATCCCAGTAGATGTTAAGCAACTAGAAGCAAATGCTGAGCAATTTATAATCGACCTTTCAGAAGAGGAAAAAGGTCCTTATACACTCGCAATTGCTTTTGAAGTAGAAGGGAATTTGATTCAAATAATATCGATAATCGACAATAACTAATCAGTTGTAGAAATACGCAAACGCCCTTGAAAATCTATTCATTTTCAAGGGCGTTTAATATTTTGTCTGGATTAAAGATATTTAGCAGTAATTCCAACATCGAATAGAGAGCAGATGCATTTAAGTACGCCCATTCTCATACTTCTCTCCCCTTGTTTATTTACTTATGAGAATTATATTCCATTTTTATCTCAAAATAAAAACAACAAAAAAAGGCTGCCGCCAAAAGCCATATAAATGACTTTTGGGGCAACCCTATATGGTTACATCATTAAAATTAAAGTTTTACGATGTTTGTAGCTTGTGGGCCACGTTGACCATCTTCAACTGAAAATTCAACTTTTTGACCTTCGTCAAGAGATTTGAAACCTTCACCTTGGATAGCTGAGAAGTGAGCGAATACGTCGTTTCCGCCTTCAACTTCGATGAAACCGAAACCTTTTTCTGCGTTAAACCATTTTACTGTACCTTGTTGTGTCATTTAAATGACCTCCATTAATTGTATTAATAATACCATTCTTCAACAAAAGAAAAAAATCCACATATTACAAAAAGTATCGAAAACATACATGATTACTCTTTGTAATATGTGAATTCATTATTTCCTTACAAACGATGTTATTACATTTATTATATACCATGAACTTCGATTTGGCTAGTCCTAAGCTAAATTTATTTTTAAATTATAATTCGTTACTTTCAAACATACTTTGTTAACGTAAAAAAGCGCTTCTACCGGAAGATTTAACCTCTCTATTTTATATAAAATTAAGCGCTTCTGCAAACCTTTGAATTCCATCATCAATCGAATCTTCCTCTTCTTTTGCGAAAGTAAAACGAACATAGCCATTTTTAGATCCCATTGTCGAGCCTGGAACATAAATGACGCCCCTTTTAATCGATTCTTCAAGCAATTGGGTTTCATTATAGTCTTTAAGAATTTTACACCATATATGAATACCACCTTGAGGAATGGAGTATTCAACCTGGTCTTTTAAATAAACATCCAGGCTTTTAATAATTCGATTTCGCCTTTTTTCTAATTCTTTAATTAACCTTTTTATATGAACATCGAAATTATTCGATTCTAAAAAATCATTCGCAATCCATTGTGTAAAGCTGGAATGACCAAAATCAATTTGCTGCTTAGCATCGGATAATCTTTCAATCACCGAAGTTGGGCCAATAATCCAGCCTATTCTTAATCCTGAGGCAACAATTTTGGACAAAGAACTAATGTATAACACGTTTCCGTTCTTATCTAATGATTTAAGCGTAGGGATTTTCTCTCCTGAAAAAGCGGTTAAACTATATGGATCATCCTCTACAACTGGAATCCCAAGCTTAGAAGATATATCTAAAATTGCTTCTCTCTTCTTCCTATTCATTAAGGAACCTGTTGGATTTTGAAAGTTTGGATTTAAAAAGATCATTTTAATACGGTGTTTTTTATATAATCCATGTAATTCTTCAGGGTTAATGCCGTCCTGCCCAACAGGTAAATAATGTACTTGTATGCCTGCTGATTTAAAAAATGGCAGATTATAATTATAGGAAGGATCTTCTATTGCAATTGCATCTCCAGGCTTTAACAAACATTGTACGATTAAATGCAAAGCTTGTTGTGCTCCTGATGTTATAAGTATGGATGAAGGTTCCGCTTCAATTCCCCGATATTCTTTTACATGCTTTGTAAGGGTCGTTCTCAGGATTTCACTGCCCTGTGGATGGTCATATCCAAGACTTCCTATAAAAGAACGCGTTGAGGTGATCTCCCTTAAAAAGCTTTTCGGGAAAAGGTTTTCTGACAATTCACCACTAGCTAAATTGATTAATTGATGTTCAATCGCTTCTTTTCTTATTTTTTGTGTAACTGGTAAATTAGGTAAAAAAGAACCCGCATCAATATATCTATTCCAGCTCGGAATCCGTTTTTTTGTTATCCCCCATATATCTTTACTAATGGTCGTTCCGCTTCCTCTATTTCTTTCAATGAGCCCCATCGATTGTAATTCATCATATGCATTGACTACAGTACTTCTATTTACATGTAGAGCATTCGCTAAAGCCCGCTCTGATGGTAGTGGTTTATCCGGTGGAAATGTCCCATCCGCAATCCCCTTCTCTATATGTTCCGCGAGTTGTTTATAGATCGCTTTTTTCGCTTTTCTATCAGGCATCCAATCCATATATACTCCCCCATTACTTCTTTATAAACTAATTTTAAGTATTCTTGCTAAAAAATATCAATATTAATCTAAATCCTTCAGCAAATAACCATCCACTTCACCATTACTTTAGCCATCCATTTTGACTTTCAATCCACATTTTCATATAAAAACGTTGATTTGGCGCCTATTTTTAAGAATAAAATTATACCAAAAAACTTTATTACGTTTAAGAACATTTTGTGTTATCTATCTTAACTCCTTGTATTTCGAATTCGAGGAGGCTATTATAAAACTAAATTGGACTTTCCACTATTGTCATATTGTAAACTAGATGTGATTGGTACTATTAAAATAGGAAGAAAGTAAAATTTGATTGTGTTTATGTTGAAAAATATCATCATGAGAATTATTAATGAAAGAGTTGATCAAATATGGTTTGGATTATCATTATTACAGTACTATTTTTTCTTTTTAACTTTTTCTTTAGTGCACCGAGTACGTATGTATCCTGGGCTTTAAAGAAATTTGAACTATATTCAAAACTTGATCCAAAAGATGTCACCGTAACATTTAATGGAAAATATTTGGACGAAGAAGAAAAAAAGACATTTATCGAATACTTTAATGAAGCTTACATTTTAAAAAGACATGTTATTTTAAAAGGGAAAGAAGAGTTATTTCTCCATCCTGATACGGATGTTACACCTTTTGTGATGAATGTAAAAAACGACAAAAAGGATATTCATTTCTTTGTTTATCGTTCTGAAGATGCGATTGAAGTAGTTAAGCAAAACAAGAAGAAAGTTGAATCGTATAGTCTTAGTTCTCATGATTTACAAAACTTTGCGATGTCGACAAATGGATTGAGTTAGCACTATTTCAGACAGACTATTAAAAAGCCCTAAAATCCTTGTTTCATCAGGATTTCAGGGCTTTTTAAAACTTTATTTTAACGTGTTAACCATCCTACTTTGTACCACTTGCTCCAAATCCAGATGTGCCACGTACTGTTTGAGATAGCTCATTTACTTCTAGTAGTCGAACTGATGGGACAAATTGAATGACCATTTGAGCGATTCGCATTGATTTTTCGACAATGAATGTTTCTTTACCATGGTTAATTAAAATAACACCGATTTCGCCGCGGTAGCCTTCATCAATTGTGCCTGGGCTATTAAGAACTGTCACACTATGTTTTAATGCTAGGCCACTTCTCGGACGAATTTGAGCTTCCGTTCCTTGTGGTAATTCGATTTGTATACCTGTTTTAATTAGTTTCGCTTCTCCCGCCGGAATGTCTACTGCTTCAATTGAATACAGATCCATTCCAGCATCACCCGGATTGGCTTGCATAGGAAGCAATGCATCTGGGTGCGTTCTTTTAATTTTTACTTCTAAGTTCATTATTCTTCATCCTAACGATTAAAATTAAATGTATCATCTGTAATTGGTGCTACTTTTGCTTTTGCATAGGTCGCACCCTTTTGTGAAAAGAAATCGTAAGTAGAACCTTCATTACGAATACCATTCATAACAATTGGATTCACTTCTTCTTCTGGAAACATTGGATCAAACCCAATATTCATTAACGCTTTATTGGCATTATAGCGCACATAGGCTTTTACTTCAGGCGATAAACCTGTTTCCGCATATACATCATCTGTATAATTCATTTCATTTTGATATAAATCCAATAATAATTCATAACCCCATAATTTAAGCTCATCTTGTTTTTCCGGTGAAAATTGCTTAAATAGATTTTGAGCAAAGAAGCCTACAGCCACACCATGAATGGATTCATCACGTAAAATAAGTGAAATGATTTCTGCACTATTTCTTAGGAAACCTTGTCCACCTAAATACAACGGGTAGAAAAAGCCAGAGTAAAATAGGAACGACTCTAGCATAACAGATGCAAACTTTGCTTTCCAAAGACTCTCTGAATCGCCTTTTTCGATACTATTGTAAACTTCCGAAATTTTATTCGCTTTATATTGAAGGAATTCATTTTTCTTGACCCATTCAAAAAGTTCATCGATTTCCTCATTTTTACAAAGCGTTGTGAATATATACGAATACGATTTGGCATGGATTGCTTCAAAAGCATCAAAAACAGTTAGAACCGCCTTTTCCTGTAAATCAGGTGTAAATTCAACAACTTGATTCATTCCGATGTTAGTTTGAATCGTATCAAGTAAAGTTAAACCAGCAAGCACTTTTTTATACGTGTCTTGATGCTCAAAATTACTCCACTGCTTAATATCTTTACTAACAGCAATTTCTTCTGGTAACCAAATTTGCTTCCACTGCTGATCCCAAAACACTTGTGCAAGTTCACTCGTTGGTTTATTCCAATTGACCGCTTCATAAATTAAATTTGACATGCTACACACTCCTCTAGGCTTTGTAAACGTTGACGAACATAGTAAACGGATTTAATGCCCTTCATCCATGCATAAATATATACTTTAGCCAATTGCTCGGTAGTCCAATTGTCCGTCACATAAAGCGTCATCGAAATCCCTTGGTCTACGTGTTTTTGAGAAGCTGCGTATAAATCAATTAAGTCATAAGGATCGACATCGTACGCTTCCACATATAAATGACTGTTCTCATTTGTTAAATGTGGCATCGGATAAATTGTGCGGCTATCTGCATAATCACGAACTTCTACGCGCTCTGTACTCGGTGCGATAGAAGCTGTACAACTACGAATGTATGAAATACTACCTGTTGGTGCAATCGCTAAACGATACGAATGGAATAAACCGTTTTGCATCACATCCTGCTTTAACGTTTCCCACATTTTTGTCGTAATGATTGGAATATTTCCAAGTGCTTTTAACACGACAGGCGAAAGTTCTTTTTCTTCTGCATTTACATATTGATCGAAATAAATGCCTGAAGCGTATTCACTATCCTCAAATCGGTAAAATGTTTCGCCATTCGCTTTGGCAATTTCCATTGATGATTGAAGTGAGTAGTAGTTCATCGCTTCCATAAAACGATCTATAAAATCAACAGAATCCTTCGAGCCGTACATGATTTCCTCAGTAACAAGATGGCCATGAAGATTCATACAACCAAGCCCTACGGAATGCATTAATTCATTTGCTTTTACAACAGACGGTACATTTTTTATGTTCGTCATTTGGGAAACATTCGTTAATAAACGCATCGCCGTATCGACTAACGCTCCAAAATCATTCACTTTCGTTGCTGCATGGATATCGATTGAACCTAAGTTACAAGATACATCTAGCCCGTATTCATTCGGTTGATCTTGGTCCGTAATTAAACTTGTTTGCTGTACTTGTAAAATTTCAGTACATAGGTTGGACATTTTCACACGGCCAATATTTTTAAGTGGATGCACATCATTGACATTATCATCAAAAATTTCAAATGGATAACCCGATTCAAATTGTGCTTTTTTCACTTCCGTATAAAGTTTACGTGCATTTAAACGCTTGATTTTACGAATTTTCGGATTGTCTAGTAACTCATAATACATTTCCGAAATTGAAATCTCAGACATGCGCTTGCCGTATTCTTTAAAAATATCGTATGGACTAAATAGCACTATATCTTTATCACGTTTCATAAGGTTAAAGAAAATACTCGGAATAATAATACCTGTCGATAAAGTAGCGAGGCGAATTTTATCATCCGCATTCGGTTTTTTTGAAGAAATGAAATTTTCAACGTCCGCATGGAAAATATTTAAATAGACAACGCCCGAACCATTTCGTTGTCCCAGCTGATTGGAATAACTAAACGAGTTTTCCAAAAGTTTCGCTACTGGCATTACACCACTTGCACGGTTTAAAATTTCTTTAATTGGATCTCCTAATGGACGTAAATCAGTTAAGTTCACGCCAACCCCACCGCCAAGGCGTGAAAGTTCTAAACAATAGCCAATATTTTCAGAAATACTATTCATCGAGTCATCCATCGATAATTTAAAGCAACTTACTAATTCACCACGTGCTTTTTTTCCACTATTTAATGCAGTCGGCGTTGCAGGTTGATACGCTTCCATAATCGCTTCTACAGAACGTTCTGCTAAAATTTTGTCACCTTTTGCTAAATACAAGGCAATAATGACAATGCGGTCTTCATATTTTTCTAAAATTTCTTCCCCGTCACGACTTTTCATTGCATAGCTATCGTAAAATTTGCTCGCACTCATAAAAGATGGGAAACGGAAATTATAATCATACGCTTTTTTGTACAAATGTTTAATAAATTCCATCTCATACATGTCGATAAATTCTTTTTCATAGTAACCTTCATCAACTAAATAGCGAATTTTTTCTTCTAGATCAATAAAATAACGTAAACGGACATTTACATATTCTAAAAAGTAACGGCGCGTTGCCTCATGATCTTTTTCTAACTCTAGTTGACCCGTTGTACTATAACGATTCAATACATCATTATTCAGCTTTAAATATGTTTTCATGCTAATACCCTCGTTTCATAAAATGCTTGTATCACGTCATAGTCTGCCTGATAACCCCTTAAATCTAATTTACACACTAAAGGTACTTCATAAGTGTCCGCAATTTTTTCTCCAGCAGCGCCAAATTGCGTATGTCCAAAATTACTATTACCACTCACAACTACCCCTTTACAAAATGCTCGGTTCTCTTCTAAAAAATGAGATACTTTTGCAGGGACAGCTCCTAATCCATCTGTGTAAGTGATTAATAAATAAGGCTCTTTCAATAGTAATCCTTCCGAAATTTCAATGGATTCCTTTTCTAACTTCGAAACAACACTACGCACATTCCCTGTACGACTCGCGTAAACAATCATTGCGTAATCAACTCAATTTGAGCAATAATCTCCTTAACATCTGCTGTAAACGTTCCATCCACTTCAAGAACAGGTACACTCAAAAGCCCAGCTTCCATAATTTTTTGTTTTGCTTGCTCATCATGATCAATATTAATAATTTCCGCTTCAAGTCCTGCATTTTGCAATTCAGATTTCACCCAAAGACATTTCGGACAAATTGTTTTCGTATAAAGTTTCATAATAAATTCCTCTTTTCTTAAATAATAAAATAAAAAGGCCGTCTCTTTTTACAGAGACAGCCTAAAATGGAAACGTTAATAATACCTAAAAGTGGTGACGTCCCCATTTCCCAGTCCCCGAAGAAATGATTGATTGGTTTTCTAAAGGCAGGTCTCCTGGCTTTGCTTCATTCTCTGATTACCTTCCCATACGAATGTACAGTGGATTTAATCATCGTCAGCTTCACAGTTGCGGGGACAGCGTCGGTATTGCACCGAACTTCCCTTTTAAACTACATATAGTAGTACCTTCAAAAAACAAACACAATATATTGTTGTTGGATAGCCCTTAGTGTACCATCCTTCAAATGAAAAGTAAATCTCAAATAACGATTACCATAAATATGTATTGGTTTAGTATAATAATTCATCAAAATTTTTACCAAAATAGAGTATATCATAAATGGAGCAACACCAAAATCTGTTCTTGCCACATAGCCCTTTTTAGAATGGAAATCAGCTGCAAAGTATAAGAGGTTGGCAAATTTGGCTATAAAATGAGGGAAATTGGCTATTATAACGTGGAATGGCTATTAACTGCATTGTTTTGACTATAACCTGCTGATGTTTGGCTATTAGCGATCAGAATATGGCTATAATTTGCGTAATTTTGGCTATCAAGGCCGACTACTTGGCTATTAACCGGAAATCCCAGCAATAAAAAATCAGGGACGCTTTTCAACCGTCCCTGATTTTTTATAAGGCTTCGCTAAACTGCTATGGAATTTTTTATTTTTCAGCTGACAAAGATTATAAACTATTCGCAGGAGCTTTTACTTTTGTGACTTTATTAGACGTTACGCGCTTCTCCACCGCGTAGTCTGCACGTTCTTCACGAATAAAACTCATCGCTATTGCACCAAAAATTGCCGCAATACCAATTGCCATAAAGTTAATTTGTGGCTGGAGATTAAACGTTAATAAAATGCCCATATACGTTGGGGCAACGATGGAACCAATACGTCCAAAAGCCATTGTACTACCAAGTGCTGCAGCGCGAACATCGACTGAATAATATTCCGCCACATAAGCATTCGACATATTTTGTAAACCAAGTGAAGCAGCACCAATAATAACAATTAGCCCATAAGCAAGATAAATATTTTTTGAAAAACCAATCAATGTCAGTGATACCGCTCCAACTAAATAAAGCGGGATAAGGACACGTTTGAAACCAAAATATTTAATGAAATTACCGAATACCATTGTGCCAGCAATTGAACCGAATTGTAGCGCTACAATAAACATCAAACTCGATTTTAAGTCATAGCCTGCATTCATCATTAATGTTGGAAGCCATGTATTTAAAGAATACATTAAGATAAATGTACAGAAGCATGATAACCAAAACATCGTTGTACTTAAAGCAAGTTTATTTTTGAACAGATCACGTACTGGAGACTTTTGACTTGCTAGCTGCTCGGCAAATGTAAATTGAACATCTTTCGGAAGCGTCGGCTCTATTTTTCGAAGAACAGCAGCAAGCGCTTTCGTATCCTTTTGTTGAACTAAAGAATTAAGGGATTCTGGAATGATACGCACGATAAAAGGCAAAATAAGAAGTGGTAAACCAGCAATCCAATAAACAGGTTGCCAACCGAATTTTTCTAGAAATACTTGGCCACTAAATGAGGCAAGCATCGCACCTACAGAGTACCCGCAAAAAATGAATGAAATAATGGCCGCACGATGTTTTGTCGGGGCATATTCTGAAATTAAAGCAGCAACATTCGGCATAACTCCCCCAAATCCTAATCCTGCAATGACACGACAAATGATAAATAAGAGAGGCGTTGTTGCAAATCCAGATAATAATGTAAATAAACTAAAAAGGAAGGTTGTAAAAATAATAATGTTTTTTCTTCCAAAACGATCTGCATACAAGCCGAATAACACCGCACCAATTGCCGTACCGATCGTTGTATAACTACTAATTGACCCCGCTACGATATTAGAGAATCCCCATTCATCCTTTAAAAAAGGAATGGTCGCCCCATAAATAACAACATCATAGCCGTCGAACATCATAATAAAAAACAAACAAATGATTAAAATATAATGAAAGCCTTTTAATTTACTGTGATTAACTATTTCAATAGGGTTGACTGTATTCATGATATCCTCCGATATAAATTGTATTTATGGTAATGGCTATCTTCTTTGCAGAGAATACCTTATCGCCAAATTTCGTCTGCAATTTCTTTTACAAAGCGAAGTTTCTCCCATTGTTGTTCTTCTGTTAAAATATTGCCTTCTTCCGTAGATGAAAAGCCACATTGTGGACTTAAACAAAGCTGTTCAAGTGGTACATATGTTGCCGCTTCTGCAATACGCGCTTTAATATATTCTTTCTCTTCTAATTCACCTGACTTAGAAGTAATTAAGCCTAATACAATTTTTAAATCTTTGCGGTTAACATATTTTAATGATTCGAAACTTCCTGAACGTTCGTCGTCAAATTCTAGGAATAAACCATCTACATGTAAACCTCCGAAAATTACTTCAGAAGCATAATCATAGCCACCACTTGAGAAGTAGTTTGATTTATAGTTACCGCGGCAAATGTGCATTGTTACGATTAAATCTTCTGGTTTATGTGCAATGGATTCATTGATCATACGTTGTAATACTTTTAATTCTTCCGCTGGTTCTAACCCACGATCACGCAGCTTGTTGTGTCCTTCTTCTGAAAAGAAATCTGCCCAAGCTGTATCATCTAATTGTAAGTAACGGCATCCTGCATCATAAAATGCTTGGATTGCTTTTTGATAAGCTAAAATCGTATCTTGTTGGAACTTCTCGCGGTCCTCGTATTTTTCGAATTCGATATCCGCGCGACATAAAAGCATATTTGGACTTGGAATCGTTTGTTTTGCAACTGCATCACCCGCATGCTCTTTTAAAAATTTAAAATGCTCTACAAATGAATGTGTTGAAAAATCAATATTTCCAACAACACGGATACCGCCTTTACGCGTCTCCATTTTGTGGAATTTCAAACCCGTTTCTTTCGCGTATAATTCAACGCCATCAAGCCCACCTAAGAAATCAAAATGCCACCAGCTTCTACGGAATTCGCCATCCGTAACGGCTAGTACACCATTTTCTTTTTGCTTTTCAACAATGCGGATAATCTCATCATTTTCTACCTTTGTTAATTCGTCATATGTGATTGCACCTGATTTATATTGCTCACGTGCTTGTAATAAATTTGTAGGACGTAATAAGCTCCCTACATGATCATATCGAAATGGTGAAGTGATGTTTTTTACTGTCATTGTGTATATCCCCTTTAATTTGTAATGTAAGGAGATTGTAGCACGAGAAAATTGCTAGTAGATAACACATAAAATGTATCACTAGCTATAGCTTAAAACTATGGCTAAACTAATTCTTCAGCAATGGATTCTTTTAAATATTCAATATAAACATTTGCTAAAGGGCTATTTTTCACATTTTTGTGTGTAATATACCCTACTGTAATCCGTTCATCTACATGTAAAGGAACAGAAACGATATCTTTGCTATTTAGTTTATGACTAATCACACCGGTAGAAATTGTATAACCATTCAATCCAATTAATAAATTAAAAAGAGTAGCCCGGTCACTCACGCGAATATTTTTCGGTCTAGAAATCGTACTTAAAATTTCCTCAGAAAAATAAAAAGAATTATAGTCCCCTTGTTCGAAGGATAGATACGGATAAGGAATCAAATCTGCTAATGTCACAAAATCTTGCTTGGCGAGTGGATTTTGTGAGCTAATAAATACGTGCGGCTTGGCTTCAAATAGCTCGTGAAATATGAGATTATCTTCTCTAAGAAATTTATGAATTACTTTTTTATTAAAATCATTTACATATAAAATGCCAATTTCACTATGTAAGTTTTTCACATCTTCAATAATTTCATACGTTTTCGTTTCTCTTAACGCAAATTCGTATTCATCGCGATCGTAATCTTTTAGCAAGCGTACAAATGCACTTACCGCAAATGCATAATGCTGAGCGGATACAGAGAAGTGTTGCTGTGATGATTGCGTAGTTGAATACCGATTTTCTAGAAGCGCGGCTTGTTCAACTACTTGGCGAGCATAACCTAAAAACTCTGCTCCCTCTGGTGTCAATATAATTCCTTTATTCGTTCTCAAAAAAATCACAATGCCCACTTCATTTTCTAACTCCTTTAGCGCATTCGAAAGGCTCGGTTGGCTAATAAATAAATTTTGAGCCGCTTTACTAATCGAACGACTTCGCGCAACTTCAATTACATATTTTAATTGTTGTAGTGTCATTATTTTTCCCTCTTTCTGTTATGTATAGGTAGATCCCTTTTACTTCATTCTTTGATTCCCTTCATATACATATGTTAAAGCATTTGATGAGGCAATACTAATTATTATCGGGTTTATTGAATATAACAGGCTGGATTTTGAGCGTTAATACGATTTAACATCTTGCAGAAAAGTGGCTTATGTATCTCGATTTATAAAACAATCTAGCAATTCTCCAATCCTATAAGGAATGAAGATTGCTAGATTGTTTGAGCTAACTATGATTCCTTTAAAGGAAACTTCCGTGCTAATTCGTTGCGTTACATAAAAATTGTAATGACACTTCATTAAACTTCACATCTTGATCGACATTACATACATGACCACTGTCTTTTAAAATGACTAATTTACTTGATACTTGCTCTTTTACTAATCGCTTCACTGGTTCTAAAAATACATAATCCTCGTCCCCCATAATATAGAGTGACGGAATCTTTGTGTCCTTTTCATTAATTTTCACTAAATATTTTGCGATACCAGCCGTTAATGTTAACCAACGCAAAAATTCCCTATTCTTAATTTTTTTTGCTTCTTGTATAAATAAATGACGTGAAGACTCATGCGTTTTTCTCGGCATTAATATCCACGCAAATATTTTGTATAACCACAGAAATGGAATCATTTTTTTAAAAGTATTGGCTATTCCAAGTAAAAAATGCAGTCTTGGAGTAATTCGTATCACAGCACCCGCAAGCAACATCGTATGGAATCGTTCTGGATTCGTTTCAGCTAATTGACGAATTAACATCGTCCCTAGTGAAATTCCTACAAAATGAGCCTTTTCAATCTTTAATGAATCAAGCACTTCTAGAATATCTTGACTAACTAAATCAAGTGTATATTTAGTCGGACTGTTTGTAATGACACAACCACCATGCCCGCGAAGATCGACTACTAACACATTAAAATGCTTACGATACGCACGAATTTGCTTATACCAAATCGTCGAGCTGCCACCAGCACCATGTACTAAAACGACCCACTCTTCGTGTTGTTGGCTATATATTTTATAATGTAACAAATGGTTCTCATCCTTTAGTAGTTTAACGTATAGTAATATTACGAAAAGTGTCACGTTATGGTTTCGTATTTACGTATATTTCTAGGAAATTTGATGTTTTTTTGCTACATAAACTAGACACTTTCACAATTAGGATTTCATTAATTTACCAACTATATAGGTTCAACTTATGAAACTAACATCTCTTTAGAATGAATATCTAAATCAGGATACGTCGCCTCCCACGGCAGCGACGCACTCAATTGAGGAGGCTTTTATTAGAACGGAAAAATTTAATTCAGGGCTGGCCTGCTACATGCGCACACAGATGAGTCGTATAGATTTGTGCTAACATTGTCTGTGCGCCTCATGTGCTTAGCCAGCCCAACCTAGCGCATACTTTATTAGAATCCTTACAATGAAAAGATAGAAACTTTTGTTGAACTTATATAAATCGCTGTTATGTTACAATTTCATTAGACTTAATATTCTGTATTTATAGTGGAGGGGATGATAATTTGAACATAGCTGCTTCTTTTCAGGGTTTTGTTGAGCTTAACATTATCCATTGGGACGCTACGAATCTTGGGGAAACGATTACAGAAGTGAGGGATTCACAAAAAATTTATACAAATGACATCGTTGAAATTCAGCAAGTTGTAGATTTTGGCCGAGTTACAGAGAGATCCCATAAAATACTTATTATTTTCAACTTAAAACGGGATTTAGACAATCTTGGGGAGAAAATTATTTTATGAGAATGTATTTTTTGAAACGAATATCAAAGCTGTTTATTGTCTTGAGTATGCTTTTTTTGACTGTAGGTTGCACTACAAATGAAACAATTAGAGACAAGCTGATTTTACCTGAAAATCTACCAGACTTTGTTGAAGTTAGTGATTTGGAGTCCGTCGATTGGGCTAAAAAAGCGGTGACTTTCAATAACAATATTTTAGGGAATGAAAATAAATCGGGTGTTATTGGCGCCGATATGCCAAGCATAAATATTAACCAAAAATGGATGTGGCACCTTTGGGGAATCGAGAATCCCGCGGACACGAAACTAACAGTCGTTGGTCTTCACAGAGAAACCGGAACTGCCCATCCCATTCTAGCCGATGGTTGGACGATAGTTCTCAGTGGAGCGAATAACGGAGCCGATGCACACGCACCTTCAGCCGTTAACATTCCAGAAGCAGGACAATGGGCGGTTTTGCTGTATACTGATGGGGAATTTTTTGATCAGTTGGTTTTAGATATTAAAGAGTAATTCGTTTGCAATATTTTACTTCTGTATAAGAAAAGGGGCATAAGAATGAATCCAACCCGAGAACTTTATATTTCGATTTGTTTAATGCAACTTGTTTTGTTAAGCACTACTACAATTTTCGGAAGTGAGTGGAACGGCATTGCCATGTGGTTATGTACAGGTATCTTTATAGTAGCCACTGCCATATTTGTTTCAGCAAATAAGATAGATGGAACAGAAAAGTAATGCTATTTGAAAGCAAACCGCGCTATGTCACAATCCAATATAGAAATAGCCTCCATTTAATCAATAAAACAGAATATGAAGGAGCATTAATTTGATAATTAGAGAATACAAAAAAGAAGATGAGCAAGGGTGGCTACGCTGTAGAGTTCTTGCGTTTCTAAATACAAGTTATTATGATAATGTGCTAAATCAAAAAGAAAATTATACGCATTCTTCCATCGAATTAGTAGCTGAAATAAATGGAATCATTGTAGGTTTGCTTGATGTTGAATATGAAGTAGAAGAAGCTACAGTTTGTTCAAGAGGTAAGGGCCTAGGTGGTATGATTTGGCATATTGCGGTTCATCCTGATTATGCGCGGCAAGGTATCGGTGAAGGTCTATTAAAAGTTGCTGAAAAACGAGCGAATGAACTAAATCTAAATCGCTTGGAAGCATGGACTCGTGATGATAAGTGGGTTCAAAAGTGGTATGAAAAAATGGAATTCAATCAAGTCGACTCCTATTATCATCTCTATTTAGAGGGCAATGAAATGAACAATAGAATGACAACAAATATTCCAAATTTATTCCCGGTTTCATCGTTCTCTCACTATGTTGGCAATGATATTGAACAATTCAACGATACTACCCGTAAACATCAGTGTGTCTGTTATGAGAAGTATTTCAAATAATTTAATAGAAAGCTGGTTACGATGAATATCTATTGCACGAGTGCATTAAATCAAATTAAATTCGCAGTAACAACAATTGTTGAGATGATCGAAAAATTAGCAGAACATGACTTTCAAAAAAGACCCTCACCAGATAAATATTCCATCGGTGAGCTATTAGAACATATTGCGATGATTTGTATAGCTGATTCACTCATCTCTGATGGAGCGTCTCAAGACGAGATGAATACGTTTTATTCAAGTGTTTCTTATAAAAACCCAAATGAAATGAAAGATGCATTGGTAAAAAATTATCAATCATTAGAAGAGAAATATATGAGCTATACAGAAATCGAACTTCAATAGAAAATTACTTCTTATTGGGGTGTTACGTACTCACGATACGAATGGTTATTAGAAATTGTAGCGCACCTTTATCATCACAGAGGGCAATTACACGCTATGCTTGTTCATTGTTATGGAATAGATCAAAAAATCCCTCTATTCGAATAGATTTAAATAATGATGCACAAATAAAACAAAACGGTACTTGCTCTTTTACCGAGAGCAAGTGCCATTTTATCGAGAATATTACTTTCAACCTTAACTAGTCCACCTTGTAAATCGCGCGGTTATGAGAAAAAGTTTTAAATCCATGAATACCATGGAAGCTACCATTTCCCGAATTATTGACGCCACCAAACGGTAATGACAAGTGAACATTATGCATGAATATACCATTAATTGTGACACCGCCGGAAGAAGTCGATGCTAAAATTTGTTGCTGGAACTCCTCTTGATCACTGAACATATATAACGCGAGTGGCTTCGGATTCAATTGGATATATTGTAGAACCTCACTTACATCCGTGTATGTGTGCGCAAATGTTAACGGACCAAAAATCTCTTCCTCCGCAATAAGCATTTCTCCCGTCACACCACCGAGTAACGTCGGTTCAATTAAGCGGTTTTCATCATCAAAAGTACCACCACTTAAAATAACGGCCCCCTTAGCAAGCGCATCTTCAAATAAGTTTTTTAAGCGTTTGTAATGTTGCTCATTCACAATTTGTGTACGCTCCGTCAAGCGAATTTTTCCTTCATCATAAAGCATGTCTAACGTTTTTTGACGATACGTTTCGGCAAGCGCAGTAACATCATCCTCATGCACACAAATATAATCTGGAGAAATACAAAACTGACCACCCATTAATACTTTGCCAAAAACTAAATTTTGAACGGCCTTTTCTAAATCATAGCCTTTTTCAATAATAGCTGGAGATTTACCTCCTAATTCAAGCGTTACTGCCGCTAAATGGTTGGCCGCTTCACGCATAACAATTTTTCCAACACGCGGGCTACCTGTAAAGAAGAAATGATCAAATGGTAACTTCAATAATTGTTCCGATACATCAGCTTCCCCTTGTACAAGCGCTACCTCCCGCTCTTCAAATACGGATTCAATCACTTCTTGTAATACTTTATTATGGTTTGGATTAAATTCACTTGGTTTGATGACAACACAATTGCCAGCAGCAAGTGCTTCTGCAAGTGGATAAATTGTAACAGACATCGGTGAGTTCCAAGTACCAAAAATACAAACACGACCGCGCGCTTCATATAAAATATACGCTTCACCATTTTGTGGTTGCTCTACCCGCTCTGGTTTCATCCAGTTTTCTACATTTTCAATGGCATAATCAATTGCATGAATAACGGAATAAATTTGATTTTGTACGGTAGAAGCAGGTATCATAAAGTCTTTATTTGCAGCATTTACAAAGCACTCCACCCGCTTTATAATAGCTTCCTTTAAGCGAGTTAATTTGTCCGCGCGCTGTTTTGCAGTAGACTTTCGTGCTTCCCATTGATATTTCGATTGCTTTTCAAAAATTTCATGTAACTTTTCGGCTATTACTGCAACCATGTCAATTCCTCCTCAAAGTAAAAATATTTTCAACTAAACTAGCTCTCCTCTTAAACTCTGTTGTTTTATCCCCTCTGCTTCTGATTCAGCTCGTAAATCACGGCGTTGTAATACAGCGATAAATACGACTAATGCAAATAAAACGACACCGAAACATGTGAATAATATATAACTAAATCCTGCACTTAAATCCGCATTGCGTAAAAATAGACCTAATAGTGATGTGGCAAACAGTGAACCAATTGCAACAAACAGCTGAATAACACCCATTGCAATACTAATGTCTTTATTCGGCAAGTTCATTTGAATGCCTGTATGGAAAATCGATACTAAAACACCACTTGATGTACCCCAAACTAAACAAATTGTCGTTATCGCCAATGTTGTAATCGTTGTCGTAAAGAATGTTAACGCAAAGATTGATCCTGCAAAAATAATCATTGCAACAATGGCAACTAAACGGAAGTCTCTTAATTTAGCTACTACAAAGCCACTTACAGCAGCAAAAATAAATGATGTAATCCCACGATAAGTTAAAAATAAGCCGGTTTCAGTCGGTGTGAACCCGTACATGTTTTGTAAGAACATTGGTAAAAAGTAAAGTAAACCCGTTACAGCAAACATCATCGACATGACCGATAATAAACAAATAATAAATACGCGATATTTGAATAAATGTAACGGAATAATTGGATCGATACTTTTCTTTTGGCTCTTGATAAAGATAAAAATTGTTGCTACTAAAACGACAACTAATGCGAGCATTGTTACGGATAACCACGGCACTTTTGTTCCACCGAATGTTGTAATCCCGATGAAAATTAAAATGGCGGTACTTAAAATCGTTATGCCTCTAATATCTAAACTTGAATTGTTGGATTTTGGAATTTCTGGCATGAATTTAATGACGAAAAATAATCCCAGTAATCCAACTGGTAAAATTGAGTAGAATACCCAATGCCATGACATGTATTGCACGAAAATACCGCCAACAGTTGGAGCAATAATGGCTGTTATAGCACTTAACGCACCATAAAACCCTAAAAACTTCGCTCGGTTTTCAATATCAAAAATATCACTAATAACAATAAGGCCTACGACAGCTGTTGCTGCGCCCCCTAAACCTTGTATACCTCGGAAAATCATTAAGTGATAAATGTTTGAAACAAGTAACGGTGTCAGCAATTCTGAAACTAAAATAACTAAAATACCGATAATTAATAGCTGACGACGCCCGTACATATTACTCAGCTTTCCGACAATGGGTGTCACAATGGCGGAAGCTGCTAAGTTAGCCGTAAATACAAGCGAATAAAATTCTACTCCGCCAATATCTTCAATAATTTTTGGTAGTGCTACAGAAAACTCCGTAGAAACCATCAGACCAAGTTCCATACATAGGAATATACCAACCATTAATAGCACTTTTTGCTTGTACGATAAAGATTCAACCGTTCGATTTGTTTTAAAGACCAAACATATCACCCTCTCCATTTTTGTTAGCTAATGATGAAAACAAGTACAAAAAGAGATTTCTCCTGTAAGAAACGAAATACGTATTTTACAAGGCGAAATCTCTCGGAAACATTGCGACAACTTCACTTATGGAATTTATTTAATAATGACTGCTAAAACAAAACATATTTATTGCGTGCTTAAGATTGTTTCTTTCTCGATCGATTTTTCTGATACTTCCCAGTTTAATGATTCGATTGCTTGCTCGTAATATTGCTCAATACTGCCTAAATAATTTTCATAAAAACGAGCACGCTTGACGAATAAATGGCAATCAATTTCTTCCGTAAAACCAATACCACCATGGATTTGAATATTTTGTGCAGATAATCGAATAAAGGATTGTGTTGCAAAAATACGCGCACTACAAATCGCTTCGATTCGATCTTCTGAAGCTGTTTCAAGTGCCCAGTTCGCATAATACGAAAGCGACCTCGCTGTTTCTAAATCTAGTTTCATATCAGCCAATCGATGCTTAATCGCTTGGAATCGTCCAATTGGGTTACCAAATTGTTCACGAATTTTTGCATATTCACTTGCCATTTCAACAATATGTTCCATTGCACCTACCGCAACCGAAGACAAGGCTGCATTGTAAGACAATAACCCTTCCTGAATAATCCCCCAACCATCACCAATCGGACCGATAATTTGGTGAACAGGAATTTCCACATTGTCAAATGTTACTTCTGTTAACTTTCGTGTTTCATCAAATCCTTTTTGATCACGTAAAGTAATGCCAGATGTACTCTTATCAACAATCACTACTGTCACTTCGTCGTTAATAAGGACGGGGACAACTAAATATTGTGCTAACTCGACATCTGGTACTTGTGTTTTCACACCATTTATGACAACCGTTTCATTTATGAGGGTGGCTTTCACTTGAATCCCTTGTTGTTTATAGCTACGACCTGGCTCTAGCCATGCAATCGTAAAGCTTGCCTCACCACTTGCAATTTGCGGTAAATACATTACTTTTTGCTCAGTAGTACCGAATTGTTCAATGATCGGCACAGCAAATGCACTCGTTTCCAAATGGAGACCTGGCACTAATGCGCGACCCATTTCCTCCATTATCGGTACTAAATCGAGTTTCCCTAAACCCATACCGTCGTATTGCTCGGGAATATTCAATTGCGTACAACCTAACTCATGTAACTCTGAAAGTACTGTTTTTACCTGCTCGATTTTATTGTCAATATAATCGCGTGCTACTTTCATTTGTTCCATGTCCGTTAAATATTTTCTTACGTATTCGCGAAACATTTCTTGTTCTTGGCTTAATGAAAAATCCATTCGTATTCACCTTCTTCTTCTATTATCGTCCTACATCTTTAGGTAAGCCTAAAATACGCTCTCCAATAGTATTCTTCTGAATTTCACTCGTACCCCCACCGATTGTTTGGCCAAATGAATATAAATAATTTCTTTGCCAATAAGACTTGCCGTAAATCGCATCATCTTTCCACAATAAACCTTGCTGCCCTTGCAAAGAAATCGCCTCTGAAAATAACTCTTTCGTCACTTCACTTACGAATAACTTATCCATCGAGCCTTCAACGCCTGGATGTCCGACTTTCAGTTGCTTCGTTAAATTACGGTAATAGTTTAATAGTGAGCCGCGCGATTTAATATATAAATCGAGCATCCGTTTACGAACATCTCCATTTTGAATTAGCGGAACATCATCTTCCGTAACCGTTTGTGCTAAACCGACTAATTCACTAAATTGCTGCTCTAAAGAGAATACTTGCGCACCGATTCCTGTACGTTCGTGCATAAGTAGCGAAATCGTTACGCGCCAACCATCATCTACATGACCGATCACTTCACTGTCATAAGCAATCGCATCTGTTAAATACACTTCATTAAAATCATGTTCCCCATCCATTTGAATAATCGGGCGAACTTCTACGCCAGGTTGATTCATATTCAGTAGGAAACATGTAAGACCATGATGCTTCTTCTCACCTTTACTCGTACGTGCTACTAAAAAACAACGATCGCCAAAGTGCGCAAAACTCGTCCAAATTTTTTGACCGTTAATAATCCATTTATCTCCGTCCTTAACAGCCGTTGTTTGGACTGCTGCTAAGTCAGAACCTGCATTTGGTTCAGAATATCCTTGGCACCAAACTTCTTCACCCGATAAAATTTTCGGAATATATTTTTCCTGTTGCTCCGGTGTACCGGATTGTATTAATGTTGGTCCTACCATATGTAATCCAACATAGTTTACTAATGGGGGTGCTTTTACGCGTACCATTTCTTGGTGGTAAATAATTTCCTCCATTAGCGTCGCATTACGACCACCGTATTTTTCTGGCCAAGCAATTGCTGCCCATCGTCCGTCAGAAAGTTGCTTTTGCCAATCACGTAAAAATTGACCGTAAGCGGCTTGCTCCTCTGGCATTTCAAAAGTACCTTCTACCCAACCTTCAGGTAAATTAGCTTCTAACCAAGAACGTAGCTCCATTCGAAACTGTTCTTCTTGCGCTGTATATGAAAAATCCATTGCTGCTACCCCCTATTCAATATGAATTATGCAAGCTTCCATTGTGGCACTGCACGATCCTCCGTGACATCTTCCCATACCATTTTTACAGCTGTGCCGATTGTGACATTTTCTGCATTGCCATGTAGAATATTCCCCATAATTTTTACTTCTGGAAGATCCGTCAATTCAATTACCGCAATAACTAACGGAATATCATTTTGGAAGCCAGGTAAAAATGGTCGATAAGACACAACATAGGAATACACCGTTCCTTGAATGTCACTCCCATGATTTTTCCAAACAACATCTACGCTTCCACAATTTGAGCAGCTTGGGCCAGGAGGATGATTATATGAATTGCAGGTTTCGCACTTTTGCAATGCAAGTTCATGGCGATCCGCGGCATCCCAGTATGGCGTATTATCCATTGTCTTTAATGGAATTGGCTTTTCATATTTCACTTTTGTCTCTTCACTCATATTCATATCCTCCTATTTGCTTAAAATCATCGCACCTGCAATGTCTGGACCAGCCCAGCCTGTACAAATGCCAATTTCGCAATTTTCTACTTGTCGGTTCGTGCCTGCATATTCATGACGTACTTGACGCACAATTTCGAGCACATTGTTCATGCCATGTGTATAGCCTTCCGATAACATGCCTCCCGCTGTGTTTGTAGGTAGTTTTCCATTTAGCCTCAAGTTCCCTGCTGCTACAAAGTCACCTACTTCGCCTTTTGGTGCTAAGCCATATGCCTCTAGTTGGCGTAACACTACCCAGCTAAAGCAATCATAAATCGACGCGACATCAATATCTTCTGGTGAAATACCAGCAGCCTTGTAAAGCTCTGGAGCCACATAATCTGATGCAACCTCATCTAAGTTTTTCCAGTAGTGCGCATGAGATACGGTTTGACGTGCTGCCATTCCCATAATTTTAACGGGTGTGGACTTACCATCTTTCGCGCGCTCCGCAGAAGTGACGATAATCGCATTCGCTTCATCTGACTCTAAACAAAAATCATGTTTCGTAAACGGTGAGCTTAAATGTGCTGTTTGCATGTAATCTTCTAATGTTAAAGGCTTGCCGTGGAAAAACGCGTTTGGGTTGCGCTGCGCATGTTCATAAAAGCTCGTACAAACGTGACCTAAATGTTCCTGTGTTAAACCGTTTAGATGCATATGACGTGTCGCAAATAATCCGAACCATTGCCCAGGACTCCCGGCGCCGTATGGAATAAGGAAGCTACCGCCATCAAAAGCATTTTGTAATAAATCCGTACTCCAACCGCCACCCCCCATACGCATGCCCGAGCGTCCGTTCATCGCGCGGTAAATTAACACCGTTTTTGCTTGCCCTGTTTCGATTAAACCGATAGCATCTGCAATTAATAATTCTGTACTACTACCTCCACCAACGATTTCTTTCACTACGCCAGGGCGTACCCCTAAATAAGTCGCTACTTGATGCGGTGTACAAGAATCACCCTCTGAATAACTCATAAAGCCATCGATATCTTTTGCTTCTAACCCCGCATCTGCAATCGCTGCCCGTGCCGCATCTAATGCTAAATGTAATGGCGTTACACCAGAATTTTTAGAACGTTTACTTTCACCTACGCCAACAATGGCATATTTATTCCGAATATTATTCATCGTCTAGCACTCCTTCTAATTAAATTGTAAAATCGCTTCGCCTGAACCGACGATTTGTTGTGGACCTTTTTCTGCAAACAACTCTAAAACAGCCAATTGTTTACCGTCTTCTTCATAAATTTTCTTTACAACACCTAGGCAAGTGATGACATCGTTTGGCACTGTCATGGCACCAAAACGCATTTTGAAATCCTTTACAACTGCCACATCACCAGCTAGTTTATTTACGTACTCTCCAAGGAATCCCATTACGAGCATGCCGTGTGCAATGACACCGGGTAAACCAATTTTTTGAGCGAATGCATCATCCGTATGTAACGGGTTAAAATCTCCTGATGCTCCTGCATATTTCACAAGCTGCACTTTCGTCACTTTTTCTTTTGTATGTGTTGGTAGCTGTTGCCCCTCTACTAACTGATCCAGTTGAACCATTAAGCATTCCCCTTTCTCTATCGGGCTGAGTATAGAAACTCAGCCCATAAAAAATCATTTCACTACTAATGATCGATAAATAATATTCATACGGCTCGTTACGACATGATTTCCTACCGTGTCCACTATTTCTGTGTCGAGCACTAAAAATTCCATCATGCCATTTTTCCCTTCACGTTCGTATACATCTGTCACCTTTAATTGACAGTGCAATACATCCCCAGGTCGTATCGCACGCGTATAAATAAATTGTTGCTCGCCGTGAAGCATACGACGGTAATCCAAGCCTAAATCGAACTGTTCTCCATTATCTGGACTAATCGCAACCGGAAATGTTGGCGGTGCAATAATGCCACCATGTACCGTCGTTTTTGCATATTTTTCATCTATATATAAAGGGTTGGTATCACCAATTGCTTGGGCAAATTGACGAATATGACGCTGGTCCACTTGAAAGATAAAGGGATTACTCGTTTTTCCAACTAAATGTGCTAATTCCATGAAACTTACCCTCCTACTACTTGTATTTCTGCCACTTTTTCTTGTACGACAATCATGGCATCCGCCGCTTTTATCCCATTTTCATACACGATCAATGGGTTAATATCGAGCTCTTTAATCTTTTCTTTGTTGTCGGTCATTAAATTGGACACTTTTAAAAGTACGTCGATGATCGCTTCCTTATCTACTGGTGCTTTCCCACGTGCGCCGTGTAAAATCGCTTTCCCTTGTAGCTCTTCTAGTAAATCAACAGCATCTTTACGTGTTAATGGCGCCACTTTAAACGCGATATCTTTAAACACTTCTACAAATATTCCACCTAAACCAGCCATAATGACTGGACCAAATGTTTCATCATTGTGGGCACCGATAATAATTTCCACACCACTTGGCAACATTTCTTGCACGGATACCCCATTTAATGTTGCTGCAGGGTTATACGCTTTCGCATTAGTCATCACTTCTTCAAATGCATTTCGTACATCCTCTTCAGATGCTACATTTAAACGTATCGCATCTGCTTCCGTCTTATGTGGAATATGAGGTGAATCGATTTTTAACACAACTGGGAATCCAACCGATTTCGCGATTTTCACTGCTTCTTCAGCGTCCCTTGCGATAGAGCGTTTTGTCGTAGGTATACCGTAATGATCAAGCACTTCACTCGCTTCTGATTCACTTAAAGTCGCACCAGGCTTTAATAATGTATCTATATTTTTTGCCGAGCCAAAATCAGCAGCAACATCTGATAGTTGTTCATTTTCCTGCACATACTTGCTATATTGCACAAGCTTTGATAGCGCTCGAACTGGATTTAAAGCACATGAAATTACCGCGATATCGTTTGCTACAAGCGTATTCGTCGCTTTCGGGTACGTCAGTCCTTCTAGTGGGAACGGGAAAACAGCAATTACTTTATTGCTTGCTTTTGCAACCGATACAAACTCTTGTAGTTGAGGTGTATTTGCATCCCAATTGAATGGAAAATCCGTGAAAATAATATTATCCACACCCGGATCATTCACTAACCCCTTCATTGCTTCTAAATAAAATTCTGGATTCGTTACGGAAGCGGCAGCTGTTAAATCAATCGGATTGCTGACACTTGCATAATCTGGTAAAGTTTTGCGAATTTCCGCTTTTGTCTCCTCAGATAACTGCACGATATTTAATCCATAACTTTCACAGCGGTCGGCCTCATTAATGCCACGCCCCCCTGAGCTCGTAATAATGACCGTATTTTTCCCGGTCGGCAGTCTTTCTGGATTAAATAATTTTGAAAAGGCGATAATATCATCAAAATCCTCAGCACGGACAATACCATTTTGTTTGAAAAAGGCATCATAAATCATATCCGAACCTGCTAATGAACCCGTATGAGAAGCTGCAGCACGACTTCCTGCATCACTGCGTCCCGTTTTCATTAACACAATAGGCTTTTTCTTATTTAACGCTTGTTTCGCTAATTGCTTGAATTTCTCCGGTTTTTTTGTACCTTCTAAATAGCCGCTAATCATGCTCGTCTCTTCGTCGTGCACCATGTATTCCACAAAATCTTCAAAACTCGTATCCATCTCATTGCCTGTACTAATGAAATAGTTAAAGTTAACCCCATTTTGCGCTGCTGCCATATACGTTAAAACACCAAATGCGCCACTTTGCGAAACATACCCTACCCCTTTTTTTCCATCCATCGGTACTGTTAAAAAAGATGGAGAGAATGTACCGATTAAGCCGTTTGATGTGTTTACAAGACCTACACAGTTAGGACCAACTAAACGGATGCCATGCTCTTTTGCATACTGGGCTAATTCTTCTTGTAATTTTTGACCTTCTTCACCTGCTTCAGAGAAACCTGCCGCAAAAATAATGGCTGATTTTACTTTCTTTTTGGCACAGTCAACGAGCCCTGCTTTTATTTGATGGTAACTTACGCAAAAAATAACGAGATCAATCTCACCTGGCACATCTGCTAAGGATGAGTAACTTTTTAATCCTGCAATTTCAGTCGCGGTCGGATGAATTGGAATAATTTCTCCTTGGAACTGACCATCAATTAACGCCCTGATTTGTAAATGTCCGATTTTATATTTATTTTCTGATGCACCTAATACAGCAACTGACTTTGGGTTTAACAACGGTCTTAAAGTTTCATAACCTACTACTTCTTGAGTCATCCACTCACACCCCTAGTGTTTCATCAGATTTAACATCTGTAGCATTACTTTACCAATAGAATTTTAAATAATCAGAAAATTGTTAGGTATAAACTTATATACTTATAAAGACCATACTATTTCAAAATAAAGTACCTCAGCCGTTGATATGACTGGGCTAAAAAAATGAGCAAAAAAATTTATGCACGTTATAACCCCGACAACTACGCGAGTTAACCTCGACACTAACACCCTGTAAGCGCATTCATACAAAAAAGGCTTTGCCAGAAGTTATTAACTTCAGCAAAGCCTTGCACTTTTTTAATTATTTTCTCTAATGGAGATCTAATGTTCCCTCAATCAAACGCTTCCATCCACTTCACGATTTTTCCTCTTAACTTTGCAGATGGCTTTGCCTGACTACGTTCAATATTACTAACATAGGAAGCTGACACTTCAAGTGCCTCTGCTACTGTTAACAATGTGAGTTTATGCTCCTTTCGAATTTCTAGAAGGCGCTCACCTATTTTTCTAAGCATGGCATTTTTTTTCATCACCGTTTCTTCCTGTAGCACTGCATTTTTATCCACTTTTTTAATGGAGCGATAATGGTCCTTCACAACATGCGATGGCTCAATGACAACAGATGTATTGAGCCAATATTTTGTCCAACCTCTACTTAACGCTACATCTTCGTCCCAATTCACGTAATGCCAATCTGCAATGATCTTATCGGCAGTTAATTGATCCAATGCCTTCTCAAATCGTTCACGAGTACGCATTGGGGAACGTTTGTTTAAAGTTTCACCACTTGCCTCGAGTAAAGTGCTAATTTTATTTAGCTGTAAAAAGTCTCCTTTATAAGCTTGCGTACGCCAACGCCAGCTCAAATAGCGGCATAGCTGCTTTTCACAACTAAACCGGTAGGCATGATACGTAAGTGCCTGTAGTGGTAACAAGGCTACTTGCCTTTGCGAGGATGTTAAGTATTTTGCCAATACTTTGTCGAGTGTAAATGAAATTGTTTTACTACAATTTTCTTTGTTCACTCTATATTCTTTTCCATCTTTTTGTTTAAATAGTATCGTTCTCCCTTGCACGCCAACTTGAATCGGTTGATTGTTTTTATATATGACCGTTTTTTCAATTGTTAACCATAAACTTTGAATATTACTTAAAGCCGTGATGACTTGCTCTTTTTGTTTTGCTTCAAAGCCACCCCGTCTTCCCTCGCCACCTAACTTTGCTTTTAAGCCGCGCATTACTAAAATATCGGCTAACTCAATTTCGATAATTTCATCAGGATGTTTGGACCTGTGCAAAAATATGCTACATAAAATATCCAATACATCGACATCAATCGTCGATAATTGCTGCACAATATTATGCGCCATTATTATAGATTCTTCGTTTAAATTCATCGTATTTTTATCATTTTCAAGCTTTGGAATAATTCGTATATGCCCTTTTGTTTTGCCTTTAATAAAGTTGTACTGTGGCCAAGAATCCGGTTCACCTTGTGTAAAACTTCTTCGATATATGGCTTCTCGCACTGCATGATAAACGACACTATTTAATACAAAAATATAATTTGGTATCGTTGTTATTTGTATATTTTCACGTTCTACTCGTGCAACCTCTTGCTTTTCAACAGCATGCTCAATTCGTAAATACGTTTGAATATTATTGTTCAATTCATGAATGATTTTCCGTTGCCATTCTTGAATATATAAATCGATGGCACGTGAAAATTTATTAATAAACTCCCTATTACTCGTCAAATTACTCGTTAACCGTTCGACAAATAACTCATTTAATTCGGTTGGAGTTAAATTTTTCAAACCATTCACTCCATTTGTAATGATCATTTCTTCAAAAACAAATGTCGTTAGCTGTGCTCTACACCAGCTATAAAAATAATCCCATGTTATCGGGTCACTAATGAATGTTGTCTTTCGGATGATTCTTTTCGTCTTGTTAAGTGCCTCATCAAGTAACTGTTTATTACTTAAAATGGAATGATTCGCATCGTCATTTTGTGCCACAACATAAAAAATAACCGATTTCGCCATTTTCTCGATGGTACGGTTTCTCGCCTCAATGCGCAGTTTATAAAACAGCTCCTCATTTTGTAAGTATGCTTCTTCACTTAATACATACCTTTTTGAATTAGCAGTACTATCATGGTGATCTAAAGCAATAATCGATCCGTCTGCCATATGCTGTTCGTATAAAGTTAGATAATCATAATGCGTTTCAAGCTCATCAAAAATACATAATACGAAAAAATTTTGAATATCGTTTTTATATTCATCAATCACTTGCTGTATATAATTATTCATCCCCACAATTGACAACCTCCTCGAAATTTACAACAAACATAGAAATATGAGAAAATTTAAGTGTTTTATAGAATATTTTATCATAAAATGATTTTCCCGTTTGATTTATTTCCATATTATTTTTAAGTATTAAATTTCGTTTTATTGAGTAGGGATTGTTCTTGGGGGGGCACGGATAATTTTATGCAGCTAAATGAAAAAAGACCTTGCAACCGGGATGGCTGTAAGGCTTGCTAGTACGTGCTAATTTAGTTGTGAATTCATCACCACAAATTGTTCAGTCATATGTATGATGAACCGTTTGCACATGCTATGGTTTTCATATTATTCTACTGCCGAGACAATAGATGCCATAACCTCATACTTTATTTTTCCTTATTTCGAGGGGGACTTACCGATGTTAAGCATAATTTAGACTACAGATACACCGTTAAAATGTTACTCAAAGTTTAAACTATCCAAAAGTTCAATAATGTAAGTTGCTGAGTCCATCATTTGCTGTTTATTTGTTATGGAAGATTCACCGTCACCTTTTTGATGTCCATAATCTCCAAAACCTCCATGATTTCCACCTTTTATTTCTATAAATTCTGCGTCACTTGGCATTACATTTTTAGCCTTTTTTACTTTATTTAAATCTGCAACTTGATCATTACTTCCCCATAATGATAATACTTTCATTGGTTTATTAGTAAAATCTACTTTATTTTGTGGGTAGGATGCTAACAATACTAAGCCTTTTATTTTATTGTTTTCAAGAGCATAATTTGACGCCATCACTCCCCCTAAAGAATGTCCACCTATAACCCAAGTATCAATATTTTCATAATTACTTATTATATGATCTGCTCTATTAGGCGATAAAATGGCTAAGTTAAATGTCATTTTTGCAATAATCACAGGATACCCTTTTGATGCTATTTCATTTGCTAAACTTGCATATGCTGAAGCTTCTACCTTTGCTCCTGGATAGAAAATAAATCCTATATTTTTTGCATGAGATACGGGTTCAAATAATATATCTCCATTTTCCTCAACTTTAACAAAAGCGTCGGTTTTCAAACTATCTAAAGCTAACGAACCAGCCTTGTAGTATGAATTCACATAAATAAAAAATCCAGAAATTAATAGTATGAAAAAAATCGCGCTTCCAGTAATAATTTTATATTTTAATGATTTTTTGGGTTTCATCTTCTATCTCCTTTTTTCTACTCCAGTTCGACGTTCACGTGTCATAATAGCACGCTCCCTTATAAGTAGAGTCTAAGTTTACTAGCCCTTATTTTTTCTGTCCAACTTACTGTAGTGTACCATCCATTCTAATGCAAGGAGAGAAGCCTGTAGTACTGTATGTATGGATAAATTGAATATTGATGAGATCGACAGTTTATTACTTACAGGTTGCATAGATATTCTTTCTTTAGAAAAAGAAAGACGCTTGGCCCCTCCAATTAACAAGGTGCCAAACGTTCTTCCTTTACCAAATGTACAATAATCTTTGAAATCCATATTCGGAATATAATTCACTCAACTTTACAATTAGAAACTGATGTCCATCAAAAAATTCACAACAAGAGATAATGGATACCTTCGCTCATTTATCCAATAGTAGATGTCACGTTTCCATCTTGATCCTTAATGTACGTTTTAACAACTTGTATCATTAAGTCTTTAGATGAAGACATTCGAATTTCTCCTTCTTTAGGCAGCAGTTTATGTATGAGCTCGTTGACAACCGCTTCATCCAGTTTTAAATGAACCGTCCCCTCACCTGTTTCGAGTTCAGTTGTTGAAGCGTGCTCTAATGTTACGCTTAAACCTTCACTCACTAACATCAAATCTTTCCCCTTAAGTAAACGACCGCGCAACAGTTTTCCAACCGTACTCGCTTGCTTCGCTCCTAATGTAAACACAGCTGGCTTCTTTTTGAACAAACCATTTTTACCAGGTTCCCAAGCTAATTGATCCACAAATAAATAGCCTGTGTTCGAACCGTCACGATCGATTCCGATTTGAACACTTTCCTGAATTGCTGGCACTTGCAGCATACAGTTTCGAGATAAATCTGTAATGTAGCCAGGTATTTCGGCTTTTCCAGCTTCAAGTACCCCTCTTGTATTCCATACTTTCATTGCCTCTAGCTCATCCTCTGTAATCCCAACCATTTGAAGAAACTCCACGCGTCCGTTAGGCGTATGCAGTGTATCTAGTTCTGGATCAGGTATGAAGGCAAGAGCAGTTAACTGTGTATCGGCTCCTAAGCAAATTGGACCGTTTGCATCTAAATAATCACCTGAAGCGAAAATATTATTGCTGTTAAACACATAGCGTCCCATGTTTTGAAGCAAGTTCAATGCCCATGCTGGAGGCTCTTCCTCCTCTTGACTGTGGGTCACTCGAAAAGAAAGCTCAAACCCATAGCCGCTATATTCGATATTCTCCAATTCCTTCTCGTAAAGCTCTGAAAAACCAAACGTTACAATATGCCAGTGTGGAGAAGGTGTTTCCGCCTTATAAGCACTAAGACCATCTAATGGATCTGGACCACCAAGCATATATGAAATGGCAGTACCATAATGTTTCGGTTCCTGTTCCCCGTATAGCTTCGTTAATGATTCTTCAATGGCATCCCATCCAGTTGTGTTTACTTCTTCAGTCATTTTTTATCCTCCAAGTCGATTTCCTGAAAATTGCTGAACATCCACGCCTGTACTGTGAATAGATCATCATACTGGCAACTTACTAGCAACATTGCCAGTCATACACTACTTTTGAAAAATCCCTATTTTTTAAAGCTTCCTTAGGAATAGAGAAAACACAATTCCCTGAATCACCAAACATAATGCCGCATTCTTCATCAATATCCAGTTGCAATAAAAGAAAATCGTCATCATCAAAACCGATATAGTCATTCTGAACAAAATAAGGATAACCGCCAATTCTACTATTGCTACTACAGCACTCATCGCTCAACTTCTCATATTCTACTTCTGAAAGCTTATTTACAAAAGTTTCTCGAAATAAATCTAATGAGGAAGACATCGGCATCTCCCTTGATTTAAAATACATTTTACCGCTATGTGAAAAAGGAAGATTCCAGTTATATTCTTCATTTTCATAAGGATGTTTCTTTACTAAACGTTCTTCATCTTCTTCAAAACCTTCAATGTATTTCACTAGTATTGGGTCTTCCAAACCAAACATATCATCGTTCGCAACAAAAAATTGTAGTAATCCCTTTTCTGGTAATTCATCTATACTTTCAAGATCCGCCAGATTAATTTGCGCTAAAAACAACATAGGTTTTCCAACTTGATCTGTTGGATAATCTTTACTATTTTCTAAATAGGGACATCCACCTAATTTACTATCCCAAGGTTTTGTTTCTTCACGCTTAAAATTTATTTCGTTACTATACCTAAAAGTGCCTTTAATTAGGTTTTCATGTTCTTTCAAAAGTTTAGGAATTTCGGATTTCATCAAAGTAAGTTCCCTCCATTCTAATAAATGACTCTTTACTTAACCGATAATGCCACATTTCCACTGCTCATGAATAAGTCGTATATAATATTAGCGCGTATATTCAGGCTGTTCTAAAATAATCGGATTCGGATTGCTGAGTACCCATTGCACGGCCAATTCGCATAGTCTCGCAGGTTCCTCATCTCCATCCCCTTTGTGAAGTTCTTTCGCCAACGTGACTGCCTCCTGAAGTGCATCGGGATTTAACGGCGTCCCTAGGCTAAAATAGTCGTTCAAACTTTTGAGCATTTTACGGAAATCATTATCCCAATTCATGCCGCCGTTATTTAATATTTCATACGAAACTTTACCAGTAATACGGATAATCTCTCCTTGGACAGTTTGCGCATGGCCCCGCGAAGGGATTAGTAAATTCCAAAGTTCATTATGTTGCGCCTGCCAGCCCTTTGTACTAACGGTAATTGGAGACATACCATCATGCGTTTTTCGCTTCACTACTGGGGGTACTTTAAATAGCTCATAAAGACGGGAAAGTGCCTCATCCGTTTCGTTCAAATATTCTTTATTAAACCCTTCTCTATGAAATTCAAAGTTTTTTCCGATTCGCTTAACCGCTTCTTGCTTTTCCAGCGTTACAGTTATACCTGCGTTAAGCAAAATCTCAGCAACTTCCACCATATCAACAATATTTGAATTTCTACATACTGCCAAAGCTTTTTCTAAAGGCGTCTCATTCATCCTGTTTACCGCGCTAATATTTGCGCCTTTAGCAACTAACGTGCGCACCGCATTCGGTTTAAAAAAAGTAGCCGCGGCAAATAAAGGGGTCTCATTTTGAGAATCCAACGCTTCTATATCCGCACCCAAATCCAGAAGTAATTCTATATTCCCATGCCAACTTATCGCCTGATTATGTAAAGCCGTTCTTTTATAATTGTCTCTCGCATTTATATCTGCTCCTTGTTCCACGAGCCAACGAACCAATTCATCCGGTACTTTGAAAAAACTTAAGGCTGTTGTTTTACTATAACCGCCATATGCTTCGAGCTCGCACTTTGTAAATACCTCTTGTAATGCTGTAATATCGCCCGCTTCGATTAGTTCATTAAAATTTTTCGGTAACGTTTTTCTCTTCCTTGCCATATGTATTTTCGCTCCTTGTATTGGATTTTGAATATACTTCACTATGCAATTTACCATAAATATACCAATCTATATTTTACCATGATATAATTTTTTTGCTAAGAGAATTTACAGTTAATTAAGAAAAGGGGCTATATTTATGCAACCGTTTTGGGAAAAAGATTATAAAGAAGATGGGTATTACGCTTTTGGGAATCCAAGTATTGAAGTGATTGAGCAAACTAAAAATTTACCTCCCAACGCTACCGTATTAGATATTGGTTGCGGAGATGGAAGACATGCTATTTATTTAGCTAAATTAGGATTTAACGTGGAAGCAATTGACGTTTCAGAATCAGGAATTGCTAAAATTAACCGGTATAAAGAGCTTCATCAACTACATAATTTAAACGCATATGTACTGGATGCTGCATCTTACCCATTTGAAAAAACGTTTGATCTCATTATTTCGCATGGCGTCTTTCATTTTATGCCGCGCAATGATTGGGAACATTTAATTCATCAAATGAAGAAGCATACAAATGAAAATGGTTGCAATATTATCACCGTTTTCACGGATGAGATCCCTATTCCCGATGACTTAGCACCATTTGTTCATGGTATTTTTAAAGATGGCGAGTTACAAAATTTGTATAAAGATTGGACAATACCTTTATACAAATCTTATACGTTTGAAGATGAGCACGAAAACAATATTCATCACTGTCATGCCGCGAACAAACTAGTAGCTGTAAAACCGTTCACAGGAAGAGGAGGGGCAAATATATGACCATTCACTATGAAGTAATTGGCGAAGGATATCCCATCGTCATGTTGCACGGTTGGACACTTGACCATCAAGTAATGTTACATGCAATGGAACCATTATTCGAGAATCGTAGCGGTTGGAAAAGAATATACATAGACTTACCAGGTATGGGGCTTTCCAAGTCAAATCCTTCTATTCAAAACTCTGATGATATGTTGGAAGCGATATTGCGTCTTTTGGACGAGATTATCCCTAATCAACCATTTATTATTTGTGGCAATTCATATGGCGGGTACATTGCTAGAGGATTAATCCATTCACGGCAAGACACAGTTCGCGGGTTACTGCTAATAGCACCGATGACGATACCTGAATTCGATGATAGAAAGGTACCACAGCAAACCGTTCTAAAAAGGGATAGCAACTTGATATCAAATTTGTCACCTGAGGATGCTAATGAATTTTGCTCCATTGGGGTCGTGCAAGGTCAAGCTGAGTGGGAGAGATTTCGAAATGAAATTTTAATTCCTTCTAAGGAAACAAATTATGAATTCTTAAACCAAGTCCGTCAAAATGGATATGGCTTTACATTCGAAATTGCGTCTAATTTTGAATATCCTACACTCATTATTACGGGTCGTCAAGACAATGTAGTCGGATACCACGATGCTTGGCGACTCATTGAAGATTATCCGAGAGCAACCTTTGCAGTGCTAGATATGGCTGGTCACAATCTGCAAATTGAACAAACCGATGTATTTAATGCATTAGTTCATAGCTGGTTAAATAGTCTTGAGTCAGTACATTTTTGATTGGTGTAACTTTACATTGATTTGAGTTTTATTTATCAATAAAGAATTCTTTAGTTGAAGACAAAAAGGACTTGCATATATGATTAAAATTCATATATGCAAGTCCTTTTTAAATATTTCTTTAATAATTACCGCCGCTCCAAACATAACGCAATTGCAATAATTAGGTACACCTATACGATTGAGTTTCTCTTTTCTAGTAAATTATTCTTGTATCCCGTGCACAAATAATACCTGAGTGAGTTTATTTGTTAATTTACCTTGTTAGGGGAATTCAAGTTCATTTCACGCAAACGGAATTTTTGCAATTTCCCTGTAGCTGTTTTTGGTAATGCCTCTACAAATTCGATTACTTTTGGCGCTTTGAAATGAGTCATATTCGAACGACAATAGTCGATTATTTCTTTTTCCGTAACTGTTCTTCCTTCATGTAGGACAACAATTGCCTTTGGAACTTCCCCCCACTTATCATCAGGAATCGCAATAACTGCCACCTCTAAAATATCCGGATGTTTATATAGTACCCCCTCAATTTCTGTGGATGAAATATTTTCACCGCCAGAGATAATCATATCTTTTATTCTATCTTGAATTTCGATATAACCATCAGGATACGTTACGGCTAAGTCCCCTGTGTAGAACCAACCGTCTTTAATTGCTTCCGCTGTTCTTTCCGGATCTTTATAATAACCATCCATGACCACATTTCCACGCGTAACAATTTCACCAAGTTCTTGCCCATTCCACGCAACTTCTTGTCCATCTTCTTGGTTCACTACTTTCGTTTCCCCATTAAAAGCAAGTTCAATTCCTTGTCTCGCTTTAATTGTAGCTTGTTCATCAAGTGATTTCTCATCGAATTCATTTTTCCATTCATTGTATAAAATGAACGGTGAAGTTTCAGTTAATCCATACACGTGAATCATATTTAACCCTAGAATTGCTTGTGCTTTTGCAATAAGTGCAGCTGCTGGAGGGGAACCTGCAGTTGCCATTCGTGGATTTGTAGTAATTTTTATTTCTTTAGCCAATGGTTCATTCACCAAAAAGTTAACAACTGTCGGTGCACCACATAATAAGGAAATTTGATGTTCTGTAAATAAATTCAGAATAACTTTCGGGTCCACTTTTCTTAAACATACATGCGTTGCACCGGCCGCTGTAATAGCCCATACGCCACCCCAACCATTCGCATGGAACATTGGTAAAGTATGAAGATATACATCATCATGCCTTACATTTAAATGATATAAGAAATTGGCCGCATTCATGTAGTTTCCACGATGCGTTAACATAACCCCTTTAGGCTTAGATGTTGTACCACTCGTATAATTCAATGTCAGAAGCTGGTTTTCATCAATTTCCGTTTTCGGTAGCGTAAAATCATCGGAATCGTGTTCGATAAATGTTTCAAAATCGATCGCATTCAATGAATTCGTTTCCCCTTCTACAGCAACAATGATCACTTGATCAACAGGCAAACAATCCCCAATTTCCTCAATTGGACGACTAAATTCTTCATCCACTATTAGCATTTTGGCATCACTATGCTTAATGATATACTCCAAATCCTCTGCACTTAGTCGGTAATTAAGCGGTACAAGGACAGCACCTATTTGGCAAATTCCATAAAAGCTTTCTAGCATATAATGCGTATTTGGTAGCATGACTGCGACATGATCGCCTTTTTGAATACCAGCTTTTGATAGTGCAGCAGATAACCTGTCAGCTCGTTGTCCAAATTCTTTATAGGTAAACTGTTTTTCTCCGTCAATAACTGCTACTTTTTGTGGGTAATACTTAATCGCTCTTCTTTTCCAATCCAATGGTGTTAATGCAGCAAACATACTAACCAACTCCCCTTTAGTAGACTATTTTGTTATAGCTATCTACTTTCCCGTCCGTATAATTCAGATTATTCAGATATAAAAATCATTATAATGGAAAAATCTTGAACTTTCAATAAGTTTAATATTATGTACCTGCACGAATGATGCTATTGTACAGGGACGTTCAAAACCGCTAATTCAGTTTCGAATTAGCGGTCATAAACATGCTTTATTTTGTTTCGTTACACTTTGAAATCACCTAAGATTTTTTGTAACGCTTCTGCAGATGCAGATAGATGTTTGACCGATTGTTGCACTTCTAGAATAGAAGACAACTGTTCTTCAGAAGAAGACGCAACGGTGTTATAGTTTTGTGCCACTTCATGTGAGATTGTCACATTATTATTGATCATATGTTCGATTTCTTTCATGTGATTGGCAAGAGCTTCAATCGAGCTAAAGTTTTCTTCGATTTGATGCGCAACCGTTTTTGTAGAACTTACGATATTTTCAAACGTCTCGTTCACTTCATTAGTACGTTCCATCCCAATACGGACATTTTCAATTCCAATATCCATTGTGAGATTGGTTTTCTCAGTATCTCGTTGAATTTCTTGAATGATATCCGAGATTTGTCGAGCCGATTCACCTGATTGCTCGGCAAGTTTTTTCACTTCATCTGCTACAACTTTGAATCCTTGCCCATGTTCGCCTGCACGTGCAGCTTCTATGGAGGCATTCAATGAAAGCAAGTTTGTTTGGGTCGCAATTTGTGTAATCATTTCGGAAATTTGTCCGATTTCTTTTGAACGAGCTTCCAAATTTTTAATCATTGTTGAGGACTCATGCACAGATTGTTGAATGTAGCCCATTTGTTCATTTAAATTATCGAGCGTTTTGCTACCGTCCAATGCGTTTTGTGACGCGGCAGTAGCACCACTAGAAGCAACCGATGAAATATCAGAAATGGTTAAAACGTTTTTACCAATATCTTCTATGTACGATAAACTCTTCTCGTAACTTTCCATTTGATTCTCAGATAAAGTAGCCGCCTCTTGAATCGTTGCGGTAATTTCTTTCGAGACAACGGACATGTCATCAAATTGCTCTCGTAGCAAAGTGCTCGAATGACTTACTTCATCACCTTTGTGCAGCACCCCTGATACAAGCCCTTGTAAATTATCCAACATCAAATTAAACTTAGTAGACATTTCGCCAAATTCATCACGAGTTGTGACTGCAATTCTTGTCGTTAAATCCCCTTCGCTAGAAGCTAACACATCTAATTTTTCATTGATGGCATCAAACGGCTTCAGCATCTTTTTGATGAAAAAGAATAATAGAATCGATGCGAACACAACAGTGCCCACGCCAACTAAAATAAAGAACATCAACAATGTATTCGCTTTGGCAAAAGCTTCTGATTTTGGCACCATAATAAAAATGCCCCAATCCACTTTATTCGCTTTTGAATAGTAGATGAAATGGTCTTCGTTATTCACAACACCTTCCATCGTACCTGCTTCTTCATTCATCGCTTTATTAAACACATCAACAAACAAGTCTTCACCTAAATCAGCTATATTGCTTGTTAAAATGAGGTCATTGTCTTGATGAGCAACAATCGCACCATCCCTTGCGAATACAACGGCTTGACCCGTTTGACCAACTTTTACATTTGAAATGATTTCGATTAAGTCATCCATGTAATTACCACCATTGATCACACCAACGATTTTTCCTGTTTCATCACGTACAGGCGCAACTGTTAATGCAATCGGTTTACCATCTCTAGCTGAAGGATACGGTCCAATAGTGGCAATATCTCCATTTAATCCTCGTTGCGTATGTTCAGCATCTTGGATAGGGACCGTTAACCCATCTGGTAAATGAACGAAACCTTCTGCATCGATAAAGGCAAATGCTGTTTCCGTGTTCGGTAAAATCGGCTCTAAGCGGCTGTTATAGTCCAATATCGCTTCGATGTTTTGTTTTTTCACAATATCAAGTTCAGCTGCGGACTGCTGAAGATTTTGTTTTCCCTCTACCCAAAGATCAATATTGTTTGTAATGGCCTCAAGTTGCCCATTCGCTTGTGTCGTAAAATTATCAACCATTAAGTCTTTCGTTAGTTGATAGCCAAAATATGACACAATGCTTAACGAACTAACTAACAAAACGGTAACCATAAGTACTAACTTCTGAAACAATTTCAATTAACGCACCTACTTAATCATAATAAAAACCCTTCTGATTATAAGTAGAAATACCTAAAGTGTCAATATTTTACTACTACTTGTTAGTAATTTGTCAAAGTTTTATGAACTATTGTTTACAAGGGAATATGTAAGGAAGAGAGCCTAACTATTTATAAGTACCGATACAAATTTATTCAAAAAAAGAACACCATTATACATAGCATTCTCCTAATAATATTTATATTATCGCTACTGGAATTTTAATTACAGTGTCTTGTCGTAAAAAACTACGATAATTAAAATATTGAGGGGTTATCTATTATGATTTATTACAGGTTTATTTTTGTTTTTTCGTTTCATTTAATAAAAATAAAATCAAAGCCAAGCCACTTAACACTAGGAATGGTACAAGATACTTAATATGTCCTGAAGTAAATAAGTATATACTCGATAACGCTAAAGTACCTATTGAGAAAAATAAAATTTTTTTAGTTTTTCTATTCATTTGATCACCGTTCCTTATCAAAATTATCATTGGATCTTGAAAGTTAAGGCTACATCTAAAACGAGATTGAATTGAAGTAATACACTTAATATAATAACTATTATGCAAGTAAATATTGTTTTATTTATGTATTGATAATTCCTCACAAATTTAATTGCATCAATACTTTAAATAAAGACACTAAGAATAAATTTGGGCACTTCCTAGGCGCATATAAATACATCCCCCTGAATAAAAAAAAGCCTTACAACCGTTATGGCTGTAAGGCTTACTAGTACGTCCCAGGAGGGATTCGAACCCCCGACCGACGCCTTAGAAGGGCGTTGCTCTATCCAGCTGAGCTACTGAGACATGTTGTAATCACCAATTGGTAATTGCGACATTTTTTATTATAGGCTACAAATAATAGAAAGTCAACACGTTTTTCAAAAAAAGTTATTCTTTTATCCCTTAAAAATCTGTGACATCCTCCAGCTAAATTAAGTTAACTACAAAGAGCCCCTACAATATGTAACCATATTAGTATACGATAATGAATCATCGAATATTACTACCCCATTATTGTTTTTTCAAAAATCATTTGCTCCAACAACGTATTATTGTCTTCATAGCAATCAACAATATATTGTGTTTCCGTTGTTGTAATTATCATGAATGATTTTTCTTTAATGCGGCGTGGCTTTAAAAGGCTACCTGGATTCACAAATAGAGTCCCGTCAATCATTTCCGCGCCTAATACATGAGAATGACCGAAGCAAACAATTGTAGCTCCGACTTCCTTTGCACGGTAAACGAGTTTCATCGGTGAATTTTTCACATCATATAAATGACCATGTGTCACATAAATGCGCTCGTCTGCTAGTTGAAATATAAGCTCGTCTAAAAAGTCTGGATCTGCATCACAGTTACCTTTGACCCGCTCGACGCCATGTAAAGATGGATGAGTGAATGGTAACTCACTATCTCCGCAATGAATGACCGATTGTGCATCCGTATGATAGCTTTTTACCCTTTCAATTACCTCTGCATCGCCATGTGTATCACTCATTACGACTAGTTTCATTACCATCATCACTCCATAAAAAATTTTATTTTAAAATCTCTGCTAACTGAAACGCTAATTCACGAATGGCGTTGCCGCGGTGTGAAATGGCACCCTTTTCATCAGCTGTTAGTTCGGCCATGTGGCGTTCTAGTGCTGGTACGTAGAAAATCGGGTCATAGCCAAAGCCATTTGTTCCGCGCTTTTCCTGTGCAATAATCCCTTCACATGTACCAAATACCGTTTTTGTTTCCATATTTGGACCTGCAATTGCTAGTGCACAGCAAAAACGTGCTGTACGCTCTGCTTCTGGAACATCCTTCATGTTGGCTAACACTTTCACCATGTTCGCTTCATCATCATGATCGCCTGCATAGCGCGCTGAATAAACACCTGGTTCGCCATTTAATGCATCAATCGCTAAGCCACTATCATCTGCAATGACGATTTTGCCAAGTAAATTCGCTAATGTTTCTGCCTTTAAAATTGCATTCTCTTCAAACGTTGTACCCGTTTCTTCAATTTCTAAATCAGGCGCAACATCAAACATTGTTACGACTTCATAGCCGAATGGTTGAAATAGTGCCTCAAAATCTTTTGCCTTACCTTTGTTTTTCGTTGCAATCACGACTTGTTTCATATTAAGCATCCACCTTTCCAACGTAGCTCGCTAACTCACCTAATGCTTCTTTTTGAATGTCGATTAATTGGGCAATTCCTACTTCCCCTAAATCAAGTAATTCATTTAACTCCGCACGTGAAAATGTCGCTTCTTCGCCCGTACCTTGTAGCTCAACAAATTGGCCTGCACCTGTCATGATCACATTCATGTCCACATCTGCAGAAGAATCTTCAATATAATTTAAATCAAGAACAGCGCCAATTTCTGAAAGCTTGCCGACACTCGTTGCAGCTAAATAATCTGTCACTGGGAACTTCGCAAACGGCTTGTCCGCAGCTAGTTTTGCAATCGCTTGTGTCATCGCAACAAATGCACCTGTAATCGATGCTGTACGCGTTCCGCCATCTGCTTGAATAACGTCACAATCAATCCAAATCGTTTTTTCTCCAAGTGCCTCTAAATCGACAACCGCACGCAAAGCACGACCGATTAGGCGCTGAATTTCCATTGTACGACCTGTCACCTTTCCTGCTGATGATTCACGGCGTGTACGTTGCTCTGTAGCGCGTGGTAGCATCGAATATTCTGCAGTAATCCACCCTTTGCCTTGTCCACGTAAAAAGCCTGGTACTTTGTCTTCAATCGTTGCCGTACAAATTACTTTTGTATTGCCTACTTCAATTAATACAGAGCCTTCTGGATGCATTAAATAATTATTTTCAATTTGAACTGGACGTAATTCATTCACAGCTCTTAAGTCATGTCTTGTCATGGTTTTCCCCCTAAAAAGTTTCGCGCACTAATTTTAACATACTTCTATTACTGCCTAAAGGATAAATGCCAAATTACTTGGATTTCCAACATTATAATACATACTGAAATCCATTTTACTTTAACTTAGTTATGCCCATATTTTGAATCCTTACCAAGACAAAAAGACTCAAATAGACTATTACATCTACTTAAGCCTTATTAACATTTTATTCTTTTAAAATGAAATGCGTCGAATTGTTAATTCACCTTGATCTAGCCAGCGTTCAGCGATAGACCTGAAAATCGGGACTGAGCCCGATGCATGGAAAATGTGTTTCGGTGATTCTTTGTCTGTACGCAACTGATTGTTGTAACTTAAAATCGCTTCAACATCCTTGGCTGTTTCTTCGGCAGAGGATAATACCTTTACCTCCGAACCTACAGCGGCCTCGATTTGTTTTTGTAAAATCGGGTAATGTGTACAGCCTAAAATAACCGTATCAAAACGCTCATTTTCTAATGGATTTAAACCATTTGCTACTAAATCATATGAAAACTGACCTTCATATTCTCCACTTTCAACAAGTGGAACAAACGTCGGGCATGCAAGTGGAATAACCTTTGCCTTTGTTGCAAGCGAATGTAACGCTTCCTCATAAGCTCCACTTTTGATCGTACCTTCCGTTGCTAAGACTACGATTTCATTGCGTTTTGTACTCTTTACTGCGGCTCTTGCCCCTGCATTTATGACACCTATAACCGGAAATGGCATATGTTTTTGTAAACTTTCTAAAGCTACTGCTGTCGCTGTATTGCAAGCAATAACAAGCAGTTTAATATTCATCTTTTCAAGTGCCTTTGCCATTTGCCAAGTAAAATTTCGTACTTCTTGTATCGTACGCGGCCCGTATGGACAACGTGCTGTATCACCAATATAATAAATTGTTTCGTTCGGCAAAAGCTCCATTATCGCTTTTGCAACTGTTAACCCGCCAACTCCAGAATCGATTACACCAATTGGGGCATTCACTACTACCGCCTCTATCCTATTTCATTAATAAATGTAACTTTTGTAAGTTCTTTGATAATTGTTCAAATTCTACTTCATCAAATTCGCCCATAATATCATGTAAATAATTTTGTCGTTTCAATATTACCTCTGCAATAATGCGTTCCCCTTCTGGTAAAAGGTGAATACGTACAACTCGGCGATCTTTTTCATCACGAACACGCTGCACTAACTCATTCTTTTCCATACGATCAACTAAATCTGTTGTCGTGCTAAACGCTAAATACATCTTTGTCGACAAATCTCCAATCGTCATATCGCCTGACTCATGTAACCATTGGAGCGCAACAAACTGTGGAGGTGTAATTGTATAATTACTTAAAATTTCGCGACCTTTTTGCTTAATTAAGTGTGAAATATATCTTAATTCTTTTTCTAGGATTGCTACAGATTCAGAACTATGTTTGTTTTGGTCTGTCATCTAGTTCATTCACTCCCCAATACTTTTCATAACTCTATTTTGAAGTTTTTTGCGTAAAATAGCAAGTATCCACTTAGTTTATAGATAATTCTTGCAATCGTAGTAATTCGATTAATGCTTGCGTTCTACTGGAGACTCCTAGTTTTTGAATTGTATTTGAAATATGATTACGAACTGTTTTTTCGCTAATGCCAAGTTTATTTGAAATATCTCGCGTCGAATAGTCTTTTATCAATAGTTCAAAAATTTCTCGTTCTCGCTTCGTTAACAGCGAACGATGCTGCGAACTAGTCATTTTGCAACACCCTCCTATCCTCTTCTTTGTAAAGTATGTCAATACTCCAAAGCAGGTGAGGGCATTTAACTATTTCCCCAGTAATATTTTTTTCTGCTCATCTAAAATCGGGACCCCTTTACCCGTCTCTGAGCTTAGCTGCACTAGTGTACCTCGTCCAGTATAACAGATTTCTTCCTTTGCATTTTTAACTAAATAATGCAAATCCATTGATGACGTACCTATCGAAGCTGTTTTTACAAAAACAGTCAATATTTCATCAAAAAATGCCTCTTTCAGATAATCACATTGTATGTCTGCTACGATGAGCATGTTCATACCCTTTGATTCTGAGAGAGATTGAAATCCTAATGCTTTTAAATATTCGATTCGAGCATACTCAAAGTAAGTAAACACCTTCGTATTGTTCACATGGCCATACATATCTGTTTCGGAAAAACGAACTTGCACCTCTGTCGAAAAGTTAAACCCTGCAACCCATTGTTGTACATCTTGAATATATGTAGCACGCATCCTAATTCCTCCCTTTTCAATAAAATCCCCAATTGTGTAATGAATACTCATTCATTATATCACAAATTAATTGTTGAAACTTTATGAAATTTTGATGCCGGAAAATCAAATTTTGAATTAATAACATCCAAAAAGACCCCCACAATGTGAGGGCCCCTTCATTTATTATTAGTCAACCATGTGGTCAGAACCGAAGAAGTTCTTGAACATTTGAACTGTTGTTGCACGGTTAAGCGCAGCGATAGAAGTTGTTAAAGGAATCCCTTTTGGACAAGCAGCTACACAGTTTTGTGAGTTACCACAGTTTGCAAGACCACCGTCGCCCATAATTGCAGCTAAACGCTCATCTTTGTTCATCGCACCAGTTGGGTGAGTGTTGAATAAACGTACTTGTGATAATGGTGCTGGTCCCATGAATGAAGCTGATTCAGACACGTTTGGACACGCTTCCATACATACACCACAAGTCATACATTTAGATAATTCATAAGCCCATTGACGTTTGCGTTCAGGCATACGTGGACCTTCACCTAAATCATAAGTACCATCGATTGGCACCCATGCTTTTACTTTCTTAAGTGCATTGAACATACGGCTACGGTCAACCTGTAAGTCACGTACAACTGGGAAAGTTTTCATAGGCTCTAAGCGAATTGGTTGAGTTAGTTTGTCAACTAATGCTGAACATGATTGTTGTGGACGGCCATTGATGACCATTGAACAAGCACCACAAACTTCCTCTAAACAACTCATATCCCAAGATACTGGCGTCGTTTGTTGACCTTCAGCAGTTACAGGATATTTTTGAATATGCATTAATGCAGAGATAACGTTCATACCTGGACGGTAAGGTACTTCGAATTTTTCAACACGTGTTGAGCCATTTTCTGTATCTTGACGAACGATCTCTAACTTAACTGTTCTTCCAGTATTTACTGTTTCCATTGTTTATTTCCCCCTTAGGCCGAGTAGTCACGTTTACGTGGTGGAATTAACGAAACGTCGACTTCTCCATAGGTAATAACTGGTTCACCAGTAGCTGGATCAAACTTAGCCATTGTCGTTTTTAAGAATTTCTCATCATCACGTTCTGGGAAATCTGGTTTATAGTGAGCACCACGAGATTCATCACGTAATAATGCACCCTTCGTCATTACTTTAGCTAGGTATAACATATTTTTTAACTGGCGTGTAAAGTGAGCACCTTGGTTTGACCATTTTTGTGTGTCATTGATGTTAATTTTTTCCCAACGCTCTTGTAGTTCAGTTAATTTTGCATATGTTTTTTCTAGACGGTCGTTATGACGTACTACTGTCATATTGTCAGTCATCCATTCACCAAGTTCTTTGTGTAAAAGGTAAGCGTTTTCTGTACCATCCATAGAAAGGATTGCTTCCCACTTCGCTTTTTCTTCCTCTTCACGAGCAGTGAAAATGCCTTCTGGTAAATCTTCTGCATGCTTATTAAGCGTTTTGATATATTCGACTGCGTTTGGACCTGCAACCATACCGCCATAAATAGCTGATAATAGCGAGTTCGCTCCTAAGCGGTTTGCTCCGTGTTGTGAGTAATCACATTCACCAGCAGCAAATAAGCCTGGAATTTCTGTCATTTGATCATAGTCAACCCATAATCCACCCATTGAATAGTGAACTGCTGGGAAAATTTTCATCGGTAATTTACGTGGGTCATCACCTACGAATTTTTCGTAGATTTCGATAATACCACCTAATTTGATGTCTAACTCATGTGGATCTTTATGAGAAAGATCTAGGTATACCATGTTTTCGCCGTTAATACCAAGTTTTTGGTTTACACATACGTCGAAGATTTCGCGTGTTGCGATATCACGTGGTACTAGGTTACCGTAAGCTGGGTATTTTTCTTCTAAGAAGTACCAAGGCTTACCGTCTTTATAAGTCCATACACGTCCACCTTCACCACGAGCAGATTCTGACATTAGACGGTTTTTGTCGTCCCCAGGAATCGCTGTTGGGTGAATTTGAATCATTTCACCATTTGAATATGTAGCACCTTGTTGGTAAACAATTGATGCTGCAGAACCTGTATTGATAACAGAGTTCGTTGTTTTACCGAAGATAATACCAGGACCACCTGTTGCCATAATAACAGCGTCAGAACGGAATGATTTAATTTCTTCAGTACGTAAATCTTGTCCTACGATACCGCGGCATACGCCTTCGTCATCAAGAACTGCACCAAGGAATTCCCAGTGCTCATATTTTGTTACTAAACCAGCTACTTCGTGTGCACGAACTTGCTCATCTAGTGCGTATAATAATTGTTGACCCGTAGTTGCACCCGAGAATGCTGTACGGTGCATTAATGTACCACCGAAACGACGGAAATCAAGAAGTCCTTCTGGCGTACGGTTGAACATTACACCCATACGGTCCATTAAGTGAATAATACCAGGGGCTGCATCACACATACCCTTAACTGGTGGTTGATTCGCTAAGAAATCTCCACCGTATACTGTATCGTCAAAGTGGATCCATGGAGAATCCCCTTCACCTTTTGTATTAACTGCTCCGTTAATTCCGCCTTGTGCACATACAGAGTGTGAACGTTTAACAGGAACTAACGAGAATAATTCAACTGCTGTACCTTCTTCAGCCGCTTTAATCGTAGCCATTAAGCCTGCCAGACCGCCGCCAACGACGATGATTTTACTTTTCGCCATGATTATTTCTCACTCCTCATATAATTGCTAATTACCTTTACTCACAAATCATTCATCATCAATTTCTTACCTTGTATCAGTGTTACAGTTTGAAAAATTAAACGAATGCTAAGATTGCCGCAACACCCATAATACTTAAAATTACAAATACTAATAATGTAATATAAGTTGCGATTTGTTGAGACTTTTTAGATTGCGTAATACCCCAGCTTACTAGGAATGACCATAAGCCGTTCGCTAAGTGGAAAGTTGCAGATAAGATACCCACGATGTAGAATCCTAACATAAATGGATTCGCCACGATTTCAGCCATCATATCAAAGTTAACTTCTGTACCGAACGCTTTTTGAACACGTGTTTGGAAAATATGCCATGCAATGAAGATTACAAGGAATATACCAGTAAAGCGTTGTAATGCGAACATCCAGTTACGGAATGTGCTGAAGCGTTTTACGTTGTTCGTAGCAGTAAATGCAATATACACTCCGTAGAATGCGTGGAACATAAGTGGAATATAGATAATAATCCATTCCATTGCTAACAATAATGAATGCGGAACTAATTCCATCATACCTGTTGCATTATTGTAAGTTTCTTCACCGCCTACTGCAGTGAAGTTCAAAGACAAGTGGAACGCCAAGAACAATCCTACTGGAACTACACCTAATAACGAATGTAAGCGGCGCCATAAAAATTCACGATCTTTCGACAAAATTGTTACCCCCCTTAAGTACTTGAAATTCGCATCTATAAAGTCACCATTTTGTAAATGTTGTTTATTGACTGCGCATCTCATCATGGTACAATATTATGACATGTCCATTGTACTCTCAACAGATACTAGCGTCAAGATAACATCGAACATTTCACCCCCCTTTTAAAGACGGGATTACGCTGTTTAAAGTCACTATTATTCTACTATAGTTCCACTTTCTATATAACAGATTAAATTACAAGAAAATTTAGGAAAGAGGTTTTTTCTATGGAACCGCACAAAATGAAAACGATTCCATCATTTGGCTACGAAATTGTTCGTGATCATTTACTTTCATCAATTTTAGGAAAACACGAAGCAGATGTCCTTTATTGGGGAGGAAAAGAAGTCGCTCGTCAATTCCCACTATTTTCAATGGAAGAAGCATCTTCATTTTTCGTGGAAGCGGGTTGGGGACAACTCACTTTAGAAAAAGAACTGAAAGATGAAGTGCATTACATACTCACTACTGAAGATCCCGCAGCTCTGAATATTGAGCAGCGCTGCTTTCGATTAGAAGCCGGTTTTTTAGCCGAACAAAAACAAAAAAATATCGGCTATTTAACGGAATGTTACGAGGAAAAAAACATAAAGCATAACTGTATTAAATTCACTTTAAAATGGGATTTAAAAGAACCCATTCGTTAATAAGTTCCCCACTACTTACTATTTATAAAGCTTCAAGCTATTATGGAATCTAGCTTGAAGCTTTTATTTATTCAACAATCGTTAGAAAACCTATTGATTGAGGCAACTAATATCAGATTCATGCCACCCTTTATAGAAATGGGTAATTTTAATGAATCAAGGCAAACTCATCATGCAACATATTCGCCGCCTGCATCATTTCATCTTGTGGCACGATAACCGACACTTTAACTTCTGATGCACTTACCATTTTTACAGGGATATGCCCCTTCCCTAACCGCGCAAATATTCGTGCCGCTACGCCTGGACCAAAAACCATGCCCGATCCTGTAATAGAAATTTTCGCTAACCCTACTTCGAAATCAGCAAACTGAAAACCTAAAGAGACTTTACTTGCCTCCAATATCCGTAAGCTTTCAGCAAATTTCTCCTTCGCTATTGTAAATGACACGATTGGTTTGACGCCATCCATTACTGACTGCACAATCATATCCACATTAATATGATTATCTGCTAAAATACTAAATACTTCTGCAATGGATGCCGTTTCATAAAAATCATAGCCGATCGTTAGTCGAATGACATCCGCTTCATAAGCAACCTTGCGCACCATTAAATTATTCCCCATTTTTTTGCAACCCCTTTATATTAGCAATCAAAAACAAGTTTCAGGCCTTTCATCCACGTAAAAAAGCGACCTTCCACGTTTATGGAAAGTCGCCGTCAAGACAAATAATAAAATTAAATGTGCTTTTTGGATAGCTCTCCAGAACATGCGCTCTGACAATTTTACATCTCTTAAATGCAAAACCAGCAAATTGTGCGAACAATACACAATTCACTTCGGCAGTTTACCCTTTCGGATACATTCAACGGAATTGTCCTTCCTCATGCATCTTACTTTTGAATACTGCGCCTCTATCGATTGAAATTATTGAATTAAATCTCACTTTAGCATACTAAGATTCGTTTTTCAATGACTGTTCCTGAAAATGGTGCTGAATCGTTTCGGCAAGTTTTTTTGATATGCCTGCTTCAATAAGCTGCGCAACAGTTGCTTCACGTATTTTTTTCACCGACCCGAAATGCTTCATGAGCTGTTGTTTACGCTTCGGACCAATCCCTTCAATGCCATCCAACACCGAAACAATTGTATTAGCCTGGCGCTGTTGGCGTAAAAATGTAATAGCAAAACGGTGTACCTCGTCTTGAATACGTTGCAATAAATAAAACGCATCACTCGTTCTTTTTAGTGGAATTGGCTCCACTGGATCACCGAATAACAATTGGGACGTATTATGCTTATCATCCTTTGCGAGTCCAGCAATCGGAATATAAAGACCTAACTCATCTTCAATGACTTCACGCGCCACTTCCATTTGCCCTTTTCCCCCATCAATTACAATGAGATCGGGAAGCGGTAAATTTTCTCGTAAAACGCGTGTATATCGACGTCGAATGACTTCTTGCATCGCACCGTAATCATCATGTTTCGCGGCTTCCTTCGTTTTATATTTACGGTATTCCTTTTTTAATGGCTTGCCATCAACAAAAACAACCATCGCCGAAACAGGGTCCGCGCCGTGCATATGACTATTATCAAATGCCTCAATGCGCATCGGAATCGGAATATTCATTGCCTCACCTAATGCCTCACACGCACCAATCGTTCGTTCCTCTTGGCGCTCAATAAGCTGGAACTTTTCATGAATGGCGATATCCGCATTTTTCGTAGCTAGATCAACTAATTCTTTTTTCGAACCTTTTTTAGGTATAACAATTTTAACATTCAAAAGCTTTTCTAATAAAACACCATCCACTTGTGTAGGAATGAAAATTTCCTTTGGTAGCATATGGTTTGGTTCCTCATAAAAACGTCCGACAAATGTTAAAAACTCTTCTTCTGGTTCATTGTAAATCGGAAAAATGGAAACATCCCGTTCGATTAACTTCCCTTGTCGCACAAAAAATACTTGCACACACATCCAGCCTTTTTCCACAGCATAACCGAATACATCACGATTGCTTAAATCACCTGTCACCATTTTTTGCTTTTGCATAATCTTTTCGATATGCGCCATTAAGTCTCGATATTCCTTTGCCCGTTCAAATTCCAACTTTTCAGCAGCATCCAACATTTTTCGCTCTAAATCTTGCTTCACTTCTTCATAACCACCATTTAAAAACTTGGCAATCTCATCAATCATTTCACGGTATACATCGCTCTCAATTTCCTTCACACATGGTGCCAAACATTGCCCTAAATGATAATAAAGGCAAACCTGCTTCGGGATAATGGCACATTTTCTCAAAGGGTACAATCGATCTAATAATTTTCTTGTTTCGTTTGCTGCGAATGAATTCGGATACGGACCGAAATATTTGGCTTTATCCTTTTTGATTTTGCGCGTCGTTAAAATGCGCGGATATTTTTCATTTGTAATTTTAATATACGGATATGTTTTATCATCCGTTAGTTTAATATTATATTTTGGATCATGGAGCTTTATTAAATTTAGCTCTAAAATTAATGCCTCTAAATCGCTTGAAGTCACGATATATTCGAGGTCTACAATTTCACTTACTAGGCGGGCGGTCTTTCCATCATGGCTACTTGTAAAATACGATCGCACCCGATTTTTTAATGATTTTGCCTTGCCAACATAAATAATCGTCCCTTGGTGATCTTTCATCAAATAACAACCTGGATCACCTGGCAAAATTTCTAGTTTCGCCTTAATATTTGCATTCATTCCATCACCTTAAAATTTCGTCATTTCCTTTTAGTTTACCTTATGTTCAGGTGAATTTGAAAGGTAAGTGCTAGTGCTTTAATCGTTTCCATATATGTTTAACCAAGAATCTATCCTAATGATATAAGTGTCCTAATAAAGCTTCTCATAAAGTACTTGCTAATTTTGGCTGGCTAAGCACATGAGGCGCACAGCTTTGTTGCACAAATCTGTACGACTCATCTTTGTGCTTTGTGCAAGGCCAGCCTTTATAAAATTTCCCCCTACTGAAGCTTTCTGTATAAAGTGCGCCGCTACCGGGGAGGCGGCGTTAACTTAATTAATTGTCCTTTAGCGATTTTGAATACATATTTTATTGTCGGGCGCATATTTCAATAAAAATATTGGATAGCTAAACTTTATTTCATTCTCTAAAACAGATTAGGATTTGTATTGGGGCAAATCTGAATAGAAGAAGTTGAATAGAAAAAAAGCCGTATACCCGCTATAGGCATACGACTTTTTGAATTGAATTATTTGTTGTCGTTAATGAAATCGATTAACGCTTCTTTTGGCATGAAGCCAGCAGTTTTTGCTTTTAACTCGCCATCAACGAATAATAATAATGATGGAATCGACATGATTTGGTATTCAGCCGCTGTTCCTTGGTTGTTATCAACATCAACCTTCACGATTTTCACATCGTTACCGATTTCTGCATCTAGCTCTTCAAGAACTGGAGCGATCATTTTACAAGGACCACACCATGCAGCCCAAAAGTCTACTAAAACAACACCATTTGAAATTTCTTCACCAAAAGTTTGGTCTGTACCGTGTACAATTGCCATAATTATATAGCCTCCTTATCTAACATCTGCTTGTAGTATAACATGATTTCCCAATTAGCTAAAAATAATATGCTTGGGGAGGTATATTTTATTCAAAACCACCTTGAACATAGAAATAATAACAGCTCCCACACTTGTAAGGTGAGGGAGCTGTTATTATTATGCGCCTACTTTTAACGCTTTAAACTCTTCAATAAGCATTGGAATGACTTCGAATAAATCGCCAACAATTCCGTAGTCTGCTATTTTGAAAATATTTGCTTCAGGATCTTTGTTAATTGCAACAATCACCTTCGAGTTCGACATACCGGCAACATGTTGGATGGCTCCCGAAATACCTGCCGCGATATAAAGGTCTGGTGTTACCACTTTCCCTGTTTGTCCAATTTGTAATGAGTAGTCACAGTAATCTGCGTCACATGCACCACGAGAAGCGCCAACAGCACCGCCTAGTAATTTAGCAAGCGCATTTAATGGTTCGAAGCCTTCTTCAGACTTCACACCACGTCCGCCTGCTACAACAACTTTAGCCTCCGATAAATCGACACCTTCAGTTGATTTACGAACAACTTCTTTAATAATTGTACGTAAATTTGTAATTTCCACTGATACCGATGATACATCACCAGCACGGCCAGCTTCTTTTGCAAGAGGTGCGATGTTATTAGGACGAATCGTTGCGAAAATAATGCCGTCTTTTACTTTCACTTTTTCGAATGCTTTTCCAGAATAGATTGGACGAACGAATACAACATCATCTCCAGCACCTTGGATCTCTGTTACATCCGACACTAAACCAGCATTTAAGCGAGACGCAATTTTAGGTGATAAATCTTTTCCTAAAGATGTATGACCGAATACAATGGCATCTGGTTTTTCTTGCTCTACTACCGCTAAAATAGCTTGGCTAAACCCATCAGAAGTGTATGTTTTTAAATGTGGATGTTCCACCGTTACGACACGGTTTGCACCGTATTCAACTAATTCAGATGCTACCCCAGCAACTGAATCCCCTACGATAAGACCTACTATCTCGCCTCCATCAGCAATTTGTGCACCTGCAGCAATTGCCTCAAATGAAACGTTACGTAAGCTTCCTTCACGAACTTCACCTAACACCAATACTTTCTTTGACATGTATATCCCTCCATTACCATCTTCGTAAAATTAGCCAGTTGGCATTTTTTTTAGAATGTTGCGATTAAACCACTTAAACTACTTTTGCTTCATTATGAAGTAAGCTAACTAGCTCTTTGACTTGATCAGAAAGATCGCCTGCTAATACGCGGCCTGCTGCTTTTTGAGGTGGTAAATAAATTTCGATTGTCTCGATTTTCACTTCCACATCCTCTTCATCAATATCTAAATCATCTAACTCAAGCTCGGCAAGTGGCTTCTTTTTCGCCTTCATGATTCCTGGTAAAGAAGGATAGCGCGGTTCATTTAAACCTTGCTGTGCCGTCACTAATAATGGTAATGAAGTTTCTAATATTTCAGCGTCCCCTTCAATATCACGAACGATTTTTGCTGTCGTTCCTTCAATTTCAAGACTTGTAATTGTTGTCACATAATTGATTCCTAATAAATCTGCTAAACGAGGACCTACTTGACCAGATCCTCCATCAATAGCAACGTTACCAGCTAAAATTAAATCCGCTTCTTTGTCTTTTAAATATTCAGCTAATATGTAAGCTGCAGAATATTGATCTAGCTCGTCTAGATCATCTTCTGTATTAATTAATACGGCTTCATCTGCACCCATTGCAAGTGCTGTACGAAGTTGCTTTTCAGCATCCTCACCACCGATTGTTAAAACTGTAACTTTACCGCCTAAAGCGTCGCGTTTTTGAATGGCTTCTTCAATCGCATATTCATCATATGGATTAATGATGAATTCTGCACCATCCTCTTGAATTTTACCGCCAGAAATGACGATCTTTTCTTCCGTGTCAAAAGTACGTTTTACTAATACAAAAATATTCATTATTCAGACCTCCTAAAAGCTTCTATTTTTATTTGCCAGTAAACTGTGGTTCACGTTTTTCAATAAATGCTTGAATACCTTCTTTGGCATCTGCTGAGACAAAAACTTCACCAAAGCTTGTTGCTTCTGCTTGTACACCTTCATAGAAAGATGGTGTTTTCGCATGATTTAGCATTTGAATCGCCGCTTTTAATGCAATTGGACTTTTCTTTGCCATTTTCTTAGCCAATTCAAGTGTTTTTGGAAGAAGCTCATCCTCTGTGAAAGCACGGTTTGCTAATCCCCACTGAACAGCTTCTACCCCAGTAATCGGGTCGCTCGTAAACATCATTTCTGCTGCTTTAGCAACACCTACATATCGTGGTAAGCGCTGTGTACCAGCAAAACCTGGGATAAGTCCTAATGATAGTTCAGGCAATCCTAATTTAGCTGATTCTGTAACATAACGAATATGGCAGCCCATTGCTAGCTCCAACCCGCCACCTAGTGCTGCACCATGAATGGCCGCAATGACTGGTTTCGAGAAATTTTCTAATCGTTCAAAAACTTGCTGTCCATTTTGAGCAAGGACAGTAAATTCTTCACCCGTTTGAACGTTTGTAAATTCTTTGATGTCCGCACCTGCAGAGAAGAATCGTCCTTCACCATGTAAGACAATGACACGAACTGCTTCGTCTTGTTCAACTGCATCTAAAAAGGCATCGACATCTTTAATTAACCCTTGTGATAATGCATTTGCAGGTGGTCTCGAAATTGTAACAACCGCTACACCTTCTTCTACACGCCAACTAAGAAACTCCATTTCCCCACATCCCCTTTTATGCTTTTAGTGCACTCAACAGCATTTGTTGAATTTTTGGAGACTGCTCCAATAAGTTATAACGATTATCTGACATCACCCAAGTTGTCGATATTTCGTCGATTGTACCGAACACCATTTGCCTGGCAATTCGAACATCCATTGTTGATTTAAATTCTCCACTTACCATTCCTTCAATCAATATTTGATCAAGCAATGCCAAATATTCTTTTAAAATGGAATTAATCTTCAATCGGAGTTCTCTATTCGACTGTCTCAATTCGAGCTGTGTAACCGTCGCTAAATGACGATCATTCGAAAGGACACTTAAGTGATTCTCGATCATACCGCATAACTTTTCTGAAGAAGTATTTCCACTTTTTATTATATCCTGTAAGTTCTCTACAAATATACTCATTTTTTCTTTAAATACAGAAATTAATATATCTTCTTTGTTTTTGAAGTATAAATAAATGGTACCATCTGCTACCCCAGCCTGTTTTGCAATTTTAGCTACTTGCGCTTGATGGTAGCCGTTTTCAGCGATTGCGATTACAGCTGCATCCACTATTTGCATATATTTGGGTTTATTTCGTTTCAAGTTGTTCACCACCATTTAAATGACAAATCTTACGCCAAGTCGTGTAAGATCAGGTCGTTACTTATGCATTTGCATTAAAAAAGAAAAACATGAATGACTATTCATTCATGTTTTTATCTTATAGTTTATCGAAGTTTCTGTCAATAGTTTACTAACGAATTATTTTGCTGCTTGTTCTTCGAGTTTTTGTTTTTCCTCTTCAATTAGTGTACGACGCAATATTTTTCCTACTGCCGTTTTTGGTAGTTCATCACGGAATTCATAAAAACGAGGTACTTTATAAGCAGCTAGATTTTGACGACAATACGTATTTAATTCGTCTTCCGTCACCGTTTTTCCTTCTTTTAACACGATATAAGCTTTTACGGTTTCACCACGATAAGGATCAGGTATTCCTGCTACAACACATTCTTGAATCGCTTCATGTTCATATAGCACTTCCTCAACCTCACGAGGATAAATATTAAAGCCCCCCGCAATAATCATGTCCTTCTTACGGTCAACAACATAAAAGTATCCTTTTTCATCCATATAGCCTAAATCCCCTGTTAAAAACCAACCGTCAGCAAATGCCATTGCCGTTTCTTCTGGACGATTCCAGTAGCCTTTCATCACTTGTGGACCTTTAATTGCAATTTCTCCAATTTCGCCTGAAGGTAAAATTTCAGTATCTCCTGAACGTAAGATGACTGCATCCGTATTCGGCCATGGTAAACCAATCGAACCATTAATTCGATTTTCCCATATTGGATTCACGTGCGTTACTGGTGATGTTTCCGTTAATCCATAGCCTTCTACAATTCGGCCACCTGTTAACGATTCGAATTTCTCCTGCACTTCTAACGGTAATGGTGAAGACCCACTCATGCACGCTTTAATAGTCGTAAGATCGTATTTTGACAAATCCGGATGATTTAAAATACCGATATACATCGTGGGTGCGCCTGGAAATAATGTTGGCTTTTGTTTATCAATCGTTTTTAGTGTCTGCTCCACATCAAACTTTGGCAATAACACCATTTTTGCTTGCTGCATAACTGATAATACTAACACCGTCGTCATGCCATATACGTGGAAAAATGGTAATACGCCTAAAATGATTTCTTCACGTTTTTTACAACGATACATCCAAGCATCGCACATCGTCGTATTAGCAACTAAATTTTTATGCGTTAACATAACGCCCTTTGGATAGCCAGTCGTGCCACCCGTATATTGCAACAATGCTAAATCATTCTCAAAATCAAATTCGATTTCGATCGGCGTTGCAGACTCCGTACGCATAATTTCAGTGAATAGGTGATTCATTCCACTATGCTCTACTTTTACACTAAAACCATATTGCTTCTTTTGCACAAATGGATACACTAAATTTTTGGGAAATGGCAAATAATCTTTAATCCCTGTCACGATGACATTTTCAATATTCGTTTCTTTTAATATTTTCATCGCGCGTGGATACAAAATATCCATTACTAAAATAACTTTTACGCCTGCATCCGCCATTTGATATTGCAATTCACGCTCTGTATACAATGGATTTGTTTGAACAACAACGCCCCCTACAAACAATATTCCATAGTATGCTATTACCGCTTGTGGACAGTTTGGTAGCATAACCGCTACACGATCCCCTTTTTCCACCCCTAGAGAACGCAAATAATTCGCAAATTTTAAAGAAGACTCATAAAGTTCTTTGTAAGTAAGCTCCTTCCCCATAAAATGAACCGCTACATTTGACGGAACTTCATTATTTGCCTGTATTAAAAATTGCTGAACAGGAATTTTGGGAATTTCCAACGTATGCGGAACTTCCTCTGGGTAACTCGCAAACCATACTTTTTCTGTCATAAAACTTCTCCCCTTTGCAAAAGCTTCATTCACTTGCATTTATTATAATTAAAAAAGGAATTTCTTTCAAACTATTTTTATCTGATTTTTCTAATTATTCTCTTCTGTACAGTTTTTTTCTGAAAAAAATTATGTTTTTTATAATAATACTTATATTCATTTATAGTACAGAATATACATTACCTTCCAAATATATTTTTTTAGTATAATTTTTATCGTTTGCGAATTATATACGTGAAACTAAACCGTGAAGTAGATTACTAAAAAAAGCTACCAAGCTAGAAATTCTCTAGTTTGATAGCTTACTTTTTATGCTCATACTGTAAGCATATAATATACGCCTACAATCAGGAATAACACACAGACGACAATTAACACTTTCGATAAGGTTTCCATTACATTCTCCTAAGATATACTTGCCCCAATTACGAATGATAATCCGACAGAAATCGTAAACGAAATAAATCCAACTGAACGATTATCTGCGGCAATTTCTTCATCTACTTTAAATTTTGGTGTTAAAAATTCAAATAATAAATACGCAAAAATTAAAAGAATAAATCCAAATAGCCCCCAGCTTAACATTTCAACTAATGACGTATGTCGCTCAATCGAATAGCGAAAAATATTACAAACGCCCAGAATTTTACCACCTGTCGCTAAGGCAACAGCAACATTGCCATTTTTTATTTCTTCCCAATTTTTATATTTGGTTACGATTTCAAATAAAATCATTGAAACAAACAGACAAAGTACGACTACACTAAAATAGCCTGCTGTTTCAACGAGAGGATGGTGCCAAAATTTTGAACCTAGCAATCCATTCAACTCCCTTCTAAATTAACTTCTATCACTTCTATTAACTATTAACGAAAATTCATAAAGGAGCAATGATTTATTTCAATTCGACTACTGTGACCCCAAAGCCACCCTCACCCGCTTCCCCGTAGCGGTATGTTTTGACACGCTTATGTTTCTTTAAAAAGCTTTGAATTCCTTGTCTAAGCGCGCCCGTACCTTTACCGTGAATAATAGAAACACGTGGGTAATTAGCTAAAATCGCATCATCTAAATATTTTTCTGTACGGATTAATGCATCTTCATAACGTTCTCCGCGTAAATCAAGCTCAAGCTTCACAATTGTATTGCGGTTTTTAATATTTGTCATCGTTCTTGTCACTTGCTCTTTTTCAGGCTTAATGTATTCTAAGTCCGTTTCTGGTAGCTTCATTTTTAAAATACCAATTTGAACGACCCATTCTTTTGCACTTACTTTTTGAAGTAACGATCCTTTTTGACCATAGCTTAATACTTTTACTTCGTCACCAACTTGAAGATTTTGAACGCGTTCACGTGCAGCAACGGCCTTTTGTAACACTTTATTATCTTGAGGTGCAGCTTCATCTAAACGTTTTTTCGCGTCAATGATTTCATGCTCTTTAACGGACATTGCTGCATTTTTTTTCATTTCACGCAATTCTTCAATGATTTTTTCAGCTTCTTTTTTCGCCGCATCAACAATTTTATGCGCTTTATCTTTTGCTTTCTTTTCTAAGCTATCTTTCTTCTCATCATATGCTCTTAAGCGTGCTTCAAGGTCTGTACGGATTTTTTGTGCATCTTCTAATAAAATATGCGCTTCATCCGCCTCACGCTCTGAACGTAATCGACTCTCTTCTAACGAGGCAATCATGGACTCTACTTCATGACGATCAGTTCCCGTAAATGATTTTGCTCGGTCAATGACTTCATTATTTAATCCAAGTCGTTTTGAAATTTCAAATGCATTCGAACGTCCCGGTACACCGATTAATAGGCGATACGTTGGGCTCAATGTTTCTACATCAAATTCCACACTTGCATTGACAACAGAAGGTCGATTATAGCCGTACGCTTTTAATTCTGGATAATGCGTTGTTGCCATTATGCGTGCGCCTTTACCTACCACTTCATCTAAAATAGAAATGGCCAATGCTGCACCTTCTTGTGGGTCCGTCCCCGCTCCAAGCTCGTCGAAAATAACGAGGGATTTGTCATCAAACTTACTTAAAATATCAACAATGTTCACCATATGAGACGAGAAAGTTGATAATGATTGTTCGATTGATTGTTCATCACCAATATCTGTAAAGATTTGTTCAAATACAGCTAATTCCGAACCATCTAATGCAGGTACTGGTAAACCACATTGCGCCATTATTGTACATAGACCTACTGTTTTTAACGTAACGGTTTTACCACCTGTATTTGGACCCGTAATGACAATCGCGGTAATATCACGGCCAAATTCAATCGTATTTGGGACCGCAATTTCAATTGGTAATAAAGGATGGCGAGCTCGAACTAAGCGCGTGAAACCTTCCTTATTCATTTTCGGCATTGTACATTTATTCGCCTGTCCATATTTCCCTTTTGCTAAAATGACATCGACTTCACCAAGAAGCTGTACAAGGACAAATAAATCATGACCTACTTCTTCTACTTGTGCAGTTAATGCTGCTAAAATACGTTCGATTTCGACTTTTTCCTTCATTTTTAATCGCTGCACTTCATTATTTGCTTGTACAACTGCATCCGGTTCGATAAAAAGAGTCTGTCCTGAAGCCGATTGATCATGAATAATTCCACCATAATGCGAACGATATTCTTGTTTTACTGGGATTACAAATCGGTCATTACGAATTGTAATAATCGTATCGGATAACATTTTCGTTGCATTTGAGCCACGTGTTAAGCTTTCTAATTTTTGACGTACTTTGGATTCTTCTGCACGTAAGCTTTGACGAATAGATCTGAGTGCTGGACTTGCTGAATCTAAAACCGCGCCATTATCATCAATGCAGTCATTTATTTCATGCTGCAACGCTGTTAATACAGGCATTTGTTCTTTTCGTTCAATAAAATGAGGAATAGTAATCGTATCGTCTGACTCAATATCTTCAATAAAATTACGGAAAATTCGACTTGCTCGAATCGTACTTGCGATTTCCATTAGCTCCATTGGACTTAGCATACCACCAATTTGAGCACGTCTTGCATGGGGACGAACATCGAAAATTCCGCCCATCGGAACGCTACCTTTAACACGTAAAATGGCTAAACCTTCATCCATTTCCGCAAGTAATTCCACAACTGTTTCAAAATTTGTTTCTGGTACTAATTCATCGATTGCTTTTTTACCAATTGAATTTGTACAAAATGCCGCTACTTGCTCGCGGACTTTATCAAATTCTAGTGTTTTCAATGCTCTATTTTCGATCATGGAAACACCTCCTGTTACTTTAAATTAGATTTTATTTTTATTTATAAATGTATCAAACTGCTCTTTTGACCATGTATTAACGATTAACTCTTTTTTCAGCCAAGCTTTTTGCGCATATTTTGTACCGATATCCATAAAGCGTAGTTGATCAATCGCATGGGCATCGGTATTAATAGCAATCGGGACATTTTTCTCCATCGCCAATTGCAAATGCCCTACACATAAGTCCAAGCGGTATGGATTGGCATTGAGTTCTAAAATTTTGCCATGCTGCGCGGCCCATTCAATGAGTAATGGCACATCTGGATCATAGCCACCGCGCTGCCCGACGATACGCCCTGTTGGATGAGCAATCATATGCACATACGGATTTTCGATGGCTGTTTTTAAGCGCGCCATAATTTTATCTTGTGATTGCGTAAAGCTCGAATGAATCGATGCAATGACAAAATCTAACTGATTCATAACATCATTATCAAAATCTAATGACCCATCAGGTAATATATCCATCTCCGTCCCATGGTATAAACGGAAATTCGGATGTGCTTCATTGAATGCGGCAATCTCCAATTTTTGCTTCTTTAGTCGTTCTGGTGTTAATCCATTCGCCACTTTTAAGTATTGGGAATGATCGGTAATGACACCATGTGTATAGCCATGAGCGATTAAAGCTTCTCCCATTTCAGCCACCGAATGCGCCCCATCCGACCAAGTTGTATGCATGTGTAAATCTGAAACAATATCCGAAAGCTGGACAAGCTGATCGAGTTCATCTAAACGATCCAACTCTTTACCACTTTCACGAACAGTTGGCGGAATAAATGGCAAATTGAAATGCGCGAAAAACTGTTCCTCTGTTTCAAATGTCATCATTGACCCATCTTCTTGTTCCACACCGTATTCACTAATTTTCTTGCCCATCGATTTTGCAAGTTGGCGCATGCGGACATTATGATCTTTAGAGCCTGTAAAATGATGTAGTGCTGTTGCATATTCTGAGCGTTTCACCAATCTAAAATCGACGCTAACGGGCTCCTCACGATCTAAAATAACCGAAATCTTTGTGTCACCAGCAGCCACTGTTTCTAAAATGACTAGTTTGGATAAAATCGCTTCACGCACTACGTCATGTGCTTCCGTCGCAACAATAAAATCAACATCCTTACTCGTTTCCGCAACACGACGGAAACTTCCTGCTACCGAAAACTTTTCTACTTCTGGTAAACCTGCCAACAATTCATTAATTTCAACGACTACTGGCTCTAATTGCCATACCGGTAAACGTTCTGCGCGACTTCCGAAGTTTTCTAATTCCTTTAAAATCTTTTCTTCTGTTTTGGCAGCAAAGCCCGCGAGTTCACGAACTTTTCCAGCTTCACATGCTGCTTTTAGCGTTTCTGCATCGGTAATTTGTAATTCCTGATAAAGTTTCGCTAATTTTTTGCCACCTAGCCCAGGTAATTTCATCAGTGGGATTAAACCTTTTGGTACAGCGGTTTCAAGCTCTATTAAAACGCTAGATTGTCCCGTTTCGATCAACTCTAAAATAACTGCTGCCGTCCCTTTGCCAATACCTTTTATAGCGGTTACATCATCTATTTCACTTAAACTACGCTCGTCCGCCTCTAGTGCTGCTGCCGCCTTACGAAATGCCGAAACTTTAAATGGATTTTCCGCTTGTAATTCCATATATAGTGCAATTTTCTCTAATGTACGGATGATTATTTTTTTGTTCATAATTAGAAGCCCCCCTATTCGCGAAAAAAACTCCCCCCGAAAATCGAGGGAAGCGCTTCACATTGATTTTCAATTATTTCATGTAAATATACCACCAGTTTTGGAACATCTTCGTAATGACTGGTGTATGTTCGAGCATAATGCCCGTTATGATAGATTTATCCACAATTTTTTGAACAGACTCTAATGGAATAAGTGCTACTACATATAAACCGATAAATAGGACAATATACGCCTCTATAAAGCATAGTACAGCACCTAAAAGGAAGTTCAATGAATTAAATACAGGTAAATATGCTAAAAAGTCGAACATAGACCCGATAATCTGTAATGCAATCTTTGCAACAAAAAAGATAATGGCAAAAGCAAAGACGCGATAAAATGTACGATCCACATCTAAGGAATCCAATGCAAGTACAATCGTTGCATTTTCAGTGAACCCTGGATAAGGAATCCACAAAACAAATTTATCCGCAAGTTGCTTGTAGTAAGAAACGGCAAGAAGTAGTGCAATAATAATACTACCTATATGAATTAATTCTACAATGAATCCACGTTTCGCTCCAATAATCAAACTAATAATAAGTATTATGACAATAAGTAAATCTAACATTTATTTCAACCCTTCAATTGCTTCAATTGTTCTTCTAATTTTTCACATTGCTCTTTTAATAATAAATAATCATGAATCGAATTAACAGCTGTCAACACTGCGAGTTTTGCACTGTCTAATGATGGGTTATGTGAATTGATTTCACGCATTTTTTCATCTACTATTGAAGCGACTAGCCGCATATGACTTGTCGACTCCATTCCCACCATTTTATATGTATGACCGTAAATTTCTACTGAAATTCGATTCTTCTCTTGTGCAGTCAAAATAATCCCTCCAGAAAGAATATATCAATCACGCCAAGGCATGATTGTGTCCGGACTTTTTTCAAGCTTAAAACCCTTAAAAATCCGCGACATCTGCCGGCAGCATTTATCATTGTTCAGCCAGAGTTTAAACTCCCGCTGCAACAGTCAACAAAAAATCGTACATATCCTTCCACTTATATGAGGAAGTTATCTTTTGCTGATTGAAGATAAAATGGTACCCCTAGTCGTATTCCTTCAACTAGCAGTATTCCCATTCTTTTCAAAATACAATCCGATTCTGATTAATTAATTTTGCATTTTTCATATTTTACATCATACCATTTCCAATTTAAACATAGCAACACAATCACCGTATTGTCACGATGAAACATGATATTTCAATGAAATTTCCACTTTTCCCTTTAACCCGTTATACTAATTATTAATTAGCTTTTTTGAGAAAGGGTTTCTTATGACAAATATTGTATTGCAGTTAACAAGTGAAGCACAACAAAAAATAAAGGCGTTTTATAATAAGTCGCTTATCGAACGTAATGGGCCAGGTATCCTTTTTGGAATCAAGCTCACCGATACAGCCATTACAGCTTACAAATCAGGTAAAGTGATGTTTCAAGGAGCTGGTGCGACTCGAGAAGCGGCTAAATGGGGAACTGTATCCGCGACGGCAAAAAAAAGTTCAAATACAAAAGGGGATACGTTGCCGAAAGATTTCGCTTCCCTTTCTGTAATTGGCTCCGATGAAACAGGAACCGGTGATTATTTCGGTCCCGTCACTGTCGCAGCAGTGTATGTGCCCGCCGATAAAATCGAATTAGTTCAAGAACTTGGTGTAAAAGATTCGAAACAATTAACGGATGATTATATGAGAAAAATCGCACCCGATTTAATGAAAGTTTGTACCCACAGTATTTTAACTTTACGCAACGACAAATACAATGAGATTCAAGCAAGGGGCTACTCACAAGGGAAAATAAAGGCGATTTTACACAATCAAGCATTAAAGCATGTTTTAAATAAAATTGCCCCAGTAAAGCCTGAATCTATTTTAATCGATCAATTTGCAGAACGTGGCGTTTATTATAATTACCTTAAAAATGAAAAAGAGGTTATTCGTGAGCACGTGCTATTTTCTACAAAAGCGGAAAATTTACATGTCGCAGTTGCAACTGCTTCGATTTTAGCTCGCTATGCTTTTTTAAAGGAAATGGACAAAATAGCGGAAATCGTTGGCTTTCCAATTCAAAAAGGTGCGAGTAGTAAAGTAGACCAAATGGCCGCTAAAATATGGCTGAAATTTGGTGAGGACACACTGCGTTCCATGACGAAATGGCATTTTGCTAATACTGAAAAGGCAAAAACCCTCATTCAAAAAAAGCGCTCGAACTAACGAGATGACAAAAAGCTACGAACATTAAAACGTTCGCAGCTTTTTTCATTAATTTTCTAAAATTGCAAAATAATTATTTTCATCATCCGCAAAATTAAACACTTTTCCGAACGGCATTGTTACCATTTCACCAACCGTTACATTCAAGCCTTTTAACTTTTCATACAGCTCGTCCAATTGGCTTGAATAAAATAATAATGAAGGAGTTTTTAAATTTAACTCTGGTTGCATTTTCGCAATGACTTGTTTGTCATGTAAAACGATCGTTGTTTGAGCCCCTTCTGTCGGAGAAATCGTAATCGCGCGCATTCCATTATCCTCATCGGCTATAACGAGAAAGCCCATTTTTTCTGTCCAAAACGTTTTAGCCTGATCTTGGTTATCTACATAAAGCATTACTTGTCCTAATTGTTCAATCATAATCTTCTTCCTCTCTACTTTTTCGATTTTTTTTAATTATACAGAAATAACGAAGGCATGAGCAAATTTCACTCATGCCATTTCATTATTATTTTTCTTTTACTTCGCCCATAAAATCTTCGCGCTTTGTAATATCTACACGTTTTACGAATATTGTCAGCACGAGCGCCACAACAGTTACTGCTGCTGAAATCATAAATGAATACGTAATCCCGTCAAGCATTGCCTGTTGCCCGATTTGTGCCATTTGCTCTCCAGATATTTGCGTACTTGTAGTTGCCTGCATTTCTCCTACAATTTCTGTTGCACGCGTTTTTGTGTGCGTGTTAAAGATCGTTACTAAAATCGCAGTACCAATTGCCCCCGCCACTTGTTGTGCTGTATTGTTCATCGCTGTACCGTGCGGGTTTAGACGGTTTGGTAATGCATTTAAACCATTTGTCATAATCGGCATCATAACCATTGAAATACCAAACATACGAATTGTATAGATTGAGATAATATATAAATAAGAAGATTCTAGTGATAAATAACCTAATCCAACAGTTGCAGCTGCGGTAATAAATAATCCAACTAGCGCAATGATACGCGGTCCAAATTTATCAAATAATTTCCCTGTGATTGGAGACATAATCCCCATTACAATTGCACCTGGTAACATCATTAATCCTGCATCAAATGGGCTAATTTCACGTACATTTTGCACATACGCAGGTGTTAAAATCATTCCTGAGAACATTGCTACTGATAATACCATTGAAATGACTGATGCTAATGCATAAGCTGGGTAAGAATAAATTCGTAAATCTAGTAGCGGTTCTTCTAATCTTAGCTGACGAATAACGAACCAAATGATTCCGAGCGTACCTACTAAAATTGTCCCCCAAACTTCAACTGCTCCCCAACCTGCTGTACTCGCTGTACTGAATCCGTATAATAATCCACCAAATCCAATCGTTGATAACCCAACTGAAAGAAAGTCAATTTTTGCCGGTCGGTTTGGTAAGACATTTTCCGCCTTCCAAATCCCTAATACTAATGCGATGACTGCGAACGGTAAAATCATTTTGAACAGTACGCTCCAGTCGTAATGTTCCACGATCCACCCCGATAATGTTGGTCCAATTGCCGGTGCTAATACCATAACTAAGCCGAACATACCCATCGCTGTACCACGTTTTTCTACTGGGAAGCTAATGAGCATAACGTTCATTAAAAGTGGAGCAAGTGCAGATGCTCCTGCTGCTTGAACCATACGTCCAGCAAGTAAAATTTCAAATGATGGAGCAAATGCTGCCGTCGCTGTACCGACCACGAAGATCGACATCGAGACAATAAATAATGGTTTTGTTTTAAATTTTGTTATTAGGTATGCTGAAGCAGGTACTAATACACCCCCAACAAGCATGTATCCTGTCGATAACCATTGTACCGTTGAAAAATCCTCAATATTAAAAGATTTCATAATCGTTGGAAGTGCAACGTTTAATAATGTATTGTTTAAAAATGCTACGAATGCCCCTACAAATAATATCGCTATCATTAAATAAGGCGGCTTTTTAATCTGTGTTGTTTGTGCCATTGTATTTTCCTTTCTTCTTTCCTCTGAATTCACTGTACTTGCACTATTTTATACTTCAAGTCCAAAAAAATCAATAATTTAGAACACGAAGTCCAAATCGATTGCTATTTCCATTTACGAGAAGTAATATTAACGTATTATTTATTCAGGAGGATTTAGATGAATCAACGAAAAAAACAAGTGATTGATTCGGCCTTGCAACTTTTTATCGAAAAAGGTTTTCACAATACATCGATTCAAGAAATTTTAGATCGGGCGAAAATTTCTAAAGGGACATTTTATAATTACTTTTCCTCAAAGAATGAATGTTTCATGGCGATCTTAGAGCAAAGCCGATACGAAGCAAATTTACGCCGACATGAAATACTGCTTGGCAAAGATATCACGGATGAGCAAGTATTAATCGAACAAATCGTTGTATTAATGCAAATTAATAAGGAGCAAAATTTAATTCCTTTGTTTGAGGGCATTTTCCAATCGAATGATACGGAATTACGATCGATGCTAGCGCGTTACCGTCTTTATGAAGTCGAATGGGTATCCAACCGATTTGTTGACGTGTTTGGTGAAGAATCTAGGCCTTTTACATTTGAATTGACCATTACATTCTTCGGGATCATTCAACATCTATCCATGACTTATCGATCGTCACACGGAATTGCTATTGAAGCAGATAAAATTGTGAAGATTGCATTTAGAAATATTAAAGCGGTTTTACCTACAATGAGTAAGGAAGAAATTTTACTAACCCAGGACTTATGGTATTTAATCGAATCCCGAGTGGAGCGCAAATCCGTTTTAAAAGAAGAGGTATTAGAAAAGCTCATAAGTTTCCATGAAGGATTAATTTATGATAATCCTGATTGTATTGGTGTACAATTTACCGAAAGTTTACTGGACGAGTTTAAGCGAGAAAATTTGCGCATTGCTGTCATTGAAACATTGCTTAGAGGTTTCCGTAAATCATTAGATGAGACACCTAATGCTGCAGAATCCATCGAAATTGCGAATTTGATGTGGTATTTCCTAAAAGATAAACCGGAATCAAAATAACAAAAAGCATTTGCACTCACCGTGTCAAAACGGAATTAGATGCAAATGCTTTTTTATTATGCTATTAAAATGATTTACTATTCGCAATATGCACCTTTAAATGCTTACCTTTTATCGGTGTTGTTTTCATTGCCTTTAACACTAAGTTTCCTTTACCATTCAAAATTTCGATAAAAGTTGATGTATCTAAAATCGTAATGATCCCGATGTCATCCCCCGTCATACCTGGGATTTTAGCAATTGTTCCAACAAAATCTACTGCACGCAATTTCTTCTTTTTACCACCGTTAAAATACAGCTTCGTAATTTGCGCATCTACTTTAGCGCTTTTCGATTTTTTCTTAACCGGTTTAGAATCCATTTTTTGTTCGAACGCATCTTGATTAGCCGCTACCGCCTCCGCTGTTGGAAGTGCAGTTTTTGCAATTTCAAATTGAATAAATTCTTCAATGCCCGCTAAAAAATTATGCTCATGTGGCGTTACGAATGTAATCGCTTTGCCTGATAATCCCGCGCGACCTGTTCGACCTGTTCGATGAACGTAAGCTTCTTTTTCTAAAGGAAGGTCATAGTTAACAACAAGTGAAATATTTTCAACATCAATCCCACGCGCCGCAACATCTGTCGCTACTAAATAACGAAACTCCCCGCGCTTATAGTCGTCCATCACCATTAAACGAGTAGACTGATCCATCCCGCCATGTAGCTTGTCGACACTATATTCTAAATCGTAGAGGCGATCATGTACTTCATCTACACGGTCTTTTGTACGGCAGAAAATAATACAGCTATCTGGATTTTCCACAATCAACGCCTTTTTTAATACGGCAAATTTCTCTTCCTCTGGCACTTCCATTGCAACATGCTCAATTTGAGGAGCCGTTTGTTGTTGTTGCTCCACTTCAATATCAACTGGCTGCTTCATATGGCGCAACGCTAATGTTTTAATTTCATTCGGCACAGTTGCTGAAAATAGCATCGTTATACGTTCTTTTGGCAAGTAAGATAAAATAGCTTCCACTTGATCTAAAAAGCCCATATTGAGCATCTCATCTGATTCATCTAATACAAGATATTTTATTTTTTCTAGCTTTAACGTGCCTTTTTCAATATGATCTAACACACGACCAGGCGTCCCTACTGCAATATGTGTTTTTTGCTTCAACTCATCCTGTTGATAACGAAATGGCTGTTTCCCATAAAGAGCCGTTGCCTTAATACGCTTGTAGCGCCCAATATTCGTAAACTCTTCCTTAACTTGTACAGCTAGTTCCCTTGTCGGCGTCAGGACTAGTGCCTGTGGTTTATTTTCAAGCCATTCGACATTTTCACAAATCGGAATGGCAAATGCAGCCGTTTTCCCACTTCCGGTTTGAGATTTCGCGATAATATCTTGTTTTTGCATGGCAATCGGTAGGACTCTTTCTTGAATTTCAGTCGGTTCTGTATAATCTAAATCCCCTAGTGCTCGGATAATTTCTTCTGATAAATTAAATTGTTGAAATGGCTTACTCATATATTTGCTCCTTTTATTCTTGCCTTAGTTATTCGCAATTGCTGGATCAACAATCGCAATAAATTTTTTCGTTGCTCTAGATATCGGGACTGATTTCAAATGGACAATTCCGATACTTCGCTTAGGTACTTCTTGCTGTAAATGAACTTCATGTAAAATTCCTTTATCTAAATAATCCATTGCAAACTCTTTCGTCACGCTTGCAATGCCCAAATTGATTTTCGCGAATTCCAACACTAAATCATGTGAACCTAGTTCAAATTCAGGTGATATAGTATAACCTTGTTCCTTTAAGTAGTTTTCTACATAATTTCGGGAATTCGCTTTTTTTTCTAAAAAAATTAACGGTAACTTCATTAGCATATCCAAACTGATGGGCTTTTTCGTTAAATTTTTATATTTTTCACCGCAGACAAATATGTCGTGCACTTCCTTACACGGTACGACTTGCAATTGTTCATCTACAATTGGTAAATTACAAATACCGACGTCTGCCTCACCTGATTTAATAAACGCCAAAATTTCAATCGTCGTTCCATTTAATACCTTTAGTTTAATTCCAGGATATTTTACATGAAATGCTTCTAAATAGGGTAAAAGAAAATAACGAGAAATCGTATCTCCTACACCAATTCTTAGCTGACCTGTTCGCAAATTTTTAAATTCTAAAATCTTTTCTTCTCCAGCATCTAAAATTCCAAGTGCAGAATTCACATATTCATGTAAAAGTTTACCCTCGTTTGTTAATGTAACGCCTTTTGGGGTACGATTAAATAATAACGTTTCGAGTTCTTTTTCAAGCTTTGAAATCGTTTGACTCACTGCGGGTTGCGTCATATATAATTCCGCCGCTGCTTTCGAAAAGCTTTGATTGCGACTGACAACATTAAAAATCCGATACGATTCGAGCTTCACAAGCATATAAGCACCTCTTATATCAGTTATTAGAATGATTAATTTTACTTATACCATAAAAATAAGCTATAGTAAACGTTGTGAGATTTAACTTGATTCAGCTGGGGTTCAAGATCCAGCTGAATCAAGTTAAGCCCCAGCGGATGTCACAGATTTTTAAGGGAAATTTTTCGAGCGAGCTCGAAAAAATCTGGACGCAATTACGCCAAGGCGTAATTGATTTGAGACTTAATATATAAAGAAACGAACATTGATAGGAGAGATTATTTTGGAACGTGTAGTAGGAACTGTTGTACGAGGTCTTCGTGGACCGATTATTAATGAAGGTGACGATATTGTACAAATCGTTGTTGACACAGCATTAAATGCAGCAAAAGTAGAAGGTTATGAAATTGCTGATCGTGATATCGTAACAGTAACAGAATCAGTTGTTGCACGTGCGCAAGGGAACTATGCAACAATCGATGATATCGCTGCTGATGTCAATGCAAAATTCGGTGATGATACAGTTGGGGTAATTTTCCCAATCCTTTCACGTAACCGTTTCTCTAACATTTTAAAAGGAATTGCAAAAGGCACAAAGAAAATTGTTCTTATGCTAAGCTACCCATCTGATGAAGTTGGAAACCATTTAGTATCGATTGATGAACTAGATGAAAAAGGCATTAATCCATGGACAGATGTTTTAACAGAAGCTGAATTCCGTGGTCACTTTGGCTACAATAAACATACGTTTACTGGTGTCGATTATATTGAGTACTACAAAGAATTAATCGTTGAACAAGGTACTGAAGTAGAAGTCATCTTCTCAAACAATGCTAAAACAATTTTAGACTATACGAAAACAGTTTTAACTTGTGATGTTCACTCTCGTTTCCGTACAAAACGTATTTTAAACGCGGCTGGCGCTGAAAAAGTGTTCGGCTTAGACAATATTTTATCAGAGTCTCATAATGGCTCAGGCTGCAACACGCAATACGGTCTATTAGGTTCAAACAAATCAACAGAAGATGGTGTAAAATTATTCCCGGATAATTGCCAACCAATCGTGGATGACATTCAAGCAAAAATTCTTGCAGCTTCTGGTAAATTAGTGGAAGTCATGATTTATGGTGATGGTGCATTTAAAGATCCTGTTGGTCAAATTTGGGAACTTGCAGACCCTGTTGTATCACCTGCATACACACCAGGTCTTGCTGGAACGCCGAATGAAATTAAATTAAAATATTTAGCTGACAATGATTTTGCTGAATTACATGGCGAAGAATTAAAAGCAGCGATTAAAAATTACATTAACAATAAAGAAGAAGATTTAACAGGAAATATGGCCGCTCAAGGTACAACTCCTCGTAAATTAACGGATTTAATCGGTTCTTTATCTGACTTAACTTCTGGTTCTGGAGATAAAGGTACGCCGATGATTTATATCCAAGGTTACTTCGATAACTATACAAAATAAGTTTTCCTTTGAAATCCCCTATACCTTTAATGGTATGTGGGGATTTTTTCTGTTCCCCATCTGACCTTAACATTTATTATTTAATTGGCACTTTTACAAATGTCAGACTGTTGATAATATTAAGAGCAATTCAACCGATAAGGAGTGCTTACTGATGCAATCAACAAAAAGCTACACGGACGCGGGCGGTCACACAACAAATTCAACTATACATACCGTGACGCCTGAACCTTTAATGCCTGATTCAAACAGGAGAAATTCAAGTGTGATACTTGCTGCGGAACCATTAAAATCTCGTCCGATGACATATGGTAAAAGCAATAAAACATTCGACTTAATCGTAACGAGCCTACTCATCTCACTTGTATTCGTTGCAACATTTTTCATTAACATTCGACTACCCATTGCAGCGAATGGCGGACTTGTTCACTTAGGTACAGGTATGTTGTTTATCGCAGCAATTATGTTTGGTCCGAAGAAAGGGGCCATTGCTGGTGGCGTTGGGATGGCTTTATTTGATTTATTTTCAGGTTGGACTTTATGGGCGCCATTTACGTTAGTAGCGCGATGTGTGCAAGGTTATATTGTCGGAAAAATCGCCTGGTCAGGTGGGCGTAATGGTAAGAGTCCTATTTTTAATGTCATTGCAATTTTTGTTTCCGTACCATTTATGTTATTAGGCTATTATATATGCGAGCGCGTCATTTTCGGAAACTGGGTTGCTCCTCTTGCCTCGATTCCAGGTAACTTAGTGCAAAATGCGGTTGGGATGCTAATTGCCATTCCTGTATGTTTGGCGCTGAAGAAGTTACCATTATTTAAATAGCAAAAAGTCGAGATCGGCATACCATGCCTTTCTCGACCTTTCCATTTTATTTTACCAACGCACTAATCGTTTTAAACGTATCGCCCTTCGCAATTTGTTGCATTTCAAATAAGGCCATTTCAACACTCGTTAGTTTTGCCCCTAGCTGAAGCATTTTCTGAACGCCTACTTCACGGTTTCCTGCAGTTCGTGATGATACACAGTCCGCTAACACTTCCACCTCATAGCCATTTGCTAGCAAGTGAGCAGCCGTTTGATATACACAAATATGCGTTTCAATCCCTGCAAGCAATACTTTTTTTCTGCCGGTTGCTTCTAATTGCTGAACGAATTCTGGTGTATCATACGCGCTAAATGTTATTTTTTCAATCGGCTTCATATCCGTTAAATGCTGAGAAATTTCTTCCACAGTCGGTCCTAAACCTTTCGGATATTGCTCCAACCATAAAATAGGGAGCTGTAACGTTTGTGCCCCTTGTACCACTTTTGAAATGCTATCGATTACAAATTCACTCTCATCCACAATTTGCGCAAGTTTTCCTTGAATATCAATTAACACTAATACCGTTTCTTCTTTTGTAAGCATAAAAATTCCTCCCCTTTGACTCATTTCTCTTTCATTATACTTGAAATGACGCTAGAAAGGATGCTTTTCTTCCATTGAAAGGAAAGCGACTAGCCTGTATAGTGTTAACTAGAAACGGAGGATTTACATGTTACGTCTTAGTTGGCTCATTAGTATGGGCATTAGTTTATTTGGTGTCATGCTTATTCAATACTTTTTCACGATGAAACCAGATGATGTCGCTCAAGCCGGAAATCTTGGGGCGCTTGGCTTAGCACTTGCTGCACCATTTATTCTTTTAAGCTTGTTTATTACATATCGTTTTTTCCTCGTAACTTCGCGTCAAGCACGTGATCAATTGATGCGCCTTATTTATTTAATTTTTGGTGTTGCGTTCCTTATCGTGATGGTTTTTTATGCAATCGAATTTAAAAATGATGTATATGCTTCACTTGGTGGTAATACGCATACGAAAGGTTCACAAATATATGGCTTTCCGATGCTAAATGAATATACGAACCATGTATTTATTAACTTTTATACATTCGGTATTGCTCATGCGGTGAGCGGTTTAGCTGCTACGATTATAGGAATTTTTAAAAAGCCTACTGTGGTGCAAGAAGAGCGTATTTAGCGCCTATCTTCTCGCACCATTTTTTAATACAATTCGGCAAACATTTTTATTTAAGAATTCCCGTTCCCGTTATTTCTACTTCTATTTTAGGCTTTATATCAATCGTAGGAAATGTACTTGGCCAATCGATCGCCTTCCACGTCTCAGGGTGGTAAGCAATTAACTGCCTACCAATTCCGAAATAATCACAATTTGCTTTTTTTAATTGTTCAACGACCTTCTCCGCTTTTTCAGTTAGTTGCTTAGAAAGATCCTCGTTCAATTTAAGTACCTTTTCATGATTAAATAGATGATCTTTTGGATATTCAACTACTGTCACATTTAATTTCACATAAATTTCAACAGAAACATGATGATTTTCATCAACATTTAGTTTTAATTTTTGATTTTTTAAAAAAGTATTGGCCGTCAAGTATTGGTTTTGAAGCTCCGCCTCTTCTGGATTGACTTTGAAACTTAATGTTGAGTTCGCCCCATGTTCACCATTCATATACAATAAAACAGTCGCGTCTTGTCCTTCCAACACTTCTCCTGTAAAACTTTTATCATGAAAAAGTGCCATACCCGCTACATCAAATGTTTCCGAGTCTTTTGCCTTTATATACGGCAGCGCAAAATCTTTCCCTGGATCAAATAAATCTGGGCATACGGATTGAATTGTTACATTTGGAATAAGGGTTTGATTTTCCGTTTCTCTCAAAGTCTTATAGAGTTTTTCACTAATAAACGCATCATCTGAAATTTCCATGTTAAGGAGATCTTTCGCATCGCCTTCAGTAACTACCATTTTCGCCCCTAATGAATTTCTTGGATCCCGATAAAACATATCGATGATTGGATAAATATTTTCTTTTGCTAAATCCTCACCTAATACAAGAACTTGCAATTTATTCGATGCGTATCTTCCACCTAACTGCTTTTCAATGGAGGAACGCGTTTCTCTCAACGTATTTCCTGTTGCACTATATATAACATTTGCTGTAGCTGGCTTACCGGCTCCACCACTGTCTTGTTTAATTTGCCTAATGACAGATGTATTCAATACTTGATTGTCATCTTCTACATCTAGTCCGATTCCTACTACTAAGCTACTATCTTTTAACAGCCGTACATCCCAACACCCTGTTAATAGCCATATATTCAAAACAATTAAAATAAGTATTCCTTTTTTCATGTAGATGAACTCCTATAGTTATATTTCTTCCTTACGATTGATACGAATAATGTAAGAAGGGGAAGAAAGACAGTAAAAATATAGCTACTAACAGAAAGATATTTATTAAATTGTTCAATTTCGGACTCCGTTGTAAGAAATAGTCCGATAATAAACGCTATGAACGGCAAGTACCAAATCGGATACTTTCTTTGCCCTTTATGCAACGTATATGCCGCGAATTTACTTGCCAAATATAAATAAGCTACAAGCGATGTTGACATTGGAATGATCCAAATCGACAGAAAAATGAGATCTAATCTTTCAATCCATTGGAAATTAACTGCTTTTAATAAATATAATACCGGCTCTGAAATGATTTTTAATTCCTCAGGACTAAATATTAAATAGCAACAAATCGTAAAGTAAATATAGATAAAAACTGCTGTCATATTGGCTAATGAAATGCTTTTGAGTGATTGCTTATATGTTCCTTGCACAAAAGGTAAAACGACCGCAATGATTTCAAATCCTATCATTGCTATAAGGGCATCATGCGCACCGATCGTAATATTTTTCAATCCTGATTGCCCCACCGGAAATAAATATGCCCATTCAATATTAAATGTGAAAGCAAACCAAGGCAGTAAAATGGAGATTAAAATGACTACAGCCGTTAGCATATAAAATCGTGCTAACACACGTAAATTACTTTTCCCAATATAAATTGCTGTTGCCAGTATAATTAAAAGTAATATTGAAATCGGTGTATAACTTAATATCCATTCTTTTAAAAGATTCGCAAACAAAAGGGCTAATAATGACATGACAAGTAAAAAGTAAAGCGTGTATAAAAGATTAATTACTTTTCCCACATACTGACCAAATACAATGACCGAAATTTCAAAAAGGCTCTTTCCTTTAAATCCATTAAGCAAAGTCCACAATAGCAAAATTAAAATTTGTATTCCAACCCCTGCCAATATAACAGATATCCAACCATCATTTTTAGAATGGCTAAATACATTGGAAGGAAGTGATAGTAAGCCTATGCCAATTTGAGCCTGTAAAACGACAAAAAATAATTGCTTTTGAGATATACTTTTTTCATTCATCTTTTTTCCATCCTCTAGGGTTACCTGTTCTAACAATATCTTTTGGACGTGGACCAGTTGGCCTTTTAATAAATTTCCAAAGCGGAAGTCGTACTATTGTATCTTTGTTTTCTGATAACTTAAAAGGAGCGAATGGCGTAAAATAGGGCATCCCAAAAGATTCCAACTTACATAGATGAAGTAATATAATCATCAATCCGAAAACAATTCCAACAAGACCAAATAAAGAAGATGCCACCATTAGCGGAAAACTGAGCAGTCGAATGGTCGTCCCCATTTCTGTAATGGGAAGTGTATAGGAAGCTACTGCTGTTAGTGCCACGACGACAACCATTGAATTTGATACTAAATTTGCTTCTACTACAGCCGTTCCAATAACTAAACCGCCTACTACACCAATCGTCTGAGCAATTGGGCTTGGCAACCGCGTAGCCGCCTCACTTAAAAGCTCTAAAATAATAAGCATGGACACCGCTTCGATAATAGGTGGAACGGGAACGAACTCCAACGTTCCTTTTAACGCAAGGACGAGTTCAAATGGAATGATTTCATAGTGAAACGAAACGACCGCAATATATAAAGAAGGTAAACCTATCACAATCATAAGACTCATCGTTCGAAATAATGTTAAAAATGAACCAATAAAAAAACGATTATTATAATCATCTGGTGTTTGTATAAATGCAAAAAAACTGATTGGTGCGATCATTGCGGTTGGGCTACCATCAGCAATAATAGCAAATCTACCTTCCATTAAATTCGCTACGACGCGATCAGGTCGCTCCGTATTTAACATTTGTGGAAAAGGCGAATACGTTTCATCCTCAATAAATTCCTGAATATGTCCTGGTGATTGTATATAATCTACTTTCGCATAGGATAATCGGCGAAACAGTTCATTAATCATTTCTTCATTAGCCAAATCTTCAATATAAATAACAGCAACTTTCGTACGAGATCTTTCACCAAGCGTCATATACTTGATCATTAGCTTCGGATTTTTAATTTGCTTTCTCACTAAATGAATATTTGATTCTAAACTTTCAATAAAACCTTCATGTGAACCTTTTAGTATTTTTTCACTTATTGGTTCTTGAATCGCTCTCTTCTCTTGTACCGCAGCATTAAACGCAGCTATATACGCCTTATCCTCTGAAATATAAAAAACGTAGCCATCTAATAGCAAATTGGGAACTTCATATAGATTCATTATTTTTTTATCGCACACTAGTCCATTTTCCTGAACAGAAATGCGCGTCAAAATTTTATTAGAAATTTCTTTTGAATCAACTAAAGAATTAATAAAAATGAGAGATTGTGTTTCGGATAAATTATGAATAATTAAATCTTCTGTATGAACGAATAATTGTTGAATAAAAAGTATGTTGTCAGCTAATTTAGGAAATGGAGATTTCACTTTTTCTTGTTGAAGGATTTCATTATTCGTTAAACTAGCCTCTTTTTCTCCCCTTCGTCTAAACATCAAAATCCCCCTCTATTCTTGACTTCAATATGTAAAAGAATGCCCATTTTGGAGGGGGTTTATTCGTAATGCTTACGCAAAAAAAACTCCGATGATCGTGTAATAAATCATCGGAGTTTTATTCATTTACTTAGCGTACTTCTGCGCCAGCTTCTGCTAATGCTTTTAGTACTTTATTATGTGCTGCTACTACTTCTTCGTCTGTTAATGTACGCTCTGGATCGAAATATTTTAACGAGAAGGCAACTGATTTTTTACCTTCTGTCATTTTTTCCCCTTCATACACATCGAATACTTTCACATCTTTTAATAATTTTGTGCCTGCTTTTTCAATGATGGTAACAATTTCACCAGCTGGCACTGTACGATCTAATTCAAGCGCAATATCGCGTGTCATTACTGGGAATCGAGGAACAATCGAATAAATTAACTCTTCTTTTGCTGCTTTTAAAATGGCATGTAAATTTAGCTCCGCAACATATGTTTCCTTTAAATCCACTGCCTTTTGCTCTTGTGGATGTAATTGTGCAAGAATCCCAATTTTTTCGCCATCTAATAAAATTTCAGCTGTACGTCCAGGATGTAAACCATCTACTACTGCTTTTGCATACGTCACTTTATTCGTTAAGCCTAGCTTCGCAAATACCGCTTCGAGCATCCCTTTTGCAACGAAGAAATCGACGTTTTTCTTTTCACCTTGCCAGCTATTATCAATCCATTTACCTGTTAAAACAAGCGCTAAATGCTCTTCTTCTATAAGTGAAGCATCCGTTGTTTGACCAAAGAAGACTGAACCAATTTCATATAAAGCTACTGTATCCGCTTGACGAGCTACGTTATAACTTGCTGATTCCACTAAATGTGGGATTAGGCTTTGACGCAACGTTGAACGATCTTCAGACATTGGCATTAATAATTTTGTTGTCACCGCTTCTTTTAATGCGAATTTTTGTGCAGATGCCGAAGAAGTTAGTGAATACGTAACTGCTTGGTAAAGACCTGCCCCTTCCATCACATTACGAACGATACGACGTCCTGCTTGGTAAGCTGTTAACTTCCCTGGTTGATCACCTGCTGGTAAGCTCATCGGAATTTCATCATAACCATACATACGTGCAATTTCTTCGACGATATCTTCTGGAATTTTAATATCGCCGCGACGTGTTGGTGCATCAATGACTAAAACACCATTTGCTGCTTCTACATCGAACTTTAAGCGCTCTAAAATTTCAAGCATATCTTCTAAAGAAATTTTCATTCCTAAACGACCGTTAATGAAATCTGGTGATACAACAATTCGAGCAGGCGTTTTATCTAGCTCATCAACTAAAACAGTACCTTCTAAAACTTCTCCGTTTGCAAGCTCTGCAAGTAATTGCACTGCGCGTTCAGCAGCTGCTAATACACGATTTGGATCCACACCTTTTTCAAAGCGAGCTGACGAATCCGAGCGTAAACCAATTTCTTTTGATGTACGACGAACCGATGCAGGTTTGAAATACGCCGATTCAATTACGACTGTTTTCGTTGCATCTGTTACTTCTGATTTTGCTCCACCCATTACACCAGCAATCGCTTCTGCTTCTAGACCATTTGTAATAACAAGGTTGTGACTTGCTAATTTACGTTCTTGACCATCTAGCGTAGTAATCATTTCGCCATCTTGTGCAAGACGCGTTACAATTTCACCTGTTTCTAATTGATCATAGTCAAATGCATGTAATGGTTGACCGTATTCCATTAGTACATAGTTTGTAATATCGACTACATTATTAAGTGGGCGGACACCCGCTGCCATTAAGTACTGTTGTAGCCATATTGGTGATTCTTTTACTTCAATATTTTTCACAACTTTTGCTGCGTACATTGGATTTGCTTCGATATTTTCAACACGAAGTTTTAATAAATCCGATGCTTTTGCTGAAGTTGCTGTATACGTAATTTCCGGTAATTTCACATCTTGCCCTAAAATTGCCGCCACATCATATGCCACACCTAACATGCTCATTGCATCTGAACGGTTCGGTGTTAAGCCAAGCTCTAATACCGTATCATCTAAGCTTAATAGCGCTAAAACGTCCGCTCCTGGCTCACTGTCAGCTGGTAATACGTAAATACCTTCAGCATACACTTTTGGCACAAGACGTCCTTCTATACCTAGCTCTTGCAGCGAGCAAATCATACCGTTTGATTCTTGACCGCGTAATTTTGCTTTTTTAATTTTAATGCCGCCTGGTAATTTTGCTCCTGGACGCGCAACGATTACTTTTTGTCCTGCATCCACATTAGGTGCACCACAAACGATTTGTTGAAGCTCTTCTTCTCCAACATCTACTTGGCACACATTTAATTTATCCGCTTCAGGATGTTTTTCTTTCGATACAACATGACCGACAACAACATTTGTCATTCCTTGTGAACGATCGATTACTGCATCTACTTCAATACCGGCACGCGTAATTTTTTCAGCTAATTCATTCGCTGTTAATGATTCAAAATCAACATATTGGCTTAACCATTTTAATGATACTAACATTTATTTCGTCCCCCTCACACTTCTGCCTGATGGAATTGTGATAAGAAACGTGTGTCATTTGTATAGAAATGACGAATATCATCAACTCCGTATTTTAACATTGCAATACGCTCTGCACCGATACCGAATGCGAAACCTGAAACTTTTTTCGAGTCATAGCCAGCCATTTCAAGTACGTTTGGATGCACCATACCAGCACCTAAAATTTCAATCCAACCTGTTTTTTTACATACGTTACAACCTTCACCACCACATTTATGACAAGACACATCTACTTCTACTGATGGTTCTGTAAATGGGAAGAACGATGGACGTAAGCGAATTTCACGCTCTGCACCGAACATCTTCTTAGCTAATACATCTAGTGTCCCTTTTAAATCAGACATGCGGATATTTTCGCCAATTACTAATCCTTCAATTTGCATGAATTGATGTGAATGCGTCGCATCATCTGCATCACGACGGAATACTTTACCAGGGCAAATAATGCGAATATGTTCCCCTTTTTTAGCTTCCATCGTACGCGCTTGCACTGGTGATGTATGCGTGCGTAATAAAATCTCTTCTGATATATAGAAAGTGTCTTGCATATCGCGAGCAGGGTGACCTTTTGGTAAGTTTAACGCTTCGAAGTTGTAGTAGTCTTTTTCGACTTCTGGACCTTCTGCAATTTCATAACCCATACCAACGAATAGGTCTTCAATTTCTTCTACAACACGAGTTAATGGATGACGATTGCCGATGCGCACTTGTGCACCTGGTAATGTCACGTCAATTGATTCATTTTCCAGCTGTGCTAAAATAGCAGCTTCTTCAAGTGCCGCAACTTTTTGCTCTAATTGTGCCGTTACATTTTCACGTACTGTATTGACCAGTGCACCCATTTTTGGACGTTCTTCAGCAGATAGTTTCCCCATGCCTTTTAATAAATCTGTAATCGGTCCCTTTTTACCTAAATAAGCGACACGAACTTCATTCAACGCTTTTAAATTAGCAGCTTCTGCAATTTTCGTTAAAACTTCTTGTTCTAATTGCTTTAATTGTTGTTCCATTCGTTTCATTTCCTCCTTCAATCAAATATGAAAAACAGCATACGTACTATATGGACGCAAGCTGCTTCATTTTTTTATGGATGCCTATTTTGGTCCACAAAAAAACCTCGCCCCCTAAAAAAGGGACGAGGACGAGTTTCGCGGTACCACCCTAGTTATTGCAAAAATGCAATCACTTCATTTGAGCTAACGACTCATTACGCCGGCTATCCTTTCACCAATAATGGCTCCCGGAAGCTGCTCGCGGGGTGAACTTCATTATGCAATTTGTATGCAAGCTTGCAGTCTCGGCTCGCATTTCCTAAAACAAATTTCACATAATTACTCTTCCCGGTCAAAGCATTTAATAAGTTATTCTTCATTTAGTCTAATGTATTTTCAACATTATTTCAACTGAAATGAAGCGTATTAGAAAATTACATATCCCAAAGTAGGATTAAAAGTGTTCCTAAAACTGTAATAACTACTAAACCAAGACCGTAAAAAATGTTTGAGTAAATTGACCATTTATCTTCTGTTTCACCAGCATGCATGAATACCATGAACTGTAATCCAGCTTGAATGAACGCTGTTACTAAAAGAACAATCATACCTGTCGTGAATGACATATCTGTGAAATAAACTAACATCGCAATTCCTGTTAATACAAGAGAGAAGATGAAGCCCATTACTTGACCTAAAGGAAAGAACTTCGCCATATTACATCATTCCTTTCAAGTACACGAAACTAAAGATGAAGATCCAAACAACGTCTAGGAAGTGCCAGTAAAGTGAGAATACGAATGTTTTCCCTGCTGTAACTGATGTTAACCCACGTTTTGCGATTTGGATTACTAAGAATGTACCCCATAATAAACCAAATGTAACGTGAAGTCCGTGTGTTCCTAAAGTTGTTAATAAAATTGATGTAAATGCACTTACTGTAATGCCAGCACCAATGCTCGCATAGTGTACAAATTCATAAATCTCCACACTTAAGAATGCCGCACCTAATAGTAATGTGATTACCATGAATGAAATTGTCGCCTTTTTACTACCAAGACGCATTGCATGAATGGCTAATCCGATTGTAAAACTTGATGCTAATAAAATAAATGTTTCAAGTAAAACTGGTGTAATTTCGAAAATCTCAGCACCTGTTGGACCGCTACCTGTACGGTCTACAAGCGTGAAGTATGATGCGAATAATGTACCGAATAACATAATTTCCGCACCTAGGAATACCCAGAAACCAAAGATTTTCAAATTGTTTTCCTCAGTAGAATACTCTAAAGGAACATTGTTATTTACTTTACCCATTATTTCGCACCTCCTTTTTCATAACTTTTTTCTGTTGCTTCTACTTCATGTTTATGAATATGGTAACCGTGATCGTCTTCTAAAGAACGTACACCCATCGTAATTAATACACCGATTAATCCGAAAATCGCCAATCCAAACATACTGAATACTAAACCAAATCCTCCAATGAAGAAGAATACTGACATAACAAACGGTTGACCCGAGTTATTTGGCATATGAATGTCTTCAATTTTACCTTTGAATAATTCAACACCATTTTTCTTATAATCCCAGAATGCTTCTGATGAGCCTTTTTCTAGGTTCGGAGTAATTGCAAAGTTGTAAACTGGAACTGGTGTATGCGTTGCCCACTCAAGTCCACGTGCATCCCAAGGGTCACTTGAAATATCACGAGAAGAGTTTTTAAAGCTATACCAAATGTTCCATACAAGCATAAGGAATGATACTGTCATAATACCAGCACCGATGAACGATACCATATTTAATAAGCTAAAGCCTGTTGATTCAGAGAATGTGTACATACGGCGTGCTTGACCGTCTAAACCAGTGACATACATTGGCATGAACGACATGACGAAACCGATTGACATTGTCCAAACTGTTGCTTTACCGATTTTTTCATTTAGCATGAAGCCAAACATTTTCGGCCAGTAGAACGTTAAACCAGCTAACATCGCGTAAACAACACCAGGGATGATTACGTTATGGAAGTGAGCTACTAAGAACATTGTGTTGTGATATTGGTAGTCAGCTGCTGACATCGCAAGCATAACCCCAGTTACCCCACCAATTGTAAATAGTGGTAAGAAGTGTAACGCATATAACATTGGCGTCGTAATAACAATTTTCCCTTTATACAGTGTAAATAACCAGTTAAAGATTTTTACACCCGTTGGAACAGCAATTGCCATCGTTGTAATTGAGAAGATTGAGTTTGTTAATGCACCTTGACCCATTGTGAAGAAATGGTGCGTCCAAACTGCGAACGAGAATACCGAAATAATAAGCATTGACCAAACCATTGACGTGTAACCATATAAGTTACGACGTGCAAATGTTGAAATAACTTCTGAGAAAATACCGAATGCCGGTAAAATCAAGATGTATACTTCAGGATGTCCCCAAACCCAGAATAGGTTGGCCCAAAGCATGTCCATACCACCATTATCCATTGTAAAGAATTGTGTACCGAATAAACGGTCTAACGTACCCATTGCAAGTGCCACTGTTAAAACAGGGAATGCGAATACGATAATTAAGTTTGCAATAAGTGCTGACCAAGTGAACATTGGCATTTTGAATAATGTCATACCTGGTGCACGCATTTTCATAATTGTTGTGATGAAGTTAATACCTGTAATTAACGTACCAAGACCCGCAATTTGTAGTGCGATCATATAGTAGTTTGTACCAACAGAAGTACTAAATTCATTACTTGCTAGTGGGAAGTAAGAAGTCCAACCAGCGTCTGGAGATCCACCAAGTACGAATGAGATGTTGAATAATCCCATCCCCATGAAGAATAACCAGAAAGAAATTGCATTTAATCGTGGGAACGCTACGTCGCGTGCTCCGATTTGTAATGGTACTAAATAGTTAAAGAAGAATGTAATAAATGGCATTGCCATGAATAAAATCATGACTACCCCATGTGTTGTAAATACTTCGTTATAGTGCTGTGCATCTAAAAATGTATTATCTGGAACGGCAAGTTGCATACGTAACATAACTGCATCTACGCCGCCGCGGAATAACATTAATAACGCAACGAGTAAATACATGATACCGATTTTTTTATGGTCTACAGTTGTAATCCACTCGCGCCATAAGTAGCCCCACAATTTAAAATATGTGACAACTGCTACTAATGCGATTGAACCAATAACGATTGACGCCATCGCAATGTAAATTAATAAGCTTGGATGTGGAATCGCAAACTGAGCAAAAAATTCTTTCATTGTAGTACTCCTTTCAAAATTTCTATATTAGAAAAATTACTTAGTAGCTTGCTCTTCATCTGATGTTTCATGATGTTCTGGAGCTGGTGAGAACTCTAAGTGTGTACCCGTATAAGTTGAGCGACCAAGGTGACCTGGTTCTAATAACTCATCAAACTTTTCTTCTGTAAGTGGTTTTGCAGTAGCATGTACTTCATCTACCCACTCATCGAATTCAGCTTGTGTCATCGCAGTTGTGATAAATGTATTTTCAGCTGTACCGCGACCACTGAAGTTAGCGTTACGTCCCCAGAATTCGCCTGGATCATCCGCTGCTAAATGTAATGTTGTAACCATGTCTGACATCGCATATTTCTGACCACCTAGTTGTGGAATCCAGAAACTTGTAATCGGTCCGAATGAATATAAACGGAATTCGATTGGACGATCAGCCGGAATGTATAAATAGTTGACTGTTTCAACATCTTGTTCTGGATAACTGAAATGCCATTTCCAGTCAGATGATGATGCATAAATTACTAGTGGTTCCTGATTTTCATATCCTTGAGGAATGTTCTCAACAATATAGTTACTCTTAACAGATACAAATGCTAAGCCAGTAACGATAATTACAGGAATACCAATCATAATTGTTTCTACAAGCCAGTGACCTTCGATATGTGGTGGCTCGTAATCAGGGCTTTGCTTTGAAGCGCGGTATTTAACTAACATAAATACCAACATTGCAAAAACAGTTAAAACTACAACAGACATAACCGTAAGTAATAAGATTGTATCGTCGGCTTGTCTTTGTGCTTGTGGACCTTTAGGATCAAGGACAGCTAATTTATCATTACAACCAGCTAATAATACAGCGCCTAGTCCTAAGAAAGAGAGTAATGTTCCCTTCATATTTACTTTCATAGTTGGACTCCTTTCCAAAATAGATAGAGCTAGTTAGAATAGTCTTAAGCGCTTACAATGAGTGCTTAAACCTTAGAAAAATAAGTGTTGCATGAATAAAATCTTTTGTAACTCTTTGCACTATGTGTATAGTGAAAACTACGTTATATGTTCCCACAATACATACTTTTTCATCCGTACGTATTTAAATCAAACGTAAGTGATGCTTTCGGCAATCTCGACAGAAGAATTTATTATCGTGTCATGCGCAACATTTGAATGACATGTCTAACTGATATCGATTCTAGTGAAACATCAAATAAGTGTCAAAACATCTAATTGGAAAAACACTGATTTCAACAAGATTTTATCGGTGGTAATTTTTGAAAGTCACAGATAATAAGGCTTATCAAACAGAAAACTCGCAGTTACGAGAAATAAAAGCAACTCTATTTAATAATGACATTTTGATGAACATGCTAAAGTTGTTCTCTTCGGATTATTCTGACTCATCAACAATTTGTATACGTTACATTTATTTTACAAATATACCTGCGATATAACGCGCTTCATCGTAATATTAGTCTTATTTATTACTTTCGAGTTAGTTTTTAATTAAATTGATTTTATTATACAAAAAAAGTAATACGGGCTACTAAACCGTACTACTCTTTTAGTTTTTATTTAACAAATGCATACAATAATATTCCCGCTGCTACTGCTACATTTAAGGATTCTGCACCGCCTAAAATAGGGATAATGACATTTTGATCCGTTTTAGCAAGCAATTGTGGACTAATCCCACTACCTTCATTACCTAACAGTAAGGCAAAAGCGTCACTTGGCTCAACATTTTTATACGAAACCGCTTCTTCAAGAGATGTACCGTATACGCGAACACCATCTTGCTGAAGGTTTTCAATCCATTCCATTAAATCTCCGCGCACAACAGGGATGTGGAAATGCGAACCTTGTGCAGAGCGCAGTGTTTTCGGATTGAAAGCATCTACACAACCTTTGCCTAATACGACTGCATCGATTCCTGCTGCATCAGCCGTTCGAATCATTGTGCCAATATTGCCTGGATCTTGTACTGCATCGACTAGCAGCACTTTACGCCAATCATACTTTTCATCTTCTGATATTTCACGTTGTGTACAATGAGCAAAAACGCCTTGTGAATTTTCTGTTTCGGCAATTTCCTTTGCTACGGCATCATTGACTTCAATTAGCACAACATCATCAATATCCCAAAGTAACGGTAAATCCACACCGTCACGAACGATAATTTGCGTAATTTGATCTTTATGTTTTAATGCTTCTTCTACTAAATGAAAACCTTCTACGATATACTCGCCTGACTTTTCACGTTCTTTACGCTGCGTTAATAACTTTTTCCAATGCTTTACAAGCGCATTTTGAGTTGATTCAATTCGTTTCATTTTATCCGTCCTCTACCTTTATTCGATTACCCATTTTAGCATAAAACACTTTTTTTCCCTAATGGATTCGATGTATAATTATTGAATTTTTGTTCATAGTAAGTGAAAAGGAGGTTTCATATGGATTTTCAAATTCGACAAGCCATTACGGCAAACGTAACAAATTCACAGCCAAATGAATTTAGCGACATTGTAAACGATGCAATTTCACGCGGTGAGGAGCACCTACTACCAGGTCTCGGAGTCTTTTTAGAGAAATGGTGGAGTGCAGCAAATGAAAATGAACGAAATGAATTTTCTCAAAAGTTAGCCGCTCAGTTCGCATCGTAATAAGCACGGTATAAACAGATGAATATCGCTTTTCAGTTTAACGGCAAACAGGAGAGCGCTCTTTAAACACCACAATGTTGAAACTTGAGATTGCCCCATCTCAAATCAACATTGTGGTGTTTTTCAAATGGAACTGTAAATAATAAATAAAATACCCACCTCAACTATCAAATGGTCATTGAGGTGGGCTACTAGAAATTATTGACGATATGTTTTATCCATAATTAAAATTGGTTTAATAACTGCACCAGATACAGATTCTTGTGCTGCTTCGTTAATTTGCTCAAAATCATAATATTTCACTAACTTATCGAATGGGAAGCGTCCCTCTTTATGGAATTTCACAAGCTGTGGAATTGATAATTGTGGGATACCATCCCCCATTACAACACCAATCATATTTTTACTTGCCATCGTGATTTCCGCTGTTGGAATAATTTCTAGACTATTTCGTGAAACAGCTATTGGTGCGAATGTACCACCTTTACCTAAAACAGTTAAGGCTGTTTTCATAACAGGCGATACACCTGTTGTATCGACAGAGTAGTTTACCCCTCTGCCATTTGTAATTTCTTGAACTTTTGCAATTGGATCTTCGTTCTTACTATTAATTGTATGTGTTGCACCTAGCTCTTTTGCTAGCTCTAGACGGCTATCATGAATATCGATTGCAATAATTGTTGAACAGCCTTCAAGTTTAGCTGCCATCATAGCAGCTAAACCAACTGCTCCCGTACCAAATACAGCAATTGAAGAACCAATCGTAGGTTTTAAACCGTTTACAACTGTGCCACTACCTGTTAAGAAACCACAGCCAAGTGGGCCAACTAAACGTAAATCTGCATCCGCATCTACCTTTGTTAAATTGCTTTCATGCACTAATGAATGCGTTGTGAATGAAGAGTGTCCATAAAAGTTTTTAATCGGTGTTTTGTCTTCGCGATAAAATGTATGGCTACCATCTTCACGTACACCTGAAAAATTCAGCTTCATCCAATCATCACAAACGGATGGGCGTCCTTGTTGGCAACTTTCACAATGACCACAATAGGCATAAGACATAACTACTTGGTCGCCTACTTTAAAATTCTTTACTGCACTTCCTACCTGCTCTATAATTCCTGCCCCTTCATGTCCTAGCACAACTGGGAAAGCAACAGCTGTATTTCCTCTACGGATTGTTTCGTCAGACATGCACATACCCGACGCAACCATTTTCACTAATACTTCATCTGCTTGCATTTCAGCTAACTCTAATTCTTCTAACACATAATCTGTATCTGCTCCACTTACAACTGCTGCTATTGTTTTTACCATTTCAACTTCCCCCTCATTATTAATTAATTTGCTTGCATACATTTATCTCGAATTTGAGATATATGGCATCTCTGTATGAGCAATTTCATTGTAACAATGGATGAAGGACAAATATAATTAGTAAAAGTAATAGTAACTTAAGCAATGCTTATAGAAGGAGCTAACAATGAATATTGAGCAAATGCAATATATTGTAGAAATCGCTAAAACAAAATCATTAATTGCCGCATCTCAAAATTTACACATTAGTCAATCCGCGCTTAGTCAATCGCTTACAAATTTAGAAATGGAGCTCGGGATAAAAATTTTTAACCGTTCTCGAAATGGTACTGTCGTTACGTCTGTTGGTCAGGATATTATTCAAAAGGCAGAAGAGGCTTTACTAAAAGTACAAGAAATAAAAGACCTTTCCTCAGAATATGTAGGGATGTTAAATGAAAAGCTACAAATCGCTAGTATTCCCGTAAGCTTTTCATTACTCGTTAAAACAGTAGCACGTTTTAATCAAGATTTTCCTATGACGAAAATTTCAATTACGCAACGTAACTCGCAACAAGTCATACAAGAAGTTAGCGAAAAACAGGTTGACCTTGGCATAATTGCAATAAAAGAAAGTGAACTTGAATCAATTAAAGGCTTAACTGTTGAACCTTTTTATGAAGGGAAAATGCTGTTAGCAGTTGGAAAAAGTTCAGAACTTGCGACAAGGAAAAGTATTTCTCCCAAAGAATTATTAGCGCATCCGATTATTTTATATAATGAAACACATTTTGAGCGTACACTTCAGCTTTTTGAAGAGCAATTTGGCAAAGTAAATACGTCATTTACAAGTGACAATGCACTCGCTATTTTCACAGCTTTGTATGAAAATATTGCTGCCACATTCTTTTATGATATTACAATACATACTTCGCCTAGCCTTATACTGGATGAAATTAGAACTTTAGAAATTAGCGATTTTGAACAAGAACCCATTTTATTTTGTTGGGTGTATGCAAAAAATACCGAAAGTTCTTTTATTGTTATGAAAAAGTTTTTAAATAGCTTTATGAACAATTTCAAGGTCAATTAAATTACTCCCTAGCTATTAAATAACTGATACCATGATGAAAATCACCTTTCAAACAACGAGTTTTTGAGAGGTGATTTTCTTACGTAAGCATTAGTAAAGAGCCCGCAACTTGTTTCGCAAAGGTTTTGGCATCGGTATTTTTTTGCTTATCCCACGCTACATAGCTTCCATATAAGCCCCAGCTAATGAGGACAGCCTGTAATTTTTGTTCCTCTGGTAAATGTTTTTCAATTGTTACTAACAAATAGTCCTTCACTTTGTCATCAATCATTTGAGTAAATGCTGTATAGCCTCTTCGACATTGCGAAAACATTTGATCGTGGACACATACAATCGCTAAAAACATTTGTACAATCATATCTTCCGTGAAAGCGCGATTAGGGCTTTCTTGAAGATTCTCTGTGAAAATTTGTTCGATCCGCTCCGATAATACTTCTTCCAATAATGCATATTTATCAACAAAATGCGCATAAAATGTGGCGCGATTAATCGTTGCTTGCTCCGTAATATCCTTTACTGTTATTTGTTCAAAACTTTTTGAAATAATGAGTTGATTAAATGCTTCTACAATCAACTTCCGTGTACGAACCGTTCTTGGATCCATCGTTTTTTCCATTGTTGCACTTCCCTTTCACAACAGATTCTCAATTATGTTGCTTACATAACAAAATCCGGTTGATGTTCATTGTACTTTTTTACGATCCATCTTATAGTGAAAATATACAACACGTGTTGCTTACATGACAACTATTCAGAAAAGGTGGCGCATTTTTTATGTTATCAATTCAATCTGTCCAACCGATCCCACTTCAAGGTGGCGACGGTCGACAAGTACGTTTAGTATTACAGCCAACAAATCCACAGGAGCACGATCCTTTTATTATTTTAGCCGACGACCAATTTGCACATAATACATTTGCTGATCATCCGCATAAAGGAATTCAAACCGTTACCTATGTCATTGATGGCAGTTTGGAACATTATGATAGCAAAACAAATGGCGGTGGTCGTTTAAATCCTGGCGATTTTCAAATTATGACGGCCGGGCGAGGCATTATTCACAATGAAAACCCAGATCCCGGTCAAGAAGCGCGTGTCCTACAACTTTGGGTCAATCTATCAAGTGAACATAAAAAAGTGGACGGTCAATATGAGGATTTAGCACATGTAAATGTACCATTCATTGAATTTGATGGAGGTAAAATTGAAGTGTATGCTGGTGAAATGAATGGTGTAAAATCTCCAATGAAGCTATTCACACCCTTCACTTTTGCGGCAGTTACTGTAGAAAACGGTGCCTCGGAGCTAATTATCCCTGCAGAGTACAATAGCTATATTTATGTTCTTGAAGGTAGTATTACAGTTCAAGATCAAACAATACAGACACATAATGTCGTTCGTTTTGACAGTTCTAGCTTAGTTGATTCGATTTCATTCAGCACAACATCTCATGCAAAATTCGTTGTTTTCGCAGGATTACCGATTAAAGAGCCGATTGCTGCGCGCGGTCCATTCGTCATGAATACAGAAGAAGAAATTAAAGAAGCGTACGCTAGCTATCGTAACGGTACTTTTTTAGATGGTGTTCCTTATTAATTAAATACTTTTGTTACAGTAATAAAAGACAATTCAAAGAGCGGTGCATATTTGAACTAACAACTATGCATCGCTTTTTTTCGCTTAATATAAAACACTCTTTACTTTTAGTATATTATTTTTTAACTCTTTATTTCCTTTCAGATTACGGAATGCCCCTTATTTTAGCAAATAACTTATATCTCCTAATTTTCCTTTCATTAAACTGTCATTATAGCCCCTTATAATGCTTATCTCAATTTATAGAAAGTCTATAAAAACTCATTTATTATAAAACTAAACTGATGAACAAAGTACTTTCAACTTAAATAAACGCTGTTTCCAAGGGGGAAACCTACAGTTTACACCTTTGCAACTATGCGGTTCTTTAGTTTTTTAGTGAAAATAAATATACTGGGGATAGGAGTTGATCATATGTATTTTTCTTCAAAAATAAAAGAAGAACGTCAGAAGCACAGTATGTCACAACAACAGCTTGGAGAAAAACTTAATATTAGTAGACAATCTATTTCCAAATGGGAACGTGGAGAAAGTTACCCTTGTATTGAATTGCTAATTAAGTTAAGTGACCTATTTGATATTACACTTGATGAATTAGTAAAGGGGGATACTTCTTTGAAAGAGAAACTTATAAAAGATAGCCAAAAATTAGCCTATCCAAGATGGAAATTATTTTTTGATATTCTTTTAATAATCGGCTTTTTAAGTATACTAGCTAAGATTTTCATTGTAGTAGGTAATAAGTTATTTGATTTAAATATTGTACTCTTACAGGATTCTCTATTATTTCAAATTGGACCATTTTTTATGACTATCATTGGAGCGATTGGTAGTGAATCTCTAGCCAAAAAATACAAATAATCATTTTGGGTTTAAATTTATACATTAAATATATAGGAAAGTCCTTACAAATTATCGGAAGGGACTTTCTTTCAATATGTATACTTTCCCCTTAGCTTATTATTTGTTACACGAACATTGGATCATTCCCCATATAACCCCACTTCCTCAATCATCCATATACATGCTTCTTCGTCCTATGTAAAATAACTTAATAATTCAGCCAAAGATTTGATCTCGGCATATGGTTTTATTTCAGTGTCATTATTGTTCCTTTGGGGATTAAACCATATACCCTTTATACCTGTATTTTGACAACCACCAATATCCTTTTCTAAGTCATCTCCAACGAATAATGCATCTTCAGGTTCCACATTAAGCTTTTTTAATGCCAATTCAAATATGCGTTTGTCAGGTTTACTAAATCCTGCTTCTTCAGAAATAATGATCGTCTCAAAATAATGATTTAATTCAGTGTTAATTATTTTAGCTTTTTGTCTTTGAGTTGAACCATTTGTTATAATCCCAACTTTAACATGCATCTTTATCGTTTTGATGATATTTACAGTTTCTTGGTTTATCGAAAAGCAATTCGGAAATTGACGATTCCAAAAATCTTGAATGTCGTTATGTGGCAATCTATATTGAGGCGGAAATTCATCGAAAAATGCTTCCAAAACTTTTACTTTATCATTATTGCCATAGCCTCTATTGTCATATTCTTTGAATTTTTTTAGCATTTCGTTTCTTTCCGAAAGTTTAACATCCTCATAGCACTTTTCTAAAACAATTAAAAATAGTTTCTCTACGGCATGATCCCTATTAAGTAAAGTATCATCTAAATCAAATAGCATTGCTTTATAACCGCCCAATACTTCACAACCTTTCTCACATTCTATAAATATTCGCTAGTTCTCTTCCTTTATTGAAATAATTTCTATCAAAACTTTCTACTTCTATCTCAGTTAGCCACCTATTTACCCCTTTAAACAGAAAATAGTATCTATCCCCAATTAAGATATATGAAATACTGCTTTTCATAATACCATTATTTTCTTGCAATTCTTCTTCTGTAATGCCTAAGTATTCACCTAATTACGATTGTGTTAGAAACTGCTTCTCAGTCATTATTGAAATATCTTCTACATCCTGTTGTTCCTCCACGTGTAATTTGCTTAATATTAACCAACCGTTAAATAAAATAGCTATTGCTAACAAAAAAATCGAAACCGCAACTAAATTAAATTTTATTTTTCTTAGCTTCCTTTCACTATAAGTATTACCATAATAAATCGCTATGCGTTCTTCTACTATACTGCGGCGTCAATAATAATGCCCCTCCACTTGTTGAAGGAACTCTCTTCGTTAGTTGAACAAGACAATCGATTGAATTTTCACATAAAGGATTTTCATAAATGCGTGTAGAATAAATAAATAAAACAAAAAGGTGGGATAAAATGATGAATCAAGTTTGTGTTATAAGTATTTACGTGCCAAATTTAAACAAAGCAATTGACTTTTATACGAATACTTTAGGTTTTGAGTTAAACAAGCAGTATGGACCTAATATTGCCTCACTTGTACATGGAGAGTTACCAATTATTCTAGAGGAGAACAATCATACAACCTTTAATCACGATAATAAAATTACAGGAGTTGTATTAGGACTTCGAACTGAAAATATTTATGAAACGGTTAAACTTTTAAAAGAAAAAGAAGTCGATTTTATTGTAGATGAACCAACTAATTGTCCTCCTGGAAAATATATTAGTTTCAGAGACCCCTTCGGAAATATTTTAGAGTATCTCCAATTTGAAAATATGTAACAAGCCTTAAAAGTTCAACTTTATGGTTGAACTTTTTAATCTTCTTTTATAACTAACCGCCTTTTTTCATACAAGAAATTCAGCAAAAAGTGTTAATCTTATATGGAATAACGCAGCCTTAGTTCAACTTACTAAAACCTTTAAATTCCTAAAATTGCTTTTATACGGTCATTTTCTTCTTTCTTATCCATATACTCAAATAGTCCAAGTCGGTTTCCCCAAGGGTCATTGAAAGTTCCCCATTTTGCAGAAACTTCTTCACGGGAATAAATCTCAAATTTATTAATTCCGAGCTCTTTAGCTAGCCTTTCTCTTTCAGCCATTATATCTGTTACACCTAAACGTAAAGGTCCATTTTCTTTGGAAGGTGTTCCTTCAGCAACTTGCAACCAGCAACCCGGAATTATTTCCCACTCAGCAAATCCATCATGTGGTATGAAATCCGCTTTTTTGCTTAGTAGTACTTCATACCATTTATGCCCTGCTTTAAAATCAGTTACACGAACTTGATTAGTTATTTCAAAAATCACTTTTCCATCTCCAAAAATTCATATTTTTAGTTTTCTATAAAATCAAAATCTATCCCTCTAATTAAACTTACCTGCGTCGTTCCTTATTTTTTACGGGCACTCCAATTTGTTAAATTTTTTTGAATAACAATAGCTTCCATTATTATTCCTCCATTCATTTCATCTTACTTTTCAACAATTGATTTGTAATTATATCGAGAAGAACCGCTATCTAGTTTATTCTATTTAAGTTGAACATTTCCCTTCATGTTCAACTTATCTATTTACCTAGTAAAAAAGCATTTCCACTTATTGTAGAAATGCTGTCCGTTAGCCATCTATGTACCGCAAATTTAACGTTGTATCATAGAAAATGAAAGATTATTACGTTATTTTATTATGCATTTAATTGTTCCCACTCGCTTAAATACATTCGTTTTGTAATTTTTTTAGGATTTTCTAATTTACAAATCAATTCCAAACTATTTCCATCAGGATCATTAAAATGGATTTTGGCGTGAGCATAATCATCATGTGCCATCACAAACGGCTCAATCGGTTTAAAACCAAATGCTTCTCTTGCTTCATATCCCTTCTCTTTAAGCCAAGCAACCGAATCTCTCAGTCCTTCTATCGTCACTTGGAAAGCGATATGTCTTATTGAAGGGTGATATTCAAGCTCTACTTTATCCGTTTCCCATAAACCCAACCAACTTTTATCCTTTTCAATCCATAGAAAAGCTATTTTATTATCTACACTGTGGTCATATTCTAAACCAAGACTTTTATAAAACTGTATGGATTTTTCTAAATTACTAACTGGCAAATGTGCTTCATATAAACCTTTAATCAATTTTGAATGCTCCCTTTAACTGTATTTTTTAAATTTATAAAAATGGTTCATTTCCTTTTAACCATTGTCATAAATTCTGCAAAATCGGTGCGAAATTCGTCTTTCTTCTCAAAACCAAGCTTTTCATATAGATGGATTGCTCTTTGATTGAACTTTGCCACAGTCAGTCTAATCGGTGTACCTTTATGGTTCTCTTCAATATAACGCAAAATAAAAGAGCAAAATTCAAAACCGCTTCCTTTACCTACATATTTAGGGTTCATACCGAGTCCCATATCAATTGAATTCTCTGAATAAACACCAAACCTTTTCCCCACAGGAACTTGCGCATTGTCTCCCGTACAAAAAAATCCATGTAATTTTTGATCCTCATTAACAAGTGCAAAATATGAACCATCCAGTAGTTCCTTCACAGCTCCATCTGATATTTCATTATTGTAAAAATCATATGGCTTCTCATATTCCCAGCTAACAATATCTTTGGCTAAATCTTCATTCATATTTTCAATAAGTAATTGCATGTTATCCCCCCTCCACCTAACCAATTCTCTAATAAATAGAAAGAATCCTCCTTGTACTTATTTATAATTTCCTAACATTCTTAAAAGGACAAAATCAACTAAAATCAAAGGTATTTTCCTCAACATAACTTTTTCCCTTGCCATTTTTTATAATAATATCGAAATGCTTACTGTACGGATGCATAAACACCTCATACTGAATACGACGCTCATTGTGAGATTGCTTTAAATAATCAATATCGGTTCCTCTTTCTTCTATATCTCGGCCGAATCGTCTCTCTAACTCCGTATCACCATCTGTATAAAAATAAATAAGAACATCAAATAGATTTGGATTGGCAAAGGCAACACTCATACCTTCTACAATTGTTAGTTTATTTTGTGAAGTCAGTATTTCACTTTTTAAATAATGTGTGTCAAGCGTGCGTAAATTCATATTTTCCTTTAGCATCCATACATCTCTTTCCAAAGACGGTATATGATGTGCCGCAGGATGGCATGCTGTCATTTTAGAGTGATGCATTGTTCCTTTATGTAAATAATCAATCATTGCATATTTACGTACCGCTGAACTTACTATGTATGGATCTGTATTAAGGTAATTTATATTGTGCTTTAACTTTTCCATTAACATATGTGCAAAGGTCGTCTTTCCTGCCGCGCCATGACCGGATATTCCAATGATTAGCTTCTTATCCGAATTATGAACCCAACGTTTGATTTCTTGAATTAATGTGTCCATCATTCATCCCCTTTTCTATACGATAAAGATTAAATGTCTTATCATTTCACGTAAAAGTTCGACTTAATTTATGTTCTTCTATTAAGTCAATATTTCTACCGTTAATCATATATTCCTGTAAATGTGCACCGATATTCGCATATATTTTAACATTTTGTAATTCTGAAATTGGTAGCCATGTAACACCGATTTGATTAGGGTCTGGATTTTCTGGAAGCTTTGGAATCGTGTTGTTTATTATTTTACATTCAAACATCATCACTAATGTATGGGTCTTCCCAAACTTTTCAAAATTGAGATGCGGTGCATACTCATAAACAAAGGCTAAAGGACCGACTTCTACATCTATACACGCTTCTTCTTTCGCTTCTCTTTTGACTGCATCCGTAATCGACTCATTCGGTTCTGCGCCACCAGCTGGCAAATCATAAATAATCCCTCTTAACGGGTCATTATAAACTGTTAATAATATATTGTTATTTTCAATGATAATCGCCCCTGCTCGCACTCTTATATGAAACGACATTTAAAATCTCCCCCTATAACTATTTTCAATATCCCGCATATTATTGATGGAATTTACTTAATCCACTTAATATATTTCAAGATTAAATAGGAATATCCTTCATCACAGAAAAAAAAGCAATCCAGCGTCTCCCGGATTACTTTTACTATGTAGTGATGAGGTATTCCATCTTGAGTACGTTCATCACGTGTAGTTATTTGATGTGTCACAGCGTCTCCCATTCCAACATCAAACAGCGCTACTATCTACTTGTTCGCCCTTCCTGCTTGCAAGTAGATATGCATTCATATATAGCAACACGATTACAACCCATAATCGTGAAGCTTATTTGATCAATTACGCCTCGGCGTAATTGTGTCCAGATTTTTTTCGGGCTAGCTCGAAAAACTCCTCTTAAAATCTGTGACATCCGCTGGGACTTAACTTGATTCAGTAGGGGACTCCTACTGAATCAAGCTAAGCCAATAATGAAACTAACACTGCTTTTTGTGCATGCAGACGATTTTCTGCTTGTTCAAAAATATACGAGTTTGGCCCATCAATAACAGATGTCGCCACTTCTTCCTCGCGATGTGCTGGTAAACAATGCAGGAACATATAATCTGGCTTCGCATGGGCAACAAGTGCATCATTAATTTGATAACCAGTAAAATCCTTTAATCGCTGTGCCGTTTCTTCCTCTTGCCCCATCGACGTCCAAACATCTGCATAAATCGCATCCGCATCTTTTACAGCTACTACAGGATCATTTGTAACAAAAACGATACTGCCATTTTTTGCTGCAATTTGTTGTGCTTTTTCGATAATCGTTTCATCACATTCATAGCCAACTGGTGTTGCAACCGTTACGTGCATACCTACATGTGCAGCTGCAACGATTAATGCATGAGCGACATTATTGCCATCCCCAACATAGGCAATTTTCAAGCCTTTTAATTCACCTTTGTTTTCCGCAATTGTTTCAATATCGGCTAACGCTTGGCAAGGGTGATCGATGTCTGTTAAACCATTAATTACTGGAATTGAAGCAGCTTCTGCAAGTTCTTCCACCATTGTATGTGAATTAGCACGAATCATAATACCATCTAAATAGCCTGATAAAACTTTACCTGTATCCGAAACAGGCTCACCGCGGCCAATTTGCATATCTTTTGCATTCATATACATGCCATAGCCACCTAGCTGCTGCATGCCCACTTCAAATGAAACGCGCGTACGAGTTGAACTTTTCTCAAAAATCATCCCTAACGTTTTACCTTCTAGTAAACGTGGGCATTTACCCGCTTTCGTAATCGTTTTAAGCTGTGTTGCTAATTTAATCAACTCTTGAACTTCATCACTTGTATAATCAAGCAATGTTAGCAAATCTTTACCCTTTAAGCTTTCGACAGGCTTTAACTGAATCTCTTCTAACAATTTCATGTCTCTACACCTCTGTAACCTTAATGTTGTCTTTATTATACATATGCATAATTATAAAATCAAGTGGATTATTATAAAAAATTAAATATTTAATTTTCTTGTAGTTAAGCATAAAATAACTTTTTGAGCATAAAGAAAATATCCGCTTTAAGTAGCAGATAACTAATTTTATTAGAATTTATAGAAAGCTATATTGAAATTATAGTTATTTTCCGTAATAATGAAACGAATGATTGGTTTTCATTTGGAAGCTTTCCTATTCCATACAAAACCATTCGAAATGAAGTTCAAAGGGGATGAGCGAGCAATGCCACAAGCAATTCATGCAGTTGAAATCGCATTAAGCAATGAGGTCGTTTGGAATTTTACGAAGGATTTTAATGCATGGGCACCATTAATTCCAGGTTACTTAGCCCATGAGGTACAAAATGATACGCAATTTCATTGGGTATTTAAAGCGGATCTTGGTTTCACGAAAAAAACAATCAAATTACAAGTGGATATTCAAGAAGTTACTGCTCCGTCCGATGTGAAGTTCAAGTTAACAGGACTTTCAGATAGCTTTAATGGGCATGGCTATTTTAAACTACTGGAAGTGAACGAAACGACAACACAATTTACAGGAAGCCTCGACCTTTCTGCTAGCGGTATAATGGGGATGATGATTAATCCCGTTTTGGAAACTTTTGTCCCACAAATGACAGAACAATTGATTGAAGCTATTCATGCTAAATTAAATGGAGAATCTTCTATACGTAGCTAAATTGAAACGGCGCATGAAAGTTCTACCCTTTCATACGCCGTTTTCTATTGCTACTGCTGAACTTTGGCTTCCATCTTGTTATAAAACGCCGTAGTTTCGTCTGCTGTATCTAAATTGAATATAACCTTCTTATCATTCACGACAAACGAAATAAATGGTGGCACACTTTTATCAACGAAAAGTTTTGCCTTCTCTCCATTCTTAAATTTAAAATGACCCTTTAAATGGGAACCAACAGCTGATCCATTTGTACGCAATGAGATTTCAGGAAGTTCTTCCATTAAAGTAAGTTGCTCTATTTCCGCCCATTCATATACATCCCCATACATGCCACCAATTTCAAGCGCATCAACACTTGCGACAATGCCCGACTGCTGCGTTGAAAAATACATTAAAATCGCTACACCTATTAACGTAATTGCTAAAATAATCATCGGCATTTTTAATTGCTTGCTCGCACCTTTTTTCCATTTACCCTTTTCATCAAATAAATTTCCATTAAATTTTTGCGCTTTCACAATCATAATAATCGTTGCTATGACAAATACAATTATAATTGGTGCTGACAATGCCGGTTTATCCATCAACTGCAAGACACCCATTATTACAAATAACAGCGCAAGAAAGTACATATACATTCCGATCACGCGCCCGAGTCCTTTTGTATCAACGTTGGCCTTGCGCTCTTTTGACATTGTATTGTAGCCCGAAATTAAGAAGTACCATTTTAATTTATGCACCGCAAAGCCTAAAAAGACAAATAGCCCGGCTAATATGAAACAAATCAATGGATTTCCTCCTTTTCTGTTCTTTTCTTATTCATTTTTATGTATGGAAACTTTTTATAAAATGCAAAAGGTAGGTCAATCCCATAACAGAATCAATCTACCCTTTACATATACTAGAAATCTCTACAGCTTAATTTATTATTCGAACGTAATTTTATTCACTGTATCACGGTCTAATTTTTTGATCACTTCTACGATTAATTTAACAGCGTTGTCATAGTCATCACGATGTAAAATACCCGCATGTGAATGAATATAACGTGTTGCAACACCGATTGAAAGTGAAGGAACACCATTTGCTGTGATGTGGATTGAACCCGCATCCGTACCGCCACCAGCCATTGCTTCGAATTGATATGGAATACCTGCTTCTTCTGCTGTATCAATAACTAACTCACGTAAGCCTGTATGTGACACCATTGATGCATCATACACAACAATTTGTGGACCTGCACCGATTTTAGATGTTGATTCACTTGGTGTTACGCCTGGTGTATCACCTGCTACACCTACATCTACTGCGAAACCGATATCTGGTTGTACTTTAAACGTTGAAGTTTTTGCACCACGTAGGCCGATTTCTTCTTGTACATTCCCTACTCCATAAACGATATTTGGATGTTTTTCGTCTTTTAATGCTTTTAATACATCGATTGCAATCGCACAACCAATACGGTTATCCCAAGCTTTTGCTAATAAATGCTTTTCATTTTTCATTACGTGGAATTCAAAATATGGGGTGATCATATCGCCAGGACGAACGCCCCATTCCATCGCTTCTTCTTTAGAAGTTGCACCGATATCAACGAACATCGCTTTAATATCAACTGGTTTATTACGCACTTCAGCTGGTAAAATATGGGGTGGTTTTGAACCGATTACCCCAATAATTTCTCCGTCTTTACGTGTCGTAATTGTCACACGTTGAGCAAGCATTACTTGGCCCCACCAACCGCCAACTGTTTGGAAAAATACGAAACCTTTATCGTCAATACGTGTTACCATAAAGCCAACTTCATCTAAGTGACCCGCAACCATAATTTTCGGTCCGTTTTCATCGCCTACTTTTTTCGCGATTAGGCTCCCTAAGTTATCTGTTTCAATTTCATCAGCAAAAGGTGTAATGTATTTTTTCATTACTTCACGAGGTGCACGCTCATTTCCTGGAATTCCGTTTGCATCCGTTAAATCTTTAAACATTTGTAATGTTGAGTCAAGTTTTGTCATTCTTCATTTGCCTCCTAAGTATGTACTTCATTCCATATTATAACGAAATTATTTCGAAATGTGAAATAGTACTCATCAATTCAATAACCCGAACGTTGACGCTCATAATTTTTTTCGTTTTTATCTTTATAAGCTTTTAAAATATCTTCCACAGTAAACCCTAAATTATACGCCAATATACTATAACTATTCCAAAGCGCTTTATAACTTACTTCGGTTTGCTCATTTATAAATGTCAAAACAACTTGTGTCAGTTCGATAAATAATGGCGTTAGCTCCCGATTTTGCGATAAGTTTGGCCACTGAGTTAATAGAAATCCTCGCATATTTCCAAGTGATAGCATGAAATGAATCGAATCAACAAATTCCTCTAAGATTACTTCGCGGTCTGACGGGCCCTTTGTTGACCAAAATTTAAAACAGCGCGTTTCATTCGCAAGTTCTGATAATTCAACGAGGAGTGCTAAACCTTTTTCTTCAAATACATCCTTTTGTACATTTTGCGTTTCCTCGATAAATTGATCAAGCGCACGCTGCATTTCAAATAATTGTTTAAATTCCATACTATTTCTCCTTATTTCTAAAAAAAATGAAACCTTTTCTCTACTCAATCGTATAGCATGGAAACAGCGTAAGCAAGGGGGAAGTTCTATGGCTCTATTATTGCGCATTGCCATTATTATTCTCATCATTTACATATTTTATAAAGGGGTACGTTATTTAACAGATCCGAAGCGTAAACTTGATGAAGCATACGAAAATGGGCAATATTATTTTTATGATGATGTCAAAAATATTCGTAAAAACTTTTTCATTTCCTATAAAGATGCGTTATTTGAAGGTGAAAAATATTTAGGCACTACTGAAAATGCGTTTGAAGTGGTCAGCATTTTCGTTTTTGTGCATGATCCGATGAAGTTGCAAGGTTTTACAAAAGAAGATTTTCTTTATTTAGAAAAGGAAATTTTAATGAATTATCCAAATGCGAAAATTAACTGGAAGAATCCAATTGAACAATTGATGAAGGATTAAATTTCAGAATCATTCATCGCAGCTTTTCCACCAAAAATCCACCATTTCATTGAAAATGGTGGATTTTTGCTGTGTATGAATGGATTTGTAATTAAAATAGTTGCACAAGTAAAAAAACATGTACGGCAGCGAGCAACGGAAAGCCAAATGCGAATTTATTATGATTCGTTTTATGGCGGAATAAATACATGCCGAGCACGCCACCAATTGCTCCTCCAAATATCGCTAACGTAATTAATGTTTTTTCAGAGATTCGCCATTCTTTATTTTTAGCACGTTCTTTGTCACTATACATATAGATACATAATATAAGCGAAACAATCGAAACGTATGCAAGAGCTGCTAATTCCATAAAAATTCGTTCTCCCTTTCGCTAAGAAAAAAGCCCACATAAAGACGTGTGACTCGATTCCTCTAAATTAGCTACTTCCTTACGACCGAAAAAAAGACTGATAAGGAGAGCTATTCTCCCTGTCAGTCTTTTGAAGTGTAAATTATTTAGCTTGAGCGTTTTTAGAAGCTTCAGCTAATTGAGCGAATGCTGCAGCATCGTTAACAGCTAAGTCAGCTAACATTTTACGGTTAACTTCGATACCAGCTAATTTTAAACCGTGCATTAAACGGCTATAAGATAAACCATTCATGCGAGCAGCCGCGTTAATACGAGTGATCCATAATTTACGGAAATCACGTTTCTTTTGACGACGGTCACGGTATGCATAAGAACCTGACTTCATTACTGCTTGGTTAGCTACTTTATATAATGTATGTTTTGAACCATAGTAACCTTTAGCTAATTTTAATACTTTTTTGCGACGAGCGCGTGTTACTGTTCCGCCTTTTACGCGTGGCATAGCAATTACCTCCTGCTAATTCTTTCGAATGTTTAATTGTTTTTTTGTTTTTGTTTTACCGAAAAGTCGATAAACGATTACTTCATGTAAACTAATAATGTACGAATACGTTTGAAATCGCCAGATGATGCAACTTTAGCTTTACGTAAGTGACGTTTTGCTTTTGTTGATTTGTTAGCGAATAAGTGGCTTCCGTAAGCGCGGTCAAACTTTAATTTACCAGTACCTGTTTTTTTGAAACGCTTCGCAGCTCCACGGTGAGTTTTCATTTTTGGCATGTCGATTTCCTCCTAAACTTGTTTCTAACAATACTTTTAGCTCTCAGTCTTCGGTTGAAGAACTAAGAACATGCTTCGGCCTTCCATCTTCGGTTTTTGTTCAACCGTTGAGATTTCGGCACAAGCTTCAGCAAAGCGATCTAACACACGCTGACCAATTTCTTTGTGTGTAATTGCTCGACCTTTGAAACGTATAGATGCTTTCACTTTGTCCCCTTTTTCAAGGAACTTAATGCCAGCACGTAATTTCGTTTGGAAATCATGCTCATCAATTGTCGGGCTCAAACGAACCTCTTTCATACTGATAACCTTTTGATTTTTACGAATTTCACGGTCTTTCTTTTGCTGATCAAACTTAAACTTACCATAGTCCATGATACGAGCGACTGGTGGCTTGGCTTGAGGGGCCACAAGGACAAGATCCAAGTTAGCACGAGTAGCAAGTTCTAACGCTTCAATACGTGTTTTAACGCCTAGTTGATCTCCATTGTGATCGATTAATCGAAGTTCACGTGCGCGAATGCCTTCGTTTACATACATGTCTTTGCTAATATTAATCCACCTCCAAGATAGTGTCTCGAATACATGAGTTGGTGTAAAGTATACCCTGGTCGAACGGTACACCTCCGTGATATGTCCATATGTCTCTTGAAAATAAATTCATATTTCCAATCATTTTGCGGTTTAACCAACAAAAAAGACGGACATTTGAGATGTCCGCCCGCTATATGTGCATACGCAACGACTGCGTAAAACAATTCAACGTGTCATTACCTGTAAATAACTCGAAAGCATTCGTCAGGTGAGAAGCGGGCAGCCTCTACTTTCAATCTTTGTATTCATAACCTAAATAATAATAACATGATTCATTTAATAATGTCAACCGTATTTATAGAGAAAAAAATAATACTTCCAAATATTACTTTCTCACTATTCTGACACATCATTTTAACTTACTTTATATTAAGCTAAATATAACTATACTAAAGGAGTGTTCATAATGTCTATTAAAAAGAAATTACTTTTTGGTTTTTCAGCAATGATTTTAATTATAATAGTCGCCTGTACCGTTCTTTTCACTCAGCTAACGAATATAGATAAACATTATAGCGATACATTAAAAACGGGTTTACCTCAATTATATGAAGTAAGCGATATCCAACATTATATTACATTAGAAGCTTCACAAGCCCAAACTTACATATTAGGGGACAATGCTTCTCTACAAAATTTCCATAATACACAAACGAATTTGAAAGCGGCGATTGCTTCTTTAAAGGATAGTTTTACACGCTCTGATACAAGGGATATGCTTGCAGTGCTTGCTACAAAAGTAGACACTTATGAAGAACAATTAACTCAAACCCTTTCATTAAATGAACGAGATGGCGCTCAAACGGCGGTAGTTTATTATACGAATAATGTTTTACCAGCGCGTGATGAGGCAATAGCAGCGGGGAATGAATTAAACAATTTAATAAAACAATTATTTGATGAAGCCCAAAATTTTGGTGACCAAAATATGACGATGGCCCGAATGATTTCAACGATTAACTTTTTCATAGCAATTATTGTTGGTATTATTCTTGCGCTCGTACTAAGTCGTCAAATTTCTACACCTTTACAAAAATTGAAAATAGCTGTTCAAACACTTGCCTCTGGTAATTTAAGCGAACCCGATATTCAAGTAAAATCAAAAGACGAAATTGGACAATTGACAACATCGTTTAACACAATGAAAAGCACGATTCAGCAGTTAATTCATTCAATGGCAAATAACGCTGAGCATTTAAGTGCCTCTTCTGAAGAATTAAGCGCTTCAACAATTGAGATGACAAGTACATCCGAAAATATTTCAAAAAGTGCGAGACTATCTACAGAAAACACATCAAGTGCCGCTGCAGCAGCCAAAGAGTGTGCCGTAGCAATGGAAGAAACCTCTTCCGCCATCCAGCGCATTGCGGAATCCGCGCATACACTCCACTCGTCAGCAACGGCTACATCGACGATTGCAGATGAAGGCGAGGCTAGTGTTTCAATAGCAAAACAACAAATGCAAACAATTTATCAATCAACAAAATTAACAACAGAACTGATTCAAAAATTAACGAAGCAATCTGCTGAAATCGAAAATATTTCTAAGGTGATTACAAGCATTACAGACCAAACAAATTTATTGGCACTCAACGCGGCAATTGAAGCGGCACGTGCGGGTGAACATGGTAAAGGTTTCGCTGTCGTAGCCGATGAAGTACGCAAACTTGCAGAAGAATCGAACCATTCAGCAGGTCAAATTGTTTCATTAACAACAGAAATTCAAAAAGATACGAAAAATGTAGAAAATGCAATTCAAGATAGTTTAACATCTGTTGAACAAGGGGTTGGAATTATTGAAAATGCAGAAAAATCCTTCAATAATATTTCAACAGCCGTCGATCAAATGAAAGAACAAATCGAGGATGTTTCATCTGTAACCGAGGAAATTTCGGCTGCAGCTGAGGAAGTTACTGCTTCCGTGCAGGAACTAGCATCGCAAGCAGCAATCGTTTCAAAAGAATCCTCTCAATCAAATGATGCCATTATTGAGCAAATTCAATCGATGCAAGAAATTGCAAGCGTTTCAACTGACTTGAGCAATCGTGCTGAACAGCTTCAAAATTCAGTCGCGCAATTTAAACTATAGAATCTCCAAATATAACGGTATTTTGACGCGTTGTCAGAATGCCGTTTTTTTATTTTTCTGTAGCATGAGCATAAAAAAGAAGTTACCCAAAAGGATTCACCTTTCGAGTAACTTCTATACGAATATTATTTTTTGGCTTCTGCTGAAATAATTGTTAAGAACTCATCAAAGCTAAGTGTTTCAGAATCTTTTGAGCCATAACGTCGAATATTTACGCCACTAGCTTCCACTTCTTTGTCTCCGATAACAAGCATGTATGGAATTTTTTGCATTTGTGCTTCACGGATTTTATAGCCTAATTTTTCTTCACGATCATCCATTTCTACACGAATACCAGCCGCTGCTAATTTTTCTTGTACTTCACGTGCGTAATCATAATGCACCGAGTTCGATACTGGAATAATTGTCGCTTGTACTGGCGCTAACCATGTAGGGAATGCCCCTTTGTATTCTTCAATTAAGAAGGCTACGAAGCGTTCCATTGTTGATACAACACCACGGTGAATAACTACTGGACGTTGCGGTTGACCATCTTCACCAATGTAAGAAAGGTCAAAGCGCTGTGGTAATAAGAAATCAAGTTGTGCAGTTGATAATGTTTCTTCTTTACCAATCGCTGTTTTTACTTGAACGTCTAATTTTGGCCCGTAGAACGCCGCTTCATCTTCTGCTTCGAAGTAATCTAAGCCAAGCTCATCCATGGCTTCTTTTAACATGCGTTGTGCTGTTTCCCACATTTCATCGTCATCAAAGTATTTCTCTTTATTGTTTGGATCACGGTAAGATAAACGGAATGAGTAGTCTGTTAAATCAAAGTCTTTGTAAACTTCAAGAATTAATTCCACTACTTTTTTGAACTCTGTTTTAATTTGATCTGGACGAACGAAAATATGCGCATCATTTAATGTCATCCCGCGTACACGTTGTAAACCTGAAACTGCTCCAGACATTTCATAACGGTGCATTGTTCCAAGCTCCGCAATACGAAGTGGTAAGTGACGGTACGAATGTAAACCGTTTTTGAATACCATCATATGGTGAGGGCAGTTCATTGGACGTAATACAAGCGTTTCATTGTCCATTTCCATTGGCGGGAACATGCCATCTTGATAGTGATCCCAGTGACCTGATGTTTCGTATAATGTTTTTGAACCAAGTACTGGTGTGTAAACATGCTTATAACCTAAAGCAATTTCTTTATCAACGATGTAACGCTCGATTGTACGACGAATTGTTGCACCGTTTGGCAGCCATAATGGTAAACCTTGACCAACTGTTTGGCTTGTCATAAATAAATCTAATTCTTTACCGATTTTACGGTGGTCACGCTCTTTTGCTTCTTCAATCATTTGTAAGTGATGTTTTAACTCATCTTTCGTAAAGAAAGCTGTACCGTAAATACGTTGAAGCATTTTATTATCTGAGTTTCCGCGCCAGTAAGCACCTGCTAAAGATAATAATTTAAATTCTTTTAATTTACCTGTTGATGGCACGTGAACGCCACGGCAAAGGTCAAAGAAGTCGCCTTGGTAGTAGATTGACACTTCGTCATCTGCTGGAATTGCTTCTAATAATTCTAATTTGTATTCGTCGCCAACTTGTTCATAAATCGCTTGTGCTTCATTACGAGAAACAGCTTTACGCTCGATTTCGATATTTTCAGCGATAATTTTTTTCATTTCTTTTTCAATTGCTGGTAAATCTTCTGCAGTAATCGGTGTCGGTGCATCGATATCATAGTAGAAACCTGAATCAATAACTGGACCAATTCCTAATTTTACTTCTGGGAACAGGCGCTTTACTGCTTGTGCTGTTAAGTGCGCTGTTGAGTGACGTAAAATTTCTAGTGCTTCTGGTGATTTGTTTGTAATAATTTCGATTGCCCCGTCTTGCTCGATCCCTGTTTTTGCATCAATTAATGTGCCATTAATTTTACCTGCTAATGTTGATTTTTTTAGACCTGGGCTAATTGAACCTGCTACGTCTAAAATAGATGTACCTTTAGCGAATTCCTTCACTGCGCCATCTGGGAAAGTTAATTGAATCAATTCTGACATGTTGTTGTCCTCCTTATTTTTGGCAAAATAAAAAGCACCATCCCGGTAAAGGGACGATGCTGTATATGCTCGTGGTGCCACCCTTCTTCCTTCTTCGTCAAATACGAATAAGAAGCTCTCGGTCAAGTTAACGTACTGAGAAACGTTGACGGATTCGCCCCGTCACTGCTCCAAGGTAGTAAAGATTTACGCTATTGCTAGGAAGCTCGCAGCCATGACTTCCCTCTCTAAAAGCTAGTTCGCAAAACTTGTTGTCCTCTTCATTGCATTATATATGTTGATCAATTACGTCTCGGCGTAATTGCGTCCAGATTTTTTTCGAGCTTGCTCGAAAAACTCCTATAAAAATCTGGGACATCCGCCAGGGCATAACTTGATTTAGCTGTGATTTAAACACACTCTGAATAAAGTTTACACTTGGCATTTATCCTAAATTTTAAAAGTAGGAGACATCTGCTAAATCGAGTTAATTACTACAGTAGTATACGCTCGTTTCATGCGAATTGCAACTGCTAATGGATGCTTTTGCGAAAACTTATAGTCGGCGGTTAATGCCATCCATTTGAATTGGAATCGTTACTGCTTTAATACGTTCCATTACTCGCGCAGCTTTCACAACCTCGATATCTCCGCGTTGAGACTGTGCTAAATGATGCTCTAGTCCTGCGTAATCAAAGTTTGATGTAATGAACGTTGGTAGTTCCTCACTCATGCGATAATGAAGAATTGTCCCTAAAATTTCATCACGCGTCCAAGCAGACATCGTTTCGGCGCCAATATCATCAAGCATTAAAACAGGAGCTTTTTTTACATAATCAATTTTACTATTTAATGTATTATCTGAAATCGCATTTTTCATTTCACGTAAAAATTCTGGGACAAATACAACGACAGAGCGCACTTTTAATGTCGCCAACTCATTGGCAATTGCACCGAGTACAAAGGATTTCCCTACGCCAAACTGACCATATAAATAAAATCCTTTTTTTGGTAACACACCTGTACGACTGTATTCCGCAACAAATTCCGCTGCTTGATCGGCAATGCTTAAACGGGAATGATTGTCGATTGCTAAATCTTTTAACGTCGCTTTCAACACATCTTTTGGCATATGCATACTAGCAATCATGTTCGCTACATCACGTCGCTCGTCCTCTCTTAACTTTTGCTCGCACGGCACATAGGTCGTATCAATCGCATTGTATGTCGTATACAGTTTCGGGACGTGACCCTTTAATAAATTCGTACAATTTCTCGTATCACCGCACCCACAGCATTCTGTGTCCTGCGTAATATATTCATATAGCTTCGGCAAACTAATATCGACCATTTGTTTCGTCACTTGCTGATTATGTTCTAATAAAAATTGTTGTACTTTCGGATGCTCGACCGTTTCTCTACGCATTGCTTCAAATTGTTCTTCGAAAGACGGCATTTTTTTCTTTATTTGATTTAATTGTTCATTAATCGGTTCGATTGGAATTCACCTACTTACTTATGTTGTTGTTCTAGCTTTTGCAATATTTTCAAGCGTTCTTTTTCGAAATCAACTGAGCTTGCATCTTCTTGCTTCGGTTGCTCATTGCGCTTATAAAACCAATCTGGCACTTGTTCGTCACGTGTATTTTTACGGGACGACGAGGATTTTTGGTATGTTTTATTTCGAGTCGGCGCAGGCTTTGGATTTGCACTTTCCGCCTTCCACTCTGCATACTTATCACGTTCTTGGCGCGCTAAATCCATCGCTTCCTTCGCCGTTTTCAAATGCTTTCGACTCCAATGGTCGGCAATTTTTTCAACATAACTTCGCGGCAACTTCATATCTGTCGACAGCATGACATATTCAAGCAGTACATTTACAACACCAATTGGCATACTGTAAGTTACAACTAAATCTTCTGCCAGCTGAATCGCCGAAGGGAGCGGTTCTTTCCCTTTATTAATATCCCGTAAAACTTGTACGGGCGGTGTCGTTTCTAAGTATTGAAGCAATTCCTGTTCCTTTGATAAGTTTTGATGGACGGGTTCTTCCGTTTGCTTACTTGGGAAGGTTTTCGTAAACGTCGGCGCGTCTTTTGAAACAGATAATTTATAGTAATCCGCAGCAGCCTTTTTCAGCTTCTCCGTCGGCAACTTCATTTGTTCATCCAGTGCTAAAATAACAACTTTTTGCATATCCAACGGGGAAAGCTTATACAAAAAGGAAAGCTTCGCAATCATTTCTCGCGCTTCAATTGACAACGCAGAAGAAGGGACGAGCTGTTCAGACAAACCCGATTGTAATAATTGAAAATCAAATTGTTCATAATAAAATGGATAATCCTGTTGCTTCGGTGCTTCTTCATTAAAATCAGTTGGTACATTCGTATGCACCGGTTTATATACATCAATAAACGTCCGGGTCACTTCTTCAAATGCTTCATTATTTGGCTGTATTATAAAACGTTGACGCAGCTTTCGATAAGGGCCTTCTCCAATTTTGCTAAATAAAAACATCGACAGTAGCGGATCTTTAAAAAAGCTTTGGGCATCTAATGGACGCACAAGCTCATATATAAAATGACGACTCGTTCCTAAATCCTTTTTCCATGTCCGCAATAATCCGATCGCTTCTAAAGCAATACGCGCCTCAAACACTTTCGGGAGCGGCATCGATAACACATTCATTAAATAATAATGGTTCATCTCCTGGGGAACGTAGCTTTCTGCCTCTGCCCATAATGTTAAATACAAACTAATTGGTTCTGCTCCTGTTAAGGGCTGATAAAACAATGTGACAAGTTGACGTTCATTTGTCGATAATGCATGAGGGAGCTTGATTTCAAAATGATCCGTAGGTTGTAATTCTTTCATCAAATGAACCATCTTTGTCCCCCCTCTAAACTATTTATCATGCGATTGACGTAGCATAATATCTTTAAGCTCATCTATAAATACAGTAATATCTTTAAACTGACGATAAACCGACGCAAATCGAACATACGCCACTTCATCAATTTTCGCCAAACGATCCATAACCATTTCACCGACATCTTCTGAACGTACTTCGGCATTACCTACACGACGTAGCTCTTTTTCGATGTTCATTACAAGTTCTTCTAATTGATCTAATGGTACTGGACGTTTTTCACACGCACGAATCAGTCCACGCAAAACTTTTTCACGCGTAAATTCTTCGCGAGAACCTTCTTTTTTCACGACAATTAATGGTGTTTCTTCTATTTTTTCAAACGTTGTAAATCGAAAGCTACACGATTCGCATTCACGACGTCTACGAATTTCTTTATTATCATCAACAGGTCTAGAGTCTACAACACGTGTTCCGTTGTATTGACAAGCTGGGCATCTCATAATTTTTTTCTCCTGATTCTTAAGTCATAATCTTATTATAACAAAAATAACACGCGTGAAATAGTCATTCCTGCGCGTGCACCGTTTTCGAAAATTATACAGCTAAAGAATATGTATGCGCAATAGAAAAAACCTTTGCGAAAAAAAGTTGATTTTTTCGCAAAGGATTTCTATTTTCAATGATTCGGCGTTTAAACATCAGCTGATTGAAGTTAATGTTAAGCGTTTACTGTCGCTAATTCTTTAGCAATTTTCACTGTTAAGTCTACAACGCGAGCAGAATAACCCCACTCATTGTCATACCAAGCTAAAACCTTTACTTTACGGTCACCTAAAACGATTGTTGTTAAACCGTCAACTGTAGAAGAGAAAGTTGTTGTATTGAAGTCAGAAGATACAAGTGGCTCCATTGTGAAGTTTAAAATACCTTTCATTTTACCTTCAGCTGCCGCTTTGAATGCATTATTTACTTCTTCTACTGTTACATCTTTTTCTAAGTCTACAACTAAGTCTACTAAAGAAACATTCGGTGTTGGTACACGTAATGCCATACCGTGAATTTTGCCATCTAATTCTGGTAACACTAGGCGTAATGCTTTTGCTGCACCAGTTGAAGTTGGAATAATTGACGATGCACAGTTACGCGCACGACGTAAATCTTTATGTGGGTTATCGATGTTGTTTTGGTCATTTGTATAAGCATGAACTGTTGTCATTAAGCCGTTTACAATACCAAACTCATCATTTAATACTTTCGCTACTGGAGCTAAGCAGTTTGTTGTACAAGATGCATTCGAAATAACATCATGCTTTGCTAAATCTAATTTCTCATCGTTTACACCTAGAACAACCGTAATATCTTCGTTTTTACCTGGAGCAGTTAAAATAACTTTTTTCGCGCCAGCTTCTAAATGCATTGCTGCTTTGTCACGGTCATTAAATTTACCAGTTGCTTCGATAACGATATCTACACCCATCTCAGTCCAAGGTAATTTTAATGGATCACGTTCGCTCACTAATACAACACGTTTACCATTTACAATTAAAGCGCCTTCTTCAGCTTCAACTGTTCCTGGGAATGTACCATGATTTGTGTCATACTTAATTAAATGTGCTAACGTTTCAGCTGGATAACTAGCATTAACTGCAACGATATTTACATTACCTTGCATCATCGCCTGTCTGAAAACCATACGACCGATACGGCCAAAACCATTGATTGCAATAGAAACTGTCATATTATTTAAATCCTCCTAAAAGTACGATTAAGTCTAATTGTTATATTCGCTCATTAGTATAACACATTTTTTCTAATAGTGAACATATTTAAATAACAATAATAAAGTTGTTATTTTCTGAAAACGATTACATACGTACTTACAAAAAAATTTATCGCTCATCACAAATAGAATGCATCGTTAGACAAAAACGATGCATTCTCGGTTCGAAAACATTATTCGCTTATAGCAACCCGGGTCACTTGCCACTGCTTCAAAATTTGCTCTAATTGCTCAGCCGTCTCTTCTAGCGTGCCATTATTAAAAATGACAGCATCTGCCAATGCTTCTTTTTCGGCAACGGGAATTTGCGTCGCAATACGGGCGCGCGCTTCTTCCATCGACAAGCCATTTCGTTTCATAAGACGGTCAAGTTGATTTTTCTCTGAAACAGTCACTACCAAGATTTTTTCAACAAAATGCTGAAGCTTACTTTCGAATAATAATGGTATGTCCATAATGACGGTTTGTTCACCTTTTGCTACATGTCCATCCCGCTGACGAATCATTTCCGCACGAATGGCCGGATGAATTATACCATTGAGTACCGCGCGCTTTTCTTCATCATGAAAAATAATCGCACCCACTTTTGCACGATCCATCGTCCCGTCCGTTGCAATAACTTCAGGACCAAACGCCTCGGCAATTTGCTGCAACGTGTTCGTTCCAGGCTCCACTACTTGGCGCGCTACTAAATCGGCATCGACAATTGGTAGTTTATAAGCCTCCAGCATTTTTGCGACCGTACTTTTTCCACTAGCAATACTTCCGGTTAACCCAATAATCATATAATTACACCCCTTATTTTTGACAATATGGGCAATAGACAGATGTTCTTCCGCCAATGACCATTGACTTTGTTTCAGTTCCACACGCTAAACAATCTTTCTTGCCGTACATTTTCAGTCGATGCTGCATCGTCCCCGCCCCGCCATTAATGCTGCGATAATCTGAAATGGTCGAGCCACCTAAGTCGATACTTTCTTGAAGCACCTCACAAATAACTTGAAACAATGCTTCTTTCCTCGCCTGACTGATGCGATTTGTTTTACGCCCAGGATGAATGCCCATTTTAAAAAGTGCCTCGGTCGCGTAAATATTGCCGCAACCAGAAATGACTTGGCCATCCATAATGACTTCTTTAATAGGCTTATTCGCATATTTTGGTTTTTCACTTTGCGCCAAAAAGAACGCACAAGCTTCTTCATCAAACGGCTCTGGCGCCATTTTCAATAGTGGTGGATGATCCGCGATTTCCTTTAAAAAACGCAATTCTCCAAAACGGCGAATGTCCGAATACACTAATAGCTCACCCGTCGTTAATGTAAAGACGGCATGAACATGCTTGCGAAATTTTTCCTCTGTAATTTCCAGCACATCGCCTACGACAAACCACGCGCCACTCATCCCTAAATGATTGACCAAAACAAAGGACTCCCCTTCATTTTCAAGCATGAAGAAAATGTATTTCGAACGCCTTTTAATTTCTAATATCGTCCAATTTTGCAGCAGTTGTTCAAATAAATGCGGTTCCATATTTTTAACAATCGCTTGTTTGCCCGCCTCATTGGAAGCAAAAATCACGCTGGATAATGTGACTTTTTCAATCGTTTTCCCTTCCACAATCGGCTTTAAATCGCGGACAACGCCTTCTACTTCTGGTAATTCCGGCATGATGACAACTCCTTACTTCGCGTCGTACCATGTGTCGCCATATGAAAAATCAACCTTCAATGGCACTAATAATTGAATCGCGTTTTCCATCACTTCAGGTACGATACGTTCTAAAATTTCAATTTCTTCTTTAGGTGCTTCAAAAATTAATTCATCGTGTACTTGTAGCAATAATTTTGCCTGCAAGCCCTCTTGTTGCAAACGCGCATCCATATCAAGCATTGCTTTTTTAATAATGTCTGCTGCACTTCCTTGAATTGGTGTATTCATTGCTGTTCGCTCTGCAAAGCTACGCAAATTAAAATTCGAGCTCGTAATATCTGGTAAATAACGACGACGGTTTAAAATCGTTGTCACAAACCCTTGCTCTTTCGCATCTTCAACGATTGAATCCATGTAATTTTTTACACCCGGGAAGCTTGCTAAATAGTTTTCGATAAAGGTTGCTGCTTCTTTACGAGTAATGTCTAAGCTTTGCGATAAACCATAATCACTAATACCATAAACAATTCCAAAATTTACTGCCTTCGCTGTTCTACGCATATTGCTCGTCACTTCATCCGCCTCGACCTTAAATACATCCATCGCGGTTCTCGTATGAATATCCATCCCTTGTTTAAATGCATCCACTAACGCAGGGTCCTCACACATATGCGCCAATACACGTAATTCAATTTGAGAATAGTCTGCCGCAAATAAAATCCAGTCTTTTTTAGACGGAATAAACGCTTGTCGTATTTTTCGCCCTTCTTCTAAACGAATCGGGATGTTTTGTAAGTTCGGATCAGTTGAACTTAAGCGACCTGTTGCCGTTAACGCTTGTTGGAAACGGGTATGCACTTTTGAATCTGCTTCATGAATTTCTTTCGTTAATCCTTCAATATAAGTTGATTGCAGTTTCGCCAATGTTCGATACGTTAAAATATGCTGCACAATTTCATGCTCTGATTGAAGCTTTTCTAACACATCCGCCGCGGTAGAATAGCCTGTTTTCGTTTTTTTAATAACAGGCAAACCGAGTTTATCAAATAAAATAACCCCTAATTGCTTCGGTGAATTAATATTAAACGTTTCGCCTGCCGCTTCGTAAATCGTCGCTTCGATTACATCTAGTTTTTGCTTTAAGTCAGCACCCATTTGCTGTAATGTATCGGCGTTTACTGTAATGCCCTCGCTCTCCATCTTCCCTAAAATATGCGCAAGTGGTAGCTCTAGCTCGTTATATAACTCAAACTGTTCATTCGATTTTAATTTTCCTTCTAGAATCGGCTGTAACGTCCAAATCGCCATTGCTTTTCGGCTCACATGCTCTGCCAATACATCTGTTGCTGGAACAGCCCATTTTGCACCTTTTCCATAAACAGATTCATTGGACTGGACATTTTGATAACCAAATTCTTTTGCAAGTGTCGCTACGTCATCACCCGATATAGATGGTTTCATAATGTAAGAAGCTAATAATAAATCAAATTCAACACCCTTTAACTCAATGCCTAAACGGTGTAGCATCGCCTGTGTTGCTTTACTGTCCGTCACGTATTTTTTCTTCGCCGCATCTTCTAACCATTCTTTTAAAGCGCTATTTTCCGCAATACTATCAACAGATGTAAAGGTTGTATTCGCACCATCCGTTAACGCTAACCCAAGCGCCGCACAGCTATGATAATGCTCATTTTCAAGCTCTAAATGCATTGCCATCGTATTTTGAAGCATGTCCGCTGTGACAACTTCTTTTATTGAAAAGTGTAGCTCTTCTTGCTCAATTTCCTCATTTTCAAAATCACTTTTTTCAATCAATGATTTAAAGCCGAGCTCCTGCCACACTTCCAGTAATTTCTCTTCATTTGGGCCTGCATAAGCTAGCTCATTTAATGACACTTCAATCGGCGCTTCCGTATGGATTGTCACTAACTTTTTCGATAAATGGGCAAGCTCTTCATGTTCAATCAGCTTTTCCTTCATTTTAGATGCTTTCATCGAACCGATTGCCTCGTAAAGTACTTCGATTGTTCCGTGCTCTTTTAATAGCTTAATTGCGGTCTTTTCACCGACACCCGGCACACCAGGAATATTATCGGATTGGTCACCCATTAAGCCTTTCATATCAATAATTTGCTCAGGTGTTAAGCCGTATTTTTCTTCAATATAGGCAGGTGTATATTTTTCAATATCCGTAATCCCTTTACGCGTAATATATACCGTTACCTCATCTGAAGCTAATTGCGTTAAATCTTTATCACCTGAAATGATGATTACTTCAGTTCCCTGTGCTGCGGCTTGTTTCGCTAAAGTACCAATAATATCATCCGCTTCATACATAGCGAGCTCATAGCGCTTAATTTGATACGCATCAACCAACTTTCGAATGTAGGGGAATTGCTCCGATAGTTCAGATGGCGTTTTTTGACGTCCACCTTTGTATTCTCCGTAAGATTCATGGCGGAATGTCGTTTTTCCCGCATCAAACGCAACAAGCATTTGTGTCGGATTTTCCTCACCAATAATTTTTTGTAGCATCGTCGTAAAGCCGTAAGTAGCATTCGTATGGATCCCACTATCATTTGTTAGCGGTGGTAATGCAAAAAATGCACGATACGCTAAACTATTCCCATCTAATAAAAGTAATTTTTCTTTCGTCATGCTGTGTTCCTCCAATACAATCCATTTATATCAACATAAAGTCACTTATCTGTTCTCCTTCTACTTTAGCGATTGTTTTACCGAAATGCCAATATAAGTGTAGAAAAAACAAGAAAAAAGCCTAGAAGGAAGAACTACTCCACGCTCTAGGCTTGTCATTTAAATTTGCGCTCCTGTCGCTATCATTTCGTCGCAGAATTATATAGTAAATCGATTAATTTGAGATTTTAATTTAATAATCATTTCATTTAGCTCTGTTGCAATACTTAACATTTCTTCAGAAGAAGCTGTTTGCTCTTCCATCGATGCTGCAATGCTTTGTGAATGATCATTTGTAGCTTCTAATGATTGTACTGTTGCATTAGTTGTTTCTAGAATTTGCTGTGAACCATTCGAAATTTCTTGAATCGTCATCGTCACCGTTTGAATCTCTTTATTCATCTCGTCCACTAAGTTAGAAATCGTATTAAATGTTTCACCTGCCGAATAAATTGTCAAACTTTCCTGCTCAATTTTAGAAACTACATTATTCATGGCAACAACGGATTCATTTGAATCTATTTGCATCTCAGCTATTAAAGAGGTAATATTGCTTGCTGAGTTAGCTGATTGCTCCGCTAAAGAACGAATTTCATCTGCTACAACAGCAAAACCTTTCCCATATTCACCAGCACGTGCTGCTTCAATGGCCGCATTTAATGCTAGTAAATTAATTTGGTCTGAAATATTTGAAATAATCTTCGTAATTTGGCTTACTTCTGTAGAGCGGCTATTCATCTGCTGCGTCTTAGCTAATGATAGCTTAGCTGTCTCATTGATGCCCTCAATCCCAGCAACTGATTTTTGAATAACTTCATTTCCTTGTGTTGCTACATTTGCCGCATTACTTGCTTCATTTGAAACCGACTGAGTTAAATCTGATATATCTGTAATTTGATCAACAATTTGTTGTACTGCTACACGATTTTGAGTTGCTCCTGATGTGATAAGCTCTGTACTTGATGCAATTTCTTGAATGGCACCAGAAACTTGATTGGATGCAATCGTTAATTGCTCTACACTCAATTTTAATGTAGTTGAACCTTCTTCTACATGTTGAGAAGTATCCGTAACATGCACAATCGTTTCTCTTAATTGAGACTGCATGTGTTCGAAGCTCTGTGCTAAACGACCAATTTCATCCTGCCCTTTTACTTCAAGTTGCTTAGATAAGTCTCCTGCTGCTACAACCTCTGTATGATCCGCTAATACGATTAAAGGATTAACAATCCTTTTGGAAATTATCACCGCTACAATCGAACCTAAAGTTACTGCAACAACTAAAAGGCCCATAACAATTTTTATTAAAAAACTATTTAACTCATCAATAAAATCGGCATCAGCATCTAATCCTAATACAGAATCCGTTCCTGGGATTTGTAAAAACGTTGATTTATGCTTTCCATAATCGTCTTCATAAATTTCACTCACAATCATATCCCGTGTGCTTAATGCCTTAGCTTGATCAGATGTAAATGCTAATGGTGTTAAATAGTCATCGGCATTACCTAAGGCTAATATCACTTCTTCTCCATCTACCTTACTCATAATATAGACATTTTCTAGCTCAAATTCATTTTGGAATGCTGTGATTTCTCGCTGTAACTCCTTGTAGGTAGCTTCATCAGATTTTGCATTATTTACAATGTCTGCATCAAACATCACACTAAACTTTTCCATATTTAATATTAAATTTTGATTGTACTGCGGGATAATATGACTAGTGATTAAATTACTTGAAACGAAAAATAGTACAGCACCAAAAACGATACTCACCGCAACAATCGGAATCAAAACTGCTAACAGAACCTTCGATTTTACTGAATTCATAATTTTTAACATTGGTAGCTACCTATAATTAATAGTAGCTTTTCCCTCCTTGCTATTTTGAATTTCAATTTGATATCGCCATTTTCTTCTCGACAAATGACATAAAGTCCAGCGATAGGATATGATTGTTTTGTTCAAGTGAATCACAGCTGTAGAAAATAACGGCAAATGTTGATCCACTTTCTAAAGGGATATGTCGATATTCTAAAATATGATCAAACTGCTTTTTTAATTGATCATGCAAAATCACGAAATTTGAATCGATTTTTAGATCATGATCGAATTCTGCACATGTAAAATTGTATATTTTATCGTCCATTGCCTGTATTAACCGTGGCCAATCCGGCTTTGATTGTTCAAAGAAGTGATGATACGGATTGACACCGTAAGCAACATAGCCTAACTCTGTTGTACCTATTCCAGCAAACCTCAGTGGATTAATTTCAATAGGTATAAACTCTCCATTGCTTTGCATTCTTAGCTCAATATGTAATGGCATTTTTCTCAAATCAAATAATGTATTTAGTCTAGCTATAAACGCCGAAATAGGCGCTAAATAATCGGCTAATATTTGCTTACTTGTATAATAAATGCGATCACTCATATCTTTTTCGTCTTTAAACATCCTTGAAAAAACATTCAGTAAAACCGGTTCGTTGTTGTCATCAAAATATAGATCTACAGCAAATTCCTGACCTTCGATATAGCTCTCAATAATAAATGAATTGGTATCTAATACATCCGATGAGTAATTTTCACTACCCGATTGCATTGTACTGACTAAATTTTCAAGAACCCGTTGATATTCATGTTTATTTTCTATCCTGTAAACCCCCACACTTGAATAGCCAATCGAAGGTTTCAATATAATTGGATAAGGCAGTATTTCAGTATCTATATGATGTAATTCTCTCATCGAAGCTTCTAAAAAGAAAAAATGGGGGTAAATTTTTGACAAGCATTTCCTAAAATCCACTTTATTTTTAAATAAATTGGCTACTTTTGTTATGTTTGCTTGACTATGAAATTCATTTAATAGTTGAAAAGCCTCCTCAGAATTCATAATGATTAATTCCTCTGATCGAAATACATTTTCTAAATCGTGTTGCTCTACTAAATTTTGTCCCAGTATTTCTTTTTGCTGTATATCGCACATGACAATGTCTTTTTCATAAAGTGTTTCTGACAAAAGCGGCGATATGTATGTAGTATCAAGTAAAATCAAAATTATTCCTCCAATACTTTCTTCAAACATGTATTTGTTCGATATACCATCCGATATACCTAAATTTATATTAATATTAGGTATTTAATTTCTTTATTTTTCAATTGAATTAAACCCTTAATACTATACTCACTATTATACATCAACATTACTTTTGGTCTTCATTTCAGAATATTATAATAAATATTTCCATTTATTCCATTATGGTTAAAGAATTCAAAAAGCTGTTACTGAAAGTACAAGTGCACTTTCAGTAACAGCTCTTAAATATAGACAAGCCTTTATTGTCTAATCAATTACGCCTCGGGGTAAATTTAGTCCAGATTTTTTCGAGTGCCCACAGGACGTGACGGGTTTAGCCTTTGTTCCCCAATTCAGCCAGGGTTTGAACCAAGAGCATCTTCATTTGCTGAAAGTATTGTATATGCCGTTACTTAATATTTTCGTTTGCATACTCCGTCAATTGCTCACCACCAGAAGCATTCCATTTCGTAACAAACTCATCAAATGCATCGATTGATTTTTTCCCTGTAATAATATCTGCTGCATATTCTTTGTATAAATTCTCCATCGCATCCCACTCGGCAATCATATCCTCTGGGATCGTAAAGTTATTATCCTCATGATAATACGAATTTACCGCTTCTTGTGATTGTTTCGCAGGTGCACTTAATAATGGCGTATCCTCACTAACTTCCACACCAAAATCAACATTCAATGGTTCCCAATAACGTGCAAACCAATCTGAGTAATATTGATCATTTAACTCGACTACATCACCGTTTACTGTGTAATGTGTTCCTTCATAACCTAAAGAATCTAATTTTAAACCGTTTGGACTCGCTAAGTAATCTAAAATCTCAAATACAAGCTCTTTGTTCGGTGATTGAGAAGAAATGGCTAAGCCGCGCGTTTCTTTCGTTACACTTGTTGCACCATACCCTTGACTTACCCCTTTCGCTGGAGGTAATACAGTTAATGTTGCCGTTTCATCATTCACTTGCTTTTGACGGCTGTTGTAGAAATCGACTACTTTACCATTCGTCCCTACAATGACACCTGTTTCATTATTATAAAATGCATCTTCTTTTGTATCCCATGCTTTTGTTAAATATTGATTATCCAGTAAACCTTTTGAATAAAGCTCGCTATAATAAGCTAATTTATTTTTTTCTGCTTCAGATACTTTCTTGTAAACGAATGTGCCATCTTGTTGTAACCATGAAGAAGTAACACCAAATGCATCATTGAAAATATAATCGAGCTCAGCAATATCACCCGCAACCGTTACACCATTTTTCACGAGTCCTTTTGCTACTAACTCTTCAAAGAATGCAGTGTAGTTTTCTATTGTTGGATTTTGCACTAGAGCAGTACCCGATGTCGTTTGTTCTAAGAAATCCGTACGTACTACCGGCACTTTATTGTCGATATTTTTCACCCATAAAAGATATGGGTAATTTTCCAAACGTGTTTTATTATGCGCTTGTAAAATACCTTTTAAATGTTCGGATTTCTCGATATATGGCGTTAAATCTTCCAAAAGTTCTTGGCTCGCGATTTGCTCATCGCCACCTTGGAAGTAAATTAAATCTGGAATTGTACCACTATATAATAGTAAATTTAACTTTTCTGCATAAGAACCTTGTGCTACCTCAACCAATTCAAATTCAACATCTAAACCTTTATCTTCCTTTAATCCAACCTCTAATGCATCATAAAACTTTACCGCTTCTGGATTTGATGGACCGTCATCTTTAAATACTACTTTAATAACGGTTTTGCCGTCTTCATTTACTTGTGGTTCCGTCGTTATGTCACCCTTATTACTACAAGCTGCTAAAATTAACACAAATAAAGTTAAAAATAATAAACTAAATTTCTTCATTTGAAATACCTCCATTTCATTTTTATTCTTTCTCTCCGCCATCCATCGTTCCCTTTGTAAAGTATTTCAAGATAAGCGGATACAGTAATAACATTGGTATGACTGCTATCACAATCGTTGTAGATTGCAACGAACCGAAATCAAGTGATGCAAGCAATTCTGGTGTCATTCCTTCAACCCCTTGTAACATCGTCATATTATCTTGTGACACAACAAATTGACGCAAAACAACTTGTAATGGCCATTTATTTGGATCTGTTATATAGATCGTGGCACGGAAATATTCATTCCAATGATACACACCATAAAATAGTGCCATTGTAGCTAATGCAGGCTTTGATAGCGGCAGTATGATACGGGTAAAAATACGGAAATGCCCCGCACCATCAATACGTGCTGCTTCCACAATGCTATCCGGTATTTCTTGGAAGAATCGCATTAAAATAAACAAGTAATACACATTAATCGCCTTATACAAAATGACCGACGCATAGGAATTTAATAACCCTAAATCCTTCATTAGTAAATACTCTGTAATCATCGATGGCTCGAATACCATAATGCCGATTAATACAAACAACACAAACTTCTTCCCTATAAAATCCGTACGCGCTAATACGTACGCTGTCATAGCTGTTAAAAATAAGTTTAATAACGTGCCAGTAATCGTGATAAATAAGGAATTCAGTAAGCTTTTTATAATTAATGGGTTCGAAAAAATAATTTCATAATTGATGAACGAAAATCCTTTAGGTAACACATCCAAGCCGGATAATTCATTTACTCGGGCCGGATCAGATAATGACATCGCTAAAATGTTTAGTAATGGGATTAAAATCGCAAGCGCGAATAAAAACAATATAAATTGAATAATCGATTTTGTAACAGAAAATGTCCTCACTTTAATCATCCCCTACCATACGCCTTTACCCGTAAGCTTTTTCGATACAAAATGTGTCCCTAAAATTAAAATTAAACCGATTACACCTTTAAATAAACTTGCCGCTGTTGCATAGGCATATTGCCCATTCATTAATCCAATTCGATATACATATGTATCCAAAATATCAATGACACTTAAAACCGAATCATTCATTAAATTGAAAACTTGGTCAAATCCAGCATTCATGAAAAAACCTAAATTTAAAATAAATACAGTAATAACCGTACTCATCATCGCTGGAAGTGTAATATAGCGCATTTGTTGAAGCGTTGATGCACCGTCCATTTTCGCTGCTTCGTAAAGAGATGGGCTAATTTTTAATATTGCTGCAATATACAAAATCGTATCCCATCCGGCACTTCGCCACATTTCCGAGAACACAAGCACCCAACGGATATGCTCTTTACTCGTCATAAAATCGAGCGAAGGAAGGTTGAAAAAATTTCGAATGATATTGATTGCACCATCAGCAGGGTTTAATAGTGTTATCCAAATCCCCGCAATAACTACCCAAGATAGAAAATGAGGTAAATAAGAAACGGATTGAATAAATTTCCGATAAGGACCAAAACGTAATTCATTAATAAGTAGTGAAAGTATAATCGGAATTGGGAAAATAAAAATAATTTTCATCGTACTAATAATAATCGTATTCATTAGTACATCCTGAAACGCTGGCGAACTGAAAAGCGTATTAAAATGCTTCATGCCAACCCATGTATTTTCTCCAATGATTTTATAATCTTGGAACGCAAGCTTCATATTAACGATCGGGATAATATGAAAGATCGTGAAGTAAATAATCCCTGGAAGTAACATGACATATAAAATTAGATCCTTGCGCATTCGTTTTAACGTTTTCATAGGTGAGTTCCTCCTCCCTTATGGATTACATAGGTCCAATTTAGTTTACCGAAAAACTTTTCACCTATAACAATCAATCACATAAATTCTGCAACTATTCCCTTTCCATGTCAATGAATATTTCCATTCCCCTTATATTTTAGTTTATTAGTAACAATAAAAATGCGCAAAAAAAAACGCCCATTTCGCTTCTATGCAAAATGAACGTTTGTATCGTTTATCTTTTTATTATTTCAGCTTCTTAAATTTATAATTTTCCACTGTACTTTTTTCTTCACGATAAAAAATCTCTTCAAAAATCACCGTTAATAGAAACGCATTTAAGAATGGTATCACAAAATACAGGGGCATCCCACCTAAATCATAATGCATAAGTGAGAGCGCAAATACTTCCACAAAACCGATTTGCGTGAAGTAAAATATCATCCCAATACCAACTTGCCAAATTGGTCGCTTATCCTTACGCTTTTCGAACCACAATACTTTTTTAAACGAATCTCTTACATCTTCTGCAATGATAAAGCCTAAAAATAATAGAATAATAAATAGAACGGGTATATGAAAAATCGTTGCATTGATCCAAGTAAAACTTGTCCCTTGGAATAATGCTGTTACGGAAGTTGCGATAATAAAGGCTATTAATGTATTTTGAATCCACTTACTCAAATGCAATCACTCCTTTTTCAAGTTACATATGCTATTATATCAAAAAACATATTATTTTAAAGTAATATAGTTTAACTCTATGAATAGGATTCATAAATACAGAGAAAAAAACACCTTCAATTGATGGATAAACCGCCATTAAAGGTGCTTTCATTTATTTTAAAGAGCCCGATAATAATTTTGCATACGGTGAGTCAGATGGAATAATAATCATCGTTTCCTCATTAATCGTTTTCTTATACGATTCTAGTGTACGGAATAAGCTATAAAACTCAGGATCTTTGGAATAAGCATTATTATAAATTTGCGCTGCTTGTGATTCCCCTTCAGCCTGAATAAGTGCTGCATCTTTTTTCGCTGTTGCTAGCATTTCTTGCACTTCTTGATCTGTATTCGCTTCCTTACTACGTTTTTCTGCGTCCCCTTCAGATAAATACTTTTGGGCGATGGATTGACGTTCAGAAACCATACGCGTATAAACAGATTGCTCATTTTCTGCTGGTAAATCTGTACGACGAATTCGCACATCCATCACTTCAATACCAAAATTCGCATCCGTAATTAATTCATTGACACGCTCTGTCACGCGGTCATTAATATCCCCACGCGATGAATTTTTTTCATTTATAATATCATCATACATCGTTTGACCAAATTCAGTACGCAATGCGGAGTAAATAAACTCTTCCATACGACTTTCTGCATTTAACAACTGACCTGCATTAGAAATCAATGCTTTCGGATCGGTCACACGCCAAACCGTATAGTTATCAATAATGATTCGTTTTTTATCTTTCGTACTAATTTCCTCTTCCATCATATCATGTGTCATTAAATTACGAGGTAATGTCGTGACACTTTGAATGAATGGGATTTTCATATGAAGACCAGGCTCTTTTTCATATTTTACAACTTCACCAAACTGACGAACAACTTTAAATTCATTCTCCTTTACTACATATAAATTCGCTAATACAACGACAAGTGCGGCAAATACCCCCGTCACAATAATTGTAGATGCGAGCCACTGACGCACATTCGCTGGTTTTTTATTCTTTTTGATCGGTGTTGGGCCGCTAGATTGATTGGACTCTTTTTGCTCATCAGAAGTCACGTCTTTTACAACTTTCGCTGCCTTTTTATTGCCAAATAGTTTTTTTACAAACTTATCTAAATCTCCATCAAAATTATTTTTATTATTGCTCATCAGTTTGAACTCCCTTCTGTTGGTTTTTCAGCTGGAGGTGTTTTTTGAACGGGCTGGATCGGCAAATACTTCATCGTCCCATTCGCATCATCATTCATAATGTACATTTGGGCATTCGGTAACACCGCTTCTAACGTTTCAAGCACTAAACGCTCACGAGTAATTTCTTTATTTAATCGGTACTGTTCGTATAATTTATTAAAGATTGCCACTTCACCATTTGCTTGTTCGATACGGGCTGTTTTTTCACCATTCGCTTTTGAAATAATCGCTTTCTTTTCTCCTTCTGCTTCACTTAGACGCTGATTTCGATACTTATCTGCCTCATTATTTTTTGTTCTTTGCATTTCTCTTGCGTCGGTCACAGCTGTAAAGGCAGCTCGAACTTCTTCATTCGGAACATCGACATCTTGTAGTTTGACCCCCATAATGCCAATCCCAATATCATAGTTTTCAATAAGTGACACGAGTATATCACGCGTTTTCGCTTCAATATCTGCTTTTCCATCTGTTAGTGCGGCATCAATTGTTGAGCTACTAATAACGGATCGTATTGCACTCGATGTCGCACTATGTAAAATTTGTTGTGGTTCTTGTGAATTAAATAAATATTTCTTTGGATCAATAATACGCCATTGTACAACTAAATCCGTTAATACAATGTACTCATCTCCTGTAATCATTTTCGTTTCTTTATCAAATGTATCCATTGTGCCATCTGCTTTTTGTTTATAGCCAAATTGTAAACTATATGTTTCCTTCGATAAAACTTCCACCGTTTGAATCGGCCATGGGAGCTTAAAATGTAACCCCGAATCTTGCACCGTTTCACCTGCCTGGCCAAAAGTAATAACAACTGCTTGCTCCGATTCGTCAACGGTATACCAAGACGTCGTCACAGCGAGAAGTGCAATAAGTGCGAAAAGACTAAGACCGATAAATAATAATGTACGTTTTACGCCCATTGTAAAAAAACCTCCTATCCATATTTGCATTTCTATTACATTTACGGAAATGGCGAGTAATTAGTTTCATTTTTATGTAAGATTATTAATTTAGGGAATTTTTAAACAATATTTGCGCTGAAAGGGCAGTTTTTTGGGAATTGCATCATTTCAACCAAAACAAAACACAGCCGTCCATTAACAATTGGACAAGCTGTGCGATGTATTATTTAGGGGTGAGCTATTTTTGAAACTGGGGGTTTCTATAAATAACTTTAGCATCCAAATATAAAGTATATATAAACGATTTGTAAAGACTTTGTTAAACTTCCTGTGAAAGGGGTAAATACACCTTCATGCTCGTTCCACTTCCGACTTCACTCGTTACTTGAATTTTCCCATGATGGGCCTCAATTAAATGCTTCACGATGGATAAACCTAATCCCGTGCCGCCGGAATTTCGACTACGCGCTCGGTCTACCCGATAAAAACGTTCAAAAATGCGGGCAATTTCTGCTTTTTCAATACCCATTCCCTGATCTTTCACTTCAAATATGCCATATTGATCATTAGCACTAACTCGTATTGTAACCATCGTACCCTCTTTCGAATAAGCAATTGCATTATTAATTAAGTTCGTAAAAACTTGAATTAATCGATTTGCATCCCCTAAAATTATAGAGTCTTGTTCAATTTCCACTTCAAACTGCATATTTTTACTTTCCAGTTGAGCGCTCGTTATGTCCACTACACGAACTAAAATATCTTGCAAACGGGTTGGCAAAGCCTCTACTGTAAAGCCGTGCTGTTCAATTTTAGATAGTTCCAATAAATCATTTACAAGTACTTGAATGCGATTACTTTCTTCATTAATGATTCCTAAAAACGACAGCATCATTTGCTCATCTTTAAAAGCACCATCAAGCAGCGTTTCTGAAAATCCCTTAATTGAAGTAATCGGCGTACGCAATTCATGCGATACGTTGGCAACGAAATCTTTTCGAATTTGCTCTAAACGAATGAGTTCACTTATATCATGCATGACGATGACGACACCTAACCAGCGTCCATGCTCCCCTACAACAGGTGCACCATATACTTGTTCAATATAACATTCATGTTCGATTTTCATTTCCAATTGTTGACGATAAGGCATTTCTGTTAAAAATACATGATCAATAAATTCTTCTAAAACATTTGGCAATCCAAGGTTTAAAAAGCTTTTCCCTATTAATTGATTTTTATCCAATTCGAAATGCTTTTGAAATTTCCGATTGACGATTGAAACATTTCCCTCACGATCAATCATCATAAGGGCACTGCCCATATTTTCAATTAATGTTTTCAATCGTTCTTCTTCCATCATTCTCGACTTTGTAATATCTTGTAAATTCCTTGCTAATAAATTGATTGAATTTCGTAGCTCTACTACCGTTTTCGGTCCATTCGCAAATGCTCTTGCCCGATAATTCCCTTTCGATAATTCCATAGCAGTCCTCGTAATATTAATAATCGGATGAATGAAATTATTAGCTACTCGAAGTGACATCATCACCATTAGTACGAATGAAATAAACATTAATACGCCAAGAAATAAGTAAAGCCGTTTATGAATTGGGACAAAATCATCGGCGGTTTTATCTATTTCATACGTTTTTAGCAATGCTTCTTTTTCAGTAGTAGAAAGCTGGATTTGCTGCTCATTTAATACTTGCTCAAATTGCTGTTGATTTAAACTTGTTGTAATTTCTACATAATCCTGGGCAAAAAAAGGGAAAAGCTGTCCTATAAATAATACTAGAACAGCTAAAATGGATCCAAAAACAAATATTAACGTATGAAATAAGCGATTTGTCATGGCATTCATTATTTTTTAGGCTCCTCAAACTTATAGCCTAACCCTCGAATTGTTTTAATATAAATCGGTTTTCGACTATTTTCTTCAATTTTATCTCGTAAGTGACTAATATGTACATCGACGATTCGAGTGTCCCCTGCGAAATCATAGTTCCAAACAGCACTTAGCAATTGATCGCGCGTTAATACTCGATTTTTATTTTCAAGTAAATACACTAAAAGCTCAAATTCCTTTGGCGTAAATTCCAAAGATTTTTCATCGATAAATGCCTCAAATCTTTCTGGATACACTTGTAATTTTCCATATGAGTAAACAACCTCACCTGGCTCAACCACTTCTTCTACAATTGGAGTTGAAAAGCGTCGTAATACGGCCTTTACACGTGCAATGACTTCTCTTGGACTAAATGGCTTCGTCATGTAATCATCGGCCCCTAGTTCAAGCCCCAGCACTTTATCGAACTCATCATCCCTTGCCGTAAGCATGATGATTGGAATATTAATGCGCAACCTGCGAAGCTCTTTACAAACTTCTACGCCATCTAATTTTGGTAACATTAAATCGAGCAGCATTAAATCTGGTGACTGCTCAACAGCAATATCTAACCCTGTTTGCCCATCATGTGCAAGCAGTACTTCAAAGCCAGCTTGTTCTAAGTTATATTTTAATAACGTTGCAATCGGTAATTCATCTTCTACTACTAAAATTGTTTTTGTCATTTTGCTTCCTCCAAAATCGATTTGAAACCCCCATCTCAAATCAATTACTTCCATTAATATGGTGGTGAAACTTTTAAAATTCCCTCAACAATCGATTGTTTTTGTGCATTATATCCTTGCACGCTAATTTCAACCCTATTTTTCGCCTCATCAATTTGTTCCAATTGTAATGTGAATTCAATCGTTTCGTAATGATAGACAGGATGTGAATAGATTAAATGTTGCTCTAAAATATTTGAACCCGGTCCTGGCATATGTTTAGAAATAGCAGAAGTAATAATACCATTTAGCATAATCGTTGGTACGATTGGTTTGCCAAACGGTGTGTCTACTGCATAATCATGCTGGATATATAATGGATTACTGTCATTTGTTAAACCTAGGTATAATAATAAATCCTTATCCTCTATCGTTTCTGTAATGTGTAACCGCTCACCAATTTCCAGTTCATCAATTTTCCTACCTACTTTTCCATTCGGTTTCAACAAATATGCGCAACCCCTTCATCTTGAGATTATCTTCATAGTATCAACTTTTTCAATAAAGTACAAATACAGGTGTAAGGAATTTTTAAAATTGTTTTATAATAGATATTCAAAACAAAGACCCAAGCAAGATTATTCTTCCTGCTTGGGTTTTTCAAAGTTTAAATTAACGCATTCATGACTTCTTTAACCGCTTCGGCTGTGTGATCTAATGCTGCTTTTTCTTCTACTGTAAGCTCTAATTCAAATATTCTTTCAATGCCATTTGCGCCTAATAATGTCGGGACACCTAAATAAATCCCTTCATAACCAAATTCGCCTTCTAAATAGGCAATTGACGGTAATACACGTTTTTGATCTTTCAGAATCGCTTCGGTCATTTCAACCATTGCAGCAGCAGGGGCATAATAAGCAGAACCATTTCCTAATAGATTTACGATTTCGCCACCACCACCACGCGTACGCTGAACAATTTCTTCTAAACGCTCCGCTGAAATGAGCGTTTCTAGTGGAATTCCACCTGCAAATGAATAACGAGTAAGCGGAACCATCGTATCACCATGACCGCCCAATACAAAGCCTGTAATGTCCTTGACCGAAATATTAAGCTCTTCTGCAATGAAAGCTCGGAAACGCGCGGTATCTAACACACCTGATTGTCCAATAACACGATTTTTTGGGAATCCCGTTTCTTTGAACACTGTATAGGTCATCGCATCAACAGGATTTGTTAATACGATAATTGTTGCATTTGGAGAGTACTTTGCGATTTGCTTAGACACTGACTTCATCACACCTTGATTGATTTGTACTAAATCATCGCGACTCATGCCTGGTTTACGCGCCACACCCGCAGTAATTAGAACAATGTCTGAATCTGCCGTATCTTCATAATTTGATGTCCCTTTTACATAAGAGTCAAAGCCTTGCACAGGTGCAGCTTCCCACATATCAAGTGCCTTACCTTTAGTTGGATTTTCTACTTCTGGAATATCTACTAAAACAACATCACCTAGCTCTTTTTGTGCTACTAAAAACGCAGCAGTCGCCCCAGTGAAGCCACCGCCAATTACAGAGATTTTTTTACGATTCAATGACATGTCCAATCCACTCCTCTTCATTTGTTTTACGATTGTTCGTATATCAATTACACCTTGGCTAACTTTAGTCCAGATTTTTTCGAGGGCCCACAGGACGTGGGTCAGTCAGACGTTGTCACACGATGTGACGTCTTTAGGCTGACTTCCCTCCCCTAAAAAATCTGTGACATCCGCCGGGGGATTAACTTAAATAACAAATAAATGCGTTTCTATCGAACAAAAAGGGAGAAACTTAAAAGTCTCTCCCTTTTCTAATTACACTATTAATAATTTGTGCACTATTTCACATGAATAGGCAAAGTCGTTTACAAATTATAGGTTTTTAATTAATTCGCTAGCAAACTCTGAACATTTTACTTCAGTAGCGCCATCCATTAAGCGTGCAAAGTCATAAGTTACAACTTTAGAAGAGATTGTTTTCTCAACTGAGTTTGTAACTAAGTCTGCAGCTTCTTGCCATCCTAAGTGCTCAAGCATTAATACGCCTGAAAGTAATACTGAAGATGGGTTAACTTTGTCTTGACCAGCATATTTTGGAGCTGTACCGTGAGTAGCTTCAAAGATCGCGTGACCAGTTACGTAGTTAATGTTAGCACCTGGAGCGATACCGATACCACCAACTTGAGCAGCTAATGCGTCTGAGATGTAGTCACCGTTTAAGTTCATAGTAGCTACTACGTCGAACTCATTTGGACGAGTTAAGATTTGTTGTAAGAAGATATCAGCAATTGAATCTTTAACTAAGATTTTACCAGCAGCTAGTGCAGCATCTTGTGCAGCGTTTGCAGCAGCTTCACCTTGTTCAGCTTTAATTGCATCGTATTGGTTCCAAGTGAAAGTTTGATCAGCAAATTCAGTTTCTGCTAATTCATAACCCCATTTTTTGAATCCACCCTCTGTGTACTTCATGATGTTACCTTTGTGTACTAAAGTAACTGTTGGTTCGTTGTGCTTGATTGCATACTCGATTGCAGCACGCACTAAACGGTGAGTACCTTCTTGAGATACTGGTTTAATACCGATACCTGAAGTTTCTGGGAAACGGATGTTTTTTGTACCGAATTCTGTTTGTAAGAAGTCGATGATTTTTTTAGCTTGGTCTGAACCAGCTTCAAACTCGATACCAGCATAGATATCTTCTGTGTTTTCACGGAAAATAACCATGTTTACATCTTCAGGACGTTTAACTGGTGAAGGAACACCGTCAAAGTGACGTACTGGACGTAAGCAAACATAAAGGTCAAGTTGTTGACGTAATGCTACGTTTAGGGAACGAATACCGCCACCGATTGGAGTTGTTAAAGGACCTTTAATTGCGATTAAATATTCATTGATTTTGTCTAAAGTTTCTTGTGGTAACCATTCACCAGTTTTGTTAAATGCTTTTTCACCAGCTAAAACTTCTAACCATTCGATTTTCTTTTCATTGTTGTAAGCTTTTGCTACAGCCGCGTCGATTACGCGAGAAGCTGCTGCCCAAATATCTGGACCGATACCGTCACCCTCGATGAAAGGGATCACTGGATTGTTTGGAACGATTAAATTACCGTTATCTACTACTATTTTGTTAGTCATTGAAAATTGCCTCCTAATAATCGTAAATCTAGGACCGGCATCCGCACAGTCCTAAACATGTTATCATACTTTTCTGATTAACGCTCGTTAATTGGAATGTATTTTTGCATACCTGGTCCAACATACTCTGCACGTGGACGGATTAAACGGTTGTTTGCATATTGCTCAAGGATATGTGCTACCCAACCTGAAGTACGAGATACTGCGAAGATTGGTGTAAATAAGTCATGCTCGATACCTAAAGAGTCATATACTGATGCTGAGAAGAAATCTACGTTAGCTGGTAATTTCTTTTGTTCTACGATCATGTCATGAATTTTAACAGACATATCATATAATTCTGGTTTACCAGTTAATTTAGTTAGTTTCTCAGACATAATGCGTAGGTGTGGCGCACGTGGGTCGCCTTTGCGGTATACGCGGTGACCGAAGCCCATGATTTTTTCTTTGTTATCCAATTTGTTTTGAACCCAAGATTCAACTTTATCAATTGAACCGATTTCAGTTAACATTTTCATAACTTGTTCATTTGCACCACCGTGTAATGGGCCTTTTAATGCGCCGATTGCAGCTGTTACACCAGAATATACATCTGATAATGTTGCTACACATACACGAGCTGTAAATGTAGAAGCATTTAATTCGTGGTCAGCATGTAATACTAACGCTTTGTCGAATGCTTCAATTGCGATTGCTTCTGGCTCTTCACCAGATAGCATATATAAGAAGTTTGCTGCATAGCCTAATTCCGGCTTCGGAGCAATTGGCTCTTTACCTTGACGAACGCGAGCAAAAGTTGTTACTACTGTAGCAATTTTCGCTTGTAAACGAATTGCTTTACGGTAGTTAGCTTCTGTTTCCATTACGTCTGCTTCCTCATCAAATGCACCTAACATTGATACTGCTGTACGTAATGCAGCCATTGGATGTACTGTATTGATTGGCATAGATTTGAATAAGTCTGTAATTGCCGCCGGGATAGACATGTTCTCAGCAAGTTGTTGTTTTAATTCAGCTAGCTCGTCCGCTTTTGGTAAACGAGTGTGCCATAATAAGTAAATAATTTCTTCAAACGTTGCATTGTTAGTAAGATCGTCAATGTTATAACCTACATAAGTAAGTGTATCATCGATGATAGAACTAATCTTAGATTCCGCTGCAACGATACCTTCTAAACCTTTAGTTGCTGACATAAAAAAATCGCTCCTTCACATGATAAATTAGTTTTGTAAGTGCTTTCTTAAAAATATAAAAGTACACTCATTTTTGTTCTGCTCAATGAACCTATAAGTAAATCGCTTACATAATTCATTATAATCAATTTTGACGGCTTTGTGAATGTATTCCCATTATTTTAGTAAAAAAAAGAAAATCTAATCGATTTAACGCTCTAAAGAGAATTTCGAGTTTCTAACGAGATATATCCGGCATAAAATAGGAGTGGATTAATTGAAAGAAATGTATAATTTTAGCGGACTTTTGAATCGGACCTGGAAATATGTCGTCCTATTGCTCTATATTTCCTTACTTTTTTTCACCTTTCCAATCGTAATAGGTATTTTCGCCGCGTACATCATCTATCCAGTCATCGCTTTTTTAAAAGGGCGATTAAAGATTCCCTTTTTCATTGCGGTCATTTTTGTTACGCTACTTTTCCTTGCATTTATAGCAACGTTATTGTTTTTATTTCTACAAAGTACACTTCAATTACTCCCTACAATACAAAACGCACTTCAGACCTTTTCAAGTCATTATATTACACATCCCTTACTGCCCTTTTTCCTTGAGAAAGTTTCTACACTTTTGAATGATGCTATGTTATTTTTTATTAGTTTTATAAAAGGTTTACTCAATTCTATTTTCGAGTTATTTATTTTCTTTATCGTTTTCTACTTTTCTATTTTTGAGAGCAAAAAAAATAGACTTTGGTTTTTCACTTACACACCAAAATCTTTTCGAAAAGAATGGTCCCATTACTTCTCGAAATCAATGGAACTCATTAGCTATTTTATTTTTGTCGAGCTCCAACTATTTACACTGACTTTTATTTTACTTTGTACAGGCTTTTATTTTTTACAATTTGATGCGCCTGTAAGCAAAGCTTTTTTAATTGCATTAGCGGATGCGCTTCCTTTTTTAGGAATCGGGATCTTTTTACTTCCACTCGCAGCCTATTATTTTTTTGTAAACAAGCTAACATTAGCGATAGCGCTCATCTTACTTTATGTATTCGTCCAAATAACAAGGCAACTAGCTGAATCAAAATTATGGTCACATACGCTACATTTACGCATGGTCCATACTTTTTTAATCAGTGCTGCCTCGATTTTACTATTCGGATTTTACGGTATCCTCTTAAGCCCGATTTTATTAATGCTTGCGGTAAAAGTGAAACAAAGTGCTATTTTTGCAAAATAACGACTTGTCCATGCTTCATCTTTTTGCGTAACCACAAGAAAATAAGCGGCTTAAATAAACTTCTTGTAATGCCTAATACAAATAATAGTCCAATAATATCTGTTAAAAAGCCTGGTAAAGCTAATAAAATTCCTCCGATAAAAATCATAAACGTTTCAATCATTGGTACACCAGGAGGCTGACCTTGTGCAACACTGTTTTGAATTGCTTGGAAAGATTTTGTACCGCGCTTTTTGGCAATTAACACGCCCACAACGGATGTCACGATAATTAATAATAATGTATATAAAACGCCGATTGCTTTACCAACAATGATAAACGTCGCAATTTCAGCAAATACTAAAACAAATAGTCCTACTAATAATTTTTTCATGCATATTCCTCCTATTGTTACTTAACTTATATACGTTTTCTCGGCAAAAAAGTTTCAAGTTATCACAACAAAAAAACATCATTTAGATAAAATAATCTAATGATGTTTTTTTGTTTATAAATTTATTTTATTATAATACGCTTGCATGACCTTTATAGATGACACCTGTTTCGGCATCCATTGTAATCTCTTGACCATGACGGATTAATGTTGTTGCTTCTTTTACACCAACAATTACTGGGATTCCTAAGCTCAGGCCGACTACTGCTGCATGGCTCGTTAACCCACCTGCTTCTGTAATAATTCCTACACAGTTTTCGATGGCAGGCATCATTTCACGGTCCGAACCAACCGTTACGATAATAACACCCTCTGTATCGTACGCTAATGCTTCTCCTGCATTTTTCGCTACAACTGCTTTTGCGACAACGGATGCTTTACCAATTCCTTGCCCGCGCGCTAATAAGTCCCCGATTACGTGAACTTTCATTAAGTTTGTTGTACCTGCTTCACCAACTGGTACGCCTGCTGTAATAACTACAACATCACCATGATTGACAAACTCATGCTTTAACGCTTCGTCAACAGATAGCTCTAAAATTTCATCCGTTGTTGATACGCGAGAAGTAACGATTGGTTTAACGCCCCAAACTAATGTTAATTTTTGAGCAGTTGTTGGCTGACTTGTAACGGCAATAACTGAAACCCCTGGGCGATATTTGGCAATCATGCGTGCCGTATTTCCGCTTTCAGTTGGCGCTAATACTGCTTTTACACCTAGGTTAATTGAAGTGAAAGCTACCGCCTGAGAAATGGCTTCTGTCATATTTGCTTGTCTTTCACGGCTACGTTGTGAAACGATTGCGCGGTAATCTAAAGAGTCTTCCGTGCGTTCTGCAATTTTATTCATCGTTGCTACTGATTCCACTGGGTATAATCCAGCTGCCGTCTCACCTGAAAGCATGATCGCATCTGTACCATCGATAATTGCATTGGCCACGTCTGAAGCTTCTGCGCGTGTTGGACGTGGGAAACGTTGCATAGAATCTAACATTTGTGTTGCTGTAATAACAGGTTTCCCTACTTGATTACATTTTTTGATTAGGTTTTTTTGTACTAACGGTACTTCCTCAGCAGGAATTTCTACACCTAAATCCCCACGCGCAACCATTAAGCCATCTGAAACTTCGATAATTGCGTCAATATTATCAACGCCTTCTTGGTTTTCGATTTTAGGAATAATTTGAATATGGCTTCCTTCATTTTGTTCCAACAATTCACGGATTTCTAAAACATCCTTAGCTGTTCGAACGAATGATGCTGCAATAAAGTCTACACCTTGCTCAATACCAAATAAAATGTCTGATGCATCTTTGTCAGTAATTCCCGGTAATTTCACTGAAACACCTGGTACATTTACACCTTTTTTATTTTTTAAAACGCCCGCATTTTCTACAATTGTATGGATTCGACCTTGTTCTGTATCCTTTGCTAAAACACGTAGTTCGATTAAGCCGTCATCTAATAAAATTCGGTCATTTTGCTCTACATCTTCAATAAGACGATCATAAGTTACAGAAAAACAAGATTCATTTCCGATTACTTCAGTCATTGAAATATCAATTACTTGTCCCGATACTAAATGAACCTCGTCATTTTCCATCGTATGCGTACGAATTTCTGGTCCTTTCGTATCTAATAAAATTCCGACAGGCTTCTTCATACGCTCCGACGCATCGCGAATCGCCGCAATTCGAACAGCATGGTCTTCATGACCCCCGTGTGAAAAATTTAATCGCGCAACATTCATACCTGCTGTAATTAATTTTTCTAACATTTCTGGTGATTCACTTGCTGGTCCAATCGTACATACAATTTTAGTTTTTCTCATCCTATGTCATCTCCGTTTGTGTAATATCAATTATGCCGGGGCATTAAATTGATAGTTCTTTTGATAATGTGTATAAACTTAAATCTGCTTGATGCTTTTGCTCAAATGCTTCTTTAAAATCATAATCAATTACATCATGACTTTTAATACCGACAGCACGTCCGCCTTTACCTTCTATTAGAAGTTCTACTGCACGCGCTCCGAATAAACCGGCTAAAACTCGGTCACGTGCGGATGGTGAACCACCACGTTGAATATGTCCTAATACAGAAGTTCGAATTTTTACCCCAGTACGTCCTTCTAATTGTTTTGCGAGCTTATGGCCTTTCATCACACCTTCAGCAACGATAATAATACTATGACGCTTTCCTCGTGAAGCCCCACGCTCTAAACGCGTCACGACATCTTCAATTTCAAAATTTTCTTCAGGGATTAAAATCGATTCTGCTCCCCCTGCGAGTCCTGCCCATAATGCGATATCTCCCGCATCACGACCCATCACTTCAATGACAAATGTATTTTCATGACTTGTTGCTGTATCACGAATTTTATCGATTGAATCTACCACTGTATTTAATGCTGTATCAAAACCTATTGTATATTCTGTCCCAGGAACGTCATTATCAATCGTCCCCGGAATTCCAACACACGGAAAACCTTTTTCGGTTAATTGCATCGCACCACGGTAAGAGCCGTCACCACCGATAACGACTAATCCTTCAATGCCTGCTTTTTTCATGCGTTCAATTGCTTTTTCCTGATAATCTCCCTCTTTAAACTCTGGGAAACGAGCAGAATATAAGATTGTACCACCACGCTGAATAATGTCTCCAACTGAGCCTATATCTAGAGGTTTATAATTTTCATTATAGAGCCCTTCATAGCCATGATAAACTCCAACGACTTCTACGCCATGATATCGTGCTTTACGAACTACAGCACGGATGGCAGCATTCATCCCTGGAGCGTCTCCCCCACTCGTTAAAACTGCTATCTTCTTCATCAAATGTTCTCCTCCTATGCTACTATTCACATTAACAGAAAAACGGTTGATATGTAACTATTCTGAGGAACAATTATTAAAAGCTTTACAAAAAAATCAATTACACGAACGTGTAATTGATTTTTCATAAGAATTGCTACTCCATCATCTATTCGGTATACTGTCCAATATTTTTATATTTAACATAACGTTCTTCAATTAATTGCTCTACGGATAGTTGATTTAAATGAGCTAACGTGTCTTCGATGCATTCCTTCATCGCGCTTGCTTGTTGATCAATATTTTTATGTGCGCCTCCTGCAACTTCAGGGATGATGCCATCGATTACACCCAATCGTTTTAAATCAGGAGCAGTAACTTTCATTGCTTCCGCAGCTTGTTTTGCATAGCTTGCATCTTTCCATAAAATCGATGCCGCTCCTTCAGGTGAAATGACTGAATACGTTGAATTTTCAAGCATAAAAATTTTATTTGCTACCCCAAGTGCTAATGCGCCGCCACTTCCACCTTCACCAATGACAATACTAATAATCGGTACTTTAAAGCCTGCCATTTCAAATAAATTACGCGCAATCGCTTCACTTTGACCACGCTCTTCTGCAGCTTTTCCTGGGTAAGCGCCTTTCGTATCGATAAAGCAAATAATTGGGCGCTTAAACTTTTCAGCTTGCTGCATTAATCGTAGTGCTTTTCGATACCCTTCAGGATGGGGCATGCCGAAATTACGACGAATATTTTCCTTCGTTGTTTTTCCTCGCTGATGTCCAATAATCGTAATCGGTTGTCCATTAAATGACGCGATTCCACCAACAATTGCCTCGTCATCCTTAAAACTACGATCGCCATGTAATTCAATAAAATCCTCAAAAATTCGTTCAATATAATCAAGCGTTGTTGGTCGCTGCGGATGACGAGCGACTTGAACGCGATTCCATGGTTCCATATTGGCATACAGACTTTGCTCTAATTGTGACAAGCGCGTTTCTAGCTTTTCAATCTCACCGCTCATGTCGACATCTGCTTCTACTGCGATGGTCTTTAACTCATCAATTTTTTCACGTAGCTTTACAACGGGTTCTTCAAACGCCATTAATTTAGACATGAGACACGCCTCCTTGTACATGTAATTTCACAATCGTTGCAATTTTATCACGCATATCTAAACGGCTAATAATAGCATCTAATTGGCCATGGTCGAGTAAAAACTCCGCCGTTTGGAAATCTTCTGGTAACTTCTCACGTACAGTTTGCTCAATTACACGTCTTCCCGCAAAGCCAATTAAACTTTGTGGTTCCGCAATATTTAAATCCCCAATCGACGCAAAACTAGCAGATACACCACCCGTCGTTGGATGTGTCATAATCGAAATATATAATAACCCCTCTTCACTATGGCGTTTCAATGCAACACTTGTTTTAGCCATTTGCATTAATGACAGTACGCCTTCTTGCATTCGCGCACCACCGCTCGCCGTAAAAATAATGAAAGGAATACGTAATTCTGTCGCTTTTTCAACCGCTCGCGTTATTTTTTCGCCAACAACCGAACCCATTGAGCCCATACGGAAATGAGAGTCCATCACAGCGATAGCAACCGGATTTCCCTTTAATGTGCCTACCCCTGTTAAAACTGCTTCATTTAACCCTGTTTTTGCCATATCAGCGTTTACTTTCTCAACATAGGCTGGGAAATTTAACGGATTGGTTGTTTGTAAATGGTCATCCATTGAAGTAAAAGAATCTTTATCTAAAAAGCAGTTAATTCGTTCGTGCGCTGTCATATTAAAGTGATGTGTACATTTCGGACATACCTTAATATTCTTTTCAATTTCCTTTGTTACATGAATCGTTTTACACTTCGGACATTTTGTTACGATACCTTCTGGAAAGTGCTTCTCGTCCGATTTTTTAATTAAACTTGCTGCATTCTTCTTACGGTTAATCGAAAATAAATCACGAATTGCCATGAGAATCCCCCTTTGTTATCACTGCTAATATTATTACTTCATTGCTTTTATCCATTTTTCATAAGCTTCCATCGCCTCGGGTAAATAGCCCATTTGCATTGAAGCAAGCATAATTTGTAAGTGTGGTTTTTCTTCATTTGTCACATCATTCACTAATGCACTATTACTATATGCCGATAATTGTAGCCATATTTTAAACGCTAGCCTATTTTCCGTTACGATCATACATTCACGCAATATCGCTTCACGTTGCAACGGTTGCTCTAATTCAACTTTTACAAAAATACTTTCCCAAACTGGGAGTTTCCTCAATGATTCCGATTGGCAAATAATTTTGATTGCTTCTTTTTCATGCATTTCACGTGTTGCATGTACATCAGCAACAGAGCTTGCATCTTGTAAAATAAATGATCCGACAATTTCTACTAAATGATGTTGCTTCATACTTGTCAAATAAGTACCATCACCATGCCTTGTTTCAATTAATCCAAGTAGTTCCAGACTTCGCAAAGCTTCTCTTACAGAAGACCTCCCTACATTTAACTGTTCGCTCAATACTCTTTCGGAAGGTAATTTTTCTCCTTCTTGAATATTTTGCACAGCAATTAAATCGCGTAGCTGCTTCACAATTTGGAGAAACATTTTTTTCGTAGGCTTTTGCTCCACTTTTTTTCACCTCTTCATTATCAACTACACCTTGGCGTTCTTTGTCAGAGTCCCACTAATTCAATAAGCGTTTGAAAAATACAAACAGGGCATTACTCTCACCACTAATCAAAAGGTGAGCTTTCTACTGACTGAAGGTAAAAGTGGTCTGACCATTTTCTTACCATAGAATACAAAATGTTTTTAGAAATGTAAAGTAAAAAATAGTTTGGGCTCCTATTATATATAAGAATTATTCAACTTTTATAACTAATAAACTTACTTTTTCTACAATATTTTTCACAATAAGAAAAGAGGTCGTTCTATTTTTAATACATAGAACAACCTCTTTTACTATTTATATTATAATAATTTGTTTCACTTTCACTTGCTGTTTATTAAATCGTTGTTCGAAAAAACCTTCAATCGCTACAAATGTTCCTTCGACTAACTTTCCAGCAACGAGCTCATATTCTTTTGGGAATAATGTTAATGACACGCTACCGAACTCATCTTCCATTTGAACGAAAGCCATCATCTCCCCTTTTTTTGTACGCAACTGACGGATTTCATTTACAAAGCCAATCATTTTTACATACGTATTATCTTTTAACGAAGCTAATATTTGCACCGTTGTCGTCGCTTGCGGATATTGCGGACGAATTTTGACAAGTGGATGATCTGATAAATACAAACCAAGTACTTCTTTTTCAAATTGTAATATTATTTTCTCTGAAAGTGGTGGTACTTCATTATGTTTAGGCTTTCCAAATACAAACATTGAATTGGCGAATAACGATGCTGCCTCATTTGGGCGCACGAGTTCTGCTTGTTTTTGCGCACCATCCACTGTCGCTAATAATGTCGCTCGCTCCTTTCCAAATTCATCTAACGCACCTGCTTTAATTAAAGGCTCCATTACTTTCCTTGAAAAATGAGCGGCACTTAATGAAATTGCCAAATCAAAAATATCTTGAAATGCCTGCTCTTTGTCCTCTCGTATCGCCATTAATTTTTGTAAAAATGGTTGCGGAACTCCTTTGATCGCCGAAAGACTAAAACGGATTTTCCCGCTTTCCACTTTAAAATGGCGCACGCTACGATTAATTGATGGTGGCAAAAATTCAATGCCACGCGACTTTGCTTCAGCCATAATTTGAGCTAATTTGTCAGCATTTCCTGTAGCATTTGTTAATAACGCCGCATAAAAGTTTACAGGGAAATTCGCTTTTAAATACGCCATTTGATAAGAAATAATACTGTACGCCACAGCATGGCTTTTCGGAAAACCATAGTCTGCAAAACGAACAATTAATGCATATACTTCATCTGCCACTTGCTCGGTAAATCCTTGGTTGCGGGCTCCTTGTACAAAAGCATTTCGCTGCTGCTCGAGCACTTCTCGTTTTTTCTTACTCACTGCGCGGCGCAATAAATCTGCTTCACCGATTGTAAAACCTGCCATCACGTTGGCGATGCGCATAATTTGCTCTTGGTATATAATGACCCCGTAAGTTTCACGTAAAATTGGCTCGAGTGCGGGATGAGGCATGAGCACTTGCTCTTGACCATGCTTCCGACGTGCATAATTCGAGATGAATTCCATAGGACCTGGTCGATACAAAGCATTGACAGCCACGATATCTAAAAAATGAGTCGGCTGAATTTCGCGCAACGCATTTTTCATGCCATCTGATTCTAACTGGAATATTCCCGCTGTATCTCCATGCTGTAATAATGTAAAAGTTGCCGCATCCGCCAACGGAATATTATTTAATTCTAGTTGTATTTGATGTGAAAATTGAATCGAACGTCGAATTTGTTCAATAATCGTTAAATTTCGTAAGCCTAAAAAGTCAATTTTTAATAAGCCCGTTTGCTCCACTTCATTCATTGGCCATTGCGTTAAATAAATGCCTTCATGTCCTTCTTCTATCGGTACAACGTCGACTAATGGCACTGGACTTAACACAACACCTGCTGCATGCGTTGAGGAATTTCGTGGTAAACCTTCTAGGCGACATGCCGCTTCATACCACTTTTGGTGGACCGGCTCAGCCATGATCCACTGTCTTAGCTTCTCGGACCCCGCATATGCCTCATTTAACGTAATACCTGGTTTATTCGGTATCATTCTAGAAATCATTTCAAGCGTCTCACTATCGAAATTAAACATCCGCGCAACATCCCTAGCTACGGCTTTTGCAGACAGCGTACCGAACGTAATAATTTGTGCGACATATTGCTTTCCGTATTTCCCTACAACATATTGAATGACTTCATGGCGACGTGTATCGAGAAAATCGATATCAATATCGGGTAAGGAGACGCGCTCAGGATTTAAAAACCGTTCGAATAATAAATCATATTGGAGCGGGTCCACTTGCGTAATTCGTAGTGCATAAGCAATAAGTGATGATGACGAAGATCCACGTCCAGGCCCTGTTAGTATTTGCTGCTCTCTCGCAAAACGCATAAAATCTGCTACGATTAAAAAATAATCACAATAGCCCATCGTTTGAATGACTTGCAGCTCATAATGCATACGCTTCTCGTACTGTTCCGGAAGTTGTTCGGCATGTAGACGCTCTTGCAGTCCTCTTTTCACTTCATCATATAATAATTGCTCTGCCGTTTGATCTGGTCCCACAGGAAATTTCGGCATATGCACAGTATTACTTTCCACCGTTACACGACAGCTTAGTAATAGGTTCCTCGTTGCATGAAGCCACTCTGATTTATCCGCAAAACGCTGCTCCCACTCACTTTTTGATAACACATAGCTTTCATTTTGTTCGTTATTTTGCGTCGATTCACTCAGTTTTTGACCCGTATCAATTGCTTGTGCGACTTCAAATGCAAAAGAATCTTCACGCTTTAAAAACAAACTTTCATGTGTCGCAAGTATTGTTGCACCCATTTTTTCCGCCCATTGTAATGCAAATGGCTCATCTTCGGAAATTCCATTTGCTCTCGAGATGGCAACAAAAAAGTCGTCCGCAAATTGTTCTTTTAACTTTTGAGCCGTGGAATAATGTGTATCACGAGTCCAATTTGCTTGCTGTTCGAGTACCGGTACAACGAGAGCAAGTCCTTTTCCGTAGGCAACTAACCACCTTAAAGGCAACGTATTTTGAGGACGGATTGCAATGCTGCTTGAAATTTTCAATAAATTTTTATAACCTGCATCATTTTTTGCATAGAGGACTAACGGTAATAACTGATTTTCCGCCACTTCAATTTGAAGCGTTAAACCTATGACAGGATGAATCCCAGCTTTTTTCATTTGATGCCAAAAAGGCAAAAGCCCGTACAATTTCGTATTCACGATTGCACATGCTTCTGCCTCTTGGTGTTGTAAAAAAGGGATGAGCTCTTCGATACGAATCGTACTTTTCAATAAATCTGCACTTGTCCGTATTTGTGGATAACCAATTGACACTATTCATCCCTCCTCACTTTATGAATGATTTTTACAAATTCCTTTTAACTCTTCAATCACTTGGTACGCTTCTTCCCAAGAATAAGCTGTGGCACCCGATGCTAATGGATGTCCACCACCTTTATATTTTTTCGCTAACGTATTAATAACCGGTCCTTTTGAACGTAATCGCACACGAATTGTATCATTTTCTTCAATAAAGATAACCCATGCACAAATGCCTTTTACATTACCTAAAGAACCTACTAATAATGACGTTTCAGAAGGGGTAACATCAAATTCTTTTAAAACTTCTTTTGTAATTTTAATATGGGCCGCGCCATGTTCATCCATTGTAAAGTTTTGATACATATACCCTTGTAAATGCAGTAATTTACGATCCATTTCGTACATCGCATCAAATAATTCACTTCGGTTGAAATTATACGAAACGAGATGACCTGCTGCTTCGAATGTTTTTTCACTTGCGCTTGGGAATAAAAAGCGCCCCGTATCTCCTACAATTCCTGCGAATAGTAAACGTGCTGCCTCATCTGACATCGTCCAATTGGCATGACTTTTCGCTTCCTCATACAATTCATAAATCATCTCACTACAAGAACTTGCATTCGTATCTACCCAAAGCAAGTCTCCGTAAGCATCGTCATTTGGATGGTGATCAATTTTAATAACAAATGCGCCCGTTTTATAGCGCTGATCATCGATACGCTCCGTATTAGCAGTATCTGTTACTAAAACTAGCGCCCCATTAAATGTTTCGTCTTGGACTTGCTGTGGCTGCGCTAAAAATGTAAGCGACTCCTCATGCTCTCCAACGGTATAAACTTTTTTATTTGGATAATTTACTCGAATAAGCTCTGCTAAGCCAAACTGTGACCCATATGCATCTGGATCTGGACGTACATGGCGATGTACAATAATTGTTTCGTATTGCTGAATTGTGTCGATGATTTGTCGTTTCACAAGTGTTTCCCCCTAATAGTCAGTGAATTCCAGTCGCAATTTTGCTAAAAAATCGGTACAATACTTATTAGCTATGCTACTTGGGAGGTTCACTATGATTTATTTAAACTTTATTTTTGTCGCAGCTATTGTTATTTCATTCGTTTTTTACTTTTATTTTAAAACGAAACAATTCCGCGCTACTTTACCAATTCGCAAAAAGTGGTATACAGCAAAAGCTGGTGTTGCATTAGGTATATTTCTTATTTTCTTTAGTTGTAATGCCATCATTCTTTACCCTGATGTAATCGGCTTTATTGTAGCGGCTATTTTTGCCGTTATTGGTATTGGACTTAGTGTGAATAACTTTAAACGTATGCGTCACGAAGGTAAATATGTACTTGAAGAATACGAACTGAATAAATTCTGACTTGATCCAGCTGTATTCCTCCACTTCTATAAGTGGGGGATGAATGCCAAAATGTGCAATTCTATTCCGTTGGGATTCAAACCCCAGCTGCATTGGGGAACAAAGGCTAAACCCGTCACGTCCTGTGACAACGCCTTTGTGATCAACTTCGTGTTGACCTAAGCCCCGGCGGATGTCACAGATTTTTAAGGGAAGTTTTTCGAGCTAGCTCGAAAAAATCTGGACGCAATTACGCCGAGGCGTAATTGATTAAAGGGGCGTCCTATTTTGAGGGTTGCCCCTTTTTCATTATCTCTCTAATAACTGGAACATCATTAATGCTTTTCCTACTAAAAGCGAGCCATTAAATACTTCAAAGTCCATTTTTACAAACTTACGACTCATATCTAAAATTTGTGGGCGAACAGTTAATATGCTCTCCATTTGCACTGGCTTAATGAAATAAATGGTCATATTTTCTGCCACGGCATCCCCACGTTTACGGCGTTTTAATGCAAATGAGCCTACTTCAGCTAGCAATGTTGTAAAAGCACCGTAAGAAATCGCCCCAAACTGGTTGGTCATTTGCGGTGTCACTTTAAACTCCACTACTAGATCCTCATCACCTAACACACGCATCTCATTTTTCACTAAATCATCAATTGTTTCACCATGATGCGGTTGACGTTGTGCTAATTGCAGCGCTTTCAAAACATCTTGACGGGTAATAACACCTTGCAATAAACCATCTTCATTAATAATCGGAAGTAAATCAATACCCTCCCAAATCATGCGATGCCCTGCAGTTGCAACACTTGTTTTCATCGAAGCAGCAATTGGATTTTTCGTCATGACTTTATCAATCGCTTCCGATTCATCACGTCCGATGACATCTTTACTTGTAATCATTCCGACTAGCTTATTTTGAGCAGTGACAACCGGGAACGCCCCATGTGTTGTACGCATATTTTGTTTATGATAATCCGCAATTAAATGCGTATTACGTAGCACCGCTGTATCTTCCATCGGAACATAAATATCTTCAATTAACAAAATATCCTTTTTAATTAATTGGTCATAAATGGCACGGTTAATCATTGTTGCCACCGTAAATGTATCATAGCTCGTTGAGATGATCGGTAAATCCAATTCATCTGCAAGTAATTTATTCTCATCGGTTGTATCAAAGCCACCTGTTATTAATACAGCTGCGCCCGTTTTCAATGCGTATTCATGTGCTTGTGTACGGTTTCCAACAATAAGTAAACTACCTGCATCAGTGTAGCGCATCATATCATCGAGTTTCATAGCACCAATGACGAACTTTGTTAATGTTTTGTGTAAACCTGTTTTGCCACCTAATACTTGTCCATCTATAATATTGACGATTTCTGCAAATGTTAGGCGTTCAATATTTTCTTTCTTTTTCTTCTCAATACGAATTGTACCTACTCGTTCAATCGAGCTTACTAAACGGCGATTTTCGGCTTCCTTGATCGCACGGTAAGCTGTCCCTTCACTTACTTGCATTTCCTTTGCAATTTGGCGTACTGAAATTTTATCGCCAACTGGTAATGATTCGATATATTGTAGTATTTTTTCGTGTTTTGTTGACAATATTATCACCTATTTCCCCATCATTCGTTCTTTCCCTAGTGTACCATATTTGACTAATCAATTACGCCCTTGCGTAATTGTGTCCGGATTTTTTTTCGAGCACGCTCGAAAAGCTCCTCTAAAAAATCTGTGACATCCGCCGGGGCTTGGGCCAACACGATGTTGGTCACAAAGGCGTTGTGGGTTTAGCCTTTCTTCCTAAGTGCAGCCAAGGTTTGAACACCCACAAAAATAGAATTGCCTATTTGGCATCTATCCCACTTATTGAAGTAAGGGACTTTTGCTAAATCAAGTTACATTTATACAATTTTAACTATTGGTCATACGTATGATGATGCTCATTTGATATTATTGTACACATAAAAAAAAGTAGCCGTTTTCGCTACTTTTTTCTATCAACTATTCAAAGTTTACTTCTTCACCAACTTTTAAAACTTGAACGTCTGCATCTTCTACTAATTTTGCAAAATCATTTGGATCTTGAACAATTGGTGGGAATGTATTGTAATGAATTGGTACAACGATTTTCGGCTTTAATAACGACACTGCATATGCCGCATCCTCAGGTCCCATCGTAAAGTTATCCCCAATTGGTAAAAATGCTACGTCGATTGGATGACGTTTGCCAATCAGCTCCATATCCCCAAATAACGCCGTGTCTCCTGCATGATAGATCGTAATATCCTCCGCCGTAAATAAAATCCCTCCAGGCATACCCGTATAAATCATTTCATTGTTTTCGGTTACATAAGATGACCCATGAAAAGCTTGCGTATATTTCACCTTACCAAAATCAAATACATGCGCACCGCCAATATGCATATTGTGTACACGACACCCTTGCCAACCTAAATAATTCGCTAATTCATTCGGTGCTACAACAAGTGCATCATTTTTCTTCGCAAGTTCCACCGTATCCCCAACATGATCATTATGCCCATGTGTTAATAAAATAACATCGGGATTCTCCTTTTCAACTTGTAAATCTGTTTGACCATTCCCATTAATAAATGGATCAATTAAGATCGTTTGTTTATTCGTTTGTATTTTTACAACTGAATGTCCATGAAATGAAATTCGCATAAAAACCCCTCCTATTCTAGCCATTATATCTTTAATTCGAGGAATATGCAGAAATCCCTTTTTTTGATATGCTATTCTATGTCAGAACTTTCACTATACTGCATAGTTCAATTAAAAAGAAGGGGGTTTTGCATATGTCAAAACTACAACAATTACAAAATTATCTGTTTGAAAACAATTTAGAAGCTGCCTTCATTACAACACCGGACAATGTTTTTTATTTTTCGGGTTTCAAAAGCAATCCACATGAACGTTTATTAGGAATTATGGTATTTAAACAGGAGCAACCTTTTTTAATCTGTCCGAAGATGGAAGTGCCTGATGCGAAAGCTGCGGGCTGGGCATATGATGTCGTCGGTCATGAAGATACGGAAATCGCTTGGGATGTATTAGCGAAAACAGTTGCTTCAAAAAATGTTCAGCTATCTTCACTTGCCATTGAAAAAGCACATCTTACGGTTGAACGTTTAGAAGCGTTACAAGAGCGTTATCCAGCAGCTCAATTTGCGGGTATTGATACAAAAGTTAATGCAATGCGTATCCAAAAGGATGAAGATGAATTGGCAAAACTGCGTAAAGCTGCAGAACTGGCGGACTACGCTATTCAAGTCGGCTGTGATGCGATTGCTGAAGGCAAAACGGAAATGGACATTTTAAATACGATTGAATCTGCTATTAAAGCAAAAGGGTATTCGATGAGTTTCGATACAATGGTGCTCGCAGGTGAAAAAGCAGCTTCTCCACATGGGACACCTGGAGATCGAAAAGTTCAAAAAGGGGACTTTATTTTATTTGATTTAGGCGTTGTTTATGAAGGGTATTGCTCTGATATTACGCGTACTGTGGCGTTCGGTCAGCCGAATGAAGAACAAGTAAAAATTTATAATGCTGTTCGCAAAGCAAATGAAGATGCGATTGCTGCTGTAAAACCAGGTGTAATTGCGATGGATTTAGATAAAATTGCGCGTAATGTCATTACAGAAGCAGGCTACGGACAATATTTCACGCACCGTCTTGGACATGGACTTGGCATCTCGGTTCATGAATTCCCGTCCATTACAGGGACAAACGAAATGGTTTTAAATCCGGGTACTGTATTTACAATTGAACCAGGAATTTATAAAACGGACGTTGCGGGCGTTCGCATCGAGGATGATGTGGTCGTTACAGCGGATGGCGTAGAAATTTTAACGAAATTCACAAAAGATTTAGTCATTTTATAAAATATAGTTTCATATAATTGTAAAAAGCCGTTTTGATAGATTTCAAAACGGCTTTTTCTATTAAAACTTTATTAACTTCATAAAAGGAAACCTATTTCCTTTACATTCTTTCCCTTGTTTTAATAGGCAAAATAACAGAAGTAAGAAAGGGAGTGCGCCATGAAAAAAATAGTTAAAATTACGTTCATTTCATTCGTCTTAATCGTATCGCCTCTTAGTTCTCCTAAATCCGCTTTCATTCAGGCTGCATCTGTGTACGATTTTCAAATTAAAAATGATCTATTCTTTCATGGTGCGTCTCCAATGCATACTGAAAAAATAGCACTATTTCAAAATCACCTAATAGGAATTGTTCATGCAGTAAAAAACAAATGGGCTTCGGTAGAGTATCAAGCGAGACTTAACACGATGTATGGATTAACTCAGACGAACAAATCGACCGAAATAAATACAATAACTTCCACACAAATAATATCCAGCCTCCTACCTAAAACAGATCAAAGCTACACATACGAACCGTCTTTTCAAGGACCGGAAAAAACGACGTATATCGCTACAAAAAATCCCTACTTCGACAATGCTGTCAATTTATTAGAAGATGAATACACAGGCTATACGTATATTGAATCCCCTAAAAGCTTTACAATGGGCGATGCCAATTCAGATGTTTTCTATTTTTCATTAGATTTACCAATGAACGCAACGTCAACTATTCGCGACATGGATTATGAAGTAGAAAAAAGTGAGTATACTGAAGTGGTGGTGGTTAGTACTACCGAAATCGTCCATACAAAAGCCGGCATGTTCAATAATGTAGTTGTGTTAAACTATCCAAACGGCTCAACATTATTTATTGCAAAGGGTTATGGCATTATTAAAATAACGGATTATGAGGGCAATACTTCAACAGAGCTTATTGCGGTGGAAAATTAATTACTCATAGGAAAAGCTGACGAACCTTGAATTCGTCAGCTTCTTATTATTAATTCGTTAAACCAGATGAAACACCTAATAGATCATCTACTGAAACACATGGTACACCTTGTGCATTGGCCACTGCCTCATACACTACATGACCTTCTAATGTATTCAGACCTAGTTTTAAAGCTGGGTTGTCTAAACATGCTTTCACATAGCCTTTGTTAGCAATTTGTAATGCATATGGAACGGTATTATTTGTTAATGCAACCGTTGACGTACGTGGAACTGCACCTGGCATATTTGCAACTGTATAATGTACGACACCATGCTTCACGAATGTTGGTTTGTCATGTGTTGTTACTTTTTCAGATGTTTCGAAGCAGCCTCCTTGATCAATGGCAATATCTACAACAACTGAACCAGGTGACATCGAACGAATCATGTCCTCTGTCACAAGCTTTGGTGCCTTTGCTCCTGGAATTAATACAGACCCTACAACTAAATCGGCTTCTTTCACAGCCTGTGCAATATTATACGGGTTTGAAATTAATGTTTGTGCATTTCGTCCAAAGATGTCCTCTAACTGACGTAATCGCTCAGGGCTTAAATCAATAATTGTCACGTCTGCTCCCATGCCAACAGCAATTTTAGCTGCGTTCGTACCAGCAATTCCTCCCCCAATCACCGTTACTTTTCCACGCTGAACGCCTGATACACCACCTAATAAAATCCCTTTTCCACCTGGTAGCTTTTCTAAATATTGTGCACCGATTTGCGTTGCCATTTTACCTGCAACTTCACTCATCGGCGTTAATAATGGTAATGAACGGTTCGGCAATTGTACCGTTTCATATGCAATGCCTACTACTTTTTTGTCGTTCAATGCTTTTGTTAATGCTAGCTCGGTTGCTAAGTGTAAATACGTAAATAAAATTAACCCTTCGCGGAAATAGCCATACTCACTTTCAACCGGTTCCTTCACTTTTAAAACCATTTCGGCAGACCAAGCCTCTTCTGCACTATCAACGATTTTTGCCCCCGCTAAAAGATAATCTGCATCAGTAAACGCAGAACCTAAACCTGCTCCTTTTTCTATTACCACTTCATGTCCAGACGTTACAAGTGATAAAACACCAGCTGGCGTCATTGCCACTCGATTTTCATTATTTTTAATTTCTTTCGGTACCCCTATTTTCATCGCTTATTCCTCCCCAAGAACAATTAGTGAATCAAATCTATTCTACCAATTTTATGAAAAAAATAGTAGTTAAATTTATTGAATTTACAATAAATTATAAATTATTAGATTTATGAAATTTTCTAATTTATTTTTTCTTATCGACACGTTTTTATGCTTTCTAGTAAGTATGAACTTGCTCCTTCCATTTAAGAATATTGTTTGACTTTTATTATACAAATAGGAGGAATATTTACATTTTTTCAACGATAGCTATTTCCAACTGTAAAACATTTGGTATAATACACATATAGACAATTAAGGAGGAAATGAAAATGGCTAATCATTATAAAAGTATTGTAGTTGCAGTAGACGGTTCTAAAGAAGCAGAATATGCATTCCGTAAATCAATTGACGTTGCAAAACGTAATGAAGGTGCAACAATCAATCTTGTAAATGTTATTGACACACGTTCATTCGCTGCAATTGAAGCATATGACCGCACAATCGCTGAGCGCGCACAAGAGCACTCAGAAGAATTACTAAACGGTTACAAAAAGCAAGCTGAAGAAGCTGGCGTTGCAAACGTTAACTTAGTAATCGAGTACGGTTCTCCAAAAAACATCATCACAAAAGAGCTTTCTAAAGTAGTAGAAGCAGATTTAATTATTTGTGGTGCAACAGGTTTAAATGCTGTTGAGCGTTTCTTAATCGGCTCTGTTTCAGAAGCGATTGTACGTTCTGCACACTGTGATGTATTAGTTATTCGTACACCAGAGTGATGATCATTTCCAATTAAAAGAGCCGCTGAAAGTCATTTTCCAATGACCTTTCAGCGGCTTTTTCGATTATTTTCCTTCTTTCCACATACGCACTTTTTCAAAGAACATGGCAAGTGCCTGTTTATTCGACATATTCGGCACCTTTGCAAGTAATACTTCGCGTGGTGCTTTTAGTGAAGAACTTTGTTTTTGTAAAATTAAAATGCTTTTCTCATGAGCACGTGAAGAGAATAGGTTTTCAGGCAATTGAATAACAGCCTGGATCCAAGCATGCCCTTTAATAAATTTGTGCAATTGCTTCGCTTGCTCCGACTCAAATAAGTTTGTAGGAATTAAGAAGAACGCATAGCCGCCCTCTTTTGTATGGTTCAACGATTGCTCAATGAACAAATGATGCGCATAGCTCATACCTTCCGTTGCGCATAGCTCATAATCTAACGCAACCTCTTCATTCGGATAATACCCTACAGGTAAATCGCAAATAACCGCATCGGCTGGATCTACTAATAATTTTTCTAATGAATCTTGGCGGAATAATGTGACAGGTTGCTCAACTAAATCTCCTGTTGCCGCTGCTAAACGAATAAGTAACTCATCAACCTCTACACCTGTTGCTTGAATTTTACCTTCCATTGCATTCATTACTGTATACAATAAATTACCTGTTCCTAATGCCGGATCTAAAACGGTTATCGGACCATTTTTTAATTCTTCTTCAAAGCACTGTTCAACAAAATGACTTACGAGTAACCCAAGTGTATCAGGTGTCATTTGATGATTAGGCTGTGCACTTTTACGCATTCCTTTTAAAATGGCAATTTGAATTGCTTTTCGCATATCTTCGTTCGTCGCACCTTCGACTTGCCAATCAAATTTGCCATCTAATGTATCCTCTAATGTTTGTAAAAGGGCATCTAAATACTCTATATCTTGCTCTTTCACAATTTCATCTGCATGCCCATTTAAAAATCCAAAAATTTGTTCAAATTTATCCATCATTCTTGCTCCTTCTAAAAAACGTCTTCACTAGTACTACTATACTCGAACTTCACATATTTTCCTTCTAAAATGAACAACCCACTCAAAAAAGCCTGAGTGGGTGTCCGTTTTCATATTTCATTTACGACTAAATAAATATTATTTTGAAAGGGCATTTACGGCTTCGATTGCCGCTTCATAGTTTGGATGATCTGTTGCTTCAGGTACGTATTCTACATACGCAACTTTGCCCGCTGCATCTACTACAAAAACAGCACGTGTTAGTAGGCGTAATTCTTTAATATGTACGCCATATGCTTCACCAAACGATGCATCACGGTGATCGGATACTGTTACAACTTGATCAATTCCCGCTGCACCGCACCAACGCTTTTGAGCAAATGGTAAATCCATCGACACTGTATAAATAATGACATTGTCACCTAATTCAGCAGCTGCTTCATTAAATTTACGTGTTTGCTGATCACAAACGCCCGTATCTAAAGAAGGAACAACTGAGAATAAACGAATTTTACCTTCAGAATCATTTAATGTTACGGCTGATAAATCATTTGCTAATACGTTAAAATTAGGCGCCATATCTCCTACTTTTACTTCATTACCAATTAATGTTATTGGACCATTTTTAAATGTTACTTGTACCATAAATAACCGCCTCCTTGTTATTCCCTTATATTACTAGATATAAATTACAGAATGCAACTAACTAGCCTTAACTAATGGAACATCTTTCCCAAAAAGAAAAGCCGCCTAAAACTAGGCGACTTTTCAAAATAGAAAGGTGTCGATACTTAAAGATACCCATTCCAATTTTTTTTAAACTTTTTCAATAAACATTTTTTCATGTACAACGACTGTATCGGCAAAGTAATCCGCTACACTTTTATTTTTTGGTGAAAAAGCTACAATTAAATAGGGCACATGGAAAAACGTACTATTAATGAATCTTCCTACACCTTCTCGAAACACAATAGTGGACCAGTCTAACGGCTCACCATTGTCCTTTTCTACACGTAGACCAAATACCATTTTACCTAATGTTTGCTTAAAATACTTTGTTAACAAAATGAAATACGCATAATAAATTACTGCAGATAACATAGTAAACGGCGCGTACCAGTTAACGGCAATTAAATCCCAGTCCATCAACGCAAACAGTGGACGTATTGTCACACCTACAATCGCGGCAATGATTACTGAATCTAATATAAATGCCCAAAATCGCATCCAAAATCCAGCTGTTTTATGTTGAATTTGGGGGTACAGAGTAGTCGGCTTCGTCTCAAATGTTTCGATTACCTCAGTCATGTCGTTCCCTCCCTTAATATTCACCATATAAATACATCATTCGTGGCGAGTTTGTTGAAGATATGATTTTAGAAAGATATTGAGACTCAGCAGATGGACTTAGCATCGAACCAATTTTCACACCAAATAATGATGCCCAGCTATCTGAACTAGTAGCATATTCAAATAGTTCTGCATCCTCTAATCCAAAATCTACACGCATCGCAGCAATTACATCTTTTTCATTGCCAATTTCATCGACCAACCCTGCATTTAATGCTTGCGTACCACCTAAAACTCGACCATCCGCAACCTTCTTCACTTGTGCTTCGGACATGCCGCGACCTGCTTCGATAATATCTACAAATTGTTCATATGACTCATCAATCATTTCTTGAAGCATCGCCAATTCTTCTGGTGTTGATGGACGTACTCCACCAAACATGTCCTTATGTGCTCCTGATTTGATCGTTTCAAATTCAATGCCTACTTTTTCTGCTAATTTCCCATAGTTAATCGACTGCATAATGACACCAATCGAACCTGTAATTGTTTCACGCTGTGCAAAGATTTTATCTGCCGGTGCAGCAATATAATACCCACCAGATGCAGCCATTGTCCCCATTGAAACGTAAATCGGAATTTGGCGCTCTTCTTTTATTTGTACAAGCTTTTCGTAAATTTCAGCAGATTCAATAACACCGCCACCAGGTGAGTTAACCGTTAGAACAACGCCTTTAATCGATTCGTCATGCAATACGGATTCCAATTGATTCATAAATAATTTGTGATTGTAGTCAACTGTCTCCCAAACGCTCGGCTCTCCAACATCTTGGATCACCCCGTTTACTGTTAAATTGACAATTCGTTTATCAAAATCGCCACCTTCAACCACTTGTTCTAATGAAAGTGTTTCAGTGCTCATTAAATTATCGAAGCTACTGAAGAAATCTGTTTTAAAAATAGTAATAATTGTGTTAATCCCAAGTGAGAAAAACATGAGCACTGCCGCTATCCCTAGTGCTACCCATCGTTTCGTATTCATTTTATTACCTCCTCCTATACTTCCATACGAAAGTATTTTACATTAAGTTTCATTTTTTTCAAGTATTGATAGATCCAATAGAAAAAAGATGGCCATCATTCGACCATCTTTTCATTCCCCAGGAAATAATTCCGAAAATCCGATTATTTTTGCTCTACTAATCGTAATTCGACACGACGAATTTTACCTGAAATAGTTTTCGGTAGTTCATCAATAAATTCAATAATTCTTGGATATTTATAAGGTGCAGTTAACTCTTTCACATGGTTTTGTAACTCTGCAACAAGTGTCGGTGAATCTTTTAATGCAGAATTTTTTAAAACGACATACGCTTTTACAACATTGCCTCGAATTTCATCAGGGCTTGCTACAACAGCACATTCACTCACAGCTGGGTGCTTTACTAATGCATCTTCTACTTCAAATGGTCCAATTGTGTAACCTGAAGAAATGATGATATCGTCGTTGCGACCTTCAAACCAAAAGTACCCGTCCTCATCTTTTTTCGCTTGATCTCCCGTCACATACCAATCACCTCGGTACTGCATCGATGTTCGCTCTGCATCATTGAAATAACCTTTAAATAATGCTGGAGTTGATTTATGGACTGCAATATCACCGACTTCTCCTGCTGGCAATGGTTGTCCAAATTCATCGATTACGTCCACTTGGTTACCTGGTGTCGGTTTCCCCATCGATCCAGGTCGTAATTCCATATCAATTAATGTACCAACAAGCAATGTATTTTCTGTTTGACCATAGCCATCTCGCACTACGATATTATATTCACGTTCAAACGTTTCAATTACTTCTCGATTTAATGGCTCGCCTGCTGAAACCGCACTACGTAAAGTTGATAGTTGGAACGTAGATAAGTTATCTAACTTTGCAATCATTCGGTACTCTGTCGGTGTGCAGCATAATACATTCACTTTTTGCTGCTCAATCATTTTTAAATAGTTCTCGGCATCAAACTTCCCTTTATAAACAAAAGCCGTTGCACCACTACCTAATACCGCCAAAAATGGACTCCAAATCCACTTTTGCCAACCTGGTGCTGCTGTTGCCCAAACAACGTCTCCATTTTGCACACCTAACCATTTTGGCGCTGCCGTTCTTAAATGTGCAAAGCCCCAACCATGCGTATGCATAACCCCTTTTGGATTCCCCGTTGTGCCAGATGTATAGGCTAAAAAGGCTAAATCAGATGACTCAGTTGCTTGCGCTTGGAATTCATTTGATTGCTGTTTAGCTTCTTCCATTAAAGATATCCAAGATTCTTTTTCATTACCAACAATGAAGAGCTGAAGTCCGCCTAAATTTTCTGCTTGTTCAAACTCATCCACATATTGCTCCATTGCAATAATTGCCTTTGCATTTGAATGTGCAATACGATAATCAATATCCTTACTACGTAATAGCTCCGAGCTTGGAATAATGACAAGTCCTGCTTTAAGCGCGGCAATATATGTTACGTATGCTTCTAAACAACGCGGAAGCATAATTAAAATGACGTCCCCTTTTTTTAGCCCTCTAGATTGAAACGTATTTGCAACTTGATTAGCCATTTGCAAAAGCGTGTTATATGTAAAGCTGTCCTGACTCCCATCTTCCTCTTGAATAATTAATGCAATTTTTTGTTCGAGATTTTCATGCTTTTCAAATTCATTAATAATATTATAATTCTTTGGTGCAATTAGTTCGTTATGAATCATTTCCGAATCCCCCTTTGATTGTAAAATGATATTTACCATTTCATTATACTAATGTTTTTGCTTATTTCCAAAAACTTTCTATAGGGTAACCATTTTTTTATCGAATAATTCATCCCAATTTGAATCAAAATAAAAAAAGAACTGCAACTCGTTAAAGTTGCAGCACTCTTTTTTTAATTTTTAATTATTTGTTTGATGAACCGCGTAATTGCTGTTCTGCCATTTGTACTAGGCGTTTTGTGATTTCTCCACCTACTGAACCGTTAGCACGTGATGAAGCTTCTGCACCTAATTGTACGCCAAACTCTTGAGCAATTTCGTATTTCATTTGGTCAAGTGCTTGTTTTGCACCAGGTACGTTTAATTTGTTTGATGAACCGTTGTTGTTGTTTGTCATGTCTCTCTCACCTCCTTGTGACATTAGAATGTGCCAGATGAGAAAAAACATACACTATAAACAATAGGTAATATGTTCTTGTATTAGGTAATTACTATCAATTCCGTGAAATTCTATAATAAATCAGTAAATTTATCTTCTTTTACTTCCTTTTGTGGGAATATATAGGTCTCTCGATTTTTAACTGCACGTTCAATAAGCTCGTCAAATTGCGTAAAGCTTTCAAAGTGCTGCACTTTATCCAGTCTTGGCTTTGTTTTTGGACTTGCTGGTGTAAATACAGTACAGCAGTCTTCAAATGGCTGAATCGATGTCTCATATGTGCCAATTTCCATTGCGATTTTAATGATATCTAATTTATCTGCCGAAATTAATGGACGTAAAATCGGTGTGCTCGTTACATCATTAATAGCCGTTAAGCTTTCAAGTGTTTGTGAAGCAACTTGTCCTAAGCTTTCTCCAGTAACAATACCAAGCGCGCCAACTTCTTCACGCACTTTATCTGCCACTTTCATCATCATACGTCGCGTAGAAGTCATAGACATATTATCAGGTACATTATCTTTGACCGCTACTTGTAGTTCGGTAAATGGAATAACATGAAGACGCACATTTGCACCGAATTTTGTTAATCCATTCGCTAATTCTTTTACTTTTTGTAGCGCATTATCACTTGTATATGGTGGACTAAAGAAATGAATTGCATCAATTCGAACGCCACGTTTCATCATTAAATATCCAGCAACTGGGCTATCAATACCACCCGATAGCATTAATAATGATTTACCATTTGAACCAACTGGCATACCACCAGCACCTTGAATTACTTGGGCCATCATATAAATCGCATCTTCACGCACTTCTACACGCAATGTAACATCTGGTTTTTTTACTTGCACTGTAAAATTCGAAAACTGTGGTAAAATCGTTGCACCCATTTCACGTTGTAATTCATGTGTATTTAATGGGAATGTTTTATCCGTACGATGCACTTCTACTTTAAATGTAATATCGCCTGCATCACGGTAATCTTCTAAAATGTCTAACGCAAGTGCCTTCATTTCATCTAAATCTTTTCCACATGAAGCAACCGGGCTAAATGATTGAATGCCAAATACATGCGGCAATCTGTCCATTAATACATTTAATTTCTCATCATTTTCAATTTCGATAAACATGCGATCACGTTCCGCACGAATTTTTAATGGCATAATATCATTAAATGAATAACGGACATTATCACGTAATCGATTAATAAAATCCTTTTTATTGCGACCTTTTGTAGATAATTCGCCATAGCGAACTAAAATTTCTTTAAATTTCATCGTTCATTATCTCCTTTTAACTCTTTCATTACCGCTGTAAACGCTTCTTTAAATTCTTCTATTTCTTCATTTGTTGTAAAAGCACCAAAACTTAATCTTAAAACACCATTTTTAAACTGCCCATCAACGTTTAATGCTTCCACAACATGACTTGTTTTCGTTTGTTTCGATGAACAGGCACTTGAAGTCGATATAATAATATTTCGTTTTTGCATGGCATTAATTAAAATTTCACCTTTTAAACCGCGCACACTAAAAGATAAAATATGTGCTGCCCCATTTTTTGGTGAAAGAACAAATATTTCCGAACCGAATTGGGCAAAATACTCGTGTAAGTTAGTAGACCACTTTTTATACTTTTCAAGCTGCACGGGCAATGCCTCTATTGCTAAACGAGCCGCCTTGGCAAATGCTACAGCCTGTGGAACAGCTACTGTACCACTTCTTAATCCAAATTCCTGACCACCTCCGACAAGAAATGGCTCAATCATTGGCTTTTTGCGGAAAGCAAGTACGCCTGAACCTTTTAATGCATGAATTTTATGACCAGAAAGGGATAAAATATCAGGTCCTGCCTCATCTTTAAATGTAATCGGAAGCTTACCGAAACTTTGAATCGCATCTACATGAAACATTGCTCGACTATTTTCATGGATAATTGTAGCCGCTTCTTCAATCGGCTGAATCGCACCCATTTCATTATTTACATGCATAATACTAACTAAAATCGTCTCTTTGCGTAATTTCTTTTGTAGCTCATCTAATGAAATAACACCGTTTTTGTCCGGTTTTAAGTAATCAATTTCATATCCTTCCGACTGTAAACGTTTAGCAGCTTCTAAAATGGATGGATGCTCAATTTCAGTCGTAATAATATGCTTCCCTCTAAAATTACCCTTTTTAGCTACACCATAAAATGCAAAATTATTGGACTCTGTACCACCTGCAGTAAAGAGCACATGATTTGCCTCAGTATTTAATAATTGAGCAATTTGTTCTCGCGCTTTTGCGAGTAACGTATTTGCTTCAACTCCTGCACGATGAATAGATGCCGGATTTGCATAATACAATTCATTGACCTGCATAAATGTCGCAAGAACTTCTTTATGTGGTTTTGTTGTGGCACTGTTATCTAAATAAATCATGAATTCTTACCTTCTTTTTCATTAACATTTTTCCGTTAAAAAGAGGCTACTCGCGCAAGTATGTTGCGTGGAATCGTCAATTTTTACGGAGGTTTAACTTCATTTCACTAAGAAAGCCACCTGCACAAATTATGCAAGGTGGCCTTCATTTTTTGCTTTATAATTATAACGCGTAATGGCTGAACATGTAACCGTTATGCTTATGATTTTATAAGTAATTCCTCTTGAACAAGCTCTTCAATTCGTTTAATTGCACTTGGATCGACTGTTTCTACAGCTTTTGCCGCGTCCTCTAATGCTTTGACATAGCGGAATTGTGTAAATGCTTCCTCCGCTTCCAATAAACGCTCATGCACTTGTCCATTGGTAGCACGATAACGATTTCCAAATTGAATAAGTCGTTCAATAATCATCACATTTTCAATCATTTCTTGCGCGCGGTCATTTACTTCTTCAATGCATTGCTTCGCGCCCAATAAATTTTGGTTTACTTGCACAATATTTAGCGGTACTTCTTGTAAGCTTTGCATAACAATAAATATTTTCTCTTCCGCCTCTTCAATACGTGCATCCATCTCACTCGGAATCCCCGGAATGTTTGCACGATTTATCATACGATCCGTATTTTGTAATAAACGCTTTAATCCCTCTAAATCGGCGCGCGCTTGATTTTCATCGATACGTAAATTTTTCAAGTTATTTGAGAAACTTTCTTGCTCTTCTGCAATTCGCTCAATTTCTTCTGTAATTTCTCGAAGCTCTTCTTGCAAGCTGGAATAGGCTGATTGCTCTTCCTGCACTCTAATCGATAATAATTCGTAGCGCTTTTGTAAAACTTCTAAATGCTTTAAGCCCGCTCTCGGAATTTCAGCTTCCCTATCTTGCAATCGATAACTATGTTGAACATAGGCAGCTTCATCACTGATTTCTTTTGTTAAACGCATCACTTCTGAAATTGTGCTATACATAGCAGAACAATGACGATCTACATAATTTCTTGCAAGTACTTCTTTTTCCAGCAAGTCATAAAAATTATCAATTTCATCGTTAATTTCTTGAATACGTGGCGCGACTGTTTGTAAATTTAATTCTGCAATCGCGATTTTCAATGTATCCAATTCTTTTTCAAGATTATCTAAATACTGCGTTAACTCTAAATGGCGTAAATAATAATTTTGTTCTTCCATCTCGCGCTGTCCGTTACGCAATTCATGAATCGCAGTTGGAATTTTCGCTTGGATATCTGTCAATAAAGTAGGAACTTCACTTAATAAACTAAAGATATTTTGCGCTTCATTATTAAGCTGTAAAACGATCTCACGCGCTTGTAAATAGTTTCCATCTTTCGTTAATACGTCAAATTCTTCAAATTTCGGTGTGAAATCTTCTATTTTTTTCTCTAGTTGTTGTAGCGCTGGCCCAAATGAATGCTGATGCGCTAAAATCGTTTTTCGTGCAGAACGGTAATATTCCTTCAGTTGTTCCATTTCAATACGATTTTTTTCTTCGCTGCCTATTAATTCATCGAGCTCTGTAATAATTTCTACACGTACTTGTTCACATTTTGTAATCTCTTGTTCAATTTCTCGCTCAATAAGTGTCGCTTTTTTAAATTTAAAACGATCGATATACTCTTCAGCATCAAAAAGCATTTCATCTAGCTTTGTCACTTGAACGTCCACAACGTCTAACCAGCGATTACGCCAATCTTCAAAAAGTTCTTCGGTTTGTCCATTCATATTCAAAGCTTTTACTTTCGCAAGCTCTTCAAATATCGGATAATGCTGAATTTGCATCTTCTCTTTTTCTAATCGTCCTATTTCTGCATTATGCTTGCGCCTTACTACTAAACCTGTAATTAATAATGCTAATAGTATGACGACGACAATGATGATATACTTTATCATTGTAAGCCCCCTACTCCAAATTTAAATCAATAAAATGGCTATATACGTAACTCTAATAATACCATGTTTTCATAGTTTTGTTGAACTATTTCACTGTTTTTTCTAACTTCTTAAAACCTAGTACAAAAGGAGGGCATCCGAATGAAAAGAGATGGTCATATTCATACACCATTTTGTCCACACGGTTCTTCTGATCCATTCGAATTATATATTGAAAAAGCAATTGCGAATGGCTTTGATGAAATCACGTTTACCGAGCATGCACCACTACCCGCAAACTTTGTCGATCCCACACCTGAGCAAGATAGCGGGATGAATACGGCGCAATTACATAATTATTTTGAACAGCTTCAGCGCCTAAAAGAATCTTATAAAGCACAAATTAAAATTAATATCGGTTTAGAAATTGATTATATTGTCGGATATGAAGCAGAAACGCGCCAATTTTTGAACGAATACGGGAAACTTTTAGACGATGCTATTTTGTCAGTTCACTTTTTAAAACACGACGACGAATATTATTGCATCGATTTTTCTGAAGATGTGTATTTACATTTTGCTGAGCAGGTTGGAGGGATTCAGGAAATGTATTCTCAATATTACGACACCGTACAAATGTCCATTCAGGCCGATTTAGGACCTTTTAAGCCAAAAAGGATTGGTCATCCCACATTGATCCATAAATTCCAACTTGCACATGCGCTCCAAATCGATGACAAACACCAAATTGAAGCGTTGTTTACGTTAATGATGGAAAATGGTTATGAGCTCGATTTAAATAGTGCTGGTTTAAGTAAACCCTTATGTAAAGAACCATATCCACCATTGGATTTTGTTGCGTTCGCACAAGCGATCAAACTCCCTATTGTTTTTGGCTCTGATGCCCATACAGCAAACGATTTACATCAACATTATACGATGATTTCTCAAAAAATTAAATTATAAATGGAGGTCCATTATGTTTTCTCGTATTAATTATGAAGGTCCGCTTGACGAGCAATATACAACACTTTCCCGACAGTTACACACATTATTAGATGGTGAACAAGATCGCATTGCAAATTTAAGTAATGCCTCTGCATTATTGAATCAATTTTTAGATCGTATCAATTGGGTTGGTTTTTATTTAATGAACGATGGCGAACTTGTGCTTGGACCATTCCAAGGTTTACCTGCATGCGTACGTATTCCTGTTGGTCGCGGGGTGTGCGGTTCATCCGCCATGCAAAAACAAACATTACTCGTTGATGATGTGCATGCATTTCCGGGCCATATCGCCTGTGACGCAGCATCGAAATCAGAACTTGTCATTCCACTCATTAAAAATGATACAGTAATTGGCGTTTTAGATATTGACAGTCCTATTGAAGCACGATTTTCAAAAGAGGATCAATTAGGGCTTGAGCAATTTGTACAAACACTTTGCAAACACTTGTAAATCTTAAAATTAATACGCTCACTTGAGCATTAAAAATGGAGACTTATCCGTTACATTAACGAATAAGCCTCCATTTTTTATGATTGTAACTGCATTGAATCTTCAAATACACGCACATTATTTTTCCCGCTATTTTTTGCACAATAAAGCGCGACATCGGCTTGGCGGAAAAATTGTTGAAAATGCGGACGGTTTTCTTTCTTCCACGCCATCATTCCCGCGGAAATAGTCACTGCTGGACTCGTCACTTTTGGTACGACTTCAACAATTTTCTTTGAGATTTTCAGTGCTTCATTCTCTAATATATTTGGAATATAAATCGATAGCTCTTCCCCACCCCAACGAGAACAAATTCCCCTCGTTCCGACAAAGTTTAAAATTTCTGAACTAATTTGTACGAGAACATCATCACCAACTTGATGCCCATGTGTATCATTAACCTTTTTAAAATTATCAATATCAACTAATAAGAACATTCCTGAATCATCTTGTTCTAATGAATTGATAATATATTTATCTGAGTAATTGCGCGTAAATAGTTTCGTTAAATGATCGCGGTCCACCATCTCTTGTAACTGATCTCTTAAAATGGAGTTTGAAATGGCTAATGACGAGTGATGAATGAGTGACTGCATTAATTTAAAGCTGTCAAATGAAAAAAAATAAGGCTCTTTGTGAAGAACAATACTAAACCCATTAATTTTTTCTTCCACAATCATCGGGATTGCCATTAACGATTTATACTCGATATCTACTTCAAGTAATCGACTGAAGTCAGCTATAAAGAGAGGATCCTGCGTATTTTCAAAATGCTTCTCCACATGCTGAATATACTTGCTTCCATCTATTGATTGAAACAATGCTGTACACGAATTTGATATTTCAAAGGATTCATTCTCTTTTAATAGGAAACCAATTTCCATAGGTTGGAATGATTTGATTAACTGTTTCTGTAAAAACGTGAGCATTTCATTAATATTCAGCTTCATATTTAAACGATGGGACGTTTCATTAATTAATTGTAAATCACTTATTAAGCGATGTGATTGATGATAAAGTTTTGCGTTTTCGAGGGAGTTCCCCGACGCTTGTGCTAGCATGCATATAAATTCTTTTTGTGCATCTGAGAAAGCATATGTTAGAGGTGCTTTCACTTGTAGGATACCGTAAATTGCTTGGCGTCCTTTAATGGGTGCATTCAGCAAATGGCAATTTAAATCTTCAGCTACTTCTTCCTTTAACTCTCCCGAAACGAATGCTTCCACGGTCGATGCTCTTTCCGATAAATAATCGAATGGCTTAATACGTACTCGTGTTTGTCGGTCCTGATCATTTGATAAAATAAGCTCTACTTCTAAATCTTGAAAATTCTCTTCAATCGTTACAAGCACATTTTCTAAAATAATATCGATATCCATTGTAGAATGGAATAAATCCGTCATATTATATAATTTTCGATATTGTTGCTCATTCACTTGCATCGCAAAGGTTTGATATAAATACTTAAAAACGGATGCAAGTTCCGTTACGGTTTCATTTGTATGATTAAAACATAAACATTCCGGATGTTCGTGATTACATTTAAACAATAAGATTGCCTCTGGTTGAGCTTCTTCCAATTTTACGAGCATCATGGATGTATAATCGATAAAAGGGCTCTTTTCTTTAAAAAAGGCAGGCAATTCAACAACTTTACTATCATTAAAGGAAGCCTCAAATAAATTAAAAGCTAAAGGTAACTTGATAGTTTGTTCTATAATTTCCTTGTGTAATGGTTTTAAAGTTTCACCTTCTATTATGAAAAGAAAGCACTCTTCTACACCAAAAAATTTAGTCAAACATTTATTAAGTAATGAGAAATAATCTTCAAAATTATTCAAATCCTCTTTTGAATTAATACAAAGACTCAGGACATCAGATTTAAATTTTTCTATCATCTTTTGATGCACTACCATTAAATCACCTTTTTCTTTCACATTTACCGAATCAAATACTATTTCACTTAAAATCAAGTATACACTTATCGTGTCTATTTGACTATAAAATTATGGATTTTTTTTCTAATTTATTGTACATATTTCATAATCAATTGGAATATCCGTTATTTCAAGCTCACCTATAGGTCATTTTAACTAAAGCGTATCCTACTATATTTATATGCTTATATTTTCCTTGTTATACTTCTCCATTGACTAAAATTATAATAAAAGTTACAATACTAGTTGTGTAAAATGAATGCAGTAGTTGTATGACTAAATTGTTTGTATTTTATTCCTTCTATTTTAATATAGGATGGTGTATTGCGTAACCCTTTCGGCTGCATGGGCGAAGATACGTGAAAATAGAATACCTTTTTTGTTGGGTACAGCTGGTTTTTCTTTTACAACAAAAACCAAATTTAAAGGAGGAGACAAAATTATGTCTCGTTATACAGGTCCATCTTGGAAACTTTCTCGTCGTCTTGGTATTTCATTAAGCGGAACAGGTAAAGAAATCGCTAAACGCCCTTACGCACCAGGTCAACACGGTCCAAACTCTCGTTCAAAAAAATCAGAGTACGGTCTACAATTAACTGAAAAACAAAAATTACGTCATATGTATGGTATGACTGAACGTCAATTCAAAAACGTTTACCTTAAAGCTGGTAAATTACCAGGTCGTCATGGTGAAAACTTCATGATCTTATTAGAAACACGCCTTGACAACTTAGTTTACCGTTTAGGTTTAGCTCGCACTCGTCGTGCAGCTCGTCAATTAGTTAACCACGGTCACATTTTAGTTGACGGTAAACGCGTTGATATTCCATCATTCTCAGTGAAAATTGGTCAAACAATTGCACTACGCGAAAAATCAGCTAACTTAACAGTTGTTGCTGAATCAATCGAAGTAAACAACTTCGTACCTGAGTACCTATCATTCGATGGCGACTCTAAAGTTGGTACATTTGTACGTTTACCAGAGCGTTCTGAATTATCTTCTGAAATCAACGAACAATTCATCGTAGAGTTCTACTCTCGTTAATTTTCCGCGATTCAAACAAAACTCTCAAACCTTGTTTATCAAGTGTTTGGGAGTTTTTTCATTTAAATTGCTTGAGCTATAAAAAAACAGTCATCCTTGTAAATGGATTGACCGTTTTTTAAATTCATTTTACTACACAAGTTTTGTAAACACCAAAATCGCACATAGGACAATGACTACTAAAATCGAGGCGAAAAAAGCACGCCATTTTGTAATTTTATGTACTTCCGAAATGCCGATAATTGTTAAAGCATATGTCCAAATACTTGCGATGATAATAAAGATGCCCCCAACAAATTGTAAAATCGCATCCCCTAAACTCATTTCAATATAGGAAACAATGAAATACGATTGAGGAGAAAATTGCATCCAAAATAGCAGCAATGGTAAAATCCAAATATATGGAATCATCGTAATGCTCATAACACGGAACATTTCCTTAAAGTTTCCTTGACCGCCTAATATTTTTGCAGATCCTAGCAATACTCCCGCTACAATGAAAGTCGATACAAAATACAGTAAAAAGCTCGACATAAACGAAGCCGAAACGATAGCACCTAATGTATTTTGCGCGTAAGCTGACGTCCCTAAAAAGCCCATTATATTGCTACTAAACATTCCAATTAACCCGACAATAATAAAGTACGGTAAATTTTTTGTTTGTAATACATACTGAATCGTATCCCGCGGTTTAACGGCAATACTCAAAATAGTATGCCGATCATCGACATGTTGCATTTGTTGCTCCACCAAAATAGAACCTCCTAAAAATAATAATACAAAATCTATTATACTGGTATTTTTAAAGTGATTCAAAGTTATCGAACAGACAAAAGTATTTCGTTTCTTTTACTCGTATTCGGTAACAGGGACATATCCCGCTTGCTCAACTAATCTTTGGCCTTCTTCCGATAAAATCCAGTCAATAAATGCTTGAACATGCGTATTCTCATCACCTGTCGTTACGATATAAAAATCCGAAGTAATTGGATACGTATTTGCGCGTATTGTTTCTTTTGTAGGTGCAACCCCATCAATTTCCAATAATTTAATTTCTTTACTCCGCACCATCTCATTCGAATAATAACGGAAAGTATAACCAATGGCATTTTTATAGTTCTTATATTTTGATACTTCATTAATAATTCCTCCCATACCTGTAGCGATATTTTCAGAAGGCGCTTCCACAATCGGTTTGTCACCCATTAATCTTTGTAAAGCTGTTTGAGACCCACTATCTTGAGGTCTTTGAAAAGCACGAATGGCATCCTTTTTACCTCCAACTTGAGACCAATTCGTAATTTCTCCTGCATAAATGTCTTTAATTTGTTCCAAAGTTAAATTATTTATATTGTTCTTTGCGTTCACAAAAAATACGAAGGCCTCTTTTCCAATTGGTGTTAGCTTAAGTTCCATTCCTTTTGCCTGCGCGCGTTGGATTTGCTGCTCGGAAGGACCCGCCGCAAAAATCATATCTACTTTTCCTTCAAGTAAATTAGCATACGCATCGGGTGTTTGATTGACCATCACTTCACTTGAATAGGGATTATACATTTTTTCAGGATAGACTGCTTGAACAAAAGCTGCATACAGCGGATACAATGCCGTTGCACCATCTATTTTTGGTAATGGTTCTTGCAGCTGTAATGATGCAACTTGTGGTAGTTTTTCAACCTGATTCCCTTTGACAAAAGGCTCGTACTGATAAATATTCACTTCGGCATCAACTGTCGGAATTCGGTTATCAAACCAGTGAAAAATCGGTTGCATTGCCGTAACGCCCAACACACCGAGCGCGAATGTCCAAAAAACTTTTGCCACCTTCTTCCTAGTGAAAAAGTCAAAACTATGTAGTACAAAGCCAATATAGAGTACTGCTGCAAGTGCGATTATAAGCGGGATATAATGTATTGCACCGCTGAATAAAGTAATGAATACTAGTATGAATGTAAAAAAACATCCTCCTATAAATCCAATAATAGCTCCAAAAATCGGTATGATGTATGATTTCTTTTCCATTCTCCACTCTCCTTTTAACAACCCCAATTTTAACATAAATATCCTTTTATTAACATGCAAAAAACGCCTCAGATTATTTTCTGAGACGTTTATATTTTATGATTTTATACGAATTTCACCATATGGTATTTTTTCTTACCGCGTCGAATAATTGCGAAAGCATCTTCTAAACGATCTTTGCCGTCCACAACATATTCTAAATCCGTCACCTTTTCACCATTAACACTAATCGCTCCATTTGTCACATCTTCACGCGCTTGACGTTTTGACGACGAAATGCCTGCTGCAACGATTAATTCTACGATGTTTTCGTCCACTTTTTCTACTTCAACAGAAGGAATACCCGCAAAGGCAACTTTCATTTCATCAATAGATAATGCTTTTATGTCGCCTGAGAATAATGCTTTTGTAATACGCTCTGCTGCCTCTAAGCCCGCTTCTCCGTGAATTAAACGCGTCATTTCTTCTGCTAATGCTTTTTGTGCTTTACGTAAATGTGGCTCTTCTTCCACACTTACCGCTAAGCTTTCGATTTCTTCATGCGATAAGAATGTGAAGATTTTTAAGTATTTCACAACATCTGCATCCGCTGCATTAATCCAGAATTGGTAGAACTCATAAGGCGATGTTTTTTCTGCATCTAACCAAACCGCGCCACCTGCTGTTTTACCGAATTTTGTTCCATCTGCTTTTGTTACTAATGGAATCGTAATCCCAAAAGCTTTCGCATGCTCATCATGTGTTTTACGTATCATTTCTAACCCAGTAGTAATATTCCCCCATTGGTCCGAACCACCTACTTGAATGCGAACATTGTGGTGATCGTATAAATGATTGAAGTCAATTCCTTGAATTAATGTGTACGCAAATTCAGTAAATGAAATACCTGAATCAAGGCGTGATGCTACTGTATCTTTATTTAAAATGTAGTTGACGTTAATTAGTTTTCCGTAATCACGTAGGAAATCAATTAATGACAATGGACCAACCCAGTCATGGTTATTCACAAGCTTTGCTGCGTTTTTAGAACCCGAATTAAAATCAAATAAACGCTCCATCTGTTTCTTTAAACCTTGTACGTTTTGATCAATTTGCTCCATCGTTTGTAATTGGCGCTCTTCTGAACGACCCGATGGATCCCCAACTGTTCCTGTTGCTCCACCCACTAATAAAACAGGTGTATGCCCTGCTTGTTGGAAGCGGCGTAATGTTAATAACGGGACAATATGACCGATATGCATGGAATCAGCTGTTGGATCTACCCCAACATATAACGACACTTTTTGCTCGTTTAATAATTTTTCCATACCTTCTGCATCTGTTTGTTGGTATAATAACCCGCGCCATTGTAAGTCTTGAATTAATTCGTTCATCAAAATCTCTCCTTTTACATGTGTTTTTTTGCATGTAAGGGCATGAAAAAACGTCCCTACACGCAAACTGCATGCAGGGACGTCAAATAAGTATAATTTAACGCGGTACCACCCGGCTTGAAGGAAAAACTTCCTTCCACTTTAAGCGTTTATATCGAAACGACCCGTCCAAACTCTAAGCACGTACTTCATGAATACACTGTGTCTAGCTTTCACCAACCGCTAGCTCTCTAAGTCAGGGAATGAATTCATTACTGCAAACTCTTCATTGTTTGAAATTTTATATTCCTTATTCTACTCAATATTTGTACTATGTCAATAATTATATTCGTTTCAGAATCAAATATGCTATAATCAATTACGCCTAGGCGTAATTGCGTCCAGATTTTTAGGAGGTCGATGAAGTGAAAGAATGGCTCGAACAATTAAATAAAAAAATCGAGATCCTTGCTTCTTCAAAATGGATGCGTCATTTCCGTATAGCGGGTGGCGTTTTTTGGAACCTTACTCTTTTAACGATTATATTCCTAGCTGCCTCAACCATTTTTATGGTGAGCGTTGGCGCTGGTTATTTTGCATCACTCGTTAAGGAGGAGCCACTCCGTTCAAAAGAAGAAATGCGCGAGGAAATTTTCAGCTATGAAGAAACAAGTGAGCTTTATTTCGCAAATGATATTTACATCGGGAAAATCCGTACTGATTTAGACCGCCGTGAAACATCACTTGCCAATATATCACCTAATGTTATTAATGCCGTCCTTGCAACTGAGGATGAATATTTCCGAGAACATAACGGGATTGTACCAAAAGCAGTTATTCGCGGTCTGTTACAGGACGTATCGAACTCCTCAACACAAACAGGTGGATCAACGTTAACACAGCAATTAATAAAAAACCAAATATTAACAAACGAAGTATCCTATGAGCGTAAAGCAAAGGAAATTTTACTTGCATTACGTTTAGAATACTTTATGACAAAGGAAGAAATTTTAGAGGCTTACTTAAATATCATTCCTTATGGTCGAAATGCATCCGGTCGGAATATTGCTGGGATTGAAACGGCGGCGCAAGGTATTTTCGGTGTTTCTGCTGCTGAATTATCCCTACCACAAGCCGCTTATATTGCCGGTATTCCACAAGCACCTTTTAAATATACGCCTTTTACTAATAAAGGAGAGCGTAAAAGTGAGGAAGGTACGCAGCACGGAATTGACCGAATGAAAACCGTTTTGTATCGCATGAATGAAGCGGGGTACATTACGAAAAGTGAGTATGACAACGCAATTGCTTATGATATTACGCAAGACTTTAGAGAGCGTGAAGAACGTCCAGAAGATAAATACCCGTGGTTAACAGCTGAGTTAGAAGAACGCGCTAAAGAGATTTTCGCCACGATTCTCGCTGAAAAAGATGGGATTGACCCTGCAAGACTAAAAGAAGAAAAAAATCTTGAAGATAAATACATGATCTTAGCTGACCGAACAATTCGTTCAGGCGGTTATCGTATTTATTCAACAATTAATAAAGATATGTATGATGCGATGCAACAAGTAACAAATGAATTCAAATTATATGGTCAAACGTATAAGAAAAAAGTAAAAGACCCTGAAACTGGGGAAGTAATTGAAGTGGATGTACCTGTACAAACTGGTAGTATCGTTATCGAAAATACGACAGGAAAAATATTAAGCTTCGTTGGTGGACGTGATCATCAATTAGAACAATTAAATCACGCTACAAGGGCATTCCGTTCAAACGGTTCTACGATGAAGCCACTGCTCGCATATGCACCAGCTCTAGAGTACGGTGTTATCGGTGCAGGTAGCCCAGTCGTTGATGTGAAGTTTAAACGTAGCTATGATAACTACGAACCAGTCAACTACAATCCAACTCAGGAACTCGGTATTATTTCAGCGCGCCAAGCAGTCAAAACATCGCAAAACTTACCGGTGCTTCGTTTATATGATTCGATTTTAGATCGACGCCCTGCTACATTTTTAGAGAAAATGGGCTTCTCAAGATTAACGGAAGGTGATTTTGTCAATCTTTCAACTTCAATTGGTGGAATTACCCACGGCGCTTCAGTTGAAGAAAATACGAATGCCTTTGCTACCTTTGCGAATAAAGGGAAATTTATTGATGCCTACATGATTGAACGTATTGAAGATTTGGATGGGAATACTATTTTCGAACAGAAATCAGAGCCTGTAGATGTATTTTCAGAAGAAACTGCTTATATGATGACAGATATGTTGCGCGGCGTATTAACAAACGGCGGAACAGCAACAAAAGCGAAGAGCTTATTAAGTTTCTCTTCTGATTTTGCGGCTAAAACAGGGACAACACAAGATCATAAAGACGTCTGGTTAGTTGGCTATAATCCAAATATTTCACTTGGTGTTTGGTTAGGTTATGATCAGCCACGTACTTTATATGCTTTCAATAATACGTATCAACACCCAAGTGCTCGTGTCAACACACTTTGGGCAAAATATATGAATAGCTTATACAAAGTAAATCCAGAATTAATAGGGACAAAAGAAACGTTCAAAAAACCAGAGAATGTCGTAAACGCATCATTTTGTGGAATTTCCGGCTTAGCGCCATCCACTTCTTGTGCCAATGCGGGATTTGTTACGTCCGATTTATTTAATAAAAATATGCTTTTACCAACGCAACCTGATGATAGCTTTACATCTGCTTCTTCGGTTGTCATAAATGGGAAGTCTTATGCAGCGCTTTCTAAAACACCACCAGAATTCGTTGGAAGAGGTGGCTTTGGTTTAAACCAAGCATTTGCTGATCACATGTTAGGTAAATTAGGTGGAGATACTTCCAAACTATTACCTTCTAGCTCGGGGAATACGGTCGTTTCTGGTTCAACATTCCAAGCAGATAGCGTTTCTCCAAGCCCTGTAACAGCGGCACTAAGCAATGGCATATTAACTTGGACGAACTCTGGTTCAAACGATATCGTCGGTTACCGTGTATATAGTATGACAAATGGTGGACGAGCATTCGTCACTTCACTTAAATCTTATGAAAATAAAAGCTTTAAAACTACACCAGGTGTACGTTATGTCGTTGTCGCAGTAGATATTACAGGTTTTGAATCCCGCCATTCAAATGAAGTTGGCGAAATTATCGAAATCCCTACAGTTCCTGAAGAAAATACAAATCCAGGTGACATGATAGAGGATGATATGATACCAACAGAACCAGGCATCGACGAACCTATTGAAGATCCTGATACAAACTGGCAATAACTATAATAAAAAACATCATTTCTGGCTTAGGCCTGAAATGATGTTTTTTTAATTTGCTTTAGCAAAAATTCTTCTCTTCTTTAAGAGGGGGCTGGAATGGAAAATATACACTGAATTCAACCTAGATTTAAACACATGCTAAATCAATTTAAACCTCAGCAGATTTTATTATTTTAGAATAACTGATTTTAAAATAGCTACCGCCTCATCAATCTCTTGCTCAGAAACTGTCAACGGTGGCAATAAACGAATGACTTTCGGACCCGCTGCAACCGTTAGCAATCCTGCTTCATCGAGCGCCGTAATATAGGGTGCCACTTCCTCACCAAAGCCGAAACCTAGCATTAAGCCCTTTCCTAGCACTGAATATTTTTCTTCTGGGAAGGCTTCTTTCAGCTTAGTAGTCAAGTAGGCTGATTTTTGCTGCACTGTCGCTAAAAAAACCTCATTAAATACGTGATCAATTACCGTTTGCGCTACAGCTACAGCTAGTGGGTTTCCACCAAACGTCGTACCGTGCGTCCCTGCATTAAACGTATCGAATAAATCGGCTGTTCCTAAAATACCGCCGACTGGGAAGCCGCCACCTAATCCTTTTGCCATTGAAACGATATTTGGCTTTAGGACCGTTTGTTCGAATGCAAAGCGTGTTCCTGTTCGACCAATTCCTGTTTGCACTTCATCAACAATTACTAAAACATTTGTTGATTGCTGGATATCATGAATTGCCTGAGCAAATTCTGCTGATACCGCGTTTACGCCACCTTCACCTTGGATCATTTCGAGCATGATCGCAGCCGTTTCACCATCTACTGCTGCCTTTAACGCTTCTACATCGTTAAAAGGCAATGTAATAAATTCACTCACAAGTGGACCAAAGCCATTGCGTACTTTATCTTGCCCAGTTGCACTCATTGCACCGAATGTACGACCATGGAAACTTTTCTCGAACACAATAATTTTATGCTTACCAGTATGCTTACGAACGAGCTTAATCGCCGCTTCATTTGCCTCCGCACCACTATTACAGAAAAAGGCATACGACAGATGTAAATCTTTCACAAGGCTCGTTGCCAATTTTTCTTGACCTGGGCTTTCGAATAAATTACTAATATGCCATAGCTTTTCACTTTGTTTTTGAACTGTTTCAACAATCGCCGGGTGTGCATGACCTAAACTGCACACAGCAATCCCGCTCGTAAAATCTAAATAACGTTTTCCATTACTATCAAAAACTTCAGTTCCTTTCCCTTCAACAATCGCGATCGGTCTTCTTGCATAATTTTGAAATAATGCACTCATTGGATTAGCTCCTCACTTAATATAGTTGTCCCTGTTAACGTTTCATTTACAATTTGCACAGATGGAATTCCCGCTGTTAAGCAATTTAATGCTCCTTGCACTTTTGGAATCATCCCACCATAAATATGACCTTCCTCAATCCATTGCGCGATGTGTGTCGGCGTTACTTCTGTTTGGTATTCGTCATTAATACGGATTCCTGCGACATCAGTTACGAGTAGTAAACGATCTGCACCAACAGCTAACGCAATCTCACTCGCAACCGTATCGCCATTAATATTTAATGCTTGCCCTTCTTTCGTCGTGCCAATACAGGCAATGACAGGAACAATACCTGCTGCTGATAACGCATTCAATATACGTGTCTGAACGGATTTAACCTCACCTACATAACCATATGTAGATTCATCAAGAAAATTACATTCTATTAAGTTTCCATCAAAACCATTTAATCCAACAGCAGCAATTCCAGCCGCTGTTAACTCATGGACAAGTGCCGGATTTACTTTTCCGATTAACGTCGATTGGACAGTGCCAATCATTTCCTCGCTCGTTACACGTAAGCCATTAACCGTGTGCGATTCAATTCCTGCTGCTGCAAGCTCGCGATTAATCGCAGGTCCCCCACCATGTGTAATAATGAGTTGAATCCCCTGTTGCTGTAATGCTTTAAAATTACGAAAGAAGGCCTCGTTAAGCCCCTCTAATGTACTACCACCTAGCTTGATAACCATTTTACGAGCGGTATGATGCGTTGATTTGAACGTAGTCATAAGTTAAATCACACCCCCATGCAAAGCCGTGCCCTTCTCCTACTCCGAGTGACACGTAAATTTTTACTTCATGTTGCTTTAAAATTTCAATCAGTTCTTCTTCTGAGAATTTAATTGGCTCACCATTTTCAACCATTGTAGTGCCGCCAATTTTAATCGTAATTTTTTCAGGGTCTACTTGTGCACCCGAATAGCCTACCGCGCAAATAATGCGTCCCCAGTTTGCATCACAGCCAAATACCGCTGTTTTTACAAGTGGTGAACCAACAACTGTTTTTGCAATTTTTCTTGCTTCCTCATCTGAAATGGCCCCGTCTACTTCGACCTCAATCAATTTCGTTGCACCTTCACCATCACGGGCAATCGATTTCGCTAAATCTTCTGCTACAAGGCGTAGTGCTGTATAAAAGTTTTCCCAATCTGGATGTGCAGGTGTTAACGTTTCATTTCCCGCTAAACCATTTGCCATCACAATAACCGTGTCATTCGTCGACGTATCACCATCTACTGTAATGGAATTAAATGTGCAATCTGTCACACTTGATAATGCTTTTTGTAATTCATCCGATTCAATATTAGCATCCGTTGTAATAAAGCCTAACATCGTCGCCATATTCGGTTCAATCATTCCTGAACCCTTTGCAGCACCTGAAACAAGCACCTCTTTGCCATTAATTACAGTTGCGTACGTCGTATTTTTCATCACGGTATCTGTCGTCATAATTGCTTGTGCAAAATCAATGCCGTTTTCTAATTTTGAATCTGGTATTAATAGCTCAACACCTTTTTGAATCGGCTCCATTTTCATAATTTCACCAATGACACCTGTAGAAGCAACACCTACTAAGTAATTTTCAATGCCTAGTTTTTGGGCTGCCAGCTGTTGCATTTCATAAGCATCTGCCACTCCTTGCTTGCCGGTGCAAGCATTGGCATTTCCTGAGTTCACAATCATTGCTTGCATTTTTTGTGTATTATAAACAACTTCCTTCGTCACTTTAATCGGCGCTGCTTGCACAGCATTTGTCGTAAATACACCTGCAACACTTGCTGGTACCTCACTTACTAAAATAGCTAAATCCTTTTTCTTATGCTTGAGACCGCAATGAATCCCCGCCGCTATGAAGCCTTTTGGTGAAACGATATTTTTACTCGATAATTTTTTCATTTCAATTGTTGATGCCATTTAAAATTCCTCCTCAGGATAATGTGCTCTTTGATTAACTAAATAAAATACGGAATGAGATCCAGTCCTGTTTTTTGTGGGAGTCCGAACTGAACATTCATATTTTGAATCGCTTGCCCCGCTGCCCCTTTGACTAAATTGTCAATGACACCAATAATCGTTGCTCGATTTGTTCGTTCATCAAGCTTTACTGAAATATCACAGTAATTGGACCCTTTTACTCGGTTCGTTCCGATAGAAGATGCTTCCTCAATTACTCGAACAAATGGATGGTTCGCATACGTTTCCTTTAAACAATTCACTAATTGCTGCTGTGTAACGCCCGTGCGAACTTGTGCATAGGACGTTGTTAAAATTCCGCGTGTCATCGGCACTAAATGGGTGTTAAATGTAATTTTTGTATCCACATGTGCAAACATTGAAATCGCCTGCTCAATTTCTGGAATATGTTGATGTTCATTAATTTTATAAATGGAAAAGTTTTCATTTGCTTCACTAAAATGCGTCAATTGTGAAGGCTTATTCCCTGCCCCTGAAATCCCACTTTTTGCATCGATCACTAAAAAGCTTGGATCAATCAAATTCGATTTAATTAACGGTAAAAGCGATAGCAATACCGCTGTCGGATAGCATCCTGGATTGGCAATGAGCTCTGCTTGCCCGATTGCCTGTTCATTCCACTCTGTTAAGCCGTACACACTTTGTTGAATAACTTCTCCGGGTGCTGCCGCCTTTTTATACCATGCTTCGTAGCTCGCAACATCTTTTAAACGAAAATCTCCTGATAGATCAATCAACTTTGGACCTGTTCCTACTAATCGTGGAAAAAGATTGCTAGATACGCCAGATGGGGTACTTGCAAACACGACATCGAACTTAGCCAATGCATCATAATCGATTTTTTGTAATGGCTGATTATACAAATCGGTTAAATGAGGGAACTTTGCCGAAAAAATGGTTCCTTCCTCCGAAGATGTAAATAATGCAATATCTTCAACTTCTTTATGATTATGCAAAAAACGTAATAATTCTAAGCCACCGTAACCAGTAGCCCCAATAATTCCAACTTTCATCACGCCACCCCAATATTTCATTATCGTTTTATTCAATCGATTGTATTTTTATTGTGCTTTTATAAAGGATAAAAGTAAGTATAAGTTATGTATATTTATTTAGTCAACTGTATTTTTATATAAATATTAATAATTCTAAATCTTTCACAACTGATGTAACAAAAAAGAAGCCCTATGACGACATAAGACTTCCTCTGGTATTCAAGTATTTACGCACGGTTAATCTTCCATCGTAGAAAGGTCTCCTGTTGGAAGGTCTAATTCCCACGCCTTTAACACACGGCGCATAATTTTTCCGCTACGTGTTTTTGGCAACTTGTCCTTAAATTCGATTTCTCTCGGTGCCGCATGTGCAGACAAGCCCCTTTTAACAAATTCACGAATATCTGCTTCTAGTGCTTCTGAAGGACCTACCCCTTCTCGCAATGAAACGAACGCCTTAATAATTTCCCCGCGTACTGGGTCAGGTTTTCCAATAACACCCGCCTCTACAATATCTGGATGCTCAAGTAATTTGCTTTCCACTTCAAATGGGCCAATACGTTCCCCCGCAGTCATAATGACATCATCCACTCGACCTTGGAACCAAAAATACCCTTCCTCATCCATATAAGCCGAGTCGCCAGAAACATACCATTCACCTTTTAAGAAATAAGATTCATAACGTTCTGGATTGCCCCAAATTTGACGCATCATTGCCGGCCATCCTCTACGAATTGCTAAATTTCCCATTGTATATGGTGGTACTTCATTTCCTTGGTCATCCACAATCGTCGCAAAAATGCCTGGTACTGGTTTCCCCATTGAACCCGGTTTAATATCCATCGATGGGTAATTACAAATCATATGCCCGCCTGTTTCTGTCATCCACCACGTATCATGTATACGGTGATTTAACGTCTCAATCCCCCATCGTACAACCTCTGGATTTAACGGCTCCCCAACCGATAACACATGACGTAACGTAGAAAGGTCAAATTGTTCAAGTACGTTTGGACCTGCCCCCATGAGCATTCGGAATGCAGTCGGTGCGCTGTACCATACTGTAATCCCGTATTCTTCAATCGCACGATACCATGCTTGCGGACTGAAACGACCGCCGATAATCACATTCGTAACACCATTTAACCATGGACCAAAAATACCATATGCCGTCCCCGTAACCCAACCTGGATCCGCTGTACACCAGTAAATATCATTTTCTTTTAAATCGAGTACCCACTGTGCCGTTTGATATTGCTGTACCATCGCATAATGAACATGTAAAACGCCTTTTGGTGCTCCAGTAGAACCGGATGTATAATGTAAAATAGAGCCATCTTCCTTATCCATCCACTCAATTTCAAAGTTTGAAGAAGCTTCTTTAAATTTACGATTAAAGTCAATAATGATATCGGTTTCTTCGACATTTTCCCCAACAACGAAAACCGTTTTTAAGTTTGGTAATTTATCGATTGGAATCCGATTTAATAAAGATAGTGTCGTCACAATCGAAACTGCTTCACTATCAGCTAAACGGTCATATACTGCCCCTTCCATAAACGCCTCGAATAACGGACCAACAATCGCGCCAATTTTTAAAGCGCCAAGCAAACTAAAATATAGTTCCGGTGTGCGTGGCATAAAAATAAATACGCGGTCCCCCTTTTGGATATTCGCTTTTTCTTTGAAAATATTTGCCGCTTTGTTCGAGTTACGCTTCATATCATAGAATGAATACGTCTCTTTACGTACACGATCATTATAAAAAAGAGCGACTTTATTTTTGCGGTGCGTATTTACATGTCGGTCAATTGCTTCATACGCAATATTTACCTTTCCTGTTTCGTACCAAGAAAATGCCTTCTCCGTACTAGCCCAATCGTGATTCGCCGCCGTTTCCTCATAGTTTAATAAACTATGTTCCCCTGGAAGTGCAGCTAGTTTCTCCAATGTTTTCATCCCCATGAAAAATCCCCTTTCATTTTGAAACATAATATTATTTTACATGAAAGTAATTTAAAATGGCTAAATATTTTAAATTTTGTGACAATTTAGTAACTTTTAACAAATTTAACCGTATTTTCGCGTAAAATCCTGTATAATGAAATTATAACGAGCAGGTGGTGTGAAAATGAAGCATGTAAAAAAATTTTACAGCATTGAAATGGATACAGAAAATGGTCAAGTTTTAGTTGAAGGTCCTGTTCCCTCTGAGCAATTAGCTACTTATGAATTACACGAAGACCTCAAAGCATTTAGACCTTCCAAACAGCAGCATGAAGCACTCATCGGAATTGCCGAACTTGAAGAAGGGCGAATTATTGTCATTCGGCAAAATCATCTCGTCGTCGGCTATGTAACCTATCTTTATCCCGACCCACTCGAACGTTGGGCAGAAGACCGGATTCCAAATATGATTGAGCTTGGGGCAATTGAAGTGATCCCTTCCTTCCGTGGGACAGGGTCTGGTAAGAAATTGCTTGAAGTGTCCTTTATGGATGATGCTATGGAAGATTATTTAGTCATTACAACTGAGTATTACTGGCATTGGGATATGAAAGGCACTGGTTTATCCGTTTGGGATTACCGCAAAATGATGGAGCGGATGATGAGCTCTGCTAATTTTGAATATTATGCAACGGATGATCCTGAAATTACTTCCCATCCAGCGAACTGCTTAATGGCACGAACAGGTTCACGCGTTCAAACCGATACGCTTGAACGTTTTGACAGACTGCGTTTTAAAAGTCGTTTCATGTATTGATTCTTATCACAAAGGGGATTGAATAATGATTGTCGAAGAAATTATGAATACGGAAATACATACACTGTCGCCGAACAATACAATTCGAGAAGCCTATCAATTAATGCGTGAGCACAAAATCCGCCATTTACCAATTATTGATGAGCAAAAATGTGTAATCGGTATTATTACAGAACGCGATATTAAAAATGTTTACCCAGCTCGAGAGGTACCAGATTCTTCATTATTTGATGCGCCAATCGATAGCATTATGACGAAAAATCCAATTGTTGGCCATCCTTTAGATTTTGTCGAGGAAATCGCCCTTACTTTTTATGAATCTAAAATTAGTTGCATGCCGATTGTGACAGCTGGCGAACTTGTAGGGATTGTCACAACAACAGACTTACTGTATACCTATATCGAATTAACTGGTGCCAATAAACCTGGCTCTAAAATTGATATTCGTGTTACAGATAAACCTGGCATGTTATTTGAGATTTCAAAAATATTTAATGATCATAAAGCAAACGTTTTAAGTGTTTTGGTCCACCCAGATGGTGAAAGTACGAATACGCGTATTTTAAGTGTCCGATTACAAGTTATTAACCCACTTTCAATTATTGAAGATTTACGTCAGCAAGGATACAATGTGCTGTGGCCAAATCTTCCTGGCGTCACGCTATGAAAAAAGCGGTTTTTGTATATTCACCAGACCAATTAAATTACAAATTTTCGGACACACACCCATTCAACCATAAACGATTACACTTAACGATTGATTTATTAAAAAATATTCATGCACTAAGCGATGATGATATTATTCCAGCACGCATGGCAACAGATGAAGAAATCGCACTAGCACATGATCCGCAATATATTGAAATCGTCAAAAAAGCGGGTCACGGAGAGTTAACTGCTAAACAAGGGGAACCTTTTGGTATCGGGACAGAAGATACACCGATATTTCCAAATATGCATGAGGCAAGCGCATTACTTGTGGGGGGTACACTCCAGGCAGTAGATTATGTTTTGCAAGGAAAAGCACAGCACGCGCTTAATCTTGGCGGAGGTTTACACCATGGTTTCCGTGGCCGCGCTTCTGGATTTTGCATTTACAATGATAGCAGCGTTGCAATCAAATATATTCAAGAAAAATACGGTCTACGTGTCCTGTATGTAGATACTGATGCACATCATGGTGATGGGGTACAATGGTCATTTTATGATGATCCGAACGTTTGCACATTGTCTATCCATGAAACAGGTCGTTATTTATTCCCAGGTACAGGAAATATTACCGAGCGCGGCAACGGTGAAGGTTATGGTACTTCTTTTAACTTCCCTGTTGATGCATTTACCGAGGATGAGAGTTTTCTAGATATATATGAGCAATCGATGCGTGAAGTATTCGAGTTTTTCAAACCGGATGTGGTACTCACTCAAAATGGCGCAGATGCTCATTATTTTGATCCGCTCACGCACTTATACGGAACGATGAATATTTATAGAGAAATCCCAAAGCTTGCACATAAGCTCGCACATGAATATTGCGGGGGACGATGGATTGCAGTTGGTGGGGGTGGCTATGATATTTGGCGCGTTGTTCCACGGGCATGGTCTTATATTTGGACGGAAATGACGGATCAACAAGAACCATCCGGATCTTTGCCACAAGCTTGGCTAGATAAATGGCAACCTGAATCTCCCGTACCACTTATTCCTACGTGGGACGATCCCTTTCCGCTTTATGAGGCAATCCCTCGAAAGGCAGAAATCCAAGAAAAAAATGCACAAATGCTTGCGAAGGCACTACATATGATTCGCACTGAAAAGAATCGATCATAGTAAATGACTGGCTATACACTCTTTCGACAAAGATGGTATAGCTTTTTAATTAAAAAAAGAAGAATGACCCAAAAATATTCAACCTTATACTATAATAGCATCATACTAGAATAGGGGGATTTTCCATGTATAAACATATTTTACTTGCAGTTGATGGTTCAGATAATTCATTCCGCGCAGCACAGGATGCGGTAAATATTGCAGCAGCCGATTCACTCATTGAGATTATTTCAGTTATTTCAACAGAAGGTATTACTTCACAAGCTGTTCATGCGGGTACTTTAGATAATCTAGAGCAAGATTACCGCGTAAAGTTTGCCCGTGAAGAAGAACTTGTAAAGAATAATCATGCCAACTATAAAGTCGTAATTGCCCATGGTCATGCTGGTCGCATGATTTCAAACTATGCGAATGACAATAAAGTCAATTTAGTTGTCATCGGATGTCGCGGACTAAACCCAATGCATGAGATGGTATTTGGCAGTGTGAGTACATATGTAACGAAAAATGCGAACTGCTCGACTTTGTTAGTGAAATAAAACGCCTAGACGGTTCCAATTGGATCATAAAACACCTTTACCACATTCACAATTGATGCGGTAAAGGTGTTTTCTTTTGTTATGTATTTAGCAAGAATGTCTAGTCATTATATCCATTCCTCAATACATAGAACTTTATTATGATAAGTATCGATTCGCACCTTTTTACCGATGGCTAATGGAATCATCGGATGCGTATGACAACTATCAAAATTAGCGAGTATTGGTACATGTTTTCCATCCAATTGCTCTAATAATAGATCTAGTGGCTTTCGTCCAGTTCCTAAATCATTATATTGTTCATACTTTCCAAGAATAATACCGGAAACCTTATCAAAAATACCGTGAAGCTTTAGCATAGCAAGATTTTTTTCAACTGTTGCAGCATCTTTTGTAGTATCCTCTATAAGTAAAATATCACCTTGTTGAACTTCAGGAAAATAAGGTGTGCCAATAAAGCCGTACATTGCGTTGTTATTTCCACCAATTAATCGACCTTCTGCTATGCCCTCATTTATACCGAGCCATTTATTTTCATATAATGTCTTTTTTCCGGTATAGTCTAGCCAATTAACTTTTTCATCTGACCAATATTTCGGCATTTCAAGTTCATATGGTATTACTTGCGGAACACAAAAATATTTTTCAAAATAAGAATATGTGTCATGTACGAGTGGCTCAAACTCACCAAAAGAAGCCACAAGCGATGGACCATAGTATGTCGGTATTCCTGTTTTCGCATAGAGCGCCAGTAAAATAGCGGTTGCATCTGAATAACCAACGACTAATTTTGGATTTTTCTTAAATGCATCATAGTCTATATAAGGCAACATACTATTAGAATTTGTACCACCTATCATCGAAATAATCATTGAAATGGATGGATTTCTAAGCAATTGATTTAATTCTGCCGCTCTTTCTTTAGGACTTCCTGAGCGATACATATCACTTTTACCCGTTAAATTACCTTCAACAATATGAAAACCTTTTTGTTCAAGATATGCCTTACCTCTTTCATATCTTTTTTTCGCTGAAACAGATGCTGCTGAAGAAGGCGAAAAAACACCAATTTTATCACCGTATTTTAGTGGATTTAGCACAATTGAATCCCCCTCGTATTCATTTTCGTCTCACCATTATACATAATAAGGGAGTATTTTGCAGAGGTATTAATATAATTATGGAGTTCAACATGATGCAATATTCAATATCAGGAACAAGCGAATGTATAATGTTAAAACCCTTGATTTATCCGAAATCAAGGGCTTTTAATTTATCGAAATGGAGCTTTTATTTTACTATTAATCATCTTGTTATTTAATCGGTATACGTATGCCATTTACAATAATCACTGTAGCTTTAGTAACGTCGAGCGGTTCCTCCGTATTCCAACTTGCATCGAACGTAAATTTTTCAGAGCTATAGCCTCCTGAACCACCTTCCAATAGGATAATACCATCTACCGTTTCAACTTCGAGTAACATTTGACTAGCCATGGAATCCTCCCCTTTAAAAGTACCAATTACTTGTACCCCTAGAGGACTGAGCGTTAAATATTCAAAAAGATGATCTTCAACTAAAATATTACTTTTCCAAGTATGCATATCAGAATTCGGATTACTTAAATTTGCTGCTACTTTCCAGTTGCCTTCAACCCCTGCATGAACGAAACCCGAATAACAAATAGCATATTTACTCAAATCTTCACTTTTTATAGAAAACACAAATTCTTCATATTTATACTGAACATCATCAGAACCGTAATTTTCAGCATCAAGTATATTATTTCCCTCATCTGCAAGAAATACGTTACTATAATCAGCATTTTCTAAATTACCATCCGGACCCTTTAAAGTAAGATGGGCATCACTAGGACCAAATTCCTTAGGGAAAACCTTCCCTATTTGCACATGCAGTTTCCCATTTATTACACCAATCGCTGAAACCCATTGATCTTTTTCACCATGAGGCATGTCTGCATAATTTCCTGGCACAAGTATGTCCTTTAAAGAGGGAATTTCATCTCCCTTAAATGTCTTCCCTCCCCAAATTTGTGATTCTTTAATAGGCTGTGTTTCCGCTCCTTCAACTTCTGCAAGTGCTATGGAAATCGGTGTGTCTGTATATCTATTTTCATCAAAGTAAATGCGAGAGCTGTCAACTTCCAGTGGATCTGCTAATGGTGAGTTTGGATCAGCCGTTATATTATACTCATAATAAACTGTATTCGTATCTTCATTAAAATAAAGCATCTTTTGGCTCGTTGACAAGCTGGAAAAACCCTCTTCATTTTCATGCATTTTCACACTGAAGCCATCTTGAAAGTTCGTCTGTTCCGTCAACCTATTTTGACCTGTTATATCCTGAAGCGAAAGGTAAATAATTGCCTGATTATCATATTTTTGCGCACCTATTACTTCCATTCGGATTCCTTTGTCATCTATTTGGGCTTCAACTGGCTCAATTACCTGACTAAAAGAAGGATTAAACCTTTCGATAAACCAATCAAAGTTTCCTACTGCTGCAGCCGTTACACTAACAACTAACATTAACGACATGACGATCGCTGCAACGGTCGGCCTTGTCCACCTTCTATGCTGTTTAACAGGTCGAATCGTACTTTCCTCATGCAACCTACTTTTAACCTGTTCTGTAAGTTTACTTGCATCCACCTTCATCTCAGAAAACATCTTATGTATTTGTTGTTCGTCCTTATCAAATTTGCCCATAGTTAGACTCCTTTCTACCATATTCAACATTAAGATATTTAACTAATTTATCCTTTGCCCGTTGATATTGTTTGCGTAATGCAGCTGGTGAACTTCCTGTAAGCTCGGCTAATTCCTCGTAGCTTTGTCCATCCATAATCCTTCCATATACTAAAACACGTTCTTTTGGCTTTAGTTTCTGTAAAGCACGCATCGTTTCGTCACTGAAACCTTTATCATTCTCAGGTACCACGAATTCGCTAAGAATTTCATTGAAAAATAGGAACTTTCGCTTTTTAATTTGATTTAAACAGCGATTATATGTAATTTTATACAACCATGCGGATAAGTTATTACCATCAAACATCACACGGTTTTGATAGGCGGAAAGAAAAACTTCCTGTACAATATTTTCCGCTTCATGATAGTCACATAGTATTGCCGTTGCATAGCGAAGCAGTTTTTCACCATAAAGGTCGATTATTTCTTCCAATTCCTCTTCTCCGCCATTAACGAACATTTCCCCAATATCAATTTCCTCCACAGGCTCACCTCCCCTTATTATCCTTATAACAATTCATAAAGCTGTTTTGTGACATCATTTTTATTTTTAAGTAAAAATTTATTATTTGAAATGAAAATGGTTTATGTACATCGATTACACTAAAATAGCCAACCCCTTGATGGCAAAGGGATTGGCTATATAGGTCCAACTTATGAAACTAACATCCCTTTAGAATGAAAATCTAAATCAGGATACGTCGCCTCCCACGGCAGCGACGCACTCAATTGAGGTAGCTTTTATAGAACGGAAAACTTTTTTAGGAGCTGGCCTGCTACATGCGCACACAGATGAGTCGTACAGATTTGTACAACAAAGCTGTGCGCCTCATGTGCTTAGCCAGCCCAACCTAGCGCATATTTTATGAGAATCCTTATTAGAATTCTTACAATGAAAAGATAGAAACTTTTGTTGAACTTATATATTCAAAAAGTCTTTTCATCTTCAAGTAAATGTTATTCCTTACCTTAGATTTATCGAATTTCAACATCGGTGACAAAATTCGACATTTATCAATATAGTAATTGTAATTGGATGTTTCGTTTAGCTATGAATTGTTTTCAATTAAGCGAGGTGTTAGTGAATGAGAAACAAGCTAACTTCATTATTAGAAGTAAGGAAAATTATTGCGTTAGTTTCGGTATTATTATTCTTTGTCCTTTCGGTGATGGGCGAGCTAGAAACGAATTTTATTCAAACAGTCATCATTTCAATTGTTTCATTTTACTTCGGAAAAACCGCTGCGATTAATGAAAAGGGCGAGAAGTAATTGAGCCACGCCATTACATCTCTTCCTAATGGCGTGACTTCGTGATTTACTACAATCAAACATGTACTTTCATGACGATTACACTAACATCTGTAACCGCTTCAAGACTATGCATTTCTAGCGGCTCCATCATTAAAAAGTCGTCATTCGTTAACAGATGGTCCACGCCTTCTACATTAAGTTTTAGTTCACCTTTTTGCACATTAATGACAACAATATCTTTCGCATTATGCTCTGGGATTTGTTCTCCAGCGCGCAGTTGAATATTTAAAACGTCCATTTTGTCATGAGTAACGATACGACTTACCTTTTTTGCGTGTTCTGTTAATTGATTTTCAATGTGTATTTTTTGCATAAACCCACTCCTAATCGTATGTTTTTTCAGTTAATTCAATTATAGGCTCCCTAAATTTCCTCATCAATAATGAAATCGCATAATATAAGTCTATTCATCGACTTTCTAGTTGATTAAAATTCAACCAAGCAAATTCGTGATAATTTCTTCGTTCGTCATTTTAATTGATTGTGGTAAATCTTCACGAATTGATTGGAGACCGAAATAATAAGTAGTATCTTTATCTTCATAAGTATTGCATTGAACCTTCACTTTTTCACTAAGCAACCGACCAACTAATTCTTCAATAAATTCACATTCCTTCACCATATCTACCGCACCTAAATGAAAGATCCCGCTAAGTTCATTTTTGAACTACTCCCACCTACGCTATCGCTTAGAGGAGGGAGATTCTTGACTGAAACCCCTTTTAGATGGAGATTCACCGAGCAATCCCCGTAGTCCCTACGGTTTGAAGCCTTAATGCTTCTTGTAGAATATTGATGCTTGCGTTAAGATCTCGGTCATGTTGCGTATGACAGTTTGGACACGTCCATGTTCGGATAGCGAGATTCTTTACGGCTTTATGTTGATAGCCACAATGTGAACAAAGCTGGCTGGAGGCAAATGTTTTACCTACTCGAATCACCTGTTTGTCGTGCCATTGTGCTTTGTACTCGAGCATATGCGCGAATTCTGACCAGCCCGCGTCACTAATAGCCTTGGCAAGTTGGGGATTCTTTTGCATCTTACTAACACGCAAATCTTCAATTCCAATGATGTCGTGATTTTTGACAATTTCAGTGGATATTTTGTGTAAGTAATCGTGCCGTGCATTGTGGATTTTCTCATGAATTTTTGCTACTTTTATGCGCTGTTTTTGATAGTTTTTCGCTTCATCTAATGGACAGTTTCGTTTGATTGCCCCCTCTTTTTTACAGGCTAAAATGCGTTGTTCTTCTACTAATTTTTCCTCTAGCTTACGGAAAAACTGCGGGTTGGCGTAGGTTGTACCATCAGATAATTTCGCGAATTCTTTGAGACCAACATCAATGCCGACATTTTTCATTGTTTTTGGGTATGCTTGGACGTCCGTTTCAGCTAAAACTGCGATGAAATACTTACCTGTGGGGCTTCTTCTAATGGTTACGCTCATGATTTTCCCTGTAATTTCTTTGGATTTTGCGAATTTCACATGACCTAGTTTTGGGAGTTGGATGCGGCCTTTGATTATTTTTATATTATCATTCGTCATTTTTGTCGTATAGCTTTGTGTGGGGTTTTTCTTCGATTTAAAACGCGGTGCTTCGTTTTGTTGTTTGAAAAAACGGTCATAGCTATCCGCTAAATGTCGTACTGTTGTTTGAAGGGCAATGCTATCTACTTCTTTTAGCCAGCTTGTTTTTTCTTGTTTTTTTAATGTTGGCAGCATCGCGGAGCATTTTCCATACGACAAGCCTTTACCTGTTTCCTTGTATGTGGCTTGCCACTCAGCAAGACAATGGTTGAAAATGTAGCGACAACAGCCTATTGTTTTATTAATCAATGTCGTCTGTTCCTTTGTCGGATAGAGACGGAATTTATACGCTTTATACGTCAACAATCGGTTCACCTCCATTTCTTACATTCTATCAAACAGAATATACGTTCGCAAGTGTAAGAAAAAACTTTAGGCTACCGCCTACCGACATTCATCTCCCACTTACTTATTGGGCTATGCCCTACACATTCCTTGAAGTGGAAGTCTTCTGTCGGATAATGATAAAACCCTTCTCATACTAAAAACGTGATAGCACCTAAAATATTTACTAGCCTGTGATTCCAACTCCACCACAAAAAACTCCCCATTCATATGAAAATTTCGATGAATGGGGAGTTTGATATTATTTTCGAGTAGAGTCGCGCATTTCGATTCGATGTGGCAAAATAACCTTTTGCTCTTCTACATCTTCTTTATTCATATACTTCGTTAATAAACGCATCGCAACTGCTCCGATATCGTAAAGCGGTAAGACAACGCTCGTTAGCTGTGGACGAACCATGCGGGCAAGCTTCGAGTTTCCAAAGCTAATTACTTCTATGTCTTCAGGAACTTGTTTGCCGCTATCTTGCATGCCGTGGACAAGGCCAATTGCTAACTCATCATTTCCTACAAATATTGCAGTAGGTGGATTTTTTAGTTGGCTTAATGTTTCCCAGCTTTCTAAACCATCATCATAAGAATCATCCCCTGCAACGATTAATGAATCATCTAGCTCAATTCCAGCCTTTTGTAACACATCTAAATACGCTTGTAATTTTTGCTGACCATTGACCGTATGTTTTAATGGACCTGAAACAAATGCAATTCGTTCATGACCGTGCTGGATAAATAATTGAATTGCTTCATACGTTGCCGTGTAATAATCAATATTAACCGATGCTACCTTTTCCGTTAAGCTAATAGAACCTGCTAATACAATCGGCACAGAGCATGCTTCCACTGCTCGTTGAATATTTGCTGTTACTTCATCACTCATCATCACAATGCCATCTACTTGTTTACCTAGCATTGTATCTAAAAGGGATAATTCTTTTTCTTCGTTTTGATCTGAATTGGCCAAAATAATATTATAGCGATACATCGTTGCGATATCTTCAATTCCTCTTGCTAACTCCGCATTTAAATTATTGGAAATATCCGGGATGATGACGCCGACTGACGTTGTTTTTTTACTTGCCAAACCGCGTGCCACGGCGTTTGGTCGATATTCTAATCGTTCAATAACATCTAATACTTTCTTTCTTGTTGCAGGCTTTACATTTTGATTACCATTTACTACTCGAGACACCGTTGCCATTGATACATTTGCCTCACGTGCTACATCATAAATTGTGACAGTCAAAGAAATCCCCCCTTTTTTTATTTATAGCGCCATTTCACAATAGCACTATATGATAGATATACATATCATATAATACTTTCATTTCCACTTTCAATTAATACACCTAATATCTTCAATCAAAAAAAGCGCTACCATAAGATAGCACTCCTTCACGTTATTTTCCAACTTTATTTTTCGCACTGTTTAATAGCTTTTGTTGTAACGACAAATAGGTTGTAAGTTCATCTGGGGTAAATGTTTGGAATAAATCCAAGTACATCTCTTCACCAATTTTTTGTGCCACAGAAAAAGCTTCATTCCCTTTGTCTGTTATACAAAGTTGAATGATTCGGCGATCCGACGCATCATACATTCGCTCCGCCAAACCGAGCGCTACTAATTTATTGGCAATACTCGTCATGGCACCTTTTGTGTAGCCGAGAACTTCTGCTAGTTCTACTTGCTTTCTTGGTCCCTTTGTTCGTAGCTCAGCTAATACTAAAACAGGTGACACACCGATTGGATAAGGGAACCTTGCTGTGAAATGAATAATATTTTGATTATTCATTTGCTCAATCGTATGAATTAATTGAAAAATACTCTTTTTTTCCATTTGAAAACCTAACCTTTTTAATCATTATCTTAACATAATTGATCTATCGTCTACCATAATTGATTGTATGCTGCTTACATTCTGCTAATGATAACTAGCTTAACATTAAATAGTTTAAAGGTAAATGAATAAACCTATTGTATCTAGTAGGACTTCCACAGAATGTTTAATGGAATCTCTTTTTATTATATTGGATTTAGCCTTTTTTATTCTTCTCTTAAAATTTGCAGAAAACTATTTTATTATATCTAGCCAAGCCATAAAGTTATTAATAAAAAAATCTCTAAGCCCGATTGACTTAGAGATTTGAGTTTCACTTATTTAGATACTTCATATTGCTTCATGAATTTTTGAATTTCTTCATAGAAAGCATTGAACGTTGGGATATCCATTTGTTGTTGTTGGTCAGATAGTGCAATTGATGGATCTGGATGCACTTCTGCCATCACACCGTCTGCACCAATGGCAATCGCTGCTTTTGCACATGGTAATAATAAATCACGGCGACCCGTTGAGTGCGTTACGTCTACCATTACCGGTAAATGTGTCTCTTGCTTTAAAATTGGCACAGCTGAAATATCTAGTGTATTTCGTGTCGCTCTTTCGTACGTACGAATACCACGTTCGCAAAGGATAATGTTTTCATTGCCTTTTGACATAATGTATTCTGCCGCATGAATGAATTCATCAATTGTCGCAGCTAAACCACGTTTTAATAATACTGGCTTATTCGTAGCACCTGCTGCTTTTAATAATTCAAAGTTTTGCATATTACGCGCACCGATTTGAATGACATCAATGTAATCTAATGCATGATCTAAATCAGATGGCGTTACGATTTCTGTCACTACACCTAAACCGTATTCATCTGAAACTTGTTTTAAAATTTTCAAACCATCTAATCCTAAACCTTGGAAATCATATGGTGATGTACGCGGCTTGTATGCGCCACCACGAATTAATTTTAAGCCTTTTTCTTTAATAGTTGCGGCAACTGCTGCCACTTGCTCATAAGATTCCACTGCACACGGTCCGAATACAAAGGAAGGTGCCCCAGAACCAATTAAATCGCCATTTACATTAATGACAGTATCTTCTGATTTTTCTTTACGTGAAACAAGTAGCTCTTTTTTCTTTTCGGCTTCAAGTTGTTTTAAAGCTGTCTTAAAGATTTGTTTGAAAATAAAATCAACCGTCATTTGGTTTAAAGGACCATTATTATTCTCTTTAATTAAATCTAACATGTGACGTTCACGTAGAGGATCGTATCGATTAACGCCCTGCTTTTCTTTAATTTTACCAATTTCTTCAACTACTGTAGCACGTTCATTAATTAAACGTAAAATTTCTAAGTTTAAACCATCAATCTGACTACGTAAGCTTTCTAAATCTTGTTGACCCATCTCTTGTTCCCCTCTTCCTCGTATCCGGCACTTTCAGTTACTATAAAAGTATGATACATTTTAAAATAATAATCTTATTATAATCAACTAATGATAGAATGTCACGCATTTTTAATTTAGCGCTTCAACTCGCTAAAGTTAAAACGTAGGAATTGCATGGAAGGAAGCGTTTTCATATGACGAATAAATTATTTGCTTTGGACATTGGTACGCGCTCTGTAGTCGGCATTATTTTAGAACAGCACGACGACCATTACCATGTTTCAGATATTTTAGTAAAGGAACATAAAGAACGCGCAATGGTCGATGGTCAAATACATAATGTTCTCTATGTAGCCGAACTGATTCAAGCAATAAAGAAGGAATTAGAAGCTCAGCATGGTCCTTTAACAAAAGTAAGTGTAGCTGCAGCTGGTCGTGCTTTAAAAACAGAGCAAGCAAGCGTCACAATTCCGATTAAAAACCGCCCTATTTTTACTGAAGAAGATATTAACCGTTTAGAGTTACAAGCGGTTCAGCAAGCACAGCAGCAGCTTTTGCAACAAAAAGAAGATGCAAAATCCAATCATTATTACTGCGTTGGATATTCTGTGTTGTACTACCGTTTAGATGGTGAGGAAATCGGTAGCTTATTAGACCAACAAGGTGACGAGGCTACGATTGAAGTCATTGCTACTTTCTTACCGCGCGTCGTTATTGAATCTTTACTCGCAGCACTAAAACGAGCCGACTTAGAAATGGATGCACTTACGCTAGAACCGATTGCAGCAATCAATGTTCTTATCCCACCTACAATGCGTCGATTAAATGTTGCACTTGTCGATATTGGCGCTGGCACATCCGACATTGCCATTACGGATAATAGTACGGTTGTTGCCTACGGAATGGTGCCGACTGCTGGGGATGAGATTACAGAAGCGCTGAGTGACCATTATTTACTCGACTTCCCAGTTGCAGAAATGGCAAAGCGTCAAATGCATGCAGCACAAGAAATTTTAATTCAAGATATTTTAGGTTTCGATCAATATTTCCCTCATGCCGATGTTTTAAAAGCCATCTATCCTGCAATCCAAAACTTAGCTGAATCGATTGGGAAAGAAATTTTACGCCTTAATAATAATGTTGCCCCAAAAGCGGTGATGCTAGTCGGTGGAGGCAGTTTAACGCCGAATTTACCTGAGGAGCTTGGCAATATTTTAGGATTGCCCGCAAATCGAGTAGCTGTTCGAGGAATTGATGCCATTCAAAATTTAACACGCGATGAAAATATTGCGGTAACACCGGAGCTCGTGACACCGATTGGTATCGCTATTGCTGCACAAAAATCTCCTATTCACTACATGTCACTTTCTGTAAATGAACAAGTTGTTCGGCTATTTGAGCTAAAAGAAATGACTGTCGGGGATGCCTTTTTAGCCGCAAATATTCGAGCGAAACAACTTTACGGGAAACCTGGTCATGGTTTGTCTATCACAGTAAACGGTCAAAGTATCTTTGTTCCAGGTGAACATGGGAAACCTGCGCAAATTTTATTAAATGGACAACTAGCCTCGACAAAATCACTCGTTAAAAATGGCGACCAAATCGAGCTGACTGCTGGAATGGACGGAAAAGATGCAACGGTCAATGTAAAAGATATAATTGATAACGCCTCTGTGAAATCTGTCACGATTCAAAACACACCGTTTAAGATTGAACCGAAAGTATATGTAAATGGCAAGGTAGTGTACCTGGACGCGATATTAGAAGACCGTGATGTTATCGAAGTTGAAACCGTTGAGACGATTGAAGCGGCATTTAAACATACTGATAACCTACTGCCATTACATCAACTCGGTTCCTACTTTGTTCATATTGATGGCAAGCCCGTCCACTTACCAGAGTTTTCATCTCAGTTATTTGTCAATGGTAAGCCTGGTAAACTAAAGTATCCGATTCAAAATGGAGATGTTATTACATTTGAAGAGCTTCAATTACCTACTGCTGACATGATTGCAAACGAGCTTAATTTATTGCTTGAAGAAAAAGCTGTTGTTTCATTCCAAAAGGAACAAGTTGAGCTTGTAAAAACGGCACGGGAGTTTTTTGTTAACGGAAAAGTCGTAGAAAAACATGCGACAGTACCAAATGGAGCAACAATTAAAATTTTAGAAAAAGATACAAGCAGGTGGATTTATCAAGATGTATTCCGCTTTTCATCTTGGCAATTACCTACCGCCTTTAAAGGTTCGTTTACCATTTTACGCAATGGCCAACCGTCTTCATTTGATGCAGAAATTTTCGGTGGGGATCAATTGGAAATTCAGTTAATTGAGCATTCTTTAAAAATGTAAAACACGGCACTTCAATAAAATCAAAACGCACCATTTCAACTTTTGTGAAATGGTGCGTTTTTTATCTGTTGTTACCTGTACTACTCTATAGATGTATGGCGAGTTGAATTTGCGACTTCTGAAATACTTTCTGTCACCTCTGTTACAACCTTATCAACTGCATCTTTCATTGATTCTAATGGCTCTTCCCCTTCAAACGACACCGTTCCATCATCAAGAGCAGGTGGTTGTTTGGCCGTTTTTGCCTTAACTTTTTCTACTAAATTTGTTGATTGCTCTTTTAATTGGTGCGAAATTTGAGTTGTTTTTTCTTTTGCTGTTCCCGAAAACTCTACACCTTTTTCTTTCAACGTAACGGCTTGGATTGCAACGTCACTTCTTAATTCACTACCTGCTTTTGGTGCTAGAAGTAATGCGGCAGCTGCGCCTACAATACCGCCTACAAAGGCACCGAGAATGAAATCTTTCAACTGTATTGTCTCCTCTCCATAAATCGATTCGTTAATATGCGTATAATCTTGAGGTACGTTTACAGCAACTTGCTTTTCAGACATAATTCACTCTCCCCCTTATCAACAAAACTATGCTTACTTGCGTTTTAAGAAGCCAAACTTTGATTTTGTTTCCATTCCTGCGGGTGTTTCATTTGTTTTTGTACTCGTAAAAATCACTTCATCTTGATCAATCGGTTTACGTTGACGCCATTGTTCTGCAATACCCATTGCCACATTACTCCATTGAACAACTTGTGCTATTTTTTCTTCATTTTTTTGAACTTCTGTTGAAATTGAATTTGTAATGCGTTGTACAGATGTATTTAAGCCATTTACGGATTCACCAACACCTTGCACAGCATGGATAACTGAATTTAACTTCTCAGACTTATCTGAAATATCGTCAGCCAAATTATTAGTTTTTGTTAATAGCGATGTCGTTTCGCGAGTAATACCTTCCATTTGACCTTCAATCCCGGCTACTGTCCCAGCGATTGAATTTAAAGTGTTCTTCAATGAGAACATTGTCATACCAATACTTATACTTAATACTAAAAATCCGACTGCTGCGATTAAAGCAGCAATATAAAGTACTAACTCCATCTGATGACCTCCTCCATCTTGTCCCTCTATAATTATTCGACAAAAATAGTGACAATCCTTCTTTAAAGTTGTCACTACCTATTATCTACTTTTTCCATAATTCCCATTCATTTTAGAGCTAAAACAATATTATGTAAAGGAACTTAACTATTTGTAATTAACTAAAGAATCCCTTTTTCAAAAGTTACCCTAAAAAGGGGGAAGTTGATTTCCATTTCGGTCCGGACGCTTTCCGCAGGCACGGCTCCAACTAACTTGTTTTCGAAATATATTTGTAAAACAATTCGATTGAAGAAAAACAGCCTATCCGTAATGGATTAAGCTGTTCCCTCTTTCAATAGTGCTTCAAAAGCATCTTGATATTTGTGTACGTCGCCAGCACCCATGAATAGGAATACGGCATGTTTATGCTTTTGCAGGTGCGAAATCGTTTCTATTTGCAGCACTTCACTGCGTTCGATTAGATTACTTAAATCTGTAATTGTTAATTCACCTTGTTTTTCGCGAGCTGAACTAAAAATATCACATAAATAAGTCGCATCCGCACCACTTAAGCTGTCCGCAAAGTTTTGCAGGAATGCTTGAGTTCGTGTAAATGTATGCGGTTGGAAAATGGCTACGACTTCACGGTCCGGATATTTTTGACGAGCTGATTGAAGTGTCGCAGCGATTTCTGTTGGATGATGTGCATAATCATCCACTAACACATTGTCACCAATCGTCGTTTCCGTAAATCGTCGTTTTACCCCACCATACGTGTTGAGACGCTCTTGAATTAAATTCGCTGGAATCCCTTCATAATGGCACAGAGAAATAACGGCTAATGAATTTAAAATCGTATGGTCACCGAATAATGGGATGAAAAACTTACTATACAATTCATTACGGACATATACTTCAAATTCTGTACCTTTTGTTGTTTTCACAATATTGCGTGCGGCAAAATCATTTTCTTGGCCGAAGCCGTAATAAACAACAGGGACATTTGCTTGGATTTTTTGTAATTGCTCGTCATCACCACATGCAATAATCGCTTTATTTACTTGTAAAGCCAATGATTGGAATGCGTCGTATACGTCTTCGATATTTTTAAAATAATCGGGATGATCAAAATCAATATTCGTCATTACTGCATAATCTGGATGATACGCTAAGAAGTGTCGGCGGTATTCACATGCCTCCATAACAAAATAAGACGCATCTTCTGTACCCGCTCCAGTACCATCTCCAATTAAAAACGATGTTGGCATATAGCCGCCAATTACATGACTCATTAGCCCAGTTGTTGACGTTTTTCCATGTGCACCTGTAATCGCAATCGATGTACAGCGGTTGCTATACTCCCCTAAAAACTTATGATAGCGAATGATTTCCAAACCTAATTCGCGCGCGCGCACAAGCTCTGGGTGGTCATCAGAAAAAGCATTTCCCGCAATAATTGTTAAACCTGGTTCTATATTATTTTCATCAAAAGTTAAAATTTTAATACCACGGTCACGTAAAGGCTGCTCTGTAAAATAATACGTTTCTACATCTGAACCTTGCACTTCTTCACCAGAATCAAATAAAATTTGCGCAAGTGGGCTCATACCCGAACCTTTAATACCTGTAAAATGATATCGTGTCATTTTGTAAAAACCTCCTAGGATACTAAGATCCCATTGAATCATCTATATTTTATTCATTGTTGTTTCAAGGCATTCCCCTGCATTCAATAACAGAGGGTGCTTATGCTGAAACAAGTTTAATTTATTATAGCACTATTTGCTCAAAACGATAAATGAACGACAATTCTAAAAATTAATACCGCTCATTTACTAGCTCTTTAGTCTCCAAATTGGACAGCTAAATCCTCTTCAGTAATAAAAACATCTCTTGGCTTACTCCCTTTTGGTTCCGATACAAATCCTTGACTTTCTAACATGTCAATCAATCTAGCCGCGCGATTGTAGCCGATTTTATAGCGACGTTGTAATAAAGATGTAGATACCGAACCTTGTTCAAAAACAAATCGGCATATTTCTTCAAACAGCTCATCTTGTTCTTCTACAGCTTCTGAACGTTTTAACAACTCTTCTTGTTTGAAAATATATTCTGGCTCACCTTGATCACGAACATATTCAATAATTTCTTCTATTTCATCATCTGTTACAAATGTGCCTTGAATACGTGTTGGGGCAGACATTCCATTTCCTAAATATAACATATCCCCACGCCCAAGTAATCGTTCCGCGCCTTGTGCATCTAAAATGGTACGAGAATCAATTTGCGATGACACGGAGAAGGCAATACGTGTCGGGATATTCGATTTGATTAATCCAGTAATAACATCAACAGAAGGACGTTGAGTCGCAACGATCAAATGAATACCTGCAGCACGGGCCTTTTGTGTAATGCGAACAATACTATCCTCCACATCTTGTGGGGACATCATCATTAAGTCTGCTAGCTCATCAATCACAATTAATAAGTACGGTAACTTTTGTGCATACATACCGTTCTCTTCACACATTTTATTATATGCTTCAATTTTTCGTGCACCGCTATGCATAAATAACTGATAACGTCTTTCCATTTCTTCCACTGCCCATTTCAATGCAGCCGTAGCAGCTTTAACATCTGTGATTACTGGACTTACTAAGTGTGGAATATGATTAAACGGTGCTAATTCCACCATTTTTGGATCGATTAACATTAATTTCAAATCATTCGGATTCGACTTATACAATAAGCTCACTAAAATGGAGTTAATACATACCGATTTACCAGAACCTGTTGCTCCTGCGATTAATCCATGTGGCATTTTACGTAAATCAATCGTTACAGGCTTTCCAGTTAAATCTAAGCCTAGCGCTGCTTCCAAAGGTGAATCGGAATTGCAGAATGAATCCGAATCCGTTACTTCAGACAAACGCACTGCTCGCGAAATACGGTTCGGAATTTCGATACCAATCGAGCGCTTCCCTGGAATTGGCGCATCGATTCGAATATCTTTTGCTGCTAAAGCAAGTTTAATATCATCTGCAAGATTACGTACTTTACTCACCTTTGTCCCTTGCCCGACCGTAATTTCAAATTGGGTAACAGCTGGTCCTTGAACGATCGATTCAATATTTGCTTGAATTTGGAAATACGATAACGCCTCGACTAATCGCTCCCCCTGATCATCCATCCACTCCCGGTCCTCTACCATTTCCTCTGGTGGAACTAAAAAGTCTAACGGCGGCTTCACATAAGGGGATTTCTTCACTTCTACCGCTTGTTGAATCGGTTCACTTAGTTCTTGAACGTCCTCAATTTCCTGCACTGGAAGGCTAACCTGTTCATGAGTTTGATCTTCAACAAGTTCTTCCGTTATTTCTTCAACTAACGTTTCACTTTGTTCTTTAATGGGCTCTTCAATCTGTTCTTCAACGACTTCTTCTGGCATAGCTAGCTCTATTTGTTCTGGTATGAACTCACTTGCGTCTTCAATTTGCACCGTTTCTACGGTAACTAGTTCTTCCATCTGTACATTACTGTGTTCGAATTGCTCGCTATTTTCTAGCGGCAGTTCACTTTCAGGTGACAGTACAATAGCTTCTTGCAACGGAGCAGCAACAATTTCTATTTGCTCATCCATCTGTTCAATGATTGGTTCACTTGTTTCTTCACGTTCCACATACAACGGTGTTTCTGCTTTTACTTGTACATTTTCGTTGGATTTTTCGTCACTTATTTCTAGGACTTTTGTACTTTCTGTTACCTGTCCTTGTAGATTTTGCTGTCCATACAATTGGCGAGCCATCAATTTTTGCTTGTCGGATTTTAACATGACAACATTAAATGGCACTCGACTTCCTGTATTTTCACGTAATTGTGGCGGTATTTGATGCTCTTCATTCGCTACTTGTACGTCTTCCGTTTGTGAAGGTTGCTCTACATTTAACTGCCCAATATGAATCGTCGAATTTTCAATCGTTACATGCTTCACCTGAACTTCATTTAACGATTCTTCCTCTACTACCTCTTCTTGAGTCGGCAATGTACTTTGATTTTCTAATAAAACCGGCTCACTTACAATTTCTGCCGGTATATCGGTTACTTCCTCTTCTAATACAATCGGTTCTTTTTCTATCGTTGGTTCTACCGTTGTCGCTGCTACCTCTTCAATTATCGTTTGTAATTCCGTAAGCTGTTCTACTTGAATCGGTACTACTTTAGGTGCTTCCGTATTTTCCTTATGTACAATAACTTCTTCATTAGCAGGTCGTGGGGCAACCGTGTTTTCAACCTTTTCGTTTATAGCTGAACCGCTTTCATTATGTAGCAATTCACTTGAATTAGGTTGTTGTCGTTCTTCTAGTAATGTTTCAATCGGTGTCGGCTTCTGAAATCCATGTACTGGTGACGGCACATCTGTCGGCACAAATCGTTTGCGAGTGGCAAGTGGATTTACGAATTCCTTATTAATTTTTTGTTCTTCACGCTTTGGATTTTTTAGTAAAATTTCACGTTCTGGTTTTGTCACTTGTGCTCTTCGCTCAATACTATCTTGGCTACGAATAACATTGGAGTGGCCACGACCTTTTCGACGGCGCTCTAATAAATCACGGATACCAGATACTTCTACATCATAAACGGTATTAGGTGCTGGTTTTTGCAAATATTGCGGCAATTTAAATTCCCCGGTATCTTCATTATTATAAATATTATTGTGTTGCTCATACTTTGGCTGCTCATATTGTGATTGCTTTGGCTGCTCTGTCACTACAACATCCTCATCATTAATTAACGGGAAACGGAATGCAGTACGGCTCGTTTGCGGCGTATCATGAACTACTTTTGGTCCTTCATATTGCGCATTTTTATTTTCTGGAAAATGCTCATATTCAGCATCCTCAAATTCATCCTCTGTATCCTTATAAAGAAATTTATTTATTTGATTTTTTATCCAACTCAAGTTCATCACTTCTTTCTCAAAAAACATCGCCCTACAAGTTTGAATTTTGCAGTGGTCTTTACAGTGTTATTATAAAATACATCCCTCAAAATCATATCATATTTAGTGAGATAAATGGGCATTGTACACATGTTTTTCAACATAAAAAAGTCAGTATGAACATTGGATAAGCTCACACTGACTTTTTATTCAAATTATCGAGTTTACATTTCGAACGGACTGCCTACTTCTGCTGAGTCCTCTAGCACTAAAATCCCTTTAACATCTGGTGCATCAGGTATTGCTAGCTCACGAGCTGAACAAAGCATACCGAAAGAATCTTCGCCGCGTAAATTACCATCTTTAATTAATAAACCAGATGGCATAACCGCGCCAACTTTTGCAACGACAACTTTTTGACCAGCTTCAACATTTGGTGCGCCACAAACGATTTGTAATGTTTCTTCACCTACGTTTACTTGGCATACACTTAATTTATCTGCATTTGGATGTTTTTCTTTCGTTTCTACATATCCGACAACAAACTTTGGTGAAAAATCTACATCTAAAGTAAGATCTGCACCGTTTGCTTTGATTGCAGCTTGTAACTTTTCTACAAGTTCTGGTGTTACCTCAACATTACCAACAATATCTAATGCAATATATTTACTTGCATTAAATAAGTTAAATGCTTTCACTTCACCTGTTGCTTCTTCTTTTAAAATGGCTAAATCGCCAATGCGCTCCATTTGTGTTTGTACAATTTCTTCCATTGCGATTTGAACTAATAAAACATCGCCGACATATTGTTTGTTATATGCTACTTTCATAAATCTTCTTGCTCCTTTTTCACTTTGTTTTTCGCTAAAATAAAGATTGGTTCGAGATGACCGTTTTCATAAACAAACGAAAGCGACGTAATAGGTACCGCTCCAACTGTAAAGAAATGCATCGTCATCTGTGCTAATACATCATACCCTACTTCATTGCGAATATCACCAATAATTAACACGTCTTGATGTGGAACAGAGACCGTCATTTCCCCTTCAATTTGCTGCGCCATCTCCTGCAAAAAGCCTTCATTTAAAATGCGACTCGCATCGTACCCATCATTATGATTTAAAAAATAATACACATTGCCCGAAACTTCATCACGTTTGAATGAGGTCGGTAATTTCTTTACAGAAAAACGTGCAGCTTCTCGTATTTGCTCCCCCGTTACCGCCAACTTTGGAAGCATCGACTCGTCAATTAATCGATATGTCGTACCTAAATCAAGCGCATAATAAACACGGGTTTCCGCTGTGTGATCCGTCGTAATAAACGCATGTCCTTCATTTGATTTTAACGGAAATGAAGTCGAACGAATGATTGGATTTACTGCAGCAAGGCCCGAAAACCCCTCTTTTTGTTCACGTTCCATCGCCAAAAACGTTTGTTTTATCGTATAAATAATTTCATCAATTGCTTGCTCTTTTTTCGTTTCATATTTTGCTAAAATTCCAGCTAAAGAAATATCCATTCCTTTTCCTATAACTTTATGATCCAGGCGCAATTTATCGTGCTTTTCATCAAAAGTAAACGAATACGTCGCTTCCCCTAATCGCTCTTTTATTTGTGCGACTAATTGTGGAGATTCCATTTTCATCACTCCTCTACTTATATGTACCAGTAGAAAACGGTCCACCATAGTGAACCGTTCCTATATTGCTATCATTATTTTATTGTATCAAAAAAGTATAAAAAATACCTTGCTCGTTACTTGGATGAATCTATGGTGCGTACAGATTGCACAATTTCCATCATTTCCTGTAATTTTTGATCGATTTTTTTGTTTTCCGAAAGTGTTGTCAATTTTACACCGCCAATACTGACAACAAGCTCATATTGCTTTTCCTCGCGCTCGATCACAGATGAAAAGCCAAACATGTCATCTGCCTTATATATTTCTTCTTGAACAATTTTTATATTTGGATCCTCTTTTAATATCGTATAATGCAATTGACTATCCTTTGGTTCATGGAGGTTTACAAATAATATATATGAATCTTTCCCATTCACTAATGTATAATTTAACTCATCTATCCCTTTTTCAATGCCATAGCCTTTTGGGATAAATAATTCAATTTGTCCAATCATTTCATTCGGTTCTTTCGGTTTACTTTCAAAGGTCGTTTTTGTATTTTCTAAACCTGCTGATACTTGTTCCTCAACAGACTGATTACAACCAGAAACAATTAACATGACGATACTTAAGACAAAAATATGAACCCATTTGCGATTCATTTTAATTCCCTCACCTTCACTCGTTTTTTCTATAATAATTTTTCTTTTTATCTAATTGCAACTTTTGTGATCTCTTAAGTTATTTCGTTCGTTCATGAAATAAAATTTGTCCGATTAGAAGCTTCACAATTTGTTCAAACATCTCTTTACGATCAATTAAACCATTTGTGAAAATTCCAATGGCTCCTGCATGTTGTCTTATATCCTTCTCATTTGTATAGACGTCCATGACCGGACCAAGTTCCTTACCACTGCGTAATTCAATCGCAATTTTTTCAGGTAATGCAAATTGTGCGCCCGCACTTGATAAAATTGTTCCGTCTTTTAACGCAACTGCTCCCCAATTACAGCAATACATCACGCCATCAATTTCTTCTACCCCACCTTCTAAACCAAAACCAATATCTGCTTGTGTTGCTATCAGTGCATTGCGCGCGCGATTAATTGCTCCTTGTCTCGTCTCCTCATTCGAAAAGGGTTGTACCGATACTTCAGAGGCAACATCTATATACTCAAATTGAACAGCCGAAAAGTATTGTGAAACGATCGCTTCTACTGCACCAACTTTCGCCTTATTTTTTGTACCAATTGCAATTTTCATCATTTCATCTCCATTGATTTTTCTAGTTTCATATGCACTCAATAAAAAAATACAAGAATGTGAATATACCACATTCTTGTATTATATTGCATTATTCATATTTTTTATACGTTTGCTTTAATTGACTCAATTGTCGAGCGATCTGCGGACTTGATAAGCTTCACTAATAATTCTTTTGCTGCAGCGTAGTCATCTACATGAATAATAGACGCGGATGTATGAATATAACGTGAACAAATTCCAATAACTGCTGATGGAATTCCGTCGTTTTGTGTATGTACACGACCAGCATCTGTTCCACCAGGAGAAACGAAATATTGATACGGGATATTATTTGATTCCGCTGTATCTAATACAAATTCACGCATGCCGCGATGTGTTACCATTGAACGATCGAAAATACGTAATAACGGGCCGTTTCCTAATTGACCAAATTGATTTTTGTCACCAGACGTATCATTTGCTGGTGAAGCGTCAAGCGCAAAAAATAAATCTGGCTGAATCATATTCGCAGATACAGCTGCGCCACGTAATCCGACTTCTTCCATTACATTTGCCCCTGAATAAATATGACTCTTCACTTCTTCGCCATGTAATTCTTTTAATAATTCAATCGCTAAACCACAGCCATAACGGTTATCCCAAGCTTTTGCCATAATTTTTTTCGGATTGGCCATTGGTGTAAATGGACAAATTGGGATAATGGATTGACCTGCACGTACGCCCATATTATGCGCATCCTCTTTCGAATCAGCACCGATATCAATTAACATATTTTTAATTTCCATTGGCTTGGCACGCTCTGCATCAGTTAATAAATGCGGAGGAATTGAAGCAATAACTCCTGGAATTTCACGGTCTTTTGTATAAACAGTTACACGCTGTGCAAGCATCACTTGATTCCACCAGCCACCTAATGTTTGAAAGCGCAGCATTCCATTATCTGTAATCGAAGTGACCATGAATCCAACTTCATCCATATGACCCGCAACTAAAATTTTCGGTGCATTTTCATCTTGTGCTTTGCGAACGCCGAAAATCCCACCTAACTTGTCTTGAATAATCTCATCTGCGTACGGCGTTAGTTGTTCGCGCATAAACTGACGAACTGCTCGTTCATTTCCTGGAGCGCCAGGTAATTCTGTTAATGTTTTAAACATCGCAAGTGTATCTTGATTCATTATAAACACCTCGTAAAATTTTGAATTTTTCTCATTATAACATAAATTTTAGGAGTATTTCGTAAATCGAACCTTCTATTTTTTTGTACACCGAAATAACAGTATGTTAAAGTGATAGTAGTTTATTATTTGAGGGGGTTATTTGTATGAAAATGAAAGATTTTGCACTTGGTGTTGTTACGGGTTTAGCGGCCGCTGTCATCATTAAGGAAATGAGTGAACGCGTTTCACCTTACCAATCACCAAATAACATTTTAACAACGATTAAAGACGAATTTAAAAAACAAGCACCCATTGATGGCTCTTGGATTTATATGAAAACGGAGCAATTTAACAATGGCTTCACCGAAACACCTGTTTATCGCGGTGGTATTTCTCGCATGATGGACGGCGAAATGGAAAACTTCGAATTCGCAGCCGATGCTCGTTCAGGCGCTGTAGTTGAATTAAAGCAAGTTTAACGTAACGCTCAAAAAAACTGTTCGCAATTCAAAATGCCTATCTGACTTAGATCAGTAGGCATTTTTCGATACAAAAAAATGTAGAAACGCTTCACATAAACGTTTCTACATTTCTTCTTATTATTTAAATTGAATCATTGCCTCGTTTGTTCGCTTCAAGCTATCCACAATATTTTTCCCGCTCGCATCCCACTGAATCATGCGGAAATATGCATCGTGATAAAAAATAAAACGATAGCCATTTTCTAGCGCTTCTTTTAATAACTTTTCCTTTGCAAATACACTCGTCATCGGATAATCATCATAAGCAAGCACCCATAAAGGATTTTGATGTGCATGCGTCGGCATAATGTCGGCCATATGCAATAAGACCTCGCCATTTTGCTCGATGCGGATAATGGCATGTCCATCACTATGCCCACCTGTATGAATCATTTTTAAACCAGGGGCTACTTCTAGCTCCCCTTCAAATGTTTTCACTAAATGTTGCACAGGCTCCCAATTTTCTTTCCAATACGTGTTTTTCGAACGGATATTTGGATTCTGCATTTCATCCCATTCCGTTTGCGTTGTGTAGATTACCGCATTTGGAAATATCGGTACTAACGTATCGCCTATCCATTTCGTTAAACCACCTGCATGATCGAAATGTAAGTGTGTCATTAAAATCACATCAATTTGCTCTGGCTTTATGTCGAGTTGAGCCAAGCTTTGTTCGATAGTTGATTCCTCTGAAACACCGAAGTTACGCAATTGCTTTTCGGTTAACTTGCCAGCACCCACACCTGTATCAATTAAATAATTTTTGCCTTCATATTGAATTAAAATCGGTTCACAAGCTAATTCAATTTGATTCAATTCATTTACTGGATATTTGCGCGACCATAGCGCTTTAGGCACTACCCCAAACATCGCCCCGCCATCAAGTGCTGTAACACCACCATTTAACCAAGTTAATGTCATGTTATGAAATACGTAAGAATCCATCCATTTCTCCCCCTTGAAACAATTATTTATTCAATTTGAACTGACATTCTAATCGATAAATTGGCTGACCTAATGAAGAAAACTTCTCTTCATACTCTGTCATTACATTGTCCTCTGGCATTTCAGCATGTAAATCTAATGATACATAATTTAATGCCATGCCATACTCATTCATACTAACTAATGAATATTCAAAAAGACCACGGTTATCCGTTTTAAAGTGAATTTCACCATTATCAATTAAAACATTTTCATATAATTTCAGGAAGCCTTCATGCGTTAAGCGACGTTTTGCATGGCGCGCTTTTGGCCAAGGATCCGAGAAATTCAAGTACACACGATTGACATCGCCTTTTTCAAAAAACTCTTCTAATTTTTCACCATTTACTTTTAATAAGCGTAAATTGGCTGGCTTTTCGGCCTCAATTACTTTTTCTAATGCGCACACAATGACACTATCGAATAATTCGATACCAATATAGTTAATATCTGGATTTTGCAGGGCCATTCCTAGAACAAATTGCCCTTTCCCTGTTCCTACTTCGATATGAACAGGATTATCATTTCCGAATACTTCACGCCATTTTGTTTTATGTGCTTCTGGGTTTGGAATTACCACATCTGTATGTGCATCAATAAATTCTACTGCCCATGGTTTATGTCTTAATCTCACGAATAAATCCTCATTTCTATGTTGTACATTGTCCATATTATAGCGTAAATTGAACCATTTCGCTTTATTATTTACTTTTATTTTGCTAACTTCCATGCTTTTTCTTTTACGACAAACTCAATCGTATTATGTCCGTGCGATAAAATTTGGGTTTCTCCGTCTGCATGTCCTAAAATTGCCGCATCGTATTTTAAAGTGATGGCATTGCTACTAAATTGGTAAACTTCCTTTAATTTCGTATGCCTTGCAAAGTAAACCGTCATGAAAACAAACAATAACTTCCACTTTGACAACTCTGATACAACTGTTACCTCAAGTATGCCATCAGTCGTATCAGATGTTGGGGATAAATTCATTCCCCCACCGAAAAACTTTTGATTGCTTACAGTTACAAACCAAACATCCTTAAACCTTTTTTCATGCCCGTTATGTAGCACCTTTAATTGGAAAGGCTTAAATGTAAATAAAGCATAAATAACAAAAAATGCGTAGCTTATCTTCCCTAGCTTTATCCGATTTAATAGTTTTTTCAGTTGGGATTCATTCGTTAGTTTGCCTACTAGTGCATCAAAACCAATGCCAAAATTATTGACAAAAATTTTCGTTTGCTCGTTAAAATGTGCTACACCGTAATCATGGACCGTCATATCTCGTGTTTCAATAAATCGCTCAATTTGCCCAGGCGTTTCAAATACGGCATAACCTCGTGCAAAGTCATTTCCAGAACCAGCTGCAATGACACCAATAATAATGTGTTCGTACATCCCCGCTCCATTTACTAATTCATGGATTGTTCCATCTCCACCAACAGCAATCAAGCATACGTTCTCTTGGTCCATTGTCGCTTGTGCAATTTCTTTCGCAATCTCACTTGTATGTCCAGAGTAGCGTGTCCAATGGATTTCATATGGTATTGTTAATTGTTGCTCAAACCGCTGCCAAACTTCTTTTCCTTGTCCCCCGCCCGCAAATGCATTCACAATAAAGTGTAGTTGCAAATTTACTCCGCTTCCTTATCCGTGTTCCAAATATCTCGGTTGAAAGATGTCGTTTGGACCGTCTGTAAAATAGTTTGAGCTGCACGAATTTGCATATGCTTCATTGGGGACACTGATTTTTGTAAACTTTGCATCCAGTCAGGGAAGTTTCGTTTATCAACAAGGTGAATACCATACATTTTACCTGGATAATCAATATAACCATTTCGCGTTAATAATACTTTTCTAATTGGGAAATCAATACCGTTTTCCACAAACAATTGCTCGACTACTTTTTCCATGCGATTTAATTGAATAAGCGGACTTAGCACTTTTTTATCCACTTTCCCCACCTTTTTATCCCAAAATCGTTCACTTGTTCCGATATATACAGCTTGATCCTCTTGTTCTAACAATGTCACACATATGCATTCCGTTGGTGTCATAATCATAATATCTAATTCAATCGGTGCTTTTTTGACGCGTAAAATCGGAAAGTAAAACATTAAATACGTGTCTGGCAATGTTTGTAGCATCGCACGCAACAATGTATCACGCATATATTTTGGATCTACATAAGATTTTTCACGTAACGTCGAACTTGCCCACTTCATTTGAAAGTGGAAAAATTGGTCGATAAACATTTTCTTTAACTCTTCTATTGTATTCGGTGCATAGACAATATTCGGTTCAAACAGTAATGTCGTACTTTCCTCGGGAATCGCATCCCCGTCCACTAGTAATTCGTCGGCAACATCTACCTCTTCACTATTTCCTTCGTCCTCTTTTGCCTTATTAAATGAAAAAATCTTTTGAAAAATAGAAGCCTTTTTTGGTTCTTCTACTTCATCTACCAAGTCTTGTTCCCAACGCTCAATTACTTCACCTGATTGCCATTGGTATTTGACGCGATCCCATTGGCTTTGCTTTAAGCGAATAAATTGAGTAGGATAACGTGTCAAGTCCGTTTCATAGCGCGAAATATAATCTTGAATTTTTACTAACTGAGCCATAATACTCTACTCCCTACTTATATCTAGTTGTCATTATTTCATATCTTACAGGTTATTGACCAAAAAAAATAGAGAATTGCTAGTTTGCAACTCTCTATTTGCTAAATTCATTATTATGAACGAATACCTGTTGGGATTTTCGTATCAAATTGCGCTTGTAGTTTACGTGTCCAGTCACCTGGTTTCCCAGTACCAATCACTGTACCATCCACTTCGATCATTGGTGTTACTTCTGAAGTTGTTGACGAAACAATGACTTCATCCATTGCAAGAAGCTGAGTTTTCGTCATTGCTTCTTCCTTTACCGTTAAGCCAATTTCAGCCGCACATTTAATAATGACTTGGCGTGTAATCCCGTTCAAGATGAAATTATTTGCTGGGTGTGTGTATAATACGCCATCTTTAATTCCATAAATATTAGAAGAAGAACCTTCTGTTACCGTTTCTCCACGATGTAAAATCGCTTCATAGCAACCTTTTTCAGTTGCTTCTTGTTTTGCAAGTACCGCGCCAAGTAAATTTAATGACTTTATATCGCAACGTAACCAACGAATATCTTCCACAAATGTTGCTTTCACACCGTTTTCAAAGTTCGCAACTGGACGTGGGTTTTCCTTTGCATTCCCTGTTAATACTGGCTTCACTTCATCACCAGGGAAAATATGATTACGAGGGCCTGCACCACGCGTAATTTGGAAATATACATGTCCTGTTTCAATATTATTTTTCTCAACTAACTCGTGGATTAATTGATGTAATTTGTCTTTTGTATACGGTATTGTCATGCGGATTTTTTCAGCACTCACATAAAAACGATCGATATGCTCTTCCGCTGTAAATAATTCACCATTGTATACTTTTACTACTTCGTAAACCCCATCACCAAATTGATAACCGCGGTCTTCCTTATCAACTACTACTTCTTCATCTTTTACGATTTGATCATTCCATAAGCTATAACCCATTTTTATCATCCTCTATTTATTATTTACTTGCTAATCTTACAATGGCTTCTGCATAAATGGCAGCTGCTTTTACTAAATTTTCAATGACAACAAATTCATCCGCTTGATGCGCCACGTCCGGCTCGCCAGGAAACAGCATTCCAAAGGCGACACCTTTTTTCATAACACGGGCATACGTTCCACCACCAGTTGATAGCGGCTTTGAGAAATCCCCACTATACTTTTGGTACACTTCCAGCAGCGTTTGCACGGACTCATCTTCTTCACTTACATAATGTGGCTTCGAATTCCCTACTACATCCAATGTAAATGGTTGCCCTTGTAGCATTTGTTGTGCAGTTGTCATTTTTTGTTCAAAAGGATAGGAGACAGAATAACGCATACTTACTTCAACAAAACCACCATTTTCATCGTATTTCAAAATACCTGGATTCAATGTAGTAGGTCCCGACATTGCATCTTCAAAGTTTAATTGAAGCATCGAGCCGTAATGATCCTCGTCAAAAAGTTGAACAATAAACTTGATGAAATCGGCATCTTGTCCTTCGACTAAAATAGCTTGTAAAAATTTTGCTAAATAGACTGCAGCATTTCGTCCTTTTTCTGGCTCCATAGCATGTGCAGATTTTCCTTTAATCGTTATTATAGCCTCTTCATTCGACTCAATGTAAGACCCTTCTAAACGATTTTCTGCTATAAATCGCTCAAAATTCGCTTTTGTATCCTTTTGTACCGTTTTTATTGTTACAATTGCTTGCTCTGGCACCATATTAATACGTTTTCCAGCTTCAAATGTTAGGAGTTGCCCGCGTCCTGATTTTTCACCTTTTAAACTAAACACAAGATGTGCAATTCCTTTTTCAGCATTAATTAACGGAAAATCTGCGTCCGGTGCAAATCCAACAGTTGGCATCTCTTCTTGTTCAAAATACCGATCCACACAACGGAAGCCGCTTTCTTCATCCGTCCCAATAATCATACGGACACGTTTCGTTAATTCGATGCCTTCATCTTGAATCATTTTCATCGCAAGCCAAGCCGCCATCGTTGGTCCCTTATCATCAATTGCACCACGGCCAAAAAGCTTTCCACCTTCAACTTGTCCTGAAAAAGGTGGATATGTCCAAGTAGCTGGGTCTCCTGCTGGCACTACATCTACGTGACAAAGGACACCAATTAACTCGTCACCCTCGCCCATTTCGATATGCCCAGCCATATGGTCGACATCTTTTGTCTTCATGCCTTGTTGCTGTCCATTAGCAAGCATAAAATCAAGTGCTGCACGCGGACCAGGTCCAAATGGCATTTCCTTAGATGTATGCTGTTCATCTAATATACTTTCAATTTGAATGAGTTGTTGTAATTCTTTCACGAGTTCTTCTTGTCTTGATTCGGCAATTTTTAGCCAGTCCATCTAAGCACTCCTTCATTTAATTATGTATTGCTAAATGATTTTGAAAATTCATTTTTATATTCCTAACTAATCATACTACTTAGAACTATATGTAGTCCATTTCTGTGTTGTAAGTAACTCCAATAAAAAATGAAGCATCCCTCTTTAGAATGCTTCACTCAAATACCTAGTCTATATGAATATCTGTTAAAACCGTCACATTCGGATGTTTTTGTAAGCTAGTTGCAGGTATTTGTTCTGTTTGCGTCCCACTTCTTAAAGCTTCGAGAGCTACTCGTTTTTTCTCTCCAAGCGCAATCACTAAAATCTTTTTAGCACGTAAAATCGAGTGAATTCCCATCGTAATCGCGTAGCTCGGTACTTCATCAATCGAATTAAAAAAGCGTGCATTTGCCTCACGTGTTGATTGTTGGAGCTGGACAATATGCGTTTCACTCGTAAAAGCCGTGCCGGGTTCGTTAAAGCCTATATGACCATTTTCACCTAAACCTAACAGCTGGAAATCTTGCCCTTTTTCCTTTAATAACTCCTCATAACGCTGTGCCTCTGCCTGACTATTTTGCGATTGCCCATCTGGTAAAAAAGATTGTTTAAACGGTTTACTCTGAAATAATTGTTCTTTCATATAGCTATGATAGCTTTCAGGATGCTCTTTTGCTAAACCAACATATTCATCTAAATTAAAACTTGTACATTGCGTAAAATCTAAATCGCTTTTACAAATTTCTTCATACAAAGGTAACATTGTGCCGCCAGTCGCTAATCCAAACACTTTAGCACCATCTTTTAGTTGATCTGCAATAATTTCTAATGCACGTGTATAAAGCTGACCATGATCCTCGATAACTTCTATCTGATTCACCATTTCCTTGCCCCCTTTATCATTATTCAAACAAAAGGATCGGGCAAAATAGATTGCCCCACCCTTTCTTATGCGGTTATTTAACGAAACTAAACGATTGCCACGGCTTAATATGTTGAACTAAAAATTTCTCTTCCTCTACAATTGTTCCAACAATGTTTGTTGTCCCTTCATTTGGCATCTCCTTGAGGACAATTTGCAGCTCCCCTTTATACCGAATATCTTCATTATTATCGATTGTCACATCGCCGAAACCTAGTCGTTCCACTGTATGCGCTGGAAAGTCTTCCTGATTAAACTTCACGCGTGATTGTGTACTACGAATCATGTATTCTGACACATCTCCACGATTAAAATGGGGTTCATCAAATACGATTGTTTTCTCGATATTAGTGATTGCTGCTACAGGCCTTACTTGCAGCTCTAGTTTTTGACGATTTAATTTGCCCAGTGCCTGCAGCTCCTGCTCTGAGGCAAACATATTGCCAATTATTAAATCATCGATTAAGCCGGTATTCCACAAATCCTTTGCCTGTACAGTAATCGGTAAATTGCGGTGTTCCTCTAATGTTGGTAGCCCGTGCAACGTCTCTTCCCACGGTCCAAATTTTCCATTTTGCGAACTAATCATCGCAGCTGTACGAATATGTTGCGCTTTAAATAGTTGCGATGTTGCTAAAAAGTGCGGACGAGAAAGGGCTGTATATTTTCTTGGATAAAAATTATGACAGCCTAATAAATTATCTCGATTTGCTTCATAGGACAATATCGTTTCAACATATTTCGTACCATTACTTATATTTAATTCTACTTTTATATTGCTTTTATCAAGAGACATAAATGCCTCCTCTTGCCCACTAAAGCCCATATCTAGACGTAATGCCGACACATGAAATTGTTCTTTAAAATAACTAATATCGCGGTACGTTTTTCCTAACTCTTGAAACACAGATGGCGCAATATCTGCGGAAATATCAAAGCCTAAACTTTTTGCAAATGCATTGACTTGCTGTAGCTTTTTTAGTTCTTGTTCATTTGATAATGACATTAAGCAAGTAAAAATTCGATCAAAGCCGTTACTGTGTGCAAGCTGAATATAAGCTTGTAGTTCTTCTACTGTGCTATGCTGCGGATAAACAGCGATTCCAAGCCTTCTCATTGCAATACCTCCATACACTAGTTCACTTTTTGCTCATTATTTTTCGCAACACGATTCGCCATTGCGATAAATGGTAAATAAATTAATACCGAAATGATAAGAAGTAATAAACTTAATACCGCACCACTCCAATGTTGTGTTACTAAAAAGCCGTTTATAACAGGAGGAATTGTCCAAGGCGCGACAACTGTTGCAACAGGTACAAATCCCATTTTCGTAGCGAAATATGCAATCGATACATTGACCATTGGCGTTAAAATAAACGGAATGAATAAAATTGGATTTAATACAATTGGAAGTCCGAATAGTAGCGGTTCATTAATGTTAAATAAACCTGGTCCTGCTGAAAGTTTTCCGACGGTACTGTATTGTTTGTTTTTTCTAGCAAATATGAATATTGCGATAATTAATGCGATCGTTGTTCCTGAACCACCCATATTAACAAATGCATCAAAGAATGGTTTGTTGATAATATAAGGTGCTGTTTTTCCAGCTTCAATTGCGGCCATATTTGCAGCAATTGCGTCTGCATTAATTGTTTGCATGAACGGATCAATAATATTTGCACCGTGTACACCTAATGTCCATAAAAATGCTGGAATAAATGCGATAATGAGCCCCGCTGTCCAAGTGTTTGTTAAGCCCATGAACGGCTCTTGTACTGCCGAATAAAACGAACCAATAATATCAGGTATTTCCAATCCAACTGAAATTACCGTTCGAACAAGAGCAAAAATACTAATCGTAATAATTACCGGAAATAATGCCGCAAATGATTTGGATACTGCTGGTGGTACGCCATCTGGCATTTTAATAATTAGTTTACTATTTCCAGATAATCGACAAAATATTTCAGAAGAAAGTAATGAAACAATAATGGCAATAAATATTCCACCTGTACCTGTTGTTAATCCCGTTAATCCACCATCACCGAATGTACCAAATGTCATATATGCTGCGAGTCCCATCACTCCTGCAGATAGACCATCTTTATTATACCCTTTTGCTAAATTATAGGCGATTGTAAATGCAAGTAAAATAGAAATCATCGCAAAGGTAGCATTCCAAATGTTTCCGCCCCACTGTGTCCAATTTCCTTCACCGAAAATGGAGTTCATCAGGTTTTGATAAAAGTCGATTGGTAAATTATTAACTAATACTGCAAGTGATCCCGCAATTGTCAGTGGCATAATCGCGATAAAGCCATCACGAATTGCAATTAAATGACGCTGGTTCCCAATTCTTGCTGCTACAGGTACAAATTTTTCTTCTAAAAATTTGAACATAACAACTATCCCCTTTGTTTTTATAAGATGCATCTAAAATTAGATGGTAATTCCATCAATTACGTCTCGGCGTAATTGCGTCCAGATTTTTTTCGAGGGCCCACAGGACGTGGGTCAGTCAGCCGTTGTCACACGATGTGACGTTTTTAGGCTGACTTCCTTCTCCTTTTAAAATCTGTGACATCCGCCGGAGGCTTTAACTTGCTTCTGCTGAAGCAAGTTAAATACGTTCATAAAGGTCAATCATTTCAATTGCCAAATCTCTAAATGTAATGGCATTCATCAAATGATCTTGTGCATGAATTAACAGCATCGTCAGTTCTACTTTTTCCCCATTTGCCTCTTTTGTCAGCAGCCCTGTTTGCGAATGATGCGCTTCAATTAGTGCTTTATTCGCTAGTTCCATTTTTGCCTTTGCCTCGCTATGCTTTCCTGTTTTAGCAAGTTGCAACGCTTCCATACATTCACTTTTCGTATTCCCACTATGAATGATTAATCCCATCACTGCTTGTAACATTTCATTTTGCTCCATTGTCAAAACCCCTTATCCGATAAGCTGTAATGCGTGATCTAATACTTTATCACCGTTCATCATGCCATAATCAACCATTGCAATTGTATCAATCGGAATATTGTAATCTTTATACTTCGTTTCAAACGTAGATTTTAAATAACGGACTTGTGGACCTAGCAACAAAACATGGACTTCTTCACTCGCTAACACCTTGTCCACCTCATTTTCGGCAACTGCGAAAATATGTGCTTCTACATTTTTCTCCTGTGCGACCTTTTGCATTTTTGAAACAAGTAAACTAGTGCTCATACCCGCTACACAAACTAACATAATATTTTTCATTTTACACACCCCTATTCGAATTATTGTCCTCTGATTGCACCTCTTGAAATCGCTTTCTTAAAGTGAGAATAGCATCTGTCGGTCTATACCACAATATGTTTTTTACATAATATTCTTTATTTTCCACCAATTAGATCGCGCGGTCTATAACGGAATCGTGATGATATGAACCTTTCTTAAAAAACTGGTATAGTCCAGTAAAAAAATCAAAAAATTTTAGTACATTCAAAAATATTCGTAAAATGTAGGTGCCTGGGACGGAATCGCTTTTTCCCAAAGCCGAATAACTTCCTCTGTACAAGAAACATTTGTTAAATATACTAAACGTTCCATCGTAATATACCCAACTAATAATGCAGACAAATGATTAATTGTTAGCTCCAATATATGCGCCTTCCGCACATTTTCTTCACTCACTTTCGAAATTTTTCCACATTTATTTATTTCAAAAAGTGCTTCATTCCATTCACAAAACGGATCAGTAATTTGCACATATAAATTTGCTTCAAGCGCTCGCCAATTGTATTGCTGCAAAAATTTCTCTACATCGACAATTCGAACCATGACATCACGCGTCAGTTCACGTTTATATTGAGGTTCTTGGAATAGGAAGCCCATCTGTTCCTCGACAGAAGTAACACCACATATTTTTTCTACACTTGCTGCATGAGCGGTCATAAAACGCCATAAAGCCTTATGTGCACAATAATTTTTTACAATAAAGTCTTGCACTTCAAATGTTAAATTACTGATTATATAGCGAACATAGCCGATTACTTCTTGCTGTTCATAAACAACGGCAAAATGACTTGTTGGTTGGCGTCGTTCAATTCGTTTCCACCACGCTGCATCACGCAACATCGCACCATTTTTCTTCGCGCATATTGCATTATGAAATTGTTGTACATCGTTAAAAAGCTGTTCATCATTTACTGAAAAACTAAAACGTTTGACGACATCTAGCTGTTTGCCAAAGTCCGGAAATGCGGTGCGTGGAACTGTATAGTGCACTTTATCAACAAAAAGTTCCCAGCCAAAATAACGATAGAAAGAAACTGAAAATGGTGCTAACACTGAAACTAGTTGCCCTTGCCTGCGCATACTTTCTAATGCTTTTATCATTAATTGTTTCATTACGCCTTTATTCCGATGCTCCGGATACGTTGCAACAAAGCCAATTCCCCCCATCGGTATATTTACACCGTGGACAGTCATATTTAACGGCAGCACTAATAATTGACCGATTATTTCGTTTTGTTCATATGCACCGAGCGTTGTACTATTTGCTACCCAATAGTGAAAATCCGCTTTTTTGTCGCCCTCATAAACACTTGGAAAACTATAATCACGTAAACGATAAATTTGTTCATAATCAGAAGGTGGTACTTTTTTGATTTCCAAAACATTTCATCACCTTTCTTTCATATCAATTCGTTATTTTAATATATTTTTAACTACCCGCTCGACTTGCTGTGCAGTGGACAATTGTAGTAAATTTTGGATATGCGGAACGAGCTGCTCTTTACTTAAAGTTACAAGCTGACTACGGACACTTAAAATCGATGACGCGCTCATTGAAAATTCGTCTAAACCTAGTGCGAGTAATATTGGCACTGCAATGGAATCTCCTGCCATCTCACCGCACATCCCTACCCACTTCCCTTCTGCATGCCCCGCATCAATAATCATTTTTACTAAACGTAAAATGGCAGGATGATAAGGCTGATATAAGTACGATACATTTTCATTCATGCGATCAACAGCCAATGTGTATTGAATTAAATCATTTGTACCAATAGATAAAAAATCGGCTTCTTTTGCAAATAAATCCGCAATCATTGCCGCTGATGGAATTTCAATCATTAAACCAATTTCAATTTCTTCTGACACAGGAATATTCTCCCCTAGCAGCTTCTCTTTTTCCTCTTCTAAAATCACCTTGGCCATACGAAACTCTTCCAATGTAGCTATCATCGGAAACATAATTTTTAAATTGCCATAAACACTTGCACGTAGCAATGCTCGTAATTGAATACGGAATAGTTCTTGACGATCCAAACAAAGACGAATGGCACGATAGCCTAAAAAAGGATTCATCTCTTCTGGTAATTTTAAATAGGGTAAGTTTTTATCCCCACCAATATCAAGTGTACGAACAACGACCGGCTTGCCATTTAGTGCTTCAAGAACTTCTTTATACGATGTAAATTGCTCATCCTCACTTGGTAAATCTAGTCGGTCCATATATAGGAATTCTGTTCTAAAAAGACCTATCCCCTCACCACCAACAGCTAAGACTGATGCGACATCTTGCGGCTTCCCAATATTTCCTGCAAGCTCGACAACATGCCCATCTTTTGAAACACTTTTTAATTGACTATATTTTTCTAACTGTTGCTTAGATTGCTTGAGTTCATCTTCTAACTGTTTATATTGTGCAATATACTCATTCGTTGGATTAATAAAAATCTCACCCGTGGAACCATCCATAATTAACCCTTCACCATGCTGTATATCCAATGTCGCACTTTTCGCTCCAACAATCGCTGGGATGTCCATTGCTCTTGCCAAAATCGCTGTATGCGATGTTTTTCCCCCGACATTTGTGATAAATCCCTTTACATAAGTCGAATCCAATTGCGTTGTCATAGAAGGTGTTAAATCATTTGCTACAATAATGACATCTTCGTTAATGCGACTATAATCTGGTAGCTCCACACCTAAAAGTTGGGCCATTACTCGCTTTGAAACATCGCGAATATCCGCGGCACGTTCTTTCATATAATCATTGTCCATGTCTTCAAACATTTGAAGGAAAAATTGCGTCGTTTCATCTAAAGCTTGTTCCGCATTCATACCACTTTTAATCTTTTCTGCCACTCCATTAAATAGTTCGGGATCTTGTAAAACAAGTAGATGTGCCCCAAAAATTGCTCCTTTGTCTTCCCCATATTTTTGCGTAGCAGCCGTTTGAATATGTTCAATTTCAATTTTTGTATGATTGATTGCTTCGTTTAATCGCATAATTTCTGCATCAGTATTTTGAAATGTTTTTTTAGAATAGGACAAATCAGGCTCTACTAAACAATAAGCCTTTGCAATGGCAGCACCGTTTGACACAGGAATCCCTTTTAATGCTAACATTCCTCTCCAATTCCTTTCGTAGCAATCACATCTCCAATCGCCTGTAATGCCTCCGCTTCATCGCTTCCTTGTGCAGAAATAACAACCGTACCACCTGAAGGAACCCCTTGTGCCATAACACCCATAATCGACTTTAAGTTGGCTCCTTTTTCTTTAAAATGTAATGTAATATCCGCCAAAAATGGTGTAGCTGCTGATACAAGCAATGCAGCAGGGCGCGCATGAAGTCCTTCAGGTGCAGTAATTTTAAACGTTTTTTCCATAATCGATTCCCCCATTTATCTAATTTGATTTTGATGTGCATTTTTTGACATCAATTCATCTTTTAATCTCACTTATAAATTTATAGCTATCTGCACGGTACGTACTTTCTACTACTTCAAACGGAAAGCCGTCACTCAAATAACTAATCCGCTTAATATTTAACACAGTGGAAGTTGGACTTATTTTTAAATGTTTACTTTCATCTTTTGTCACGAGGGAAGCTTCTATTTGCTGTACGGCATTGCCAATTTTTTGTTGGAATTTCCCTTCAATTAGCGCATATAGTGAGCCCGATATTTTTTGTTCATTTAAATCAGGCATGAGCCTTACAGGTATATAGGCGTGCTCGATACCCATTGGTTTATTATCGGCACTTCGAATACGTACAATGTAAAACACCTCGACTCCCGGCTCTAAAAATAAATCATTCGCTATATCAATCGACGGAATTATTTTTTCAAATCGCAATACTTTACTGCTTGGTGTCATCCCCCGCGCGATCATATCTTCTGAAAAACTCCGCAGCCCTGTCATTGGTTGCTCTAGTTTTGGGTTCGCTACATATGTTCCTCGCCCTTTTTCGCGATAAAGTAGACCACTATTTACTAAGTTCGTAATGGCTTGTCTAACTGTCATTCGGCTTACATCAAATTGCACTGAAAGCTCTCGTTCAGAAGGAATATTTTCTCCAACTTTATAAAACTTTGAATAAATGCTTTGCTTTAAAATTTCTTCTATTTGACCGTAAATTGGGATTCTAGCGTTTTTATCTATCTTTGTATGCATCATTAACACCTCTCAATTTCAGGTTTTTTCATAAACAACTTGTCCTTGGCGAATTGTTTTATGCACGCTTAATTCACGATCGATTATTACGAAATCCGCATCATAGCTAACAGCGATACGCCCTTTTTTTGTAACACCCAATTGCTGTGCCGCATTGTACGAGGTCATCGCAACAATATCCTCTAAACTACACCCCGTAACCGCTTTCATGTTTTTCACAGCTTGCTCCATCGTCAATATACTCCCTGCGAGTGCACCATCTTCTAACCGCGCCTCGTTTTTCGTCACATAAGCGATTTGACCACCTAAATCATATTCACCATCAGGCAATCCCTTTGCCCTCATCGCATCTGTTATTAAAATGATTTGCTTAGCCCCTTTCACTTTATAAACTAAGTTTACAGCTTTTGGGTGACTATGAATAAAATCAACAATTAACTCAACGAATACGTTATCATCTTGCAAAGCTGCACCTACTACCCCTGGCTCGCGATGATGGAATGGGCGCATTTGATTAAATAAATGGGTTGCTTGTGTTACACCTGCTTCAACAGCTGTTTGCACTTCATCCATCGTTGCATCCGTATGTCCCATAGAAGCAATAATGTTAAGGTTGCGCAGCTTCTTTACAAACGCCAATCCATTTTCTAATTCTGGCGCAACGGTCATAATTTTTATGAAGCCACCACTTAACTCATGCCAGCGCTCAAGTAATGATATGGAGGGTGATTGCATAAACTCGACTGGCTGTGCACCAGCGCGCTTAACCGATAAAAAGGGACCTTCAACGTGAATACCTAAAAGCCCTGCACCTTCAAAATGGTCTTCATAGTTTTTCACATTGATTAAAGCAGCCTCAATATTTTCCGTTGATTGGGTCATCGTCGTTGCTAAAAAACTTGTTACACCCTCTTTTACTAAATGTTTCGCTATTCCTTCCAATGCTTGCTGTGAACTATCCATCGTATCAAAACCATTCGCTCCGTGAATGTGAATATCGATAAAACCAGGAAGTAAAAATAATGCTTGTTGCTGACAATCAATCGTCCGTGTCGCTACTTTTTTTAAAAGTGGACCCATTTCAGTAATTTTTCCATTTTCGATAAAGAGGTCGCATAATTCTTGTCTTTCATCACTATTGACGATCGTAATGTTCTTAATGAGCAATGTTTCCATCAATGTTCCTCCTTCTATATTGTTCACTATGATATATGCCACTCGTTACAACTCGGTATAGTTGTCTATACCAATTATACACGATAATTATTTAAATTTAAAATGTTTTTCGTATTTTCTGAATATTATAGTTAGAAATCTGTTTCTTCTACCTTTAAAATAAGATACATATCGATGAGATTACAGTGAAAAATCGACATTTTATGGCTCATTACTCCTATATTCTAATTTATAGGTATTAAATTCAAATTGTTGAATAAAATTAAAGTATATGAATTTTCGGTAAAAATATTAACAAATCGGTTTCAATTATGGAAATATACTTAATTTTTCGCTATAATGTTTGTGTCAGAACAATCATTCTGACCAAACTTTTAGAAAAGGGGCTGTCTAAGGCAATCAATTAAGTCCTCAGTGCACTCCGCACAAATATTTGTCGTCCGCTAGTCTTATGCCATGAGAATTAAGATCGAAGGAGTGGTTTTTTTGAAACCAACTACTGACAGAATGCTTAATCGTATTAAAGACGTGTATATGTTTATCTTAAATAAAGGTGAAGTGACTACACAGGATTTGGTCGAAGAGTTTAACATCACTCCTCGCACCATTCAAAGGGATTTGAATGTGTTAGCCTTCAATGACTTGGTTGTAAGCCCAAGTCGAGGTAAATGGACAACGACGAAGAAAAAAGTGAAAATGACATCTTAGAATAGTAATAGCGGCTGATTCTTATTAAACTTGATTCAGCTGAATTCCCCTACTCCTATAAGTAGGGAATGAATGTTTAATAGACAATTCTACTTCAGTGGGGGCTCAAACCCCGCTGAATCAAGTTAAGCCCCGGCTGATGTCACAGATTTTTAAGGGAAAAAGGAAGCCAGCCTAAAAACGTCACATCGTGTGACAACGGCTAACTGACCCACGTCCTGTGGGCCCTCGAAAAAATCTGGACTAAAATTAGCCGAGGCGTAATTGATGTGAAAAGGCATGAATTTGCCTCAAACATATGATAAGGTGTCGATCAGCTTCACAATGTAATTCCTGCATTCATGGATTGGTTAAACACTTTATGGATGGAGTTAAATCGGGTATGGCATTAGCTATGCCCTCGTTCCTCAAATTTTTGGGAAACTAAAAGAGAATGCCTTTCGTCGGGGCATTCTCTTTTATCGCGCCTCTAAATTTTTTAGGCGTTATGTTTTATTAATGCCGATAACTCTTCTTCCGTTAATTCACGGTAATCCCCTAGTTCAAGCTCTGCATCTAATTGCAACGGCCCCATCGATATACGTTTTAAATACGTTACCTTTTTCCCTACCGCTTCAAACATGCGCTTCACCTGATGAAACTTTCCTTCTTGAATCATCAATTCAATTTCCGACTCGGCTCCAGATGATAAAATGACTAACTCTCCTGGTTTTGTTTCATAGCCATCATCGAGCATCACACCGTTTGCAAATGCTTCAATATCTGCTTCTGTAACGACGCCATCAATTTTTGCATAATACCATTTTGGCACATGTTTTTTAGGTGATAGTAAATTATGCGCGAGATTGCCATCATTCGTAATTAATAGCAAGCCTTCTGTATCTTTATCCAAACGTCCTACTGGAAACGGCTGAAAATGCTGTACATATGGATCTAATAAATCAATAACCGTTTGATCATAACGGTCCTCTGTCGCAGAAATAACGCCCGGTGGTTTATGCATCATAATATAAATAAATTCTACATACTCTACACGCTCTCCGAAAACAGCGACATTTTGCTTAACGGGATCGACATGCATCGCTGAATCCTTTACAACTTCCCCTTCAACTGTAACTGCCTTTTGTTTCAATAAAACTTTTACTTCTTTGCGCGAACCATAGCCCATATTAGCTAATAATTTATCTAAACGCATGATTTTTGCCTCCTTATTTTCAAATAAAACACACCCCATCACAACGAATGGAATGTGTTCGTTCATCTTTTATTTAATTAATTTTAATTTACGTGCAATTTTTGTCATTTTATCACCAAGTAATGCTTGTGCTAAACCAAGTTTGTAAGATATTACGCCGTAAATAGTGCCTCCAACTACTGCACAAATAACCGCATAAATAAAGGCTAAAATTTTCGAGTCAGCTGGCGAAATCCATGTTAATACGACATGAGTTACTAATACTGAAAGAATCATCACACCCGTTAAAATAAAGATTAATAATATCCTACGCAAAATAATCTTTGCCTTGTATTCCGTTACTTTGCTAATGACCGCAACGTTAATAGCTATCGTCACGCCGTAACCAATTGCTGTGGCGATGATCGCACCGTCAACAGACCACATTTTAATGAAAGGTGTATTTAAAATGGTTTTCGTAAACACTCCGACTAATAGGCTAAATACTACCCACTTTTGATAATCAATACCTTGTAAAATAGCAGCTGTTACAGTAAATAATGCAAATAATATTGCAAGTGGAGCATAATGACTTAAAATTTGCGCTCCCATTTCACTTTTTTCATAGAAGAAATGATATAAATCTTCTGATAAAGCTGAAATTCCTAATGCAGCGGGTACGGTGATGAATAATAACACTTGATACGTTTTATCCATTGCCGCTCGCACTTGAATAAGGTCCTTTTGTGCATAAAACTTCGCAACAGTCGGTATGATTGCCATCGAAAATCCTGTCGCCAACACAACTGGAATCATAACGATCTTCTGCGTTAATAAGTTTAACATCGTAAAATATTTATCTGTTAATTCGCCAGGGACACCACCAGCAATCATGGCGCGGTTAAATGTTAACAAATCCACTAGTTGGAATAATGAGCTTCCAAGACCGACGAATACGATTGGGATCGCATACTTAAAAACTTCCTTATACATCGTCGAATAAGGCAATTGATATTCTTTCGGTGCAACAACTTGAAGTGCCTTTATTTCAGGACGTAGCTTTTTCCAAAAATAAAATAACGCAGCAAGCCCTCCAACCGAACCGATAAACGCTGCAAATACCGAAACGTTAACTGCTGTAACAGGGTCGCCGCCAAGTACATTCATAACGATGAATACCCCGCCTAATAAAAAGACGATACGGGCAATTTGTTCAATCAATTGTGACACGGAAGTCGGTAAAAAATGACCATACCCTTGTAAATAACCGCGCATTAAACTCATAAATGGTACTAAAATTAACGCATAGCTCACCCATTGAATAACATCGGCTACTTGCTCAACAGTAAACACTTGTTCCTTACTATCAATGACAATATTGGCAATCGGGGTTGCTAACAAGTTCATCACAATAAACGCGATAACCCCTGTAATTATCATAAGTAGTCCACCGGTTTTAACTAAGCGACGTCCCGCATCATAATCACCTAATGCATTATATTTAGATACAAATTTCGACACCGCAATCGGCAAGCCTGAAATTGCAATCGATAGCATAATATTGTATGGGATATACGCATAATTATATAAACCAATATTTTCTTCTCCAACAATTGCGTAAAATGGAAAAATATAAACTAGTCCTAAAAGCTTGGATAAAAATAATCCAATCGTTAAAATCGCCGTTCCCTTCATTAATGAAGACATGCATAACCTTCCGTTCTATGTAAAATTCACTAAAGTTTATTTCTATTCATCCAATATTATATTACAAAAATCAATTATTATTCTTCATCTATATTTTCAGTCGCTCTTCCTAATCGACGGAATCTTAAATACGAAGTTCCCGTACCTTTCCTTTAACAAGTTTACAACTGAAAGCCCATTTACTCAAATAGTTTCTTTGTTTCATGTATAATAAGTCTTATAGATCATACTTGAACTACAAATTTTCTTATAGAGAAAGCGAGAAATATCCAATGATTGATGTAATAGTAATTGGTGGTGGCCCGTCTGGATTAATGGCCGCAATCGCTGCAGCTGAGCAGCATAAAAAAGTAATGCTTATTGAAAAAGGTTCCAAGCTCGGAAAAAAATTAGCGATTTCTGGCGGAGGTCGATGCAACGTCACAAACCGTTTATCGGCGGAGGAAATCGTCAAACATATCCCTGGTAATGGCCGTTTTTTATATAGTCCTTTTACCGTTTATAATAACGAAAATATTATCGAATTTTTTGAAGGTCTTGGCGTTCCATTGAAGGAAGAGGATCATGGTCGCATGTTCCCCGTTTCTGATAACGCACATGATGTTGTCGGTGCATTAGAAAAAGAATTAAAAAGACTTCAAGTAGATGTTCGATTCCATACAGCTGTGAATAAGCTATTAATGGATGATGAACAAATTTACGGTGTCCGTTTAGCTAGTGGCGAAGAAATTCGTGCAAAAGCAGTCGTTGTTGCAGTCGGTGGTAAAGCCGTTCCACAAACAGGCTCTACGGGAGACGGATATCCTTGGGCAGAGCGCGCAGGTCATACGGTGACAACATTATTCCCTACAGAAGTACCTGTCACATCAAAAGAACCATTTATCCAATCACGAGAACTACAAGGGTTGGCACTGCGTGATGTAGCAGTTTCTGTATTAAATAAAAAGGGCAAAACACTCGTTACCCATCAAATGGACATGCTCTTTACCCATTTCGGCTTAAGCGGTCCAGCCATTTTAAGATGCAGTCAATTTATCGTGAAAGAACAATTAAAAACAGGGAGTGCACCTGTTCAAGTTCGAATTCAGTCATTAACAGCATACAATGAAGAAACATGCTTCCAAATGCTCAATAAAACGATTAAAGAAGACCCGAAAAAAGCGGTAAAAAACTTATGGAAAGCACTCGTTCCTGAACGCTGGCTACTCTTTTTAATGGAGCGAGCAAGTATTGACCCAAGCATGACGGGTATTGAATTATCACAAGAAAAGATTCGAAATCTTGCGCGCGAACTAATTAGCTTTACAATGGATGCGCATGGTACACAACCAATCGAAAAAGCGTTCGTTACGGGGGGCGGTGTTTCCGTAAAAGAAATCGAGCCGAAAACGATGGCTTCTAAGAAAAAGCTTGGACTTTATTTCTGTGGTGAAATTTTAGATATCCACGGCTATACAGGCGGTTACAATATTACTTCAGCACTCGTAACAGGACGTATTGCGGGAATGAGTGCCGGTGAATATAGTTCTCAAATAACGAAGTAATATTAAGCAACAATACGAGGGGGGATCCGAAACATGCAAAATAATCAAGATTCACTAACAACGCTATATTTGGCCACGGATGAGCAGATGCAACTCCAATTAACATCCTATCGAATGCAGGATTTTAATGCGGAGGAATTTGGATTTCTCGTTCGTGCGAATTGCTATTATGAAATACAAGAGAATTATGCTAAAAATGTGCCTCTTCAATTAATACTTGGCTTAAGTAAAAATGGATTAGGCATGTCTTTAGCGATCGATTTGAATAATATGCCAACTATCTTTCCAAATCAAATGAAGAAAATTGTTGAACATATACAAAAAAGCCCTGCGTTTTTACAAACCATTTCAAGCAATTTAAATGCTTTGATCACGGCAGAGGACCCAGAAACAACAATCCATGCAGCGCAAGCAAAGCAATTCTTTTTAAGCCAAGCACCTCAGGGGATTACATCATTTTCTACCAATCGGCAAACAAACGCACTATTTTGGCTTTATAACGGGGATAAGCTCATTTCAAATGTTAGTCCTTTTACAATTGATCATTTAGGTGGTCATATTTCCTTTACCGTAAAAGCCGGATTTAGCCATGAATTTATTATGCAATGCTATGAAATTGAGTGCATGATGCATATGTTTAACGAAGATGATAAATTAGGCTATTACTTTGAACTTTATTTAGATCAGGAAAATTTTCATCATGAGCAGCTTTATAACACGATACCCGATCAATTTATGGAAAATAAAGATTTTCTAAACCGTATTTTACTGCAAATGAAAAAATGCACTAATGAAAAATATGATGAGTATTTACAGGATCTCATCGAAAAATTTACTGCGAGTATATAAGATTCTTTCAAACAATATGAAAAAGGACATCCATTAGAATTTGAGTGGATGTCCTTTTATATTCAAAATTTCCTTATACGTAGAAATAGATTGCGGCAAACATTGCGGCGCTTCCAGCTACAACAAATACATGCCAAATCGCGTGATTGTAAGGGATTCGCTTATTTTTATAAAAGTACGTGCCCACTGTATAACAAAGGCCTCCGACAAGCAATGTGAAAAAGCCTTCCCATGATATATGGGCTAATAATGGCTTTGCAACAAATATAATAATCCAGCCCATCGCAATATAAACAAGCAACGAAACCATCTTAAAGCGATATACAAAAAATTGTTTTAGTAGAATGCCAATCGCTGCGAGTACCCATTGAATAATAAAAATCGTCCAACCGAGATTCCCACCTATGGCAACTAAAACAACAGGTGTATATGTACCCGCAATTAAAAGAAAAATAGAGCTATGATCAAGTTTCTTCAAAAAAACTTTATGTGTCGGCCAAATATGATACATCGTAGAAGCAAAATATAAGCAAAACATTGAGATACCAAAAATGATATAGCTAATCATTTCCGTTTGTGACCCATTCATTTGAGCTTTTTCAATTAATAATAGTGTTGCCGGTATCGTTAACAACGCGGCAATTCCATGTGTCAAACCATTCCAAAATTCCTCTTTTGCACTATAGCTACTTTGTTTTGTCATTATTTGTGTCACGCCGATGCACCTCTTTCTTACGATAAGTATAATTGAGGTGCCGGATGAGTAGTAGAGAAAAATGTCATGTAGATGATGTGATATTTATCATGGGTTGGTTTATTCCTAAATCAAAAGTGGAAGTACATCGATGTTGAGGTACTTCCACTTTTGTTATTAAATTCTTGCAAGACTATATATGACCACTTATCGGTTATTTAATGAGCCTTGCTATTACGCTTGAATTGTACGTGCGATTTTTTCTGTTAAACGTGATGTTACTTTTGGTAATAGAACTTTAATCGCTGGTGTTAAAACCGCACCTGATAAGCCACCTGCATTAATTTCTACAGTGCCTGTCATCAACGTGCCACTTCCGCTTACTTCAGCTTTGAATTCGCCGCCACCTTTGAAGTTATCCGATAAACCTTTAATTTCAAATTTAATATTTGATGGTTCGTTAAACTCGATAATTTTAATTTCAAGTTCTACTTTTTTCTTTAGGCCTTTAAAATTCCCTTCAAAAGTCCACTTCGATGTTTGATCATCGATTTCTGTGTGCTCTTTATACGCCGGAACTAAAGTTGCCCATTTTTCAATTTTACTTACAAAACTCCATACTTTATCTTGACTTACTGGAATTTGAACTGAATGTGATGCTTGTGCCATTTTTATACACTACTTTCTTCTATTAAATCTATAAATGATCAAAATCATTTATCTATATAGTATTACATAAAATAACTATGTACTAAATAGTCATTTTGCCTTATGAATAACGTATTTCAACTGCTATTTATATAACACTTTCCGATAGACTCCCTCCTCCATTAACGTGACCTTTTTCATAGACATAGCACTTTATTTATTATAAAGTGTAGATATCGACAGAATAATCAGCGAATTTCCAATGAGATGATTTTCACAATTTCCATCCATTACTATTCACTATTAATTTATATTTTCAACTTATGAAACGAACATCCTAATAGAATCGAAATCTTACTGAGAATACGTCGCCTCCCACGGCAGCGACGCACTCAATTGAGACAGATTTTAGAACGGAAAACTTCATACTAGGCTGGCCTTTGCACAAAGCACAAAGATGAGTCGTGCAGATTTGTGACAACAAAGCTGTGCGCCTCATGTGCTTAGCCAGCCTAAACGAGCAAATACTTTATAAGAATTTCTATTAGAATATCTACATTGAACGGAGAGAATCGTTCGTTATACTAATATAGAACAAATAAAATTTAAGGAAGCCAACCAAATACATACTATTTATTAGTAATCTACCATTAGTTTTTCACTAGATTATTTCTTTGTAGCCTACGTCACATTCATAATGATAATCATTACAAAATTTAAAGGAGTGTTCTTCCCTTGTCAAACACAGTACAAATTTCTATTCATGATGTTACAATCGGTGATATTTTATCAAATGATATATTCGTTAATCGCAGACTATTAATGAAAAAAGATAATCCACTCTCCTCTAAAGCAATTGATTTATTGAAGAAGAACAGTGTTCATTTTGTCACTGTTTATCGGAATCCACATCACGATCAATATGTTGACCAAGCGGTTGTCCATTCCTCACCCGATGAGCAAATGTTTGATTGGGATGAGCTACTTTTAAGTATTGTAGATATTTCAAACCCGACAGCCACCCCCTTAGCCTACACAACTGTTGAATTTTACTCTCTTTTAGCTGAACTAGATACCGAAATTCGCTACGGACAAATTTTAAAAAATGAAGCAGATATATTATATTTAACCGACCTTTATGACAAAATTTTAAGCAATTTATCTTATCGAGATTATTTAATTCGGCTTAAAAATTGGGATTATTATTCTTATTTGCATTGTATTGATGCATTTATTCTCGGTACATTGTTTGCTAGAAAAATGCGTTTGAAAAATTTAGAACGGCTTGCAACAGGCTACCTATTACATGACATTGGCAAACTTAAAATCCCTCTCGCTATTTTGCAAAAGCCTAGTAAACTAACTATACAAGAATTCGAAATTATGAAAAGACATACAATTGAAGGCGCTGCCATTTTCAAAGAACTTGGTTTATCCGATTTTGCGTATTTAGCGGAATCTCATCATGAACGTAAAGATGGGAAAGGTTATCCACGGTCTTCATTTGCTCAGGATTTTACGATAGAATTAGAAATTTTACAAATTATAGATGTGTATTCAGCGATTACAATGAAACGTGTTTATAGGGATGCATTGCGTGCTGCTGATGCATTTAGCCTCTTATATCGAGATGCGCACATATTCAATGATGAATTATTAACACAATTTGTAGATTTTATTAGAATTTATCCTGAAAATTCACTTGTGCTCCTTTCAGATGGAAAACACGCAATTGTTGAAAAAAGTAATCCGCAATTTCCAACATCACCTAGAGTAAAATATATTGAAACAGGCCAGGCTTTCCACGTATCCATTAATAATCATGTCACAATCAAAAAGTTAATTTCCTATCAGCCGGAAAACTTTACACATGTGCTCAATAATTTTTACAATGAACTGATTGGCGCAAATGTTGAACATGCGAAGAAAACGTATTTAAAGCTTGTGGACAATTTTAAAGCCTCTGAGTTTTATATAAAGATTTTTATACCGGTATATCGCATTTTAAATCTTTTACAAAAGCAACAAACGATCTCAGAAAGTCGCTATCAACAGGTTACGTCGTATATAGATGCGTTAATGAAGCAAAAAATAGAAGAATTGGTCGATCATAATGACTATGACAAACATGTACTGCTTTTAGTAGATGCACCATTTCAAAAACATTTTTTATTTACGGCGCTTATCGGCTTAATGCATGCTGAGCGAATTTTTCCCCATATCCTTCCGACCGATGCAATACTTGAAGAAGTTTTATGGCTATCAGAAAATAATAACTGTACAAAAACATGTGTTATTTATGATTCTGAACATCCTAACACGCTATTCAATTATTTACCGAATATCGTCAAAATTTCTGTAACCGAATTGGAGCAATACTTAGTAGACTTAACTGGAGATGGTAGAGATACTCTTCGCTTTCAAATCTTTTAGATTTATTTCCCCCCAATCAGCAACTGATCATTTAGCATGAAAAATTCATGATCATGAAAAAGAGATTGGCTCGTACATATGAGCCAACCTCTTTTTTATGCATCCACTACGATTGGATTATCAACTTTTTTACTCGTCAATATTCGTATTAAATTTATAACCAAACCCTCTTACTGTTTGTATAATTTTTGGTTTCGCAGAGTTTTCTTCTATTTTTTTTCTAAGCATGCTTATATGTACCGTAACCGCTTTCAAGTCAACGATTTCTTCAAATCCCCATACATTATTAATAATTTGATCAACACTTAATACTTGATTTCTATGTTCAACCAAATAAAATAATATTTGTCTTTCTTTTGTATAGAGATGTAATTTCTCTCCGGCCTTGTAGACAGACTTCTCTTCAAAATCAATGACAATATCATTCAACGTATATTGGTGTTTTCGTTGGGTATTTTTCTTATTTAAATGAACCTTTATTCGGGCGATTACTTCTTTCGGAATAAAAGGTTTTGTAATATAATCTGCCGCGCCGACATCAAAGCCTTGTAACTTATCTTCAATTGTATCATTGGCCGTAACAAAAAAGATGATTGCTTCCGATTGTTCACGAATTCTCTTAACTAAATCGACACCGTTCCCATCTGGTAAGTTAATATCAATTAACATTAAATCAATTGTTTCTGTCGCAATTAACTTCCAGCCTTCCTCTATGGTTGTCGCCTTTAACGTGTGATATCCTGCATTTTGAACATACAATGAAAGCACTTCTAAAATATCAGCATCATCTTCAATGATTAATATTGTTGATTCTTCCACAAGTGTTCACTTCCTTTATTAAAACATTTTAGTTCTTTCCGCACAGTACCTATTTAAAAATAATACCATACACAATTTCCTTTTAATACGAAAAATGACATTCCAGACAAAAGCTGAAATGTCATTTTTGAATTAATTTCAATTTATAGCGAATTATTTAATAACAATGTTTACTAATTTCCCTGGGATCACAACGACTTTTACAACTGTTTTCCCATCGATAAACTCTTGAACTCTGCTGTCCTCAAGTGCTACTTTTTCTAAATCTTCTTTAGAAATATCTTTTGCTACTTTCACTTTCGCACGGACTTTCCCTAATACTTGAACAACGATTTCGATTTCATCATCTACAAGTTTTGATTCATCAGCTACTGGCCATTCTGTGTACGCAATTGTTCCTTCATGGCCTAAAATCGCCCAAATTTCTTCCGCTACGTGCGGTGCAATTGGAGATAATAATTTCACAAAGCCTTCTACATATTCAACTGGAATCACGTCCGCTTTATAGCCATCATTAATGAAGACCATCATTTGTGAAATTGCTGTATTGAAACGGATACCTTCATAGTTTTCCGTCACTTTTTTCACTGTTTGGTGATACACTTTTTCTAAAGTTTTATCATCTGAAACTTGCACTTTTTCCGTTAATTGACCTTCTTCTGTTATGAATAAACGCCAAATACGATCTAAGAAACGACGCGCTCCATCTAAACCATTTGTGCTCCATGCAATAGAAGCTTCTAATGGACCCATGAACATTTCGTATAAACGTAATGTATCAGCACCATGTGATTCAATAATATCATCTGGGTTGACAACATTTCCTAATGATTTAGACATTTTGACATTACCTTCACCTAGGATCATCCCTTGGTTAAATAACTTTTGGAATGGTTCCTTCGTGTGTACAATGCCTAAATCGTACAGCACTTTATGCCAGAAGCGTGCGTATAGTAAGTGAAGTACCGCATGTTCCGCACCACCGATATAAATATCAACTGGTAACCAACGTTTGATTAATTCTGGATCTGCTAATGCCTCATCATTTGTTGGATCAATATAGCGTAAGAAGTACCATGAAGAACCTGCCCATTGTGGCATTGTGTTCGTTTCACGACGACCTTTTAAGCCTGTTTCTGGGTGTACTACATTTACCCACTCATCAATATTGGCAAGTGGCGATTCACCTGTACCTGAAGGACGGATATTTTCTGTTTTCGGTAATTCTAATGGCAATTGATCAACAGGAATCGTTGTCATTGTGCCATCTTCCCAATGAATTACTGGAATTGGCTCACCCCAATAACGTTGACGAGAGAATAACCAGTCACGTAAACGGTACGTAATTTTCTTTTCACCGACACCATTTTCTACTAACCAATCAATTGCTTTTGTAATACCGTCTTCTTTATTTAAACCGTCTAGGAAATCAGAATTGATATGTGCACCGTCACCAGTGAACGCTTCTGTTTCAATGTTGCCACCATCTAAAACAGCAACAATGTCTAAGCCAAATTCTTTAGCAAATTCATAGTCGCGCTCATCATGTGCTGGAACCGCCATAATTGCACCAGTACCGTAAGTAGCTAACACATAGTCAGCAATCCAAATTGGTACTTGCTTGCCGTTAATTGGATTCACTGCATATGCACCCGTGAACACACCTGTTTTTTCTTTTGCTAAATCTGTACGCTCTAAATCAGATTTTAAAGAAACTTTTTCTAAATATGCTTCTACCGCAGCTTTTTGATCAGCTGACGTAATTTCAGCTACTAATTTATGCTCTGGTGCCAGTACGCAGTAAGTTGCACCGAATAATGTGTCTGGACGCGTTGTAAATACTTCGAAATCTTTGTCTGTGCCTGCAATTGTGAATTTCACTTGTGCGCCTTCAGAGCGGCCAATCCAGTTACGTTGCATATCTTTAATTGATTCAGGCCAATCAACATCCACAAGATCATCAATTAAACGGTCCGCATATTTTGTAATACGTAACACCCATTGACGCATTGGACGACGCACTACTGGGTGACTACCGCGTTCAGAAAGACCATCAATTACTTCCTCATTGGCAAGTACTGTTCCAAGTGCTTCACACCAGTTAACAGCTACTTCATCCACATAAGCTAAATCCATTTCCACTAATTTTGTGAAAATCCATTGTGTCCATTTATAGTAGGAAGGGTCCGTCGTATTAATTTCACGATCCCAATCATAAGAAAAGCCAAGCTCTTGGATTTGACGCTTGAATGTTGCGATGTTTTTCGCTGTAAATTCAGCAGGGTCATTTCCTGTATCTAGTGCATATTGCTCTGCTGGTAAACCAAATGCATCCCAGCCCATTGGATGCAGGACATTATAGCCTTGCATACGTTTAAAACGTGAAAGAATATCTGTTGCTGTATACCCTTCAGGATGTCCTACGTGTAGACCTGCACCTGATGGGTACGGGAACATATCCAGTGCATAAAACTTTGGTTTATCCCCTTCATTTTCCGTTTTAAACGTTTTGTTGTCGGCCCAATATTTCTGCCATTTCTTTTCGACTTGTTGATGATTAAAGCTCACGAAAATTCCTCCTCTATTTTGCGATTGCTGTGATTAGAAAGTTATTTCTTGTACGAGATTGCGCAAGGTTCTATACTTTCTTATGTGATTTCCCTTAAAAATGTATACATAGCTCGTTAATAATCCAAGTTGAATTTGCAGAATATTTGAAAAACAAAAAAATCCCGCCCCATTCTTATAAAAGAAGGGACGAGAGTTATTATATACTCCCGCGGTACCACCCACATTAGTGACACTGCACTCAGCTTGACTTCTTAACGCGAATACACGGCTTTTAGTTACTATTCGTTCACCAAAGCTAACTCAAAGGCGAGTTCGACTTACTACCTACTAGCTTTCACCAACCGCTAGCTCTCTACAAGGAAGAACCGTCTACTATTCCTTATCACAGTCATTTTTATTATTCCATTCATTTTATCGGATTGTAGCCAAAAGCACAAGTGGTTGTTTGTTATTCACCGATAATTCCGACATCTCAGGGACCCCTTTATCAAAATACCTTCGTTTTCAGTCCTCGGTCAAATAATAAACAAGGTATAATTGCTACAATCAATATAACCGATAAAATAAGCATTAATACTTGCATTCCGTATAAATCAACCATTATTCCACCAAATAACGGACCAATCATTCTTCCTACCGTTGTTGCACTGTTCACTAACCCTTGATAAAACCCTTCTTGTCCAGGTGGCGCCATTTTATTAGCAAGCATCGGGATAACTGGTGAGAAAAATACTTCTCCTAAAGTCAAAATGACCATTGCTGCGGCAAACATTTTAAAGTCTCCTGCAAAATATACGACGAAAAATGAAACAGACATTAATGCTAAACCAAGTACAAGCTGATGTTTAATTTTCTTTTCCCAGCGCGTCACAAGCGGTTTAATAATTGGTTGAACTGCTACAATCATAAAGCCGTTCAATGTCCATAATAAACTGTATTGCGACAAACTCATGCCTAGAGATTGCGTATAAGATGAAATCGTTGCACTCCATTGTGAATAAGAAAGCCAGCATAATACCAATGAAACACTTAAAATAGTTAATGCAATAAGAGGTGCCTTCGCTTTTGGTTCATTCATTTCTGAAGATACTTTTTTCGTTGTTACTTTTGCCGAATCAAAGCGCTTAAATGTAAAGATGACAATCAAGAAAAACACGATGTAAGAAACTAAATTCGAAATAAATACCCATTCAAATTGAATATCTGCGATGAGCCCTGCAAGTGCTGGTCCAATCGCTACCCCTACATTATTTGCTAAAAAGATAGCATTGAACGATTTTCTGCCCCCTTCTGGCCAAGCACTCCCCGCAATAGCATAAAGTGCGGGAAAGACAATCCCCCCACTAAACCCGAGCATCGTTAAGAAAATAATATACTGCGGCCATTCATGCCAAATCGTAAGTAAGGTAATTGAAATTAAATTGAAAACGACACCGATTAAAATTGTTTTATACCCGCCAAGCTTATCAAACAATATACCGCCTAATACATTACCAAACACACCTGCTAACGAATTGAGCATTAAAACAAAGCCTGCCATTGTTAACGTCTTTCCTAAATAATCATGTATATAAATACTATTTAATGGCCATAAAAATGAATTTCCGACGGTATTGACAAATGTTCCAATTATTAAAAGCCAAACTTGTTTTGGCATTCTCCCACCTCCAATACTTAGACTCGCAAAATATTAGTCTATGCTTGTTTTTTTAAATGCACAAGAAAAAAACCTTACGATAAAATTCGCAAGGCACCATTTTACTCTTACATTAAATTTGGTAAAAATAATATAATCTGAGGGAAGAATAGGAAGATAAATAAAACAATAAAATCTGTAACAATAAATGGGAAGGAGCCTTTTAATATTTCTGTATATTCGCTCCCCTTTACAGCTCCTTGTATCATAAATATACTGAGCCCAAATGGGGGTGTCACTAATGAAATTTCTGCTAAAAAAACGACGATTACACCAAACCAAATTGGATCAAACCCTAAATTGATAACTGCAGGTAAAATAATAGGGATCGTTAAAAACATAGCTGATAACATATCAATAAACATACCTAAAAAAATATACATCAAACATATTCCAAACATGACGAACATCGGATGGACATCAAGACCAGTTAAAAAGCTTGATACTGTATTAGGTATCTGTGAAATCCCTAAAAAATAACCAAATAAGAAGGAAGATATAATAATTAAAAATACGGTAGCTGTCGTTTTAATCGACTCAATAATAGATAGTTTAAATCCCTCTAATGATAGTTTTCCTGAAAACAGTGTGATAAGCAATGCCAATGTCGCTCCAATTGCCCCTGCTTCCGTAGGTGTAAAAAAGCCTAAATATAAACCAGCCATAATAGCACCAATTAATAAAGTGATTCCCCAAATCCCTTTTAGTTCCTTCATTTTTACACTCAATGGTTGACGTTCCATCTTTAGTGCAAGCTCAGGGTTTCTTTTCAATAAAATATACACCGTTATCATATAACCAAATGCGATAATTAATCCAGGTATAATTCCTGCAATTAATAGCTTACTTACCGATTGCTCCGCTAAAATTGCATAAATAATCATTAACATGGAAGGAGGTATCATTTGTGCTAATGGGCCTGCTGAAGCAACAATTCCGTATGCTAACCTTCTATTTACACCTAAACGCTCCATTTCTGGAATCGTAATCTTCGCTAATGTAGCCGTTGAAGCTGGTCCTGATCCATTCGCTGCGCCAAATGCTGCACCACCTACAATTGTAGCGTAGCAAATCCCCCCTCGCACTCTATCAAACCAAACATTAATAGCAGAAAACATATTCGTAGCTAACTGTCCGTAAAATACAAAGTACCCCATTAATATAAAGAGAGGAATCACTGTAAATGTATAGTTTGCGGTTGTAGAGAACGGAACCATTCCCATCAACTTCAATGTTGGATTCGCTCCACTAATAATCCAATATCCTCCAAAACCTACAATACCCATTGCTAATGCAACTGGCACTCGAAGCATTAATAGTGCTATGACGATAATTATACCTATTACACCTATCATCACGGAACTCATTGTCATCACCTACCTAATTATTTTCTATATTCGATTATCGCTGATCTACATATTGTGATTGCTGTATAAAATCTTCTTCTATTTTTATGACATCTGGAGCTTCTGTAAATGTAGCTGCCACCCTTTCTTTATTCATAAACAATAAAATAATGTCAATTAAGAAACGTGTACATAATAGAAACATTGCTAAAAATATTGCAAGTCTTCCTGGCCAAAATGGTACCGAAATAATCCCCATTGCAGTTTCCCCTGTTTGATAGGATTCTATGAACTTAAAAAAGCCTTGATAGCCAAAAATACTCGCTAAAAAAAGACCGATTAAATACGAAAAGAAATCTGTTACTTTAAGTAAAAACTGCGAAAACACTTTATTCATAATGTCCACTTGAATATGCTCTTTTTCAGACTGTACATAAGCGATTCCTAAAATCGTTATACCAACCATTAGTTGGGAGGCAATTTCGAAAATCCCAGGTATACTATAATTTGCGAATTTCCTCAAAAGAGACTCTGCTGATATGACAATCATCAGCAGAATTAACAACACTCCAGCTAAATAGACTAAAGATAATTCGATTTTTTTTTGAATTTTTATTAATATTTCCAACTTCATCACATCCTATTTTGGAAGACCTGTATTTTGGAATTCTTGATCGTATTGTTCAATTAATTCAAGGAATCGATTTAATATTTCTTCTGCTGGTTTACCATTACGTTCCGGACTTTCAATCCATTTCTTCCAAACCTTTTCCTTCGCCATTTGTTGTAGCTCTTTTAAATCCTCTTCTGTCGCCTCGTTAATTTTCACACCTGATTGTTCAAATTTTTTAATTGCTACTGTTTCATCGCTATTTATTTGATATATTTCATGAAAAGTTGCGGCATTTTCAATAGATGCATCATCAAGAATTTTTTTTAGGTCGTCTGGCAACTTATTATATTTATCCATATTCATACCAAAGACACCACCTTGGCTTCCTACCGGAATAGTCCAAACGCTTTTTGCAATTTCATGAATACCATACGTGGAAGCAGAAGTATATCCTAAAAATCCACCATCCACAGCACCACGCTCCATTGCTTCAAAGCTTTCCGGCATTGTTACGCCTACTGAAATAGCACCTAATGCCTCAGCCATTAAAGCTTGCCCACCTGCAGCAATTACTTTTAAGCCTTTAACATCTTCAAATGAAGAAACATCTTTTTTTGAAATAATATGGTATGTTGGTAAAGCCCATGCACCTAGTACTGCAATATTACGGTTTTCAAATTCCTCTCGAAGTTCAGGAAACTCTTTATACAAATCAAGTAAAGCGCGTGTTCCTGTCCACTGATCCACCCATAAAGCAGGCATTGACTCAATTGTACCCAAAGGATTATTTGCTGGCGTATAACTTGGTGCTAATAATGCTATATCTGCAATTCCTGCACCAACCGCATCCGCTGCATCGGCTGGTTTTACAAGGGCATCTCCATAATAACGTTCAAATTTAATACGACCATCTGACTCTAATTCAATTGAGTCTAACAAAGCGTCAAAACCTTGTGATAAAGCCGCGGCTTGTGGCGCTTGTACAGTCGCTTTAAATAAAAATATTTCGTCATTATTACTTTGATTACCTGCAACTTTTGTTGAAGTGTCACTTGAACTGGATTCACTATTCCCACACGCTGTTAATAATAAAATGAATAGGGATACGACTAATAAAGTTCCGTATTTTTTCATACTGGTTACACCTCTTTCGTAACTTTAATTTGATTTCTTAAAACACCTAATTGCTCAATTTCTAATTCAACAATATCCCCATCGTTCAAAAACTTACCTAGTTCTAATCCACAGCCATTACCAACTGTACCCGATCCAAAAATATCACCTGGTACAACAGGCTCTCCTTGTGAAACGTAACTAATAATATCCGCAAATGTTCGATACATTGTAGATGTGTTTCCTTCACTCCATAATTCACCATTTACTTTTGCTGTCATTTTCAAGTTATATACATTTTCAATTTCATCTGCTGTAACTATATACGGACCCATTGATGTACAAAAGTCTTTTCCTTTTGCTGGACCAAGCCGCCCTTCCATTTCACGAAGCTGCGTATCCCTTGCGCTAAAGTCGTTATAAATCATGTAGCCGAAAATATGCTTTTCGGCTTCTTTTGGTGATAAATTCACTCCTCGTTTTCCAAGGATACAAGCAATTTCAAGCTCATAATCCATCACCTTAGAATAAGACGGCCAATAGCATATTTCCTCAGGTCCAATAATAGTCGATGCAACTGTTTTATAATAAATTGGACGCTCATACCAAACTTCTGGCACTTCTCCTCCTAGTGAATTTTTATAATGCAACTCAAAGGATAAGAAGTCCCTAACAGTTGGCGGTTTCTTAATTGGGGGATGAAGTTTTACATTATCAAAAGGATACGTGTGCTTCTCCCATGTACTTGTAGCATGTTGCCGAGCAAATTCGACTGCCTCATCGACTGCCTTCATCGAAAGTTCTCCGCCTTCTATAAAAGCCGTCATATCTTTAGGTATATACATAGCAGCTACTTCCTCAACGCGGTTTATATCGACAATCTTATTTTCTCTCAAATAAGAGCGGTACGTAGCTGCAACATCTATAACGACATCATCTAAAATGACACCGATTTGTTCACTGTAAGGAAACACCCCATTAACTGAAAACAAACACAATTTCATACTAATTCCCCCTAGTCATTCAAAATCGCAATTGGTCTTACCCAGCCTGCACTTGCTTTGTAAATTGAAATTGGAAAACAATGTGTTTTAAAACCATGTGAAGGCAATTGATCTAAATTAGCCATTTTTTCAATTTGGCAATATTCCTTATGCATACCTACTCGATGTGCTTCCCAAATAACTTTAGGATCTTGTGTTTCTTTAAAATTTTCCGCGATTTTTTCAAAAGGTACATCAAAGCCCATTGCATCTGTACCAATAATTTTTACACCTTTATCAATTAAATAATGTGTTGCCTCAGCACTCATACCAGGAAACTCTGTAAAATATTCAGGTGTTCCCAGTTTTTTATCTGCATCAAATCGCAAATAAACAATATCTCCGTCTTTTATTTCATAAGCCATCTCTTCTAAAGCTTTTTCCAAATCTACTACTTTAACTGTTTCGCCAGATTTCATATGTGAAAAATTAAAAACTACTCCATCTCCCATAAACCAATCTAATGGTAATTCATCTATTGTTTTTGCGGGTTTCCCATCTGTTGTTGGATAGTAATGATATGGAGCATCTAAATGAGTACCCGAATGTGTTGTTAAAGTTACGCTCTCTGTTGCCCATCCATAACCATTTGGTAAATCTTTTTCCTCGCACCCTAAAACTTGTGTAATTTGCGGTACTGTTTGGTGATGATCAAAATAATCAACCCGCGCTGTTAACTGTCGGTGATACTCAAAAGCAATTTCTTCTTCTGATGGATTTTTAATTGGTACTGATAAATCAATAATTCGCATTACAAACTACCCCCTAAGTTTTATGAAATTATATATTGAGTAAATCTTGAAGCTTCAACCCATATTTCCCCTTAGCCTCTTCATGAAAATCGGTTAAAACCCGATTCACATATATGTCATGACGAATGTAATTTATCGTCGTTTTAATGAGCGCAATATTTTCGGAAACAACGGTAAATACATTGCCTATCTCAAGTTGAGAAATAATAACGCTCTCTTCATCTACAACTATATTAATTTCATGCTTATGTCGTTCGTCTACAACATCTGCATGTAAATGGAAAAATTGCCGCCATTGTGCTTGAGTTTGATCTTTATCTTCATCAAATAGTAGAACAACTATATTAACCCCTCTTTCAAAAGCCGATTCTAAATCGACTCGAATTATTTTTTCGTGTACTTTCCAACAGCATAAATAAATTGATTTTTGGCTCGTATTAATTAAATCTTTAATTGTTTTAAACGTTAAATCGTAATCTACTATTTGATATAAATCTTGTTTCAAAATTGATTTTGGGCGACTCTCTTCAATTTTTTTAAACTCTGACTTTAAATGATCTATGTCTTGAGTAACTGTCATAAAGTGCGCCTCCAATAATTGTTCATAAGGTGTCGCTACATATTTTGCTTTAGGCTTGGTGAAACCTTCTTCATACACTACGGATACAACTCCTTTATCCACCATATTTTGGAGGCTACCATATACTTTCGGTCCTGGAACGCTAGATAGATTCGCTATTTCATTTCCATTTACCGGAGGCATACCTAATAGAGCTATATAGATTTTAGACTCATACTCTGTAAATCCTATTTTTTTTAACTTATCGGTTAACTCATTCATCAATATCTCATCCTTCCAAATAAATCTTACTACCTTAGTAGTAATACGTCAATATCTTTTTTCTGAATATTCAATAAAAGTAATTATTAACATCTTTTTATGACTGTTCAATATTCAGAAAACATGACTTCAAAATCCCTACATGTTAAAATAAAACGTTAGAGGAGTGAATACATTAATGACTGAAATAAATTTCCCTTTCCCATCTGACGGAAAGCGCTATTATACATGGAACCGTTATTTACGAAATGAATTTGGTAAGAAAGTTTATAAAGTGGCATTGGATGCTGGGTTCGATTGTCCTAACCGCGATGGTACGGTTGCTTTTGGAGGTTGTACATTTTGTTCGGCAGCTGGCTCAGGCGATTTTGCTGGAGATAAAGTAGATCCGATTTCTGTGCAATTCGAAAAAATCAAATCGAAAATGGAGAGCAAATGGAAAGACGGGTTAACGATGGCTTATTTCCAAGCGTACACAAATACCCATGCACCGCTTCCTGTTTTAAAGGAAAAGTTCGAGGCAGCACTTGCTTGTGAAGGGGTTATGGGGCTTAGTATTGCAACCCGCCCTGACTGCTTACCAGATGATGTTGTTGAATATTTAGCAGAATTAAATGAACGTACGTATCTTTGGGTGGAACTAGGTTTACAAACTGTGCACGAAAAAACAGCGAATTTAATTAACCGTGCGCATGATTATGAAATGTATGTTGAAGGTGTTAACAAGCTGCGAAAACATGGCATTCGTGTTGTCACACATATTATTAACGGCTTACCGCTCGAAGATTACGACATGATGATGGAAACGACTCGTGAAGTAGCGAAATTGGATGTACAAGGAATTAAAATTCATTTACTCCACCTTTTAAAAGGCACGCCACTAGTAAAGCAATACGAAAAAGGGATGCTTGAATTTATGGACAAGGATGCTTACATCCAACTTGTTGCCGACCAGCTTGAAATCCTTCCTCCAGAAATGATTGTTCATCGCATTACAGGAGATGGTCCGATTGATTTAATGATTGGCCCGATGTGGTCTGTGAATAAGTGGGAAGTTTTAAATGGCATTGATGCCGAGTTGGAACGTAGAGGTAGTTGGCAAGGCAAATTTTATCAAGCGGAAGTGACGAAATAATGAAGCTACAACGCGTCCTACAATATGCTCAAAATTTACTTCAAATGTCGATTGGAGAAGGTGATATCGCAGTTGATGCAACAGCTGGCAATGGGCATGACACGTTATTTTTAGCAAACTTAGTTGGTGATGATGGCTATGTTTATGCCTTTGATGTACAAAAAGAAGCCGTTAACGCGACCCTTCACCGCTTGCTAGACAATTCATTAGAACACCGTGCAGTCGTTTTGCGTGACGGACATGAGAACATTGGTAAATATGTAGCCAAACCCGTTGCAGGTGCCATTTTCAACCTTGGTTACTTACCAGGTAGTGATCATTCCATTATTACGAAACCAAATACGACAATACAAGCACTAAAAACCTTATTACCATTATTAAAAATCGGCGGTGTCATTGTATTAGTTGTCTATCATGGACATGTAGGTGGAAAAGAGGAACGGGATGAAGTCATTCGTTTTGTTAGCGAGCTGCCACAAAAATCGGTACATGTTCTGAAATACGAATTTTTAAATCAAAAGAATGACCCACCGTTTGTTATCGCTTTGGAAAAGGTGAAAGAATTACCTGTGGAAAATTAACTTTATTAAGCAATAACATAACCAATTATTTTGAAGCTGAACTATTTTTAGTTCGGCTTTTTTGGTTGCCGTATTGTTGGAACGACACTGGATAAACTAAACTTAAATAAACTTTAGGATGATGCAATTGAACAAAAAGATACTTATTATCGGTTTATTAAGCTTTCTAGTTTTCGGATTTAATAATGAACATAGTTATGGAAATACTAATGAGGAATTTCTAACTGGGATAGGATACAAATCAGTAAATGCAGCCTTAGAAGAATTCGAACAACATTTCAACCAACAACTAAAATTACCACTCCGAGTACCACCAATAAGCTTTACACATCAATTCGCTCGATTCAGTAATTTAGATGGCGAGATGAACGATACGTTTGAAGTAAAATTCATCAGTGATCAATTTCCTGAAAACCATTTCAAAATCGATGTTCGCCCACTACAGCATAAAATAGACTTTAGTAATAAGCCGATTCCAAAAACATTTGAGTTAAATAATAAAGTCACTGCCCTATATGCAGATAATTTAGTTCGTGGTTTTAATTTGTTCATTTTCGAAAGAGATGGTTGGCAATACATGTTCAGTATTGATAAAAAGGTTGCTAATACGGTAACACCTGAAATACTCGTTCAAATAGCAAATTCCATTGATTATTAAGCAGTGTCCCAAAGTAATACTAATCTCCCAAAAAAATCGCCATCTGGAAGTATTCCCAAATGGCGATTTTTCATGCTTATTCTTTTTTATACGTTTCCCAGAACTTCGCATTTTTAATCCCTAGTTTTATCGGATCAAAGACTGGATCTAGTCCTTCTTTTTTCTGTTGCTCATAATCTCTTAAAGCAAGAAGCGCTGGTTTCATAATGAATAGCATCATAATAACGTTTATCCATACCGTCAAACCTAATCCTACGTCACCAAATGCCCACGCTAAATCAGATTCTTTCACCGTTCCATAAAATGCCGATGCTAGTAAAACAAACTTCATAAGGAAGATACCAATTTTTTCTGCACTTCCGGATACTAAATAGGAGACATTTGTTTCTGCTACATAGTAATAAGCCATCAATGTTGTAAAGGCAAATAAGAATAGTGCAATTGCAACAAAGCCAGAACCAAAATTATTTAACGTTGGGAATGCTTCATTCGCTGCAGCTTGTGTAAACCCTGTATACGTGATTTCAACATCCATTTTCGCCTCGATTAACGGGCCGTCCTGGCTACCATCATGGACATTATACGTACCCATAAATAAAATCATTAAAGCTGTTGCTGAACATACTAAAAGTGTATCAATATACACCGATGCAGCTTGCACTAAACCTTGTTTTGCCGGGTGTGAAACTTCAGCCGCAGCAGCTGGGTGAGCCCCTGTACCTTGACCTGCTTCGTTAGAATAAATCGCACGTTTTACACCCCAGAAAATCGCACTACCAATCATCCCGCCAAATACCGCATCTGAACTAAATGCGCTACGGAAAATTAACGAGAAGATGGCAGGTACTTCAGTAATATTCATAACAATAACAATTCCAGCTACAATTAAGTATCCTAAAGCCATAAATGGCACTAATATTTGAGCTACGTTCGCAATACGCTTAATTCCACCAAAAATAATAATTCCTAATAATATGATTGTTACAAGTCCAGTAACCCACGGCGCAATCCCAAATGCATTATCCACCGCTACGGAAATCGCATTCGCTTGTACACCTGGCATTAGCACCGCTACAGAAAGAATAGCAGAAATTGCGAAAATAACTCCTAAAATACGAATACCTGTCGCTTTTTCAATGTAGAAAGCCGGACCACCACGATACTGTCCATTTTTCTTTTCTTTATAAATTTGAGCCAATGTTGATTCCATATAAGCTGTTGACGCACCAATGAATGCAGTTACCCACATCCAAAATATTGCACCAGGACCACCAAAAGCAATTGCTGATGCCGTACCAATGATATTCCCCGTCCCTACACGACCCGACAATGCAATCGACATTGCTTGGAAAGAGGAGACACCAGCATCCGACTTTTCACCTGTGAACATTAACACAAACATATCTTTAATTAATCGAATTTGGGCAAACTTTGTCAAAATTGAGAAAAGTAAACCTACAACTAAAATACCGTAAATCATTACTGGACCCCAAAGAATATTATTAGCCCAGCCTACAAAATCATTAACAAATCCCATTTAGTCACCCCTTTGGTAAACATTGTATTATTTATATTTTTAGTATATTACAAGTTTTCAAAATATTCGATATGTTTTTCGCGATTATTAAAAAAACCTAACAAAATATTTTGTTAGGCATTCCATTATTCTATTATATATCCTAAATCTCGCAGTACATTATTTATAAAGTCTACTGTAAATCGGAATACTTCTTCACGCTCTACTTCAAAATAAAGACTATGGTGACAATCATTCCATTCTTTATAATGATATTCGGACAAACTTTGATTTGCTAACCATCTTTTGGATGCCGAACTATCTGCAACTCTATCTTTTTCACCATTCATGAGTAGTAATGGGATATTTGGGAGTTTAAATTCCGGATCACGCAAATCTCTCGTTAAGTTTTTCCAATCACGATACCACTTTACTGTAACAACATTTTTCAAAGGTAAATGTTCTTTTAACTCAAGTAAAACATCTGTATTTCTCGAAAATTGATACAATGTCAGCTCATGAGTTAACTTTATATTTGATGTAATGGCACTAAAGCTTGTTAAGGCATTTGGCATCTTCCCTGGGGTTAGTTTTAAATTAATCCATGGGGATGTAATGACTAAACCCGCACATTCAATTTTATATTGTTGTAACGCTTTTAAGGCAATTGCGCCACCTAGACCATTACCAATTACAAATAGAGGTAAATTATATTCAAGTGCTACATTTAATAATAATTTTGTATAGTTTAAATAACTTTTAAAATCTTCATTATGATATCTTAAATATTGATCCTGTTTGCCATGTCCAGGCAAATCGCCCATTACGACATGAAAACCGGCGCTTCGAAATTTTTCGATTAACCATGCGTACCAGTGATGATGCTCGTATGCACTATGAAGTATCGCTATCACAGCTTTCGGTTGCCCTTCAGCCTCCCATTTCCACATGGTCTAACCTCCTAAATACTAAACTGAATTGAACTTATCTTATTATAAGGTATCTTTTTAAAAATGAAATGATATTTGAAAATTTCCAATCCTTTGATACGATAGCGGTAGTAGTATTCTTACTTAAAATGAAAAGAGGCGTTTCGAAATGATTTACCCTTACAAAGATAAACACCCTGTTATTGATCCTTCTGCTTTCATTGCAGATTACGCAACAATTACAGGTGATGTCACAATTGGTGCACAAACATCGATTTGGTTTAATACGGTCATCCGCGGCGATGTTAACAAAACAATCATCGGTGAGCGCGTGAGCATTCAAGATTTATCATGCTTGCATCAAAGCCCCGCTTTCCCACTCATTATAGAAGATGAGGTGACAGTTGGACATCAAGTAACATTACATAGTTGCACCATTCGTAAACGTGCTTTAATCGGCATGGGTTCCATTATTTTAGATGGTGCTGAAATTGGTGAAGGGGCATTTATCGGCGCTGGTAGTCTCGTGCCACCAGGAAAGGTCATTCCACCAAACATGCTAGCAATGGGAAGTCCTGCGAAAGTCGTGCGTGAAGTAACGGCAGAGGACCGCGAAGATATGGATCGCATTATTCGCGAATATGTCGAAAAAGGTCAGTATTATAAATCGCTGCAGGAGTAATTAAGCATATTTAAAAAACCCCTAGTTGTTGTTCGTTCGTATTATGAATAACAACTAGGGGTAATTTTGCCTTGTCCTACTTTCACGTTTAACTCCTTATAATTTCCCTCTACAATATGACATGCCATCCAGCAGCTTAGATTTTTTTACAGATAAAGGGTCAACACCAAAATCTGTTCTTGTGCAATAGAACATCTACTCTATGTCTTGATCCCAGTATTTATAGGGAAACGGGTAAATTCGATATTAGACGGACAAAACTCGAAATAGACGGAGAAATTCCAAATTAGACGGACAATCGCAATCAATTGTCTACTCTACTTTATATAGTCAAGCATATATTTTAGTGAAGAGCCCAGCTAAAATACGCAATTCTCAAACTTAAGATTCGATTTAAATCAGTACTTTCTACTTATTTTTTAAAAAACCCATTTTTTAACCCAGTTTTAACCTTTGCGATTTAAAATGGATAAGATGACTAAATATTCAATCATCTAAACAATTAAAAAGAAAGGAGAATCATAATGAGGAATCATAAAAAATTCTTAAAAGCAACAGTAGGTGTCACATTAGCGGTCAGTTCTGTTCCATTGGTTGCGCCTGTATCCGCACAAGCAACCACCTTTTCAGATGTTCCCGAGTCCGCGTATTACTATGACGCGGTGCATGAATTAGCTGCACGCGGGATCGTGGCAGGATTTGGTGATCAAACATTTAAGCCAAATGCAGCGATTACGCGCGGACAATTGGCGAAAATTATGGCTGGGATATTGGGGCTAGATACGCAAAATGTAGTAAATCCAGGCTTTACCGATGTCCCACCGAGCAATGCTTATTACGGGGCGATTGCTGCTTTAGCACAAGCCGGCATTATTAATGGCTACGAGGATCAAACATTCCGCGCGAACGAACCACTTCAGCGCAATCATTTAGCGAAAATTTTGGTGGAAGCTTTTCATTTACTGTCACCAAAAGGGGCAACAATGCCATTAACAGATGTGCATAAAGATTATGCGGATTATATTTTAGCGCTTTACACAAATGGCATTACAACAGGGCAAACGGCGACTGAGTTTGATGGAACCTCGCATGTGACACGCGGACAATTGGCAGTCTTTGTCGTGCGCGCAGAGGAAGTTGTTCAATCACTGGAAAACGAAGAAGTGGAAGAGGAACCGATTGTAGAACAGCCTCCTATAACCGAGCGAAAACCAACACCGAATTTAACATTTACGGTGTCAGTAGAAGGTTTGGCAGAAATGTTTTCAACCGATACGGGAATTGAAGTGGTGACAACAGGTGTCATTACGCGGATGTATAAGGACGGGGATGTTGTCAAAATCACCTTTGTGTCAGAAGAGGACATTCCGAAAGAGCCGTTTAAAGTAAAGATTCGCAATGTCGAGTATGAATTCACATTTAATAAGGACAGAAATGAATGGGTCGCAAAGAAATTGAATGAAACCGTTTCATCGGATTCAGGGTGGGAGCCAGCGCCATCATCGCCAGCACCAACTCCACCACCGATTCCATCTCCGCCTAGTACGGTTTCGGTAACGGTAAAAACACCACCAAAAGAAACATACTTTGAAGGGGATTCACTAGATTTAGAAGATTTAGTCGTCACGTTACACAAATCGAACGGGACAGAAGAAGAGGTCGGTTTTGGGGCATTTGCATCAAAAGGAATTATGGTTAACCCAACTCATGGTACACCGTTAACAACAGCGGATACAGCGGTAATTATTACGGTCGAGGGACGAACAGTGAGTCAACCGATTACGGTAAACCCAGCACCTGTTACATCGAATCCCGTGACAGCTATAACAGTAATAAGTTCACCTCGAAACGTAACATATGTTGAAGGAGAGTTGTTAGATATAAGAGGTTTAGTCGTGTCGTTGCAAAGATTAGATGGAACGACCGAAGATGTAGCGTTGGTGGATTTCCAATCAAACGGAATCACTACAAACCCAATCGATGGGGCCGTGTTAACAACGGCAGATACGGAAGTACTTATTACCGTAAATGGGGAAACAGCTCGCCAACCGATTACTGTAAATAGCATATTTGAAGATGGAAGTGCCGCAAATCCATATTTAATCGATTCTGTCGCCAAATTACAAGCGATGGAATCCTTTGATGGACCTGATGTTTACTTCAAACAGACTGCCGATATTAATATGACAAGTGAAAGTTGGATACCATTTGTCTTTAATGGGCATTTTGATGGAGACGGGAATAAAATCAGTCATGTAATGATTGATCAACCGAGTAATGATAAAGTTGGATTCTTTAGTGAGCTGAAAGGAGAATTGCAAAATGTTCACTTGGAGGATGTGGATGTAGAGGGAAGGAATTATGTAGGCGGCTTGGTCGGATATGGTGGTGGAAGCATAACAAATAGCTACGCGACTGGCAGTGTGGAGGGAATTTCTCAAGTAGGCGGATTGGTCGGAATTAGTGATGGTGGAAGCATAACAAATAGTTACGCGACAGGCAGTGTAGAGGGAACTGACGATGTAGGCGGCTTGGTCGGATATGGTGGTGGAAGCATAACAAATAGCTACGCGACTGGCAGTGTGGAGGGAATTTCCCGAGTAGGCGGCTTGGTCGGAATTGTATATGGTGGAAGCATAACAAATAGCTACGCGACAGGCAATGTGATTGGAGTGTGGCAAGTAGGCGGATTGGTCGGAATTAGTGATGGAAGCATAGAAAATAGCTACGCGACTGGCAGTGTGATTGGAGAGTGGCAAGTAGGCGGATTGGCCGGGGGGAGCATTGGAAGCATAGAAAATAGCTACGCAACTGGAAGTGTAGAGGGAACTCGTAATGATGTAGGCGGATTGGTCGGAATTAGTGATGGAAGCATAAAAAATAGCTACGCGACAGGTAGTGTGAAGGGAAATTCCGATGTAGGCGGATTGGTCGGATATGGTGATGTAAGCATAGAAAATAGCTACGCGACTGGCAGTGTGAAGGGAAATTCCGATGTAGGCGGATTGGTCGGATTGGTTCGTGGTTATGGAAGCATAAAAAATAGCTACGCGACAGGCAGTGTAGAGGGAACTGGTAATAATGTAGGCGGCTTGGTCGGGCTGGTTTATTTTGGTGGAAGCATAACTAGCAGCTATTACGACAGTGATACAACAGGACAATCAGATGATACTGGAAAAGGAACCCCCCACACAACTGTCGAAATGAAAGAAGGAACAGAAGTAACAATCTACATTGGTTGGGATACTGATATTTGGGATTTTGGTACGATTACGGATTATCCAAAGTTGAAGATGCAATAGAACAGAAATCACGCGGATGTATGTGATCAGATACGAAGGTACAGAAAGAAATGAGTGCAACAATGGCTCATTTCTTTTTTGTGCCCAAAATACATGCATTTAATATTTTGCCGAAAAGTAAAAAAGTGCCAAAACAATGATTACATCAGCGTTTCGGCACTTTCAAACTTTAGCTATTTTACGATTAACATTCTATCTTAATTATAAACCTGCTTTTTCCTGTAATGCTGCTGCTTTATCTGTCTTTTCCCAAGAAACATCTAGATCTGTACGACCGAAGTGACCGTATGCTGCTGTTTGTTTATAAATTGGACGACGTAGATCAAGCATTTTAATAATGCCTGCTGGGCGTAGGTCGAATAATTCACGTACCCACTCCACCATTTGGCTTTCTTCCACTTTTCCTGTACCGAATGTATCGACAGCAATTGATACAGGTTGTGCAACGCCAATTGCGTATGCCAGTTGTACTTCTGCACGATCCGCAAGTCCTGCTGCTACAATATTTTTTGCAACGTAACGTGCTGCATATGCTGCTGAACGGTCAACTTTTGTTGCATCCTTACCAGAGAATGCTCCACCACCGTGACGTGCATAACCGCCGTACGTATCAACGATAATTTTACGACCTGTTAAACCTGCATCACCTTTAGGTCCACCAATAACGAAACGACCTGTTGGGTTGATGAAGTATTTCGTCGCTTCATCTAATAATTCAGCCGGTACGATTGGTTGAATCACATATGCTTTCATATCTGCTTGAATTTGCTCTAATGTTGCTTCTTCATCATGTTGTGTTGAAATAACAATTGTATCAACACGCACTGGTTGATCGTTTTCATCATACTCAATCGTTACTTGTGTTTTACCATCTGGACGTAAATACGCAAGCTCGCCTGATTTACGAACTTCTGCTAAACGACGTGCTAATTTATGTGCTAATGAAATTGGTAACGGCATAAGCTCTGGTGTTTCGTTACATGCATAACCAAACATTAAACCTTGGTCACCCGCGCCAATTGCTTCTAACTCTTCATCTGTCATCGAGCCTTCACGTGCTTCTAATGCTTGGTCAACACCTTGCGCGATGTCAGGTGATTGTTCACCAACAGCTACAAGAACCGCCAAGTTTTCTGCGTCAAAGCCGTATTTACCGCGCGTATAACCGATACCTGCTACTGTATCACGGATAATTCCCTTCATATCTACATATGTTGACGTTGTAATTTCTCCAGAAACTAATACTAAGCCTGTTGTTACCGTAGTTTCACAAGCTACACGTGCATTCGGATCTTCTGCTAAAATAGCATCTAAAATGGCATCTGAAATTTGATCGCAAATTTTATCTGGATGCCCTTCTGTTACACTTTCTGATGTAAACAGTCGACGATTTTTCATTTCATTTCCTCCTAGGTCACTTTGCTAAATTGATACGGTACTCGTTACCCATGTCCGGTTATAATTCAAATTTTGTTTTTACTTTCATCCCCACTTATGAAGATGGGGGACTTCCGCTAAAAACAAGCTAATTATAAACGCCAAGCTTCACTGCTTTAACACGAGGGTTTTGAAAGGTTATTTATTTATGATTAAAATTAGAATTCATTTGTAAAATCACATTTTGCCTCTTTACGATTCACAGGAATTATTTCATCCCTTATTGACCCTATAAAGAACACCAAAATAAAAAAACCCCTTCACTCACATAGTTGCGCTTACCACGCGTGAGGAAAGGGGGAATATGTTTCGTTACCTTTCACTCTTATCGTTCAAGGGAAATTCCCCTTGCATCAGGTTGGCACCAACACGTTACGTTATGACACGTATTGCAGGTTGCCGGGTTTCATAGGGCCTGACCCTCCACCAGCTCGGGATAAGAGTATCCGTTCAATTAAACATCTTACGTTAAAAACGTTTTAACGTCAATTAATTTTGTCTTATTTTTAAAACTTTCCTAAATATGAAAAAAATTTTTCTCTAATTAGTATAGATAATTGGAGGCAATGTGTTATACTATTTTTGAATTAACAAACCACTCCCCTCCACAAGGGAATACTATGAAAAAAGGATGGTATTTAATCGATGAATTCGGTAGAAATTGCTAACGAGCTGAAAGAACTTTTAAACGGGGAAAATATTAACAATCAATTATCAGTACCACAATTAGTTGAAAAAGCGACATCACGTGGTGAAGCAACATTAACAGTTGATGGTGCATTACGCGCTGAAACAGGTAAATATACAGGACGCTCTCCTAAAGATAAATATACAGTTGAAGAAGATGGCTCTAAAGAAAAAATTGACTGGGGTAAAGTGAATCGTCCAATTTCATCTGAAGTTTTCGACAATCTTTATATTAAAGTTATTAATTACTTAAAAGAACGCGATGAATTATTCGTATTTAATGGTTTTGCAGGTGCCGATAAAGCATCTCAATTATCAATTAAAGTAATTAACGAATATGCTTGGCACAACCTTTTCTGTCATCAATTATTCATCCGTCCAACTGCAGAAGATTTAGCTTCACATGCTACAGATTTTACAATCGTATCTGCACCAAACTTCAAAGCAGATCCTGCTGTTGATGGCACAGATTCAGAAACATTTATCATTACATCACTTGAAAAGAAAATCATTTTAATCGGTGGTACAGAATACGCTGGCGAAATGAAAAAATCAATCTTTGGTATTATGAACTACTTACTACCTGAACAAGGAATATTCCCAATGCACTGCTCTGCAAACGTTGGTGAAGAAGGCGACGTCGCTTTATTCTTCGGTTTATCTGGTACGGGTAAAACAACTTTATCTGCGGATGCTGACCGTAAATTAATCGGTGATGATGAGCATGGTTGGTCTGATAATGGTGTGTTCAATATTGAAGGTGGTTGCTATGCAAAAACAATCAATCTTTCAGCTGAAAAAGAGCCTGAAATTTACAATGCAATTAAATTCGGTTCAGTTTTAGAAAACGTAGTAGTAGATCCAGAAACACGCGTATGTGACTACGATGATGTTTCATTAACTGAAAACACACGTGTTGCATATCCGATCGATTATATCGACAATATTGTATTACCATCTGTAGCAGGTCACCCTAAAACAATCGTATTTTTAACTGCGGATGCATTCGGTGTGTTACCTCCAGTTTCTAAATTAACAAAAGAGCAAGCAATGTATCATTTCTTAAGTGGTTTCACTTCTAAATTAGCAGGTACAGAGCGCGGCGTTACTGAGCCAGAACCAGTATTCTCAACATGTTTCGGTTCTCCATTCTTACCACTTCCTGCGACAGTTTATGCAGATCAATTAGGTAAGAAAATTGACGAGCACGGTTCACAAGTATTTTTAGTTAACACTGGTTGGACTGGTGGCGAATACGGTGTAGGTAGCCGTATGAAGCTTTCTTATACACGTGCAATGGTACGCGCAGCAATCGAAGGCAAATTAAACGACGTTGAAACAATTCAAGACGCAGTATTCGGATTAAACATTCCAGTAGCTATTGAAGGTGTTCCAACTGAAGTATTAAACCCTCGTGATGCATGGGCAGATAAAGCCGCTTATGATAAAAAGGCAGCTGAACTTGCTGGTTTATTCAAAAACAATTTCACGAAATTTGCTAATGTCGATGAAGCAATCGTGAAAAAAGGTGGCCCATTAGCTTAATCGCTTAGCCCCTAACGAACGACATAACGTTAAACTTTTAACTTCACCATATATTTTATATCATAGAAAAAAGGCTAACTCGTAAGTAATTTACTTGCAGGTTAGCCTTCTTTTCATTTACGACTACAATCAATTATGCGATTTCATCCATTGACAAAGTTTTTGAACGGTTTCCCGATTAAACTTTGGTGGATAATGATGCTTGTAGCCGCTTGAAAACCACGTTTCCACATGCTTTCCTTCAACCTTTAAATACTTCTCTAATTGATACGCATGCTCAATGCCTACATGCGCATCTTCTGTACCATGAATAATCAATACGGGCGCTTGAACTTGCTCGATTTCATAGAGGGGCGTCCTGTTTTCATACTGTTTAGGCACTTTATTCGGCGTGCCACCAATAATGCGTTTTAACCCTCTGCGCATGTCCACCCTTTCCGCGTAAGTAGCCGTCGCATCAGACACACCCGCCCATGTGACAATGGACTGTATATCATTTCGTATAATTGCTGTCCACAATACCATCAAGCCACCGCGTGAAAATCCGTATAAGTGAACTTTATCTTTCTTTATAAATTGCTTTAACACATCAACACCAAAAACTGCATCATAACGATCTTCCCCGGCGAACTCATCTTTTCCCTCTCCCCCGCGATTTCCACGGTAATAAGGCGCAAACACGACAAAACCTTGTGCTGCAAATTGTGCAATACGCGCAGGACGAACCATACCAATGGATTGTAAGCCCCCACGTAAATAGAGTAAGCCTTCATAATCTCCTTGCTGTTTCGGACGTGCAAGCAATCCTTTTACCCGTAACCCTTGTGACCAATATGTAACTTCATCTAACCGGATAGCTGGATTCGGTGAAGGGTAGTTGCGCATGGTAACAATTTCACCATTGTCTTTCATGATTTTTCACTTCCTGTAACATCTTCTTCATTCCCGCATCGCGCATATAAAAGCTCAAATTCGGTTGTTGCCAAAGCTCTTCTTCCGTAAGCCATAGCATGCCTTCCGTTTCATAATCGCCAACAAAAGGTTCAATTGATTTTACTCTTGCTGTAAATACCGCCTTACAAAACGGAATTTCTTCATGCACAATATAATAAGCAAACCATTTCACATCTTCAATATGTACAGTTGCTTCTTCATACACTTCCCGAACAGCTGCCTCTATCAAAGTTTCATTCGGTTCTTGCTTGCCACCTGGAAATTCGATGCCACGGCGATGATGAATTGTACACAGCCATTTCCCTTCATACTGCACAAGCACTAAAACATGCTTTGGTTCCACCTCAAACGGTCCTTCATCAAATCTTAAATCTACTTGAAATCCATTTTCATCAGTAAATGTAAACATCGTTGCGCTCATCTCCTATTCATTAGTAGTGTAGCGAACGAATGGCATACATTCAACTTACAATGTGGCTGCACGCTGAAAATAAGGTAGCTGTTCAACAAATTTCTTCGCCTCATTATCACCAAATTCATGGATTAAGGCATAAACTTTTTGAAGACGTCGATCTATATCATGATTGGCTTTGTCCATATGATACGGTATACAAGGTAAATACGCCCGAAAAGCATTGGATGCCTCTAAATGTTGGATCTGATTAAAGAGCTTTGCGAAAACACGTGCCTTTACCGGTTCCATTTGTAATATAAATTCATAAGAAGATCCCGGGTAAAAATTACAAGTTAAATGAGAGACTGATATATAAATTTTTTGTTTTTGCATCAATAGCACCTCCACTCCTAAACTGTGCTATTTTAGGAGTGATTATGCATAATTTTACTTTTTTAACGAATTAAAAATGACATTTGGACGCGATGTCAAATGTCATTTCTTCGTTGAGATTTATTTATTTCCCTAAAAACGCATTCAACATCCACGCATGCTTTTCTAGGCTTTGATAATTTGCATTCAATAAATCTTCAGTACGATCATCACCTTCTTCAGCTGCTGTCGCCATCGTTTTTTTCAATGCTTCCATAATGATTTGGAAATCGGCTATCGTCGTTTTTACCATTTCTTCTGGTGATTCTTCCCTAGCCACTTCCTGTATAAGTGATATGTTTAAATGCTCTTTTAATGTCGCTACTGGCTTGCCACCTTTAGATAAAATACGTTCTGCGACTTCATCTAAGTTTAATGTGACTTCATTATAAAGCTCTTCAAATTTTTCGTGTAATGTAAAAAATGATGGTCCCGTTACATACCAATGATAGTTATGTAATTTTGTGTAAAGGACAGACCAAGTTGCTACTAATTCATTTAATTCGGAATTTAATTGTGTTTTCGTCATTTTAATCACTCCATCTTTTTTTTCATACTAAATGATTGGATTAAGTTCCCACTAAATCGCATCATTTACCCATATAATACCCTTCTCACATACATTTAGTTGTGACAATTTGTCGACATTATCATTTCTTATTCATTATTTCCTTTCTAATTAAAATTCAAACATTCAAAATTCAATGTTTAGCCAAAACTTCTGTAAATTTTTATTGTAAAATAGAGTAAGTTCTTCCACTTGAGATGGACGGATTTTATCAATACCATTACTGTATTTTCGCATGACCCTACTTTTACCGAGAGTAAATAAGACCAAAATGAATGGATTTCGTCTATTATTATAAAATGAGGTGAAATGATGAGTTTACCAATCGTACTTATTATTATCGTAACAATTATGGGGATTTTTGCATTCGCTATTTTCTTCCTCGCTAAGAAAAATAATGTCTCTTTGAAACAAACTGTCGATGCAAATCCTGTGCGTACCTACAAAAATGGAGAGCAGGAAAAGAATTGAAAAAACTATTTATTGGGCTCATTCAACTTTATCAAAAATATTTATCACCAATGAAACCACCCTCTTGTCGCTTTCATCCTACTTGTTCTCACTATGGAGTTGAGGCCATTGAAAAGCATGGTGCGATCAAAGGCTTCATGATGACGGTTATCCGCATTTTAAAATGCCAGCCGCTGCACCCTGGTGGTTTCGATCCAGTCCCTGATAAATGGCCTTCGAAAAAAGGAAACTAACGCTATATGAGCATTTCCCCGTACAAATTATGCGGGGAAATATAATATAGCTCATTCTATCCGTCACATTTTAGTTTCTATCCAACACATTCGCATTTTTATCCGTCACTTTCAACTTTCTATCCACCACTTTTACATTTCTATCCGTATTAGCCATATATACTAACGGTTACACATTAAAACAGCAGCCCACATGATTTATTTAATAAAGGTTACTGTTTTTTTATTGTGTTTTAGGCAACCATATTGTATGATTAAAAATGTTAAAAATTTAAATCGTAACAATTACTATTTAGGGAGTTTACATTTATGAAAAAAATATTTATTTTACTTTCGATTTTTGCTGTATTATTAGCTGCTTGTAGCGCAGATCAATCCGCTACTTCTAATAATAATGAACCGACAGACAATCAATTATCCATTTACACTACGGTTTATCCATTACAATACTTCACTGAACGCATCGGTGGGGATTTTGTCCATGTTTCCTCTATATACCCTGTTGGCGCAAACGAACACACGTTTGAACCGACACAAAAGGATATGATGGCTTTAGCAGATGCCGATTTATTTTATTATATCGGGTTAGGCCTTGAAGGTTTTGTTGAAAATGCGGAGAAAACATTAGCAAAAGAAGATGTGAAATTCGTTGCCACTGCTGCAAATGTAACGGAGGAACAGCTTGATATTTCAACAGGTCACGCGCATGAAGAAGATGACGGTGATGAAGATCATGGACATCAAGAGCATGATGCACATGTGTGGCTCTCTCCTATCATCTCTCAGGAATTAGCGCGTTCGATTAAAGATGAATTAGTGGCGGCGTTACCAGAGCAAGAAGCGCTATTCAACAAAAACTATGAACAGTTATTGACAGAGTTAAATGAACTGCATAACGAGTTAGAATCAATGGCTGCCACAACTTCGAAAAAAACGTTTTTCGTATCCCATGCAGCATTTGGTTATTTAGCGGGGCATTATGGTTTAAAGCAAGTAGCAATAGCGGGATTAAATTCTCAAAGTGAGCCTTCTCAAAAGGAATTAACAGCAATTGTTGATTTAGCAAAAGAGGAAAACATTCACTCTATTTTCTTCGAGCAAAATGTCTCATCTAATTTAACGAAAATCATTCAAAAAGAGTTAGGTGCGGAAACATTAATTTTGCATAATTTAAGTGTCCTTACGAAAGAGGATGTCGCGAATAATGAAGATTATTTTACGTTGATGCGGAAAAATATGAATGCGTTAACGAAAGCATTGGCGGATTCATGATTTAACTAAGTAGCAATATTTTTAGTGCTGAACCTAGAATCAAAATGCTTTCCAAACGAATACACAGTATAAAAGAGCTTGAAAGGATATGACTTCCTCTCAAGCTCTTTTCGTTGTTATTTCATTTGCAGTATGCGAGATAAAAACGCTACAAACTCGGCTCTTGTTACAGGGGCGTTTGGATTGAACTTTCCGTTATCTCCAAGTGCAATCTCTTCACGTTCTAATACTGCGATAAATCCTGCGCTCCAATGTGCGGGATCCACATCGGTAAACGTGCTTTTTCCTTCAGGTGTGAAGCCTAGTACACCAACCAATACTTTTGCGAGTTCGGCACGCGTCATATTTTCTGCTGGTAGGAAAGCACCATTTGCGCCATCAATAATCCCTGCTTGTTGTAATATAGAGATTTTATTATAGAATGGATGTGTTGGTGATACATCCTTGAAATTTGCTGGTGTACGCACAGTTTCAAATGAAAATGCTCGCGATAAAAGGGCTGCTACATGCATACGGCTGATTGGATTATTCGGACGGAAAGAACCGTCTTCATACCCTTGAATAATGCCGAGTGTTGCGAGTTCCTCAATCATTTCCTTTGCCCAGTGTTGCTCCGTGTCCGTGAATGTTACAGGCGGTTTTGGTTGTTCTGGTTTCGGCTGCTCAGGTGTTTGTGGCTCTAGTTGTTCCTCTGGCAATGCCGTCCATTTCGCATAGAGCGAGATATTTTCTCGAACGAGCGTATCTTCTGACCAAGGTTTTGTTAACGCCTCATCTTGATACCAACCATCAAAACGGAAACCTGTTCGAGTAGGTACTGGTAAATCACTTACTTTTGTATTGTACGTTATATCGATTGGGGCAATTATTGTACCACCATTTGTATTTAATGTAATTTTGACTTTGGATGGTGGTGAATCGTCGTTGTTATTATTGTTTGATGGTGTTGGGTTGCTACCTCCGCCTGGTGTTGGTGGGGGCGCTATTTTCACCAATACTTTTGCCACATCACTTGTAACCATAGCTGTTTGTCCCCCTGTTGCATTCAGATCTGTATTGGTTACCTCAACATAATAATAAGTAGTTCCTGCTTTATTTGTCGGTGCTCTATAAGTGTCAGTCGTTGCATCACTAATTGGCGTACCATTACTCGTGCTGTTCGTTTCGTTGCTATACCACTGATAACTTAGTGTGCCATCACCAGTAGCCACTACGTTTAATTCAGCAGTTTCTCCTACATTTACGATTTTATCTTTTGGTTGCGTATCAATGTTTGGTTGGCTTGCGTTCGTCAAGGCATTTACTTGTACTTTTGCCACATGACTTTTAACTGTAGCTGTTTTTTTCCCAGGTGCGCTCGGATCTTCATTGGTTACTTCAACATAATAATAAGTAGTGTCAGCTATAGTTGTCGGTGCTGAATAAGTCGCAGTCGTTGCACCACTAATTAGCGTGCCATTACTCGTGCTATTCGTTTCGTTGCTATACCACTGATAACTTAGTACGCCATCACCAGTAGCCACTACGTTTAATTCAGCAGATTCCCCTACATTTACGGTTTGATCTTCTGGTTGTGTATCAATGCTTGGTGGGGTTGCGTTCGTCAAGGCATTCACTTGTATTTTTGCTACTTTACTTGAAACTATAGCTATTTGAACCCCTGTTGCACTCGGATCTGTATTGGTTACTTCAACATAGTAATAGGTAGTGCCTGCTGATGTTGTCGGCGCTGTATAAGTGGTATTCGTTGCCCCGCTAATTGGTGTGCCTCCAATATTGGCATTGGTTATGTTGCTATACCACTGATAACTTAGTGTTACCCCACCACTAGCCTCTACACTTAATTCAAAAGATTCCCCTACATTTACAGTTTTATCTACTGGTTGCGTATCAATGCTTGGAAGGGTTGCGTGCGTCAAGGCATTCACCTGTATTCTTGTCACATCACTTGTAGCTGTAGCTATTTTAATCCCAGTTGCACTCGAATCTGTATTGGTTACTACAACATAGTAATAGGTAGTGCCTACTGCGGTTGTTGGTACTTTATAAGTGGCACTCGTTGCCCCACTAATTGGTGTGCCTCCACTCGTGCTATTCGTTGTGTTGCTATACCACTGATAACTTAGTGTTACCCCATCACTAGCCTCTACACTTAATTCGAAAGATTCCCCTACATTTACAGTTTTACCTACTGGTTGGGTATCAATGCTTGGTGGGGTTGCGTTCGTCAAGGCATTCACTTGTACTTTTGCTATTTTACTTGAAACTGTAGCTATTTGAACCCCTGTTGCACTCGGATCTGTATTGGTTACTTCAACATAGTAATAGGTAGTTCCTACTGCAGTTGTTGGTACTGTATAAGTGGCATTCGTTGCCCCACTAATTGGTGTGCCTCCACTCGTGCTATTCGTTGTGTTGCTATACCACTGATAACTTAGTATTACCCCACCACTAGCCGCTATTCTTAATTCAACCGATTCCCCTACATTTATGGCTTGATCTACTGGTTGTGTATCAATGCTTGGTGGGGTTGCGTTCGTCAAGGCATTCACTTGTACTTTTGCTACTTTACTTGGAACTGTAATTTTTTTATCCCCCGTTGCATTCGAATCTTCATTGGTTACTTCAACATAGTAATAGGTAGCTCCTGCTTCAGTTGTCGGGGCTGTATAGGTCACATTCGTTTCCCCGTCAATGGGTACACCTCCAGTATTGGCATTGGTTGCATTTCTATACCACTGGTAGCTTAATGTCACCCCATCAATAGCCTCTACACTTAATTCAGCAGGTTCCCCTACATTTACGGTTTGATCTTTTGGTTGTGTCTTAATGCTTGGTGTGACTATCGTATATTTTTCTGCTTCTAGTGCGCCTAAATCAATTTTTCCCCCTTGAATACGAGGTTTGCCTGCAAGATCTGTATCGGGTGCATCCTCAATAGACCTATAATGATTATTGTCCCCTCTATTAATCGCGGGTGAGTTTGCTCGTAATCTATAATCATTATTACTAGGGTCGATAAATATATCTGCAGGTGTATAAGATGTATCTAGATCTATATCCGTATTAGTCTTATGGAATTTAGCTTTCATTTCGACATTATCATCTACATCCAATAAACTATTAGTAATCGTGCCTGAATAACCTTTTATAGCAGGCTCATTATTATTGCCGACGATTATACTATTTTGAATTGTTCCGCCACCGCCATAGATAGCTCCTTTAACTCCAGTAGACTTATTGCCGCTAATGGTTACATTCGTTAGACTCGGGTTACTACCATAATTGTACATGCCCCCTCCACTATTTGCTGCCTTATTGTCACTGAACATTACATTCGTTAGACTCGGGTTACTAATATAAAATAAGAAACCATAATTGTACATGCCTCCACCATTGCTTGCTTCATTGGCACTGAACGTTACATTCGTTAGGTTGGGGTTACTACTACTATTATTGTACATGCCCCCACCATCTTTTGCTGCTGAATTGGCATTGAACGTTACATTCGTTAGGCTCGGGCTACTTCTAAAATTGTGCATACCTGCACCATATATTGCTGAATTGGCACTAAACGTTACATTCGTTAGGCTCGGGTTACTACTATCATTGTACATCCCCCCACCATATTCCACCTCATTGGCACTGAATGTTACATTCGTTAGGCTCGGGTTACTACTATCATTGTACATCCCCCCACCATTAAATCTTGCCTTATTGGCATTGAACGTTACATTCGTTAGGCTCGGGCTACCATTTCTACTATTGTACATCCCCCCACCATTTCGTGCTGAGTTGGCACTGAACGTTACATTCGTTAAGCTCGGGCTACTACTATTATTGTACATGCCCCCACCACTAGATATTTCACTACCATTTGCATTACCACCTGTAATCGTTACGCTATCTAAAATAGCTGTAGCATCTAATTTTAAGTCATCTGGATGATAAAATACATGGTAGGCATTACCACTAATATCGCTTGGTGTATTATCAATATCACCGCTTAAAATAGTTTTCTTTGTTTCATCTGTTTCATTCAATTCTCGTTCTGCTATATCCATTTCTGTACCCTTAAAACCGCCGTAAATTGCTACATTATTTTTCATTTGGAAGGTAGCAAAGCGGTTGTTAGCACTTTCATCAGGGGGAATTATTTGTTTTGTCGGTTTATAAGTACCTGCTGCTAACCAAATTTGAACTTTATTTGAACTTGAAGCCGATTTAACTTTTGCATCATCCAATGCAGATTGTAAACTGTCGTATGCATCATCCCAGCTTGTGCCATCTATCTTCCCTGAACCCCCTACTTTCACATAAATAATAGCGCTGTCAGAAGTTGTCGTTTGTGTCTGTTGGAGAGTTTGTGGCATTTTTGGTGCAATATGAATCGTATACTGTTGGCGTGATTCATCATTACCCGCTAAGCGGAACCACAAAGAATGTTCTCCCTCTTCCTCAACTGTCATGGTTTGTGGCACATTTAAGGTCTGCCAATTTGCCCCTGCATCTTGTGAATATTCTACTTGGGCACTGTCTGTAGTAGTCATAATTACTTGCACTTCTACAGGGGTTGCCGCATATTCCCCCTCTACATACGGTTGACCTTTTGTCGTCATTGTCACTTGAAATGGTAACGGGTTACTAATCGCCACTGCTGGTATGCTGGTGAATACCGTTTGCATCAGTAAAAGTAGAATGGCAAATAGTGCGAGTGGTTGCTTTGATTTTTTTTGCATGTAATGTTGCCCCTTTCGTGTGATTTTATATAAAATAGTTATCTAACAAATTCATTTTACAGGTGAAAGGTTAAAACTGGGTTAAAAAAATAAAAGAATTTAAAAAAATTTTTTAGGGAAATCTGTAGTAAGAATTCAATACACACTAAAAAGAGCTTGAAAGGAAATGACTTCTCCTCAAGCTCTTTTCTTTTGCAAAGTTAAATCATCATTAAAAATTGTTCCTTATTGTGTTGAAACTGAATTTTAGCGATGGCTGTTACTTTCAATGTCGCTAAGTCCATTTGATACATTTTTTTGTCTTTCTCGCTAATGAAATAAAATTGATTTTTAATCGTAAATGCATGATTCGCTACTTGAAAATCTTTGTACTTTTCACTTTTTGCCGCTGGATATTCATCTTTTTCCCAAAAATGCGTTTTCGCCATTTGCTTATCTGTTAACATGAAGTATTTATAGCGAACCTCGTCATTTTTATTGCCAACAGGGTCGTCCCATGTTGGGTCCACATGATACCACTCACCATTTACTTTCGCTAAAATCCATGCGTGATGCTCATTATTTGAAAAACCTTTGACGTATTTCGCCTCTACATTTAATTCCTCCAACATTTTATACATCAGTAACGCGTATGCCTGACAAACACCTTTTTGCTCCGTTAAAAATGTATAAGTTGTATACTGACTATTTTTCGTTTTGCTCGAGTAACTTCCATTTAAAACGATATAATCATGCACGGCTTTCACTTTTTCAAATTCCATCGCGCCTTTTTTAATAATTTTCGGCAAAATTTTATCGACTTGCGCATTGACAAACAATTCTTTCTCTAAGTCTGTCAAATACGTCATCTTAAAAGTAATCGTCCCTTTATTGCCCGTATACTTCATCGTCATTTCCCATTTTGACGTATTTTCATAAATATATTGCTGTTCTTTTCGAATGTCATCCATCGTTTTTTTAATGACTGTTTTTAATTTTGAAAAGTCACCTTCATAAGAAAAAGTAAAGTTTTTATTGTAATTTCCCATCTGTTTTAAAATATCATCTTTTAACGTTTTCTCCGTAGAAATTTGATCCGCATACACAGTATTTGTATTAAAAACACTAAATGCGGTTGGCAAAGTACTAATGATTACTATTGTGACGAGCAGTAAACATACTAGCTTTTTCATGTAGATAGACCTCCAAATGGTATATCAGTCAGCTTTGCAATTATTTTTCCCCATCAAGTAGCTGCAGTAAATTTCTTCTTACTAACTTATTCGAACCATTCCGCGGTAATTCATGTACAAAATAGATCAATTTCGGTATTTTATAATTCGCAAGGCTTTGTTTACAGAAGTTGATGATTTCTTGTTCCGTTACGTCATTTCTCTTCACAATAAAAGCAATTGGAACTTGTCCCCATTTCTCATGAACAATGCCACAAACCCCAGCTTCTTTTACCCCTGGATGCGCTAAAAGGCAATTTTCAATTTCAGCAGGATATATATTTTCACCGCCTGAAATGATTAAATCCGCGCGTCGATCCACGACATACAAATAACCGTCCGCATCTAAATAGCCCAAATCCCCTGTATGCAACCAGCCATCTACCATTGTTGGCGTATCTTTATATTTTCCAATATAACGCGGGGTAACATGAGGGCCTCGTATTAATATTTCGCCAATTTCCTCCCCCTGCTGCTTGGCAATTTGAATTTGATTAAAAAACAATGGTTTTCCAGCAGAACCGAGATGACTCATTGCATCCTCATTCGATAAAGTTGCCGTTTGGGAGGCTGTTTCCGTCATCCCATATGTTTGCGCAACAGGCATATCCAACTTACTAGCCCGTTTTAAATAATCTACTGGCACGGGGCCTCCACCGGCAAGCATCGTCGTAAACTCTGGACTTGCCTTTACATTTTGCTGCTCCATCTCCGTTAAAATCATTTCTAACGTCACAGCAACGACGGACATTTTTGTTACAGTACCTTGGATAATTTCCTCTGCACATTGTTTGCCATCAAATTTTTCATATAAACGTATTTTCATTCCGTACAATAATGACCTCACAACAATCGAAAAACCACTTATATGAAAAATCGGTACCGTGCAAAGCCATGTATCTTGCTCTTTTATGCCTAAATTTAATGCAGAGCTAATTGCACTGGCACTATGATTGCCTACTGTTTGGCAAACGCCCTTTGGAAAACCTGTCGTTCCAGACGTATACATAATCGTCATCGCAAACTGCTCGTCCCATTCCTGTGCGATGTCAAAAGGCTGCCCTTGTTTTTGCACAAGCTTTGAAAATCGAATAATCCGCTCATCTTGTTGGAGTTTTACAAGGTCGTCATCATGAGCTAAAATTGCATCTACTTCTGCATCTTCAATTTGATACGCTAACTCTTGCTTAGAAAGGCGACTGTTTAATAGAACCATTTCACACTGTGCTTGCATACAGCTATATATGACTTGTATAAGTTGCGGCGTAGATGGAGCTAAAATCGCTACCCTTTTTCCATTTGATAATCCGTAAGCATTTAATTGATACGCCATTTTAACAGATTGCTCATAAAGCTCTCGAAATGTCCATTGTTGCTCGTGAAAACTTAAGGCAATTCGGTTCGGCGTTAAATAAGCGCGTTGTTTAATCCAATTTGGTTGCATTATTTTCCCCATCTTTCCGATTAGAATCGCATCCCTCTATTTATATTCATCTGCATGGATGCTCATTCATTATATTGATTTTCTACATAATCTTTACTTTCTATTCCATAAGAAAAGAGCACACAAATTGTATGCTCTTTTATGATGAATGCTAATCCATCAAGGGAAACGTGGGAATTGACCGAAATCAGGTTTACGCTTTTCTTTGAATGCGTCACGACCTTCTTTTGCTTCATCCGTTGTGTAGTATAAAAGTGTTGCGTCACCAGCTAATTGCTGGATACCCGCTAAACCGTCTGTATCTGCGTTCATTGCAGCTTTTAAGAAGCGTAATGCAGTTGGTGACATTTCAAGCATTTCTTCACACCATTTTACTGTTTCGTCTTCTAATTGCTCGTATGGCACTACTGTGTTAACTAAGCCCATATCAAGTGCTTCTTGTGCATCATATTGACGGCATAAGTACCAAATTTCACGTGCCTTTTTATGGCCAACGATACGTGCTAAATAGCCTGAACCGTAACCCGCATCAAATGAGCCTACTTTTGGACCTGTTTGTCCGAAACGCGCATTTTCAGCAGCAATTGTTAAGTCACATACAACGTGTAATACGTGACCACCGCCGATTGCATAACCTGCAACCATCGCAACTACCGGCTTTGGAATTTTACGGATTAATGTTTGTAAATCTAAAACATTTAAACGAGGAATATTATCTTCGCCTACATAGCCACCGTTACCGCGAACTTTTTGGTCGCCGCCTGAACAGAATGCGTGCTCACCTTCACCAGTTAAAATAATCGTACCTACACGCTCATCATCACGTGCACGAGTGAATGCATCGATCATTTCCGCTGTTGTTTTTGGGCGGAATGCATTGCGTACTTCTGGACGGTTAATCGTAATTTTTGCGATACCGTTATAAAACTCATACTTAATGTCTTCATACGTATGTAATGAAGTCCATAAACGTTGCTTCGTCATTATGAAATCCCCTTACTTATTTAAATTTGTGAAATCGTTTCCTTTACTATTGTAGCAAACTTTGTCGGATTTTCCACATGAATTGCATGTCCAACTGCTGGGACAAGGATATGTTTTGCATTTGGAAGTTGCTGTTGCATTTGTTCATTCAACGCAATAAATTTCTGGTCCAATTCACCCGTAATTAATGTAACAGGCATTGCAAGATGTTGCAGTTCGTTCCACAAGGATGGCATGACACCTGTACCCATCCCGCGCAAACTATTTGCTAAACCTATTTCTCGTTGCATCATTCGTTCATTGCGTATTTCTGCTTGAATGATCGGTGACAACTGCTTTTGTGTGGCGAAAAGGGGGATGTTCTCCCACTTTTCAATAAATGATTGCAAACCATTGTGAACAATTTTATCGGCTAACGCATCATCGGCATTTTTTCGAGCCAATCGTTCTGCTTGTCCTTCAAGTCCAGGTGATGCACTCTCCAAGATTAGCTGTGTTACGCGCTTAGGGAAACGTGCAGTATAACTAAGTGCAACACGCCCCCCCATTGAATAACCAACAAGTGTGAACGACTGAACTACTAACTGCTCAAACAGATCTTCTAACAATTGAATTTGCGCTTCCATGGAATAGGCATCTATCGTTTGTGGCGCTGTACTTTGCCCATGCCCTATTAAATCAATCGCGATGACTTTAACTGAAGTAGGCAGTTCCTTCACAACATGATGCCACGTTTTCGTACTACCTGTAAAACCATGTAATAGTACGAGCGTATTTTTAGCCCCGTCATTAAAAACTTCTACATGCACCGTTTGCTCATTTATAATGAATCGAGCCATTCGTTTAGCACCTCTTGAATGCGGTTCCATAATGCACGATGTTCCGTCACATTGTCCGCGCGATTCGTAAATCCTTCAATTATCTTCACAGCACTTTGTTTCGGTTGTTGTAAGGCTGTAACTAGTTCTTCGACATTCGATGCCTTGCTATAGTCAAATTCATACATCGTTGCAACTTGTTCGAAAGTAAGTGCTGTTGGCGTACCGAATAAATCCTCATAATGCGCTTCCACCGATGCTTGTGGTAAATAGGAGAAGATGCCCCCACCATCATTATTCATGATAACTACCGTCACGTCACATGGTTGATAACGCGTAGCAATAAAGGCATTTACATCATGTAAAAAAGCTAAATCCCCGATTAAGATATACGTTTGACGCTGTGGTCGCCCTTTGCTAAATCCAAGCGCCGTTGACATGACCCCGTCAATACCATTCGCCCCTCGATTCGCAAACACTTGTAAATCTTTTTTAGAAGTAGTCAAAAACGTATCTAAATCACGAATTGGCATACTACTGCTTACGAATAAATCCGCTTCATTCGGTAAATTTTCGAGCATGGCTTGCACCATGGCTCCTTCATCTATAGCATCATCTGCATATTTTTCAATGACATCTAATGCAAGTAAATCAGCCATTTTCCAAAATTGCGCAAACGGAGCCTCTGTTAATCGATTATCAATTGGCATGTCCGCTAACCATTGTCCAATAAGCGCTTGAATAAAATGAGTAGATACATGTGTTGAATCACGATACATTGGGTCTTCATCAATTATGACATAGCTTTGCGGCTGAGCACGCTCAATAAATTGCATTAAAAACTTCGATACAGGCTGGGCGCCAAAGCGAATAACGGTTTGTGGTGCGACATTGCGTTTAAATCGGTCGTTTTTCATTAATGCATCATATGTAGAAATCGCGTAAAGCTGGCAGTCTTCAGGTACTTCTGTGCGTAAATTCGATAAGCTTTCAATCATGACAGGCCATTGTACTTTGCGAATGAAATCCCATAAATAAGTCGTGTCCGTACCAAGTGGTAATTCCCCTACAATAATTAACCCTGTACGCGTTTGATTAATCAATTGCGCTAATTCAGAAATCGCTGCTTTTGAAGGAGCTAACTCACTTATATAGCTGCTAGCAAAAGTTGATTTCGGTAAAGTTTCTTGAAAGTCGATTAATAATGGCTCACGGAACGGAATATTCAGATGAACCGGTCCATACGGGGCAGTCATCGCAATATTAACCGCGCGCACTGTATGTCGCTCGATAAACGGTAATGTTCGCGGTGCGTCATCTGGAATCGGAAATTCTACCGACCATTTTACATTTTCACCGTAAATGCGCACTTGATTAATCGTTTGCGGCGCGCCAACTTCACGCAATTCATGTGGACGATCCGCCGTTAAAACGATGAGTGGAACACGTGCATATTTTGCCTCGATAATGGCTGGATAGTAATTGGCTGCTGCTGTGCCAGACGTACATAAAAGCACGACTGGCTTCCCTGTTGCTTTTGCTAAACCTAACGCATAAAAGGCTGCCGCACGTTCATCTACTTGTCGATGCATTTGTAACGCTTCTGTTGACGCAAACGCATAAGCAAGTGGTGTTGAGCGTGATCCAGGACTAACGACCACATTTTTAACACCATTTTGCACAAGCGTTGCGACAATTTTATACACATAATTTGTTAAAGTTTCACGTTCATTCATCTAATTGCCCCCCTAGAGCGCGTAACATTGGACGGAACTTCACCAGCGTTTCGTCATACTCTGAAGCTGCGTCAGAATCCGCTACAATGCCGCCTCCTGCATATAAATAAGCCTTGTCCTTCACTAAAGCAGCCGAACGAATTGCTACGGCAAACTCTCCATTACCATCTGCGTCCAACCAACCAATTGGCGCCGCATAAAGTCCGCGATTCATTGGCTCATATTTTCGAATCATTTCGAGTGCCTGCATTCTTGGAACACCACCGAGAGCAGGAGTAGGGTGCAAATGCTTTACGAATTGTAAAATCGTCGCATCCTCACGTAACTTTCCTTCTACCGGTGTATATAAATGCTGGATATCTCTTATTTTCAGCAATTTTGGATTGTTTGGCACTTTAACATCTGAGCAATTTTTTTCGAATGTTTCTGTAATCATTTCCACTACATAATGGTGCTCTCCGCGATTTTTTGTATCATTTAATAAGCTTTGACCAAGCACCTCATCATCTTCTGCTGTTTTACCGCGCTTAATCGAACCTGCGACACATGAAGAAAAAGCTAGACCATTTTCGACTTTCACTAAGCGTTCAGGTGATGCCCCGTAAAACAGCATGTCTTTGTGCTCTAATCCAAATAAATAGCTATCAGGCTGTTCATTTTCAACATGTGATAAAATTTGAGGGGATGTAATGGCTTGCTCAAATTGCAACGCTAATGAACGTGCAATGACAACCTTTTGGGCCTCATTTGCTTTAATTAAATCCGTAACTTGATCAATGGATTGTAAATATGCTTCTTTATGTGGTTCCTCATAGCTAATCATCGATGGTTTTGCGTACGTTTTTGCATCCGTTGCCTGTGCAGCATGAATGAATGCATCCCGTTCTTTTCGTAAATCATCAAAAATCGCTACACTATTTTCATTATCCGTAATTAAATGAATCGTAACATACGCTTTTTCATTACGAATGACTAATTGATGTGTCGCCACTGTAAAATAGCTTTGAGGGAAATTTGACCATTCCCCGGATACTTCGTTTTTTGGATCAAACGTAAAGCCACCAAATAAAATCGGCTGTAATTCTTGTTCTTCTTGAACAATTTGGTTCGTCAATTTTTTCCATTCACGCTCTACTTTGTCGAAACGATTTTCACCATCGTTATTTTCGATTACATAGGCATGCCCTAAACCAACCAATGTAAACGTTTTTTCACGATTTTGCCAATAAAATCTCCGTTTCCCATAAAGCGATTCACCCGCCGCAAAAAAAGCCAATGCTGATAAATGGCTCACCTCTATTGTTTCTATATAAAAACTTCGCTTCGAATTTAAGCCTACTTCTATCTCAGTGGCATTGTACCACTTGTGTTGCATGAAAATTCCCTCCGTCACGTTGTAAGTTCACTAAGTTTATTTGTTCATTATTATATTAATTTGTTTACTTATTTACATTTTCCCTGTAAATAATGTCCTTCTTATCATACCATTTTTCAATCAAAGGTTGTATGTATAAGCTATTGCCCTATTCATTTTGTTTACTTTCGTTTAAGATAGTATAGATATTGATTATTTAAGGAGCGTAATAGTTTATGACCAAAGTTATTGAAGCGGATACTAGCTTTAAAGTATGGTGGCATTTAACACGGCCTCATACATTAACAGCTTCTTTTGTACCCGTATTTCTAGGAACAGCGATTGCTTTAGCTGTTGAAAATCAAGCAATTAATTATTTACTCTTTTTTGCGATGCTTGCAGCAAGTATGTTAATACAAGCCGCAACGAACATGTTTAACGAATATTATGATTTTAAACTCGGGCTTGATAACGAAAACTCTGTTGGCATTGGTGGAACAATTGTCCGTCACGGAGTTGCCCCAAAAACGATCATGATGATTGCACTAAGCTTTTACGGTATCGCCATGCTATTAGGGATATATATTTGTATCGCTTCCTCTTGGTGGCTCGTAGTAGTCGGTTTAGTTTGCATGCTAATCGGCTTTTTATATACAGGTGGACCCTATCCAATCGCTTACTCACCGTTTGGAGAACTTGTATCAGGTGCGGTTATGGGGATGGGGATTGTGTTAATCTCTTTTTTCATCCAAACAAAAACGGTTACTCTTAATGCAGTACTCCTATCCGTACCAAGTATGATTTTAGTCGGCGCAATAATGCTTTCTAATAATATTCGAGATATCGTTGGGGATACAGAAGGTGGCCGTAAAACGATGGCGATTTTAGTCGGGCGTCATCATGCGATTACTATTTTAGCTTTATTTTTCATCGTTTCGTATTCATGGATTATCGGCTTAATTCTTTTTGATGGATTAACACCATGGTCTTTACTCGTATTTTTAAGTATAAAAAAACCACTCGATGCGATTCAATTATTCCGTGCGAAAGAGCAACCACTTGAAGTAATGCCTGCTATGAAATTTACCGCACAAACGAATACATTTTTCGGTTTTCTCCTCGGCATTGGCATCATTATTTCTTACTTCCTATAATAAAACAAGTAAGAATAGTCTCTACTTTTATTCAGAAAAAAATCCAGCCATTTGTGCAAATTTAGCACGTTTGGCTGGATTTTTATATAGTTCCGATTGTCACACTTCATCCGAATGATCCACACATATAAGAACTGTCGGAATCACTTCTTTTAATTGATTTGCATCCAAATATTTTTAGGCATCGTTACTTTACATATTCCAAAATCGCATCATGTAAAAATTGCGTTGCTCCTTTACCAACCTTATCATCATAATATGCGGTAAAGCGCTCATCATGTATATACATTTGGGCTAAGCCTGCATGAGCTTGTGGCGTATACTTTGCCCAATAAAAGCTTAACCAACGTTTATGCAATTCCGCTGCCTCCATCGCCACTTCAGCGCTCGCATCCCCATTCGCCTTTGCTTCCTTTAAGCGTTCAAATAGCATTTTCTCCAATTGGTTAACGGATTCGTATTGCTCCTCTGTCATATTTTTCAACTTACCGTAGTTCGCCAAAACTTGCTCTTCCCCATATTTTCCACGGATTTCTTCCCCGTATTGCTTGTCATTGTCTTCAATTAACTTATTTTTAAACGCCTCAAACTTTTGTTCGTTTGTCATCATTTTTTCCCCTTCCATTACTTGAATCGTATTTTGTATTGTTGTAATTAAACCATCTAAATAATCGCGCTTTTTTTCAAGCATTTCATGTTGTTTCCGAAGTGCTTGATTCACATTAAATTCTGGTGCATCTAATATCCTTTTAATTTCCTCTAATTTAAAATCAAGCTCTCGATAAAATAAAATTTGTTGCAGTCGGTCAATATCGGTCACGCTATATTGACGATAGCCATTGTCCCTAGTATCAGAAGGTGTCAACAAGCCAATTTCATCATAGTATCGGAGTGCCCGCTTACTTACCCCAGACAGCTTTGCTAATTCATTAATCAGCATTTCATCACCTCTCTCTATGTTGTACTATAAAGGATAACGTAACGAGAAGGTCAATGGGTGAATGTAAATTATTTTTTCACCAAATCACGCCTACTCCCAGCATGCCGCTATCATTTGGGACATACTTTGCAACGATTTTAGGTTATTAGCCATTTAATCTGCTTTACTAGCCAAGCTTACGTAGTATATAGCCCTATTGCGGTCGTTACTAGCCGATCTGGGGCCTTTATAGCCGAAATGATACAGTTACTAACTAAGCGACTCCTTCGTTTAGAAGCACTACCTCATTTTATTCCAAATAGAACTGAGCGATTTACTTCCAATACGCACTAAGCTATTTCTATAAAATTCGCAAAAAGCGCTAGACACGTATGTAACGTATCTAGCGCTTTTCGATTATGTATGATGACCCGTACGGGATTCGAACCCGTGTTACCGCCGTGAAAGGGCGGTGTCTTAACCGCTTGACCAACGGGCCTAATTCTATGGCGGAGAAGGAGGGATTCGAACCCTCGCACCGCTTACGCGATCTACACCCTTAGCAGGGGCGCCCCTTGAGCCACTTGGGTACTTCCCCATAGAATAAAAATGGCTCCGAAGGTAGGACTCGAACCTACGACCAACCGGTTAACAGCCGGTTGCTCTACCACTGAGCTACTTCGGAATAATTATGATGTTTTAATGGTGGGCCTAAATGGACTCGAACCATCGACCTCACGCTTATCAGGCGTGCGCTCTAACCAGCTGAGCTATAGGCCCTTTAAATAAATGGAGCGGGTGAAGAGAATCGAACTCTCATCATCAGCTTGGAAGGCTGAGGTTTTACCACTAAACTACACCCGCAATTATGGTGGGTCAGGACGGAATCGAACCGCCGACACTTAGAGCTTCAATCTAATGCTCTACCAACTGAGCTACTGACCCATAATGCTTTTCCATAAATATATAAATGGCGGTCCCGACCGGGATCGAACCGGCGATCTCCTGCGTGACAGGCAGGCATGTTAACCGCTACACCACGGGACCATTTTGGTTGCGGGGACAGGACTTGAACCTGTGACCTTCGGGTTATGAGCCCGACGAGCTACCACTGCTCCACCCCGCGATAATACTATTTTTTTCAGTCTTTTGTACACCAATATTTAAAAATGGAGGAGGTAGAGGGATTCGAACCCCCGCGCGGTGTTACCCGCCTGTCGGTTTTCAAGACCGATCCCTTCAGCCGAACTTGGGTATACCTCCATGTTACATTCAATTTACTGGTGGACCTTACAGGACTCGAACCTGTGACCGGACGGTTATGAGCCGTCTGCTCTAACCAACTGAGCTAAAGGTCCTTTAAGATGGCGGCGGAGGGAGTCGAACCCACGACCTTTCGGGTATGAACCGAATGCTCTAGCCAGCTGAGCTACACCGCCAGGATCTTTATATGGTTAAAATTGTTTTGGTGGAGCCTAGCGGGATCGAACCGCTGACCTCCTGCGTGCAAGGCAGGCGCTCTCCCAGCTGAGCTAAGGCCCCATAAAATGGTCGGAATGACAGGATTCGAACCTACGACCCCTTGGTCCCAAACCAAGTGCTCTACCAAGCTGAGCTACATTCCGAAAAATATCATTTAAATTATATGGCGCGCCCGGCAGGAGTCGAACCCACAACCTTCTGATCCGTAGTCAGACGCTCTATCCAATTGAGCTACGGGCGCATAAATATTTGTTTAAAAGAAAATGGTGCCGAGGGCCGGAATCGAACCGGCACGATGATCACTCACCGCAGGATTTTAAGTCCTGTGCGTCTGCCAGTTCCGCCACCCCGGCATATGTTGGAGCGGAAGACGAGGTTCGAACTCGCGACCCCCACCTTGGCAAGGTGGTGTTCTACCACTGAACTACTTCCGCATATGCTTAAGAATTTTTATTCTGACAAGTTATTTAATTTAATGGTGCGGGTGAAGGGAGTCGAACCCCCACGCCTCGCGGCGCTAGATCCTAAGTCTAGTGCGTCTGCCAGTTCCGCCACACCCGCAGCAGACATATATAAAACTGGTGAGCCATGCAGGATTCGAACCTACGACCCTCTGATTAAAAGTCAGATGCTCTACCAACTGAGCTAATGGCTCTCTTAATGGTGCCGGCGAAAGGAGTCGAACCCTCGACCTACTGATTACAAGTCAGTTGCTCTACCAACTGAGCTACACCGGCATTTAGAAATGGTGGAGGATGACGGGCTCGAACCGCCGACCCTCTGCTTGTAAGGCAGATGCTCTCCCAGCTGAGCTAATCCTCCATGGGACATTAATAATTACTTATTAACGTTATGTCCTATTTGTTAAGGACAAGACTTATAATATCAAGCTTTTAACTGAAATGCAATAGTTTTTTAGAACTTTTTTAAAAAAAGTTTATTTTTTTCTAAAACTACTAATTAATAGCGGAACTATTTACTAAAAGTGATTTATTAAGCATAACGAAAGTTTAATACGATTACAATTATTTTTCAACTACTGTTTACAAATATTTTACTTATTAATCTATTTCCATCCGAAATTTACATATTATTGTATGAATCATGTTTATTTCGCAACTTTAATCACCATTTTTATTCGTCATAAATTTCTTAAGTTTTTTAACTTAATCCAGCATTTATCCCCCACTTCTCTAAGTGGGGAATAAATGCCCAATAGGAAATTCTATTCAGTGGGGAGTCAAACCCCGGCTTAATTGGGGAACAAAGGCGTTGCCACAAGACATGGTGGTTTTACCCTATGTTCCTTACTCGTTGGAGTCGCCTCCTCTTCATTCCAATCAACTTGCATTCTTGTTAAGGTTTACCATTAAATAATCAACTAAAATTTATCTGTAAAAATGCAGTCCCGTTTTTTCCACAACACGTTTCACTTCCCCCATCCTTTCCGCATACATCGTATAACCAATGATTTCAGATAAAATAAGTGTCATCTCTTTATTTATGCGTTCTCCATAAATAGCCGATGCCAATTGAAGGATCGTTTCATTTCCTTCTGTAACTTTTTTCGTTAAACGATTTAATTTATATTCAATACGCGCCAAATTTTTTTGTATAATTTCAGGTAAATCTGAAAAAACTTGCTGATGCCCTGCAAAAACAGTGCGAACATCATACTTCAAACAAAGTTCAAGTGAATTTTTGTATTGCATAACAGTCGGCAATAGTTGCCCTTCGTCGTCATGGTCGATTAATGCATTGGTCGTTCCTTTATACATCACTAAATCCCCTACAAATAACCATTTCGCCTGTTGATCATAAAACATAATCGAGTCTGGTGAATGCCCAGGCACAGCGATGACTTGTAAATCATCGAGCATATCATGATGATCAAGTGCCGTAATTGTTCCTTTAATTTTTAACTGATTACTATTTTTCATTGTTTGCTGCATTTTTAGAAGTCTTTGCTGTGCTACTTCTTCACATCCATATTGCTTATATAACCGTTCAAAAAACGTTTTCTTCTGAATCTGATATTCTTCCGTAAAATAAAGGCGTGGCAGTGCTAGCGTATATGCATAAACAGGAATTTGATGTTGTTGAATTATATAATTAACTAAGCCAATGTGATCCTCATGATGATGGGTTAATAAAATTTGATCGATATCTCCAATTTGAAACCCGTAAGCAGCTAATTGCGCCTCAAAAAAATTACGGTATTCCGGTATATCCAGCCCTGCATCGATCAATGTAAGCTTAGATCCGTGCTTATACAAATAACAATTTATACTACTCAACTGACCATAATTCATTTCAAAAATAATCGGATATACTTGCTTTTCCTCACTTATGTAAACCGTTTGCATATTCAAACCTACTTTCTTAGTTTTAGTTATCTATCAGAGACCATTTCCTCAACACAATTACAAGTATATTCCAAAATCTTTATTCATACTATTCATCGGAATTAAGTCAGTAGAATTTCGTATTTAACAATGCACGGTATTAATTGATACATTTCTTAGTTAATCTGCCGTCATACAAAGATAGAGCCAAGTTATTTGTACTCAATAATAACCAATTGAACTACTCCCACCTACGCTATCGCTTAGAGAAGGGAGATTCTTGGCTGAAATCTCTATTAGATGGAGAATTCACCGAGCTAGCCCCGTAGTCCCTACGGTTTGAAGCCTTAATGCTTCTTGTAGAATATTGATGCTTGCGTTAAGATCTCGGTCATGTTGCGTATGACAGTTTGGACACGTCCATGTTCGGATAGCGAGATTCTTTACGTCTTTATGTTGATAGCCACAATGTGAACAGAGCTGGCTGGAGGCAAATGTTTTACCTACTCGAATCACCTGTTTGCCGTGCCATTGTGCTTTGTACTCGAGCATATACGCGAATTCTGACCAGCTCGCATCACTAATGACCTTGGCAAGTTGGGGATTCTTTTGCATCTTACTAACACGCAAATCTTCAATTCCAATGATGTCGTGATTTTTGACAATTTCAGTGGATATTTTGTGTAAGTAATCGTGCCGTGCATTGCAGATTTTCTCATGAATTTTTGCTACTTTTATGCGCTGTTTTTGATAGTTTTTCGCTTCATCTAATGGACAGTTTCGTTTGATGGCCCCCTCTTTTTTACAGGCTAAAATGCGTTGTTCTTCTGCTAATTTTGCCTCTAGCTTACGGAAAAACTGAGGGTTGGCATAGGTTGTACCGTCAGATAACTTTGCGAATTCTTTGAGACCAACATCAATGCCGACATTTTTCATTGTTTTTGGGTAGGCTTGGATGTCCGTTTCAACTAAAACTGCGATGAAATACTTGCCTGTGGGGCTTCTTCTAATGGTTACGCTCATGATTTTTCCGGTAATTTCTTTGGATTTTGCGAATTTCACATGACCTAGTTTCGGGAGTTGGATGCGACCTTTGATTATTTTGATATTATCATTCGTCATTTTTGTCGTATAGCTTTGTGTGGGGTTTTTCTTCGATTTAAAACGCGGTGCTTCGTTTTGCTGTTTGAAAAAACGGTCATAGCTATCCGCTAAATGTCGTACTGTTGTTTGAAGGGCAATGCTATCTACTTCTTTTAGCCAGCTTGTTTTTTCTTGTTTTTTTAATGTTGGCAGCATCGCGGAGCATTTTCCATACGACAAGCCTTTACCTGTTTCCTTGTATGTGGCTTGCCACTCAGCAAGACAATGGTTGAAAATGTAGCGACAACAGCCTATTGTTTTATTAATCAATGTCGTCTGTTCCTTTGTCGGATAGAGACGGAATTTATACGCTTTATACGTCAACAATCGGTTCACCTCCATTTCTTACATTCTATCAAACAGAATATACGTTCGCAAGTGTAAGAAAAAACTTTAGGCTACCGCCTACCGACATTCATCTCCCACTTACTTATTGGGCTATGCCCTACACATTCCTTGAAGTGGAAGTCTTCTGTCGGATAATGATAAAATGGACCTATTATTTTTACCCCGAATGGAAAAATAGAGGAAGGGAGATGGCTACTTTGTCTATTTACTTGTTTCCCTAGAAATCCTCCATTTCAATTGCACTTAACCTTTTTTACAAATAACGGAACCTTTTTTGATGTAAAACGTATTTTAGTAGTAAGTATTAATCGTTACTACTATTAGCTATTACTTAATTTGAAATGGGGGGATACTGTGAAAAAGCTACGAAAAAAACGATTCATTATATTCACGATTCTTTTACTAATTCCACTTATTGTTGGAGCTATACATTCATTTAAACCTTTACCAATAGGAATATCAATGGATGGTGCGTTCCATGAGGATAGCCAAGTTCGCTTCGTTTATGATCTTACATATGAAAAGAACGGGCGCGTAATGGAACAGCAACTATACGATGAAGCAATTCGCATTATTAACGAAGCGGAGCACACATTATTAATCGACATGTTTCTATATAATGATGAGTATGACCGTTCTAAGGGTGAGTACCCAACACGTGCAATTGACATCACAAATAATATTTTACAGGCAATGGAAGCCAACCCTGGATTAAATGTCACAATCATTACCGATGCCATTAATAATCTTTACGGCTCGGCAACACCTGAAACCTTCTTACATTTGGAGCAAGCCGGGGCTACCGTGATTTTCACAAATATGAAGCCTCTGCAAGACTCAAATCCGATATACTCTAGTATTTGGCGTACGTACCTACAATGGTGGCCTGTATCACAAAATGGCTTTTTACCGAATGCCTTTAATCCTGATGGCGCCAAATCATCTGTTGGCACGTACTTAGACTTACTTAATTTCAAAGCCAATCACCGCAAAGTTGTGATGAATGAACAGGAAGCATTATTAACTTCAGCCAATGTGACACATGATGGAAGCAGCAATCATTCCAATATTGGTTTCATTGTAACGGGTGCAATTTTACAAGACCTGTATCAATCCGAGCAAGCGGTCGCTGCATTATCTAATAAGCAATTGGCTGATGTTGATTGGAGATACCTATCAAAAACTTCTGATGTCAAAACGAAGCTAGTGACTGAAGGCAAAATTAAAAAGGCGATGTTGGCGCTATTAAATGGGGCCGATCACGGTAGTGATGTGAGAATTGGCGTCTTTTATATTTCGGACCGTGACATTGTAAAAGCAATAAAAGCAGCCGCAAATCGCGGGGCCAATGTACAAATTATTGTTGATCCGAATAAAGATGCATTCGGTCTGGAGAAAAACGGAATTCCAAACCGACAAGTTGCCGCTGAGCTTAGAAAAAATAAAATAGATGTGCGCTTTTATGACACGAATGGGGAGCAATTCCACAGTAAATTTTTGTATGTGAAATCAGCAGAACATGCAGCATTAATCGGTGGATCGGCAAACTTTACACGCCGGAATTTGGCTGATTACAACTTAGAAAGTAACCTCTATATAGAAATGCCGAGTTCGCATGAATTTGCACAACAAATCGAACACTATTTTAATCAACTCTGGAACAATGAAGAAGGGCAATATACAGTAGATTTTGAAGTATATGAAGATCAAGCGCTTTGGAAAAAGCTCATATATCACATTCAAGAAGCCACTGGATTATCTACTTTCTAATAATAAAAACGCGAATTTCGTATGAAAAATTACGAAATTCGCGTTTTTTTAATGAATTGTGATAGTTAAAACTTCGCCAGTATTTTGGGCGACATGTTCGAAAATAAATGTCCATGGCATACTTATATGACTTGGAATAACAAGCTTAGGCTGGGTAAATTTCTGCGTATATTGCCCATACTCCATTTGTAAACTGACGTCTCGTTCTATAAATATTTGCTCGATTGCAGTCTCATTGTGAATCAACACCGTGACAAGGAAGTGATTATGATGATTGCGTGCACTGCGAATCAAATAACAACTCACTGTGTCTAGTTGCACCGTGTGTTTGTTGAAAATTTGCTTGATTAACTCTCGATCTGTGCCTGAAAGGGCTTTATCCCATGTTGCTTCAAATAGTAATTTCTGCATGTGCAATTCACCTCACAACTGTTGTAAAAATTCGATTATATTGCTTATAAGTGTATCTCGTTCTTTGCCTAATATAACCTTCATCTTCTTATTTCTTTTAAAATTAAAGATTGATCAGTTCTTCACCATCAAGTTGTTGTGCATGCTGTGTACATCTAAAAAAATGCTAAACACGTATGTAACGTATCTAGCATTTTTTTGAATATGTATGATGACCCGTACGGGATTCGAACCCGTGTTACCGCCGTGAAAGGGCGGTGTCTTAACCGCTTGACCAACGGGCCTAATTCTATGGCGGAGAAGGAGGGATTCGAACCCTCGCACCGCTTACGCGATCTACACCCTTAGCAGGGGCGCCCCTTGAGCCACTTGGGTACTTCCCCATAGAATAAAAATGGCTCCGAAGGTAGGACTCGAACCTACGACCAACCGGTTAACAGCCGGTTGCTCTACCACTGAGCTACTTCGGAATAATTATGATGTTTTAATGGTGGGCCTAAATGGACTCGAACCATCGACCTCACGCTTATCAGGCGTGCGCTCTAACCAGCTGAGCTATAGGCCCTTTAAATAAATGGAGCGGGTGAAGAGAATCGAACTCTCATCATCAGCTTGGAAGGCTGAGGTTTTACCACTAAACTACACCCGCAATTATGGTGGGTCAGGACGGAATCGAACCGCCGACACTTAGAGCTTCAATCTAATGCTCTACCAACTGAGCTACTGACCCATAATGCTTTTCCATAAATATATAATGGCGGTCCCGACCGGGATCGAACCGGCGATCTCCTGCGTGACAGGCAGGCATGTTAACCGCTACACCACGGGACCATTTTGGTTGCGGGGACAGGACTTGAACCTGTGACCTTCGGGTTATGAGCCCGACGAGCTACCACTGCTCCACCCCGCGATAATACTATTTTTTTCAGTCTTTTGTACACCAATATTTAAAAATGGAGGAGGTAGAGGGATTCGAACCCCCGCGCGGTGTTACCCGCCTGTCGGTTTTCAAGACCGATCCCTTCAGCCGAACTTGGGTATACCTCCATGTTACATTCAATTTACTGGTGGACCTTACAGGACTCGAACCTGTGACCGGACGGTTATGAGCCGTCTGCTCTAACCAACTGAGCTAAAGGTCCTTTAAGATGGCGGCGGAGGGAGTCGAACCCACGACCTTTCGGGTATGAACCGAATGCTCTAGCCAGCTGAGCTACACCGCCAGGATCTTTATATGGTTAAAATTGTTTTGGTGGAGCCTAGCGGGATCGAACCGCTGACCTCCTGCGTGCAAGGCAGGCGCTCTCCCAGCTGAGCTAAGGCCCCATAAAATGGTCGGAATGACAGGATTCGAACCTACGACCCCTTGGTCCCAAACCAAGTGCTCTACCAAGCTGAGCTACATTCCGAAAAATATCATTTAAATTATATGGCGCGCCCGGCAGGAGTCGAACCCACAACCTTCTGATCCGTAGTCAGACGCTCTATCCAATTGAGCTACGGGCGCATAAATATTTGTTTAAAAGAAAATGGTGCCGAGGGCCGGAATCGAACCGGCACGATGATCACTCACCGCAGGATTTTAAGTCCTGTGCGTCTGCCAGTTCCGCCACCCCGGCATATGTTGGAGCGGAAGACGAGGTTCGAACTCGCGACCCCCACCTTGGCAAGGTGGTGTTCTACCACTGAACTACTTCCGCATATGCTTAAGAATTTTTATTCTGACAAGTTATTTAATTTAATGGTGCGGGTGAAGGGAGTCGAACCCCCACGCCTCGCGGCGCTAGATCCTAAGTCTAGTGCGTCTGCCAGTTCCGCCACACCCGCAGCAGACATATATAAAACTGGTGAGCCATGCAGGATTCGAACCTACGACCCTCTGATTAAAAGTCAGATGCTCTACCAACTGAGCTAATGGCTCTCTTAATGGTGCCGGCGAAAGGAGTCGAACCCTCGACCTACTGATTACAAGTCAGTTGCTCTACCAACTGAGCTACACCGGCATTTTAGAAATGGTGGAGGATGACGGGCTCGAACCGCCGACCCTCTGCTTGTAAGGCAGATGCTCTCCCAGCTGAGCTAATCCTCCTGGGTAATATGCCTAGCGATGTCCTACTCTCACAGGGGGAAGCCCCCAACTACCATCGGCGCTAAAGAGCTTAACTTCCGTGTTCGGTATGGGAACGGGTGTGACCTCTTTGCCATCATCACTAGACTATTTTAAAAGACAAGATTTATTATATCATTTTCACTAATAAAATCAAGTGATTTTTAGTGAAAAAATAAATTTTATTCTTTCAAAACTGGATAAACGTTTCATTGAATTGTGCAATAAATTGTGGTTAAGTCCTCGACCGATTAGTATTCGTCAGCTCCATATGTCGCCACACTTCCACCTCGAACCTATCTACCTGATCGTCTTTCAGGGGTCTTACTTACTTGCGTAATGGGAAATCTCATCTTGAGGGGGGCTTCATGCTTAGATGCTTTCAGCACTTATCCCGTCCACACATAGCTACCCAGCGATGCTCTTGGCAGAACAACTGGTACACCAGCGGTGTGTCCATCCCGGTCCTCTCGTACTAAGGACAGCTCCTCTCAAATTTCCTACGCCCACGACGGATAGGGACCGAACTGTCTCACGACGTTCTGAACCCAGCTCGCGTACCGCTTTAATGGGCGAACAGCCCAACCCTTGGGACCGACTACAGCCCCAGGATGCGATGAGCCGACATCGAGGTGCCAAACCTCCCCGTCGATGTGGACTCTTGGGGGAGATAAGCCTGTTATCCCCGGGGTAGCTTTTATCCGTTGAGCGATGGCCCTTCCATGCGGAACCACCGGATCACTAAGCCCGTCTTTCGACCCTGCTCGACTTGTAGGTCTCGCAGTCAAGCTCCCTTATGCCTTTACACTCTACGAATGATTTCCAACCATTCTGAGGGAACCTTTGGGCGCCTCCGTTACTCTTTAGGAGGCGACCGCCCCAGTCAAACTGTCCGCCTGACACTGTCTCCTACCCCGCTAAGGGGCATGGGTTAGAAGTTCAATACAACCAGGGTAGTATCCCACTGACGCCTCCTTCGAAGCTGGCGCTCCGAGATCTCTGGCTCCTACCTATCCTGTACAAGTTGTACCAAAATTCAATATCAGGCTACAGTAAAGCTCCACGGGGTCTTTCCGTCCTGTCGCGGGTAACCTGCATCTTCACAGGTACTATAATTTCACCGAGTCTCTCGTTGAGACAGTGCCCAGATCGTTACGCCTTTCGTGCGGGTCGGAACTTACCCGACAAGGAATTTCGCTACCTTAGGACCGTTATAGTTACGGCCGCCGTTTACTGGGGCTTCAATTCGTAGCTTCGCTTGCGCTAACCACTCCTCTTAACCTTCCAGCACCGGGCAGGCGTCAGCCCCTATACTTCACCTTACGGTTTTGCAGAGACCTGTGTTTTTGCTAAACAGTCGCCTGGGCCTATTCACTGCGGCTCTCATGCGCTTGCACGCTCAAGAGCACCCCTTCTCCCGAAGTTACGGGGTCATTTTGCCGAGTTCCTTAACGAGAGTTCTCTCGCACACCTTAGGATTCTCTCCTCGACTACCTGTGTCGGTTTGCGGTACGGGCACCTCTCACCTCGATAGAGGCTTTTCTTGGCAGTGTGAAATCAGGAACTTCGTCCATACGGACTCGTCATCACAGCTCAACGTATTAGTGTGCGGATTTGCCTACACACACGCCTTACTGCTTGAACAGAGACAACCAACGCTCTGCTTACCCTATCCTACTGCGTCCCCCCATTTCTCAAACGGTGAGGAGGTGGTACAGGAATATCAACCTGTTGTCCATCGCCTACGCCTATCGGCCTCGGCTTAGGTCCCGACTAACCCTGAGCGGACGAGCCTTCCTCAGGAAACCTTAGTCATACGGTGGACGGGATTCTCACCCGTCTTTCGCTACTCATACCGGCATTCTCACTTCTAAGCGCTCCACCAGTCCTTCCGGTCTGACTTCAACGCCCTTAGAACGCTCTCCTACCACGCATCCATACGGATGCATCCACAGCTTCGGTGAATCGTTTAGCCCCGATAAATTTTCGGCGCAGCGTCACTCGACCAGTGAGCTATTACGCACTCTTTAAATGATGGCTGCTTCTGAGCCAACATCCTGGTTGTCTAAGCAACGCCACATCCTTTTCCACTTAACGATTACTTTGGGACCTTAGCTGGTGGTCTGGGCTGTTTCCCTCTTGACTACGGATCTTATCACTCGCAGTCTGACTCCCGTGTATAAATATCTGGCATTCGGAGTTTGTCTGAATTCGGTAAAGCGAGATGCCCCCCTAGTCCAAACAGTGCTCTACCTCCAGTATTCTCAATCACGAGGCTAGCCCTAAAGCTATTTCGGAGAGAACCAGCTATCTCCAGGTTCGATTGGAATTTCTCCGCTACCCACACCTCATCCCCGCACTTTTCAACGTACGTGGGTTCGGGCCTCCAGTAAGTGTTACCTCACCTTCACCCTGGACATGGGTAGATCACCTGGTTTCGGGTCTACGACCACGTACTAATTCGCCCTATTCAGACTCGCTTTCGCTGCGGCTCCGTCTCATCAACTTAACCTCGCACGTAATCGTAACTCGCCGGTTCATTCTACAAAAGGCACGCTATCACCCATTAACGGGCTCTAACTACTTGTAGGCACACGGTTTCAGGATCTATTTCACTCCCCTTCCGGGGTGCTTTTCACCTTTCCCTCACGGTACTGGTTCACTATCGGTCACTAGGTAGTATTTAGCCTTGGGAGATGGTCCTCCCAGATTCCGACGGAATTTCACGTGTTCCGCCGTACTCAGGATACATTCAAGAGGGAATGAGGTTTCACTTACAGGGCTTTTACCTTCTATGGCGGGCCTTTCCAAGCCGCTTCAACTATCTCATTCTTTTGTAACTCCGTATAGAATGTCCTACAACCCCAAAGAGCAAGCTCTTTGGTTTGGGCTCTTCCCGTTTCGCTCGCCGCTACTCAGGGAATCGAATTTTCTTTCTGTTCCTGCAGGTACTTAGATGTTTCAGTTCTCTGCGTCTGTCCTCAACACGCTATGTATTCACGTGAAGATACTATGCGATTAAACATAGTGGGTTCCCCCATTCGGAAATCTCTGGATCAAAGCTTACTTACAGCTCCCCAAAGCATATCGGTGTTAGTGCCGTCCTTCATCGACTCCTAGTGCCAAGGCATCCACCGTGCGCCCTTATTAACTTAACCTACAGCTTCCAATACACGGCGTATTTCGTCGTCAGCTACTTTCGTTCTGTCAGTCACGTACATAGGTACGCTCCTTCCTTCACTCCATTGCTTCCTAGAACTACTTGTGTCTTGAAACCTTTAATTAGTTACTACTTATCCTATAAAAGATAAGATTTAAGAACTTGCACGATCAATTTCTTGATCATTTGTTTGTTTATTGCTTTCAATGTCGTTTTATCCAGTTTTCAAAGAACAAAGCAGCTGACTTCAATCACATCGTGAATGACTTCGCTGTTTTTGCTACATGAAGCTTTGCGACGTAAGCGCTAGCGTCAGGAGCAAGTATATATGAAGTGTTTCATCAAAAAGATGAACCTTCAAAACTGAACAGCAAACGTTAATGTTTCATTCCCGAAGGAATGATTCCGAAAATATCCTTAGAAAGGAGGTGATCCAGCCGCACCTTCCGATACGGCTACCTTGTTACGACTTCACCCCAATCATCTATCCCACCTTCGGCGGCTGGCTCCATAAAGGTTACCCCACCGACTTCGGGTGTTACAAACTCTCGTGGTGTGACGGGCGGTGTGTACAAGGCCCGGGAACGTATTCACCGCGGCATGCTGATCCGCGATTACTAGCGATTCCGGCTTCATGTAGGCGAGTTGCAGCCTACAATCCGAACTGAGAACGGTTTTATCGGATTAGCTCCCCCTCGCGGGTTGGCAACCGTTTGTACCGTCCATTGTAGCACGTGTGTAGCCCAGGTCATAAGGGGCATGATGATTTGACGTCATCCCCACCTTCCTCCGGTTTGTCACCGGCAGTCTCCTTAGAGTGCCCAACTAAATGATGGCAACTAAGAATAAGGGTTGCGCTCGTTGCGGGACTTAACCCAACATCTCACGACACGAGCTGACGACAACCATGCACCACCTGTCACCGTTGTCCCCGAAGGGAAAACTGTATCTCTACAGTGGTCAATGGGATGTCAAGACCTGGTAAGGTTCTTCGCGTTGCTTCGAATTAAACCACATGCTCCACCGCTTGTGCGGGCCCCCGTCAATTCCTTTGAGTTTCAGTCTTGCGACCGTACTCCCCAGGCGGAGTGCTTAATGCGTTAGCTGCAGCACTGAGGGGCGGAAACCCCCCAACACTTAGCACTCATCGTTTACGGCGTGGACTACCAGGGTATCTAATCCTGTTTGCTCCCCACGCTTTCGCGCCTCAGTGTCAGTTACAGACCAGATAGTCGCCTTCGCCACTGGTGTTCCTCCAAATCTCTACGCATTTCACCGCTACACTTGGAATTCCACTATCCTCTTCTGCACTCAAGTTTCCCAGTTTCCAATGACCCTCCACGGTTGAGCCGTGGGCTTTCACATCAGACTTAAGAAACCACCTGCGCGCGCTTTACGCCCAATAATTCCGGACAACGCTTGCCACCTACGTATTACCGCGGCTGCTGGCACGTAGTTAGCCGTGGCTTTCTAACAAGGTACCGTCAAGGTAGCGCCAGTTACTACGCTACTTGTTCTTCCCTTGCAACAGAGTTTTACGAACCGAAATCCTTCTTCACTCACGCGGCGTTGCTCCATCAGACTTTCGTCCATTGTGGAAGATTCCCTACTGCTGCCTCCCGTAGGAGTCTGGGCCGTGTCTCAGTCCCAGTGTGGCCGATCACCCTCTCAGGTCGGCTACGCATCGTTGCCTTGGTGAGCCGTTACCTCACCAACTAGCTAATGCGCCGCGGGCCCATCCTGTAGTGACAGCGAGATGCCGTCTTTTAACATTCGAACATGAGTTCAAAAGTGTTATTCGGTATTAGCCCCGGTTTCCCGGAGTTATCCCAATCTACAGGGTAGGTTACCCACGTGTTACTCACCCGTCCGCCGCTAACTTTCAAAGGTGCAAGCACCAATGAAAGTCCGCTCGACTTGCATGTATTAGGCACGCCGCCAGCGTTCGTCCTGAGCCAGGATCAAACTCTCCATAAAAGTTAGTTTGAAAGCTCATTTGCTTTGCTAGCGTATCAACATAAAGTTGATATCTATTTTTTGTTTAAGTTCATCACTTAAACGTTTAAATCATTAACGTTTGCTTGTTCAGTTTTCAAGGTTCATGTTGTTATGTTAGAAGAACAACTTCCTCATATTATCACCCTTACATTATCGTGTCAATAACTTTTTTAAAAGATATCCGATAGTGTTCCAGGCACTTCATTAATATAAAGCATCATCCATTCAAAGTCAATCATTATTTTGAAATACTTTTTCAAAATTAATATTCTTCTTAGGGACAAGTAATAATATACCCTAAGAGGAATATTAAATCAAGCATTTTTGGAAAAAACTTTTTTAACATCTACCACAAATAACATAATTCCCAATAACACGATAATTCCACCTAATATTTGCGTGCCCGTTAAGTACTCATTAAATATAAAGATCGCCAATATCGCTGCTCCTATTGGCTCAAATAAAATAGCAATCGAAATTACATTCGTACTTACCCACTTTAAAGACCAATTAAATAAATTATGACCAAGCAAATTAGGTATGATTGCTAATAGTAAAAACCAAAACCAATCGATTGCTGGGTAAGGACCAAATGACTCACCCTTTATTAATACATAGAAGAATAATGTAATCGTACTAATTGAATAAACAACCATTGTATATGTAATTAATGATAATCTTTGTCGAACATCTTGACCAAATAACAAATATCCCGTGACAAGTGCACAAGCTATGAGCGCTAAAATGTCGCCATATAGTGCATTTCCACTGACTTGAAAATCTCCCCAGCCAATTAATACGCTACCTGCAATGGCTATAACACCTGCAACAATTGTTTTGAGCGTAACTTTTTCCTTAAAAAAGAGATAGGTCCCGATAAATGCGAATAATGGTTGCATCGTAACTAATACAGTAGAACTCGCAACCGAAGTATAGTTAAGCGATTCAAACCATAAAATAAAATGGAATGCTAAAAAGATTCCTGCGATTGAAGAAAACAGCCAATCACGTTTCGTTAAGTGCTTTAGCTCATGCTGATACTTCATAATAAATAAAGGCATCATGATCAATACTGAAAATAACATCCGATAAAAAGCAATAACACCCGATTCGGCATTCGTCAGTTTAACAAATATTGCCGACAGTGATACAGATATCACCCCGATAAAAATCGGAATATACGGATGAATAGGTGGTTTGTTCATTACTATATCCCAACTTTCTACTATTATTCTTTAATTACATGACTCTTTCTTGGTATTTCTTCCTATATAAATGCACGAAAAAATTCTTCGCCGTTTATTAAACGCAATATCAACGTTAAAGTTCAAACAACATCTATACATTTTACTTGCTCTTCCTCAATAAGACTAGGGAAAAATTATTTGACACATCCTTCATTATAAGAAGTTTTCTATTTTCACTCTAAATCACGCACTTATATCCAAACGGTATTTCTAAGGAGTTGAATAAATTGGAGTGGCTCTTGGTGGATGACTTTTCACTCGAGATTTTTTTCAGACTTTTAGTTGCTGCAACTTTAAGTTTGATAATTGGTATTGAAAGAGAACTAAAAAAGAAACCCGTTGGATTAAAAACAAGTTTAGTTATTGCGACATTTAGCTGTTTGTTAACCATTATTTCCATAGAAACTGCCTATACCACACCCGCGAGAGATGATATTAACATAACAATGGACCCTTTACGACTTGCCGCGCAAATCGTTAGTGGTATCGGATTTTTAGGTGCGGGTGTTATTTTGAGAAAGGAAAACAATACCATTACTGGGCTCACAACTGCCGCTATGATTTGGGGCGCTGCCGCTATTGGAATTGCGGTTGGTGCTGGTTTTTATATTCAAGCTTTCATGACGGTACTAATCGTCGTTATAGGAATTGAAGTTTTAGCGCCTTTATTGTTTAAAATCGGACCAAAACGGTTACGAATGAGAGAAGTATCCTTAACCATCTTGGCAGAGCATGCGACAAACATCAAAAACTTATTGGATTATATGGAGCAAAATGATATGCATATTGAAAACCTTTGTATCCGTGATGTGCTGGATGCCGAAGCTACATTGCACGAAGTCGATGTACGTTTCTCAACTGTACGAACAAATAATACGTTAGATTTGTACAATCGATTCCATGAACTTAGTTATGTAAAAAAAATTAAAATCGAATATTTAGATTAGCGGAGGCGTACACAATGAAAGAACTAATTAGTTTGTTAAAGGGCGGTAATAAGCCATCCTTACTTGCAGCACTCGTTAATACATTTTTAGGAATCCTTAAAGGGGTCGCCTTCTTTTTCACAGGAAATGTCGCCATGTTTGCTGAGATGATGCATTCATTAGGTGATGCAGCGAACCAGTTTTTTGTTTTTATTGGTTCTGCCTTATCCAAAAAGGCACCCACTTCCCGTTTTCCTAATGGATATGGTCGCGTTGTTAACTTAGTGTGCCTTGGTGCCGTATTAGTTGTTGCAATTTTATCTTATGAAACCATTAAAGAAGGTTTGCATCACTTTTTGAATCCTGCTACTGAATCAAATGGTATGTACATTGCACTCAGTGTTTTAGCAATTGGAGCTTTTTTAGAGTTGCTTGTTTTAAATAAAGCGGCGAAAGAAATACTCCATGAAGTGGGGGTTGAAAGTAAAGGTCTAGCAATTTTCCAATCTGTTCGCTATTTAAAGCGTGCGAAACCTGCTACAAAATTAGTGTGGATGGAAGATTTAGTTGCAACGGGTGGTAATGTTCTAGCATTTTTAGCAATTATTATTGCTCATTTTACAGGATTTTATCGTTTGGAAGGTTTAGTATCGATGATCATTGGTTTAATGATGTTTTATGTTGTCGGTCGTGTATTCCTGGATAACGCACGTGGAGCGATTGGTGAAACAGATGAAGAAATGTTAGTTCATATCGGCAATTTAGTCATGCAAGATCCGAACGTAACAGATATTGCTCGTCTCGAAGTGATTAAAGAAGGCGAATTTTTACATGTAGAACTCGTTGCAGAGACGGACCCCAAATTATCATTAGCCTACTTAGATGATGTTCGCGATCATTTAACAGATTTATTATTAAATCAAAAAGGAGTGACAAAGGTGACCATGGCGTTTGACGAAGATGATGGCGAGCGTGCATGGAACCATACCGCAACGATCGCAGAGGGAAATAAAGGGAAAATTTAACCCATCAAATAAAGAGACTAGAACTTCCGCTTATCGAAGTTCTAGTCTCTTTTTTATTTTATAATGACATTTCTAAAATCTTCCGCACATCTTCCGGTTGTAGTTTATTAAAGTTACCAAATGGACCATTGACCATACAATGTTGGACCATTTCATCAAAATACGTAGAATCAATCTCGTAATCGGCTAATTTGTTTGGTGCTCCAATTGAAGTCCAAAATGCTGAAAGTGCTTCGATTCCTTCTAATGCAATTTGTTCATCTGATTTATCAGCTACTTCAATGCCGAAGACTTTTTCTGCGAGCCTTGCAAATTTCGTAGGGTTTACATGTACATTATGACGCATCCAGTTCGGGAAAAGAATAGCTAGTCCTCCTGCATGAGCAATATCATAGTACGCAGAAACCGCATGCTCGATATTATGTGTCGCCCAATCTCCACGTGCTCCTAGAGATAAATAGCCATTCAAACCTAACGTCGCTGCTAGCATCAATGTCTCTCTATACTCATAATTCGTTGGATCTTTCAAAACTTTTGGTGTTACATCAATAATTGTACGTAACACTCCTTCGCTCATCTCATCCATCAAAGGTGTACTTGCCGCATTATTAAAATATTGTTCGAAAATATGCGTCATCGTATCAACAATCCCATTGACAGTTTGATTCGTCGGGACTGTATACGTATAAGTCGGATCTAAAATTGAAAACTTCGGAAAGACAAGTGGACTTCCCCAGCTAAATTTTTCTTTCGTCGCTAAATTCGTAATAACTGAGCCTGAGTTCATTTCAGATGCTGTTGCTGCCAATGTAAGTACGGTAGCTAATGGCAATGCTTCTTTTGGAAATACTTTTTTCGTTACAATACCCCATGCATCTTCTTCTATTTTTGCCCCCGCTACAATCAATTTTGCACAATCAATAACCGAACCACCACCAATTGCTAAAACAAGATCGATTTTTTGTTCTTTACAAATCGCTATTCCTTTACGTGCTGTTTCTACTCGAGGGTTTGGTTCAACGCCTGATAACTCGAAAACTTCCATTGAAAGCTCATTTAATAGAGTCATGATGTTATCGTAAACACCATTTGATTTAATACTCCCACCACCATAGACAAGTAAAATATTATTACCATACTGGGGTAACTCTTTACGTAATTTTTCAATGCTCCCTTTACCGAAATGAATTTTTACTGGATTGTAAAATGAAAATGCATTCATCCTTAGCCCTCCCCTTATTTAAAAACACGCTATACAATTCCATTTTCCCACTATTCCCATTAAATTGCTATTTTTTTCTTCTATATAGGTTTAACAAAAGAATCTATCCTTATCATGTAAGTGTTCTCATAAAACTTCTAATAAAGTATTAGCTAGTTTAGGCTGTCTAAGCACATGAGGCGCACAGGTTTGTTGCACAAATCTGTACGACTCATCTTTGTGCGCATGTAGCAAGGCCAGCCTCCATTTAAAAGTCGGCAATCTGAAACTTTTTGCACATGGTGCGTCGCTGCCGTGGGAGGCGACGTTTTCTTAATTAGATTTTCATTCTAATTGGATGATTGTTTCATAAGTGCAACATATATATAAAACAAAAACCTCACTCAGAATATAAATCTGAGTGAGGTATATTAATATAGAAGGTTTTACACCCATCCACGGAAACGAGATGCTTCCGCTGTGCGGCGTACGCCAACCATGTATGCTGCTAATCGCATGTCGATATTACGATTTTGTGCAGTTGTGTAAATATTGTCAAATGCTGCGATCATTTTCGCATATAATTTTTCACGCACTTCTTCTTCTGTCCAGTAGTAGCCTTGGTTGTTTTGTACCCATTCGAAATAAGATACGGTAACACCACCAGCTGATGCTAATACGTCCGGCACTAAAAGAATGCCGCGCTCTGTTAAGATTTTTGTTGCTTCTGCAGTAGTCGGACCATTCGCCGCTTCTACTACGATGTTCGCTTTAATCTTATGCGCGTTGTCTGCTGTAATTTGATTTTCGATTGCAGCAGGCACTAAAATATCACAATCTAATTCAAGCAATTCTGTATTAGAAATTGTATTTTCAAATAACGTTGTAACTGTACCGAATGAATCACGACGATCTAATAAATAGTCGATATCTAAACCGTTTGGATCATGTAATGCACCATGCGCATCTGAAATACCGATAACTTTTGCACCTAAGTCGCTCATAAACTTCGCTAGGAAACTACCTGCGTTACCAAAACCTTGAATAACAACACGTGCCCCTTTAATATCGATATTGCGTTTTTTAGCAGCTTCTCCAATAACAATCGTTACCCCTTCAGCTGTTGCACGGTCACGTCCTTGTGAACCACCTAGCACAATTGGCTTACCTGTAATGAACCCTGGTGAGTTAAAGTCATCCATTTGGCTATACTCATCCATCATCCATGCCATAATTTGCGCGTTCGTAAATACATCTGGTGCCGGAATATCCTTTGTAGGTCCTACAACCGATTTTGTAGCACGAACATAACCACGACTTAAACGTTCAAGCTCACCCATCGACATTTCTCTCGGGTCACAAACAACGCCACCTTTACCACCGCCGTATGGAAGGTCTACGATACCAGCCTTGAGTGTCATCCACATTGATAGCGCTTTCATTTCCTCTTCGGTAACCATCGGATGGAAACGCACCCCGCCCTTTGTCGGTCCTACTGCATCATTATGTTGAGCACGGTACCCAGTGAATACTTTTGTCGTACCATCATCCATTTTTACAGGAATACGAACCGTAAGCATACGAATTGGTTCTTTTAATAATTCGTACATTGCTTCATCATAACCAAGCTTATTTAATGCTTCATGAATTACTTCTTGAGTTGATGTGAACAGGTTTAAATTTTCAGCCATTGTTATTCGCCTCTTTAAAATTTAATGTTTTAGTGTCTTTCCGCCAACATTGTAACACACTTCTACCCGACTTTGTTATATTTTCTGTCACATTTTGAACACTTTTATTGTTAAGTAACTATTTTTATTGATAAATCGCCATTTTCCAGCATTAAAATAAATATTCCAATTGAAACGCCACATAAAAAAGACATCGATTTATTTCCCATCGATGTCTCTTCCATTAATTAGTGTCCTGATTGTTCGATCCAATCTTGTAATTTGTCTTTTAGTAATTTAAAACCATCTGCATCCACTTCATCAACACGATCTTGCAATGACTTTCGGGGGTGTATATCTTTTTTACGGTAATGAGGCACGACCTGTAATTCACGAATGGAAAGACTAATTTTTCTTTGCTCCTCGTCGACTTCTAACACTTTCACCTCAATATCATCACCGACTGCTAAGTGCTCCGCAACATCTTTTACAAAACCATACGTTATTTCGGATATGTGAACAAGTCCTTGCGTTTGTTCATCGAGCGAAACAAAAGCACCGTATGGTTGAATCCCTGTTACTGTACCGGTTAATACGTCACCCACTTCGATTTTTTTCGCCATACTTTGTTCCTACCTTCTCTTCTTATATACGTAATTTTCATGTTAAATTATAACATATGAAAACGGCAGGAACAAAGAAACGCTTTAAACTAGCCATTATAGCTACCAAATAGAATATTAGGCGACGTCAAACCTTACATACGGTTCATTTGATTCGTATTTTTAAAAGCATCCATACATTTTTTATTTTAGAAAACATAGCACATAGAAGTAAGATACTTTATCGATTTAGCTGAAATAAGTTAAATAATACACTTCGCTTCAAATTTTACCGCAATCAACTTATATGCTATGGCGACACAGTTTTCAAATGGAATCCACTGCTCAAATGAATGTTCGTATACGATTTGAATCACTTTCGCAAGCTCTGATGGATCATCAATCCCTTGTAAAGCTGCCACTACATCGGCCGCTTCTGTATCATAGCTTTCAGCACCAAATTTAAAAGGATCCCACTCTTGTAACAATTGAACCGACTTACGATTCATTTCGATATTTTCCATTTTTGCACACCCTACTACTCTTTTTAATAGTTAGTATGATAACATAAGTTAGAAAAGATCAAAAAGAAAAGAGGTTAATTATGTCGAAGTTTAGCAAAATTCACGAACGTAGAAATTCAAATTCCATTAAATGGGATAATATGAGCGAAATTTATAACATCTCAGATACATCTTCTATACTACCAATGTGGATTGCTGATATGGATTTTCCTGCACCACCTGCTTTAGCAGATGCGATCAATGAACGACTGAAACACCCTGTTTTTGGATATACTTTTCCAAATGATGAAGTAAAAAAAGCGATTACAGATTGGTATGAAGTGCGTCATCAATGGAAAATTGACCCTTCAACGATTCTTTTTCAACAAGGTGTCGTACCTGCTATCGCAACAATTATTGAAACATTCACAAAAGTCGGAGATAAAATCGGGATGTCGACTCCAGCATACCCTCCATTTTTTAATGTACCAATCGCACAACAACGTGAAATTGTGACAGCTGATTTAACAGAAAAAGATGGATCCTATACATTTGATTTTAATGTACTTGGAGAGCTTTTCCAATCCGGCATAAAATTATATATTTTATGTAATCCTCATAATCCTGCGGGTATTGTATGGAGCCATGATGATTTGGAAAAATTAATCCAACTGTGTATTCAATATGATGTCTATTTATTAGCGGATGAAATTCATGCTGATATTTTAATTACAAAAAACTATACACCTGCCCTTACAGTAAATGGTGCGGAACAAGCAAAAATTATATCTTGTATTGCCCCGACGAAAACATTTAACATTGCCGGTATTCATGCAGCGATGATTGTCGCACCGAACGAAGAGTTATTTAATGCGCTTAACTTAACCGGACAAGCACACGGACAGCTGTCACTTAATATTTTTGCTTGTGCTGCTGTTAAAGCCGTGTATACAGAAGGTGCACAATGGTTAGATGAGCTACTTTCATATTTAAAAGTAAATATGCAATATGTTTCGGATGAGTTAAATGCAATGGACGGAATACGTGTCGTAATTCCAGAAGCTACATATTTAATGTGGATTGACTATCGTGGAACTGGGTTATCAGAGCAGGACATGATGCAACTGTTGTTATCAAAAGGACAACTTGCACTGGATCCAGGTACAAAATATGGGGAAGCAGGAAGAGGCTTCTTACGTATTAATGTCGCATGTCCACTTGATACATTAAAAGATGGCATAGCACGATTTAAGCACGCATTACAATCACAATAATATATTTTCAAAAGCAGTCTCACTGGCTGCTTTTATTTTTTTAGTTTCTTCCAAATTTTATTTAATAGGTGTTAACTTTTATGAAAAACTTATCTTTAAGATTGAAAATGTTTCTTTTTTCATTTGTCATCGCCCTTTTCTCCATTATTACGAGTAGTACGATGATGATTCATAATATTTCAGATGCATTCGAACAAGAATATGGCGCTCGTGCTATGGCAATCGCGCGTTCAGTTGCTCAACTCTCGGATATTCAGCACACTGTCGGAACGGAAGAAGGCTTTGAAGTCATTCAACCTATTGTGGAGCGGATACGGCTAGCAACAGATGTCGATTATATTGTTGTTTTTGATATGGATAATATTCGTTATACACATCCATCCGAGTCTAAAATTGGTACCACTTTTGAAGGAAGCAAGCAATCCGAGGCAATAGCTCAAAATGAATCGATTTCAAAAGCATTTGGTGTGCAAGGCTTCTCAATTCGCGCATTTGTTCCGATTCTTAACGAAGATGCAACAAAACAAGTTGGTGTGATTAACGTCGGAATTATTTCCCCAAAGTGGTATCAACTAATTTCCGCTTACCAATACGACTTTTTAATTGCGCTATTATCCGGAATTTTTATTGCTCTAATGGGATCTATCCTTGTTGCCAATCATTTAAAAAGACAAACCTTGAACTTAGAGCCCTATGAAATTGCTCGAATCGTACAAGAAAGATCGAGTATTATGCAGGCAATGGATGTTGGATTATTAGCAGTAGATGAAAAAGGAAATATTACATTCATTAATCATTTAGCTCGAAAATATTTACACTTTTTTGATGAAACAGCTAATTTAAATGATATTTTTGATTATAATTGGATATCAGAAGAGCTCGCAGGTACGAATGAACATTACCATCCGCTACTATTATTCGATCAAATGTACTTAATCCGAACTTTCCCAATTCTTGTTGCCAGTCGAAATGTAGGCTATGTAATTATGATGACCAACCGGAAAGAGGCTCATATTTTAGCAGAAGAATTAACGGGGATTCGGACACTTGTCGATTCATTACGTGCACAACAGCACGAATATATGAACCGTTTACATAGCATTGCCGGTTTAATTCAACTTGAGCGCAATGAAGAGGCGCTCAGTTTAATCATTAGTGAAATTTCTGATGAGGAAGAATTATTACAGAAATTACGCGACCATATTTTGGATTATTCAGTTCAAGGTTTGTTGCTCGGAAAATCTGCACGCGCAAAAGAATTAGCCATTACTTTTATATTAGATGAAGATTCCTACTTAGAAGATTTTATGCCTGGTTTCTCAAGTGGCGATTTAGTAACAATTCTCGGGAACTTAATTGATAATGCAATGGAAGCTTGTTTAACGAAGGAAGAAAGAGATGTTAGTTTATTATTACAAGGAACTCGCGATTCTCTTTATATAGAAGTGCAAGATAACGGTGTTGGTATCGATGATAGTCCCAATCGCATATTGGAATATGGCTTTACAACAAAAAATTCAGAAGGACATGGGATCGGGTTAGCTCTTGTCAAACAATTAATTGACTCAAATAAGGGGACGATTGAAATTTCTTCGATTCTTCATATTGGTACTACCGTAATCGTGCAAGCTGGGGAGGACAAATCATGACAAATTTAACTGTTTTTATTGTAGAAGACGATCCAATGGTACTTGATGTAAATAAAAGTTTTTTACAAAGACTATCTGGTTTCGAATTAGTTGGAGAAGCTATGACAGGTGAAGAAGCTTTATCAAAAATCAAAAAAATAAAGCCCAATTTAATATTATTGGATATGTTCTTACCTGATATGTCTGGGCTACAACTTTTCTTAAAATTACGGTCAGAACGTATCCCATCTGACATTATTATGATTACGGCTGCCAGAGATAGTCCCACCGTACAAGAGTTTATCCGATTAGGGGCGATTGATTATTTAATCAAGCCTTTCCGTTTTGAGCGATTTCAACAAGCACTGCAAAATTATCATCGACAAAATAAGAATTTACCTAATTCAAATTCTCTAAAACAAGAAGATATTGATCAGTGGTTGGGCTATGAATCAGAGGAACTCCATCTGCCAAAAGGTTTGAATGATATTACAATGAAACAAATTGGAAATGAACTCAAAAACATTCGAGACCCTATTACTTCGGAACAGCTCGCGCAAAATGTTGGGATGGCGAGAGTAACTGTGCGAAAGTATTTAGACTTCTTAGCAGGTAAAGGTAAAGTTCAAATTGATTTAAAATATGGAACAGTTGGTCGTCCCACGAAATATTATTCTTTAAAATAACGTTAAAAGCCTGTAAACATACCGTTTACAGGTTTTTACTTTTGTAGTATAACAACAAGCACATAGAACAATCTGTTATATACCATAAAGACCATAATGTCCATTAATACCATAATATTGTTTATTTTTTAAATATATTTAATATATAGTTATTCTTATCTTTTATAAGAAAGGTAGAATGTGTATGAAAAAAATAAAGATTATTTCGAAACTTTCAATATTGTTTGTCATTTTATTAATTCTTAACGCCTGTCAAACAAATGCTGAAAGTTATCCGATTGATTATGAACAATTGGGTGAAAATGAACGCATTGTTATCCGGTTCTCTCATGTCGTTGGAGAAGATACACCAAAAGGAATGGCTGCCCGAAAATTTGCGGAGCTTATAAAACAACGGAGCAACGGCTTTATAGAAGTACAAATTTTTTCAAACGGGAAACTTTATAAAGATGGCGAAGAGATGGATGCGCTCCAACGTGGCGATGTCCAAATGATTGCCCCAGCTACATCAAAGCTTACAAAACTCGTACCAGAAATTTCGATTTATGATTTACCTTTTGCTTTTCGTAGTTTTGATGACATTCATAACTATTCAAAAAGTCCAGCTGGTCATAGATTAGTCGAAAAATTAGAAGTCCATAATTTGATCGCCTTTTCCATTTGGGATAGTGGTTTTAAACAACTCAGTAATAATGTAAGACCCATTACGCATTATTCCGATTTAAAAGGCTTACAAATGCGCATTATGCCAAGCGATATTTTACATAAACAATTTACAACGGTTGGTGGCAGTACAAAGCTTATTGATTTTAATAACGTTTTTAATGAACTACAAAATAGTTCCATTGATGGACAGGAAAATACGTTATCCAATTTCACTAGTAAAAGTATGTATACACTTCAAAATCATTTAACGATAAGTAATCATGGCTATTTAGGCTATTTTGTATTATTCAATTTAGAGTTTTGGAACTCACTCCCTACGGATGTAAAGCTTCTTATTTATGAAGTTTTAGAAGAAGTTGAACAATGGGAATGGGAAGTGGCAGAAAAATTGAATATAGAAAAACTAAATGAAATCGAAAAGTGCCAGTGTATCGACATTGAATACTTAGATGAAGCCAGTATGGAAGAATGGGAAAAAGAAATGCTCCCTGTTTATGATTATTACCGCGCTAAATACAGCAACTATTATTTGAACTCGTTACCTAAATTCAAGAATTAACTTAATTCAGCATTCATCCCCCTACATCAATAAGTGAGGGATGAATGTCAAATAGGCAACATCGTGTTGACCTAGGCCCCGGCGGATGTAACAGATTTTAAGAGGAGAAGGAAGTCAGCCTAAAAGCGTCACATCGTGTGACAACGGCTGACTGACCCACGTCCTGTGGCCCCAAGCTCGAAAAAAATCTGGACGCAATTACGCCGAGGCGTAATTGATTGATTGGTTTTAGAGAAAGACTTCTTTCTTTTAAACATATAGAAAAGATATAGGGGGAACAAAAAACATGAAAAAATGGCTTTTAGTATCGATTCTTAGCGTACTAGTGCTTGCATTAGCAGCATGTGGTGGCGAGGATGATAAGGCATCAGGCACAGAATATACAAAAGAAAATCCACTTGTAATCAAATTTTCACACGTAACTTCAATCGAATCAGTTAAAGGAAAAGCGGCAGATGAATTTGCCAAATTAGTAGCTGAAAAGACGGAAGGAAAAGTTAAAGTAGAAGTTTACCCTTCTTCTCAATTATACGGAGATAATGATGAGTTAGACGCACTTATGTCTGGTAACGTACATATGATTGCGCCATCTGTAACAAAAATGGTGAAGCTTGACCCACGTTGGCAATATGTAGACATGCCTTTCTTATTCCAAGATGACGAGCATGTTCAAAAATTCTTCACTTCAGACGTAGCAAAAACGCTTTTAAACTCTGATCAATTAGCAGCAAATGATATTCAAGGTCTTTCTTTCTGGGGGAACGGTTTCAAACATTTCTCTAACAATAAACGCCCACTTGTTGCAGTGGAAGACTATAAAGGTTTAAAATTCCGCGCGCAAGCAGGGAAAGTATTAGAAGCACAGTTCCACGCTTTAGATGCTGGCTCAGCTACAATCGCATTCGGTGAAACATACGCAGCGTTACAACAAGGTACAGTAGATGGTGCTGAAAATCCATTCAACAACTTCGACACACAAAAATATCATGAAGTGCAAAAATACTTATCTACTTCTGCACACGGTCGTCTTGATTATGCAATTTTCGTAAATAAATCATTCTGGGATAAGATTCCTGCTGATTTAGCAACACCAATTAATGAAGCTTTAACGGAAGCTACAGAATTAGCAAACACTTTAGCAAAAGATGAAAATGCAAAATCATTCGAGAACATTAAAGCAACAGGGAAAGTTGAAATTCACGAAATGACAGATGCAGATAAAGAAACGTTAAAAGCTGCATTACAACCGGTATACGATAAGTTTGAAAGTGTTATCACACCTGAGCTTATTGAAGGTATTAACTCATTAAAATAATTCCTTACCCGAGTGTCGATGAAAAATCGGCACTCTCCTTTCTTTCATATAATCAACGTAGTTTTCGGATCACTTCGATTTCCCTACGACCAAGTATTTTTTAAGGAGTGAACATTATGCAAATAGCAAAAAAGGTTTGGGCATTTATTGAAGAAATTTCTGCTGGAACATTTTTCTCAGCTGGAATTGTACTTATTTTTTACGGAGTTGTTATGCGATATATTTTCAACTCACCACAAGCATGGGTTGAGGAAGTTGCCCGTTATTCATTAATTTGGGGTGTATTTTTAGGCTTTGGCTTAGCACTACGCCACAACCAACATATTCAGGTGGATATTTTATACGATAAATTAAAGCCTGGGATGAAACGTATACTCGATATTTTAGCAACAGGAATTAGTATTCTCTTTTGTGTTATTTATACATATTACGGGGTTATTTTAGTAGAATCTCGTTTCCATTCAGGAATGGTTTCATTAGACGTAGGAATTCCAATGTGGATTGTTTACTTAATTTTACCGATTTCAGGAATTTTATTCTTACTACGCTTTATTGAGCGATTAGTAAATATCCTTGCAGGAAAGGATGAAAACTATGCTAATCCTCTTAATTAGTTTTTTCGTTTTAGTCTTTTTACGTGTTCCCGTTGCTGTTAGTTTAGCAATGTCGACAGTGTTCGTTTTATTCCAAGCGGATTTTAATATGACGATGATGCCACAGCGTATGTTTACAGCGCTCGATTCATTCCCGATGATGGCAATTCCTGGTTTCGTATTAGCTGGAATTATCATGGCTCGCGGTGGTATTTCTAAATATTTAATTGAAGCCCTGCGCACATGGGTTGGTCATCTACCTGGTGGTTTAGCAGTTGTAACGATTTTAGCATGTGCGATTTTCGCTGCCATTTCAGGTTCTTCACCTGCAACAGCTGCGGCAATCGGGTCAATCATGATTCCTGCAATGTTAGCTGCTGGTTATGGCAAACGTTATTCAATGGGGCTAATTGCCGCTGGTGGTACGTTAGGTATTTTAATTCCACCTAGTATTCCGTTAATCATTTACGGGATTACTTCTGAAGAATCAATCGGTGAATTATTCATGGCTGGGGTTATTCCTGGTCTTGGTTTAACAGGTTTATTAATCGTCATGGCAATTATTTATGCAAAACGTAATGGTTTTAAAGGAGATACGCCTGCTACTTGGGGCGAGCGCGGTAGAAAATCTTTAAAAGCAATTTGGGGTGCATTTTTACCAATTTTAATTTTAGGAAGTATTTATTCTGGTGCCGTAACACCAACAGAATCAGCGGTTATTGCAGTATTCTACGGTCTTATTGTATCCATATTCATTTACCGTGAACTACACTGGCGTGATATTCGTCCAATCATTGTAGAATCAATCAATATTACAGCGATGATTTTCCTAATTATTGCGGCCGCCTCATTATTCGGTTTATATTTAACGAATGCTCAAGTTCCACACTTAGTAGGTCAATGGATTGCCGACAGTGATATGAATAAATGGATATTCATGTTCCTTATTAACATTATCTTCTTCGTAATGGGGATGTTCTTAGAAGCCGTTTCAATTATTTTAATTACGCTGCCAATTTTATTACCAATGCTTGCTCACTTTGATATTAACTTAATTCACTTTGCGATTATTATGACAATCAACATGGAGCTTGGTATGATTACACCTCCAGTTGGTCTAAACTTATTCGTAGTAAGTGGGATTGCGAAAGAAAAGCTTGGTGAAGTTGTAAAAGGAGTTATTCCATTTATTATCATTATGGTTCTTTTCTTATTCGTAGTAATTTTTATGCCACAACTTTCTCTATGGCTACCCGAAATTATGATGAAATAAATATAAATAGTAAAAGGCAGAAACGCAAATGCGCTTCTGCCTTTTTTGTTACTTTTGAATTTCACTTAGCATTTTTTTCACGTGCAATACGTTCATCCCGTTCTTGTAAAGCACGTTTTTCTAAATGCTGTGCTTTATCGGCTTGACGAGCTGCAATACGGCGAATCCAGCGATACGTAGCAAATACGATAATGATTAAAATAACGAATTCGATCGCTGCTGGAATATAAGATGACTTATCCTCTGGGATGTAAAAAAAACCTCCCGAGAAGTTTAGTAAAAATTGATTCACTCGCTCACACGTCCTTTATAATTAGTCGATTACAGTGATTGATTCAATTTTAACATCTTCTTTAGGTTTATCGTGCATATTACGGTCAACGTTCGTAATTTTGTCAACAATATCCATACCTTCTACAACTTGACCAAATACAGTGTGTTTACCATCTAACCATGGTGTACCACCGTTTTTCTTGTATAACTCTACTTCTTCTTTAGCCCATCCACGAACTTCCATTTGCTTCAGCATCGAAACTTCTACTTTAGGTGCTTGTACAATAAAGAATTGAGATCCGTTTGTACCAGGGCCTGCATTAGCCATTGATAATGCACCACGAATATTTAATAATTCTGGCACACACTCATCTTCAAATGTTCCGCCCCAAATTGATTCGCCGCCCATACCAGTACCTGTCGGGTCGCCACCTTGAACCATGAAGTTTGGAATAACACGGTGGAAAATAATACCGTTATAATAGCCTGATTTAGCATGTCCTAAAAAGTTTTCAACTGTTTTTGGTGCTTGTTCTGGGAATAATTTAATTTTAATTGCACCCATCGTTGTGTTCATTTCGACTAATACTTCACCAGGATTTAGTTCTTTCGTTAATTGTGGTAACATTTTTGTCTCTCCTTTTAGTTAAATAGTTGTTGAATGGGTATACATAAGTAAACCGACAATTCCTTTTTACCATGTTCCATTTTACCATAAATCTAACAATGTCCGCTAATAACTTGCCAACGACTTTCTTCGTGTCCCGAAATAAGTTATAATAGAGTATCAATTACGCCTCGGCGTAATTGCGTCCAGATTTTTTCGAGCTCGGGCCCACAGGACGTGGGTTAGTCAGCCGTTGTCACACGATGTGACGTTTTTAGGCTGACTTCCTATCCCCTTGAAAATCTGTGACATCCGCTGGAGCATAACTTGATTCAGCTGGGGTTTGAACCCCTATTGAATAGGATTGCACTTTTTGGCGTTCAAACCCACCTATGGGGATGGAGGTATACAGCTAAATCAAGTTAACTACTATTTGGAGGAATGTGATTCTATTTGCAAAATATGAAAAGTAATTTCGCCATTATTTTAATTGCCAACTTTATCGTTGCAGCTTCTGCAACGATGATTATGCCCTTCCTTTCTCTTTATATTGGTACATTAGGACATTTTTCAGAAGACTATGTACAAACATGGGCAGGGTTAATCTTTGCTGCTACTTTCATTTCTGCCTTACTCATGTCGCCTATTTGGGGAAGAATTGCGGATAAATACGGCTATAAACCGATTATGATCATTAACTGTTTCGGCATTGCCATCAGTATTTTTTTAATGGGCTATGTTCAAAACGTTGAGCAATTTTTCATTTTGCGTTTAGGTATGGGCGTGGTAACAGGTTTTATCCCTACTTCTATGGCATTTATAAGTAAGCACACCCCTAAAAAAATGGCCGGCAAAACGCTTGGCACGCTTCAAATGGGGAGTGTTGGTGGTACACTGTTTGGTCCTGTTATCGGCGGTATGATGGCTGATGCGGTTGGCTTTCAATATACATTTACGATTACTGCCACCGCCATTACGGTAGCGGCCATTATTATTATTTTCGGCATTCATGAGCCGGCCATTATTCAAAAAAAGAAAAGCTCCATTTATTCAAGGAAAAATGTATTACGCGCGATTTTCCAACATCGTTTAATTTTAAATATTATGCTCGTTACAACGTTAATTCAAATCGGGAACTTTAGTATTCAACCTTTACTGTCGCTTTATGTGTCCCAGTTAACAACTTCTCAAGAAGTGGCGCTACTTGCCGGGATCACCTTTAGTGCAGCGGGTCTTGGCAATATTGCATTCGCACGCTTTTGGGGAAAATTAAGCGACCATCATGGATATGAGAAAGTGCTGTCATTCCTGCTCATTGTTTCCGTTCTTTTTATTATTCCACAAGCTTTTGTCACAGAACTATGGCAATTGATTATTTTACGGTTCTTATTTGGAATTGTTTCTGGTGGATTAATTCCGATTACGACGGCCTTAATACGACGGGAAGCACCGATTGAAGTGCAAGGGGAAATGATGGGATACAACCAAAGTTTCCGCTTTTTAGGGAATATTTTAGGTCCTGTATTAGGGGGGATTGTAGCAAGTGCTGGCGGGATTCATTCGGTTTTCTATACGACCGGCATGCTATTTGCCCTCGCGTTTATCGTTATGTACTTGCTCCGAAAATTGCCTGATCAGGAGATGAATGATTTATTACGAGAAAATCAGCTCGCACAAAAATAATGTGAGCTGTTTTTTCTTATGATTAAGAAATATTTTTACTTAATACACGCATCCATTTGTGTTACGCTTCATTTAGTGAAGTGTTTGGAGGATATTATAATGAAACAATTTTTTGGCTACTTACTTATTGTTTGTAGCATTCCAATACTCCTGTTAGTCGGGAGTGAAGTTTGGAAAGAAATTACGAAAGCCAAACAACATGGGCAGCTAATTGAACAGTCCATTGAGTTACCCGAAGTCGTTTCTTCATTACCCGTGACGCTTTATGATGCGAACGGTCAAATTTTTAGTGAAGAATATACCGAGTGGTCACAACCCATGTCATTGAATGATATGCCTGAACTCGTCAAGCAATTATTTATACTAAGTGAGGATGAAGACTTCTTTTCTCATATTGGTTTTGATGTGAGTGCCATTACCCGCGCTTTTGTCGCCAATACATCCGACCAATCGATCCAACAAGGCGGAAGTACGATTACACAGCAACTCGTGCGCATGCGTTATTTAACAGAACAAAAAACGTATGAACGAAAGCTGATGGAATTATTTTACGCTTATGAACTTGAGAAACTTTATTCAAAAGAGCAAATTTTAGAAATGTACTTAAATGAAATGTATTTTAGCAATCAAGTGTATGGTATCGGTGCGGCGGCTAGCTATTATTACAATAAACCCCTTGCCAAACTGACACTCGCGGAAATCGCCTTAATTGCGGCAATTCCAAATAATCCGTCTTTATATGACCCGATTAAAAACTTTAGCAATACGAAAAGTCGGCAAGAACGGTTAATTGATAAGTTAACGGAGCATCAAATTATTTCTTCTGCTGAGGCATTCATGCATAAAAATGAAGTCATTGAATTAGATGTAAAAAGCAAAATTCAACAGCATCCAAGCTATAGTACATATGTATTACAAGAGCTAAAATGGTTAATTGCTGAACAGACAGGCTATGCACAAAAAATCGCTCAGACAGATGATAAAATGGAAAAAGAATATTTACAGTTGGAATTAAAAAAGATTGTCAATGATGTTTTAAGTAACGGAATCAATATTTATACTGCGCTTCAGCCAGATAAACAGGCACAAGATGAAATTGCTGTTAATGCCATTTTAACGGAGCCAGACCTACAGGCGAGTGCAACTGTAATTCATAATACAACGAGGGAAATCGTTAGTATTTACGGTGGGAAAGATTATAAAAAGTTTGATTTGCATCGAGCTTTCCAGTCACCTAGACAACCTGGATCTGCTTTTAAGCCTATAAGTGTTTATGCACCTTATTTTGAAACGACAAATGCATCTAAAAATGCGCTCGTCAATGGTGGGGCTTATTGTGTTGGCAAATTCTGTCCAGAAAACTATGGAAGAAGTATTTATGGCAAAGTAACACTTGCAACAGCCTTTAAGCATAGTATTAATACGAGTGCCCTCCGATTATTTGAAATGATTGGCGTGAATACCGCCTTCCAATTTATCGACCGTTTCCAGTTCGACTCCATCGTCGATAAAGATCGAACTTACGCGGCAGCTTTAGGAGGCTTAACTTACGGTGTAACGACGCTCGAAATGGCTAATGCTTATTCAAGCTTTGTGGACGGCTATTTTTCCCCTGCCCATAGCATTCGGAAAGTCACGGATTTAGAAGGAAACTTGCTTTACAGCTGGCCAAAGGAACGACAAGAAATTTGGTCTGCCTATACGGTCAATACGATGCGTGATATCCTGACTGACGTAGTGAAAAGCGGTACGGGTAAAGGCTTATCCAGCTCATCGGGTTATATAGGGGCCAAAACTGGAACAACAAATCAGTTTAAAGACTATTGGGTAGCAGGCTTAACAAAAGATTACACAGCAGCGGTTTGGATTGGCTATGACATCCCCCGCTCTATGGAAAAAATCGAAAATGCCAAAATTCATTTTTCTATTTTTAATGCGATTACAGACTAAAAGGGACGATCTCCTCGTAATGATGAGATCGTCCCTTTTCCTATGTAGCAAATGGTAAACTTGCAAGTATGCCATTATATAATTTTAGAAGTGCATACACGATTAATGTAATAAAAATAAACCATGTTATGATTTCAAAAAAGATAAGCCCTATCATACCACTAACCGTCATAAATTGGCTCGTTTTATAAATCGTATAAATGAAATAACTAAAAACAGTCGCAATAAAGACAATTATTAATATAAGGATTGATTGAATGCCAATAACAGATGCAAATGACCCAAAGAAGAAAATAACATAGCCGCCACGCGCGACGCTCATTGTTTCGCCCGCCTGATCTTTTGAAAAAAATAGCATGCCAAGCTCATGAATCGTTTCGCCGATTAATTTCAAAGCTGAAAATAACATGAAAAATATTAGCGCAAACACAATAAGCAACACAAAGCGTAATTCTAAATCAGATAAAAATTCCCGCATACCGCTATAAACACCAATCGCATTGAATAATTCCAACGACTCCGATACAGCAAATATGCCGAATGAAAGACTAAATAAAATAATAGTAAATAGTGGTAAGTAACCATAAACATATGGATTTCTCATAAATATTCGTACCTCAAAATTTATATTTCTTTTATATTTAATTGCAGGCAAGTTTCCCCCACTTATAGAAGCAGGGGACTTCAGTACCTGTTGCTATCGGTACAAATGAATTTGCTGAATTAAGTTAAACGAATCTCCATTTATTTTAACATATTGAATGTCATTTGGTTATTTAGATTACCAAGATTTTTAACGATAATACTGGTTATAGTATGGTGATCCGTAATATGGTGGGTAATAGTATGGTGGTGGATAATAGTATGGTGGTGGTGATTGGTAGCCTCCACCTCCGCCAATTGAGTCACCTAGAAAGCCGCCTAAAAGTCCACCTAGAAATGGTCCGCCGAATCCGCCGAAAAATGGTCCACCGAAGCCAAATCCACCTCCATCGAAGCCTCCTCTACCAAAGCCTCCTCTACCAAAACCTCCCCTACCGAAGCCACCTCTACCGAAACCTCCGCCACCTCTACCGTGTCTTGTCATTAATCCATCGCCCTCCTTCTTCAATAGTTTATGCTTATTTTTACTTCTATTTAGTCCCTTGCCTATTGCTAAACTAAAAAAAGGATGTCATTTATAATGATGACATCCCCCGGGAGGAACTTAATTCAGCAAAGGTTAACCTCTGCTGAATCAAGTGTTAATCGTTTGCTCGTTGTTCTACGAATGTTGCTAATGTACGCACCATGACACCTGTTCCACCTTTTGGTCCGAGTACATGGGGAGCAGATGCATCGGATGTTCCTGCGATATCTAAATGAATCCACGGTGTCTCCTCTGCAAATTCACCAACAAAGCCTCCACCAAAAATCATATGACCATCGCGTCCCGGTGAATTATTTAAATCTGCTACATCTGATTTTCGAATGCGTTTTTTATCATTATTCGTTAATGGTAAACGCCATACAAATTCGCCAGTCTCAATTGCTGCTCCCATAAATTCCTCGAAGAATTCCTCGTCATTCGTTAAAGCACCCGTTTTATCATGACCAAGTGCAACAATCACGCCACCTGTTAATGTGGCCACATCAATTAAATAATTTGCTCCTTGCTGTTTTGCATAAGTTGTTGCATCCGCTAACACAAGACGCCCTTCAGCATCTGTATTCAATACTTCAACCGTTTTGCCGTTATACATCGTAATAACATCATCCGGCTTAATTGCGTTACCTGAAACCATGTTATCTGTTGCCCCAATAACGGCAAGTACATTTTGATTTGGACGTGTAGCACCGATAATTTGCATCGCGCCTAATACTGCAGCTGCACCGCCCATATCCCCTTTCATGCCAACCATACCGTCTTTTGGCTTTAACGAATAACCACCTGTATCATACGTTACCCCTTTTCCTACAAGACCGATTGCATTTTCAAAGTGTGGCGTCGCTTTATATTTCATCGTAATCAGGCGAGGCTCTTCTACGGATCCACGGTTAACTGCTAAAATACCGCCCATCCCGATTTCTTCAAGTTGTGCTTTGTTTAACACTTCAATTTCAAAATCATATTTCGCAGCCATTTCCACTGCATAATTTGCTAAATCTGTCGCCGTTAACATATTGGGAGGTAAATTAATTAATGTACGCGCCTCATTTACTGCGTCTGCATAAATTTTCCCAACTTCAAAGTTTGATGCGACTTCCTCAATTGTTGCTGTTGTAACAAATTGCACTGCATCGAAGTACGCGTCTGCTTCATTGGAAGATGTTTTATAATTTGACATTGTGTAATAACCTAAGTGCAAACCTTCTCCCGCTAAAAATGCAACTTCTTCCTCATCTATTCGATCTGTCGCAAATGAATCCATCCATATAGCAACATCCTTTATTTTAGATGCTTTCATTTCTTTCCCAACTGCCGCAAATGCTTCACGTAAATTATCTGTTGTATTATTTTTTTGTTCACCTAGGCCAACAAAAATAATGCGTTTTAGCTGAGCATTTACACCTGTGTATGGGATTTTCGTCAATTTTTGCGCTTCTGTATTGATATCTCCACTGCGCAACCAAACATCGATTGTTTCACCAAAAAAGTCACTGACTAATGACCAACTTTTCATCTGCTCTCGGTGTTTTTGTATACCGATAATTAATGTTTCAGAAGTAACTGTTTCAAATGTTTTCACGTTTTTTTCAATATTCATTGTTAAATTCCCCCTTAAATTGATAAATTCATTATATACAACTTTCATTACTCCGAACAACGAAATAATCCATTTCCTCCATTCCTCTACGGTAAAGTAGTATTTGAATCGGTTAAATACGTTATCTTCCCAATAATAATGCTATACTATTCGTAATTAAAAGATTATTAATTGAGGGTGGGTGTACTTATCGAACTATTACAAAATACGCCACTTTGGCTCGGTATTTTCGCTATTATTTTTGCACAGCTCTTAAAAGTGCCTATTAATTTTATCATTACACGAAAACTCGATTGGAGCTTACTTACCTCGACTGGTGGGATGCCGAGTTCTCATTCAGCTGCGGTAACAAGTGTTGCAACAGCTGTTGGTTTCGAAGTTGGTTTTAACTCCCCCATTTTTGCGGTGGCTGCCATGCTCGCTGGAATTGTTATGTACGATGCAAGTCATGTGCGTTTCCAAGCTGGACGACATGCCGCTGTGCTCAATGAAATACGCCATGAACTGCAATCATTTTTTAAAGAAATTAAACGTTGGCCTGAATTAAATGAACAAGAAAAAATTGAAGACTTAAAAACTTTACTCGGTCATAAAAAAAGTGAAGTTTTCATCGGGGGATTGTCAGGGATTCTTTTAGCAATTGTTGTATATAACTTGCTTTAAATTGAAAAGACCACAACTCATATAAAAGGTTGTGGTCATTCCTATTTATTATCCAAAATTAGAACATGCGATATCCGGCTTTACGCAATGCAATCATCACAAATCCTGCGACAATCGCTCCGCCTAATCCACCCGATAAAATAACAATATCGACTAAATGTAACGATTGAAACTTATCCATAAGCGCTGGGAAAGCTGAGCCAGGCTTAAAGATGTAATCGAGGAAGCTTACCTCATCAATGATAAATACGACAACAATTGGATAAATAATCGCCATTAACCAAGTCATTCGCAGTAACATATTGAGAAGGAAACCGATTCCAAAAAACATAACAAAAAAGAGAACAACTGAAATGATTACTTGTACTAATGAAACGTCATTCATATTATGTATACCTCCATTTACCTCTCATAAGTTTACATGATTAAGAGGATGCTTTCAATTCCATACTTATAAATCAATTACGCCTCGGCGTAATTGTGTCCAGATTTTTTCGAGCTCGCTCGAAAATCTCCCCTTAAAAATCTGTGACATCCGCCAGGGCTTAGGTCAACACGATGTTGGTCATAAAGGCGTTGTCACAGGACGTGACGGTTTTAGCCTTTGTTCCCCAAATCAGCTGGTTTTTAGAACTCACTGAATAAAATTGCATTTTCAGCATTCATCCTCCACTTTTAGAAATAAGGACTCTTGCTGAATCAAGTTAAAAAGAGAAGCAATGAATTGTCAAAACTTCTCCATAATGTAAAAAATTTATGCAATTTTATAATTATTATTTCTTGAAAAATAAGTGATATTCACTATACCCAAAAACATCGCCTGGGTTAACCCCTTCGATTATGGGATGAATATGCTGTTTTACATGCTCCTGCGCCATTTCTTTTAGCATAATCGAAGCATGTTCATTTTCTAGAATCAATGAAGGAACAAGCCAACACGCTTCTGCAATTTCCCGTTCTTGAATGTGAATCATTGGATTTTCCTCGATAGGCTGGCAATAAAATATCGCCATATTATCACTTATATCATTTAAAATAACGCCCGAGCGAAATCCGATAAGTCCCTTCACTTCGCATGACACACCCGTCTCTTCCTTCACCTCACGAATGACCGCTGTTGTGACGGTTTCAGCTTGTTGTACAAAGCCTGCTGGTAATGACCATGCGCCTTTCAAGCCACCATATGTTTTTTTGACGAGAAGCCATTCACCTTTTGTATTTTCAATAATTGCTGCTACACCAAGCCATACTTTCCCACGATCTGTCGCCATTCCCCCACACCTTCCTTCTTTTATCTATCATAGCAAAAAATTGCACTTTTATATGGAAATTTTCCCAACTTTATTGTCGCATAACTCGCATTGCAAATTTCCCTAAAAAATTACGCAACGCAAAATACACTGTTTAATACATCTATTACACTACAATAATATTGTTTTCCCTTGAAGTTGACGTTAACGTAAATGGTAAGTTAATAAATACAGGAGGTGCGGATCGTGAAATCGATTCAACAAATGAGCAAACAATATCGAGTGACAGCACGAACATTGCGTTATTACGAAGAACTTGGCATTTTATCACCGAATCGCCAAGGGAATACAAGGCTTTATTCACAACGCGAGGAAGCAAAAATGAAATTAATTGTTCGAGGGAAGAAATTTGGTTTTACCCTCGATGAAATTAAGGAAATGGTGCATCTTTTTAATGCGGATCAAACAGGAATAAAGCAGTTGGAGCGCACGATTCAATTTGGCGATGAAAAAATAGCACTCATTGATGAGCAAATTGTTGAGCTGATGAAAATTCGCACAGAACTGGAACAAATGAAATATGATTTTCAACTAAAATTACTAAGCTTAAAGGGGGATTCTTCATGAACACAGCGGAATTATTAACAAGAGCGGCACGGAAATATCCACAGCACATAGCCATTCAAAGTATGGGACATGCAGTTAGTTATGCAACACTTAATCATCAAGCAAATCAGCTCGCTCACTCTTTGCAGCAGCAAGGAATCACGAAAGGTGACAATGTAGCCATTTTCATGCCAAATGTATCAGAATTTGTTGTCAGTTATTTTGCCATTGCAAAGCTTGGAGCAATTGTTGTACCGATGAACGCAAAATTTACCGCGACAGAAATTGAGTTTGTGTTAAATCATGCAGATGCAAAAGCAATACTTGCACATGCATTGATTTTTGAATCAGCTAAAACGATTGATTTTAATGGATTGAAAATCAAAACGGGTGATGCCGTCGAACAATGGCAAAGCTTTAGTAGTTTGTTAACGGGCTCTGGTGGAAATATTAATACCGCGCTAAATGAAGAAGATGATTCTACCTTACTATACACATCAGGTACAACAGGTAATCCTAAAGGCGTCCTCTTAACACATCGGAGCGTACTTGCTGTATCGACGATGATCGCCATTGAAATGGAAGTAAAACCAGAAAGTAAGCTACTATTAATGATGCCGCTTAGCCATTCCGCACCGCTTAATTTATTTTTAATTACATCGATTCTTGTTGGGGCAACCGCTGTATTAACGCCAACTTTCACACCCGATTTATTGTTGGAATCCGTTCAAACTTATAAAACAACGCACTTTTTCGGCGCACCAGTAGCCTATTTATTAACGGCAAGCTCTCCTAAAATTCAAGATTTCGATTTATCCTCCATGAAGTGGTGGGTATATGGAGGTGCTCCATTATCAGAACAGGAAATTTTATTTGTACAAAATAAATTCTCAACAGACCGTCTCGTTTGTGTATACGGTTTAACGGAAGCTGGGCCAAGTGGTTCAATTTTACTCGCAGAAGACCATCCACAGCGCGCTGGATCCATTGGTAAACGGGCACCATACGGGACAGAACTGCGCATCGTCAATGATCAATTTGAAGATGTAGCAGCAGGTGAAGTCGGAGAAATCGTCCTCCATGGTGAAGGCAATATGAAGGAATATTATAAAAACCCAGAAGCAACACAAGCAACGATGCAATATGGTTGGATTCGCTCTGGGGATTTAGCAAAAATAGATGAAGACGGCTACGTATATATTGTAGATCGTAAAAAGGATGTTATTTTTTCAGGTGGAATTACGATTTATCCGAAAGAGATTGAAGATGTCCTTTTACAAATTGAACCTATTTTTGAAGTAGCGGTAATTGGTGTGCCACATGTTGAATGGGGCGAAACGGTAAAAGTTGTTTATGCAGCAAAGCAAGCAGTATCAGAAACAGAAATTCGAGAGTATTTAAGCAAGCATTTAGCAAGCTATAAAATCCCGCGACTGTATGAGCAAGTAGACGGGCTCCCACGAAATGCGTCAGGAAAAATTTTAAAACATACGTTAAAAGGAGATGACAGACATGCAAGTATTAACTGAGCAGCAGGAGCGTACTCAAAACTTTTACATCCACGATACGACGTTACAGCAAATTTTGCAGGATATGCTGAGTGAACCTTTTTATCACTATGCAAACAGAGAACTGACGACATTTGGCGAACATGTTGCAACGGTAATCGATGCACGAGCAAAAGTAACGGACCGCGAAGGCGAACCACGATTACAGCGATATGATGAATATGGTGAAGAAGTTAGTCAAGTCATCGTTAATGAAGGCTATAAAAATACGGTGAAAGAAACATATGAAACAGGGATTGTTGGCTATGTGCACAAAAAAATTCCTGAGCTTAATCAAAAAGGAAACTATGTGTATAGCTTTGCACAAGGTTATATTTTAGCACAAGCAGAACCTGGTTTTTATTGCCCGGTAACATTGACGATGGCAACTGCTTATTTATTGGACCATTTCGCGGATGAGGACGTGAAACAGCGCTTTTTACCACATGTTGCGGCGACGGGCGATGTAGAACTTTTTGAAGGGGCAACATTTTTAACCGAACGTCAAGGTGGTTCAGATGTAGGAGCCAATGTTGTACGTGCAGTCAAAGATGGCGAGCACTATCGATTATTTGGCGAGAAATACTTCGCCTCGAATGCGGGGATGTGCGGTGTGGCGATGGTGCTCGCCCGAATGGAAGATGCACCTGGTGGATCAAAGGGGCTGACATTATTTGCAGTGCCTTGGAAACGTGAAGATGGTACATTGAATGGTATTACGATACGCCGTTTAAAGGATAAATTAGGTGTGCGTGCAGTGCCTTCAGGTGAGGTTGTATTTGATGGTGCACAAGCATTTGTTGTAGGTGATCCATCAAAGGGTATTTACTACATGCTAGAAGCGCTGAATTTATCACGTATTTGCAATGCTGCCGCGTCTTTAGGTATTATGAAGCGCGCCCTAGATGAAGCGATAACCTATGCGACAGCGCGTCATGCATTTGGACATCGCCTATTGGATTATCCAATGGTTCAACAAACGATCGGGACACTTAAAGCTAAGCATCATGCCTCACTCGTCACATTATTTGATTTAGTTCAATTATATGATGATGTTTCTGCGGGTCGCGTCGGTCAAGAGCAGCAACTCATTGTTCGTTTATTGATTGCACTCGTTAAAAAAGAAACAGCTGAGCAAGCCATTCATTTTGCACATGAAGCAATTGAAGTGCATGGTGGCAATGGCTATATTGAGGATTTTGTCACACCGCGGCTACTGCGTGATGCACAAGTATTAACGGTTTGGGAGGGCACAGCGAATATATTAGCGCATGAATTAATTCGGATTATAAAGCAAGGCGGTCATCAGCTATTGCTCGTTTTATTGGAGCAACGGTTAGCACCATTACAAGGAGCCGAGGTGCAATTTATTCAAGAAAAATTGCAGGAAATCACGAGCCAATTGGAGCAATTTACAAAATTACCGGCACCCGTTCAAACATTAGAAGCGAAAGGATTAATGAAAAAATTAAGCGATTTGTATGAAAGTGTAGTTGTTTTAGAACATGCAGAAAAACATGGCACGCATGAACAGCAACTCGCACAAATTTACATTCAGCAAACTTGGAAAACGATCGCATTTGGTGAAATACCATTGGCGGTACAGTATTCATAAAATCTTCCGCAAAACAAAAAACTTGCAACGAAAAGGGCAGAAACCCAATCGTTGCAAGTTTTTTAACTTAATTCAGCTGGGATTTCAAACCCCAGCTAAATTAAGTTAAGCCCCGGCGGATGTCACAGATTTTTTTAGGGAAGCTTTTCGAGCAAGCTCGAAAAAAATCTGGACACAATTACGCCAAGGCGTAATTGATTAATTTAATTAAAAGAATTTAAATTTACCTTTTTTAAGTGTTAAGCCTACGCCACCTACTAAGTATAATGCGCGGTCATCAACAACTTTTTTAAGAGCTGATGCTGTTTTACCAGTAAATTTGCGACCCATTGCACTACCAATCGCATCATCATGACCTAAAGAACATACTGCTCCCTTGTCATCATATACGAATGTTTCTGTTTCTTGACCATTCATTAAGTGCTTAATGTTTTTCGCAATGTTTACTGCTTGTTGCATCGCAATTTGTGCTGTTGGTGGATATGGACGGCCTGCTTCTTCGTTTAATAAGAATGCACAGTCACCTACTACGAACACATCGTCAAATCCTGGAGCACGCATATCTTTACGTACTGCAATACGCGCACGGTTCGATTCGATACCTGAAGTTTCAACTAATGCGTTACCACGAACACCTGCAGCCCATACAACTGTACCGGCTTTAACAAACTCGAACTCATCTTCACCTTTTTTGATGTTAACGCCTTCTGGAGTTGCTTCAACAAGTGGTGTACCGATTGAGAATTCGATACCTTTTTTCGATAATTGTGTTTTTGCATATTCTACAAGTTGTGGATCGAAGCCTGGTAATACCATTGGTGCAGCTTCTACACAAAGTACACGTACTTTTTCTTGTGGAATATCAAACTCTTTACATAGTTCTGGAACACGGTTACCTAATTCACCTAAGAATTCGATACCTGTGAAACCAGCACCACCTACGATAATTGTAAGCTTGCTGTCATCTTTTACTTCATCTAGTGACCAAGATGCAAATTGGTATTCAATATGCTCACGTACTTGACGAGCTGTATTGATGTTTGATAATGCTAATGCATATTCTTTTAAGCCAGGGATACCAAATGTTTCCCCTTCAAAACCTAAACCAAATACTAAATAATCATAAGTGAATTCGCCAGCAGATGTACCTACTTTTTTCGTGTTAACATCAACACTTTCAACAGTAGCTTGTACAAATTTTACCCCACTATTAATAACGCTAGAAATTGGGTAACGTGCTTTATCTGGTGAAATTGTACCTGCTCCTACTTCATGTAACCATGTTGTTTCGTAATGGTAATCATTTTTGTTTACTAAAATGATTTCTGCTTCATTAACATTGATCATTTTTTGTAAATTCACAACAGTTGTTAAGCCACCATAACCCGCGCCTAATACTAAAATTGTTGGTCTTTTCACTTAAATCAGAACCCCTTTAATTTTATTGTATATTGTACTAGCGAAAGACAAAGAAAAAAAGAAGTACACGCATATACTTCCCTAACTACTATACGCTAGGTCGACTTAATTTCGACAAATATTTCCTACCTTTTATATTAGACCTTTTCAGCTCGAATTTCAATAGAATTCTCTCGATAGCTTCAAATTGATTGAATAATAGTAAATGAAATGAAAATGAGGCTATATCAAATATAGCTTACACTTTAAGTAAAGATTATGAACATTTTCACAAATGGAAATTTAATAACATAGCTCGGATTACTATTTAAATTATCCTACTATTTCAAAAGTTAAAATTTCCTCTTTAATTAATTCACAATATTGTGTTCATACAAATAATCATACATAATATCGATAAATAAAAATTCTGCATTCGTCAACGCCATTGAATAGGTTCTTGTCAGCTCACCTGACTCTATATCGCTATATACTTCCGACAATTCACCTTTATGGTCCTTTGTCATCTTAATAATGTTCAAAAGGAAGTATGGTCGCCAACTCCAGTTTCTCCCCTTTGCCTCTTGCTGTATATGCCATTCATCATTTCTCCAAATAATATTAGGCGATGTTTGGAAACCATTATTATCACAAATATAAATTCGAAAAGCGCAATCTTGTAAAGCTGTGGCAAGTTTTTTTAACTTCATTTCATCCTTACCAGTTGGCTGTAATTGCTCAACAATCGTCCAAATCATTTTTTCAAGCTGCTTCATTTCCTCATACTTTTGTAAAAGCTGCTTTTTTTCCGTCACGATAAATTGCTCGCATTCATTTCGAAAACGCTCTTTTAATGAATCCCGCGCAAAGAATTCTTTATGCGGTTGTTGTAAATAAGCGCCTTTATAAAATCTCGCTCCATTTTTCCACCCTTGTTGTAATTGATACACCGTTTCAATATTTTCAATTAAAAGAAGTGTCCCCATCTTCACAGCTAGTGAACGGATTGTTGCAAACACATGATTTTGAGCGCCCCATAAATTATACCCAAGCTGCTCGACATTTATTTTAAGTACAGCAGGTTCTAACATAAGCACATGTTCTAATTGTGTTTGGGAGCCTACATCTGCAAGCGCAATTTTTACACCGTATGTTTGAATATAACGAGTCACATGCTGCAGTTTTTCAATACTCCCTTCATACTTATGCTCCGCCATAACAAGTGTAATATTCGGTAAATCTTCTTCACTTAAAATATCCTTCAGCATTGTAAAATAGCTTTCCCCAAAATCCAACATTAATAAGTTGGGATTGCATGGAATATATAGGTTTACATCCTTCAATAAATGCTTCACCGCTGTAATCGTCTTGCGTACAAATAACAGCTCAATTTCAAATCGAATGTCCTCTGGTACATCTTCTTCATATGTAAATTGTTCAATATTAATTATTGTTTCATTATCATCTAATTGCCCAATCACTTCATAGGCAACTACACAATGACCATCCGCACTATAAATTGGTTCGTATAATGTTTCAATTTGATCTAACTTATCTAACATTTCTAAAACACCCATTCGAAACCCTCCTCAATCAAATGTGCCCTCTTTATCATAGTGCATCTTTAGAAAGATGACAAAAGACTGAACCTATTTATTCGAAATAGCTTGAGTAATTTGCTTTACAACTTTTCAAGCTCGATTTAGAATTAAGTTTCTAAAATAAAAAGTGACACGTAATATATTATATTTTATTCTTAAGGAGGCAATAGGTATGGATAAACAAGGACAAGAAAAGTTTTTAAGTTTTATTTTACAAAGAGTTCAAGAAGGCAAGGAAGACGAAGCAAAAGCGATACTTTTAGAAAACTTCAAGAAACAAGATGAGGGTACTTTTTCACAAAACGATATTCAAGCGTTTTTCCCTAAGATGATGAACCTTTTAAAACCGGAAAAGTTAGATGAGGTACAAGCTATCGCAAAACAGTTCTCTGGGAGCTTTGGCAATAAATAATGTTTTGAAAATAATGAAAGCCACTTTTCTCGGGTTTAAAGTGGCTTTTTGGGTTATCTATTTTTCATTTAGGTTATGTGTACAGCAAAGCAATCCGATTCTACACATTTAAATGCTCGATATCCCAATCCAAAGTTAATATGCTTTTTAACTTTGTCACTTCAATCTCACCAAGTGTATTAATCAATTGTTGTTCAATTTCTTCTTTGTAATGCGCATTTTTTTCATAGCACGTCTTACCAAATTCAGTTATGTTAATCACTTTATGTTTTTTACTATGCTCAGCACTACTTACTTCTACCAATTCTTTTGCCTCTAAACTTTTCACAAATTTATGAGTGGCTTGTCTAGAAAAATCAACGTCTTTTGCTACATCCGAAATCGTCAGTTGTTTATTATAAATTTTACTCATAATACGCCATTCCGAATTGGAAATATATATATCATTATTATTATTCCATTTTTCTTCAGCAAGCCGTCGAAGTATTTCATAACGTTCGCTCAACAAATCAATGATATCTTGATTTTGCAATTCGTCCTTCAACTAGTTCACCTTCATCCCATATTTTTTTGTACCTACTATACAAAACAAAACACCTATCGTCAACTAAGTTGACAAAAATCAATTAATTTATTACAATTAATTTAGTCAACCAAGTTGACAATATTTTTTGTGGAGGGAAATACATGTACAATGTTGGTGATACAGTCATTTATTCATCACACGGACTTTGTTCTATAGAAGAAATTTGCGAACAAACTTTTAGCGAAATTACAAAAAATTATTACGTCTTAAAACCACTAAATGATCCAAATTTAACGATTCGTACCCCTGTTGATAATTCAAATACACAAATAAGAGATATTATGAAAAAGGAAGAAGCAATTAAAATATTACACTCATTTACTTCTCCTGGTATCGAATGGGTTGAACAAAGCACACATCGTATGAGACTTCACACAGAAATTATCAAAACGGATGATAGACAAAAACAAGCCCACCTCCTAAACACACTATTACGTAAAAAAATGGATTATGAAGCTCTCGAAAAGAAATTTCCAATGCAAGAAGAAAAGTTACTTCTAACTTTACAAGAACTTATATTTTCAGAGTTTTCTATCGTACTCAATAAATCTTCTGAGGAAATTTATGACGAAGTGTTAGCACAACTGAACTAAAATTCGCTCATATCATATTGAACTCATTTTTCACATTAATAAAACATTTATTTTTTGGGGCAAATATAAAAGGCACTCTTAAGCTAGTATTTAAGAGTGCCTTTCATTATGTCGTTTAGTTTATAGTCACCTTCTAGCAAAGTCATCGTCATTCATTTCTCGTCCCTGTTGTTCAACCCTTCTTTTTCAAAAATAAAAAAAGCCTCTTCAATTTGCATTGCTTTCGCAACATACAAATCAAAAAGGCTTCGTATATACATCATTATAGTGTTCTGTTTACATATTTTAAGTTTTGCAGACACACCAGCATCTTACATCTTTTTTACAAATCTCGTTTACTTTTTATAAAAAGTAAATTACTCGCAAACTTCAGGTGTACTTTCACGTGCTGCTGCTTTAAAGCTCGTACCACAACCACATGAAGCGAGTGCGTTTGGATTGTCGATTGTGAATCCGCCACCCATAAGCGATTGTTTGAAGTCAATTTTCGTATTTTGTAATATAGCTGCATCTTCTGTAGATACGATTATTTTAATGCCATGTTGTTCGTCGGTAAAATCATCGTCATTCACAACTTGATCAAATGTCATTCCATATGAAAGACCACTACAGCCGCCGCCTTTCACGGCAATACGTAAAATTGCATGTTCTTCTTCATTATGAACCATCATTTCTTTGACTTGAAATGCGGCCGCTTCTGTTAAAATAATTACTTGTTTTTCACTTGTCATTTCAGTCACCTACTTTCTTATATTTATCATATCAATTGCAGTTCATTTCTGACAACAAATGTGCTTTGCAAGTCAATTATTCCTATAGTTCAAATTTAATTGAAAGGGAAATATACCTAAATATTTCATATTTGAATTACTAAACGATTACTGCATGTATCGGATTATTGCTATAATAGATACATAATTAAATAGCGAGGGGTATGAATTAAATGGAAATCTCACCTTTTTACGAAAAAGATATAGATTGTATGCATTGCAAAAAAAGTTTCCCTACATTAAAGGTGCGCTCAAAATTCATTAAAATAGCGCAAACCGAATCTGACTTTCAGCCAATATATGCAGATGAAAACGTTAATGCACTGTATTATAATGTTTTTGTTTGTCAGCATTGCGGTTTTTCATTCACAGAAGACTTCTCCAAATATTTCGCACCGGGTGTAAAAGAAGATTTAGATGAACAAGTTTGTGCAAAATGGATTCCCCATAGCTTTAAAAACGAGCGTAATATATTTGATGCCATTCAAGCATATAAACTAGCCTTTCTTTGCGCCACAATAAAAAAAGAGAAGTACGTCATCACTTCAGGTCTTTCTCTGCGCTTAGCTTGGCTGTATCGCTCATTAAAAAATTCCGGGCAAGAAAAGCGCTTTTTAAAGCTAGCCCGCGACCATTACATGGAAAGCTTCTCGACAGAAGATTACGCAAGTACGCAAATGTCTAGTGTGCGTGTCATGTATTTAATCGCAGAACTTTCTCGTCGTTTAGAAGATTATGAAAATGCAACACGCTTTTTCTCACGCGTCATCGAAAGCCAACGTACTGGTGGCGAAGGACAACTTGTAGAAATGGCAAAAGAGCAATGGGAGCTATTAAGAGAGACACGTGAACAATCTAAGAGCTAGCAACTTTGATTTCATACAACTTATCGATTATTGAATCATAAAAAATGGAGCGCAGGAAATAAATCCCTCGCTCCATTTTATGCTTTATACTTAGAAAACTTGCTCTACTTCGATAATACCTGGTACTTCTTCTAAAAGCGCACGTTCGATACCCGCTTTTAACGTAATCGTTGAACTTGGGCAACTACCGCATGCACCTAATAAACGTAACTTTACGATACCATCCTCTATATCTACTAATTCACAGTCACCGCCGTCACGTAATAAGAACGGACGTAATTTATCTAGTACTTCTTGTACTTGTTCTGTTTCTGTCATTTTACTCGACTCCCTTCATTAAAGTCATTATAATGTGAAGAAGTGAAAAAATCCAATATTGTATTACGAAAGGTCGGAAATTGTATGTCTAACGTAAAACCTATTATCGAAATTTTCGGTGCAAATATTATTTGCGCTAGCTGTGTTAACGCCCCATCATCAAAGGATACATACGAATGGTTACAAGCTGCCATTACGCGTAAATACCCAGACCAAGCCTTTTCAATTCGCTATATTGATATAGAGGGCGTAATTGATAATGACCGCGATGCAGAGTACGCTAGCCGCATTCAAGAGGACGAATTTTTTTATCCACTTGTACTCATTAATGATGAAGTTGTAGGAGAAGGCTATATTCAATTGAAACCTGTTTTCTCTACACTTGAAAATTTAGGTTTTACTGCCGCTGAATAGTATCCTGTCCTAAAAGTAAAAGGTCATCTTTATTAATGAAGAGAGTGAAATCAATTGTATGATTTCACTCTCTTTTACTTTTATTTAAATTGCCTTATAAATTCCACTACAACTTAACTTGAATAAATCATTTAATTTAACTTAACTTAAATTCCTTCACATGCTCATTCAAAGTAAGTGCCATATCATTCGTCTCATTCACGGTATGTGCTACGTCATCGATAAAATCGGTCGTTTGTAGCGCCGCAGATGTTAAGTGATTCATCGTTTCTTCAATTTCGCGAATCGTTAAAGTTAGTTGTTGAATCATTTCTACAACTTGATCGGACTTTTCTACTTCGATTGTCATTGCCGTAGATATATCTACAATTTGATCGACCGTTTCCGTAACCGCATATGCAATCGTATTTAATGATTGTACAGTCAGTTGTACAGTTGCCGTTCCTTTTTCAATATATCTTGTATTATCTTTTGTGGAAGTGCGAACATGATCGATATGATTCATAATATCTTGTACTAATTTTTCAACTTCTAATACTTCATGATTCGATTGCTCTGCAAGCTTACGTACTTCCTCTGCAACGACCGCAAAACCTTTCCCATGCTCTCCAGCACGTGCCGCTTCTATCGATGCATTAAGCGCCAATAGGTTCGTTTGTGCAGCAATTTCAGCGATAGTTGTTGTAAACATTTGAATTTTTGTTGCCGAAGAAACTAAATTCTCAACCGTTTGACTTACTTCGTCGGAGCCTTTTTGAATAAGGATAATGTCATTTTTAATATGTTGTGCATTTTGTTCCCCTTCACGCGCAATTTGTAATGTTTGCTGTGAATTTTGTGCGGTATGATCTGCCCTTACTTTCATCGTTTGTAGTTGCTTCGCTAAATCCACTAAGGCATCATTCGCTTTCTCGGCATGATGCATACCATCTGTAACAGAACATGATACTTCGCCAACGCTATTTGCGACACTGTGCATCGTATTCGTCATTGTATTTAATGTTTGTGCAGATTTCCCCGCATTATTATTTAATGTTTGCGATGTTTGGCGCATCGTTAAAATCATCTTTTGCAAGTTTTCTGTCATTTGATTTAACGTTCGCGCTAAATCTCCTACTTCATCATGACTTTTGACAACCGTCTTCTCCACTGCTAGATTACCATTAGCAATCTCTCTTGCTTGATTGATTAATACACTGATTGGTCGTACTTTGCGGCGAATTAAAAAGCCCGTAATCATTGATGCTATTAACATCGGTAAAATGCTTAATAAAATGCCATCACGCACGACATCCCATGTACGTTCTTTTACAATATTCGCATCAAAATCAATGACACTAATCGCGATAATCTCATTATTAGGGTCATGGTCTTTGTAAATCGGCGCATATCCTGAAAGGCGTTCCATCCCACCGAATGTATAAATCTCTGAATATGTTGGATGTTTATCACGTAGCAATGTTGCTATCGCTTTTTCATCCATGTGAAAACGATCCCCTACTTGATAACCATCTTTTGATAGATTTTCATCAAGAGCTGCAAGATTTCCATCAAGCGTTAAAATATATTGCGTTTGAAAAATATCTTTATGAGCAATTGTCCAATTCAGCGTTTCGCCTACTTGTTGTTGCTTTTCTACATCTCCATTCATTGCTCGTTCTAAATCAACTGACGAAATTAGGCCAGTTGTAATATTAGCACAGCCGTAAGCCTCTATCCCTGCCGCTTCATATATTTTATTATAAGCCGTGAAATAAGTAGCAAAAGAGCTAATACATAACATTACTACTAATATCCCAGCAATAATTGTCCCCAATTGAAATGTTAGTGAATTTTTAGGATTCATAGTGTATTTCCCCCTTATCAATTACGCACCGGCTAACTTTAGTCCAGATTTTTTCGAGGGCCCACAGGACGTTGGTCAGTCAGCCGTTGTCACACGATGTGACGTTTTTAGGCTGACTTCCTGCACCCTTAAAAAATCTGTGACATCCGCCGGAGCTTAACTTGATTCAGCCTGGATTGAACCCCCACTGAATAGAATTACCTATTTGGCATTCATCCCCCGCTTATAGAAATAGGGATTTCTGTACCTGCCGCTTCGCTTTCGGTACAAATACATTTGCTGAATCAAGTTTAATATCAATCTATGCCTCATAGCATACTATAAAAAAGAAGTATTTTATATACACCTTATAACAAAGTTTCATTTAATATTTTTTAAAGTCATACGGTATTCACACATTACTATAAATATAATAGAGTTCAAATAAAATTAACGACTTAAAGTGCAGATATAAAAAAATCCCGCCACAAAGCATCATTTACTTTGTAGAGGGATTTTCCTTTTTACTTCAATTTATTTAATTATCATTTTGACGTTTGTACATCCAAAGTAAGCCGGATTTCATTAATCGTGCAATACGTCCTGTTACCGTCGTATCTGCTAAATGAACGAATCCTTGTTTTTTACCTAGCGAGCCCATAAAGCCCTTCATTTTAATTTCTGCTAGCTTTTCAGGTAATTGCTCACCATTCCAGCGGTGACGTAATACTTTTACAATACGTTCCCCTTGCTCCTCTGCAAGTTGTGCTGTTGGTGGTAAATGTGAAGAAGCTGAATCTCCTACAACATATACATTTTCGTCGCCAATCACATGATAATGCTCTGTTAAAATCGGACGATTAAATTTATCTTTTTCAACATCTAATTCTCGAACAATTGGTACAGGTTGAACACCGGCAGTCCAAACAATCACATCTGCTTCAATCACTTCGTCATGATTGTAAAGTTTACCTTCTTCAACACGTGTAATATTCGATTCTGCAATGACATCTACATTATGTTTTACGAACCATGATTTCACATAATGACTTAATTTTTCTGGGAAATCACGTAAAATACGAGCTGAACGGTCAAATAATTTAATATTTAAATCCGCGCGACTTTCTCGAAGTTCACTTGCTAATTCAATTCCTGATAATCCGGCACCGATAATTGCAACCGTTGAGCCTGGAGCTAATCCACAAACCTTTTCAAACGTTGTGCGTGATTTTGCGATTGTTTGAATACTATATGTGAATTCTTCTGCACCAGGAACACCATGGTATTTATCGACACAACCTAGACCAATCACAAGCTGATCATATTCGATTTCTTGGCCATCTTCTAAAAATACTGCCTTCTCTTCACGATCAATTCGAATAATTTCTCCATATACTCGTTTTAATCGATCATTTTCTGGAAATGCAACACGAATTTCCTTATCTGTTGATGTTCCAGATGCTAACGCGTAAAATTCCGTTTTTAAACTATGGTATGGTGTACGATCTACTAAAGTAATTTCCACATCCGCTGGTAAGTTTGGTAACAGACGAAGTAAGATTCGCATATTGCCATAACCGCCGCCTAATAAAACAAGTTTCTGCATAGCTTTCCCTCAAATCAAATGAATTATATGTTATGTTCACAAAGTTTCCAAAATCATTATAACCCTTTGTGATAACTTTCACAATATGTTATTAGCAATATTGTGAAGCTTTTCACAAAAACATAGAAATTGACGAATAAACAAAAAAAAAGTAGCATTGCTATGAGTGAGGTGACGGTTTTGAATCCATTAGTAGAATTTTGCATTAGTAATCTCGCAAACGGCGCGCAGGAAACGTACGAAGCGCTGGAAAGAGATCCGAATATCGATGTACTTGAATATGGTTGCTTAAGCTTTTGCACAAAATGCGAGCAATCTTTTTATGCAGTCGTGGATGGCGAGGTTGTTGAAGCGCAATCTCCCGCTGAGCTAACAAAGCGCATTTATGAATATATTGAAGAAAATCCAATGTGGTGATTTTTTCTGCATATTAATAATTTAAATATCAATCATTAAAAACACTTTCTGAAAAAGGGGAGTTGATTTCCATTCCGGGTCGGACGCTTTCCCCGGGCACGGCCTGAGCCTGTAGTCTCAGGCGTCGTGCTGTTCCCGCAGGAGTCGCCTCCCCTTCATTCCAATCAACTCTTTCTATTCAATTTTGTCCCATTGTAAATCCTAATCATTTTTTTGAGTATAAAATTAGTTTTAGCTACTAAATATTTTTATGTAGGTCCAATAGACATGCAGTTTAATTTCATTTTTGCAACACCGAATCGTCACTTTAAAGGTACAATTTTACACAAAGGTTGTATGCTTTTACTTCTTAACGCGAAAATAGGATAGATCTTTTCCATTAGGATAAAATTTATTTAGAATGATGCCGCCTCCCACGGCAAGCGGCGCAATAAATCCAGAAAGCTTCAGTAGACAAAACTCGAAATAGGCTGGCCTTGCACAAAGCACAAAGATGAGTCGTACAGATCTGTGCAACAAAGCTGTGCGCCTCATGTGCTTAGCCAGCCTAAACTAGCAAGCACTTTATTAGAATAATTTATATGCATTTAAATAACCAAAAGGCCCTCCAAAGATTGGAGAGCCTTTATTTTTTGCCTTTGAATACATTTAATTTGTTATTAATTCCAACATATTTTCGATACAATACGTCGGCTGTTCAGCTTGTTGCTTTACGATATGTGTCGGTGTGACGCCGGTATTCACGTGAAGTGTGTCACAGCCATAATTAATACCGCATAAAATATCTGTATCATAATTATCGCCAATCATAAGCATGTCCTCTTTTGAATAGCCATGCTCCTGTGCAATAATTTGCAGCATGACAGGAGAAGGTTTTCCAATAAAGATTGGCAAGGCGCCTGCTACATTTGCTACTAAATGAACTAAAGAACCATTCCCAGGTGCGAAACCATTTTCAGTTGGAAACTTAATGTCCCCATTCGTTCCAATGAGTTTTGCGCCTTTTTGAACAGCAAAGCTTGCTTGTACGAGCTTGTCATACGTCATTTGTCGGTCAATACCCATCACAAGTACCGAACAAGGTGCATCGGTAATAATGAGCCCTTCTTGCTCTAATGCCGTACGTAGCCCGATTTCTCCAACGACATTAACCAACATATCCGGACAATTTTTCGCTACATACTTTGCTGTTGCAAGTGAGCTTGAATAAACATGTGAAATCGGTGCCGTAATTCCGATATCCTGCAAGCTTTGTTGTAGCTGTTGTGGTGTTTTAGAAGAATTATTCGTCACGTAAAATGGCTCAATCTGTTGGCTCTGTAAATGGTGAATAAACGTTACAGCAGATGTAATGCCCTCTTTTCCTCGATAGACCGTGCCATCTAGGTCAAAACAATACGCTTTGTACGATTTCATTGATGATCCTCTGGTAAGAATGCTGAAACAGGACCTAATTCATTTGTTAAATAATCCTGTACTTTCCCAGAAAATTGCTTCATTATTGGTAAGTTCTCCGTTAACACATGAAGAATTTCTTCATTATCGACCGCGATAAATTCACGGACAATCATTTTTCGTAACCCAACTACTGCTTTTATTGGTGCATCCATTTCAGGTGTAATGACCTTTTCATCGACAAAAATATCAATAATATCTTCATAACTCCCCGGGTCACGCATAATAAAGCCATCAATGATTAGATTTCCGACATCCATCATCGCTTCCATTACGTTATGACCGATGCGTTGTAATGCAAGTTTACTAATGTCATCTGCTAGCCAGTCCTTTTTCGCTTCAAAAAGTGCTAACAGTTCGTCTAAGTGTGCTAAATTTAAAGTAATTTTGTTTCTATCTACGAAATACATAGATAAAGCCTCCATTCAGTCAATAAAAGTTGATAGTGTTTTCCCTTATATAGTACCATATTCTTTAGACATGGAAGGGGTACAAAACAAAATGGAACGATTTTTCTTATATGATGATGTAGAAGATACAAAAACGCGCTTTGTTAGCTTTGCTGGCAAAACACAACGCTATGATTTGGCCATCCTACAAAGCGGTCGATTTTTTGGAAAAGTGCTCGTCCTTGATATTCAATTTGGACGCTTTGCTATTATCGGAGCCGATGATGTAGAGGAAGAAGGCTATTTAGAGCAAGTGTATAATCGCAGTGAAGTAGATACAGAAGATTTACGAGAATACTTACGAGAATTATTAAGCTAACCAAAAAGCACAACTCAGATTAAAATTGTCTGAGCTGTGCTTTTAATTTGCATTATTTAATGCTTATACTTCCTGATTCACCGCTGTTAAAACATCCTCGGTATTTTGACGAGCTACTGTGGCTTGCTCAGGTGCACGTCCTATTTTTTTAACAATAAAATAAGCACACCCGAAGTTACAATACTCATATAAATAATCTTCTAGCGTACTAATTTTTGTATCAAAAGTTGATTTTTGATTTTTATCATCGAAAAATCCTTTTAGGCGCAGTTGACCATATCCCCAGTCCCCTATAATATAATCATACTTCGATAAAATGTCCGAATAACGTCCCGTAAATGCTTCTTCATTAAAGCCCTCACGCACATCTTCAATCACTTCATATACATAGCCATCCGCAATAATCACGTTGAACACCACCTATCTTCTCTTATATATTACGTATTATTATTAGATATGTGCAATTTTACCTATAATTTTTAGGCTGTTCTATTTATTAATCATTTCGAGTAATCATATTTCAACCTTATTTTGTGTGGCTGCATTCACTTGCTCATCTGCATGATAGCTACTGCGTACAAGCGGGCCAGCTTCACAATGGCTAAATCCCTTCTCCATCGCGATTTTACGAAGTTTACCAAATTCCAGTGGTGAATAATATTTTTTCACCGGAACATGCTTTTTCGTCGGCTGTAAATATTGACCGATTGTCATAATATCCACATTGTTTGCACGAAGGTCATCCATCACTTCATATATTTCCTCCACCGTTTCACCAAGTCCAATCATTAACGATGATTTTGTTGGAATCGATGGCTGCATTTCTTTTGCACGTCTTAAAAATTCCAGTGAACGCTCATATGTAGCCTTTGCACGAATTCTCGGTGTTAGTCGACGAACGGTTTCGATATTATGGTTTAAAATATCTGGTTTTGCGTTCATCAATAATTGAAGGTTTTCTTCGTGACCACCTAGATCAGAAGGTAAAACTTCAATGGATGTTAAAGGGCTTTTGCGTCGGATTGCACGTACCGTTTCTGCAAGAACTTCTGCACCACCATCTTTTAGATCATCACGAGCAACCATTGTGATAACAATATGCTTTAAGTTCATAATCGCAACTGAATCAGCAACGCGCTCTGGCTCTGCCAAATCCAATTCATTTGGTAATCCCGTTTTGACTGCACAAAAACGGCATGCACGCGTACATACTGAACCTAAAATCATCATCGTAGCAGTACGCCTTTCTCCCCAACATTCATGAATATTCGGACAACGTGCTTCTTCACAAACAGTATGCAAATTATTATCACGCATTAATTTTTTTAACGCTTTGTACTCATCATTCGTATTTAGTTTAATTTTTAACCATTCTGGCTTGCGTAAATGCTCTTCTTTATTGCTAGTTGGCTTACAAGATGTCATATTTTTTTCGTCCTTTCACTCAACTAAAAGTAGGTATATTACTGTTGTCAATGTAACATATTCCACCAATTGCAACAACTCACTTTATCTCCATTTAGCGAAATTACGCACGCTAAATGAAGATAAAGTACTTATTCAAATGGAACTGGTACTTCAATGGAAGGCTGAGCCGCTCCTCCTGTACTATAAATATTTGGAACAGACCCCCTGACTAAGCCAATTGCTACTGGAATTCTTTGTGTAACCGTAGCTGAATTACTTGCAAAAGGAACGATAATTTGGACATTCACTTCGATTATAACAGTCACTTCTACTTTCGCATTATTAATGCCGAATTCAACGATATCTGATACTACATCGCTCGTAACATTACCAATAATATGAAATCGGATTGGCATTTTAGGACCTAAATTCCCGATAATCGGAATATTAAGCGCCTGCCCTAACGGAACAAAAAAAACGATTCCGTCGCCAGCTTCCATTTTCCCAACATCATATTCTACATTTTCTAAGTTTGGCAAGTGAGATAAATCGCCATTTTCCGCCTGTTCTAAATATTCTTTAACAAGTGTTTGCGTTTCCGAGCGCACTTGATTAATTATCTCTGTATTAAATTTCGTTGTAATCGTATCTTTCGAGTCTGTAGGTATATCTATAATAATATCATTCACATCAAGCACACTAGATGTTCTTGAATTAATGGCTTTATTCACAACATAGGAAGCAACTTTATGCGTTTGCTTCTCTGCATATTGCAAATAGATTGGCATTAAACGCATATTAATGACATATATACTAATACCAACCATAACTAAAATACTAGTAAACAATAAAACGAACTTATTTCCTACACCCCGTTTACGTTTTACAAAATACATCTTTTTTCTTCGGCGAAAGTGCAAAAAAATCCTCCTTATCCTAAGCTATGATAAGGAGGTCTTACCTATTCAGTATGAGCGACAAATTCTGTCTCAATTTTCACAATTTCGAGCAATGGATAGTCGATTAAGCAAATTTCATATGTAGCGAGCAATAAATTCTCTTCTTTTTCAAAAATTCGTAACCATGGACGAGATGGATCGATTATATTTTGCTTTGAAACAATCGCTCTGTTTCCGTCATTTAGCTGGACAACCGTTCCGTTCGCATAATGAACGATACTGCGCTTAAAGGCATCGAATACACGTTCATCATACTGTGTACCACGGCCCTCTTCAATAATCTTCAGTGCATCTGAAGGGAGCATCCTTTTTCGGTAAGAACGCGTAGAAGTCAATGCATCAAAAACGTCGGCAACCGCAATAATTTTCGCAAAGGGATGAATTTCAACGTCAACTAAGCCCCTTGGATATCCACTGCCATCTGTTCGTTCGTGATGCTGGAATGCACAGTGCGCAACTAATAATGAGACAGAGTGCAAATTTCTCAACAGATCGAACCCGAATCGAGAATGGTTTTTCACTACTTCGAATTCTTCTTGTGTGAGCTTATCAGGCTTATTTAAAACTTCTGTTGGGACTAATAACTTGCCAATATCATGCAGCATCGCACCAATACCGATTAAACGTAAATCTTCATAAGAATATCCAAGCTCTTTTGCAATCGCAATCGAATACATCGTCACTTGAAACGAATGGTTATAAAGATACTCATCATAAAGATAAGCATCTGTTAATACCATCAAAATTTCTTCACTTTCTAAAACGGAATTCATAATATCGTCTACGATGTGGCCAATCACTTTTGATTGTTGGTCTAAAACATAGGATGCCTGAGTAGATTTGGCTTGCTTTACTTCATTGAACGATTTTGTAATATTTTGCACTGCTTGTAAACGTTTTGCAGGCGCAATCGTTTCCTCTACTACAATGCCTTTTGAAACGTCATCTTCAATATACAAGTAATGTATATTAAGATCATGCAGTCGTTCGATAATTCGACTTGTTACGACAACATCTTTATGCAGTAATGGGTGTCCCGCTTCATTCCAAATCGTACGCCCTACAACCATGCCTTCCATTAAAATATTAATAGATATTAATCGCATTTAACGTATATTCTCCAATCTTATGTTACATTCTTTTCATTATATAGTTCGCACTGTCATGAGGAAAGCTAAAATTAATCACAATTAACTACTAATTATATGTTTTTTCGCAATATTCCCTAAAAATATCCCGAATAAATTCAGGTAAAATATATTGTTTCTTTGCATATTTAAAACTTGGAAAGAAAAATCCAAATGTAAATAAATCCAGTGTTGCAAGGCGATACACTTTCGTCGGTATCATCCGCTCACCTTGAATAAAAAATTCACGTTGTTTATTCATCGACAAACCATAATTTAAAATTTTACCGAAAATAATTCCCCGAAAACCTAACCCCTTTAACTCTAAACGCGGCCATTCTTCATTTTCTGATTGGATGAAAATCTCTTTTAATTCATTCCCTGTTAATTGTAATACACAAATGTTGATTGGATGTGGTAATATTTTGTGAATATTATACGGAGATATATGCCCTTTGTTCATATTCTCTACAAAAATGCCGGCATTGAACATTAAACAATCCGCTTTCGTATAATCATACAAACACTGTGCAAATAAATCCGATAGTTGCGAGCGATGAAACCATTCTTTATGAAAGGTTTTCTGACTTGTAAATGCAGGTTGTTGTAATATTTCCTTCGCTTCTTTTTGCAAATTTTGGAGCCATTTTTCTTCATTTTCGGCTTCTGGCAGTAGCATATTTTCATGTAAAGTGTCGGTTTTCGAGATGATTTTCTTTAACTCGTGATCGAAATGAATCGTTAACTGTCCTGTAAATTGTCCAAACTTCCCACCACCTGTGAGCAATGTATTGTTGACCATTTGTCCTTGTGGGAATATATGATGCGTATGTGCACCAAAAATTACGTCAATGATCGGACATTCTTCCGCTAACAATTCATCTTCCGTTACACCTAGATGCGATAAACAAACAATAATATCCACTTGTTCATGCAGCTGTAAAGCCAACTTAGTTAATATTTCCCTCGGTTCTTCTACACACCAGCCTAATTCTTTATAAAAAATATCAAATCTTGCAGTTGCTGCAATGACACCAATTTTCGTTCCATATTTTGTCGTCAAAATCGTAAAAGGTTTTAACCATTTCGGATTTCCTTCTAAATCGGACTGTAAATTCCCAACAACTACTTCAAATTTTGCATCATCATATAAATGATAGAATACATCATGCGGTAATGTAATCCCCTCATTATTTCCAATTGTTATGACATCATATTGCGCATCATTCAGCATCGCTATATTCCCTTTACCTAATGTCGCCTCTGTATACATATTTGAACGATCTAAATGGTCACCTAGATCAAATAAGAAACTTACTTCCCCGCGCTGTGCAAGTACACGTCGTTGCGTTTCTATAAATGATTGGCTTCTTTTCCAATAGGTAAAATGACTATGCAAATCATTTGTATGAAATATATGGATGGTTTCTCGCATTTTTGTCCCCTCACTTTATCTGCTACTCAATCAATTACGCCTCGGCGTAATTTCGTCCAGATTTTTTCGAGCGCGCTCGGCTAAGGAAGTTAGCCTAAGTTCGTCGCATCCATGCGACAACGGCTAACTGACCTGCATCACGCAGGCCTCCTTAAAAATCTGTGACATCCGCCGGGGCTTAGGTCAACACGATGTTGATCACAAAGGCGTTGTCACAGGACGTGACGAGTTTAGCCTTTGTTCCCCTGTTTAATCTAGTCAAACATGTTCATCTGTTTTGGTGCTAGCCCGTCAAATTGAATTTGAAGAATTTGCTGCATCATCTTCGCGTTTTTTGCCGCATGCCCACCTGAGTTATTATTAAATAATACATACACTTCTTTTGCTTGTTGTTCTAAATATAAAAAGTGTTCACTCATTGCTTTAAGTTCCTCTTGATTATAATCATATAAAAATCGGACTTTCCGCCAGTTTTCCGCGTGCCCGATATTACGCCAACCATGTATATTTCGTCCGTGAATTCTCACAAGCACTTTGTCATGTGTCGCAATCGGTACAAATGGGACAGACCCACTTCCCGCTTGCGGTTCATCACATACTGTATGAATCAATTCAGATTCCTTTAAAAATTGCACGGTTTTCTCTTTCATTTTTTCGCTATACCAAGACTGATTCCGAAATTCAATTGCAATTGGAAATGAAGCTAACTGCTTTTTCACATAGCGAATATATTGCACATTTTTTCCTTGGCAATCAAACCAAGGTGGAAATTGCACGAGTATCATTGCAAGTTTACCATGCTTTTGAAAAACTTGTACACATTCACGAAACGCGTTAAACATATCATTTCTTGTTTCATACGGGAGTTCATCTCGTAAATGTCCCGTCATACCTTGATAAGCTTTCACAACAAATCGAAAGTTTGCTGGTGTATCTTTACACCACTTTTCAACGGTTGCGATTGAAGGTATTGCATAAAAGGATGTATCCACTTCGACAACCGGAAAATGACCGCTATAATCAAATAATTTATCGCGTGCTGCGGTCACTTCACTATATACATCAGGGTGATCGCCCCATCCTGTTAAACCGATGTAAATCATGATATTATCCCCCCGCTCTATTACTCATAACAAACATATCTTTCGAAAAACTAAAAAGCTCGCCTACGTTAAATACGTAAACACGAGCTCGATTATCTCTTATTAATAATGTAACGGTTTAAACAGCATTTGTCTTGTTCGAAAAATATAGACAGATTATTTCCGAAAAGGATCATTCGTTTTAATTATGGAATTCCCGTCCATCTGTCACTGCTTTCACATAATTTTTACGAATAACAAAGTCACCAAAGTGTTCGCTTTCTTCACGCTCTTTCGCATAGTGTTCAAAAATCGGTCGAAGCGTTGCTAAAATATCGTCTTCCCCTATATTTTCACGGTAAAGTTTATTTAGACGCTGGCCTTTAAAATCGCCACCTAAATATAAATTATACTTGCCAGGACCTTTTCCGATGAAGCCGATTTCCCCCATTGCTGCACGGGAGCAGCCGTTTGGACAGCCTGACATACGAATACCAATTTCCGTTTCGAGTAATCCAACTTCCTCCAATGTCGCATCGATTTTCGTAATGAGAGATGGCAAATAGCGCTCGGCTTCAGCCATTGCTAATCCACACGTCGGTAATGATACACATGCAATTGAATTACGACGTAGCGCAGAATAATGCGCACCATCTGTAATATTATATTCTTTTAACAACGAATCAATTATATTTTTTTTCTGCGGGGTTACATTTGCTATTAATAAATTTTGATTCGGTGTTAAACGGAATAAACCCGTATGGACTTTTGCGATTTCACGAAGCCCTGTTTTTAACTGATAGTCCTCAAAATCGCGGATGCGTCCATTTTGGATAAATAGGGTAAAATGCCAATTTCCATCATCCCCTTTAATCCAACCAAATTCATCACCTGTGCGCTTAAAAGTATACGGACGTGCTTCTGCTAATGCCCATCCAAGACGATCATTAAGCTCTTCTTTAAACCATTCAATACCACGCGCATCTATCGTATATTTAAAGCGTGCATTTTTACGGACAGCACGGTTTCCAAAGTCACGCTGTATCGTTAGTATTTTCTCCGCAGTTTCGAGTAATCGCTCTTTTGGAATGTAACCAATAATACGACCTAGCTGCGGATAAGTCGAAGGATCGCCATGTGACATGCCCATGCCACCACCTACAGCGACGTTAAAACCTATAAGCTCTTCCTGTTCTACAATTGCTATGAAGCCTATATCTTGTGAAAATACATCTACATCATTACTCGGTGGGATAGCTATGCCAATTTTAAACTTTCTTGGTAAGTAAAGCGCACCGTAAATGGGCTCTACTTCTGTTTCTTGACCGTCAAAAACTTTTTCTCCATCCAGCCAAAGTTCATGATATGCACGTGTTTTAGGTAATAGATGTTCACTTAGTTTCGCCGACCAGTGATACACTTCATCATGTAGTGTGGATTGATTAGGATTTACATTACACATAACATTTCGGTTCACATCTCCACAAGCTGCAATACAATCTAACAGTTCCTCATGAATTTCTTGCATATACTTTTTAACATTCCATTTTAAAATGCCGTGCACTTGAAATGCTTGGCGAGTTGTTAACTTTAATGAGCCATTTCCATATTTTTCGCCCATTTCATCCATTACAAGCCATTGTGTTGGTGTAGCTGCTCCCCCTGGTGTTCGAACGCGTGCCATGAATTGATACGCAGGTTCAAGCTTTTGTTTTTCACGCTCATTTCGGACATCTCGGTCATCCTGTAAATAGCTTCCATGGAATTTCATTAATCGATTATCATCCTCTGGAATACCAGAGCTAAGAGGATAATTCATTGTTCTTTCAAGTGTTCCACGTAAATAATTACTTTCATTTTTTATCCGTTCTACATCGCTTGGCGTGCCAGGCTGTGTAGGTAATACTATTTTTTCGGTCATTCCACTTCTCTCCCATCATATCAATTATGCCTCGGCTAACTTTAGTCCAGATTTTTTCGAGGGCCCACAGGACGTAGGTCAGTCAGCCGTTGTCACACGATGTGACGTTTTTAGGCTGACTTCCTACCTCCTTAAAAATCTGTGACATCCGCCGGGGCTTAACTTGATTCAGCTGGGGTTTGGAACCCCAGCCAGCTGAATTAAGTTCAACTTTCCCTATTAAGAGTTAGTACACATCTCTTTGATAACGCTGTTGGCTCTTCAACTCATTGATATATTGCGCTGCTTCTTCAGCTGATTTTCCGCCCTGCTCTGCGATAATCGTACGTAACATTTTATCGACATCCGCCGCCATATTTTTTTCATCACCACATACATAAATAATGGCACCTTGTTCAAGCCATTTATAAATCTCTTTTGCGTTTTCCCGTAAGCGATGTTGGACATATACTTTGTGTTCAGTATCACGAGAAAAAGCAACCGTTAAATTCGTAAGAGCGCCTTCTTTTAGCCATCTTTGCCACTCTATTTGATAGAGGAAATCTGTGACAAAATGTTGATCGCCGAAAAATAACCATGACTTTCCTTCTACCCCTACTTCAGCTCGGTCTTCTATAAACGAACGAAACGGTGCAATCCCTGTACCCGCACCAATCATAATAATTGGTGTATGATGGTCGTTTGGCAGTCTGAAGTTCGGATTTTTATGCACATAAATTGGGAGCTTTTCCCCTTCAGCAAGGCGTTCTGCAACTTGACCAGAACATACACCTAATCGTGCACGATCATCTTGTTCATAACTAACCTTTCCAATCGTTAAATGAACCTCTTCTTCATTTGCCTTCTGACTACTTGCAATCGAATATAGACGCACTGGAATTTTTCTTAGTATTTGTATAAAGTCTTGCGCGGTCCAAGTAAATGGACCAAATTGCTCGATTGCATCTAGTAAGTCCCTGCCATATACGAAATTCTTCCATAAACTATCATCCGCTAAAATATTCGCTAATTTTTTATTGACGGTAAAAGCCGCAATTTTTTGCAATAATGGCTTGGATAATACTGTCACTTCCAGCTTCGTTTGCAATACTTCCTTCAACGTCAACTCTTCATCTTGTAGTTTCACCTTTGTGTCTTCATCAAAATCAAGGGACGAAATGAGAGAGCCTACGAAAGTTGGATCATTTTCTGGTACAATACCAATGCTATCACCAGGTTCATAAGTTAATCCCGAACCTTCGATAGAAAGCTCTACATGATATGTTTCCTTATTTGAGCCACGACCGTTTATATTAATATTCGCTAGTACCTCTGCTTGGAACGGATTTTTCTTGGAATAGAGTGTATGGTCATTTACTTCAATTGGTTTTGTTTCAGTTTGTGATGAAACTTGTGTTGTTGATGCTGCCAACTCCCCCGTCACCTGTTCAACCCATTGATCTGCCAGTTCATCAAAATCTAAGTCACAGTCAACGCGCGGTACGATACGCTGCGCACCAAGCTTTGCTAGTTGTTCATCAAAATCAATACCCGTTTTACAGAAAAATTCATAAGAAGTATCCCCAAGTGCTAATACCGAGAAATTTATATGATCGAGCTTCGGTGCACGCTTACTATAAAGAAATTCATGGAAACTAATGGCGTTATCTGGTGGATCTCCCTCTCCATGAGTACTCGTCACAATAAACAAGTTAGTCAGTTTTTTTAAATGATTATGCTTAAATGCAGACATCGATGAAACGGATACATCAACGTTGTTTTCGCTTAATTTCTTTCCAAGCCTTTCTGCTATAGCCTGTGAATTGCCTGTTTGTGAACCATATAAAATAGTCGCTACTTGTTGTGCTACTTGAATGGGTTCGAGTGTTGCTACCATAGATTCAGATTGACCCACCCCAGAACTTTGTGTCATCACTTGTGCGCCACTTAAATACCCAGTTAACCAAATCTTTTGATAGTCTGTTAAACTTGGTAATAATCCATTTATTTTTTTTAGTTGTTCTTCATCAAATGGGCTACTCAATACATTTAAAGCCAATTTATCCACCTCACAAGTTTCCTTTACTTTAATCGAATTTTTTCGTTTTTTTCTAATTGAACAACTAGCCCATCTTGTATAACAAGCGTAATGGTTCCAAATTTTATCGTTGCTAGCATCTCTTTAATGTTTTCTAGGCTGGCTTCAATATTTTCTTTTTGCTTTGTCATATTTCATCCCCCTCATTTATCTGCTGCAATACTCGCTCAATAAGAACTTGGCGCACATTACACCCATACCCTAAACTGTTACATAAAATAATTCGAGATGTGTCAAACTCAAGCGCCTTCACCTTTTTTTGAATACCTAAACTAAGTAGACCTGAAAACAATAAATAAGGAACGATAAATAGTTGTTTTACATCTTGTTCCTTTAAACGGTTCATTGTTTCTTCAAACGAAGGACCTGTTCCATATAAAAAACATGCTCGAACCGACTGAAATTTATATTTCTTTTGCAGTTGATTACTAATTTCACTCATATCTCGTATAACAGCGTCATCACTGCTACCACGGCCAACTAATAGCACCTCTGCTTCAGGTAATATTTGACACCGTTGTTCAGTAATGCGCTTATATACGGTATCAATTAACTTTTCATGAATGCCTAATGGTCGCCCTATAGTAAAATGTATATTCGGATAAATTTTGCTAGCCTTATCGATTTCTACTGGAATATCCTCCTTTGCATGCTGCGCAGTAAGTAGCAAGACGGGGGCAATCATAATACGAGTAGCACCGCGCTCCACACAATTTTTTATACCTTGCAATATATTCGGCTCTGCTAGCTCTAAAAAGGCAATTTGTTGAATACCAACCTGAACCTGCTCCACGGTTTCCTCAATGAAATGAAGAGCTTCTTCTATCCCTTTCTTTACCCTTGTGCCATGCACAATATATAAAATCGCCTGCATTGTCTCACCTACTTATGACGATACTTTCGTTTAAATACCGTTCTGTCTCCAATTTTTGTTCAAACCAGTTGATTTTTTCTCGGACTGATACAACTTCTCCAACAATAATCATGCTCGGGTTGCTAACATTACTTTCCCTAACGTTTTGTGAAATTGTTTCTAAAGTACCCGTCACAGTTTGTTGTTCTTTAAATGTCCCCATATGAACGAGCGCAACAGGCGTTGAAGGCTTTCGTCCATGCTTTAATAGCTGCGAACATATATACGGTAAATTTCCCACTCCCATATAAATTGCTAGTGTATCGACTCCTGTCGCCAAACTTTCCCATTTTATTGAATCATCCTTTCCTTCTCGCATATGCCCTGTGACAATCGCAAAGCTTGAGCTATAATCCCTATGTGTTACAGGTATACCTGCATAAGCTGGTGCTGCAATACCTGATGTAATACCAGGTACAATTTCAAACGGGATTTGATGTGCCGCAAGTACCTCCGCCTCTTCACCACCTCGCCCAAAAACAAATGGGTCTCCACCCTTTAAGCGTGTCACGATTTTCCCTTGGCTCGCGTATTGCACAAGTGAATAATTAATGTGATCTTGAATCATTGCGTGACGATTTGGTAACTTTCCACAATAAATCAGCTTGGCACTTGGCATAGCGTAGTCCAATAATTCCTTATTTATTAAACGATCATAGAAAATAACATCTGCTTCTTTAATACACCGAAGCCCTTTAACTGTTATAAGTTCCACATCTCCAGGCCCTGCTCCAACAATATAAACCTTCCCCATATAGACACCTCTCTAGCAATCTGAATATTGTAAACTATTCGCGTTGTTGTATATATTATCCAACATAATCATAAAATACAACTATACCTACATAAAAACTTGGTATTAAATTTTTAATGCCCTAAAAATCTGTGACATCCGCCGGAGCTTGGGTCAACACGATGTTGATCACAAAGGCGTTGTCACAGGACGTGACGAGCTTAGCCTTTGTTCCCCAATCCAGCCGAGTTTGAACCCTCACTGAATAGATTTGCTCATTTGGCATTCTCCCCACTTATAGAAGTAGGGGACTTCTGTGCCTGCCGCGTCGCTTTCGGTACAAATACATTTGCTGAATTAAGTTAAAATATATTGGTTACGGAAAATCTCCATCTTGCCATTTATCAATCTTGAGTATTCCTAGATACTATGTTAGAATTACTCCCACTAGGAGGTTGTTCCATGATTAACCATAAAATCAAAGTATTGGATGTTATTAAAATCGCATTGGAAGCAGGAAAACATATTTTAGATGTGTATCATTCAAATAACGTAACAGTTGAATATAAAAATGATGCGTCTCCAGTAACGATTGCTGATAAAAAATCACATAACTATATTTGTCAGCAGCTATCTAAACACTATCCAAACATCCCATTAATAAGTGAAGAAGGTGATTTGCCAAACTATGAACAACGCCAACAATGGCATACTGCTTGGTTCATTGATCCTTTAGATGGTACAAAAGAATTTATTAAACGCAATGGTGAATTCACAGTCAATATTGCGCTCGTTGAAAAGGGCATACCAATTTTGGGCGTTATTTATTCACCAGCACAAGATCTTATGTATTTTGCGAGTAGCTGGCACGGTTCATATAAATTATCGAATTGCCACGCGATTCTTCCGACGATTCATCATGAATTCGAATTAATAAAGACTGCCCAACAATTACCGATTAATTATTCGAATGAAGCATTCAGTATTGTTGTAAGTCGATCGCATTTCTCTAGTGAAACACAAGCCTATGTCGATCAAATTCAACAACAAGTCGGCGATGTACATATTATTGAAGCAGGTAGCTCAATAAAAATGTGCCTTATTGCTGAAGGTGTTGCACAAATTTACCCACGATTAAGCTATTCAATGGAATGGGATACAGCGGCAGGAGAAGCTATTGTCATGTATAGCGGAGGAAAGGTTGAAGAGTACGGAACCCAATCACCCCTGCAATACAATAAAGAGCATTTAAAAAATCCTTTCCATATCGTAACGGCTAAGCCGAATGACAACTTAGTTATCGCACGATTCATTTACAAGTAGAATCGAATTGCAATGAAACATCCTCCCTAAAACATCACCTATGATTATGTCTTGCGAATTGTAGGGAGGATAATCAATTATTTAAGATAGGATTTTAATGATTTCCTTTACTAAATAATCCGTTGCATCTTTCAACACATATTTACTTGTATCAATTTCAATATGCGGATTCCTTGGTGCCTCATACGGACTTGATATTCCTGTAAAATGCTGTATTTCCTCTGCTCTTGCCTTTTTGTATAACCCTTTAACATCACGTTCTTCACACACTTCAAGCGGCGTACTAACGTAAATTTCAATATAGGACTCACCAAGTATCTTTTTCGCATAAGCTCGGTCCCGCTCAAATGGCGAAATAAACGATGATAACGTAATCAATCCTGCATCATTCATCAACTTCGCCACTTCTGCAGTACGTCGAATATTTTCTATACGTCCCGCCTCATCAAAACCTAAATCTTTATTTAATCCAAGCCGAACATTATCGCCATCTAGCAACATTGTATGATAGCCTAGAGAAACTAAACGTTTTTCTACTTCATTTGCGAGCGTTGATTTTCCCGATCCAGAAAGTCCCGTAAACCATAATGTTATCGGAACTTGCCCTTTTTGCTTTGTACGAACTTCACGTGTGATATCTGTATTTTGCCAACTAACATTTGTCAATTGCCCAGTAGCTTTCGTTACTACGCCACACGCAGATGTCATATTCGTAACACGATCAATTAAAATAAAACTACCGAGCGTTTCATTTCGTTCAAATGAATCCAACACTACTTTTTCAGATAGGGAAATTTCACAAGTTGCTAATTCATTTTTTATGATTTGTTCAGTTATTAAATGCTCGCCCGTATTAATTTCTACTTTATGCTGAATCGATAAAACTGTACCAGGAATGATTTTTGTACCAATTTTGACTAAGTACTGTTTGCCAGGTACGAGATTTGTATCATCCATCCATAAAATTTGAGCGCTAAATAAATCGGCTACTTCAATGCTAGGAGCTGTTGTTAAAACACAGCCGCGCGAAACATCCACTTCTCTATCTAATTGAACAGCAATTGGCTGCCCTATATGAGCAGATTGCACTTCTTTATTTGTTAATAAAATACTTTTTACATTTGCTTTTTCATTGCTTGGTAGCGTCGTAATTTCATCGCCTACTGAAATTGTGCCCGCTTCAACTTGCCCTTGAAATCCACGGAAAGTATGGTCAGGTCTACTAACACGCTGGACAGGCATGATGAAACCGTTTTGTTTATTATTTTTACTAGCATCTACATTTTCTAAATAAGGTAGTAGCGCTAGACCGTCGTACCATGGGGTATGTGCCGAGTATTTTGTCACATTATCCCCGTTTGTAGCTGAAACAGGAATCGCCTGAACACTTGCAAGCTGTAAGTCCTTTGTTAGCTGTTTGAAATCCTCCTGTATCGCATTGAATCGTGCTTGATTAAAACCAATTAAGTCCATTTTATTAACAGCTAACACAATATGCTTCACGCCCATTAATGCACAAATACGAGCATGGCGTTTCGTTTGGGTAATGACCCCTTTTGTCGCGTCGACTAAAATAATGGCGAGATCTGCAAACGATGCACCTACAGCCATATTCCGTGTATATTCTTCGTGCCCCGGCGTATCTGCTACGATAAACGAACGATGACTTGTCGTGAAATAGCGATACGCAACATCGATTGTAATCCCTTGTTCCCTTTCTGCTAATAGCCCATCAAGCAGGAGGGAATAATCTATTTCTCCTCCCCTGTTCCCTACTTTACTATCTAATTCAAGTGCTTTTTCTTGATCGGTAAACAGTAATTTTGCATCGTATAACATATGACCAATTAATGTAGATTTCCCATCATCTACACTGCCACATGTAATAAATTTCAATAAACTTTTCATGTTAGAAATACCCCTCCCGCTTGCGTCTTTCCATACTTCCAACAGCTTCCTGGTCAATCACACGCGTTGTACGTTCTGATGTAACTGCTCCTAATGTTTCTTCAATAATTTCATCTAACGTAACCGCATCTGATTCAATGCCGCCTGTAAGTGGGTAACAACCTAATGTACGAAAACGAACCTTTTTCATGAGCACTTCTTCATTCGGTTCGATTCGCATACGTTGATCATCTACCATGACATAATTGCCTTCACGGTACACGACAGGTCTTTCCTTTGCAAAATAGAGTGGTACGATGTCGATATTTTCTCTACGAATATATTGCCATATATCCTTCTCAGTCCAGTTCGAAATCGGAAATACCCGAATACTTTCTCCTTTATGAATTTTTGTATTATATAACTTCCACATCTCAGGTCGTTGATTTTTTGGATCCCATGCGTGGTTTTTATTTCGGAAAGAAAAAATTCGTTCCTTTGCACGCGATTTCTCCTCATCTCGTCGTCCACCACCAAAAGCAGCCGCAAACCCATACTTATCTAATCCTTGTTTCAAGCTTTCTGTTTTCATAATATCTGTATATGCCGAACCGTGATCGAACGGATTAATCCCTTGCGATAACCCCTCTTCATTGCTATGAACTAACATTTCAATTCCTAGTTCCTTTGCACGGCGATCTCTAAATTCAATCATTTCTTTAAATTTCCACGTTGTGTCGATGTGTAAAAAAGGAAATGGCGGTTTCTCAGGATAGAAAGCTTTCATCGCTAAATGAAGCATAACGGAGCTATCCTTTCCTATCGAATAAAGCATCACAGGATTTTCACATTCTGCGGCTACTTCTCGAATAATATATATCGCTTCTGCCTCAAGTTGATCGAGGTGTGTCTGTTCATTCATTTACTCTATCTCCTTCCAATATTCGGTGAAATCAATCCACTAACCGTGTAAGCCACATTCTGTTTTGCCTTGCCCTTGCCATCTTCCGGAGCGTAAATCTTCCGCTGTAAAAGCAGGCTTTGTGCAATGTGAACAGCCGATGCTCGGATATCCTTGGTCATGCAAGACGTTATATGTTAAATCATGCTTCGAAACATATCGCCATACATCCTTCCAAGTCCAGTGAATAAGCGGACATATTTTAATCGATTGGAAACGGTCATCTTTATTAATAAATTCAACATTTTTTCGTGTTTCTGACTGCTCATGACGAAGACCAGATATCCATGCTTTAGCACCCGTTAATACATCATTTAAGGGCTCTAGCTTTCGAATTTTACAGCATTGATTTGGATTCGTTTCCCATAATTGATCGCCGTATTGCTTCGCTTGCTGTTCTAAAGTGAGCGCTGGTTTCTTTAATACAATTTGAAGCGTTGGATACTTCTTACGGACACGCTCAATCGTTTCATATGTTTCTTTAAAATGGACATCTGTATCTAAAAACACAATTTTTGCATCAGGCTGTACTTTCGCAATCAAATCGATTAATACAATTCCTTCAATACCAAAGCTACACGCATACACGATATCATTGCCATATTCCTTAAAGCTCCACTGTAAAACTTGCAGAGCCCCTTTATAAGTTTCATCATTGTCGAATGAAATATTCGGCTTTTGCCATGCTTCGTAAGTTAACAAACGTTTCTCCCCCTTATATTACAAAGTCCTCAGGAATGAATACCTTCACTTCTTTCGGACTAACATAAACGACTTCTCCTACTTTCAACTGAAGCTGTAAATAGTCTTCCTTGCTTAGCTCTACCTCTATATAGGCGTCGCTATCTTCACGCTTCATTTCAATATGCCACGTCGGACCAACCGAATGCATAAATAAAATTTTGGCAGCTATGGCTTCTTCACTTTGCTTTTCTCGCTCAATGATTAAATGGTGCGGGCGAACATATCCAACAGCTTCTTTGTCATTTGCATGTAAATGATCTGGTGCATTAAAACTTGCTGAGCCCAAATCTAATTTCCCTTTATGAAGACGCCCGTGGAATAAATTCACATTGCCCAAAAAGTCATATACGAACGGGCTAGCCGGCTTATCATATACTTCAGATGGTGTACCAAGTTGTTCTATTTTCCCTTTATTCATAATGACAATCCGGTCCGCTACGTCTAACGCTTCTTCTTGATCATGCGTTACAAATACACTCGTGACATGGATTTCATTATGTAATTTTCGTAACCATCTACGTAATTCTTTCCGAACTTTTGCATCGAGCGCACCAAATGGCTCATCTAGCAATAATATTTTCGGTTCTACCGCTAACGCTCTTGCCAAGGCTACACGCTGCCGTTGACCACCTGAAAGCTGCGTAGGATATCGATGGGCAAAACCACTTAATTTCACTAGTTCTAAAAGTTCATTTACTTTCATTTCAATTTCTTTTTTTGATGGACGCAATCTTTTTTTACGCACTTTTAAGCCAAATGCAACATTCTCGAATACAGTCATATGCTTAAATAATGCATAATGTTGGAACACAAAACCTACATCGCGCTGATTTACATGAACATCACTTAAATCTTTACCATCAAATAAAATACTACCGTTATCAATCGACTCTAGCCCAGCGATGATACGTAATAGCGTCGTCTTTCCTGAACCTGAAGGACCAAGTAATGCCACGAGCTCCCCTTTAGGAATCGTTAAATTAATATTTGATAATGCTTGAAACGAGCCATAGTGCTTCGTTAAATTGCTTATTTCTATCGACATTTTCCATCACCCATTCCTATGCATGTTCTTTTTCAGTTCGCCATTCAATCCAAGACTTTACAATTAGCGTAAGGAATGCTAGCAATGACATTAATGAAGCAAACGCAAACGCAGCAGAAAATTGATATTCGTTATAAAGTATTTCTACATGTAACGGCATTGTGTTTGTCATTCCTCTAATTCGGCCAGAAACAACTGACACAGCTCCATATTCTCCAATTGCTCGGGCGTTACATAAAATCATGCCGTACAGTAGCCCCCATTTTATTGTTGGTAGCGTTACTTGAAAAAACATTTGCCATCCATTTGCCCCGAGAGAAATAGCTGCCTCTTCTTCTGCACTTCCCTGCGCCTGCATCAAAGGTATTAACTCACGTGCCACAAATGGTAATGTGACAAACATCGTTGCAATAATAATTCCAGGTACAGAAAAAATAACTTTAATTCCCCAATCGGTAAGTAGCGGGCCGAGTACACCTCGCGGGCTAAAGAACAATACAAAAACTAAACCAGCAATAACTGGTGATACAGCAAACGGCAATTCAATGAGGGATAATAGTAGTTGCTTCCCTCTAAATTGGAACTTCGTAATACACCACGCCGCCGCTACACCGAAAATTGTATTAAGTGGTACGGTAATAATAGCTACGAATAACGTTAATTTTATGGCAGATAATGCATCACTTTCCGTAATCGCCGCAAAATAAACGGCCGTTCCTTGTTCGAATGCTTTCGCAAAAATGAATACAAGTGGTACTAAAAGAAATAAACTTAAATACAGGAACATCACAGTAATCAAAATCTGCTTCGTCCAATTTGGTTTTGATTTATTCATTACGTTTTGAATTTCGTTTTCCTTATATTTCGAAACATTTATCGTCATTAGTAGCCCACCTCCCTATTCATCTTGCAATTCATGCTTTCTGCTCCACTTTTGGAGTAAATTAATAATGATTAAGCAAATAAAAGAAACGAGTAACATCACTACCGCAATAGCTGTAGCACCTGCATAATCAAATTGTTCAAGCTTTGTCATAATCATAAGAGGGGCAATTTCTGTTTTCATTGGCATATTCCCTGCAATAAAAACCACTGAACCATATTCACCAAGCCCTCGTGCAAATGCTAGAGAAAAACCAGCTAACAAAGCCGGTAATACTTCCGGAAAAATAACTTTCATAAAAATTTGCTGTTTTGTTGCACCTAAGCTTGAAGCAGCTTCTTCCACTTCTTGCTCTAAGTTTTCTAGCACCGGCTGCACCATCCGCACGACAAATGGTAGGCCGATAAACATTAAGGCAATCATAATGCCAAGTGGAGTAAATGAAACTTTAATGCCGATTGCTGAAAAATATTGTCCAATCCAACCATCCTGTGCATACAATGTCGTCAACGCAATCCCAGCAACTGCTGTTGGTAAAGCGAAAGGTAAATCAATTAGTCCATCAATAATTCTTTTACCTGGGAACGAGTAGCGTACTAATACCCAAGCAATCATAAAGCCAAATATGCCATTCAATAATGCCGCCCCAAATGATGTGGCAAATGAAATTTTATAAGCATGCATCATCCGTTCACTCGTAACAACTTGCCAAAATTCCGACCAGCCTAGCTTTGAGGACTCAATAAACACCATGGACAACGGGATTAAAATAAACAAACTAACATACATCGTCGTAATGCCCATTGAAAGACCAAATCCAGGCAATACGTTCTTTTTTTTATGCTTTTTCTTCATGCGCTCCACCACCTAACTTTTCCCCGTCATTCATAAATGGAGTCGAATATACCCCCATCGTTAAAATGCTTTTCTTGCACTTCTTTCCAGCTTCCTAATTTATCGTTTATTGTGAATAACTGAATTTCTGGAAACTGCTCTTTGTATTTTTCCATTACCTCTTTGGAACGTGGACGAAAGTAGTTTTTCGCTACGATTTCCTGACCAACCTCTGTATATAAATACTGCAAATAACTTTCCGCCACTTCTCTCGTACCTTTTTTATCTACAACACGATCAACTACTGCAACAGATGGTTCGGCTAAAATACTAATCGAGGGTGATACAATTTGTAATTCATCTCCACCTAGTTCCTTTAAAGCCAAAAATGCTTCATTCTCCCATGTAATTAAAACATCGCCAATCCCTTTTTCAACAAAGGTTGTTGTAGATCCACGTGCCCCAGAATCTAACACCTCGACATTTTTATATATTTTCGTTACAAATTTCTGTACCTTTTTTTCATCACCATCATATTTTTCAAGTGCATATACCCAGGCAGCTAGGTAATTCCACCGTGCGCCACCAGATATTTTAGGATTCGGTGTAATAACTGAAACATTTTTCTTCGTTAAGTCATCCCAATCCTCAATGTTTTTTGGATTATCTTTACGTACTAAAAATACGATTGTTGACGTGTAGGGAGCCGAGTTGTTTTCCAATCGATTGATCCAATTTTGATCGATTAATTGTTGATCAGCAATCGCTTCAATATCGTAAGCTAATGCAAGCGTTGCTACATCTGCCTCTAATCCATCAATGACAGAGCGTGCCTGACTTCCCGAACCGCCGTGCGATTGCCTAATCGCCACCTCTTGCCCTGTTTTTTGCTCCCAATAAGAAGCAAATTCTTTATTAAACTCCTGATATAGTTCTCGCGTCGGGTCATAAGAAACATTCAATAATTTTATAGAATTAGTAGCTGCATCGTTCTTCCCATTTGAATCCTGCCCGCAAGCGCTTAATAATGCGAAGGACATTATAATGAGTGCTGCATGCCGTATTACTCCTCTTTTTTTCATCAATTTATCCTCCAGTTTTATAAATATCCAATTCAAGTTAATTAAACCTATTTGTTAAGTACGTTTTAATTGAAAATAAAAAGCTGCTCAATTTTACAGAAGGGAATCCCCTGCATAATTGAGCAGCCTCTAGTTTTCTAGTGAGCTACTTTAATTCTTAGTATTTTGATATGTATTATCATATTTCACCCTCCCCGTTTTGTCAACGTTAAATTTTAATTTTTCTGATAAATATTAAGTCCAGTTAACACGAAAGTAAGCTATACAAAAAAGCTGCTTTAGACTTTATTTGTCTAAAACAGCTTTTTCCATATTAACCGATAGAACCTTCCATCTCAAACTTGATCAGACGGTTCATTTCTACTGCGTATTCCATTGGTAATTCTTTTGTGAATGGCTCGATGAAGCCCATTACGATCATTTCTGTCGCTTCAAGCTCAGAAATACCACGAGACATTAAGTAGAATAATTGCTCTTCAGATACTTTTGAAACTTTTGCTTCATGCTCTAAAGATACATTATCATTTAAAATTTCGTTGTATGGAATTGTATCAGAAGTTGATTCGTTATCCATAATTAATGTGTCACATTCGATATTCGCACGTGCACCTGTTGCATTTTTACCGAATTTAACTTGGCCTAAATACGTTACTTTACCGCCTTGTTTTGCAATCGATTTTGATACGATTGTAGAAGACGTATTTGGTGCTAAGTGAATCATTTTCGCACCAGCGTGTTGGTGTTGACCTTTACCTGCAATGGCAATCGATAATGTCATACCACGAGCGCCTTCACCTTTAAGAATACAAGCTGGGTATTTCATCGTTAATTTTGAACCAATGTTTCCATCGATCCATTCCATTGTACCGTTTTCTTCAACAACAGTACGCTTTGTAACTAAGTTATATACGTTGTTTGCCCAGTTTTGGATTGTTGTATAACGGCAATATGCATCTTTTTTAACGATAATTTCTACTACTGCTGAGTGTAGTGAGTTTGTCGTATAAACAGGAGCCGTACATCCTTCAACATAGTGTACAGAAGCGCCTTCGTCTACGATAATTAGCGTACGTTCGAATTGACCCATGTTTTCAGAGTTAATACGGAAGTAAGCTTGCAGCGGTGTATCTAATTTAACACCTTTTGGCATGTAGATGAACGAACCACCTGACCATACTGCTGAGTTTAATGCTGAGAATTTATTATCCGTATAAGGGATTACTGTACCCCAGTGCTTTTTGAAAATTTCTTCATTTTCTTTTAATGCTGAGTCTGTATCTTTGAAGATAACACCCATATCTGTAAGATCTTGCTTCATGTTATGGTAAACTACTTCAGATTCATACTGAGCAGATACACCTGCAAGATATTTTTGTTCTGCTTCTGGAATACCTAATTTATCAAAAGTCGCTTTGATTTCTTCAGGAACTTCATCCCAAGATTTTTGCGTTGCTTCAGATGGCTTTACATAATACGTAATTTCATCGAAGTTCAATGACGCAAGATCGCCACCCCATTGAGGCATTGGCATTTCATAGAATTTTTCTAGAGCTTTTAAGCGGTAGTCTAGCATCCACTGTGGCTCTTCTTTCATACTTGAGATTTCACGTACGATTTCTTCTGTCAATCCACGTTCAGAACGGAAAATTGAAACGTCCTTATCATGGAAACCATATTTGTAATCGCCGATATCAGGCATTTTTTTCGCCATGTTTTTCTCCTCCGTTCATAAAATGAGAAGTGCTAAAATAAATATTTCTAAAGCGTCGTCATTAATGTCCTTGTGCTTTATATTACTTTAGTTCTTTTCGTTGTTTACGCCTTTTTCCATCGCTTTCCAAGCCAATGTAGCGCATTTAATACGTGCTGGGAATTTCGCTACACCTTGCAGTGCTTCAACATCCCCAAGATCATATTTTTCATCGTCGAAGTCTTCACCAAGCATCATTTTCGAGAAAATTTCTGCAAGCTCAAGTGCTTCGTCTAATTTTTTACCTTTAACAATTTGTGTCATCATAGAAGCTGAAGACATCGAAATTGAGCAACCTTCGCCGTCAAATTTCGCATCTTCTACGACGCCATCTTTCAAATTTAGCGTTAAATGGATACGGTCACCGCAAGTTGGGTTATTCATATCAATTGTCACACTGTTTTCATCTAAAGATCCTTTATTACGAGGATTTTTATAGTGATCCATAATTACGGAACGGTATAGTTGATCTAAGTTATTAAAAGACATCGCCAAAATACTCCTTCGCCGAGCGCAGTCCTGCAACTAATGCATCAATATCCGCTTCATCATTGTACATGTAGAAGCTTGCACGTGCTGTTGCAGTTACTTGAAGCCATTTCATTAATGGTTGAGCACAGTGGTGACCTGCACGGACAGCAATTCCACTCATATCTAGAACCGTTGCAACATCATGTGGATGCACATCATCTAAATTGAATGTTACTAAACCGCATCGTTTCATCGGATCAGTTGGACCGAAAATTGTTAAACCATCAATTGTTGAAAGCTGATCCATCGCGTAGCCTGCTAAATGATGCTCATGCGCTGCAATGTTGTCTAAACCAATTTCTTCTAGGAAGTCAATTGCTGCACCTAAACCAATAGCACCTGCAATAATTGGTGTTCCGCCTTCAAATTTCCACGGTAACTCTTTCCATGTTGATTCCTGTAATCCTACGAAATCGATCATTTCCCCACCAAATTCAACGGGTTCCATGTTTTCAAGTAGCGCCTTTTTCCCATATAGTACACCAATTCCAGTTGGAGCACACATTTTATGCCCTGAAAATGCAAAGAAATCACAGTCTAAATCTTGTACATCGATTTTCATATGCGGTGCTGCTTGTGCACCATCTACAACCATGATTGCGCCGTTTTCATGCGCAATTTTTGCAATTTCTTTTACCGGATTGATAGCACCTAATACGTTGGAAACATACATAATCGAAACAATTTTCGTTTTTGCTGTAATAGCTTTACGCGCTTTTTCTAATGAAATCGTGCCATCTGCTTCAAGCTCAATGTATTTCAGCACTGCCCCTTTTTCTTTCGCAAGTTGTTGCCACGGGATAATGTTCGAGTGATGTTCCATGTACGTAATGACAATCTCATCACCTTCAACGATATTTTGACGACCATAACCACCAGCCACTGTATTCAAAGCTGTTGTCGTACCGCGCATAAAAATAACTTCTTGCGTAGAAGCAGCGTTTATAAACTTACGTACCTTTTCACGCGCGCCTTCATACGAATCCGTCGCACGATTTCCAAGTGTATGCACACCGCGGTGAACATTTGAATTGTCTAAATTATAGTAATTTGTTAACGCTTCAATCACTTGGATCGGCTTTTGTGAAGTTGCCGCGCTATCTAAATACACAAGAGGATGACCATTAATTTCTTGATTTAAAATTGGAAAATAACTTTTAATATCTTTTGGTATCATTATCGAACTTTCCTTTCGATAACCTCCGTCAGCTGTTTTTTAACACCTTCGATTGGTAGTTTAGCAACAACTGGCGCAAGGAATCCGTGAATTACAAGGCGCTCTGCTTCTGCTTTCGAAATACCACGGCTCATTAAATAGTAAAGTTGAGTCGGGTCAACACGTCCAACAGATGCTGCGTGTCCTGCTGTTACATCGTCTTCATCAATTAAAAGAATCGGGTTGGCATCACCACGTGCTTTTTCAGAAAGCATTAATACGCGAGACTCTTGCTCTGCATTAGCTTTCGTACCACCGCGGAAAATATGACCAATTCCGTTGAAAATAGATTGAGCGGCATCTTTCATAACGCCGTGTTTTAAAATTTGACCGTCCGTGTTTTTACCCCATTGACGGATTAAAGTAGTAAAGTTTAATTTTTGCTCACCGCGACCAACTGTTACCATCTTGAAATCAGAAGTTGAGTTATCACCAACTAGATCTGTCGTATTTTCATAAATTGTGTTGGCATCATTCATTAACCCTAATGCCCAATCAATTTTTGCATCGCGCGCAGCATGTCCACGACGGTTCATGTAAGCTGTGAAACCTGTCGCTAAAGTATCAACCGCACCAAATGTTACTTGTGCATTATCTTTTGCGATTACTTCTGTTACAACGTTTACTTGACCTTCTGCTTGTTCAAATGTAGAAATATATGTTTCAACATATGTAACAGCTGAAGATTCTTCCGCTACAACAAGTACGTGATTGAATAAAGAAGCTTTTGCATCATCATTTACAAACACAACTTGTAATGGTTCCTCAATAACAACATTGCGTGGCACATAAACGAAAATACCGCCGTTTACAAGTGCCGCATGGTAAGCCGTTAACTTGTGCTCGTCCACTTTTACAGCTGTTGTCATGAAGTATTTTTCTACTAAGTCCGCATGTTCACGGATCGCTGTTTGAATATCCGTAAAAATAACGCCTTTATTTGTAAGCTCTTCAGAAACTTTAATAAATGCAGGTGTATTATTGCGTTGAATGTAAAGATTTTGTTGACCTTCTGTATCAATAACAGCCTTTACTTCTTCCGGTAATTCTTCCAGTGAAGCATAGGCAGCACTTTCTACAGTATGTGCTGGAAAGTCTACGAAATCCCATTTTTTAATATTCGTTCTATCTGGCTTTGGTAACTCAAGCGCTGCAGCTTTTTCTAATGCGCTTACGCGGAAATCAGCGAATGCTGCTGGTTCATTATTCTTTTCAGAGAACGAGCGTACTTCTTGTGCTGATAACGCTAATTTTGTTTCAACCGTCATCTCATTCGTCCTCCTTAATTATGCTTCTTCTGTTACAGCATCCGTGTTTTCAATGCCTAGCTCTTGTTTAATCCACTCATAACCTTCTGCTTCTAAACGTTGTGCAAGCTCTGCGCCACCCGATTTCACGATTTTACCTTGCATAATTACGTGCACTTGGTCAGGTGTGATGTAGTTAAGTAGGCGTTGGTAGTGCGTGATCATTAAGCAACCAAAACCTTCGCCGCGCATTTCGTTAATTCCTTTTGAAACTACTTTTAATGCGTCGATATCTAAACCTGAGTCGATTTCATCTAAAATACCGAAAGTAGGTTTGATCATCATCATTTGTAAAATTTCGTTACGTTTTTTCTCACCACCAGAGAAGCCTTCGTTTAAATAACGTTGAGCCATTTCTTCTGGCATTTCTAAAAAGTCCATTGTTTTATCTAATTCGCGGATGAATTTCATTAAAGAAATTTCATTGCCTTGTTCACGACGTGCATTGATTGCAGAACGTAAGAAGTCAGCGTTTGTAACACCAGGAATTTCAGATGGATATTGCATTGCTAGGAATAGACCCGCTTTTGCACGCTCGTCTACTTCCATTTCAAGTACGTTTTCACCATCGATTAATACTTCACCTTGTGTTACTTCATATTTAGGATGGCCCATGATTGCTGATGCTAATGTTGATTTACCTGTACCGTTTGGACCCATAATTGCGTGTACTTCATTTGTGTTAATTGTTAAGTTTAAACCTTTTAAAATCTCTTTTCCGTCGATTTCAACGTGAAGATCTTTAATCTCTAAAGTTGCCATTAAATTACCTCCAAATATTCATTTGCACGGTTTACACCTATGCTAATTTATTGTCACATCCAATCTTAACTGAAAAGGCGATTGGTTGCAAACAGTTTAGAATGATTTTAATTAAACTTTCCCTCATATTCTTTAATTATTCTTTTCTCCAAGTCGTTTCTACTATTAAAATAGTGTTATCTTTCAATTTGCCATTTTCAATAGAGAACATGCAAATGAGAACTGATTTCATTGGTTAAATCCTCTTAGGATACTTCAAACCAATGCCCCTAAAATGAATGGGCATTGTAAAGTTTTAGATTTAATATATAGTTTTAAGAGAATCCATCTACTTTATAGATATATGAGGTGATCAATTTGGAATTAAGACAATTACGTTATTTTGTTGAGGTGGCAGAACGTGAGCATATTTCTGAAGCGGCGGAACATTTGCGCGTTGCTCAATCCGCCATTAGTAGACAAATTGCCAACTTAGAAGAAGAGCTTGGCGCCCCACTTTTCGAGCGTGTTGGACGGAATGTCAAGTTAACGCCGATCGGGAAAACTTTTTTAGAACACACAATTGTTGCGCTCAAAGCAATTGATTTTGCAGCAAAACAAGTGGAGGAATATTTAGATCCTGCGAAAGGGACGATTAAGGTCGGTTTCCCAACAAGCCTTGCAAGCTATGTACTCCCTACGATTATTTCCGCATTTAAAAAAGAGTATCCAAATGTTTCTTTTCATTTGCGCCAAGGGTCTTATAAATATTTAATCGAGGCCGTTAAAAATCGCGAATTAAATTTAGCTTTACTCGGCCCATTGCCCAAAAAGGATGAGGCACTTAATACGACGGTACTTTTTAGTGAAAATATTCATGCACTACTCCCAGCAAATCATCTGCTCGCAAAAAGGGACAGCATTAATTTAATCGAATTGCGTCATGATCATTTCGTCATGTTCCCGGATGGCTATATTTTACACAAAGTAGCTATGGATGCCTGTAAATCTGTAGGCTTTGTTCCAAAGATCACATCTGAAGGGGAAGATATGGATGCATTAAAAGGGTTAGTTGCTGCGGGGATAGGTGTATCTTTATTGCCGGAAAGTTCACTGTATGATTCTACACCGCGAATGACGGTAAGAGTGCCGATTGCCAATCCATCAATCCGTCGAAATGTCGGAATTATCACACCAACGACACGGGTACTCGCACCTTCAGAAGAAATATTTTTGGAATTCGTTTCACAATTTTATTCTCGTGTCTCTGGATTTCAATAAAAAAATTTCCCGCAAATTATTATTACCATTTGCGGGAAGTTTTTTGATTATTTCACTACCGGTACGACTGAGCCGCCCCATTGTTCTAACATGAAGTCTTGAATTTCTTTTGAGTGTAAAGCGTCTACTAATGCTTTAATTTCTTTTGATTTTTCATTACCTGATTTAACTGCAACAATATTAATATATGGTGATTCATCACTCGATTCAATTGCAATCGAATCTTCTTGTGGGTTAATGCCATGATCAATTGCATGATTTGAGTTGATCAATACCGCATCACCCTCATCATTTTCATACATTTGCACTAATAATTCTGGCGCTGTGTTGTAATCAAATACTAAGTCTTTCGGGTTGTCTATAATATCTTTAATTTCAGCCGTTGTTTTATCAACGCCATCTTTAAGTGTTATTAAACCTTTTGCTTCGAGTAATGACAGCATACGTCCATGGTCAGCAACAGAGTTTGATAGTAATACTAAAGCACCTTTTGGAAGCTCTTCTAATGTTTTATATTTTTTAGAATAAACTCCGATTGGCTCGATATGAATTTCACCAGCATTGGCAAAATCATAATCGAAATCTGCAATTTGCGTTTCAAAATATGGAATGTGTTGGAAGTAGTTCGCATCTAAATTGCCTTCATCAAGGTCTTTGTTTGGTAAAACGTAATCTGTATACGGTTCAATCTCAAGTTCAATGCCCTGCTCTTTTAAAATTGGTGCTACCTGTTCTAAAATAAGTGCGTGTGGTGTATTTGAAGCACCCACTTTTAATGTTTCTTCATCTGAACTACATGCTGCTAAAGCTAATACTGATGCTCCTAATAAAACACTTGATAATAATTTTTTCATTTTCTTTACCTACCTTTTTTTATTTTCCACTTCACACAACATTCCTTATTTTCAGTCATCTCACTCCATTCTGAGAGTTGTTAAAACACCTCTCAGAATGGAGTAAGAAGCTCCGCTGGATGTCACAAATTCGGCAAGGAGTTCTTTGTGCTAGCACAAAGCCGAATTTGGACACAATTATGCCGAGGCATAATTGATCGCTACAGACAGGCTCTTTTATAAAGCGCGCGCCTGGAATGAAATTCGGAAATAATGCAAAACGTATTTTATATAATTACGGCCTACGCCATGAACTATCGTTTATCTACTTTTGCGGTAATGAAATCACCAATATATTGAATAATAAATACGACAATCAAAATTAAAACAGTTGCCACGAATGTCACGTCTTGGCGGTTACGCTGGAAGCCATCTAAAAACGCTGAAGTTCCAAGTCCACCTGCACCAATAATCCCCGCCATTGCCGTGTAACCAACGAGTGCAACAGCTGTTACTGTAAGCCCCGAAATTAATGCTGGTAAACTTTCTGGAATGAGTACTTTCCATATAATTGTCGACGTTTTAGCACCCATTGAACGAGCCGCTTCAATTACCCCTTTATCAATTTCACGTAAGGCGATTAACACCATTCGCGCATAAAACGGTGCCGCACCAATAATAAGTGCCGGTAAAGCCGCATTAGCACCACGAATTGTGCCAAGTAAAAATTTTGTGAATGGAATGAGTAAAATAATTAAGACGATAAATGGAATCGAACGGAAAATATTCACGACTGAACCCGTTAGAAAATGGACGATTTTATTAGCCCATAGCTGATTATCACTCGTTAAAAATAGGACAATCCCGATAATTAAACCAAGTACAAATGTTACAGCAGTTGCGACAGCCGTCATATAAACTGTTTCATAAGTTGCAGCGAGCATCTTTGCCCAATCTACATTCGGAAATAATTGCTCAATCATGTTCAATCACCTCCGTTTGAACTTTATGTTGCGCAAGTAATTCTAAAGCAGCATTAATTTGATCACTCGAACCTTCAATATGTATAAATAATGTACCGAGTGGACCACTTGTTGTATTGGAAATTTTGCCATGTACAATGTTCACGACAATATCAAATTGCTTAATGATTTGTGAAATGACCGGTTGCTCTGTTGTTTGTCCTACAAAGCCAAGCTTCACAATTTTCCCTGATGGATAGTTCGCTAAAATTTGCTCAAGTGATGCTTGCATTTCCTGCGTTTCACCAGATATTTGTGCCATAAAGTTTTTCGTTATTGGCGCTTGCGGATTTTGGAATACTTGTAGTACCTCCCCTTGCTCCACTACTTTACCTGCTTCCATTACAGCAACGCGGTCACAAATTTTCCGAATAACATGCATTTCATGTGTAATGAGTACAATTGTTAATCCGATTTTTTTATTAATATCGAGTAATAACTCTAAAATCGAATCCGTCGTTTCTGGGTCGAGTGCAGAAGTTGCTTCGTCACATAATAAAACTTCCGGATTATTGGCAAGTGCACGGGCAATGCCGACACGCTGTTTTTGACCACCTGATAATTGGGATGGATACGCTTTCCCTCGTCCTGCTAGTCCAACAAGCTCAATGAGTTCCTCTACACGTTTTGCTCGTTCTTCTTTTGGTACACCCGCAATTTCAAGTGGGAAGGCGATATTATCTTCCACTGTACGTGACCAAAGTAAATTGAAGTGTTGGAAAATCATGCTGATCTTTTGTCTTGCATCTCGCAGCTTTTTCCCAGATGCCTTTGAAATATCATTGCCATTAATAATGACCGAACCAACTGTTGGTTTTTCTAAGCCATTTAATAGTCGAATCATCGTACTTTTACCAGCACCACTGTAACCGATAATACCGTAGATTTCACCTTGTTTAATCGATAAATTTACTTGGTCTACGGCTTTTAGTTCACCGTTTTTTGTCTTATAAACTTTCGATATATTTTGTAAATCAATCATTTTTTGAACTCCTTCGATTTGAAATAACTAATTCGTTATTTTCAAAACACATTTTTTCGTGTGGGTCGATTCATTTTGTAAAGAAAATACAAAAAACCTTTCCACGACGACAAGTAGAAAGGTTTTCACACATTTATGTTGAACCGTTCTCTCATCTCTCAAAGTTAAACTTTGTGTGATTTGGCACCTTTTCATCATACAATGCTGGTTGCCGGGCTTCATAGGGCACTTCCCTCCGCCTCTCTTCATAAGAGTAACGCTATTAAGTTTTTATTTATAAATGATACTCTATCACGTTAAATTAGGAACGTCAATCATTTTTTTAATATTGCAAATAAAAACGGTACAGATTGAAACGCATATACCTTTTCCCTAATTTCACCATTGTTTGCAATGATTAAACACGGCACACTTTCCACTTGCATGTCCATTGCAAAATTGCCTAAATAATTGATATTCGCCATACCAATCGGCAAATCTGGCAGTAACTCTTCAATTACCGTTAACATTTTTGACGCTACATCACATGTCCCACATAGTGGTGTATATAAATAAAACGCACACTGCTCTCCGCTTTGTAGCTGCTCTATCCATTGTTCTTTCGTCCATTCTTCCATACTACTATCAGCCTTCTTTTACTAAAAATTTCGCATCTTTAAGAAGCTCTATTAAAACAGAAGCTGGCGTCTCTGCCACTTCAATATATTGCTTTGGAATGATTAAATGCTGCGCTTCAGAATAAGTACGATTCATCAACTTGCGCAATTTTTCTCCATTTTTATCAACATCGAACATCGTTACCATTTCATATTGCTCGTACGGCGTTAATAATGCAATTAATTCATCTTCACTTATTGTACCATTCGTGCAAAGTATGAAGACTTGTTCAGCAAGTAAAGGGGCAATTTGAAGCTTATCTGAGCGCCCTTCTACGATAATGCATTTCTCCATTATTAAACCTCCTACTTAAGCTAAAAAAACGCTAAAACCTGTATGTACAGATTTTAGCGTAAGGATTATTACTGTTCAATAAATTGAGTGTAAGCGTCTGCATCCAGTAATTCTTCTAACTCAGCTTCATTTGTTAATTCGATAACAACCATCCATGCTTGTTCGTATGGAGATTCGTTAACAAACTCTGGGTTGTCAGATAACTCTTCGTTTACTGATACAACTTTACCTGAAAGCGGTGCATATAATTCTGAAACTGTTTTAACAGATTCTACGCTACCGAATGGTTGATCTTTCGTAATATCGTCGCCAGCTTCTGGTAGCTCAACGAATACGATATCACCAAGTTCAGATTGTGCGAAGTGCGTAATACCGATTGTTGCTTTGCCGTCCTCAATTTTTACCCATTCGTGCTCTTTAGTATATTTCAATTCTTTTGGTGTGTTCATGATAACCCCTCCAAGTAATATGTAGTATATTCATGTTCAGTTTGCCATAAATCGTTCGGAAATTCAATATGTTACACGGTTTATTTCCAAGTTTCTAAGAAGTCAGACTCCTTAAATCCTAATGTTAATTTTTTACCATCTGTAACGAGTGGTCGTTTAATTAACATACCATCCGATGCTAGTAATGCTAATTGTTCCGCTTCAGTCATTGTTTCCAATTTATCTTTCAAACCAAGCTCACGATACTTTATGCCTGACGTGTTGAAAAACTTCTTCAAAGGCAAGCCACTCTCTTTATAAATTGCAGCTAACTCCTCTACAGTAGGTGTTTGTTCGACGATATTTCTAATTTCATATGTAATCCCATTTTCATCGAACCATTTTTGTGCTTTTTTACAAGTTGTACATTTTGGGTATTGAATCAATTGAATTGTCATAAAAGTGCTCCTTTTTTGCAATCTACTTTCTTCTATTATATCGGATTCACTTACACAATTCAAAAATCGGATGCGGCGTCCCACATCCGATCTGGCGTCCTGACACAATTATGCCAAGGATCCATTACTTACTTATACAACATATTTTGCCGCTTCAATTAATTTAACTGATGCTTCACGTTTTTTCGGAATAAGGTTGTAAGGATTATTACGAGTTAATTTACGTAATGCCGATAAGATTATACGTCCTGCATCCCCTTCAACTGTCGCAAGCAATGTTTCTTTTGCTTCTTTTTCGATTTCTGCAAATGCTTCTTGGCAGAAAATTTGCGTGTACAGAATCTTTTGTGCAGCTTTTTCTTCCCCATCACGTGCGATTGCTTTTTGTGTACGGATGACTGCTGATTCCATTGCGTATAATTGGTTGGCGATATTCGCAATGTTCACTAATACTTCTTGCTCTTGATCTAATTTAGCACCAAAACGTTGTGCTGCCGCGCCCGCCGCAAGAACCGCAATTTTCTTCGCGTTTTTCACTAAATATTTTTCTTGCTCTAATGCCGCTTCGCCAATTTCTTCAGGCATTAGCATTAATAATTCATTTTGTAAGTCTTGTGCTACTTGTAATAACGGTAATTCACCTTTTAATGCTTTCTTCATGAATGTACCTGGTACGATCATGCGGTTAATTTCATTTGTCCCTTCAAAAATACGGTTAATACGAGAATCACGGTAAATACGCTCTACTTCATATTCAGCCATAAAGCCGTAACCACCATGCAATTGAACGGCTTCATCTGCCACATAATCTAATGTTTCTGAACCGAATACTTTTGCAATCGAACATTCAATTGCATACTCAGCAATCGCACCTGCTACTGCCATACCATCTTTTTGCTCTTCATCTGATAGCTGGTTTAAGCGATCTTCGAAGTAACCAACTGTACGATAGTTTAATGATTCTGATGCATAAATATGTGATGCCATTGTCGCTAATTTTTCTTTCGTTAAATTAAAGCTTGAAATCGGTGTTTTGAATTGTTGACGTTGATTTGAATAGGCTACCGCAAGCTCAAATGCACGTTTTGAAGCACCTACTGTACCTACTCCAAGTTTATAGCGACCAATGTTTAAAATATTGAAGGCAATAATATGGCCACGACCAATTTCACCTAATAAGTTTTCTACTGGTACTTCTGCATCCTCTAAAATTAATGTACGCGTTGAAGAAGATTTAATCCCCATTTTCTTCTCTTCCGGACCAACCGAAACGCCCTTATATGAACGCTCTACGATGAATGCCGTGAACTTTTCACCATCAATTTTCGCATAAACTACGAACACATCTGCAAATCCTGCGTTTGTAATCCATTGTTTTTCACCATTTAAAATGTAATGTGTGCCCGCTGCGTTTAATTTCGCCGTCGTTTTCGCACCTAATGCATCCGAACCTGAACCTGGCTCTGTTAACGCATAAGCAGCGATTAACTCACCTGAAGCTAACTTCGGTAAATAATGCGATTTTTGTGCGTGATTTCCGAATAAAACAATTGGTAATGAACCGATTCCAACGTGAGCTCCATGAGTAATCGAGAAACCACCTGCTGGCGACATTTTTTCTGCGATAAGTGCAGAAGAAATTTTATCTAAACCAAGTCCTTCATATTCTTCTGGCACATCTGCAGCAAGTAAGCCGAGGTCACCTGCTGTTTTTAATAAACGTACCGAATGCTCGAACTCATGATTTTCTAAATTTCCAACGACTGGTAATACTTCGTTTTCCACATAGTCCTGAGTTGTTTGAGCAATCATTTTTTGCTCATCTGTGAAATCCTCTGGCGTAATGACACGATCGATTTCAACGTCCTCGATTATGAAGCCGCCACCTTTAATAATGTTTGTTGTTTTTTCCATGATAAATTCCTCCCCTATGGTCTTTGTGATTGGTGATAGCCTACTAACTATTTCCCCTGAATCAAAATGTGTGCTTGCATATTCCGTTACGGGCGGACGCTTTCCGCGGGCACGGCTCCAACTAAATGTTTTCGGAAGGTATTCCGAAAACATTGGATTTTAGGCCAACACGATGTTGGTCACAAAGGCGTTGTCACAGGACGTGACGGTTTTAGCCTTTGTTCCTATGGTGCTGTTCCCGCAGGAGTCTGCCGCCCTCCACTCCATACGCTTTCAAAGTTTTCCTATTTGATCAAAATGTATTTCGAGATTGAACTAACAAATAATTAACAATTACAATACTTCAAACACCCCAGCTGCCCCCATGCCGCCGCCGATACACATTGTTACAACACCGTATTTGCCGCCGCGTCGTTTTAATTCGTTAATCAATTTCACAGTTAAAATCGTACCTGTTGCGCCAAGTGGGTGTCCTAAAGCAATGGCACCCCCGTTGACATTCACTTTATCGATATCAATGCCTAGTTCACGTACAACTTGGATCGATTGTGATGCGAATGCTTCATTGATTTCCCACAGGTCGATTTGATCTTGTGTTAAACCAGCAATTTCTAACGCTTTCGGAACGGCTACAATTGGACCAATTCCCATTACTTCCGGTGGTACTCCCCCAACTGCAAATCCTAAAAACTTCGCAAGTGGCTGGATACCTTGCTTTTCAGCTTCTTCACGGTCCATTACGAGTACTGCCGCTGCACCATCCGATGTTTGAGAAGCATTCCCCGCTGTAACAGATCCTTTCACATGGAAAGCTGGGCGTAATTTTGCTAAGCCTTCCATCGAAGTACCAGACCGTACCCCTTCATCCGTATCGAAAACTACTTTCTTTTCTTGTAATTTATTATTCTCGTCAACTGTATATTCTATTACTTCAACAGGTACGATTTCGTCGAGGAATTTTCCTTCTTTAATCGCTTTTTCAGCTAATTCATGTGAACGTACTGCGAAAGCATCTTGCTCTTCACGGCTCACATTATAGCGTTTAGCAACTTCTTCCGCCGTATGCCCCATCCCGATATAGTATTGTGGCGCTTCTTCTGCTAGCTTCGGATTTAAACGAACTGTATTTCCTGTCATTGGAATCATACTCATCGATTCAGTACCACCTGCGATAATCGCTTTTGAGTGACCGAGCATAATTCTTTCCGCAGCATAGGCAATTGTTTGTAAACCTGATGAACAGAAACGGTTAACCGTTAGAGCCGGTGTTGTATCTGGCAAGCCTGCTAATGCACCGACTAATCGTGCAACATTCATCCCTTGCTCCGCTTCAGGCATCGCACAGCCCATAATTAAATCATCAATCGGACCTTCATAGCCCGCACGTTTTAACGTTTCCTTTACTACTACTGCACCAAAATCATCCGGACGTGTATTGGCAAGTGTCCCCTTTTTTGCACGTCCTATTGGTGTTCTCGCTCCTGCAACGATAACGGCTTCACGCATAACGATGTATCCCCCTTGTTATAAGCTAGTGACTCTAATTGCCACTTAACCTGAAATATTAGTTACGTAATGGCTTCCCTTTTACAAGCATGTGCTGCATACGCATTTGTGATTTTTGATCAGCTACTAAACTTAAAAATGCTTCTTTTTCAAGATTTAATAAATAGTCTTCCGAAACTTCTGTTCCATATGGTACTAAGCCACCTGCAATGACGTACGCAAGTTTTTTAGCAATTTTTAAATCATGCTCACTAATAAATCCAGAATCATACATCCCCTGTGCACCTAATAATAATGTTGCATAACCTGGTGCCCCAACTACTTTCACAGCCTTTTTAATTGGTGCTGTGTAGCCTGCATCTGCAAGTGCTAATGCTGCTTGCTTCGCATCATAAATTAAGTGATCTGGATTAACAGAAATCCCATCAGCAAAATCTAAGAAGTTATTTTCACGTGCTTCCTCGCCCGAAGTCGAAACTTTCGCAAGTGCAACTGTTTCAAATACTTTATTCGCAATCGCTTGGTAGTCCATATCAACGCCATTTGGTAAACCTTTCAAGAATTTCTCATACAGCCCGATATTTCCGCCACCACCTGGAATTAGACCAACACCAACTTCTACTAAGCCGATATACGTTTCTGCTGAAGCTTGAATATGTGCAGCAGGTAAACATACTTCCGCTCCGCCACCTAGCGTCATTTGGAATGGCGCTGCTACGACTGGTTTTACGCTGTATTTAATACGACGCATCGCTTGCTGGAAAGCGCGGATGACAAAGTCGAGTTCAAAAATATTATCATCTTGTGCTTCCATTAAAATCATGCCTAGGTTCGCACCGACACAGAAGTTTTTGCCTTGATTTCCGATTACGAGACCTTTATAGTTTTTCTCCACTTCATCAATGGCGAAATTGATCATTTGGATAATATCTAAACCAATGGCATTGGATTGTGAATGGAATTCTAGTAATGCAACACCATCTCCTAAATCTATTAAACTAGCGCCTGAATTTGATTTAATGACCCCATGTTTTTTCTTATAGCGTCTTAAATCAATTGCTTTTTCATTTACCGGGACTTTCACATATTCTGTTCCATTGAAGTAAGCTAAGTCACCTTCAATTTCCGAATAGAATGTTGTGAATCCGTTATTTAATAAATTTGTAACAAAGGCAGGAATTTCGCGTCCTTCTTCCTTCATTTTAGCAACGGATTTTTCTACACCAATAGCATCCCACATTTCGAATGGTCCTTGTGCCCAGCCAAAGCCCCATTTCATCGCATTATCAATCGCTAAAATGTCATCTGCAATTTTGCCTGTCAATTTTGCCGAGTAAATTAACGTCGGTGCAAATGAATTCCATAAAAGTTCTCCCACACGGTCATTGGCATAAATTAATGTTTTTAATTTGCCACCTGGTCCTTTTGCTTGCTTTGCCATTTCTAATGAAGGAGCGGCAAGTTTTTTCGGCGGTTCATATTGCAATGTCGATAAATTTAATTGTAATATCTCTTTTCCTTCTTTTTTGAAGAAACCTTGACCCGACTTTGCACCTAACCAGCCATTTTCAACCATTCTTTTTAAAATTGGCGATTCTTCAAAAACAGCCTGTTCCTCGCCTGTCGTTTGGTCATAAACATTTTTTGCTACATGGATAAACGTATCTAACCCGACAACATCTAACGTACGGAATGTCGCTGATTTTGGACGACCGATAATTGGGCCCGTTACCGAATCAACCTCACTTACTGTATAATTGCGAGCAATCATTTCCTGCATCGTTACAAGTAAGCCATATGTACCGATACGATTGGCGATAAAGTTCGGTGTATCTTTTGCAATGACAACCCCTTTACCAAGGACATCTTCTCCAAATTGTTGCATAAAGCTTACAACTTCTGGTTTCGTCGTGTTTGACGGGATGACTTCTAATAATTTTAAATAACGCGGCGGATTGAAGAAGTGTGTGCCAAGGAAATGTGCTTGGAAATCTTCTGAACGTCCTTCTGCCATCGCATTAATGCTTACCCCTGATGTATTGGATGAAATAATTGTGCCTGGTTTACGAATTGCATCAATTTTTTCAAATAGTCCTTTTTTAATTTCTAAGTTTTCTACAATAACTTCGATGATCCAGTCAACATCTTTTAATTTGTCTAAATCATCCTCGAAATTCCCCGGTGTAATTAACGCTAAATTCCCCTTTGCTGAAAGTGGTGCTGGCTTTTGTTTCAATAATTTTTGCATTGCTCCGTTAGTGAAACGATTTTTCACCGCTTTGGAATCTACTGTGAATCCTTTTGCAATTTCCGCGTCTGTTAGCTCTTTTGGTGCGATGTCTAATAATAATGTAGGAATCCCGATATTTGCTAAATGTGCTGCAATACCTGAACCCATTACCCCTGAACCTAATACCGCTGCTTTTTGAATTTTGTAAGACACAAGCACTTCCCCCTTCTCCCTTGAATGAACAATCATTCATTTTCAAATGAAAAAAAAACTTCAAACAGCTTTTCTGTTCTTAGTGTAGTTTATATTGGTAAATTCCGCAATATATTTCTCTAAATTTTCTCAATATTTATTATTCTACTTTAATAATTGCTCTAAAAAGTTACTAGGTTACACTTTTTGAAGTTTAAATCCTTTTCGTAATTGTTGATTGTGTGTAGAATGGGCATAAGGAGCGTGATTAAAATGCAAGAAATTACAACAATTGAACAATTTAACGAACTAACAGGTACAGACAAAAAAGTATTACTTAAGTTTTTCGCTGGTTGGTGCCCCGACTGCACACGCATGGATATGTTTATCGATCCAATTATTGAAGAGTACTCTCAATATGACTGGTATTCAATTAACCGCGACAACTTCCCAGATTTAGCGGAGAAGTATCAAGTAATGGGGATTCCTTCATTATTAATCTTCCAAAATGGTGAAAAATTAGCTCACCTACACAGTGCAAACGCAAAATCACCTGCACAAGTAGAAGAATTTTTAAACGCACAAGCTTAATAAAATGAAAAAGTGGATCTAAAAGGGGTTTCCTTTGGATCCGCTTTTTTGTTGCATTAAATCCCTTCATAAAGATGGGAATTTTCTATCAATCTTTAAATTTGTCATTGGCATCAATCCGTAATACAATGGGTTACTGTGCGAAAATTTCTATATTAAGAAAGGATTTTATATGACTTCAGATCAACGAAAAAAATTAGCATTATTAATGTTAAATATGTTTATTGCAGTCGGGAGCTTTGGGATTATTATTCCAATCATTCCCGCTTATTTAAAAGGAATTGGACAAGGTGGAACGGCGGCAGGATTAATTATCGCCATTTTTGCTTTCGCTCAATTTTTAGTTTCTCCGATTGGTGGGAAATGGGCAGATAAATATGGACGTCGCCCGCTCATTAATGCTGGATTACTTATTCTAGCTATCTCTATGTTTATGTTTTACTTTGCAGATTCTATTGTTTTACTATATATTTCACGCGCAATCGGCGGGATTGGCTGTGCGCTTTTAATCCCGGCAATTTATGCTTACGTTGCTGACATTACAACAATGGACCAGCGTGCAAAAGGAAATAGTTTTATTTCAGCAGCAATGTCTTTAGGTATTGTGATTGGACCAGGTATTGGCGGATTTTTAGCTGATTACGGTTTAAAAGCACCTTTACTTGTTTCAGCAATCGTTGGATTATTAGCATTTGTCGTGTCGTTCTTCACATTGCCAGAAAGCTTAACTGAAAAAATGGACATATCGAACGAATCAAATCAGTCGATGATAAAAGACGTACTTTTATCGGTGAAAAAGCCGTTCTTCATCCCATTAGTCATTACTCTTATTATGAGTTTCGGATTAATGGCATATGAAACGGTGCTTGGCCTATATGTAAACGATCAATTCGGTGCTACACCACAGGAAATTGCCTTTATGATTACCGCAACAGGTTTAGTTGGTGTAATTATGCAGCTGTTCGTTGTAGACCGTATTGTAAAATTAATTGGCGAATTAAATGTTTTGAAACTATTTTTAATCGTGACAGCAGTTGGTTTTTTACTGTCAATTATTGCAGGGTCTTATAAAATGTTCTTTGCCATTTCATTAATGATTTTCCTTGCTACCTCAATTTTGCGACCTGTACTAACAACGCTTATTTCAAAATTAGCAGGCAATGAACAAGGTTTTGCGATGGGGATGAACAATGCTTATATGAGTATCGGCAATATTTTAGGACCGCTACTTGCAGGTGCACTTTACGATATTCGAATTTTATTACCGTTTATCGCAGGTTTAATTATTTTAATCTTAACAACTATTTTCACATTCATGTGGAAAGGTGCAAAGCTCAATTAAAATTGTAAGAAAACAGGAAAAGCTACCCGATTATTAAATTTGTCGGGTAGCCTTTTTCATTTAATTTAATTTACCATCTGTATAATATTCATTCCCTTGTTCATCCACAATCGTTCGATCATCTTTTCGTGTGAACTGTACTGCAAACCCACTATCACCTGTAACAAAGTAGTTTTCGCCATCTACGCGAATTTTTATATTTGTATATATTTGTTCTGACTTCCCATTAGCCCCTACGTCTTTTGGAGCCAATTTAATTTTCAAATCATTGCCGTAAAATTCATATTGATTATAATAATTTGCTCGATTAATAAACACTCTATTTTGGAGATTGTTTTTCTTCGCATCAAAATGTAATTCCGATGTTGATAATTGATTAAAACCCTCCAACAAATAATAATTTGATTTTTGGAAGTAATTATCATCATATTTCAGCAATACGTTTGGACCCCTCATATCCACACTGTAGAATGGAATCGGACCATTTAACTTTGCGTGTTCGAAAATATTGGCACTTACTAATTCCCCATCTCGAACCGTTACAATTTTTGCATCTTGCCCGCCCCAAAAGTAGACTGGTTCGTCATGAAAGTCTATTTGATAAGGTCCTTCCTTCCTAGCATCCTTCCTATCTTGTAAATCACCATAAACGATTTGATAATTTCCAGTGGTCTGTTTAAAAAGCAATGTAATATTCATTCCTTTTTCATCAATTATTAAATATCCACCCGAACCTGAACTCATCGTGTAAGTAGCAGAAGGTCCATCACTAAAAATACCTATATCTAAAAACTCGCCTTCCATCGTTTCCATGACACGCAATGTTCCTTCCTCATCTTTTAATTGGTGTAATATTGTCCCATCAGCAAATATTCCTTTTTCGTATGCTTGTTGTTTGGACTTCAATTCAAAATTCAACATCTTTGGCGCATTGTCGACCGTCCGAAATTCCAAATCAATCGACCGCGGTAATTCAATATCATCATAGGCATAAAATAATTGTTGCTCATTTAGCTCAATTTTCCCCGTCGCTTTCACATACTGAATTTCATTTAAAAAATCGCGTTCATTAGCGGTCAGTTTTATATAAAGTACAATTCGCTGTTCCTCATCGATCGTCTTTACAATTTCAAAAGGTTGTTCCAAATCAAAAATACTATACTCTTTCAACACCATTTCCACATCTACATTCGCCACTTTCTGAATCGCCTTCACATCTTTTCGGTAAATGGCATCAAAATAGTTTTCTACAACGATCCGCTGCTCCTCTGTCGGCAAGCTCGGCTCCACTTCTTCCGCTGTTTGTATATTTTCAGCTGGCAGGAAATATAGGGTAAACCCAAGCACAAGCATCGTGCAAAGTATAATTGCAGGCTGAATCCATTGTAGTGATTTGCGCGTTTTTTTCTTTGTTAACACCTTTTCCACAAATGTATCATTTAATAACGGGTCCTTACCAATTGCTTCATCAATGGCTTGCTTTATGCGAGAATTCGTCATCCCATTCACCTTCCTCTAATATGAATTTTAATTTCTCCCGCCCACGCCTTAATCTTGTTTTCACTGTGTTACTTGATATATTTAACAGCTGTGCAATTTCCTCGATATTGAATTCTTTGTAATAATATAAAATAATGACTTCACGATATTTTATAGGAAGCTGTAAAATCGCTTGACCGAGCTGCGCATTTTCAGTCAGTTCCATTACCTGCTGCTCGGCTGATTTTGTGCCTTGGAAAACTTCCCTAATTTTATTCGTTAAAATGGTATTTTTATAGCTCCAACTGCGTAAGTAATCATAACTACGATTTATCGTCAGCCGATATAAATAAGTGCGGTAAGTTGATTCACCACGAAATTGCTGCTGTTGCTCAAATGCTTTTAGCAATACATCTTGTACAATATCTTCAGCAACTTGTATGTTTTTCACATATGTATAGGCAAGCCGTAACAGTTCTTCTCCGTGCTTTCGAACAAATTGGTCTAGCTGCATAGTAGACACCCCCTTTATTTCGGTTTAACGTTAGACGGAGCACTCCCAATTATAGTTTCAAATAAAATCAGCATTTTAAAAATTGTGTATACTATCTTTATAAAGGAGGTGATATTTTGCGCGTTCTACTCAATGTTAATGGGATTTCTCAGTATAGTTCAGCTGTCCGAGCAGAGTATCAAAACTCTGCATGTGGACCGACTACAGCTCATGTCATATTAAATTATTTAAATCAACCTGAAGCCGTATCGACGAAAGATATTAATGAGCTTTATACACTTTTAGGTAGTACAAAAATCGGTCTTTTCAAATGGCGTATGATTCGTAATTTAAGACGCCTACTCGGTGAAAACTGGTGTATTGAAGAATGCACACTGACGGAAGCCATTCAGCAATTACGGGCAGGAAACCCAGTTGCCATGAAGTTTGATACTTATTTTACCGGGCAGTTTTTCTCAAAAAAGAAACCAATGTTCGCCTATCATTGGGTCCCTTTAATTGGCTATGAAATTAAAAATAACGAGCTCTACTTAATCATTCATGATAATGGCGGGCGCAACCGAGACAGTCAAATCCGCTCCTTCAACTATGATGATAACCGGAAAGTACTAAGCTTCGTTAAAATTGAGCCAAATCATAGGGCTTTCTAAAAAGTCCCTGTTATAAAGAAATGATTTAAATTTGAAAATGCCGAAACGTTGTTAAATCAATGTTTCGGCATTCTATTTTACATATTTCGGGCTAAAATACACCTTTTAGATAATGTGGTAATACTAATCCAATCATCACAAAAAGAAGCTTATCTGTCTGATGAATTAATTTAATCTCAGAATTTCTTTTATTTAAATGATTTCTCTGCATTTCGCTCATACTACAAATGAAAGGAATTGATAACTATGCTAAATGAAAAACAACTATCTAAATTAAAAAAGATGCTAATCGAACAAAAAACGGAATTAAGCAGGACAGTTGACGATATGGAAGAAAGGTCACATTATAGCATACGTGAAGCAACCGATGAATTATCGACAATTGACAATCATCCAGCAGATTTAGCAACCGAATTATTTGACCGCGAAAGAGACATGGCAATTGAGGTGCATAATGAAGATATCGTATCACAAATAGATGCAGCTTTTGAAAGGTTAGAAAATGGGACATACGGCGTTTGCGCAAAATGCCACGAAGACATACCTTATGACCGTTTAAGCGCTATTCCGTATACCGCGTTTTGTATTGCGCATACCGAAGCAAAATACGTACCAAACGACCGTCCTATTGAGGAAGATGTCCTCTTGCCAGCTGTAGATAATTCTTTCTCAAATAGAGAAGCAAATGATGAGTTACAAGATAATGAGGATTCATTCCAAATCGTCGCTCAATATGGAAATTCAGATACACCTGCAGACTTTGAAGGTGATTATGATCATTATAATGATTTGTATAAAGACAAAGATGGGGATTCTATGTTTTCCGATTTAGAAAAATTGCATGTCTCAAAAAACGACGAATTAACTGGTCAAATTTCACAACAGTATGCTGACGAAGCAAGGAAGTATGATTATTTGGAATGAGAAATTGACGTGAGATTTTTAGTTTATTTAATAAAGGACATTTTGATTTAAACATCAGAATGTCTTTTTACTTGTGTGTACCCTATTTCTTTTCTAAAAGAATCGAATAAAAAAAGATTGCCAACTTCGCAAATTACGCTATAATAAATTCTTGTGCAAATAAGCATAAAAATACTAAAAGGTGGAGTGATAGATGAAAAAAACCCTTACAGCAGTTTTAGCATCTGCATTATTACTGGGTGCATGCTCAGGCGAAGAAGCTAAAAACGAGGCAGAGGCAAAAGTAGATACAAACGCGTCAGCCGAAACTACTGTGGCAGTTAAACCAACCCCGATTCAAGGCGAAGATTATGATGAAGCAGGCGGTGCAGATGCATACGCAAATGCTGGAGACAATCCCGAATCTCGTTATTACAAAGCACCTGATTTTTATAACTTAAAATCAGATGAGAACATTACCATTATCGAAAACTTCCAAACGATGCAACAGACGACAGAATGGTCTTGTGGTCCTGCCACTGCATTAATGGTCGCAAATCATTTCGGTTATAACGAAATGACAGAAATGGATATTGCCAAACAAATGAAGGCAATGACAGACCTTGATGTGGAAGGTGCATTACCTGGCTCTGCGAATAATTTCCATGAATATGGTGCAGATGTTTCGCAATTACATGATTTCTTCGCAAGCTTAGACGGCTTTGAAATCGTAGAAACAAGCTACCGTGCTAATTATTCAGACACGGACTTAATACAAGAAAATTCAGGTGCAACAGGAAATAATGTTGGCAATTTACCTGCTACATTTACTTGGAATAGCTTATATGCATCGGAAAATAGTGATTCTACAGAAGCTTGGGTATCGGATGCAAAAGATAGCTATTTTGTAAAATGGCTTACAAACCATTTAGAAAATGATCGTCCAATTATGGTTGAATGGACAGACTGGGACGGACATTGGCAATCAATTATTGGCTATGACAATAACGGTACACCTGGTATCGGTGATGACATGTTAATTTTTGCTGATCCATACGATACATCTGATCATTGGCAAGACGGCTACTTCTTCTATCCAGTTGAACGCTGGTTTGCTCAATGGAATGATCGTAATATCGCACCAAAACCATTCCAATTACAACCATACATCGTAGTTGAATATAAATAATTTTTAAAGGCGTAGAGGCAAATGCTTCTACGTCTTTTTACTTCCCCTTTTTTGAAAATGTTATATGGCGCATATTTATTGGCGATACTTCCACTAAAAGAGCGAGGTGTGCTATGAAAACAAGTGGCTCTATTAGTATTACTCATATCATTTTATTATCTATGACGTTTATCGGTTTAAAAAACCACGTCACGATTATTCCTTCATTAATAAGTACAACGGGTCGAGATGCTTGGATTTCAGTCATCATCGCAACAATTCTCATCATTCCATGGCTCTATCTATTAATTTTTATTCAAAAAAAGCTAGGACACCTACCTTTTAGAGATGTGGTATTAAGTAATCATCCAAAAGTCGGGAAAATCCTCCTATACTGCATTGCGTTTTATTTATTGCTCATGGCTGCTATGACGATGCGCGAAACAGTGCAGTGGGTTTCAGTGACATTTTTATCCGAAACGCCTGTATTGGTGCTCCTTTTCAGTTATGCCATCGTTTGCATACTTTTTGCGATGTCTCCACTTCAAAGCATAACAATCGTTAATACAATTGTTCTTTTTGGTGTCGTCGTTCTTGGATTTTTCGTGGCTTTTGTTAATTTAAAAGTAAAAGAATATTCGTTATTGCTCCCTATTTACGAGCATGGTATGACACCTATTTTAAAATCGCTCATGTATCCCGCATCAGGATTTGTTGAATTATTATTATTTGTTTTTATTAGCCACCATTTCAAAGGGAAATTAAAATTTTCCCATTTGCTTATTATGCTCTTCTTATTATTTAGTTTAACGATTGGACCACTTATTGGCGCAATTACCGAATTTGGTCCAGCAGAAGCAGCAACGCAACGTTATCCTGCGTTTGAAGAATGGAAATTAGCAACAATCGGTCGTTTTATTGAGCATTTGGATTTTCTTTCCGTTTATCAATGGTTAACTGGTGCATTTGTTCGAATTGGTTTTCTATTATTCGTAGCGATTGAGCTATTAGGATTGGCTCAACAGAAAAAGAGTATTTTCGAGACCATTGTACCTGCCTTTATATTTTGCACTTTACCCCTTTTTCTATTGAATGACAGTATATTTATCGAACTAAAAGGTAAATATTTCTTAATAAGTACTTTTTTATTCTTTTTCATTTTGGCATTTATTTTAAACATCTTATTAAGAAAGAAAACGAATAAAAAGGCGGAGAAACATGCATAAAATTGATTTAACTTCCTTACAACAACTATTCGCAAAAAGTGCTGACGTCCGTTTTCAAACATATGAATTTCAATTAAGCAATGTTATTTTAATTACTTGTGAAGCGATGACAGATAAACATTTATTAAATGAAGTTATCGTTCCACGTTTACAAGCGCTTTGCGATCATAAAGAATTGCCGCTCGATCCATCAACGATTACAAAAAAATTATATCTTCCAGACTTGCAAGAAATAACAGATCCAAATGATGCGGTAACGAATGTATATAGTGGGTTTGTATTAATTTATATTGAAGCACAACAGCTTTTGCTAGCAAGCAATATTGAAAGTAAACCAAACCGAAGCCCTGAAGAAACAAGTCTTGAAGTGCTCATTAAAGGACCTCGCGATAATTTTATTGAGGATTTAGCTGTAAATATTGCATTAATTCGAAAAAGGGTACCGACAGATTCTTTATGCGTTGAAAAATTGACGATTGGCAAAAGATCCAAAACACAAGTTGCCATTTTATATTTTCAAGATATTGCGAACCTCGATACGTTAAATAAATTAAAACAGCAGCTTCATGCAATTCAAACAGATGTTATTTTAAGCGGAGAATTATTGATGGAGCGTCTCAATACGTATTCTTATTTTATTCCAATTAATGATACAACTGGTCGCCCTGATTTTGCACTACAATCCCTCATTACAGGTCGATTTATCATACTAGTGGACGGGGTTGCCTATGCCATCATTACACCAACCAATTTATTAATGCTTTTAAAATCAGGTGAGGATAATGATTATCCGATGATTGTTAGTTCTGCTGAACGCTTACTACGACTCGGCAGTGTATTAGTTGCACTTCTTTTGCCTGCATTTTGGTTAGCCTTGACGACCTTTCATCAAGAGCAATTGCCTTTTCAGTTGCTCGCTACCGTCGTTCAGTCCAATACGGGACTTCCCCTTCCTTCTGGGCTCGAAATGCTCATCATGGTCATTATGTTCGATCTTTTTCGAGAGGCTGGATTGCGTTTACCGAGTGTCCTTGGAGGGTCAATTAGCGTTGTAGGTGGCTTAATTATTGGAGATGCCGCCATTCGAGCCGGGGTCACAAGTCCTGCAATGATTGTCGTGATTGCTGCTTCGACAATTGCTACTTTTACATTAGTCAATCAATCACTTGTTACAAGTATTAGCTTAATGCGCATCATTCTTATATTAATTACTTCCTTATTAGGACTGTTCGGCTTTTTCATATCCATTTATTTAGTATTAATTTATTTATCAAACATTCGCATTTATGGTGTGCCCTATCTCGATGTTACGGCCGACTTAAGCTGGAAAAACATTTCAAAGTCATTATTTCGTCCACCTCCAAATTCCTATAAAGAACGTCCAGCTATGCTAAAACCACAGGATAAAACGAAAGAAGGGAAAAAATGAAAAAACTCCTTATTTTGTTACCACTTTTACTGTTAGCTGGTTGTTGGGACACAAACCAACCTGAGCGCATGTATTATCTTCATTCAATTGGTTTCGATTTTAAAGATGGACAATATGAAGTTTATGCGCTAATTATCGATTTTACAAATATCGCAAAATCCGATCAGCCAAACCCTGAAGCAACACAAACTGAAGTAGGATTTGCGCGAGGTGGAACGTTTGATGAAGCATTTTTCAATTTATATAATTCAATGGATGAGCGCTTATTTTACGGTCATTTATCGTATGTTATTTTCACAGATAATGTCTTGAAGGAAAACAAAGTAAGGAATATTATTAATTCTTTAATCAAATATCAAGAATTACGTTATAACGCTTGGGTATACGCGACAAAGGAACCGTTAGGCGAACTGATGTTAACAACTCCGATTCTTAATAAAGCGATCACTTTATCCAAGTTATCTGACCCAGTAAATTCATATGATCAGTCCTCTTTAATCGAACCGATGAGCATTCGAGAAGTATTACTTTATTTAGATGAACCGAGTCATGAAGCAATCGTACCTTATGTCACCACTACTGAAAATTGGGAGATAAAAAAAGGTAAGGAACCAACATATGACCTTTCTGCAATTGCTATTTTTTCGAATCATGATGGGCTAAGAGGCATTCTGCACAAAGATGATGTCAAAGGAATGCAATTTATGACAAACGATACGAGACGCAGCCAGTTATCATTTCCACTCGAAGGATTTGGCGACCCTACCGTAACCGTTGTGGTTGAACAAGTAGATCCCAAAATTAACGCCATTCTTTCGGAAAGCCCGATTCAATTTGATATTCATGTCAAATTAATTGTACAAACAAACGATACAATCGACAAAGCGCTTTCTAAAAAACTAATTAAAGAAATTGAAAAAACGGTAAAAGAGGAAATCGAAAACACGTATAAAGCGGGGCTTGAAAATGAGGCAGATGTTTATCGTCTATCCGAAGTGGTTTATCGAAAACATATACGTACATGGAAGAAAATCGAGGAAAATGGCAAAGTCCCTTTAACGATGGATTCGCTTCGTGAGGTCAAAGTGGAAGTTGTCAAAACAAATGGGGAAAGAACGATTGAAAATTCAAGACGATAAAAGAGACCAACTTATAATAAGTTGGCCTCTTTTTGCTTTAGTATATTGAACGTGCGTGTTTCGCGATGAGACGATACCCTTTTTCTTCAAGTAAATCAAATGTTGTAAGTGAATAATTTTCTAATCGTAATACTTCTAGATCTGCATCAATCGGCGCTTCACAATGGATCGTAGCCAATTGATGGGATAAACGTAGCATTTCTTCATTTTCGCTAATTTTACTTCTTTGACCTGGCTTTAATGTTGGAAGTGCTGCTAACACTCCATCAATTGAGTCGTGATTTTGAATGAGCTGTAATGCGGTTTTAGGACCAATTCCCTTAACCCCTGGGTAGCCATCACTTGAATCGCCCATAAATGCCTTCACCTCGGCAAATTGCTTCGGCGCAATCCCATACTCTTCAACAAATCGGGCTTCAGTATATACGTCATATTCAGAATAGCCCTTTTTCGTAAAGGCAATCGTTGTCGTTGGGCTTAATAGCTGCAACAAATCTTTATCGCCGCTCACAACTGTAATTTGGGCATCATCTTTCCATTTTTCAATCATCGAGCCAATTAAATCATCTGCTTCAAGCCCTTTAATACCAAAGTTTTGCCAGCCAATCATTTGTGATACTTCTTTAGCCATATCGAATTGTGGCAACATTTCTTCTGGTGGTGCAGGGCGATTCGCTTTATAGCCATCAAATAAATCATTGCGGAATGTATGTGCACCCATATCCCAACAAACCGCTAAATGCGTAGGTTTCATTAAGTTTTGCGCCGTTAACACATGGCGGGCAAATCCTTGTACGCCATTAGAAGGTGTCCCGTCTTCTAATCTAATAAATTGATTCATTGCTGCTGATGCAAAATAAGAACGGAATAATAGCGCCATTCCGTCAACGATTAATAAATGTGGTTTTGTCATAACTAAACTTCCTCTCTCTATTACAAAACCCTAGTATATCAAATGTTCACTTTAATACGGTGATGGACGCTCATTACGGCAATAAATACGCAGCAATTTTATTAATATCTTTACTAAAAATACGATCCGCTGTCATGCTCGATGCAATCGCTCGAAGCTCTTGCCATTTTTGATAGAGCTTCGGTGACATTTTTTCCGCGTCACGATATTCCACAGCTTGTGCCGCACAGAACGCTTCAATTGCTAATACGTGGCGCACATTCGCAATAATCATTCGTGCATGACGTGCCCCCGTCGTTCCCATACTCACATGGTCTTCCTGGTTCGCAGAGGAAGGTATTGAATCCACAGAAGCAGGATGTGCTAATGTTTTATTTTCAGATACTAAGCTTGCGGCACTGTATTGTAAAATCATTGCCCCTGACTCTAATCCTGGCTGCGCACTTAAAAATGCTGGTAACCCTTCATTTAATGTTGGGTTGACTAAACGCTCGATGCGACGTTCAGAAACATTCGCTAGTTCTGCGACACCTATTTTCATAAAATCCATCGCAAAAGCAATTGGCTGACCGTGGAAATTGCCTCCTGAAATAACGACTTCCCCCTCTTCAAAAATAAGCGGATTATCCGTAGCCGCATTCATTTCAAGCTCTAACTTTTCCTTTACATAATTCAGCACTTGCCAGCTCGCTCCATGAATTTGTGGAATACAACGCAGTGAATATGGATCTTGCACACGTTTTTCCCCTTGATGTGTAATGAGCTGACTCCCTTCTAGCCAGTCACGCATACGTTTTGCAACATCCATTTGTTCTTGCATCCCTCTCGCTTCATGAACAGCCGGATGAAATGCATCAATAATGCCGTATAAAGATTCCATCGTCATTGCGGCAATCCATTCACTTGCATACGCCAATTTTTCTGCTTCAATATAATTCACGACACCTTGTGCAGTCATCGCCTGTGTACCATTAATTAAAGCAAGCCCTTCCTTCGCTTGTAATTGAATTGGCGCTAATTCATGCTCGTTAAACACTTCATCTGAAGGACGGATCACACCATCAACCCAAACTTCACCTTCCCCAATAATTGCGAGCACTAAATGGGATAATGGCGCTAAATCTCCTGATGCCCCTAATGAGCCTTGCTGCGGAATAATTGGATGCACTTTTTCATTAATCATCCAAACTAAACGCTCTAACACTTCTAAACGAATACCTGATAATCCTTTTAATAATGCATTTAAACGTAGCACCATCATCGCTCTTGAAACTTTTTCAGGAAACGGCTCTCCAAAACCACATGCATGTGAGCGAATTAAGTTTAATTGCAAAGTGCCTACTTCATGTTCTGCTATTTTAACGTCGCTAAATTTTCCAAAACCGGTATTAATGCCGTACACTGTTTTTTCTTGCTGTACAATTCGTTCAACGGCTTGTCGGCTTTTTTGAACCTTTTCAATCGCGTCCTGACCGATTTCAACTTTTTCATGCTTGAATAAAATTTCTTCTAGCTGCCCCATCGATAATCTTTCACCGTTTAATTGAATCATTTATTCCGTCCCCTTTTATTGCCGTATTTTGTTAATGAACTTGCTTTATTTCATTATTGTACAAATAGTTATACTTTTCTAGCATTTTATTCGATTTCCACTCAAATTATTTCATGTTTTCTCGTAAACCTTCATTTATCATGCTTTATATCATTTTTCTATATACCTCATCTAATTCATTAACCTGTTAACAATTTAATAGTTTAGTATTTTAGCATAGTGAAGTTCCAAGTTTCCCATCACAAAAAAGAACATTTAGATAAATGCTCCAAATGTCCTTTACATTCAATTTATTTCATTCGTTTCATATCCCTTATCGCTTGTATAGATAGTCGAACTAATAAGATCGCGCATAAAAATAAACCTAAATAAGCGACCGTATTTAAATAAACTGCAAAGCTAGATTGCATAAACTGCGAGATCGCTAAAAGTGCTACAGAAATGATTCCAAAGGTAATTCCAACTAATAACAATACAAAGCGTGAGAACAGTTGACTAATGAATAAGGAATTTGCCTTATCTGAAAAAATATCGTGATGTAAAATAATCTTTCCGCTTTCAACCTTCTTCACAAGCTGATCGATACGTCTTGGAATTTTGCGTATATTTGGTAACAGGATGGCTAATTCTTCTTCGATAAACGCCATTGTAGCACGGGGTTCCTTAAATGGTTTTGTAAAGCTTGTTTTTAAATAATCATTTGAAAATTCCTTTGCCTCTGTAAATATTTCAAAATCGGGATCAATGATTGATAATGTACCATCTAACGTTACAACCGCACGTAAAGCAACATTTACCGCTGGATAAAAATGCAGTCCAAATTCTCGGACAACCGAAAAAATAGAATAAATTAATACATCTGTAGATATTTGTGATACGTAATTTATTTTCAGTAAAATTTGACTAATTGCCTGTTCCATCTCAATACGATTAATATCTTCTGTATTTTCAACGAGCAATCTTACGCCGTCTACAACAAGTGGTGCATCATTTTGATAAATGCCGACTAAGAAGTATTTCAACCCTTCTTGCTGTGGTTCTGCAAGGCGACCAACTGCTCCAAAATCAAGCATCGTTAGCTTGCCTGTATCCTGTTCAATATATATATTCCCTGGATGTGGATCTGCATGGAAAATGCCTGAAACGAGTGCTTGCTCTAAAAAAGAAAATAATAATGTTTGCGCAAATTGGCGGGAATCCACATGCTTCGCTTCATAAATATCCTGAGCCATGGCTATAGACTTGCCTTTTATATATTCCATAACTAAAATGTTCGTATTGCTATAACGATGATATACTTTCGGTATTTTCACATCATTTTTTTCATTTTGAACAATCGTCGTCATTTGTTCCATATTCCGCGCTTCAATCGTAAAATCGATTTCTTCACTTAAAGCTACGCTAAAACCTTTTGCCAACTCCAGAAACCCTAAGCTCTCCGCCCACTGTGATTTACTTGAAATCCAACTAGCAAATTCCATTAAAATACCTAAATCTTCATTCATAATATTTTTCACATCTGGGCGCAATAATTTTACTGCAACGGGTTCATTTGTAGCGCGCAAAATCGCTTTATGCACCTGACCTATGGATGCGGATGCTAACGGTTCTTCACTAAAATAGGAAAAGATTTGATTCACATCGTCCTTTAGATTCTTCTTCAAAATTTCGTCTACTTGCTCTTTTGAAAGTGGACGCACATGTTGCTGCAATTTTTCGAGTTCCTCAATGAATACCGGAGACAGTAGCTCTTTTCGCGTTGAAAGTACTTGACCAAACTTGACGAAAATCCCCCCACATTGCTCCAGTGTATCGCGCAAAGCAATTGCTAATTCTCGTTCATCTTCACGCGAACGAGCATATTTCACTGTACGCGTCACACCGTTTTTCATCGCAATACTGACAACTTCACTTAATCGTTTTTGACGACGCCAATAAATAAATAGTGTTTTCACACTAGAGCGGCGTCCTACTGGTGCACCATTATCATTAATTTCAATCGGGTCAAACAGTTCAAAAAACAAGTAAAGTAGCATTGAGATAAGCAGCATACCGCCAAACCAAAGAAGCGTTACAACATTCATTAAGTTAGAAATAATGCCTTCTTCAAAAAAACTTGTCCCGCGTAAATAGGTATACCAAAAGATAAAGCTCGTAAAAACCACACTAATTGCAACAGAAAAAATGCGCTTCCCTAAATTCACTTGAGAGCCAATTAAACGCCCACTAATAAAAAATACGAGTATTGAAGCAATCACTAATTGTAAAATAATTATTAGAGCATGCATCCATTCGCCCCCCCTATTTCATTACTACATGTACCTCAATTTTCACATTTCCCCTTAACGCTTTGCTAATCATACAAACTTCCTCTGCTTTATAAGCATAGCGTTCTGCCATGCGTCGCTTCTTTTCGTCCTGCTCTGCCATATGCAACTCGATATAATGGTGAATTTCACGGTAAGTAAAAACCCCATTCGTCACTTCAACAATTCCTTCAGACTTCAGGGTAGGTTTTACATCAATTTGACCCCTTTCCATCATCGCGGCTAGTGTGATTATGTAACAAGTTGCAGCGGCACCTAGTAGCATTTCATCTGGATTCGTGCCGATACCCGGACCATCCATTTCAGGTGGTATTGAGATTTTTGTTTCTAAACGATGTGCTGTTAAATTGCCCACTTCATTGCGTCCACCGGGCCAATCAATCGTTAAACTAAATGTATGTAATGTCATTTTTTATCCTCCATCGATTGTTCTTGATTTTTTCGATTTAAAAGAAGCAGCTAGAACATTTTGTTCTAACCGCCACTAATTACCAAACGTTTTCTTTATACTTTTTATAGTAATTGATTTGGCGCATAAATAAATAAAATTTACGCTTAAAATGCTTGTCCTGCTTATAAAATAATGGGTTTACCAATTTGCCCTCGCGAATCAATCGTTGAATATCCGCTTGAACAGTTGGGTCCTCAACAAATTTCCTTAAGACAATTTTTGGAACAACGGAAAATAATAAATCTCCTTTTAAATAAGTACATGGCGCTGGTATATCGAAAATTAAATCGTCTACAAAATAGCGTGCCATATTATGCCCCATTGCCGTCACATAATAGCTTGAACGGCCTTGACGAATATTCACTTCAAACACTTTAAACTTGCCATCTCGCTCATCAAATTTCAAGTCGAAATTCGCAAAACCTCGGTAACCAACCGCTTCTAAAAAGCCACGTAACTTCGTCATTACTTCTTCATTGTAACGTGATAGAACTGCAGTATAGTTTCCGATTGCTGTTTTCGTATGTTCTTGCAAGGCAACTTGTGCAAATGTTACGAGCTGTGTTTCACCTTTTGAGCTTACATAAATAACAGAGTCCCACATCGCTGTATCCTCACCAGGAATGAAATCTTGTATAATGAGCTCATCTTGATAGCCACTTGCCTTCACCATATCAATTACTTTTTGCACTTCTTCGCTACTGTCTACTTTAAATACTTTTGCTTGTCCTTCAAAAGGATGGCGACTATACTCAATCCCATTGCTCGGCTTAATAATGACCGGGTACATCATCTCGCCCGTAAAATCGCCGTCAATGCGACAATCATAAAAATATGTCGTCGGAATATCTATGCCGTGCTGCTCACAAAGTTTATAAAAATTAGATTTAAGTTGTAAATGCTCCATTAGTTCTTCATCAATATTGTTAAACACAAAATAATCTTGCAAAATAGTGCGGTTTTCAATAATTAAACGGACGTATAAATCATTTGTCCCAATCAGTATAAGCTTATCTGCATCATCACCATATTTTTTTGCAACACTTATTAAGATTTTTGCAAATTGGTCTGGTTCACCCAATTTTTTATCATATTCAATCGCACGTGGAATTGTACTTAAATTCGTAAAAGGTAGTACGCCCTTTCCTACTAAAATCGGGCGGATATTATATTCTTCATGAAATGAAATCGCCATATTGTACGCGTTAATGTCTGTCCCTACAATGATAGGCAAAAATGGTTGTTTGCTCATAAAACTCTTCCTCTCGATATGTTCAACTAGCTTAACTAGCAATACGCTTTTCCTGGTTTAATAGAAGACTTCTCAAGCAGATGTCCACTAACATATCATACAATACTCTTTCAAATTATGCCTTAATTTACAAGTGAAAAGATTATCCCATTTCCCCGATATTAGAAACAATCTTAAGCTTTCTGAAACTTCCTCCTATTTGGAACGTACTTATTAGAGAGGTGATAAAGATGAATGATCGATTACAATTATTTTTTGACAACATCGAGAAAATAAAGCTTTACTTCGGTTCGGATGTGGACAGCTTTGCAAAACATTTGGCGCTCAAATTAACTGTTCGTAATATTCATTTTTATTACGAAGATTATGAAAACGTACAGCAGCAAATTAAAAAGCACACGAAATGGTATCAATTTGCACGGAATAGCTCCACGTTGAATCACGCTTATTATGTCCATTTCGCAAAAAATCCAGAACAAATTCCAATCGCTTTTCAACAATATAAAATAGTAACAAAGCAATTTACTCGCGGGGAACAAAGTTATCTAACAGCGATGTATTTAACGGATGAAGCGGCATTTACGAAGCTTCAGGTGCTTATAAACGAATTGATGCAGCAGCCTAGTTTAAAGCTTACTTCACTTGCTACACATCATTGCGCTATTTTAGCGACCCGCCCCGAAGAAGCACATATTTTAGCCAATACATATACGCAATATTATAATAAACTTATTACAATCGGTTTTGTCCGTGGGAAAGATACGATTCAAATGGCACTTTTATTAACGGCTGGCACTGGGATATTTTGCGAAAACACGATTCAGCATGTACAAAAACTAGCAAAACTTATTTTTTCAATTCAAGCTATTATAAAATACTGTCACTACAGCACAATCGCTTTGCTTGCTCTAGCAAACTTTCAATTGAACCAATTCCCTGCACTCGAAGATATCCACGATGAAATTTGCCATAGCCTAAAAATTTCCCCAAATAGCTGCAATACCTTACTGCTAGCGGCGCAAATTTATACGGCAAATGAAGTCATTGGAGATTTGCCATTTTACAATATGAATTTTTCTGATTTTGCATACGCGCTTGTAAATGATGATTTCACAAGTACTCATACAGCCAGTGACTAATCGAATTGGTCGCTGGCTTTTGTCTATTTCGATAAAATTTTCTTTGACATAAAAAAGGCGGGTGAAATCTAATTGCCCATTTCGCCCGCCTCCTGAATATTTATTTCATCACAACATTTTTCGGTTCACATAATTCAAAACGACCAAGAGAATCCTCGGTAGCCCCTTTTGTATTTCCTAAAATAACAACCGCTTCATTTAATGATGCTCGACATTTTGTAAACGTATTGTGAGATGCATTCATTGTACAGTTTAATGTATCAATTGCGGCGCCACCTGTACGAGAACTACAACTTTCAAACACCGTATCTCGAATCGAAATTTCTGCATCATACATATGAAGCGCACCACTTTGATCCGCGCGACTTTCTTTAAAATGCCCCCCCTCTATAACGAGCTTCACTTTTTGAACTTTACCAGTTATTCGACTAAAGAAACTCTTTGATGTCATATGCTTTGCCTCTGTACCCGCAATATACATACTCCCACCTTTGCCAAGCGTAGAATTATGCTCAAAAATACAGTTTCGCAATACAAAATGTTCACTATTCGTAAAGTAAATCGCGCCACCACGTTCCTCTGTAAAACACTTCTCAAACGAACAGCTATCCAACTCCACTTTTGCGTTATTCATTTCAATCGCTCTTACATTGTTTGCACCCAAAAAATGAGCATCATTAATTTTTGTAATCCCCATATTACGTAAGCTCAGCATCGTTTTATTGGCATCCATTGAGGCTATAAAACGAGCGCCATCCGCCTTTAAAACACCGCCATCAACAATAATTGTTGCTCCATTGCCAAATGTTACATTCATACCATTTAAGTCCAGCTCGGCACCTTTTCCAACAATGACCTCGCCCGTTAAATAAGTCGCATGTCCTAACTTTTTCTTATGCCCCGCCAATAACGTCATTTGTGTGAGGCGTTCTTGATATTCAAAACCTGGCAAGAAGTATGAAAGCTTTTGTAAAGGAACAGATACGTTTTGCTCAAAAGCCGTTTGCACAACTTTAGTTGCAAGCTCTGTATCCTTTTTGAGCATTGCTAAACGGAAGCCTCGAATAAATTGAACTTCCTCATAACTTAACTGAAATAGTTCCTCAAATAAGACAAGTAACTCCTGCTCTTTTTCTGTTATTTTATGATCCTTTTGTGCATAACCGTATAAATCGAGCATGAAAATATATTTATGCTCTGTTTCATGTAGCGTTTGTAATACATTATGGATTGTCCCCGTATCGGCCTCTATTGCAGCTGAAATGGCTAACTTTTTAAATTCAAGTGGTAAATCTAATACAGAAATTTGCTTTTTTAAAACTTCCTTTGCCATCTCACTCGGATAGCCGTTCACACAGACTAACATCGCAAAGCCAATTGCATACGTTTTACGAAATTGTATATTTTCATGAGCCAGTGGGTGTTTTTCGTTTAATAATTCCTTTTTAACTTGTCGTAAATTTTGTAATATTGACATGCTGTACCTCCAAAAGTTGTTTCGTTTACAAGACTTCCTATACTTTATAACGGCAATAATTCAGTAATTTTTATGCCTATGTATAAAAAAGACTCGCCAATTTCAAAACAATTTGAATAATTCCTTCAAACAGACACATCCATTTCGTACAATTTAGATGCTATTAGAAACATAAAAAAACACACCATGCCAACAAAGGTTGAGATGATGTGTTTTAATTTGGTTCCTATTTCACTTTTCGCTCGTTTGCATATTCTGCTGCCGCAGTAAATACAACGTCTGATGATGAATTTAGTGCTGTCTCACATGAATCTTGAATGACCCCAATGATGAAGCCAATTGCCACAACTTGCATAGCAATATCATCTGAAATCCCTAATAAGCTACATGCTAACGGAATTAATAACAGCGATCCTCCCGCTACACCTGATGCACCCGTTGCTGAAACAGCTGATAGAATCATTAAAATAACAGCCGTTAAAAGATCTACTTCAACGCCTAAAGTATGAGCCGCCGCCATCGTTAAAATTGAAATCGTAACAGCCGCGCCCCCCATATTGATTGTGGCGCCTAAAGGAATCGAAATTGCATACGTATCTTTATTTAGCCCAAGCTTTTCTGCCAACGCCATATTTACTGGAATGTTGGCTGCAGAACTTCGCGTGAAAAATGCCGCCACACCACTTTCTTTTAAGCTTGCAAACACAAGTGGATATGGATTGCGACGTGCAACAATAAATACAAGTAGTGGATTGATAACTAAAGCAATAAAGAACATTGTACCGACTAAAATCATTATTAAACGTCCATACGATGATAATGTATCAAAACCAGTCGTAGAAATTGTTTCAAAAACAAGTCCCATAATTCCAAGTGGTGCTAAACTAATCACCCATTGTACAACTTTTGTAATGGCATCTGATGCGTTTGAAATAAACGTTTTTGTCGTGTCATTTGCTGCTTTAAATGCGAAACCTAAAATAACAGCCCACGTAAGAATCCCCAAATAATTGGCGTCCATTAAAGCACTCACAGGATTCGATACCATATTAAACAATAACTTTTCTAGTACTTCTGCAATGCCGCTCGGTGGTTCAATTTCCTGTATACTTGTCTTTAATACTAGTGTCGTTGGGAAAATGTAACTTACAACTACAGCTACAAAGCCCGCTACAAATGTACCTACTATATATAACATGACAACCATTTTCATATTTGTCGCCTTGCCCCCTACGTGAGAGGCAATCGCATGAATGACTAATATAAATACGAGGATTGGTGCCACTGCTTTTAATGCATTGATAAATAGTGAACCAAATATTGAAATAACCGACAATTGATCAGGTAATAATAAAGCAAACACAACACCAAGTATGATCCCTGCAATGATTCGGTTAACGAGGTTGATGCTATTCCATTTTTCAAATAAACTTTTCATTTTTCTCCTCCAAAATTATCCGATGTACATAGTGAATTAATAGTCTATATGATTTCAATTCAATTTTATTTATATCAAAATAATACATTGTATTTATATAAAATACAACTGTATTTTTGAGACGCACACATTAACTCTGTTTATATAGGGTAATCTGCATGTTAATACTTTTATCCCGAAAAATAACCCCTAAAACCATTACAATACTCCTTATATTGAAATAGAACACTTCCTTTTTAACTGTTTATTTTAAATTTTATTATTATTTTTAACCTATTTTTAACCTTTACTCTTTAAATTGATACTAAGTAGATAATAATTAGGAGTGAATGAAAATGCCAAACAATAAAATACAGCCATATCTTGAATACTGTACAATCGAATTTTTAAAGCCTGGAGATGTCGTAAACGAGGATTTATATGTAGAGAACCGCCGACTACTATCAAAGGGCCATGTACTGACAGATCGAATCATTACTTTATTAAAAAATCGCAACGTAAAAGAAATATGCATACAGAAAACACAGATGGACAATTGCAATACAGAGATGGAACCCGAAGTACATTTCACTAAACCTGTTTTCAATCAAATTCAAATACAACTTGGCTATGACTATTTACATGTATTGGGCTCTTTAAGTTCGGAAAGACGTTATGGTCGAATTTTAAATAATTCACTGGACATTCAATTTTTAAAAAATTTATTTATTGACTATATGAAAAACCCGATATTATACAGATATATTGAAAATCTCAAATCGCATGATGAATGTACGTATTTGCATTCTATAGATGTCTTTACGATGGCTACATTATTTGCGCTTTCAGAAGGGTTAACAGACATTCAGGAAACGGCATTGGGCTATTTATTTCATGATATTGGGAAACTGATGGTACAAGAAAGAGTTTTATTGAAACCAAAAAATTTATTAAAGACAGAGTATACGACGATCCAACTCCATGCACTCGATGGTTTTCAAATATTAACTGATATTGGTTTTGAAAATATTGCTTATTTAGCAAAGTCTCATCACGAACGATTAGATGGTTCTGGTTATCCAGAAGGCTTAATCGCCCATCAGCTGCCAATAGAATTACAAATTTTACAAATAATTGACGTCTATTCTGCGATGACAATGGATAGACCTTATAGGGATGCTGTTTCAGCTAATATCGCACTTACACAGTTGCTCAAACAATCGGCTCAATTTGACAGTGATTTAGTTCATCGGTTTATCGATTTTCTTGGAATCTACCCTGAAAATGCAGTCGTCCTTTTATCTGACTCTAATCAAGCGATTGTCGAAAAAGTGAATCCTTTATACCCCCTACTCCCTGAAATTAAATTAGTAAACACAGGGCATCGGTTGACATTACCAATCGATTTAAGTATTACGATTCAAAAGTTTTTAACGCTACCTATTGATTCTCCAGAAAGTTTATTCGTAAAATTTTCCGATTATCTTATTTTAAATGATGACATTCAAACAGATTATTACTACACTCGACTAAAAGATCATTTCGAACAATCTGAATGGTTCACGCAAATTTATCTTCCTGTCTTCCAAATCATAAACGTCGTTGAAAATAATAAAATGATCCCGATAACCCGTTCAGAAGCCATTAAAATTAAATTTTTATCTTTAATTAAACAATCGTTAACACATTATCGCCATCGCGATGCTGAAAAGAAAAAAGTCATTATTTTTACTAAAGATATTGAAACCTCTATTCATGCACGGATTTTTGAAGGTTTATTGCATAATTATAATTTTTATCCATTTCCAGCCGACCTTGCTCAATCTAATGTACAAATAGAACATCTCATTGCCCAATGTCATGCTGGGGTAGTCATTAGTATTGGGAAAAAGTTAAATGTACGTCTGCCAAGTACAATTGAGCATTATCATCTTACAGAGCAACAATTAGAAACATTACTTTCTCGTTATAATGGTACAACTACGCTAAATTTAAACCTTACAAATGATTTAAAATACTTTATCAGTAATAATCCGCTATTCCCATCTATTTAGGAAAGGTGCTGTTGCAAATGTTTAATGAAACGCGAAACTTACAAACACTACTTAGCCGTAGATATGTCCAAAAATATGATCGCATGATGTTTGTTCAAATAATGCCTTCAGTTGTCACAGATGAGCAGGCTCAAACACAGTTAGATTTATTATCATTAAAATCAAAGGATAATCCTTGGTTATTTCAGCCCGTTGGATATGCCTTACTTGATCAGCACTATGTCATTGCTTATGAAGATTTTACAGGGCAAACATTGCAGCAGCATTTGAAGGATATGCCCCTTCCTATTCATCAAGTGCTAGAAATTGTTATTGAACTAACTAACGCCTGTGTTAATATTCATCAGCACGGCGATATTATTGAGCATTTTTATCCCTCACTCATATATATTCAGCCACAAACAAATAAAGTAAAAATGCTTGCACCGATTGCAATTCGTTGGAATATCGCAAATGAACAAACATTTCAAGTTCCACTAAAAATGGATGAACTCCCCTATTTAGCGCCTGAACAAACAGGGCGCGTTGCATTAAATATCGATGAACGTACGGATTTATATTCAATTGGTGCTGTTCTATATGAAATGGTTACCGGAACACCGCTATTCCAGACAAATAACACAATGGATAATTTATATTATATTTTAACAAAGTCTCCAGATTATTCTTTACTCGAGCAGCATTGTCCACTTATTATATTGCGCAAAATTATACTAAAATTATTAAGTAAAAATAAAGAAGAACGTTTTCAAACTGCTTTTGGCTTACGACTAGACTTACTTCAAGCGATGCAATTACTCATTACGGGTAATTTAACGGATGAATTTAGCATCGGCCAAAACGATTCTGTACTACAGCCTAAGCTTTCTACCAAACTATATGGCCGACAAACCGAACAAAATTTATTAAGTTCCATTTTTCATAAAGTACAAAATGGAAGCAAAGAACTTGTTTTTATTCAAGGAGCTTCAGGCAGTGGAAAGTCCTCTATTGCCCAATTCTTAATGCAAGATACATTAATAGCAAAAGGTTATTTCCTTGAAGGGAAATTCGACCAATTACAAGAACAACATACATTCCAACCAATTATCGAACCGCTTCAACAGCTATTACGACAAACCTATTTAGAAGGCGAACAAACAATGGCTGCGTTTCAAAAAAGTTTGCTCGATGTTGAACTGATGTTGACTGAAAGCTTAGTACATATACTCCCTGAACTACATTTTTTTATGAATGATAAAATACGCATCGTCAAAGAAAGTAAGCAATACACATTGCAAATGAACGCTTATATTTTTTCGTCCATCCAAAAGATTTTAACCATTTTTGCACGCGCGCAAAAGCCGATTGTCATGTTTATTGATGATATCCAGTGGGCCCAACAAGAAACTATCGAGATTTTGCAAAACATTTACGAACAATATAACAGTGGTTACTTTCTTTTAATTATTGCCAAGCGTGAAGAAAATTGCGATTTAGATGAACCTTATTTCTTATGGCAAAAAGAACTACATACTTTCACTAGCATTCATGTTCATTCGCTCGATCAAGATGCCGTTTTAAATTGGATTTGCGATTCTCTGCAATCCCAATGTGATACTGCCCATCATATTGCACAACGCCTATATCAAATGACGCAAGGAAATGCTTTATTTATTCAAGAAGCTTTTCGTATGCTATTAAAGAATAAAGTCATTTTTTATAATATTAACAGTTCCGGTTGGGAATATGATGTGGAGCAATTACATGAAAGCATCGCTAACAATGAGTTATTCGGATTTATTGAAAACCGTATAAGCAAGTTGTCACCTGAAGTTCAAGACATCTTGCAAAATGCTTCCTGCTTTGGACGTATTTTTAATTTTAATTTACTATCGAAAGTGGTTAATATCCCAGTTTACGACTTACTAATCCATTTGGAAGAGCTAATATTACAAGGCTTTATTATTACCGTTGATAGTCAATTCAGTTTTACTCGTCCGACAATAACCCAAAATGAACAAGAGCTTTCTTCTATGCATTTTCAATTTATTCATGATCGTATCCAACAGTCAGCCTATGAAGCACTTAGTCATGAAAAACGATTGGAAATTCATTTTTCGATTAGCCAACTGTTGCAAAAGGAAGACGACTTTATGCCGTTTCTCCATGAGCTAGTCAGGCAGTTAAACTATTGTAACGAATTGCTTTCACCTTCCGAACAACAGCAACTTGCAATTTGGAACTTTGAGCTTGGCATACAAGCTAAAAACGCTGGGTTATATAGTACAGCACGACAGTATTATAAAGATAGCTTACGATTTCTACCTAAAGATAAATGGACAAAGTTTCGCGAAAAGACAATTCAACTATTTATGGAAATCGGTGAATGTGAATATTTAGTTGGCAATTATGAGCAATCCCGAATCTATATATACGAAGCGCTGAAGCATACTGAAACAGCACTTGAAAAGTTGAAGATTTACCGCTTAATGTCACTTATTTTTATTGAGGTAGAAAATAGCGAATTAGTCATTGATGCTGGCTTTAAGGCCATGGAATTATGCAACTTGAACATCCACCGAGAACCAACAAAATGGCATGTAGTGCAAGAATTTTTATTATTAAAGGTAGCATTACGTAACAAAACAAATGAACAAATACTAAATTTATCACCCATTGAAAACGAAGAAATTGACGTTGTTATTCAAATAATGATTAATATTGTTAGTAATTCATTCCGCATGAGCCCTAATTTAACGGGGATGATTTTACTGCGTTTAATGCGTCTTCAGCTAAAATATGGTACCCCAACTGAGAGTGCCATTGTATTTATTAATTATGCATTATTATTAATTTCTGGTTTTGATAATGTGAAGGAAGCACTACGCTTTGCTAAAATCGCTTTATCTATGGCAGAAGATCAAGATAACTCCTATATTAAATCCCGTGTCTATTTTATTTATGGGATTTTCCTAACCCATTGGGAAAAGGACTTTGAGCAAAGTATTCATTATATGCGAACAACTCAGCACTATATGGAACAGCTTGGGATGTACTATACAGTGACGGCTACTTCATGTTTTTTATGTAGCGCGCTATTAATTGATGGGCGTTCGATTCAAGAAATTCAAGAAGAAATCACTTATCAACAATCGCAATATGAAAAATATCCAAGTGTTCTCGCAATTGATTTTTTAGCGGAAATGAAAGATTGGATGGAGGCATTAAAATCTCCTGAACAACAGCCTCATTGGCACGCACCCATTACATTAAAAGATGAAGAAGCCGTTACTGTTATGCACTATACTTTACGTTTACGGATGGCTTATTTATTTAAAAATGAGGTGCAATTAAAGCAGTTGCTCAACTATTTAGCAAAGCAAAGTTCAGAAGTGTACTCTTTGCCAACGACACCCGTTTATTACTTTTTACGTGGACTTTGTCATATTGATTTTTTAAAGGGTCATATGGCGCCTCCTTGTTCTAAAAAGATGCTATTATCAGAGCTAAAAGATAGTATGCGTCGTTTTAAAAAATGGGCAAAGGAAGCACCTCATCTTTATGAACATTTGTACTTAACGTTGCTCGCTGAGTTTCAATATTTGAATAAAAACTATGCACAGGCCACATTGTACTATGACCAGGCATTACAACTAGCAACGATGTATCATTTCCCACAAGATGAAGCAATGATTTATGAACGTGCTGGAAAACTATTCATTGAGTTAAATCAAGCCGCAAAAGCGCGCTATTATATTTCGCAAAGTATTAACAAATTACGCGAATGGGGTGCCATTACGATTGCCAATCATTGGGAAAATGAATATTCTAATTTTGTCATTCAACAAACACAACCAATTCAACCGACTGTTTCATTTGACATAATTAGCTTATTAGAAACAACGCATGCGCTAGCAAATGATATTAGTATCGAAGAATTGCTACAAAAACTATTAATTTCCATAATAAAACAGGCAAATGCAACTTCTTGCCACTTTATTCGTTATGCTGAAAATCATTTTTACACATTTGCTAAAGTTGCTATGGAGCATGATCAATTTCAGTTCACAGTATTACCAGAGCAAATCGATTTCGCAATAAAAGGCGTTGTAGATTATTCCTTACTAGTAAACGAGCCACTCGTAGAAGGTAATTTAGTAAATAATAAATATTTTAGCCATTTAAGTGTACAAGCAAAATCATTTTTATGTATGCCCATTCATTATAAAGGGAAAATTCAGGCCTTTTTATACTTAGAAAATAACTTACTTGAGAATGCCTTTAATGCCGTTCAACTAGAATTACTACGCATTATTGCAACTCAACTGGCCGTTACACTCGAAAATGCAGAAATCTATTCTGATTTAGAAAGCCGCGTAAAAGAGCGTACAGCCGCCTTAGATGAAATGAATATTTACTTAAAAGATGCCAATGATCGTCTCGCTATGAATGAGCAAGAACGTAAAAAGTTAATCCAAAGTATATCGCATGAATTACGTTCCCCGCTCACATCAACATTAGGCTTTATTGATTCAATTTTGGATGGTGTTGTTCAAGATCCTGAACAGCAAATTCAATATTTGCAACGCAGTCGCGAAAGGCTCATCGCATTAAATCGTCTCATTCAAGATTTATTTGAACTGACAAAGCTTGAAGCAGGACGATCAGAATTTAACTATACAAAAATGTCTATACAACACTTTTTTAAAGATTTTGCTTACCGCTTTGAGGAGGAGGTTCATCAAGCAAATCTCGCTTACTCCGCTTCTAGCACTTTACAGTCTGACTTATATGTTCAAGTGGATTTATTGCGAATCGAGCAAGTATTGTCTAATTTAATTTCTAATGCTATAAAATATACGAACGAGGGGCAAATTTCACTTTCGATGTCTATTCAAAATAATGAGCTTCTTTGTGTCATTGAAGATAGCGGGATTGGTATTCTTTCAAATGAACTACCATTTATTTTTGATAGCTATTACCGCGCATCAAATTCAAATCAATTGAATTCGCACGGGATTGGATTAGCGATTTGTAAAGAAATCATTACACAGCATGGTGGGAAGATTTTTGCGGATAGTATTCATAATCATGGCTCCAAATTCTATTTTACTCTCCCGATTTCAACTGAAAATAACAGATCGAGTTACTTATAAATAGAAACAAACAGTCTGACTATGTTATTTTAATAGAGTATATTTACTTTATAGGGAGGGAAAACCATTGTCGCTTTATAAACGTGGCTACTTCTTTTTACTAATCGGGATTATTTTACTAGCTATTTCTGTATTTGTAACGGTAAATTTAAATATTTGGGTATGGGGTGCCATCTTTATTTTAAGTATATTGTTATGTACGGTTGGTATTATTTTATTGATCATCCATCTATTTAGAGAGGTTAAAAAAGATAAAGAAAAAAATAGTTAACAAAGAAAGCACGATGAGCTGGATTAAAACCGGCTTCATCGTGCTTTTTTAAATCATTAAAATCTCCCGAATATCTTCTTCTGTTAAAGTAGTCGTCGAATTCCCTTCAAAATCAAGAATATCTGCAATGAGATGCCGCTTTCTATCTTGTAGCGCATTCATTTTTTCTTCAATTGTGCCGCGTGCAACGAGCTTAATAACTTGCACTGTATTTTTCTGCCCCATTCGATGCGCACGACTTGCTGCTTGTTCTTCAACCGCTGGATTCCACCATAAGTCATATAAAATAACCGTGTCTGCACCAGTTAAATTCAACCCTGTTCCACCTGCTTTTAAAGAAATTAAAAACACATCACGCTCCCCATCGTTAAATCGGTCGCATAGTTGCACACGTTCCTCTGAATCTGTTTGTCCATCCAAATAAAAATACGCTTCATTTTGACGAGTTAGCTCTCGCCCAATTAGCTCCAGCATTTTTGTAAACTGCGAGAAGATTAACACCCTTCTGCCCGAATGTTTCGACTCTTCAAGTATTTGGAGCAGCTGCTCAAATTTTGCAGAACCTCCTTTGTAACCTTCAACAAATAAGGCTGGGTGACAACAAATTTGGCGCAGTCTCGTTATACCTGCTAATATGCGAATTTTATTTTTCTTGAACGTTTCTTTGTCGAGGTGTTTAAATGTATCCTCTCGCAGCTTCGCCAAATACGCCGCATACAATTGCTTTTGTTCATCCAACAGCTCTGAAGATTCTAAAAGTTCATTTTTAGCAGGCAGTTCTGCGAGGACATCTTCTTTCAATCGACGTAATAAAAAAGGCCGTACTCTCCGTGCGATATCTTTTCTTGATAAGGGACTATATGCCTCCAAGCCTTGAAATAATTGTGGGAAAATTACATGATACAGCGACCATAACTCCTCTTGATTATTTTCAACAGGTGTTCCCGTTAACCCAAAACGATAATCCGCATTTAACTTTTTAACGGCTCTTGCTGTTTGGGTCATTGGATTTTTAAATGCCTGCGCCTCGTCAAAGAAAACAGTATGAAATGTTTGCTTTTCATACCACGCTAAATCACGACGCAATAATGGATAAGAAGTAATAAAGACATCCAACTCGCCCCAATCTTTTTGCAATGCCTTCCTTGCCGCTTGGTCGCCATCTATGACAAGCACTTGCAATTCAGGTGCAAATTTCATCATTTCATGGAGCCAGTTGTACGTTAAAGACGACGGGCACACAATTAAAACAGGTTGCTTGTTTGCGCGAATAGATGCTAATTCAGAAACGATGAACGCAATACTTTGCACCGTTTTCCCCAGCCCCATATCATCCGCCAAAACACCGCCAAATCCGTAGCTTGCTAGTTGCTTCATCCAGTTAAATCCTTGCTTTTGATAGCCTCTTAAAACACCTGCTAAACTCGGGGGGACATCAAAGTTCAATAGCTCAGGTTGCATTAATTGTGCAAGAAACTGGCGGAATGATTGTTCTGGTGTGAATACATTACTATCATCAATCATTTCTAAAAACTTTAAGCTTTCTAAAATTGGCATTGCTAATGTCGCTTCATATTGATCATCCTGTACCGGACCTGCTAGTAAGAAACGACGGATTTCTTCCATTTCTTTCGTTTCAAGTGAAAGTAAAGAATCATTCGGCAAGCGATAATATTTTTGCTTCACTTCAAGCGCTTGTAAAAGGCTTTTTATTTCTTTATTTGTAATGCCATCCATCTCAAATTTGAATTCGAGCCAATTTGTTCGTTCTTGTTTCACTTTGACGACTATTTTTGGAAAGGTCGTTGGTTTAACGAGCCGATTTCGCACAGCAGTCGTCGCATAAATTTGCGTAAGCTGTCGAAGTTCTGGCATGACATGGTATAAAAAGGCGTATTCCAACTCTTCATTTTGCATAAAATAGCCGCCATCTGTTTTCGTAAAACCGCTTGCATCCATTAACTCAAGTATTTGCCGTTCCTTTTGTTCATCCCGGATAACCGTCAAATTTGCTATGTCATCAGCGTTTTCAAGCGGCTGAATCACGACATGATCATAATGAAATTCTAGCCCAGCCAACAATCGATTTTTCAGACGATCTAAGTAAAGTTTCGCAACGAGTGGGGTTGTCATCATTTCCTTCATTAGCTGCTCGCTTAATGTGACATGCCCCAATTTGCGCAAACCAGGGATGACCGTTTTTAAAAACTGAGGCATTTGTTCCTGTGAAATCGGCACAACGCTCGTATTTGGCGCAACAAGCATATGTTGCAGCTCTGTTAAGCGTGTACAATCCTGTTCTTCTAATTGATATATACAGCCATTACTAACAACACATTGATAGGCACTGAAGAGCGTCATTCCTTCAAAGCCTTTCACTAGTAATTGATAGTGCTCACCTTGTTCTTCCACTAAAAATTGTAATGGTGGGACACCCTCTGCTAATCGTAATGGCTGTTTGATGTGTTTGTCTTGTTCAAGTAATACATCTGTTGTTTGAGTAAGTAAAGATAAAAGCCCTTTCCAAGCAGATGGCGGTATAAGTAAGCCTTCCAGACTACTGCTCGCCTCATAAGGTAACGTCTCGATAAACATTTGTTCATCACGGGCAACACGAATCAATTGATGCAGCACCGCGTCTACTTCGTTAACAAAGCAATGTTCATTTGGATTAAAAGTGAAGTTTGAAGTTATTGGATAAGGTTTCCCTTTACTTAATTGCTGAAGAAAATCGCGAATCGGTATGATTTTCATGTTTTCCACTAAAATTTCGGTGCTAAATAAATATTGTCCTTGCCCAATCGAGATAGGCTTCAGTAATAATTGAACTTCTAATATTTGTCTGTTTTCAAAATGGAGCTGGTGGCGACTTTTTCTTGTTGGCTCCTGTTGAAAGAGCCTCATGAATCCCGCTGACAACTCATTTCTACCCGAAAAATGTCCGAGTTGTCGCTGTTCATGAAGCGCGATTAATACAGCCGCCACATGTTGACAACTTTTATCAAAGCCTGCGAGTGTCGGACAGCTACAAGATGTTTGAATCTTATCATGCTTATCTTTTTCGATTGTGACATGAAAAGTTTCTGCTCCTTGTACAGTCGCGTTGCATATGTCTGAATTTTGATCCTGTATGCTTACTTTACCTGTGCGAAGGAACGTTTCCCCTCTTTTGAAGGAGACAGTCCCGCACATTTCTTTTATTATTTTTGGATTGATTTTAATATCCATGCTCACCGCTCCTTCTATCTAGGTCCATTTTTTATTTATCATAACACAAACCATTAGCGGTATTGGATTTCCTGAAGGTGCACGTCTATTCTATATAGACCTCACCGTTTGGTTGTAATGGGTCTACCGATTTTCATGGTTATCCGTCACTTTCAACTTTCTATCCGCCCATCCCGGTTTTCATCCTACCCATCCCGTGTGCAAATAACAGGATTAATTGAGTAAACATGTTATCATAGAGCTATACTTAGAAAACAAGGAGTTGTTCATATGGCACAGTCATTACAAGGGAAAATCGCCTTTATTACAGGTGCAGCACGAGGTATCGGGAAGGCAACAGCTTTTGCACTTGCGAACGAAGGGGTGCATATCGGCTTAATCGCACGTAACGAAGATGCATTACAAACGGTGGCAGCGCAGTTAAAAGAACTTGGCGTGAACACAGCGTATGCGAGTGCAAACGTTGCGAATTTAGAAGAAGTAGAAACAGCGATTGCTTCTTTAACAGAGCAGCTTGGTTCTGCTGATATTTTAATAAACAATGCAGGTATCGGTAAATTTGCTAGCGTGTTAGACATGGATCCGGCAGAATGGAAAGAAATCGTGGATGTGAATTTATTCGGAACATACAATGTGACACGTACTGTTTTACCACAGCTCATCGAGAAAAACGGTGGCGATATTATTAATATTTCGTCAACAGCAGGTCTTGGAGGCGCAGCTACTTCAAGTGCATACAGTGCGTCAAAATTCGGTGTGATTGGTCTAACTGAATCATTAGCACAAGAAGTTCGCCGTCACAACATTCGTGTAACTGCACTTACACCAAGTACGGTTGTAACTGACTTAGCACGCGATATGAACTTAATCGACGAGGCGAAAGCTGAACGATTAATGCAAGCGGAAGATATGGCTGAACTGATTGTTTCCCAGCTAAAACTAAACAAACGCGTTTACTTAAAGAACGCAACAATGATTACAACAAATCCATTTTGATTATGAAAAAACTGAGCTACTAACCAGCTCAGTTTTTTTCATTTCCCCCTATCCCAACTCATTCAAATAATCAAAAATTAACGGCACATTCGTTGCACGCTTTAATGAATTAATGTCCTCAGAAATGAAATCCCAGCTTGCTTTATATGTATCCTCGCAACTTTCATTTCTTGGGACGGGCATAAATTGATTTAAAAACTCTTCAACCGGCATCGTCAAATCATCTAAAAAATCCTCCACTTTTTCCATCTTGGAACCTTTTTCAGGATTCATTTCATTGAATAATACATGCTCTAAATTTCTTGAAAAATAATAAAGTTGATAGCTAAACGTGGAAATATACGCTGCCGATTTCATTATTTGAATATTTCTAGAACGCACTAAATTTCTTTCTTCCATTTTTCCCTTTTGCGTTTCAGAACTGACACTAATGCAGCCTTCTAAATACTTCGTTAAACCATTTTGCTCGGCATCAATCGTAATATTAGACGGTCCTACAAAACAGCCATCCGTATCTAAAATATGCAGCACAACTAATATATCCGACGAGTTAAACCTTCTTTTAATTAATACTTCTTTCACTTTATCTCCAATTAGTTTTTTAATTGGTTTTGATTTTTGGTCAATTTGATAAAAAATATCCCCTCTGTACGGCTCAAACCGAATTTCTTTATCATTAAATAATTGCCTTAATCGCTCAATTAGTAATGTCTCATCCGTATCGCCCTCAACTAGTAAAATAACGACTTTCTTTTGGGCATTAGTCAATGATCCTCCCTGCTTTCCTAAATGATTTCTTAATGTCATACATATTTGTTTCATTGTAAATCTGCTCATCCTGTCCGCCTAACTGAACAGCTCGTAAATAAATATCCCGCGCATTGCTTAATTTCTTTACGCCTTTTAATTGTAAATAACGTTCTTCTTCATTTAGTGTCGTAAACCATAAGTTATGAATTGGAAGAACTTCTAAAATACGTAAATTATGTGATGTGAAAAATAATTGCCCTTTACCATTTTCACTAATGACTTCTAACATCTCACCTAATAAATATTCAAAAATGCCCGCATCTAATTCATCAATGACCACACATGCATTCGGATTGTTATACACCGCAATTAGCGTACTTAATATAGAAATAATCTTCAGTACACCTTGTGATTCACAACGCAGCGGCAGCTCAATTTCATCTTTCACCGATAAAAATTCAAAGCGAATGCCGTCTTTCCCGTTGCTCATTTTCTCAAGATTAATTTTACGAACTTTCACGTGAAGTCCTGGGATAATCGTTCTTAATACGACATTTGTTTGATCAATTACCTTTTGGATCGTTGCAAACATTTCCTCAGACAACAGCATTGTATCTCGCAATTCATAAGGAATGTTCCCTCTTAAATTTTCAAGATGAATACTGAAGGGCATAATAAGATTAGCGACTAATAAGCCATATTGAATTGTATCAATGACATGAAAATCCTTATTAAAATCTTGGCGTAAATTGATAATTATTTCTCGTTCTTCTTCACTCAAAAATGCTTCATATACGTCTTTCAGCTCTTTCCGAAAAACAAATGACGTGGCATTTTCCTCTGCCATCCGGTCCGCTACCATCATGTTTACACGATTCATTTCTGAAAATGCTTCCATCTTTTTATTTCGAAATGAAATATTTCGTTCGTTTTTCGAGATGATTTCCTTATATCTTTTGCCACTCGTATTTTCTTTATAATATAAATTTTCACCTAAAACGCTTAGATTATCCGTACCTTCTTGCAATATGACATGATATTTAACAAAATACTCCCCTAACTCATTTGTAATTAAAAATTCAAATTGTAGCTCTACCTGTTTTTCTTTAAAATAAATCAATTTTTCTTTATTCATTGGTAATGTATAGGAGTTTAATAAACTTTTTAATAAACTAAACGCTTCGACAACGGCCGTTTTCCCCGAGCCGTTTTGACCATAAAAGCCAATGACATCCGCTTCGTATTTACTGAAGTCAGAATTTGTTTTAAATTCACCTTTTTTTACATTTTTTAAATGATGAATGCGAGCACTTTTCACACGAATTATTTTCCCCATTTCAATTCCCCTGTCTCTTTAATTAGATACAAAAAAGTATATCAAATCTATTTAATTTAAATAATGGATATTTTTTTATCAATTTTCATTTTAATACTACTATTTACTTCATTTTAACGACTATACACTATTTCCGAATTAGATTTTAAATTGCGATCATTTAACTGATAAATAAATGCCTCAATGCTAAAAACGCCATTTCATTGTTTGAAATGGCGTTTTTAGAATTATTAGTAGTATGGAAAAAGCTGCCGAAATCATACTTCGACAGCTCTTTAATCAAATACGCATTGGCGTAATTGCGTCCAGATTTTTTCGAGCTCACTCGAAAAAATCTATAACATCCGCCGGGGCATAAATTGATTCAGCTAAGGTTGGAATCCCACCTATAGCAGTAGGGGAATTCTATACCTATCGTTTTGCATTGGGTACAAATGAATTTGCTGAATCAAGTTAGATTATCGTGATTCTCTTGGTGGTACACACACTTCGCATTTTCTTTGATTATTATTTTTAAATTTCGTAAATGTTTTTTCGAAATTTTGCCCACATGCGCATTTAAATAATAACTTTTGCGAAAATCCATGATACTCAGTAGAAAGTAATTTACTCTCTGAATTTTTCACTACAAACTCACGGATCTTGTCAATCGTCCATTTTTTATTCATCTTCAAACATCCTTCCAATTAGGCTTAACATACCCTAATCCATCTAAGTGCTCTATTATAGCATTTTTTTGATTACTGTTGTAGTTAGGTGGAATGAAATGTTTTCGGATTTTCAGGTGAGGCTATTTTATTGTTATTTAGTATTTTCCAACTTTAAAATAATATGGGTATACTTTTTAAATTCATCTAAGTGTTTTTCAAGAATACTTAGTTCTAGTGCCTGGTAATCATGAACCGCAATCTTACGAAAACTTACCATATTTTTTAATATTTCCGATAAATTTGCATCTATAACACCTGCTTCCTCCAGTAACTGGAAGCTCTCTCGACTGGCTTTTGGTACACCTAATTTTCTTGTACTAACAAGGTGCATCGCTAAGTCAATACTCGCTTCACAAGCTCGTTAAATATTCAGAATGATACTATCTTGTTTTGTGAAATTTTTTAGATTTTCTGCGTTTCCTGCATACTCTTCTTGGATACGATTAACACATCGCTCAATTGTCGTGACCTTATTAATTACAATATCATTCACCAAATACACTTCCTCGCTCATTTATATTTTGAAAGATTTCTGCTCTTTGTTCATTTAATGTCACATACATGGAATAAGCTTTCATTTGTTGCTTCACAAATTCATTTTCATCCTGACAGTCTAATAGCTTACCTTCTGAAAAAATTTGCATGGAAAATACAGTATCAATTGTTTTAATTTCTACAAGATTCACCTCAACACCTAAAATGTCCGCCAAATCACCTGTAATTGAACTACTCCCACCTACGCTATCGCTTAGAGGAGGGAGATTCTTGACTGAAACCCCTTTTAGATGGAGATTCACCGAGCAATCCCCGTAGTCCCTACGGTTTGAAGCCTTAATGCTTCTTGTAGAATATTGATGCTTGCGTTAAGATCTCGGTCATGTTGCGTATGACAGTTTGGACACGTCCATGTTCGGATAGCGAGATTCTTTACGTCTTTATGTTGATAGCCACAATGTGAACAAAGCTGGCTAGAGGCAAATGTTTTACCTACTCGAATCACCTGTTTGCCGTGCCATTGTGCTTTGTACTCGAGCATATGCGCGAATTCTGACCAGCTCACCTCACTAATGGCTTTGGCAAGTTGGGGATTTTTTTGCATCTTACTGACACGCAAATCTTCAATTCCAATGACGTCGTGGTTTTTGACAATTTCAGTGGATATTTTGTGTAAGTAATCGTGCCGTGCATTGCGGATTTTCTCATGAATTTTTGCTACTTTTATGCGCTGTTTTTGATAGTTTTTCGCTTCATCTAATGGACAGTTTCGTTTGATGGCCCCCTCTTTTTTACAGGCTAAAATGCGTTGTTCTTCTGCTAATTTTGCCTCTAGCTTACGGAAAAACTGCGGGTTGGCGTAGGTTGTACCGTCAGATAACTTTGCGAATTCTTTGAGACCAACATCAATGCCGACGTTTTTCGTTGTTTTTGGGTAGGCTTGGATGTCTGTTTCAGCTAAAACTGCGATGAAATACTTACCTGTGGGGCTTCTTCTAATGGTTATGCTCATGATTTTTCCTGTAATTTCTTTGGATTTTGCGAATTTCACATGACCTAGTTTCGGGAGTTGGATGCGACCTTTGATTATTTTGATATTATCATTCGTCATTTTTGTCGTATAGCTTTGTGTGGGGTTTTTCTTCGATTTAAAACGCGGTGCTTCGTTTTGCTGTTTGAAAAAACGGTCATAGCTATCCGCTAAATGTCGTACTGTTGTTTGAAGGGCAATGCTATCTACTTCTTTTAGCCAGCTTGTTTTTTCTTGTTTTTTTAATGTTGGCAGCATCGCGGAGCATTTTCCATACGACAAGCCTTTACCTGTTTCCTTGTATGTGGCTTGCCACTCAGCAAGACAATGGTTGAAAATGTAGCGACAACAGCCTATTGTTTTATTAATCAATGTCGTCTGTTCCTTTGTCGGATAGAGACGGAATTTATACGCTTTATACGTCAACAATCGGTTCACCTCCATTTCTTACATTCTATCAAACAGAATATACGTTCGCAAGTGTAAGAAAAAACTTTAGGCTACCGCCTACCGACATTCATCTCCCACTTACTTATTGGGCTATGCCCTACACATTCCTTGAAGTGGAAGTCTTCTGTCGGATAATGATAAAAATGTATCATATGGAGATAATGCCACCTCACTAAAATAAGCAATATCGATATCACAATCTTCACGCTGCGTATTTTTTGCATAAGAGCCAAATAGAATAATGAAAGTTGGAGAGAATCGCTTTTTTATAGCTGCTACACATGTATTTAACTGTTCTTCCGGTACCATTTCCAAGCCCTCCATTAAAATGATTACTGGCTTTATTATACACATATATCTGCTTTCAAAATACTTTCAGATGATCACTATAAAGTTGCAGGTCTGCTGCACAAGTTATAGAGCATTTCTTTGAATAAGAATTGCTTTTCATTTTATTTAGAACATAAATATACAATAAAAATATTTTATTATTCAACAAAATTTTATTGATATTCGATAAATTTTATATTAGAATCAATATATTATTAAATAAGTGAGGTGCTTTTTATGGAAAACGTAACAACGTTATTTTTAAAAATAGCAGTTATTCTTTTGGGAGTCCCAGTTCTTGCTCTATGCATCTTTTTGGTTCCTGAGATAGCAAATGTTGCAGCACAATTGCTTCCAAATTTTGCTTTTATAAAATATGTCGTTTTCATCGCTTTTGATGCATCAGCAATCCCTTTTTACTTTGCTTTGTATCAGGCTTTCAAATTGTTACGCTATATTGACAAAAATAAAGCTTTCTCTGATTTATCAGTAACAGCTTTAAAGAAAATCAAATACTGTGCCATCACAATCAGTATTTTGCATGTGCTAGTTTGGCCGCTCTACTATATCTTTGCGGAAGTAGACGATGCACCAGGAGTTATTTTTATCGGATTGATCGTTCCTTTTGCTTCGATGGTTATTGCAGTCTTTGCAGCTGTTCTCCAAAAACTTTTACAAGAAGCAATTACGATCAAATCTGAAAATGATTTAACGGTCTGAGGTGAATAACAATGGCAATTATAATCAATGTTGATGTGATGTTAGCAAAAAGGAAAATGAGTGTTACAGAACTTTCAGAGAAGGTTGGAATAACAATGGCGAACCTTTCTATATTGAAAAATGGAAAGGCAAAAGCAATTCGATTCTCCACTTTAGAGGCAATTTGTAAAGCCTTAGAGTGTCAGCCTGGAGATATTTTAGAATACAAAAGTGACGAGGACAGTTAAACATTTTAGAGGAAACTTAAAAGAACAATTATTAAAGGAGGTATAACGATGGGCATTAACAATTGGATTACCGAAAATATTACGAACCCTCATGAGCTAGAGAGAATGTATAGAACAGACCCAAAAGCTTTTAAAAAGTCATTCTCACACGCATGGGAACAAAATCCTGATTCTGAGGTGCTTGGTGCTTGGTATGAAAGATTGCATTTCAAAGAGACGTCAAATACAGGGAAATCCCCCATGCTTCAAAAAGGATTCTTATTCATGGGCATTTTAGCCATTATGGCAGGAATATGCACGAGGATCATTTTTCATTTTGTCGAACAGGAAGCAATTGCTCCAATTAACCTAGCTTTTGGTATCATTCCCTTTATTGCCGCCTATTTTATTTACAATAATAGACCGAAAAAAAATGTGATTTATTCCCTTATAGCATTGTTCCTAATTTCCGGAATTTATCTTAATATGCTGCCGATCAATTATAAAGACAGTATTATCCTTGCTTATTTACACCTTCCCATATTCTTATGGGTATTAGTAGGGCTTGCATTTACAGGAAATGAATATTCAAAAGGCAGTACAAGATTAGCCTATATTAAATTTAATTTGGAATATGGTATTCTTTACGCCAGCATGGCAGTTAGCGGAATGGTACTCGCAGCATTAACGATGCAGTTATTTAGCTTTGTTGGTTTGGGTATAGAAGAATTCTATTTTAGTAATGTCGTTTTATTTGGTGCTGCCGCTCTCGCAATTGTGGCTGCATACTTAGTATCAATGAATCTTAAACTTGCTAAAAATATTACACCATATATAGCGAAAATTTTTAGCCCCCTTGTTCTGATTACATTGGTGGTCTATCTTATAACAGTTGTATGGGTCGGAAATAATCCATTTTTGGACCGCAATTTCCTAATAGCCTTTAATGGAATACTTCTTGGTGTATTGGCCGTTACTATATTTTCCATTACAGAGAGTGACTCAGACGAGAAAAAGAACATTTCACATTATATAAGTTTTGCTTTAATTGTTCTTGCGCTTATCATTGACAGTGTAGCTTTGTCAGCGATCGTGTTCAGACTTTCTGAGTATGGGATTACGCCTAATCGACTTGCTGTATTGGGAGTAAATATACTGATCTGGGCAAATCTAATTTGGATTATGCTTTCCTATATGCGTTTTCTACAAAACAAATCTGGACCAGCAACGATTCAAGATGCAGTTACTAAGTATTTGCCAGTCTACGGGCTTTGGGCGGCTTTCGTTATCTTTACTTTTCCTATAATCTTTTAATTAGAAAGGCTCTGTTGATGAAGTATGGACTTATTAGGCTAGCTCAACCAAAAAGGGCACATTCTGTTCGATTTGAACAGAATGTGCCCTTTTTCAATTTATAACTTTATTACGCGTTTAATCCATAAGTATTTACAAGTGCAGCTAAGCCGCCTTGATAGCCTGACCCAATCGCATTAAACTTCCACTCATTGCCATGGCGATATAATTCACAAAAAACAACGGCTGTTTCAATCGAGAAATCTTCTCCTAAATCGAAACGTAAAATTTCTGTCCCTAAATCTTCGTCTACAAGGCGAACAAATGCATTCGTGACTTGTCCAAAGTTTTGACGGCGATTTTCAGCATCGTGAATTGTAACAGTAATGGCGATACGGTTTACATCAGACGCAACTTTATTTAAGTGGACTTTGATTTGCTCATCATCGCCGTCCCCTTCACCTGTTAAATTGTCGCCCGTATGCTCTACAGAACCATCGCTACTTACTAAGTTATTATAAAAAATGAAGTCTAAATCTTGGCGACACTTGCCTTGCTCATTTAGTAGAAATACCGAAGCATCTAGATCAAATGCGGCGCCTCCATCAAAGTTTTTTACATCCCAGCCTAAACCAACGATAATATTTTGCAGTGCTGGATTGCCTTTAGTTAAATCAATTCGTTGGCCTTTGCTTAATTGAATTGCCATGTGAATTTCCCCCTATCACTTATAAATATATAATTCATTTAAGCCTCAGCGTTAGCTTGCTTCTACTCGATGCAAAGCAAATTAACCAATCTGTAAGCCGAAATCATTACATAATGCCGCTAATCCGCCTTGATAACCAGATCCGATTGCAGCGAATTTCCACTCACCGTTATGACGGTATAATTCTCCAACAACAAGCGCTGTTTCGATTGAGAAATCTTCTCCTAAATCATACCGGATTAACTCGCCAGAATCGTTGAATACACGAATAAATGCATTTGAAACCATTCCGAAGTTTTGTCCGCGGCTTTCACCATCATGAATTGTAACCGCAAATGTTACTTTTTCAATGTTTGCTGGCACTGCTTGTAAATCAACGTGGACAACTTCATCATCTCCTGCACCATCACCTGTTAAGTTGTCACCAGAATGGACAACCGAACCGTTAGCACCTGTTGTATTATTGTAAAAAACAAAACCTTCTGGGCCTGTCACTTTTCCAGTTCCTTCTAATAAGAAAATAGAAGCATCTAGATCGAAATCTTTTCCGCCATCATATTTATTTGTATCCCAACCTAAACCAACACTTACCTTTGTTAATCCTGGATTTGACTTTGTTAAATCTACTTTTTGACCTTTTGCTAATGAAACGACCATGTTTAATTCACTCCTCAATTATGATTGATATTTTCGAACGACTTCACCGATTGAATTATCTTGCGTACCTGTACCGATTGCAGCAAATTTCCATTCATTTTCATGTCGGTAAATTTCGCCCGTAATTAATGTTGTTTGACCTGAATAATCTTCTGATAAATTATATTTTAATAACTGTTCATTCGTTGCTCCATTTACAACACGAATAAATGCATTTTGAATCATACCAAAATGTTGCTTACGTTGTGCCGCTTCATAAATATTAACAACGAAAACTAAGCGATTATAATCTGCTGGAATCGACTTTAACTCTACAACAACTTGTTCGTCATCTCCATCACCATCACCTGTTAAGTTATCTCCTGAATGGGCAACTGCACCGTTTGCCCCTTTTAAATTACCAAAATAGATAACATCCTCTTTGGCCGCTAAACGATCATCTTTCAACAGAATAACGGAAGCATCACAGTCAACATTTGCCCCTTTAGAGCCACCACCTCCAAATAATCCGCCGAATAAACCACCGCTCGACTTTTGTTGAACAGGATCCCATCCTAATCCAACTGTAATTTTATTTAATCCTGTATTGCCTTTTGTTAAATCAACTCGTTGACCCTTTTGTAAGTTAATCGTCATACTAACTCCTCCTAGCAATTTTGATCAATTACGCCTCGGCGTAATTGCGTCCAGATTTTTTCGAGGGCCCACAGGACGTGGGTCAGTCAGCCGTTGTCACACGATGTGACGTTTTTAGGCTGACTTCCTTCTTCCCTTAAAAATCTGTGACATCCGCCGGGGCTTAACTTGATTCAGCTGTGGGTTTGAACCCCAGCTGAATCAAGTTATATAGCCTACTATTTACTTTATATTTCTTGACATAATAATACAAATTATCCTGCCCGCTATTTTAACTTTTTGGAAATTCGGCGAAACATTGACTTTAAATCTAATTTTCGATCTAATGCATCTTTTACAGATGATGTGCTTAATGTTTTAGTAAGCGTTTCATCAAAACTAATTTTTTCGAGGCGATGTGTATTAAGCAGCTGTCCGGTAATAAAATGTTCAATGCTGCGCGAACCACCGGGACTACATATAATGACATCAAACCCAAGCATACTTACAAATAATAATAACACCGCATCTTGGCGTTGCATTTGCCCACTTGCTTCTTCTTTAAATATGAGAATCGTTGGGTTTAAATAACTATAGTCAAACTGTTGATACAACCGAATGATTTCTTCAGGCATTAACATGAGTTGCCCAAATAAATATTGCGCATGCTCCACTTTTGATTGCTGTGGGAGTGGTTGAACATAGTCACTTTCGATAAAACGAATCATTGTATTGGCAACATTGCGCTGTGCACCAAGCGGCATATCTTTACATGGCCATATCGACAATTGCATTATTTTTTCCGCATCTAGTTGGCCATCTGTGCTCGCATCGCGCATATGAAATTGCATATTACTTTTTTGCAGAGGCAATAGTGGGAAACTAGTAGCGGTATAAGTCATTTCCCCTTCATGTAGCTTGCGAATTTTCCGTGCATAATCTGCCTGATCTAGTGATAGCCCTTCTACTTTTGCAAATAACACAGGCAAATAAATGACGCCATCTTCCTCTTCAAAGCCATCTCGTAAATACAAATGAGCATCCGACAAAATAAATAGTTCATCGTATGTTGTATTTAATATTCTTGTTCGTGTTTCATACTCTGCATATTTCCACGGATAGTTCAGTGCCGAATTATTATACAGATGCTCACTTACTTGCTCAGAAGCTCGCGATGTAACCGTTTGCACACGCATCGGCTTATCGAATGGAAAATCAAATAGTGTCCCTTTATTAGCAAGCACTTCAGTTGGAATATCTGTAAGCCCAAATGGTTCAAATATATTTTCACCGTCTGGCTCAAATATAACGAGGTCACAGCCAAATAAATAGAGGAAGTATAAGAAATACACTTCACTTTCTTTTGCAGGACCATACCACAGTATGCGCGGCATCGAAGACTCAAAGGGTTCTTGCTCTAGCCATAATGGGAAAAAATGATTGGACCACTTTACAAAATCTAAAAAGATCCGTTGTAGCTGATTACTAACGAGACCTGGATAGCGCACTTGTATAAGCTCTAGCCAACTTTGTAATGTGTTCACAAAATGATTTCGGTACGGTGTATTCATCAGGGGCAATAATTGTTTCCCTGCAAAAAACGCCATAAAGCGATTAATTGAAATCGGATTTTCACGATGCATTTGCAAAATATTCACAATTTCTGTGCGCATCTGAGGATCAATTACTTTCGGCATATTATGAAAAAGTAACGTCCAATCAATTTCTTTATTCGCTAACGTGTATAAATACTCTTGCATGTCATATTCACTATCGTAAATACCTAATAATTGCTTTGCGACGCGTGAATATTGTAATTCGCCATTCGTTTCCAAATAGATTGGTCTTGTATGTAATTTTGTTGAAATGATTTCTTCCCATGTTTTTAAATTGTCTTCAAAATCATGTGGTTTAAATCGCATCATTCCTTCACTCCAGTCTGCAAATCATTAAGCTTCTCTATAATATACGTTTAAGGTAGAAGTTTAGTTTCATTTATCATAGCAAATTTTTGTACTTTCCCAAAACGTAAACAATCTCACCCCATATAAAGATAAAAAGACCACAAAACGTTTAATAAATGCCTTGTGGTCAGAATTATTTACAATTTAAACTTTCGAGCTGTTTCGTTTAAAGTTTCCGCCATTGTTGCTAAGTTGACGGCACTATTTGTAATTTCATCCATTGAACTCGCTGCTTGTTGAATGGTTGCTGACGTTTCTTCAATACCCGCAGCAGACTGCTCTGATACAGCGGCAATTTCATCAACTGATTTATTAATTGTCCCAGTATTATGCACGACGTCCTCAAGCTTTTCTGACATATTTTCAATGCGCTCCGACATCGCATAAACCGCTTCAGCAATTTGTGTAAATGTTGCGCCTGTAGAAGCAATTTGTGTTGTGCCTTTTGCTACTTCCTCGTAGCCATTTTCTAAAGATGTAGTCACTATTACAGAGTCTTTTTGAATCTTTTGTACAATGTTTGTAATATCGCCAACTGAAACAGCTACTTGCTCTGCTAGTTTACGGACCTCATCTGCAACGACTGCAAACCCTTTTCCATGCTCACCCGCGCGTGCAGCTTCAATGGCCGCATTAAGTGCTAATAAATTCGTTTGATCCGCAATATTATGAATGACAGAAACTAATGTTGAAATTTCTTGTGTTTGTTTGCTTAATTCATCTACATTTACAACCGCATCTTTTACAATATGGTCAATTGTCATCATTTGATTCGTTGAGGCTTCCATCAAACCTCTACCTTCTTCGGTTAGTTTCATCACTTCATCTGAGTAATGATTAACTTCATTACTACTTGTACTTACATCCGTTACCTTTGTTGTAAAGTCCGTCATCGCTGTCGCAACATCCGAGGCATTACTTGCTTGAATTTCGGTACCGCTTGCAATTTCGGTAACTGTATCTACTATTTGTTCAGTGCCTGTTTTCACTTCTGTTGCCGATTGCATCAGTTCTTCACTATGTGCAGCAACGTCATTTGATACCGTTTGAATATCCTTTAATAATCCATTCATCGTCTTTGTCATACTATTTGTAGCCTCTGTTAGTTGACCAATTTCATCTCTTGAATTCACTTCTAATGCTGGTTCACTTAAGTCTCCATCAGCAATTTGTTGCATACGCTTTGTAACGACCTTAATAGGTTTTGAGATAATTCGCGCACAAACGATTGCCGTTAATATTGAAATAATCACAATCACAATCCCAACAACCACACTTGCAACTTGCGAAGTTTCTCCATCTTTTATTACAACTTCTCCAGAAACACTAATGGATTGTTTTGTTTCATTGGCTAACTTTTCAAAGCCTTGACGAATTTCTGTTCCTTTATCGTCCATCGCTACTAAATTACGATACGCTAAATCCGCCTTCCCTTGATCGTACACTTCAAATACATCTTTTAAAATAGAGTCACTCCACTCTTTCACCATCACAGAGTATTTGTTGAACTCATCTGATTCCGTAAGTGTTAAGCGAATTTCCTCATTTTTAAGCGCCCGTTCCTTATTTTCCGCAAAAATTTCTTTATATTCTTCATTACCCGATAATACATAACCTCTCGCCGCAGCAATACGTAATCCAACAGTTGAAGCTAATTCATAATCTGCAATTAATAGTTGTAAATCTTCCTCAACAATATTTTTCGTCGCCTGATTACTTTGACTCGTTGAATACACATTGTATCCAATATTTAAACAAATGATCGCTACTATTAAACTAAACGCAAATATAATTCTTGCATTAACCGTCTTAAAATTCAGCATTCTATCTCTCCTCGTTTCTTCTAAATTCTAGATTAATAATTTGAAAATTTCTTTCACTTATATATCGTAGTTTTTTTATATAAAGTTTAATTAATATACCCTCATTATTTAAAAAATTATCATTTTCACATTCTATTAGCACGAATATAACAATTAAACTGCATTCAAATTGATAATTACATAATTTTATCACTTTCTCAGTAAATATGTAATTTTCCTTCTAAAATACATACAAAACCTCAGGACTTATACAATGCTTTAAAAATATATTTAACTATCTGGATTGATTAGCTATTCCCCATTCAAAATCCCGAAGTACTTATTTATTAGAATTTCGAGGATAATTGTATTGTCTGGATTATCAACATACAATTATTAAAAGGGGGATGATTGTATAAATGAAGAAATACTTGAAGGAGTTCGGAACTTTTCCAGATGTCACTGTCATGTTATTAATTTTATTCGTGTGCGCTTCTTTCACCGTCCCATATGTGCTTCATTTTTGGACGTGGGTTGCTTTAGCTGCGGGGATGCTGACGTATGCTACGAGTGAATATATAATCCACCGATTTTTATTTCATATTAAGAAGCCAGAAAATCCGTACATGCTGAAGGTGATTAAGCGGTTACATTATGACCACCATGTTGATCCAGACAATTTAAAACTATTATTTTTACCGTTATGGTTTAGTATCCCAGGTTTTGTGATTTATAGCCTTATAGCTTTCCTATTAACGGATAGCACAAGTTTGACACTCGCATTTGCAACTGGCTTGGTCGCTTACTTCCTTTATTATGAGTGGAAGCACTATATCGCACACAGACCGATTCAACCTCGAACGAAATTAGGCAAAAACATAAAAAAACATCATCTATTACATCACTTTAAAAATGAAAATTACTGGTTCGGTGTCACACATACATCGCTCGATAAAACATTGGGCACGTTTAAAGTGAGCAAGGATGTTGCCAAAAGCCAAACTGCGCGTGATTTGGAGAAACGGGTATAAACAAACTCTTCATTTTATTTGTTATGGTAGATTGTCTTATTACTAGGCAAGCTTCTCCCACTTATAGTGGCGACAGATGCTTGCTTATTCGTTTATATAGAAGGATTCATTTTTTTCTAACAACAAAAATCATCTCCCTATCGTTCGGGGAGATGATTCGCACAGTTTCATTATTTCTTTTTAATCGTAATGGTCCAAGCAGCTTCTCCTACTTGCTCATACTCTGTTACTTCATGCCCCTCTTCAGCTGCCCAGCGAGGTATAGATTCTGTCCCTTGTGTACAATCAAATTGCACTTCAAGTTCGTCACCCGAATTTAAATCTTTTATGGCCTCTTTTGCTTCTACTAAAGGAAATGGACAAACCATCCCCATTACTTCTAATGTCTTTTTCATATTAAACACTCCTTTTTATGATGCTGTCGCAACTTGAACAGCTTGCTTTGCCTTTTTACGTGGACGAACGAATACAAAATAAGAAGCGGTCCATGTACCTAATATTGTAAACCCTAATGAAATCCAACCTTGCCAAGTCATCATAGCTGTCATGACTAAACCGTTACCAATTGAACAGCCCCCCGCTAATCCTGCACCAAAGCCCATCATTAGACCTCCACCAAAACTGCTAATGGCTGTTTTCGTATCCGGCATACGGAATCGGAATTCGCCGCTCATTTTCGCAGCAAATAATGACCCCAAGAAAATACCAAGCACTAGGAAAACGCCCCAGTTGATGAAGCTAATTTCACCTGTCACTAAAAATTGTAAAATGTTCGCTGACGGTGTAGTAATTCCTAATCCACCTATACGCCCAGTAGCGACACTTAATGGCCATGCTAATGTTGCAATGACCCCAATGATTGCAGCAGTTGCAAACGGATTCCAACGTTTTTCAAATAAAATATGTGCTAAGCCCGTCTTTTTTGGCTTTAAACCTGGAATTTTTAATCGTGGCTTTTTTAGCTCACGGTACATAATAATTGAAACAATACCTACAAAAATCGCAATGACGATCCAATTATTGATACCGAATGTGTCGGCGATTGAATTTGTTTCAATGCGTGTTTCTTTAACAGCTGTATCGATTGGTAACAGTACACCTGACTTCATCATTGCAGCTACGAGCATGTAACCAGCTAAAGCAATCCAACTACCAAGTAACCCTTCACCCGCACGATACCAAGTACCCGTTGCACAGCCCCCAGCAAAAATAATGCCAAGTCCGAAAATAAATGAACCTACAATAACCGCCACAACCGGTAAACTACCTGCACTAAATTCAAAGATACCTAAACTGATTAATGTATACACGCCAACACTTTGAATGGCAATCGCAAGAAGTAATGCATAAAACATGCGATTATTTTTCACCAAGTACATGTCACGAAATCCACCTGTTAAACAAAAGCGCCCTCGTTGCATAACAAATCCGAGTAACGCTCCACAAATTAGTCCTGAAATAATCATTTGAATCATATAACCACACCTTTCTCAATACCTTAGTAATCTTATCTGTTATAATACCACCTAACTTACTATGAATTCAACCGCTTTTATAAAATATTCTAAAAATTTAAAATCCATATTTGTTTTCGCAGTTAAAATAATGACAGCCCCCATTGATGGATTAAATCAACGGGGCCTTTTATTGTTGATAATTCACTTTACTCGTCGTAATTACACATAATTCAATTGTCATAATTTTCACGTTTTTAAATTATATATAAATATCGTGATAAAATAAAACGAAAAATAATTCCATAAAAAGGATAAGGTGATTTATGAAGTTGATAATGGAAAATAAAGAGCAAACAATTTTTGATCATGTAGGAAATAAAATAATATTGGATAGAGAAATTGATATTCTCACTCGATTGGAAGAACCATTGATCGTGACTTTAAGTAATGTTTTAAGCAATGAAGAATGCGATGAACTCATTCGTTTATCAAAAGATAAATTGCAGCGTTCCAAAATCGGCGCTACACGTGAAGTCAATGCACAGAGGACAAGTAGCAGCATGTTTTTTGAAGAAAGTGAAAACGAATTGATTACGACCATTGAACAAAGAATCTCTTCTATTATGAATATTCCTATTGAACACGGAGAAGGTATCCAAATCCTTCAGTATACACCGGGGCAAGAGTATAAGGCTCATTATGATTTCTTTTCATCAACTAGTAAATTAGCAAATAATAATCGAATTAGCACGCTCGTTATGTACTTAAATGATGTCGAAGAAGGGGGCGAAACCTTCTTCCCAAAACTGAATTTATCCGTAATACCACAAAAGGGAATGGCGGTTTATTTCGAGTATTTTTATAACGACGAAAATGTAAACGAGTTAACATTACACGGAGGCGCACCTGTTATTACGGGTGAAAAGTGGGTTGCGACACAGTGGATGCGAAAGCAAAAAATAAGATAAAAAAATTAAGCCCGAGCATTTTAGCTCAGGCTTAATTTTTTATTTTATAGAACCTCTACCTGCCCCATCATCCCGTTTTCTTCGTGCTCAAGGATGTGACAGTGGAACATATAAATCCCTTTATTATTGAACTTTACCGCTAACTTAAATGTTTCTCCAGCGTCAATGGCGATCGTATCTTTCCAACCTTGTTCGCTCGCTGGTGGTTCTTTACCATCAATAGATACGATTTTAAACTGTGTCCCATGAATATGGAACGGATGCGTCATGCCACCCATCATATCTGGCTTATTGTAAATTTCCCAAATTTCTGTGTCTCCTTGTTTTTGCGTAAAGTCAATTCGGTTCATATCAAATTGCTTATTATTAATCGTTACCATTCTGCCCATCCCAAAAAGCTCAAGCTTCTTCGTAACAGGTAAATTTCTTTCCTCATCTGTAACATGATAGTTATTTAAATTTACCGCTATTTCATCTGAGCCATTTGTTTTTTGTTCATTAATCGTAAATGGTAATAAAATGGCGCCGCTTTCATTTAATAGTGCAATATCACTCGCTGCATCATATTTCGAAAAGTCTACAATAATTTCAGCGCGTTCACCTGGAGTTAACGTAATTTCTTGCAAATCATTTGGTTTATTGACAAAACCGCCATCTGTCGCAATTTGTTGGAATGTATCCCCCGTATTTAGTCGATACGTATAATTCCGCGCGTTCGATCCATTTACTAAACGCAAACGAACCTTTTCTTTACCTACTGTAAGCCTCGGATTAATGGTACCGTTTATTAACAGCGTATCACCAATCGTTCCATCCTCATTGCGCACAAGTTGGTAATTTAATTGCTTATTGTCATCAAATTGCTTATCTTGGAAAACTAAAGGGAAATCATTCACACCATAATCATTTGGTAATCCATTTGTTTTCGTTTGCTGATCCTCCACATAAATCAATCCCGCTAACCCTTCATATACTTGCGATGCCGTTGCTCCTTCAGGATGTGGATGAAACCATAATGTTGCCGCTCCTTGATCCACCGTAAATTTTACATCCTTCGTTTCGCCCGGCTTCACATGATTGTGTGGACCGCCATCACCTGCTCCTGGAATATCTAGTCCATGCCAATGAAATGTTGTCGTTTCATCCAACTCATTTTTCGTTCTAAATGTAACCTCTTCCCCTTCATTCACTTGAAGTACAGGTCCTAAAAATGAGCCATTATAGCCTAATGTTTTTGTTTGAATACCGTCGAAAATTTCCGTTTGCCCACTTTGCGCAGTAATCGGATAAATATTCCCTCCTCCATCTTGTGGTTTCAATAATGGTGGAATCGCAAGTTCATTTTCTCCAGTTGAATTATTTAGTGCGAGCGGATTCGTATGGCTCATGTGACCGTTCTCCATCTCACCAGCCATATTATGCATTTCATCCTCAGACATATTCTGGTGATCCATCATGTCATGCGACTCCGATTTCCCCACACTACACCCACCAAGCAATGCAGCACTAAGCAATATTCCAATAACTTTTGTCGATGATTTCATACTGTTCCTCCTCATAATTCTTATATCTCAAAGATAACAAACAATTATGGAGAAAATATGGAGAGGTAACGCATAATCACCAATATGTAATTGTATCCAATATGCCGATGATAATTAGGAGAACACCAGCGACTTTTTGAATTAACCGTCCGATTTTCATACTCTTTTTCATAATAATTCCTCTTACGCCAAAGTACCAAATAAGCCCTAAAATGATGAGCAGCGGCAAAGACGTCATAACGCCGAATATAGCAGGCAATACAATGCCATAAGGTGTGGCAATAACGGTCGGCATTAGCCATACAAAAAAGAGGACAAACATTGTCGGACAAAATGCCATTGCAAAGCTAGCTCCAAGTAAAAAGGAACCCATTTTCCCTTGCTTTAAAATCTTTGGCATATATTTTGAAAGCCCATCAAGAAACCGCAACTTTAAAAAGCCAAGTAAAACTAATCCCGTCACGATGAACAGTGGGCCCATTGCTTTACGGAATACCGGAAAATATTCTGTCAGCTTTGTCTCAAATGACTGCCCAAAAACCCAAGCAAGCAAACCAATGGACGTGTAAACGACAACTTTCCCGAACATAAAAGCAATAATTTCTCCCCAGTTATTATCCATTTGTATGGCACGATTTCCGTATAAAGTAATCGCACTCATATTGCCTGTCAGTTGACACGGTGCCAATGCGCCAATTAAACCAAGTAGAATTGCAATAATAATTGGTGAATGCTCATACGAATGTAGAAATGTAGAAACCGGTCCACTAATCGTTTGACTTATTTGGGACAGCCAACTATACATGTAAAAACCACCTTCTTGCGTTCATTTATAGATAATTCAACTCCATTTATAACCTATGCCCCACACCGTTTTAAGAAATTCTTCGATGGGAAATCCACCGTTTCGTAATTTCTCTCTTAAATTGCGAATATGCGAATCCACTGTGCGCACATCTGTATACGTATCAAATTCCCAGCCACTTGCCATAAGCTCTTCCCGTGTAAATGTCTTTGCTGGTCTAGAAATTAACGCCTTTATAATCAAAAATTCCTTTAGTGTAAGCTGTGCAGTTAAATCTTTGTAATTTAAAGCGTATGCTTCCGTATTTAAAGAAAAATCAAGATATTGTATTTGCTCCTTTGCTCCTGCATCTTGAGCAACTCGGCGAAGAAGTGCACCTACTCTTGCCACCAACTCCCCTTCATCAAAAGGCTTGGTCACATAATCATCCGCTCCAGTATCCAAACCTTTCACTAAATCCAACTTATCTGATCTCGCTGTTAGCAAAATGATCGGTACATTCGAAAATTCACGAATCGCTTTACAAACTTCCCAGCCATTCATTTCTGGCATCATCACATCGAGTAAAACAAGATCAATTTTTGTTTTCTTTAATGTTTCAATAGCCTTCTTACCACCCGTTACTTTAATGCATTGATAGCCATGTGGTTTGAGAAATAATTCCACTAAATCTAACATTCTTTGCTCGTCATCGACTAATAAAATCGTTTGCATATAAACTCTCAAGCCTCCCAATCAATTACGTCTCGGCGAAATTGCGTCCAGATTTTTTCGGGCTCGCCCGAAAAACTTCCATTAAAAAATCTGTGACATCCGCCAGAGCTTAGGTCAACACGATGTTGATCACAAAGGCGTTGTCACAGGACGTGACGGGTTTAGCCTTTGTTCCCCAATTCAGCCGGGGTTTGAACCCCCACTGAATAGAATTGCATCTTTTAGCATTCATCCCCACTTATAGTAGTAGAGGAATTCTGCTGAATCAAGTTAAATCGTTATTGTAAAGGTACTCCCCTTGCCACGCTTACTTTTGACTTCAATTGTACCGCCATGTGCTTCGACAAGTTCCTTCACAACAGATAGTCCAATACCCGACCCTCCAAATGCACGCGACCGTGATTTTTCGACGCGGTATAACTTTTCAAAAATGAAGGCAATCTCATTTGCAGGGATGCCTATACCCGAATCCATTACTGAAATAATTGTTTTTTCTTCATTTTGACTGACTTGCAAAATAACCTCAGACTGTTCATCTGAATAGTTCAACGCATTATCCAATAAATTAATAACAATTTGTTCGAGCCGTAACGCATCAGCAAATAGTTGATATTCTCCCTCACAGAGCAAAGTGAGCTTCATATTTTTCATAGCAAATGAAGGCTCAATAAGCTTATGTATGCCTTCAAAAAATGGACGAGCGGCAAAAAAAGCTTTCTTTACTGTAAATGAGTTCTCATCCATTTTAGCCAAATCTAATAAGTTTTTCATGAGCTCTTTCATTCGATTAGACTCTTCAACAATAATTTCTAGATATTGTTGTCGCTCCTGTTCCGTCAAATTGCCCCTCGACATTACTTTTGAATAGCCGATTAAATAAGTTAAAGGTGTACTTAATTCATGGGCAATTGAAGCAAGAAATTCATTACGTTCCGATTTTAAGCGTTCAAGATCATTCGCCAATTTCTGAATGGATCCTGCCAATTCTCCCAGCTCGTCTTTACTGCTAACCGACAGACGAACTTGAAAATCGCCCTCACTTAGTTTTTCAGTCGCTTCTTTCATGCGAATTAATGGTCGCGTAATGACTTTGGACAACACTGCGTAAACAATAAATAACACAATAAAACTTGTCACACCTGCTATAGCAAAATGTAAACTCAAATCGGCTACCATCTCATGAATGGAGATCGTACTAGACAACATGATGACATAGCCACTTTGTCCTGTATTTATATCGTATGGATGGGCACTTACAATATATGGTGAATCATGCCAATCCGAAACTAAAACTTTATCTTTGTCTGTTTGTAAGCCTACTAAGTATGGTTTTACTTGATCGATCAACTCTGCATTTATTTCGGAAATCCCTAGTATCTCTCCTTGCTGATCGGTGATGATAACTTCCCGATTGGCATCTCTTTCCATTAAGACGATATGTTTAATTGTCGTATTCGAATAATATTCCATTAATACATCTCGGTGATTCGCACCATTCGCTAGCAATGTCTCAAATTGCTCATCCACTTTTGAATTGATGATATTTCGATGTAAATAAAACATTAAAAATAAATCCATGATAAGTACCACAATAAAAAAATAAGTAGCTAATTTTGTCGAAATTTTATTCACTCTACTCTTAGCTCCCCTTTTCATCAAATTTCCATACTATTATATCGAATAATTATGGAGAACATATGCAGATATGCTAATACACAGCAAAAAGATGGACTATAAAAATTAGCCCATCTTACTTCAAATTAATTTATATTCCTGTACGCACACGATCAATTATTTTCCGCTAACCGACCGAGTGGACCATTTTCATCGATAATATCCGCTAAGTCATAGACCGAAATCGGAAATATTGGGAAGCCAAAATAATGTGGTGTAATGTCGAACAACTGAAAATAAACGACAAGCGTCTTATCCGCAATATAAAAATCTTGATCTGGCTTTATTACGGTAAACGGATTAATTAACGGGATATTCCGCCGTTTAATTTGTTCATGAATAAGCGCCGAAATTCTTGCAATGTAATCACTATTCGGGATAAACAAATCCTTTAACGTACAAATACGTTCCTTTAGCATGTCGAAGGTTAAAGACTTTAAATAACTCATTCCATTGGCAGCATGACTATGATACGTATAATTCGTTTGCGTTAAACTGAGCACTTGCCTTTGGTTGTTTTTTATTTCATAATACCCTAACATTTCGTCCACAGTTGTCGGCATATTCCCATATTGTTCAATCATGAGCTGTCTTGTTTGCTCAACAATCGCATGATTCATCTTCGCCTGCCATTGTGGTCGATGTAAATATTCCACTTGAGGATAAAGAACCATTTGTTTTGCACCATTTCTAATAATATAAGTGCTTATACTTACTGGCACGAGATGAAGCATAGGCGAACACCCCCATTGTTTTAGTTTATTGTATTCAACTAATTTAGAGATGTGTACAGAATTAATTTTCTATCGTGATAAAACAAAGGACATTGCCTAAAAGTTCAATATCCCTTGTTTTATTCATTTTAATTTTTCCTTGTATAAATTATTCCATCAAAAAGCTCCCATTCCCTCTTCTTCCACAACACGACAATCTGTATATTCTGAATTATATTACTAATAGTTTACATCTAAACTATTTAAATTTACAACCGATAGTTTTACAGTAATTCTGTTCTAACTTAACTTAAATGAAAGAGAAGGAGTCCATCATATATGTTTAAATCTATAAAAACGAAAATTATTTCGGTTGTCATAGTGTTATTTCTTATAGGCATCGCTTCAATGACAGTTATTAGTAGTACGCAAGTTAAAAATACGACGAAAGAAACAGCTACGGATGCGAGCGCAGCACTCGTCAATGAAATTAGTTTAGCAATCGAGAATTACCTTGGTCAATATGCAAAAGCGATCGGGCATTTGTCTATGACACCAACAGTAACAAATTTCTCTATTTCTAACGAAGATCCTCTAACAAGTAACCCCATCCATGCGATTGAGCAAGAATTCAGTAACTTTTTAAAATTTTATGAAGAAGCATCTTCCATTTACCTAGCTCTTCCTACAAAGGAAATGCTCATTATGCCACAAGCGAATCTTGGCGCTGAATTTGATCCGACAACACGTGAATGGTATAAAGATGCTATTGCAAATCCAGACGTGATTCAATGGTCAACACCGTTTATCGATACGGTAACGAATGAGTTTGTTGTGGCTGTTTCGAAAGCTGTCTATTCAAATGATCAATTTATCGGTGTTCTTTCACTTGATATTCAACTTTCTACATTAGTAACTGAAATTGAGGCTAGTGATGTCGGCTACAAAGGCTTTCCAATGGTACTAGATACAAACGGGACAGTTGTCGCTCACCCATATAGAACCGGGGAAAATTATATGAGCATGCCGTTCATTGCGGCTATGTATGAAGATGGAAACGATCAAAATATTTCTTACTATGAAAGTGATGGGATTGATTTTGTCAACGTCCATACAACACTACCTGACATTGGCTGGAAAATATCTGCTATTTATGAAGAAAAAAATATTAATGAGACAGCCAATGATTTACGAAATTCAATGTTAGTCGTTGCATTTGTTACATTATTACTAATATCTCTTGCATTATATTTTACAATAAAGCGAATCATTCAACCGATTGGTAAATTAAAATCCTCTATGCATTCGGTATCACAAGGGGATCTCACTGTTCGCTCCACGATTAAAACAAACGATGAGATTGGTGAACTTAGCGATAATTTCAATCTAATGATTGATAATATGAATACGATTATTGCAGTTGTTAATGACTCTGCTTCCAATGTCCGCGCTAGCTCTGAAAGCTTAAGTGCCGTTGCCGAAGAAACAAATGCATCAAGTGAAGAAATTGCACTTGCTATGACGGAAATCGCTGAAGGTGCCTCAAAATCAGCGGAAGATGCTGAAACTGTTACAGAACGCACAGAGCTTCTTGGTCAGCAAATTAATGAAATCACTACGAAAGCTGAAATGATGTCCCATATTGCGACAGAAGCCGATGATATGAATATGAGCGGACAAGCTCAAATGCAACAACTAAAAACTTCTTTCGATGATTGGGAATCCAATTTACAATCGATGTCTGAAGTAATTCATACGCTAGAATCTAAAGTAAAAGCAATTGGCGGTGTTATGGAAACAATTACTCAAATTTCGTCACAAACAAATTTATTAGCATTAAATGCGAGTATTGAAGCTGCACGCGCTGGAGAGCATGGGAAAGGTTTCGCAGTCGTTGCCGAAGAAGTACGTAAGCTGGCTGAACAATCTGCACGTGCTACAGAAGAAGTAAAAGTAACGGTTCAAGAATTACAATCGGAATCTAAATTAGTAACGAAACAAATGAATGACACACGTGAAAATTTCCAACTTCAAAGTATAGTTGTTCACGATACTGGAGTGACTTTCGAGGAGATTTCTACATTAATGGCAAGCATGCACGACTCGATTAATACTGTTTATGCAGAGCTCCAAAAAGTCGCATTGCACAAAAATAATGTTGCTGAAACCATTCAAACAATGGCGGCTACCTCTCAAGAGACTGCTGCAACTTGTGAAGAAGTGAATGCCTCGACAACGGAACAGCTCCATGCGATTCATTCGGTCACAACTGCGGCAGAAACATTAACAAATTTAAGTGAAGATTTAACGAAAGCAATTAATCGCTTTAAAGTTTAACTTAATTCAGCAAATTTATTTGTACCGAAAGCGAAGCGGCAGGTACAGAAATCCCCTACTTATAAGGGGGTTGAATGCCAAAAAGGGAAGGTTATTCAGCGGGGGTTCAAATCTCAGCTGAAGGAGATGAACCCAGGCTAAGAACGCCACATCGTGTGGCAACGCCTGAGTGACCAACATCGTGTTGGCCCAAGCCCCGGCGGATGTCACAGATTTTTAAGGGAAGTTTTTCGAGCTAGCTCGAAAAAATCTGGACGCAATTACGCCGAGGCGTAATTGATAAAATAACCCCACTGAATATTAAATTCAGTGGGGTTTTCTAATTTAGCACCTAAATTCGATCGGTATTACGCATTCAAAATCAATCGAATTATTTCGACAATGCTAATTGGATATGTGCTAAATGATGCTCTTCATGCCATGATAATTTTGCCATTTTTTTCGCTACTGTTATTTCTCCATTTTCCTGATGAGTAAAAATTCGATCCAATTGCTCTTCGGTTAAACTAGCACCTAAACATACGATGCGTTCATTGATTCCTTCTAACATTTTAATCGAACTTTTTACCGGAAGTTTCGTGTCTGGTTGAATTGCCCATTTATCTTGATCAAATCCTGGTACTGTTGGATTTTCATCTGTTAAAGCGATTTTCAAACGTTGATACATATTTAACTGTGAATCTGCAATATGATGAACAAGTTGACGTATTGTCCAGCTGCCATCTTTATATGTTTTGCTTAATTCCTCATCACTTAACGGATCAACCACTTCTCTTAATCGATTTGTGTACGTTTCGATTTCCTTTAACCATTGTTGTAGTTTTTCTGCTGTTACTTTGTCAGGTACTTGTAATTTCCCAATTGGAAACGTTACGCTCATTTTCAATCCCTCATTTCTCATTGTCACTACACTTGTTACTATTCGCCTTTAAAACGGATTGTCCTCCTATTTTTCATTCAAACATTTCGCGATTGAATTGCTGGAAATACTACTGCCCACCACTTTTATTGGAATTATTTTGAAATCGTCTATATAATAAAGTGAAAAGATTTAGGAGGAATCCGATGTCATTAAACAAATTACCTATTTGGATTGTTTCATTACTTTGCTTACTGTTGATGAGTGCATGTACAAACGAGACTGCGCCAACGAAAGAAGAAGTACAACCACCACGCGAAGAGCAAGAGCAAAAGGTTAATTTTGACGCTGCCATTGAAAAGAAAAATACCGAATTGGAATTAGCACCATTAGAGCTCACAAGCTATAGCGAGGAAATCGGTGCAAAGTTAACACAGCCAACCCACACCAATTTTGCAGTCAGTGAATTTGTAACAATTGAAGGATCAATTGAACAGCATGAACAAGTAAAAGAGAATTTTGTATGGATTAAAATTCAGTTCAATGGCGATTCACTTGCTGATAACACTTTAGAATATTACGCACCAATACAAAATGGGAAGTTCAAACAGCAGATGACACTCTTTAATGGAGAGGGAGATTATTACATCACTGTAATGGTGCCAAGTAAAGACCGAGAGAACTATTACTATGACTTGGCGAAATTTAATGTTTTTAATGTAAATCCAAACCTCCAGCGAGATATTACTTATACTTCCTTTGGCCAAGAAGCAGGTTTATCAATTCAAGACCCGGATAGTGGCTACGTAAATGCAAACGAGGTTTTCCTTTTAACAGGGAAAATCGATACAATAAACAGTCCAAATGAAACCGTAATGCTCGAACTCATAAAAGAGGGTCAATCATGGAAGCATGTACTTCCGATAAAAAATGATGAATTCACATATAATCTTCCTTTATTTTACGGTAAAGGAGTCCACAAATTAAAAATTTACGTACCTGATAAGGTGAAAGAAAACTATTACCAAGAAGGCTCCATCCTATACATTGATAACGAGTCTGACTTTATTTCTAAACCAATCACATATACCACGACTTACGCTGAACGGGGAGTCACACTCTCTTCGCCTACTTATGGTGGTGGAGAAACCAATCTTACTTATCGAATTAAAGGATCAATTGACAAAGATGCGCCTTTTGCAAAAGAAACAAATCACCTCTACATTACGACTAAAAAAGATAGCGACGAGGCATTGGCTGTTATCCCTGTTACTGATTACACATTCGATGACGAATTTTATTTACGTTTTGGTCCAGGAACATATGAAGTAACGGTAAGTGTTCCGAAGATAAAAGAAAAAAATAGTGCGCAATACTTTTATTATCACGTGGCCAATTTTACAGTTGAGAACACGGCACCTGAAGACCAACGCGATTCTCTACCATCACGAGGTGTTCAATCCGATTCTCCTGAAATTATGGCAATAGCGGATAAGCTCCTAACCGATACAATGTCAGATCGTGATAAAGCAAAAGCGATCTATGAATACACAGCGAAAACAATTTCCTATGATGTGAAGAAGTTGAAGAACAGCGAGTTTGAGTGGGATGATAGTGCGTTAAAAGTGCTCAATTTAAAAACAGGAATTTGCCAAGACTATACGTATCTTGCCCTCGCCCTACTTCGAGCAGGTGGCATGGAAGCAAGGTATGTGGCAGGTACAGCTGGAGCCGGTTTTAATTTTTCCCGCCACGCTTGGGTGGAAGTAAAAGTTGATGGTGAATGGCTAACAATGGACCCGACATGGGGTTCGGGTTATATAGATAAAGGTATATTCGTCGCAAACTATACAGAGGATTTCTTTGAGCCATCAGAAGAAGCATTTAAAACACATACGCGACAACAGGTCGAATATTAACGAAATGTTTTATATTGCATAAAATAAATAAGAAAGATAAAAAAATAAAAGGATGATGTATAAAATGACATTGTTGATTTGGTGTGAAATTCAATGACTAAAGTATATCCCCTTTATAACGACAAACAGATAACTGATGGCTGGGATATGGATCGATGGGAAGATGACGGTGGCAGAAGTATTAGTACAGCAAAGGATTCCAATCGTCATTAAAATGTAAAGAAAGCATTTGCACTTCATATCAATCCAACAGTTTTATTAAATAGACGGCTTTATTGGTTGTTTATCCCCCCTCCTTTTCCATTCATGACATATTTTATACAGAAGAGAGGAGGAGTTATTATGGGTTACTCTAATAATGCATGTGGATATGATAATTGTAGTTGCAATAACTATAATGGAGGATATGGTGGAGGCAACAAGTTCTCATTCGTACTTTTAGTTGTTCTGTTCATCCTATTAATTATTGTTGGTGCTTCTTTTGTTAACAAACCGTGCTAACACGTGAACAATGTATACAGTTCATATTATATTAGGTAATGCTTAACGTTTTATCGATTTAAGCACTTTACCCCAAAAATACATCCTTGCCTTAATTTCGGATGACTACTCTAAAACAACGTTATCGCCATGTAAAAATGCTTTTTCTTATATTTAGATTTATTCATCAACCAACACAAAATCCCACAGAAAATAGTCGACTTGTCGGCTTTTCTGTGGGATTTATTTTCGAGAATTTTTCTAATTACGGAACACCTATAAAACCCCAGACAATTTCAACTTTCCAATTTCAAAATCACTTTAAATATAGATCCAATTCCTTCTTTACTCTCTACTAAAATCTCACCATTTTGATATGCAACAATTTGCTTACATATCGACAACCCAATGCCGTAAGAGTTGGTCATTTGATTATTGGTTGCACGGAAATGCATATCAAAAATATAAGGCAAATCCTTCTCTGGTATACCCATTCCATTATCTTCAACTGCAAATATTACATTACTTTCGACTATTTCCATCGAAAACTGGATTTTTCCAGCTGGGGTATATTTAATCGCATTTGAAATTAAATTATTTAACACTTGCCAAGTTCGTTCTAAATCTAGCATGATATAAGCTTCTCGTTCCGCAGAAAATAAGCTTTCATATTCAATGTTTGCTTGTTCAATATCCGCTCTGTATTTCTCATCAAATAAATCAAATACCCTCTGGACAGGCCAACTCTTTAGTTCTAGCTTTGTGCGACCCGATTCTAACTTCGATAATTCAAATAAATCATGAATTAAATAATTTAACGAAATTAAGCGCTCCTTGCTACGTATTAAATGGATTTGCTGCTGCTTAGGATCTGACACAATCCCATCTAATATTGCTTCAATATAGCCTAATACAGATGTAATGGGTGAGCGTAAATCATGCGACACATTTTGTAGGAGTACTTTGCGCTCAATTTCATTTTGCTGTAACCGTTCATTTACTTCATTCAAATAACTATTAACAGACTGAAGCTCCTCTGTTCGGTCACGTACCTGCTCTCCTAAATGCTCATACATTTTCGTATGTTCAATGGAAATCGCAATTTGTGATGAAATCATTTTTAATAATTCAATTTTATCCTTCCTAAAAACATAAGGCATTTGAGTATTGGCTAAATATAAAATCGCAGTCATATTGCCTTGATACATAATCGGCAAGCACAAAATCGTCTTCTCCTCCCCACCAAGATGGAACGGAGATAACATAGACGTATTGTCGATTAAAACATGCTGCTCACTTTTCAGCACATATTGCATAATCGACTGCAAAGAAATACTTTCCGTTTCCGCGCCTCGATCGTGCGCAAGTGTAAAGGAGTTATTTTGCAACTCCGCCTTGCCGATAAAATGCATTTGGTCGTTTTCTTTTTTGAAAAAATAAGAAATATTGGCATCGGCATGCTTCATCATTAACAAAAGAACTTGACGGATTAAATCATCCATTTTCGTCTCATTTGCAAGGATTTGATTAACCTCAATGACCGTATTCATATCAAATGGTATGAGCACCTCTTTTTTTGACGTCCCAATTTGATTCGGAATGAAATTTTCATATTGATTCTCCCATTTGACCGCCACGTGCTGGGCTCCCCATTCATACATTAACTCAACGGCTTGCTTCATATATTCCGAGGCGCGATGCATTTCATCCTGGTGCCTATAATATTCTGCAGCACAATGACTTGCAATTGCCTGATCACAAATAAATCCATTCACTTTGGCAAGTTGAATTGAGCGATCATAAAATAAAACCGCATCCTCATTTTTTTTCACATAAGAATGATACTCTGCTTGCAGTAAATACAATAAATGCTCGAAGTTTTCTGGTGCATGTTTCGAATATTGCTTAAACTGTTTAATCGATTTCTGTATGTGACGTTTATATTGTTGCTTCGTTTTTACCGATACATTTTTATTGTTTCGCAATAGCTTTATCATCCATAAAGCACTATAGAAATATAATTGTGGACGCGAAACGGTCTCAACCTCTATTTTCACCGATGTTCTGAGTTCGTCTATTATTGAACTCGCTACACGTTCTTCATACAATAAATAGCTCATTTGAAGCCGTAGTACGACGTGACTCTCCCAGAATGATACATCTGTTTTATTGGTTACAGGTTTATCCCAAACCGCAGCATTCGTTGGCGTTTTTAATAGCTGTAACCAATCCACATATTCCGTTACGTATTCAATTGAAGCAATGTTTTTTGTTCGATTCAGAAAACTTTTATAGTGATTAATTTCTTGTAATATATCATCAATAGGCATATTTTGAACATGCCTTATTTGGATTAAAAACGTCGTTGTCACACTTGCAAATAAATCATGTAGCTCACTATTCAAACAATAGTCCAGTGCTAACTTTAAATAATAAACGCTATTCACATATGGCTTTTTCCAATATCCAATCGTTATGCCATAGTTCATATATACATGTGTTTTATAAAGGATTTTATTTTCTCTTTCCATATGTTGAATCGCTAACATACCAAATTCATAGCTACCATTTGTATCTTTGAATCCCGCCTTTAATACGCTTGCATACATAATATAAATAATGGAGGAAAACTCTACATCTCCATGCTTCAAGATAAGGCGCATCATACGGATGATCATCCATGTATGAAGCTTTTTATCAATAATAAGTGCACTGCCCATCGTGTTTACTAATACAGTCATAATTAAATAAATGGACTCATCTTCATTGCGCTTTAAATGCAATAATTCTTGAGTGCGTTTTTTTCGAAGAGCAATATTTAAAAGCGAAAACTCCTTTAAAATTGCTGCAGTCGATACTTTTTCTTTTAAATCAATGTCATATAGTTTTAATGCATCACCCGCGGTAGTAATCGCATTTTGTATATAATATATATCCCCCACATCCAGCGCCGGCGAAATCGAAGTGTAAAACAAAATTTTCTCATTATAAAGCTTTAACTTTTCGATTTTCGTCTTTGCATGACTCAACGCTTCATTAAAATAGCGTTCAGCTTCATCATTCGCATTGTTCATGTACTCCGAAATTCCTTTTATGCGCCATAACTCAAGCATTAATTCTCGATGCTCTTCCCACCCATTATTTTTCAATAACGCAATCGCCACATCCAAAAAATGACCGGCATTTTGAAATAATCCGCTAGCGGTTGTATTCCTCCCAATTTTAATATTCCATTCTGCAACTTTAAATTTTTCGGCTTTTGTTAATAATGGAAGACTCTTATTATAATGCTGAACAATTTCAATGAGCGCTTCATCTGCAATCGGTTGCTCTATTAGTTCCTCCAATAATTTTGCTACATTGTAATGCGTATGCATTAACAGCTCTCCATCGATTTGCTTATAAATTACTTTTTGAATATCACGATGAACAAAGCGGAATGCGAGCTCTGAACTATCAAACAGCGATAAATGATTGAATGTAGATGCTAATAACAAGCGATTATTTAATGGTACAATGCAACCTTCTTGAATAAGAGATAGCATTACTTGCGCAATTTCGGCGCGCGTTAAATCTAAACACCGTTCAAGTAGTTGCTGTTCAAACGTAATGCCGATACAAGCCGCGACTTTAAGAACCATTTTTTGTTTTTCTGATAAATCATCTACACGCCTTGTGAAAAATTCACTTAAGTTTTTGCTCACATTGAAATCTTCCATCTTTTTCAAATCAAATTTCCAACTTCTAGACTGTAAACTGTAATATAGTAATTCAAGCTTCATAAATTGATTGAATAATTCCTGAATATATACTGGATTCCCTTTCGTTAAATCAAACAGTAAACGGGCCATTTTACGTACAGGCTCGGACGATTCCTTAAGGGATTCTGCAACCCAACTAAATACTTCTCCTTCAGTTAAAGGTACAAGTTCAAATGTTTGATGTTCAGGCAATAAATTTTGTAATTCTACTATCATTTCATTCGTATTTTTATATGTGAAAACGAAACAAATACCAGTTAATTCTCTGTTCACCGTTCGAATCCAATCAAGCATGCTCGTATCCATTAAATCCGCGTTCGTAATTATCATAATAAGGGAGCCCTTACTTTTTAATAACGCTGAAAGAATTCCTTTTATCGCTAGGTTAAAATAGTGATTTAGTTCAACAGGGTTAACTTCAACTAGCAAATTTGATTGTATTACGTCTTTCGCGAAAAACCATTCAAGCTCTGGAATCAATTTTAAAAGTTCATCGTATAAATGAATATTTTCTTTTGCAAACAATTCCTGGATTTGCTCGACGTAACTTACCCCTTCCATATAAATAGTATTTAACTGGTTTCGAATCGATAAAATAATCGGCGCAAGCTTCACATTTTGCATAGCTAATTCAATGGATGTATCTAACACAACCGCATTTTGTTGTGTCCACTCATTTTTTAACTTATTTAAAAGTTCCTTTTCTCCGCTCCCTGTGTGCCCTTTAATGAAAATGGATGGATTTTTATTCATATCGCGCTTTATATACTGATGTAAAACCTCATTCGCTAATTTTATTTGACTTGGGATTTCAACATTTAACGTGATAAAACTCGGCTTATCATGCGTTCCTAAATTAAATGGTGGAATTTTTTTATTGTTTATGACCAAATTCCAACAATAAACTAAATCTTCCTTTAAACCGGTCGCACTTTGATAACGATCGGCTTTATTTTTGCTTAGTAATTTGTCAACAATTGCTGAAACCACTTGGGGAACGGCGGGATTCAATTTGTAAATAGCTTTCGGCTCACTCGTCATAATTTGATAAATTAATTGTTGCGGTTCATTATTTTGAAATGGTAATTGTCCCGTAAGCATCTCATAAAATAACACACCTAAACTGTATAAATCCGTTCGAAAATCAATCGTTTCATTCAAACGGCCTGTTTCTTCAGGTGCATAATAACTTAAACGGTCGGTATGTATGTACTTCACTTCTTGATTTAATGATGTTTCGTGATGAAATTTATATGCATGTTCAAAATTAATTATTTTCACTTCATATGTTTTTTCGTTTATGAGAAAATTTCTACGGTGGATGTTTCGGTAAATTACAGAAGAATGTTGCATATCTATGAAGCCATTTGTAATTTCTATCGCAATTTTTAAAAAGATAAAAATCGGTAAAGGTTGCATAATGTATTTATTTAATGAGGTCATCTCTTCATTTTCAAAAACTAAAAGATGCTTCATATCCTCTAAAACAATTTCTACAGGTGTTAATGTAAATTGTGATTGAAGGAGTTTTATAATTTCATACTCATAATATAAATTGGCAACAAGCTGCCGATCCATTGATTCAACAACTTTGTAGATTTTCGGTAATGTGCTTTTTCCATCATTGCCATTTATCAAAACCCAGTTATCGCTACTTTCAATCGTTTTTTTCCTATTTATAAATGTAACAACCAAAATAACACCTCCAATTCGCTATATATATAATATACTACGAAAGTCAAAATTGGAGGGATATCCCTTAAATTCATCCGAAAAAATACATATTAATTACAACATTGAAATACATATGCTGGGGGCATATTTCGATACTCGCGCGTTATATCAATATGCTTAAAATAGTGATGAATAAAATCTTTTTTCAATAGCGTGTATTGGAAAGTAATAAAAACACCATCTTTCCTCAACAGCTTTTTGGTATTATTTAAAATCGTATTGGAAACATCTTTCGGCAAACTCGCAAAAGGTAGGCCCGAAACGACATAATCAACATAAGGGATATTACAAATCTTTGAATACTTATTGATTTCCTCAGCAGAGCCATTAATAATAATTAGATTTTTTTCGTCCTTATACTTTTCTTTTAATAACGTACAAAAATCTGTATTACTCTCAATTAGTAAGACTACCGTATGTTGCATTTTGTTTTTCATAATCTGATCTGTGAAGACTCCCGTACCGGGACCCAATTCAACGATGTATTTTGCATTTTTGAAGTCAATGCTATGTACCATTTTTTCCGCAAGATACGTTGAGCTTGGCAAAACTGCACCCGTTTTCCTTGGGTTTAATAAATATTGAAAAATAAAACTTAAAGATTTCATGTATGCGAACACTCCATAGATTTGAATTTTTCTACTACGGTTTTTACAATACATTTCAAACATAAAGAAACAGTGTGAAAAATTCTTAAGAATCCTTAAGATTTAGGGTTCGTTTGGATCGAAAAATTTCCGAGAAACTTTTTTGAAGTGGAGATATTGGGGGTAAAACGTGTTTTGGCTAGTTACTGCATCGTTCCGGCTAGTAAGCGATATATTTTGACTAGTAACGCAAAAAGAGTGGCGCGTTTCGATAGGAGAATGGCGAGTATTGCGAAAAATTTGGCGAGAAAAAGGAAAAGCCGTGCCAAAAATCCCTATTGAAATTGGGTTTCCGGCACAGCTATTTGTACTAATAAATAAATTAAACTAACTCCAACCATGTAACTAATTCTACATGTGTCGTATGTGGGAATAAGTCGACAGGTTGTACGGTTTTAAGTACGTAACCAAATGGCAGTAATTCCGTTACATCTTTCGCGAATGTATCTGGATTACAAGATACGTAAACAATTCGTTTCGGTTTCGAACGGCCGATACGGCGCATCACTTTTCCGCCAGCTCCAGAACGTGGTGGATCAATCAATAGTATGTCAGCGAATCCGAACTGCTCTTGCATTTCCGCTAATCCATTACGTGCATCACGCGCAAGGAATATTGTATTATGCAAATCATTATCGATGGCATTGCGTTTTGCCGATTCAATCGATGTTTCGACAATTTCGATTCCTGCTAATTCTTTCACGCGCGCAGCAAATGGTAATGAGAACGTGCCGACACCGCAAAACAGGTCAATCATTTTCTCATCTTCCTTTGGTTTACCCATTTCTAGTGCAAGCTCAACAAGTTTTTGTGCTTGTTTTGGATTCGTTTGGAAAAATGTATCAAACCAAAGACGATAGCGATACCCCGCCATTTCATCATAAATGAAATCACGCCCCGCTAGTAAATGTGTATCCTCGGATTGTGTTCGATCTGCCCAGTCTGTGTTGACAAGCCAAAGAAGACTTTTCACATTTGGTAATTTCTTCGTAATGCGCTCAACAAGATTTTCAACAGCCGCTGCTAACTCTCCGTCCGGCGTTTGTGTCGCAAATAATGCCAGCATCATTTCGCCAGTTACAAACGATTCACGCACCATTAAATGACGCAGAAGCCCTTCATGTTTATCTTTGTTATAGCCTTTCAATCCGAATTCTTTTACCCATTGGCCGACTTCTAGCATGCCATCAACCATATTTTGACCAGCGATTAAACATGTTTCTAATGGAACGATTTTGCGGAAGTTTCCTTGTTCATGCTGTCCCATTTCCCCCTCAGGTGAAAACGTGAACTCCATCTTATTACGATAGTTCCAAGGATTGTCTGCACCGATCGTGTCTAGCACTAGCCCAGAATCTAACCCTTCACTTTCCAATGCGTTTTTCACTTGCTCCGTTTTATGCTTCAATTGACCTTCATACGTCCAGTGCTGCCACACACAACCGCCGCAAAGTTCAAAATGTGGACAAGGAGCTTCTGTTCGCTCAGGACTTGCTACTAAAATTTCTCCTGCCTCTACTTTTCGTCTTTTCTTATCAGGATCATCAACGACAACTTTCACAGACTCCCCTTTAAGTGTCTGCGGAATCGTTAACTTTAGCTTTCTAGGATTAAAACCTCTATCACTTTCACGCCAAATTACTGCTTGTCCATTCCCTCTATCATCTAAATGGTCAATTGTCGCAATAAGCGTTTCTTCTTTTATATTAGTCAAGGAATATTTCCCCTTTCAATAGTAATTTCATGTATTGAAGGCTGATTTCCACAATGCTTGTGTACCTCTTCAAAACAGATAGCCATTGTCATTATAACGAATATGAGCCCGAATGAACATTAACTTCTAACAAACTTCGCAATTTGCACTTTGGTGGTAGGGAATCACACACAATTATTTCGTGTAGCAAGCAAAATGTATTGATCTTATGCATAGTTACAAGGCTAACTATTACCTACATCGTTTCCCTTTAAAATCTCCAAGCGCATATTTCGGTAAAGACTCCGAAAATACCAACTTAATATTCTTATGTTCGATACAGTCGAGCCTCTTTTTAGAAGAGTATATATACATCTAACAATATAAAATGATAATTTATTTTGGCAAACTAAACTATTATACGAGTTTTATTCGAAGCTCTTTCATAACTTATGAAGACGAAAGGAGGGATAAATATGGGCAATTATGTATTACCAACTGGCGTACTGGAAAAAGCACCTCGAGCTGTTAGTGCTGTCATTAATCTAGTTAATTTAGTTCGTAAAGCTCAGGATGTTGAGGTCGAAGTTTGGGACTTGTCTTCTTTTTCTAATCCTGTAAAACTCCCTGTTCTTACAGGTAACAATATACCTGTAATATTTCCTTATCGACTTCCCCCTGTAACCTTTGCAGAAATGTACGCAAGTTTAACAGGTGTTTTATTTTATGAAATCCGAATTATTCATCTGAAGGCTAGAAGGATCATTGCGAATTGTTTTGGAAGGAGTATTACTTCGGTAGCCCAAGAAGGAAATACGGTGCTCGATCAACAACTAATCAAAATTGATTTGAATTGCAGTTGTTAGTTTGCGTAAAGCTTGAATAAGTTTAAACAACGAAGACCGACTATTACTGCTAGTCGGTCTTTTAAACGCTTATCACGTGTCCATCGAAATATAGTCCCATTCTTCATCGCGATGCCCGATTATCCAAAACAATCCTCTACGTCTTTCCATAACGACACTTTCATTTAAACTTGCTGGCGCTTCTTGTTCTTGTATGCGACTATTTACGCAAGCCCAGTGTAGTCGATAAATTTTATCCGCCTCATCCAAAATTACCTCTATGTTACGCATCGTCGTTTCACCATAAAATTGTTCGAACGACTCGCAGCTTGAAACAACTTGAATGGCATATTCACAGTCACAAATATCATCTGGAAAATCAAGTGTATCGACAAGCCCTAACGCCCAAATAAGCACCCAGTATGCTTCATATTGCCAAGATATATTACCCGCTTCTTGCTTATTTGGATTTTCCGATTGCAAAAAGTTCCGTTCATTATCCGTTAAGTATTTTTCCACACCAAATTTATTGAGCATGCCTGTAAAGAAATCCCTCGATTCATGAATATCACTGTCTTGTGCAACATCGCAAGCATATTGAATAATAATTAATAATGCGACTGCTCTTTTTGCGATTTGTTCCTGTGTTTTAAACGAATAATGTGCTAACGGTAGCAGCTGAGGAAGCCCTTGATTAAATGGAATTCCATGTTCATTTAAATACATAATCGTGTTGTTCTTTCTTCGTTCCCCTTCTTCCGTTATGACTTCAGGTCCCATTATCTTTCTAGTGCACGCATGAGGTCTAAATTGAGCAGGACCCGACTTGCCATCAGGGTATACGATTACAAGCCCTTCTTGATCGAGCAAAATTCCATTTGGTAAAAAACCAATTCCACCGATTTGTGCGAGGAGGTTCGTAAATAATTGAAGCAGTTCTTCCTCAATATCCTTTTCTACTTCAATCGCAATCATCGTATTCAATACAGATATTTGTGTTAATACAAGCTCTTTTAGCTGCTCATCTTCAAAAGGAATTTCATCATAAAATCCCATCATTCCAGGTATATTTTTTTCAAAATAAGAGGGATCGCTATCTTCTGAACTGACTCGTATGATCATCTTCTCTTTATTAAAAAGCTTTTTGGACTGGATTTTGTAGTCATTTTCATTTTGTTTAATTCGAAAATCTTTCGCGAAAACATGTAAAATGTTGTTTCCAATATCGTCAATATCATTTAAAGACGCGTAAATTGTAAAATATTTCAATATTTTCTCTCCCTTTATCGTACGCTTTTCTAGTAATCTGAAACATTCACTTCATTTTGTAAAGTTTGAATATCCACTGAATAACATCGCATATTTAGCATTCACCCGTCACTTATAGAAGTAGTGGTTTTTTGTTGAAATAAGTTGCGGCGGGTGTATAAAACATCTAGAAACTCTCTCTCATCATCAAACTTTTCACACGACTAATCGGAATTTGTGCGTCGTGATCAATAATGAAAGCACGCGAAAAATTACGGTAATACTGCTCATCATGTGTTTTAGGTGATAAAATAAATAATTTGCGCTGTAATTCCTGATTGTATAAGGCGAATACCTTTTCTTTACGGTTTTCATCTAGCGCACTGTCGAACTCGTCTAGTAAAATAAAGCCTGGCGATGTTTGGAGGTTTTTTAGTAAAGCTAACGCAAAAAGAAGTGAACTTAGCGATTCTTCGCCACCCGAAACGCCTTTCCCAAACTTGCCGTTACGCGCTTTAATACTAACTTCTGTTAAATTACCTCGATGCCCTTTTTTCCGTACTTTTAAAAATAGTTGGAAAATTGTGCGGCCGCGCTTATCGGTATAGCGTTCCCACTCTATTGCCCCTTCAAAGCCAAACTCATCCATATAGCCTTCAAATAAATGACGAAGCGCGCGTACTTGCATACTAATCGTATTTTCTAGATTCGTAGCTAGCTCATCTGTATGTTGCTGCTGCTCTTCAATCATTTTTTCCGTTTTTAGTACTGTGTCACGCTTTTCTATATAATCCTTTTGAATGACCTCAAAATTTTGTGGGGCTTGCGGATTGATTTTCGCTTGGCGTGCATCGAAAAACGAGGCCTTTGCATTCATATTCATTTGCAGTATCTTTGTTTTCGAAAACTCTGTAATGATCGGTTCCAAAATCGTTTCGGTGTATAAATCAGATACAATACTAGCTAATTCAGCAAGATTGATTTCATGTTTTGTTACTTGCTCTTGCGCTACCTCGATTGTATCCTCTAGTGACGTTTTCGAACGATTAGCTCCTTCTAAGTTACGCTGTGTATCCGTTAAATCTATTTTTAATTGGTATTCATGATCTTTCACTCTGCGAATATCTTCTTCAAACTGATGGATTGAATTTTCCAGCGTGCGAATATCCTTTTGGAGCTGATTGTATTGGTTTTTCTTTTCATCAAAACTTTTCTTAAGGGCGGTATACTGATTTTGAAGCTCTGTCAAAGCACCAAGCTTCTTATAAATCTCCAGTTCCTCCGCCAATTGCTTCTGTTCGTATTCCACAGTAGCAATTTCCCTATTATGTGTGGTCAACTGTTGATTATTGTCTTTCATACTCGTTTGCAGTTGTGCAAGTTCCTGCTTCAAAATGGCTAAATATTTTTCATTATTCACAAGGTCGTTTGCTTGTGTGAAATAGGATTCTGCTCTCAAAATTTCTGGCAATGCATCTCGCAGCCTACTATGCTCGGCACTATTTTGCTGATAGCTCTGTTCTAATTGCTCTAACTGCTTCGAAATTTCCATGTGTTCCTTCCGCAGACGTAGCAAGCTTTGTGCAATTGCTTTTTCACTTAAAATGAAAGTATCCCGCTCTTGGACACCACGACTTCCACGCTCATCAACGAGCAAATTGCCTGAGATTTTCGGCATTTGAATGAAAAATTGCTCAATCCAGTACAACACTTTTGAGGAGAAGACTTGCTCAGCTTGGCTTAAATTGCCGCGCGTTGTTAATTTTAATTGCGGTAAATCTTTAATAAACCGGGTTGGAATAATGCTTTTTAGCGATACATAATACAAATCATTGGTAGGTTGAATCATTTTGGCATCGTAAAAAACACTATATTTAATCGTATCTAAACGTTTTTCATCCACTGGCATTGCATCTTCTGTTAACTCCACTAAATCTCGCAAAGCATAGGCAACTATATTTTGTTGACGTAGTGCCTGCAAGCCCTTTTCCTGGCGCTGTGAGTACACTTGATTTTGCTCAAATGAATGAATTTCAGCCTCTACTGCTTTTTTAGCAGCGACTAATTTCGAACGTTTTTCAAAATACTTTTCTAAAGATTGCTCAAACTTTTGGATTTGTTCCTTCACGACAAAGGAACTGCGAAATTGTTTTTTAATTCGCTCCATCTCTTCTTTTTGCTCGTGAATTTGTTTAATCTCAATTTCTTTTTTAGCAATGGATTGATTGTGCTGTTGCATTGCATCCGATAGCTCATTTTGCGCATCCTGTAAACGATCAATAAAGTTCGTACTTTCTACTAGCTGTTCGCTCATTTGTTGATAAAGTTGTTGCGTTTCATCTTCTGAATAACGCAGCCTTTTTTGTTCCCGCTCAGTTTCTACTAACTGTTTTTGTAATCTCGTTATCTCGTTTTCTAGTGTCGCAATTTCCTCAACAAAACGATCCCTTTGCCCTTGTTTCTTACTTTTTGTCAATTGCATATCTTGAAGCTGTTTTTGTTTCATCGTTAAGTCTATATGTAATCGCCCTTGCTGCTCCTGAATAACCTTTATTTTTTGTGTATTGTCCTCAATATTGCCGTTCATTTCCGCCAATTTCTTCTCACTATCAGTAATCAACTGCTGCTCAATATGCTTTAATGTGTTCGTTGTTAAAATTAGCTGTTTACCAGATGTAGCCATTCTTTGTTGATTGGCATGATAATCATTTAATTCATTTTGTGCACGATTTAACTCGTGGTTGGCATTATTCACAAATTGCTGCGATTCTTTCAGTACAACAGCGAGCTCACTTAGTTGAGCAATTTGGGTCTCCCATTTTTGCTGAATATCTGAAATACCGTACATATCGCTAAATCGGCGAAAGCGTTCTTCAGGTGAATAGGCCGCAAATTGATTGACCTCCTGCTGATACCAAATTAAATAGTACATATCTGGGAAAATCTTGTATTTCTTTTTCAATTGCTCCGTATACAACGAAAAGTTGCGCTGTTGACTATCACCCGAACGAAAAATATCTTCTAACACTAAATCGTCCAATGTTTCGCCATACAAAATTTCATATTCCCGCTGCGGAATCGAATTGGCACTCGGCTGATCAATATTCACACGAAATGCAATGTATGGGGGCCCGTCCACTTGAGAACTACCTGTATTTTTAAACGTCAACGTAATCGAAGCACGCCATATGTGTGTATCTGGAATATTGTTCGAACGAATTCCTTCTAACGACACACGTGAGGAATTTAAAACCGCGCCAAAACAAAAGGCCAATGTTGATTTCCCTGTACCATTTGGACCCGTAATGAGCACATGCTCGAAATCATCACCAAATGTTAATTGCGTTGCTGGAAAATCGCGTACACCTGAAAATGCTAGACGATATGGAATCATAGCTCATCCTCCTTTAAATACAAGTTATAGCGTTTGAAAAACTTCAGCACTTCTTCTTTACTAAGTTGACGTTCCTGAGAAAACTCTAGCGTACGACGTAAAAATGAATCGGAAAACATATGAACACCAATTGTCGTTAGTTTATACGCTTCCTCAGTGGCAGAAATATCGTATTTTTCTACGGCGCCAATCGATTCTAACGGCTTAATATTCGCCACCATTTTGCGTGTCGCATTGTAATTTTCATGACCAAAATCCGCTATTAACTGGTCTAACAACGTAAACTCATGACTTAACACTTCCTGCTGATAAAACATGTAGAGCAAGATCGCAAGGGACTCCTTATTGAGCGTCGATTTCGCTTCACGCGCTGGCACGCGCATTAAAACAACGGCCCGGTCCCGCTTGTCATCATAAATCACTTGGAAATACCGGCCTGTTACAAGATTTACGCGTTCAATAAAGGAGTAAAAGGCATCCTCTCCCTTTATTTTTAGGATTTTTTCAATTTCATTACGCTTCAAACCATAATTTTGGCGCATCGTCGTGGAGGATGATGAATACAACAGACGCATAAACACTAATTCTTCTTCAATAGATAAATAGATTTTTAAATTATTCAGTACGTCCAGGCGGTTTTGTTCGAAGTTCTCTTGGGGAAACGATGTATTTTCGGTCGTCATCATTTATCCACTCCCATTCTTTTTCATAATCAGTTGTTTTTTCTGTTGGGGCATAAACGATCTTTTTATTCGCTTGCATAGCTGAGACGACAAATAAGGACTTGATCGCATCACTCCAAGAGCTAGAAGATGTTTGAATAATAAGCTCTTCAATTTCTGTTTCACCATGCTCAGCTAAATGCTGCTCCATCATTTCCGTATCCATTTTAGATTTCGTCACTTCCCATGCCGCATTTTTAAAAATTTCTTCGATGGATTGCCCTTCCACATACTGTTCTTCATAATGCTCTGGCTCTGTTTCAGGCAAAGGTTCATTTATTTTCGGCTCATAACGCTCTAGGTAGTCAATGGCCAAATCTATATCTGCCCCACCAATAGGCGATGTAAATTTCACTGGCAGCCAAATGCCATCCATTGCTTCATCCGTGTACAAATTTTGTTCCATAAAACTTAAAATATCTTCTACGTTCGGTGTATTCGTTTCGGTTTCAGTGTTGTACATTTTGAAAATATATTGACGAAACTTTTCAGGTGAAACATTTTGATGAATTTCAATTTCTTGCATCGTGACAAAGCGTACATACTTCTTCAACAAACTTGTACTCAATGTCGTACCTTTTGCTAGCGCCACTGTACCACGCTGAATTAAATTCGTCATAATTAAACTTTCTTCAATCGTTTGGAATTGGGCTAGACGCTCCTTCATTTTTTGCTCTAACTCCATCATGAGCTCATGGATAAGTTGCAATTGTGGCAACGCATTTTTTTCTGCTAAGAACTCTAGCTGCCGGTTTTCCAATGTTTGCACGGCATCTTCTACATTCACTATCATGGAAGCAATACGGTTTCCGCCAGAAATCCCTTTATCATCATAAGCTTCACTAATTTCCGCATCACGTCTTGCTTGAAATAACGAGCGACCAATATCATCTTTCAAATAATAAGCTAGTGTATCGTTCGCTAATCGAATGAGCGCATCCATTAACCGCTTCCCACGGTCTTGCAGCTTAATTTGACGGGACTGTTTGGCAATCCAACTATTCGTTTGCAGTAGACGAACGACGTGCTCAATATCCTTTGGATCGGGCGGTGTCAAATCGTTATATGTATTCACATAACGGTAGTACAACATTTTTTCATCTTCAATTGGCTCTCTTATACCAAGTGCCGCTTCATTTAATAACTGGATAATATTTATAAAACGCAAAATTTCGAGCGGCGCATCATACATCTTTTCGCCACCTAGATCTTTTAAAACACCACCTAACGAAGCCAAATCTCGCATCGTCATTTTCAACTCAGGCATATCCGCTTCACTATTAAAAATTGAAATAGGTGCTCTTACACTTTCATCCATCGGGTCCATTGTGCAACATCTCCTAACTGCTGTTCTTGTTCATGAAAAGCAATTTGTAGCTCCTCTGTTAACCACTCTTCATATTCCGTAAAGGTTAAAGAAATTAGCTGATCACGTGCAATAAAACGTTTATTTGTTGTCGTGATTAACTCATCAAGCCCACGACTAATCGACAAGCCTGCAGCATCATAATCGGTCCATATAAATACGTTTATTGTCGATTGCATAAGCTGTCTTATCAATGTTTTATGCGCTGTTCGTAACTGACCATCTACGCTTAATACAAAACTATTCGTACGTTGTAAAAACGCCATTTCAGTACTCATCCGTGTTAAAATTGCACGATTTTCCACCAACCAAATATTCGTGCAAGCTGACGTAAAGTGGTCCTGCACCATATCATGATCCGTCAACGCATGAATCGAGCCATATTTATAGCTGCTAAAGTTACCTTCTAATTGCCCACTAAAAAACAGTGGTGTAATCTGCCCTAAGCTCACTAACCCATAGTCGCTTACCTTCATGTCAAACCATTGTTCAAGCTGAGCAATAAATTCCTTCTTATATGAATCAAACACTTTCGAGCCGCCAATTGTATTAAAATAAGTCGCACCAATTTCTTTAAAATCAAACAGTTGCTGGCGACTGACTAATTGAAAAAACGCAACGCAAAATTCAAGAAACGTCAGCCGCTTTACAGTTGGCCATGTAGTAGGAAAAAGTGGACATTGCTTTAGCTCCGTTTCTGATGTATTTCGTTGTAATAGCTCAAGCAGTTCACCATCTCCCTTTGGAAACTGGTCCATCAATTTATTATAAGTAACTCTAAATTGGTCATTTTTTTCGTTCTTTTGGTGTTCAAAATATGTATATAAACTAATACCCATTCTAAAATACGCTTCTTTAACGGTTTGTCCGTCTGTATGAAAACGAACTTCCTCTATAACCCACCCTTGTTGGATCCAAGTTTCGAGCGTATGAAGGGGTGCTTGTAAAACCCTTTTATTATGAAGTGTTAATTTTGCCTGTAAAATTTCAGCTGGTGGTGTTCCTTCGTGCAATTCACCAAACTTTAATACGGCGATTCTTTTAAATGTTCGCGCTGTTTTTTTCGTAATATACGCTTCAAAAATAGCTGGTCTAATTTCGACAGGCGCTTCAAGAATTTCGTTAATCTTCAAAAAATAACGGTCAAAAAATAAATCCTGATTCATCGTTCACGCCCCCTTTACTATATAATCCCATCATAACAAATAATGAAATTAAGCGGTTGGATTGTGTGTGTTTGATTAATAGCGGATACAGTATTTTAAAAAGTAACTGGTGCCAATTACTCGTTATTTATTACATACAATAAGCGAGTTTTCAGGAAACATTTTACATACATTAAACCAAAGTGTAAAATTATAGTACTCGCATGTCATTACTTTCAATGAAAGAGGTGGATTGCATGGAAAAGGACTCTAAGTTGTTAGAACGGATTGCTACGCTGGAAAAAGAACTCCACACATTACGTACAGAAGTGCAGCATTTAAAAAAGCATGTACATTTCGAGCAAACTGTACCTATTCAAAAAATAGTAGCACAAACAATCGTTCCACCAAAACAACCTATCCAAAAAGAAATAGCTATCGTCCAAGAAGAAAGTATTCCTAAAGAGGAAAAACGCTCACTTGAAGAAACGTTTACAAGGGCCTTACCAAGAATTTTTATGGTCATTTTAGTGCTCGGTGTTTTGTGGGGCTTGAAGCTTGTAAATGATTACGGCTTTTTATCAGACAGTGTAAAAATAATCGCTGGTTTCGCATTATCAATCGGTCTCGGGATATGTGCGTTTATGATGGAGAAAAGACAAAAAGGTTCGCGCGTTGTCGCCTTATCGCTCTATGGTGGTGCATTTATTGTCGGTATTTTAGTGACGGCGGCTGGTGCCATTTTATATGACTTCCTTCATCTATATGTTGCTCTCTTAATCGCACTTGTCTATATAGCATATGGGGTTTTCATTAGTTATGTAAAAGGAAACGAAGCATTAACTGCGCTCGTTATCTTTACTTCATTATTACTACCATATTTACTTGAATATATGAAATTCAGCGCAATAATTATCGGTGTTTTCATCGTGCTACTATTCACAGTTGTGCAAATGGTTATTTGGAAACATACACAACGTAAAGCACTCTATATAGGAATGGCTTTTTCGATTTTAGCATTTGGGATTGTTTTCATATTCAACAGTGGGCAAAATGGCTTTTTCGCACTCGCAGTTGTAGTGCTATATAGCGTCTTTTTAGCAAGCTATTTACGCTTATACTCTAGTAGAAGCACGAAACATGCAAGTTTACTATTTAGTTTTACAATCATTATCTTAGCATTAATAAACGGAATGCTTTTACAAAAAGAGGTTACGCTGCTTATCGTGCTTGCTCTCTTACTTGGGATTTTAGCAAGTGCTTTGTACATTGTATTTAAACGTAAAGACCGACTATTAATCGACATGTTCGGTACATTATCTATGATCACAATATTAAACTTTATTGCACAGCTCAATATTTCAAGCGAAGTCATGTTCCTTTTAATGATTATCGTGTCATTTTCTGGGTTGACCCTTGCAGTGAAGCATGCGATTGTGTTCATGAAATATTTACAAGGCATTACATTTTCAATACTATCATTTTTAGTTCTGATGTTTTATGAAGTTCAACCATTTTTCTCTATAGAGCATTTGACGATTGTGATTGTCACTGTCATGCTGTTCGCATTATACTGGATTCTTCGCCACTATGAGCATGCTCCGAGTGATAACAAAGAATGGCTGATTGGTTTAGAGGATGTTTATCCATGTCTTTTATATGTAGTCGCACTTCTTTACATTTGGAAATTGGATTGGGCTTATATGCCAGTAGGGTTTACTTCTTACTTCTTGTTTAGTGCGATTGCGATTGGCCTTGTACTAATTCTGATTGGAAATCATGCGCAGATTGGCCGGTTCCTTCCAGTTCTTGCTTCGATAATTTACGGATTCGCAGCACTCGTATTAATAACAACTGTTTGGATTGATGAACGAGCAATTTTAGTTGCACTCATCATGCGCATTTTATATATCGCGATTTTTTGGGCTGTTATTGCAGACTTATGGAAGCTTGGTAGGATTTCTAAGCAATATGAACCTCTTTCCACCCAGTATACAGAGTCGTTTACGCTTGCTGGAATGATTATTTCGATTGTTTGGCTTTTCGGCGTGACACACTTCATGAATTTTCATGAGCTCATTAATTGGAGCTCGGCTGTTATTTTGAATACCGTTTCGATTTTCATTATTGCTTGTTTATCGCTCTTTTTAGCATCAAAACGAAGCTACCAACAACTGAAATTAACCGGCATAGTCCTACTATTTTTCGGGATCATTAAAATGATTTTCTTTGATCTATCTACACTCGATATTCTGATCCGTTCCATTTTATTTATTTTCATCGGTGCAATCGGGCTGGTGATTTCTAATAAGTTATTAGGTAAAGGGAAAACAGAATAGAATTGCATATTTGGCACAAAGCTCCTAGTCGTCATTAATTTATAGAACAAAATAGGGCATCTACAAGCTTGGATTTCAGCTTGTAGATACCCTTTTATTTAGTTGCTACTCTTTTTTAGTTGTTCCACTATTTTTGCCGTATTGACAAGTATTTTTGCTGCTTCTGCACGCGTGATTGGCTTACTTGGCATATAATTGCCTTCTGAACCTTCTGCGATGCCCAGTTCATACAACATAGAAATCGCATTTTTTGTTTCTTTATCATACTTGCCGATATCACTAAATGGAGCGATTTGCATTGGGCTGTATGGCTTGCCTGTAAGCATTTCGTACGTGCGATACAAAATTAATGCAAATTGTGCACGAGTAATTTGGCTCGTTGGATTAAACTTGCCATTATCGCCTTTTACAAGTCCCAATTGGAAAGCCACATTAATTTCTGCCTGCACTTCTTTCGTATAATCTTTTATATCCGTGAAGCTCGTTGTATAACTAGGCTCTAACTGAAGCATCCGCACAAGAATCGAAATGGACTGAGCGCGTGTTAAGTTGTCTTTCGGTCCAAAACGTCCGTCATCATACCCTTTAAAGATGCCCATTGCTGCGGCTTGTTGAATAAAATCTGCAGCCCAGTAATCTGGTGTGATGTCAGAAAAGTGAATTGGAGCTGGATCTGATTTTAGCTCTTGTTGCGGTTCTGGTGTTGACTCTGGTGTTGATTTAGGCTCGGATTCTGGATTGGGCTCTAGTTTTGATTCAAGCTCGGATTCTGGTTTGAGCTCTGGCTTTGATTCAAGCTCGGATTTTGGTGTTGATTCTTTTTCTGATTCTGGTGTTGGGCTTGGCTCTGGGGTCGGAACATAGCTCCCACCATCGCCACCTGAAGTACTATTCAAAGTCCATTTGGCATATAAAGTTGTCGGTTCCGTTACAACATCTTTTGTGAAATCCCACACTGTTGCGAATTTTGCATCTTTATACCAGCCAGCAAATGTAGAGCCTTGTTTCATTGGTGTTACTGGAGGTATTGCCATTTTTTCATAAGCAACCGTTTGGGTAACGACCGTGCTTCCTCCGTTTGATTCAAAAGATAACTCATAACTTCCGACTTCCCATTTCGCATACAACGTCATATTTGCTATTACTACATCTTTCCCAAAACTCCACTTCGTTGTTAAATCTGCATCTACATACCAACCTGCAAATATAAAACCCATTTTTGTTGGAGGTATCGCTGGTTCTAAAATGAATGATTGAGACTCCACCACGGCTTCTAGTATCGCCGTTCCTCCGTTCGTATTAAATGTCACTGTATGTTCCCACTTCGCATACAACGTCATACTTTCCGTTACAACATCTGTCGCAAAATTCCACTTCGTTGTTAAATCTGCATCTGCATACCAGCCAGCAAATGTAGAACCTATTTTCGTTGGAGGTATTGCTGGCTCTAGGATGATTGATTGAGACTCCACCACGGCTTCTAGTATCACCGTTCCTCCATTCGTATTAAATGCCACTGTATGTTCCCACTTCGCATACAGCGTCATATTCGCCTTCACTACATCTGTCCCAAAATTCCACTTCGTTGTTAAATCTGCATCTGCATACCAACCTGCAAATGTAGCGCCCGTTTTCGTTGGAAGTACTGTTGGCTCTAAGATGATTGATTGAGGCTCTGCCACGACTTCTGGTATCACCGTTCCTCCATTCGTATTAAATGTAACTGTATGTTCCCACTTCGCATACAGCGCCATATTCGCCTTCACTACATCTGTTGCAAAATTCCACTTCGTTGTTAAACCTGCATCTGCATACCAACCTGCAAATGTAGAGTCTGTTTTCCTTGGTGGCACTATTGGCTCTGGGATGAATGATTGAGGCTCTACCACGATTTCTGGTATCGCTGTTCCACCATTCGTATTAAATGTAACTGTATGTTCCCACTTCGCATACAGCGTCATATTTGCTGTCACTACATCTGTCGCAAAATTCCACTTCGTTGTTAAACCTGCATCTGCATACCAACCTGCGAAAGTATAATCTAATTTCGTCGGAGGCACTGTTGGCTCTGAAATGGATGATTGACTCAATACCATAACGTCTGATATCGCCGTTCCTCCATTGGTATCAAACGTAACTGTATGTTCCCACTTCGCATATAGCGTCATACTTCTCGTTACTACATCTGTCGCAAAATTCCACCTCGTTGTTAAATCTGCATCTGTATACCAACCTGCAAATGTAGCGCCCGTTTTCGTTGGGGGTACTGCTGGTTCTAGGATGATTGATTGAGTCAATGCTCTAACATCTGATATCGACGTTCCTCCATTGGTATCAAATATAACCGTATGTTCCCACTTCGCGTACAATGTCGTATTTGCTATCACTACATCTGTCGCAAAATTCCACTTCGTTGTTAAACCTGCATCTGCATACCAACCTGCAAATGTAGAGTCAGTTTTCGTTGGAGGCACTATTGGCTCTGGGATGAATGTTTGAGGCTCCACCGCGATTTCTGGTATTGCTGTTCCACCATTCGTATCAAATGTAACTGTATGCTCCCACTTCGCATATAACGTCATATTTTTCTTCACTACATCTGTCGCAAAATTCCATTTCGTTTTGAAACCAGTATCTGTATACCAACCCGCAAATATAGCGCCTGTTTTCGTCGGGGATACTATTGGCTCTGGAATTAATGATTGAGTTGCTACAATAATCCCGGGTATCATTGTACCTCCAGTAGGATCGAATGTAACTGCATGTTCCCATATTGCATATAGCGTGACATTCGCTGCACTTATATCAAACGTTTCATTTGGCATATAGTTTATTCCGCTACCATCTGCTTTTGTATTCCAGCCGTTAAATGTAAATCCAATTTTCACTAGACTTCCTACATTGCCGACGACTTTGACACTTTCTCCAGATTTATAGATTAAACTATCTACTGGGGGATGCCCTCCAGTAGCTCCGTTTTCGTCATAGTTTATTTTATATCCCCATTTCGCATACAACATCATATCCTTAGTCACTACATCGGTTTCAAAGTTCCACTTATTTGTGAACATATCATCTTTATACCAGCCACCAAATGTATATCCTGGTTGCGTTGGTACAGTAGGTTCTTTAGCCTTAGTATTGTATGCTAGCGTCTGCTTCGCTACAGTGCTACCTCCATTTGTATCAAACGATAACGTATACTGCGCTACATCCCACTTTGCATACAACATAGTAGTTACTAATTTTATATTAAACGTCTCATTTGGCATATAGTTTGTTCCACTACCATCTGTTTTTGTATTCCAACCTTTAAAAGTATATCCGACCCTTTCCAAACCTCCAGTATTACCTGCTACTTCTACACTTTCCCCATACTTATATAATTGATTATTTACTGGGGGATGTCCTCCTGTAGACCCATTTCCGTCATAACTTACTGTATATCCCTGTTTCGAATAAATCGTCATCGGTGCTGGAACTAGGTTATCCCATCGAACTGTATATGCTTGATCCACATACCATCCTATAAAAGGAGAAGGTTTGACCTGACCATAAAACGTATACGGAGATATTGTTAGTTTTCCGTTAAATTGAACTTGATGTAGCTGATTACTAGAAAATGCATAATCTACTATCCTCTTGACACTTGCTGGGATTATCACATTCTCTAGCTGGTTATCTGAAAATGTATACTTCTCTATACTTATGATGCTTTCGGGAATCGTCACATTCTTTAGACGGTTCTTAAAAAACGCATAAGCTCCTATACTCGTGACACTTTCGGGGATTGTCGCACTCTCTAGCTTATTATAAGAAAATGCAGACTCTCCTATACTTGTGACACTTGCTGGAATCGTTACATTCTCTAGTTGATTTTTAGAAAATGCAGAATCCCCTATTTTCGTAACACTTGTGGGAATTGTTACACTCTTTAATTGATTTTCAGCAAATGTATGTTTATCAATAATCGTGACGCCCTCGGGAATCGTTACATCCTCAAGCTTATTTTGATAAAATGCCATTCCCCCTATACTTGTGACACTTGCTGGGATTGTCACACTCTCTAACTGATTTTGATAAAAAGCACCATACTCTATATTAGTGACGCTTGCTGGAATTACCACACTCTTTAATTTATTATGTGAAAATGTATACACCCCTATATTCGCGACATTTCCGGGGATTACCACACTCTCTAGCTGATTACCAGAAAATGCAGAACTTCCTATACTCGTAACGCTTTCAGGGATTATCACTCTCTTTAAAAGATTTTCAGTAAATGCTTGGATTCCTATTTTCGTGACACCTTCGGGAATTGTTACACTCTCTAACCGATTTTTAGAAAATGCGGAACTCTCTATACTCGTGACCGTTGCTGGAATTACCACACTCTTTAAAAGATTTCCAGCAAATACACCCGACTCTAAAACCGTAATACCTTCAGGAATCGTCACACTCTCTAACTGGTTATTCGAAAATGCCCCCCCCCCTATTTCCTTGATACTTTCAGGGATTGTTACGCTTTTTAGTAGATTTTGAGAAAATGCACCAGATTCTATTCTCGTAACACTTTCGGGAATTGTCACACTCTCTAGCTTATTTTTTGAAAATGTACCCACATTTATACTTACGATATTATCCGGAATCGTCACATTTTTTAGCTGATTCTCTGAAAATGCATTATTTCCTATATACTTGAGGCTTTCTGACATTGTTACACTTTCTAACTGATTCAAATAAAATGCATGATCTCCTATAAACCCAGCTTTTGCAAGGATTTTCGCGCTCTTTAGTTTATTATGAGAAAATGCAAAACTCCCAATACTTGAGACATTTTCAGGGATCGTCACACTCTCTAGCAAATTGCTTGAAAATGCATGCTTCTCTATACTTTTGACACCTTCGGGGATTATCACATTCTTAAGTTGATTACCAGAAAATGCAGAATGCCCTATTCTCGTGACACTTTCAGGAATTATCACGCTTTCTAGCTTTTTATTATCAAACGCACTAGTTCCTATTTCTGTAACTAGTTTTCCTCCAATTGTATCCGGGATTACTACATCTGTTGATTGTCCTATATATTTGGAAATAGAAACCCCCCCGATACTATTTTCAATTTTAAAGTCCGATTCCTTATTCGCTATTGCTTGGACTTCCAAACTACTAAGTTGGGAAGTTGGTGGCGAGAGCATAGGCGCCGTTGCAATTTGAATGCGGCGCTTTTCGATGACTGTTTGATCTGTTACCCTGAACCAAATATCGTGTTCGCCCGTATCCTCCAATAGTAGTGGCTCAGTTGGATCATATGATTTCCATGTAGCACCTAGATCTTGTGATAGTTCTATGCCCGCACTATCAGGAGAAGTTATCGCCACTTGAATCGTGACAGGACTTGTCGCGACATTACCTTCTACATAAGGCTGTCCGTTCTCCGTCATTATAATGGTCAATTCGTTACTGTTGGTCTGTGCGAACACTGGCAAACTCCCTAATAAGGTTTGCGAGAGTAGTAAACAGATGGCCAACATTGACAGTGTTTTATGAAGACTGTTTTTCATAATCATTCTCCCTCTATTATTCTTTTCCACTGTAGCAAAACAAGAGTGCTAACACTCATTCTCTAAAAAAAGAGCCTGCTCACTTCCACTATAAAACAGAAAAAAAATTTGCAATACTGACGAATGTTAATGATTGGACTATTAACATTTGAAAATATGCAGACAAAAAATATGCCTAGCTATCCACCTGATTTAGTGAGATAGCCAAGCACATTCTTCTATCTACGCTTTATATGCTCTTGCTACGTAATAAGCGATTGAACCGTTTCCTGAGTTGCAACGAATGCTTAATTTGAGGCCGTTTTTTTCATCTTCCCAGAATTGCTTATTCTTAACTGTAGTCTTTTCAGCAACTGTTTTAGCATTTTCATCTATGGCACAGTAACAGTTATTATCTTTCATAATAGAAGTTAACGGACATTCTACGCCGAAAGAAAGTTGAGTACTTGTATTACCATATTTCATTGTAAAGCCATATTGTGTTCCTACTAAAGCCATTTCTTTCTTCTCCGTTGCAATAAATCCCGCAACAGGGTATTTACTAGCCCCAGGGATTTCGATACCGGCTGGAATAGGCGATGTCATTAGCACTGGCTTTCCGTGAACATTGTGATCCCCTACAAACGTAAGAGGCTTGTCCAATTCATTGATTAGCAACACTAGAGCATTTGCTGGTTTTACCATAAAATAAATAATTGGAATAATGACAGATACGATGACAAGAGTTGCTACCGCGACAACTACTTGAACTGTTGCAAATGCAACACCAGCAAGAGCCACGACCGCTTCTGCTGCTCCAGCCACCAATATTGCTATAGCTTCTGAAGTGGCTAAAGAGCCAATTCCTAGCGCACCAGAAAGGAGAATTTTTGCAGCCACAATACCTGCCTCGTCGTTTTCCATACCTTTTAATCGTCCTAGACCATCAATAAGTATTTTCATTTGATTTTTTATATCATCACCAGTCGCATTTACGAGAAATTCATAAGTCTCCTTTTTCAAAAGAATTGGTGCTGTTTGATCATTTGCCGCCAGTTCAGAAATATCCTTCCCTAGAGCATCAGCCAAAGCTTGCTTGCTTTCTTCAATAAAAGCAGCTTGAAGCTTATTGATTTCCTCTTGGGAAGTTGCCTTCTCAAGCTTTGTTGCATAATCTGGGAATAAAGAACGGAACCCCTGTTTTAACTTAAGATCAATATCAATTGTAGTGTGCATAAATTACTAACCTCCAATGATTTTTACAATTATCATACTCGCGTTCGTGAACATGGCTAAATTGTTCAATGTAAATCCCTCTCATCTATATAGTTGAGAGAATTCTACATCTTTAAATGTTGATAAAAGAAAAACTCCTTCCTTTTAGTTTGATACTGTCCTTTCCTTAGTACCTATCTTCTACTGTAAAATAGAAATTACATATGCAATACTGACGAATGTTAATATTTTACTATTAACATCTATAAAATTTGTAGATTTTATATTAGAATTATATATAAGATATATTTCTAAATATTTCTAAAAAACAACTGATGTTCACAAGATATTTTTTGAACATAAGGAGGCTACAAAATGCCAATTTTATTACGATCTTCTAAAACAAATATCCCTCAAAGTATGCCTGAAACTGTGGAAAGAACGAGATTATATGAAACTTTTCGAAATAATACGCTCAAAAAGGTAACGATATTACGTGCCCCCGCAGGCTATGGAAAAACAACACTACTCAATCAATGGCTCAAACATACAAAAGAGCAAATCGCATGGGTGTCTGTAGATTTTGCCGATAATGACCCCATTCGTTTTTGGACATACGTTGTACATGCGGTAGCTAATGCTAGTCAATCCGATCTTGACAAAGTGCTCAAACCACTCTTTCAATCACAAGACGTGGCTACTTTTGAATTTCTAATTGACGCGCTATTACATGAGTTCAATGCTATGGAAGAAAACTTACATATTGTAATGGACGACTATCATTTAATAGAAAATACTTTAATTCACCAAATGATGACGCAACTTATCGAGCAGCTCCCTGAACATGTCCACGTCTATCTAACGACACGCACAGCATTGCCACTACCTATTGCAAAATGGCGAGCTAAACAATGGTTATGTGAGTTGAATACGGATCAATTACGCTTTACCTATCAGGAAGCAAGACAATTTTATGCCATGAAAAATTTAACCTTACACAACCAGGAAAATCTTCAACTCATTGTGGAACGGACGGAAGGTTGGATAGCAGGCTTATTGTTGGCTAGTTTATCTACCAATCCAGAGTCGGAACAGCATTGGAATATGCCAGAACAGCCATATGTTTCTGAATTTTTATTGCAGGAAATTATTACGACTCTCTCACCACCTACACAAGAGTTTCTTCTACGTACATCGTTATTAAATGAGCTAGATCCTTCTATTTGTAATACACTTACGCAGCGAATTGATAGCTATGAACTGCTTGAAGAATTAGAAGAGAAAGGGCTTTTTATCATTCGATTACAGTCAGCAAAATCAGTTTTTCGCTACCATCATTTATTTGCGGAAGTTTTGCAAAACGAATTCAAAAGAAGGTATTCAGTACAACAAGTAACACAATTTGCTTCTGAAACAGCTACTCTCTTGCATGACGTTGGGGATTTCGTCTCAGCTATTGAACTCGCACTGCAACATGATTTTTTCGAACAGGCGGATTTATGGATTACAGAACATCTTACGGAGCTTTACTTGTCTGGCCAAACGGCAACCTTTATGCGTTGGTTGCATCATTTACGGAGTAGTTCCTATACCGTTCCCTATGAAATGCTCGTCATGGGCGTTATCACTTCTCTTTCTACATCAGATATAGAAGTAGCTTCCTCACTTATGCAGGAACTTGAAATTCGCCAACATACGGAGCAATGGATGGATCAGATAGAAAATGAAGCCATAGCGAATATTTATGAAACTGTAAAGGCATATGCCATCATATCGACAGGTGGAGATTTACAACTAGCCAAAGAAATTATCCAAAAACAACTTACCAAAGAAACTGTGCCCTCTCGTTGGGATGAAGTACCGATGCAATATAATCTTTTCGAATATAAACTGTTACGTACAAGTATAGGCTCGAAAGGAAAACTGCCAACAATGGAAGATGGAACAGCCATTGCCAATTTCTTTCGAGAAACTACTACTATTATCACAGCATTTAGCTATGGTGTATCAGCAGAATCTTTATATGAACGGAACTTAATCGACCTTACAAAGAAAGAAGTCGAATTAGCGATTCAATACGGTTACCAGTATAAGGACCCTGGCCTACTGATCCCTATGTATTTATTAAAGGCGAAAATTTATATATACGAAAAGCAATTAATTTCTGCTCAAGCTATGCTGAGACAAGTAACGGAAAGCGTCAAGGAAAAACATTGGTTGATGACCCTCCGTATAATGCAGGCTTATTGTTATGTATTAGCAGGTGATATTAAGAATGCCGAGATGGAATTACTTGCAACGAAAACAAATCAGCCCTTTTGGATGCTTGTAAACGCGCGATTATTACTATTGAAGGAACAACCTGAGGATGCTTTAATGATTGTCATCCAAACGAAAACAAAAGCACAGTTCGACCATCAAGTTGCTACTATTATAGAGGCTTCTGTTCTTGAGGTAATTTGTCATAACAGAATGGGGAATACAGACATTGCATTAGCCATTTTACATGAAGCATTAGAACAAAGCGCTCCCTATTTCTACATTCGTACATTTTTAGATGAAGAAGAAATCCATCCTCTTCTAGAACGTTATTTTAAACAATTGCAAGAAGATGATTCTAAACGGAAATCTATTTCGCTGTATTATTTACAACAGCTTCAAATAGATAAAAGCACAAACATTAGCTTTGACAATGTACTGACATTACGTGAACAAGAAGTGTTCAATTTATTAGCTGAAGGAGTTACGAATCGTGAAATCGCAGACCAGCTACACCTATCAGAAGGGACTGTGCGCGTTTACTTATCGACTATTTATAGTAAGCTTGGTGTCAACTCACGAGCAAAAGCCATACTTTTTAAGAAGCAATAACAATGCGCTGTCCCAATAGGGAATACACCAGATGAGTATAAGGATTTTTATAAAAGACAGTTAGGGGTTTTCCTTATAGTAAATATTATTATTTATTGTAATAATAGTAGATAAGATCACTCCGACAAATCCATTATTTATTTGAAAAGAGGGCATAATGATGATTTCAATTCAAACTTGTTATTCAACACCTTTGCTCTCTTCAAAAAAATAATGATTAAGAACAATGGTAATTTATAGTAGTTTAGTAGGAAAACCAGATGAACAAACGTTGAAATTAGTCGATTTTTATAGCAAACTAGCTGCTTTGACTATAAAAATTTCAAACGGTAGTACTGTAACGCCCCTTTATTCATTTGAAATAGATACACGTTTTAATGAAAGACTAATAAATTGATTATAACGCTAGATTATCAATCTGAACGTGAATAACGTAATGGGTGCACAAACAATAAAAGATGGCTCCTGTGCAATACAAGAAACCATCTTTTAGTTGATATAAATGTTTTTTGAACTATTTCCCATTGCTGCCTAACTAATGTTTTCTAACGCATAATACATAACTTTAAGCGCTGTGGAGTCATTTATTTATAAAACTTTATTTCTATTTTACGATAGTACCAGGTACAAGGACAATTCTTTCGTTCGTATCAATCACATTTCCAATACAGTGAACTTATCCTTATTCTTTAGGTTGCAAATCCTCAATTGAGTCGATATTCATATATTCCGGTACAACAAATCCATTCTTAGTACCTTTTAAGTTCTCTCCTAAATCGACAATGTCTTCCTTAAGTTTTTCATAAAAAGACTGGTGTGTTGACGGTAACCAAGGAGCTACCGTTGCATCCGCTTTACCAGTAGCGATTGCCTGGAACATAATTGCAGGATCAACTGGTGTCACTTTAACAACGTATCCTAGTTCTTCTAATACTGCTTCAATTACACTACTAGAAGCCCTTTCTGTATCCCATGGAGTAGACACGATTTCAATTTCTTTTCCATCTACTTTATTGATACCTTCTGTCCATTCATTCACTCTATCTCGGTTTTCTTCTATCCATTTCATCGCTGCCTCTTCAAAAGAAACGTTTTGCGCATCATACATTACAGCTTCCATATCTTCTGGTTCCCAATAGAATCTATCAAGAACTGTATATGCCTCAGGTAGGTCATTTTCCAAGCCTTTTCGCACAAGTGTATTGATATTTTCCACTCCACCTAATGTCCCTTTAGGATCCTCCAAAAATTTCAAATCGTGTGCTGTAAACTTCCAGTGTGGTGTCCATCCGGTAATAATAATTGGTTCTTTATTATCAATAGCTTGTTTCAATGAAACTAACATTCCAGCCGTTGAACTTTCTATAAGTTCCCAACCCTTTAAGTTTTCATATTCCTCTAAAGTATTTCTTGAAAGTTCAGTTAACCCTGCTCCTGGTTCAATACCTATAATCTTATATTCTACTTGTTCCCCAATGCTTGCAGTATTTTCTGATGAATTCTCGTTATTTGGCTTACTATCTTCATTACCACACCCTGTTAAAAGTAATGAAATAGCAACCCCTAAAGTAACGCTTAACGACTTTAATTTCCTCATGTTAACATCTCCCTTATTAAAAGATTGAGTTCAACCTCAAGCAATTCGAGGAAAGGATTTTTCCCTAAAAATTACCTAACGATCAAAAAGTAACAACTTCATATTACCAAGAGGTTGTTACTTTAGTCAATAAATTCCGCCTATTTTTTTCGCGCAAAATAATCTGGTCCTAGTTAATTATTGTTTCACATTTCTCACCGAATTTTAATAATATTTACACTATTCTCTCATCTTCTCCCTTTATACTTGTAATATCAACTAGCGGAGGTTATGTAAAATGAAAAAGATGATAATGATACCAGCATTAGCGGGTGTACTTGCGCTTAGCGGCGTTGCAATGACTGGAAACACGGTGGAAGCTTCTACTAATGGGTTCATCGCAATGGAAAAAGCAAGAGCAATTGCAGTAAAATCAGTCGGTGGAAACGTAACGGATATTGAATTAAAGCGTAAAAAATCAGGTGGGACATACGAGGTTGAGGTTCAATCGAAAGGTTACGAATATGAACTTGTAATCCATGCGAAAACAGGGAAAATTTTGAGTAAAGACAAAGACGACCTAGATGATTTAGATGACGATGATGTGATTAAATTCAATAAGAAGTTTATTACAGCTGCAGCTGCTGAGAAAATTGCGTTAAAAAAAGCAAAGGGCACTGTCGTAAAAGTGGCATTGGAAAATGACGATAATCGCGTCATCTATGAAATTGAAATTGAAAGCAATACAAATGAATACGACTTCGATATCGACGCACTTTCAGGTAAAATTCTGGATTTTGACAAAGATAAAAAAGACGATTAATTAAGAAACCACATTTCGCACGATTTGGCGTGTGAAATGTGGTTTTCTTATGTTAGATTATGCAGATTGAATTGAAATTGCTTATCCTTCAATATAATTTGCTTCGAGTAAACGTGCAATTTTCATCGTTTTTTCTAAAACAACTGGATGTGAAACTGCTACGTAAATTTTACCTTCAAAAAAGCGGAATGGGATTTTTACATCTTCTAATTGCCACATGAAAAAGTCGCCTTTAATCTTCATATGTACACCGTCTTGACTCGCACCAAATGAATCTTTGTATTCGAAATCTGATTTTTTCGCGAAGAAGCTTTGGCATTCCTCTAAGCTTAGTGTTGGATTCCCCTTTTTATCAAGACGTGTAATTTTGTATCGTGTATTCATCAAACAAGCTACTCCTGAAATCCTAATTATCGCTTCATTATAAACGGTCGAATTTGATTAGGCAAAAGCCGGGATTTGATTATAAAGAAAACGAACCTACCATTTTGAATTTGATGGAGAGGTTCATTTGTTTCCTAAAATTAGATAAATCCTTTTATTCGCTTAGTAACTTTCCAGTTTTCATCATTTTGTTCGCAGGATACGATTGCTCTGACACCTTTTTCTTCTGATTCATTCGAATATATATATTATTCGAGATGAGAGAGATTAGAATAAAAGTGATTCCAATAATTTCAATGGAAGTTACTTGATTCCCTTGGATGAATGAAATAACAAGTGTTGTTACCGGAACAAAGTTAATAAACAACAGTCCATTCAATGGCGTTAAAATACTGACACCAATGTTCCAACCTACTAATGCAATAACACCTGGGAAAATAATCATAAATAATAAATGGGGACTTACCAGTTTAATCGTTTCAACTGTTGGTGGCGTAACATATCCCATCAGCGTTATTGCAAACACAATGACAACTGCAGTCAAAGTGCCCATTAAACAACTTAACGCGGAATAGCGGAGCACAGACCATCCTCTAAACTGATTTCCTCCCATTGTATAAATGACCCATCCAATGACTGCAATTAAGATCAGAAGGGATGGAATAATATCATCCGTTGCCGAAAGAAACGCGACGATATTCCCTTTTGTAATAACAAGCATTGCGCCGATAAAGGCTACTAAAACACATAACAGAGTAAATGCATAAGGGCGACTTCTATGTAACATCCATACAATAACAATGGATATCATCGGCATTAATGATTCCATAATCGATGCAACCATTACCCCTGGCTCACCTAATAAATCTTCTCCCCAGAAAATGAGTAAATTATAAACTGTAAATGCCATTGTTCCGAAAAACCACAGCGATGTTGCTTTTCCTTCGAATTGAAAAGCCTCTTTCCCTTCCTTCCAATAGAGAATTATTACTAAAATAACCGTCACTGCCCCGTAACGGAAAATAGTAAAGTAGAAGGGATCAATATATTGAAAAGCATGATGAGCTACTGGAAACATCGCTCCCCATGACACACTTGCAATAAAACATAAAAAAGCACCTAATAAAATATTATTCTTCATCCCACTATTAGCCCCTTTCACAATATCGCCATATTCATTAAACCCCACAATCATCCATCATGTAAAATGAACTAAAATGATGTTTAATATCATTTTTAGTGATACCATAAAGAAAATGACGAATGAGGTGAAACAATGGAATTAAAAGATTTTGAGATTTTCCAAAAGGTCGCCGAAAAAGGAACCGTTACCGAAGCCGCAAAAGAATTAAGTTATGTACAGTCAAATATTACATCGAGAATCCAAAAGCTCGAAGCGGAACTAAATACACCTTTGTTCAACCGACATAATCGGGGCATGAGTTTAACACCTGAGGGGAAAAAATTATTAGTATATTGCGATAAGATATTATCCTTAACAAACGAGATGATAAAAGTTGTGCAAAGTAAAGAGGAACCTTCTGGGAAGTTAGAAATCGGTACAGTTGAAACGGTCATTAAACTACCGACCATTCTCTCAACGTACACGAAAAAGTATAAAAATGTGGATTTGTCGCTTTTTTCTGGTGTGACTGAAAAGTTGCAAGATGATGTATTAAAACATCAGATTGACGGGGCTTTTGTGACAGAAATAGCCCCCCACCCAGAGCTTGTTTACCATGATGTTTTTCAAGAAGAGCTTGTATTAATATCCGATGTAAACACGACATCTATCGAGCAACTCATACATGAGCCATTCTTATGTTTTGGCAAGGGATGTGGTTACCGCGCAAGACTTGAAGCCTGGTATAAAGATCAACATATTATCCCTCAAAAAGTAATGGAGTTTGGCACATTAGAAACGATATTAAGCAGTGTTGTCGTCGGCCTTGGTATTACATTTGTTCCAAAATCAACCGTTTTACATTTAGAGAAAAAGGGACTCATTCACTGCCATTCTCTCCCTGAAAAATATAGCAAAATCAACACGGTTTTCGTTAGAAGATCCAACTCATACCTCACTTCAACGCTTGAAAAATTTATTGAAACGATTGAGTTGAGTAAGGGTGAGAATTAATCGGGCTTGCACATGTTACACAATCAATATGTTATTCTTCCATTATAAAGTTAATTTCCAATCAATTTAGCGAAAGGGATTTAAATATAATGGCTTTGAAAAATACTTTAACACGAGAAATCAAAGAAGAATATAAAAGACAATACTTAAATAGACCTTTTATCGTAGCAATCGACGGTTTAGGTGGTGCTGGAAAAACTACGCTTGTTCATCAACTAAAAAATGAACTAGATCATGTAGTTATTATTCATATTGACGACCTTATTGTTGAAAAAGCTTTAAGATATAATACGGGTCATAATGAATGGTTTGAATATTTTCAGTTACAATGGGATGGTATTTATTTAAAAGAAAATTTATTCGAAAAACTACATCAAAACAGTAAACAATTGCGTTTGCCATTTTACAATAAAGAGGACGATACCTCGACATTCCAAACTATTACTATTCCATTAAATTGTATTGTAATCATTGAAGGTGTTTTTCTTTTGAGGGAAGAATGGAAGTCATATTATGATTATATAATATTCCTAGATTGTCCTAAGGAAGTGCGATATGAACGTGTACTTCAACGTGACACATATATAGGCGATTTTGAAGAACGTTTAAGGAAATATCAAAATAGATATTGGAAAGCAGAGGATTATTATACTGAAAAACAAAACCCTATGAAACTTGCTCATAGGATTCACCACTCATAATGTTCAAATTAATAACCAACTCGATAATATTAATTTAGGACATGTGCATAAAATAATTACATACACATGTCCTTTCTTTTGTTAGTACAAAACCGCTTTGCTCGCGGACCAATCAGCTAGTATCATCTGACTTACCGGTCCCCTCTTATTATTATAAAATTCCTTCACTAGTAACAAAAATTAATTAAAAACCGTCGTCGGTGTCGCCTCTTTCACGATGATTAAGCCATCATAAGCTTCGTTCGGTATCATTTCAATCGTATAAAACATCTTTGTGAACTTATACCAAGAGCGAAAATCATCCCCAACATTCCCCATTTTCTGTTCAGTTGATAGGATTGCTTTTAACTTTTGTGATGCACTCGCTTTCTCAAAATCTACATAAAAAATATTTTCCTCTACGTCCCGGAAAGCATCTACTAAATCATTATGATGTACCAGTGTATAATTCTCTCGCTCCCCCGATCCGCCATTTAGTGCTTGGAATGTATTATCGATAAAGTCTGTGCCAATCGCAAAATATGCCTCGCCGTAAATCTCATCTAAATAATCGCCCATTGCTTTGTAACCTGCTAATGACGCCGATGTTTTTTCAATATGCCCATTATGTCCCGAAATGAGCACTTTATCATGCCCGCACGCTGCTTCAAAATCAACAATCCATTGCAAGTTTTCTGCTAAATATTGATCTCGCAAATGGGCATAATTACTATCATTTAAAAATAGCTGTGTACGTTGCTTCATTATTTGTACGTATTGTGAAGCCATCGCAAAGCTTTCTTCAGATGATTGCCGAATATATGCTGTACGATTTGCTTGTAAATCTGATAGGATTGCATCCATTGTGGCATCTAGTTCCTCCAGCTGGCTGTTCGTTAATTCACGCATTGTCTCATTCGAAACATGCTCCGACTTTGCCGCATAACCTTTCGCCTCATCCCCGTTCACTTTTCCAAAATAACTTAGTAATCCTTCTTTACTATAGTCATAGCGCTGCATATCATTGCCGTAAAAATAAACTTTCTCATTTTCATCTACCGACTTGTTATAATCATGCATCCATTGCACAAACGCGATCATCTGCTCTGTTCGGTAAATGCTATAATCAAGTGCATTAACCGCCTCTTCCGCTGTACCATTACCAGTTAAAATAAACTGATTAATTTGCTGCGCACCGCCAAAGTCCCCTTCTAACACAAAAACACGAACATCTTCATTCACTATTAATGCTTGAAATAAATCCTTTTTCAATTCCTGAAATTCAATATTACCGTGTGTCGCTTCACCAAAACCAATGACTTTCACATCATCAGGAATATCGATATTTTCGATTGTCGATGTATATTGAGCTACACCCTCTTCCGCCTGCCCACTGCCACACCCCGCTAGAAAAACAGAAAGGGTGATTGATACCGTTAAAAACCAATCTTTTTTTAACACAAACATTCCTCCCCTAAAAGTTAAATCGTTTTTCGTTGGAAGTATAAATAGCCGCCAATGAAAAATAACAGAAAACTACCACCTACAACCGTTAATAATTGATCCCATGGTACAAAAAATACATCGCCTGTGTTCCCTCCTATATTCATCATAAAAAAGGGTTGTACCCACGGATAGTAAGGACCAAATTGTTCAGAATTCGCAACGATTATCGCTGGTAAGGTAAAAATGACGTTCACTGCAAACGGAGCAGCAAAGCTTTTAAACATGATGGACATCCACAATTGCAATGCAACTAAGGGAAAAGTCGCTACCCATCCTCCAAAAATACTTTTCCAAACAATTTCGAGCGGAAATGGATCTGTATAACCTTTTACCATGCCTACCGCGTATATAGACATTAAATATAATACTTGCATCGTCATAATTAGTAGCATGATTAATACATACTTCGCTACAAATACTCTTCCCCTAGTGACAGGCAATGCTAAAAGTTGTTTCCAGCCACCAGCTTGATGCTCATATCGACAAATGATGCTTGCTAAAATACCCGAAATAAGTGGCAAAAATAATAATGCATACGTTAAATTCATCGAAATTAATGCAAAATACCATTTATTCATACCGAGATATTCCTCATAATTGACCGCTAATCCTATAAAAAGCCCGATTATCGGTGCCGCAAAAATTAGCGGGATCATTTTCGATTTTCTTAATTTATACCATTCAGACTGCAGTATCTTGTGCATTATTTCACATCCCTTCTCGTGAAATCAATCATTCCAACGATATATAATAGAACCCCTACACCTATACCTAATGCGACATTGATGAGTGGTTCATTCCATTCATTCATTAACGATGGCCATTTCCAAATCATCCAATCTGGCAAATAGTATGCTGAAAAAGCAAAGATCACACCAAACACCCCAGCAGTAATGGGAATCGCTTGATTTTGACTAACAGTGGCAATCCAAAGCTGCAATGCCAATACTGGTAATGACGCCAAAAATGGATAATAACTAGACTTGATTAGCTCCGTATATGGAATATCCGCTCCCAAATCTAAATACACTCCGTAAGCAAAAGATAAAACCATCAACAGCGAAGAAGATACAAATAATAAGATCGTGAGCACTGTAAATTTAGATAAATACACCGTCATTTTGGATACTGGTAAAGCGATTAATTGCTTCCATGCATTCGTTTCATTTTCAATACTCGCCATGAAAGATGTTAAGATGGCGATTCCCAAAATAAGTGCAAGTGGGGTAAACCCATGGACATTGCCTAAATAATAGCCCCAATCATCCTCGCTTTGCTGTAGTAAATAGTCTTTTCTTATTCCGTAATTGACCATTTGTAGCGCCACTACACCAACAGGACCTAAAACGGTTAAAAACCATAAGCCCTTTCGTTTAATTTTTAGGAAGTCAGATGTCAACAGTTTGCCCATCATACAGCTTGCACTCCTGCCGTCATTTGAAGGAAAATTTCTTCCAATGATTGTTTTTCTTCCTCTATGCGATAAATCGAGAAGCCGTCTTGCACAAGAATTTGGCAAATTTGTGCTACTTTTTCATCGGAGCATTCATCGAGTACAATTTGTCCCTCTTTGCATTCTGCTTTAATACCATTCGCCACTAACGAACGCCATGCTTGCTCACTTTTATTCACCTTGAACAGTACTTTTGGTTGTGCATGCATTCGCATTGCTTCAATTGAATCTTGGAAAATCATTTTCCCTTTCGACACAATCCCAACCGTCGTCGCCATTTGATCAATTTCAGACAATAAATGACTCGAAATCACAACCGTCATCCCATATTCAGAAGGTAGTCGCTTAATTAAATTTCGGATTTCAATAATGCCAGATGGATCAAGCCCATTTGTTGGTTCATCTAAAATTAATAATTCTGGATTGTGTAATAGAGAGGCAGCAATACCTAAACGCTGCTTCATACCAAGCGAAAATCCTTTCACTTTTTTGTTCGCTGCCTCTGTTAAACGTACAATGGCTAATACTTCATCAATGCGCGCTTTTGGCACACCTAAAACTTTCCGTAACGCTTCTAAATTTTCGTATGCCGTTAAATGCGGATAATAGGATGGATTTTCAACTAACGAACCAATTTTCGATAATATTTCAATTCGATCCTTCGTTACATCCTTTTGGAAAATTTTTATCTTGCCAGATGTTGGCTTCATTAATCCTAAAAGCATACGAATGGTCGTTGTTTTTCCCGCACCATTTGGGCCTAAAAATCCGTATATTTCCCCTTTACGAATTTTTAAATCTAACCCCGATACCGCTAGCTCTTTCCCAAATCGTTTTGATAAATTTTCTGTTTGTACGATATATTCCATTTCCCTCACCTCTTTATTTAGCATAAGGAATGAAGTTTAAAACGAGGTATGTGCGAAGTTTAAATTTCGTTTAAAAAAAGAGGATTTTGAAAGTAATTCAGGTAGTGAGCGTGGTTTGGCTAGTAACTGCACTAATTCGGCTAGTTTCAACTGGTAAATGGCTAGTTTACTGAAAAAGTTGGCTAGTTACAGCAAGATATTAGTGAAGGGCCAAAAAAGCTGCACGAAAATTCATTCGGACAGCTTCTTACGTCGTATAATTTTAATGATGGTGCCAGATTCACTTGAGGTGATGTCCCAATCAAGCTCCATCCCCTTCACCATAATATCCACAATGGACAATCCAATTCCTGCACCTTTTGCATCGGATTCGTTGTTCATTCCTTTACCACAATCGGAAATGATAAATGCATCATAGTGCGCTGTTGATTCTGTTTTAATCCCAATATATTGTCCACTGCTCGCATGCCGTAATACATTTTGAAAGAAATTATCAAATATACGACCTAACCAAAGGGGATCTACTTGCCAGTTATTGTCCTCAAATGAATGGAGCGCTACATCTATTTCAAAGCCTTCCTTTTCAAAGACAGGATACCACGTCGTCATATGCTCCCGTGCAAAACGAATGACATTGATTTCTTTTGGTTCAAAATTATATTTACTTGCCATGAGTAATGTATACGACATTAAATTTTCCATTAATCCATCAATATTAACAATCGACGTTTCCAAAGCTTTCACTGCGTTTTTTCCTTCAGCTGATAACTCCTCTTTACTAATCGTATACGTTTGTGCCCGTACTTTCGTCAATGGCGTTCGTAAATCATGAGATAAATTCGCGATTAATTCCCGCCGCAATTGTTCTTCTTGTTGCTCACGATTTTCACTTTCCCTTAGCTCGAACACCATGCGATTAAAGCTATGTTCCAGTTGCCCAATTTCATCCTTCTTTTTCACAGGTATCTCGATTGGTAATCCATCTACATCACGGATTTCCATCGCATCTTGTAGCTTTAATAAACGCTTTCGTATGCTTCTAAAAAATAAAAAGGATACACTAATAAAAAATAAAATAATCGCAATAACCCCGAAAAATAAAATAGACCCATAATGATTGTATACAGTCATTAGTGGTGGAGAAAACAGCGATTTTGGTATTTCTAAAACAATAAAGCCATTCGCTTCATCTTCTCCAAGAAACGCAATAACGGTAAAAGGGTCTCCTCCATATCGTGCTTTAATAAACTTAGTCGTATAGGCAGGTGTCCACTGAGCAGGAAGTTGCTCGTGCACATTTACTTTTGTTAGTAATGCCCCCTGCTCACTTACCCAAATCATAGTTGCTTCAGGATATTGCTGTTCCCAGCTCTTAAAATGCCGGGAGATTGCTTCAGGATCAACGTTTTTTATTTCATTCGCTTCTGCATGCCATTTTTCTTCAATTTTATTTTCATGGATGATTTCTTCACCGTATCTTACATTTAAGTTTTCTTTATTAGCTATCCCTAATACAAAAATACCAATAATTAAATACGCTATTTGAACAATGGACATCGCTAATACAATAATCAGCATATATTTCGCTAATAATGAACGGAAAAATTTCATAGTTTCACCCGATATCCGATGCCACGAATCGTTTCGATAATGAGTGGCTTCGCTGGATTTACTTCAATTTTCTCTCTTAAATATCGGATATGAACCATTAATGTTTTATCCCCTTCTATGTAAGCCTCTTCCCAAACCCCTTCATAAAGCTGTTCTTTTGTAAGAATTTGATTTAAGTGGCGAATAAAATATTGAAATAAATAAAACTGTTTGTTCGTTAATTGAATTTCTTCATTCGTCAAATTGTCCATAATTCGCATCTCTTTTGTATGTATTTTTAAGTGCTGCAAGTCTAATACATCATCATTCTTTTGATATCTTCTAAGTAATACTTCAACCCGCGCTACTAATTCATCTGGGTGGAATGGTTTTGTTAAATAATCATCCGCAAAATTTAACCCCTCAATTTTATCCTCCACCGCTGTGCGGGCGGAAAGCATTAAAATAGGCAATTCATTATTTTCCCTCTTTATTCTTTTTCCGATTGAAAAGCCATCTAGTCCAGGCAGCATCACATCCAAAATGACCACATCGGCAGATCCAATGTAATGCTCAACACCTTCACCAGACTCTAGCCATGTAACAGCAAATCCTCTTTCTGTTAACTCTTTCGTCACCCATCCCCCAATTTCTTTTTCATCTTCAATGTACAAAATACGAAACAATTGCTTTCATCTCCTGTTTTACATCCATTTTGAATTATTATACATTTAAGTGAAAAATCACTCAATTTATAACTTTAGCTTTCTGACAAATTTATGCATCAAGAATATTTTACACCCATTGAACACACGAAAAAACCTAAGCTCAGCATAATACCGCACTTAGGTCTTAACAGTTATTTAACTTAATTCAGCAGAAGTCCCCTACTTCTATAAGTGGGGGATGAATGCCAAAAAGGCAATTCTATTCAGTGGGGGTTCAAACCCCGGCTGAATCAAGTTAAGCCCCGGCGGATGCCACAGATTTTTAAGGGAAGTTTTTCGAGCAAGCCCGAAAAAATCTGGACGCAATTACGCCGAGGCGTAATTGATTAGATTATTTTACAGTCGCTTACTGATGTTCAATCATCGAGATAATTTGAATAGAATTGCCTTCTACTTCATAAACCATGTAGAGAGTATAAAGACCTTTATCCTCTTCTGTTAGATCAATCGTATATTGATCTGCATTTGCTTCTAGATCATCAACATTAATAACAACTTCTTCAAATGTTTGATTATGTCTAATCGCAATTTGAGAAGGGTTTACATGTTTGCCATCTAAACCTTTTACTACATTTTCTACAGTAAAGATAGAATCTTGTCCAGTTATAGCAGGCATTTCGATTACTTGAGGATCAGCCATTAGATTTTCTAATTTCTTTAATCCTTGTAATGGGGAGAAGTCTGTCACTTCATTGCCCGTAATATCCAATGTTATTAAGTTTTCCGCATATTGTAAGCCTTCAAGATCTGTTACGCGCTCTGTTCGAGATGAAGTCGTAGTTAGGCTTGTTAGCTTATACATATCCTCTAGTGTAATATCACCTGTAATGTCTAATGTTTGTTTAATATATGTGCTTAAAGCTTGATCTGGTATCGTGATTATTTGACTCATATCAATCGCTATTAAAGCTTCCTCTGCTTGTTTTAACATCTCTACTGCTTGATCTATGTCTGTTTGTGTAGATTGATTATTTGCCAAAACGGCTTCTGCTCGTGCAATACTTGCTTGTAAGGTAGCCATACTTTCTTCCGTATAGTCTTCCTCTTCGATTGACTTCGCTGCTTCTATTGCCGCTATTAATTGTTGTGTATCTAAATACACAGATACTAAATCTTGTTGTGCTTGTTTTAACATTTCAACCACTTCATCAACGTCTGATTGTGTTGCCTTCTTATTAGCTAATATGGCTTCTGCTTGTGCAATGCTTGCTTGTAAGACAGAGATACTTTCTTCTGTATAGCCATCCGCTTGAATTGACTTCGCCGCTTCTAGAGCCGCTATTAATTGTTGTGTATCTAAATACACGGATACTAAATCTTGTTGTGCTTGTTTTAACATTTCAACCGCTTCATCAACTTCTGATTGTGTTGCCTTTTTATTTGCTAAAATCGCTTCTGCTTGTGTGATGCTCGCTTGTAAAGCTGCGATACTTTCTTCTGTGTAGTCTTCCGCTTGAACTGATTTTGCTTCTTCAATTGCTGTTTTTAAATGTTGTGTCCATACACTATTTGCGTTAGCGAAATGTAATTTAGCATCTCCCCAGGTTGCATGGTCAGAGCCATTACCATTACCACCATCCGTTACAACTAATTTAAGTTCCCCGGCACCACTAATATTCACTTCCGTAAATTTTTGAGGGTCTCTTGAGTTCATTAAACCACTGTCGAATTGCATTTCGCCATCAACAAACACTTGAAACACAACAGAACCAACAGTACCATACATTTGGCGGTCTACACCGACAAATGAAGTAAAGTAATCTGCATCTTTATCTGTTAAATCATAAACAATCGTGGAATTAGAGTGTGCACCAATACCTTTTTCGTACGATTTTTCACTGCCGTCTTCTCCCGTTAATCGTAACGTATTGCCACTAACAGATACATCTTTCCTTGGCGCTGTGTAGCTGTTTTGAGTAGATGTCCAGTCGAAATCAGATACATAGTTGTAATCATCCATATTAACAACGGAGATCGTTCTATTCATTGTGATTTCATTGCCGTCGCTGTCCGTAACCGTATAAGTAATTTCATATTTACCAGCGCGGTCAAAGTTGACTTGTTCGATGCCTGTCACTTGTACAGCAGCCGTTAAATCGCCATCCTCTGCATCCATTGCAGAATACTCTTCATTGATGTCAATCGGCGTACCTACTTTTGTTGCAGTTGACTTAGGAATTGTAAGCTGCGGAAGTCCGTTTGAAATATAAAACTTCGCATCTGCAAAGTCTGCATGGTCAGATTGATTCCCATTACCCGAATCACTTGCAATGAGTGTTAATTGTTTCACATCTTTTACTGGAATTTTCACAGCTTTTGCTTCTGTGTCATACTTCATCACACCGCTGTTAAATACTTCTTTGCCATCTGCTAAAACTTTAAATGTCACACTTGACTTTGTGTTTGCCTCAATATTTTGATCGACCCCTACAAGCATTTCAAAGTAATCGTAGTTTTTGCCTTCCAGGTCGTACACAATTTCAGAATTCGCATGTGTACCAATCCCTTTAGCGAATTCTTTTGTTTCGCCATTTACAAGTATTTTAATGGATCCCCCACTCGAAGACTTATCTTTATTCACCGTTTTCCAAGCCGTTTGTGCCGATTTCCACTCTGTATCACTTGCGAATGTAGCATCGCTGTATACATAAATTTCTCTTGTCTGAGTAACTGTATGACCGTCACTATCCGTAACAGAATATTGTACAGTGTATGTGCCTGTTTTATTTACGTTAAAGTCATTTAATGTTACTTTTACGTGTTCGATTAAATTGCCATCTTCTGCATCAAATGCTTCAACATTTTGCATAAAATCAAAATCGCTGTTTAACTTCACAAATGTAAGCTCATCAAATACGTTTAATGTAGGTTGGCTAGAATCAACTGTAAACTTCGCATCCGCCCATACGGTATGATCCGATGCGTTCCCATTATTGGCATCCGTCGTTATTAGTTTCACTTCTTTTGCACCTGCTACAGGAACTTTGATAAATTCATGTTCGGTATTTGCTTTAAATACATCGCTCCCAAACATCTTCTCATCATCTACCCATACTTCAAATGTTGCTGATGAAGGTCTCCCTTTCATCGCTTGGTCGATGCCGATATAGCTTTCAAAGAAGTTAAAGCCTTTTCCTTCGATATCGTAAACAACTTCCGAATTCGCATGTGCACCGATGCCTTTCGTATACGTTGCATCGAGACCTTGTCTAAGAAGTGTAATGGCTTTACCAGATGGCGCTACGTCTTTTTTCAAACCACCATACTGGATATTTGCTAATTTAGCTTCCATATCAGAAATATACGTAAAATCACTCGTTACCGTTACGTTAGTTGTTTTGGTAGCCGTAATATCTGCATTTTTTACTTCATAAACAATTTCATAGTTACCCTTTTTCGTCACATCAACATTATTTGATTTAATAACGATGTCTTTTGTAATATCTTTTCCTTCAAAGCTTAATGCTTTTACATAATCCATTGGGTCAAATTGTTCGTTTAATTTTAGCGTTACTTGGTCTTCCACTGCAATTGTTGGTTTGAATGAATTAAACTCTACAGGTTCTGAAGCTTTCAATTTTTTATCATAAACAACAATTTGATACGAATAGTTTTTAGTAGTATCCACATTTGTATCTTCAAAACTATTCGTCGCAGTAAATCCGATTACTTTACCATCTCTTATTACCTCGAATCCTAAAAAATCTTCCGCGTAACTTTTATCGATTGTAAAGTTTAATTTATTTATATTTTTTGCTGCATCTGGAAGTACATTCGTTCCAATAGAGATTTTTTTATCTTGAATGCCTTTCCCTTTGTAATCTACTACTGAGTTATTTAAGTACCATGTTTTCCCCTCAGGCTTCTTGTACTTACTCGTCAATTTTCTCGTTTCATCACTAACGATAAATCCGTGTCTTGCGAAATGTTCACTTAAATCAAGCCCTACTACTTCAGATGAGAATTCAACTAAATATTGTTGTTTAGAAAATTCGCCATCTGTTAGTTGTACGTCTCGCTCTCGGTACAGACTATTTAATTTTGCCCAATAGCCCGGACTCAGCATTTCTAGCTGCCAAAATACGGATAACTTTTCAAAGTAATCTTGGCTGATGTAATCTTTTAAATTTTCTTCGATGACGTTTTTATAAATTTTTGCCTCATATGGAATACGTTGATCAATCTTACCGTAATATGCCGACATATATTGAGGTAACATGTTATTCGTTACTTCACCATATAATCGAGCGTTCATATCCATTCTATGTCCAATTTCATGAGTTAAGCCCCAGTTAGGACCTCCCACTTCAAACGGAAGTAAAAGATTCGCCATCACATCGCCTTGTATACCGATATGGTCCGTATACGCATACATATAACCGAATGGCTGTGCAAGTCGTACATTTTCCCGAATGAATTTCGGATCGTGACTTTCACTTCTCGCATCTAATCCGTAATAGTTAAATATTTCTTCCATATGTGTATTGTATGATTCTATCGTCTGTAACGGGCTATAGCCATTTTCTATATACGTTTTATATGCACCTGTTGCAGTACCTGTCCATACAATATGATCACTTACAAATTCGAAAACATCTAAAACTTCTCGATTTTCCTTATTTGGATGTTTCGCAATATCTTCATCTATTTTCATTTTATATTCTTGTAAAAATGTTTTAAATTGTGCAACGTCCGTACCTTTTGTTGCGAACGGAATTTTTATAGCACCTTCAAATCGAATTTTAGGAGCTTTGCCTTGTTGTTCTTTTGTATATGGATTACTAATGTAAATACTTCCACCAGGTGTTATATCATTTTTATACCAATTATCTTTATTCACTTTTGGAACAGTTATTTCATTTTTACCTGGTGACAGTGTAACTTCTCTTCTCCAATTGGCGAAAGAACCTTCTTGTTGAGCAAATGCTAACTTCGGTAATGGACCATTTGTATCTGCATCCACATATACCGTAATTTTATCTCCTGGCTGAGCTGCAAATCCAGTCGGCTGAAGATTGTTACCGAAACCAAATTTCAACCTATCCTTCGCATGCTTCACCATATCTCCGCGTTGTTCCGCTTCAACAATCGTTCCTCCAACAGCTAATTCACCATTTACAATCGATTTCGCTAAATCTAAGCGTTCTTTTAAAATATTATATAAAGGATGCTCTTTTGCTTCATTTTCTAGAGCATTGATTTGATCGATGTTATTGAACTCAGGCACAAGCGCACTCATTGTACCGTCCGTGAAGATGCTATTGACCTTGTCTTGGATTACGTCTTCTTTATAAAAGGCTAATTCATTCAATGTTGCCCAGTTTTGATTTGATTTTTTGAACTTAAACTTCACGCGTTTAAATGTCGTTGGTTCAAATTTTGCTTCTATTAAACCTGAAATCATTCCATGTCGACCCGTTGCAACATGCTGGTACGTATCACCTGTAGATGTCCCTGATGCATAAATTTCAAATTCCTCAGCAAACCCTTTTCGGTCAGAGTTTCTTGCCCCGTACATAATGCGATTTAGTTTTACTGCTTCTTTGAATTCTACTTCTACTTCATTTGAGAAACTAGCTGAATTCGCCTTGTTCGTTTCCCAATATGTATCTAAATTCCCATCAATAGCATTTCCGATGACAGCAGTAGAATAGTGCCCCGCATTGTTTCGGATACTTTTAATATTTTCGTAGTCCATTCTATATAGCTTTGAGTAATCTTCATTCGCAAAGTGTGAGAATGTTTGTGTTGCAGCTGTAGTTGCTTCGATTTCACCCTGATTTATTAATGCATAAGCATTTTCTAAATCCTCTTTAAATAACGGATAGAGTGGGTGATTTTTCACTTCTTCTGTTAATTGATGAATTGCCTCAGCCGAATTAAATTCTTCGCTTACTGCGCTAAAAGTATCATCTGTAAATAATGTAGCCATCTTTTCAGATACCGCATCTTCTTTATAAAAACCAATCTCGGCTGCACTTGCCCAGTTTTGATTTGCTTTTTTATAAACAAATTTTAAACGCTTAAAATCTGCTGGTGCAAATTGAATTTCAACGATATCTCCTGTTGACCCTTTGTACTCACCAGAAGTAACAAGAGTAAAATCATCACCATCATTCGTTGATGAACGGTAAATTTCAAATTCTTGTGCAAAACCTTTCCCTTTTGCACCTGATTGACGAGCTGCATATACGATGCGATTTAATGAAGTTTTTTCGTCAAAGTTAAATGTCACTTCATTTGTGAATGTTGCACTGTTTGCTCTCCCTGTTTCCCAATGCGTATTCATCTCTCCATCGATTGCTTTCTCAAGTTGAGAATTCGGATAATTTCCACCGTTGTTTGTAATGGATGTAATATTGACATTCGCCATTTTAAACGTTTCATTATAGGCATGTAATAAATCATTGCCATATAAACTAAACTTATTAACAGTCGCATGCGGAACTTGTTCCACCTGATTGCTAATAACCGTTGTTGTCACTTTCGATTGTTGATGCTGATCTGCGAATACATGGATTGGCGCATTGACTAAACTTAATGTCATTGCCGCAGCTGTTGCAATTTTTACGACCTTCATATTCATTTCCTCCTAATGACTTAATCCCAAAAAAGCACATAAAAATAGAAGCCACCCTAAAAAAGAGTAGCTTCTATTTTTATAAAGTTTACATAACTTTATATTAACAAAAAGTAAAATGTACTCTTTGGCAACTGGCTGACATAGTTTTTCACCGTAGTCCCTATAGCTTTGCGTCCCGAGATTTCTCAAGGTTTGCCTATTTGATTGATTAATCCATACAATAGCATAATAAAATTTTGCTCCCAAGAATAATTTAGACTATTTGGTTATTATTTCTAGTATACAAATATTAGGTGTATCATTTTCATTTTCGTATAATATTATTATTTTAAAATAATAATCAGTCGTTATTTAAAAAATTAAGGGTATTTAGCCTTCCTCAAACCATCATAAATAGAACTTATACAGATTATTAAACAAACGTATACAGTAGAACTAAAAGACTATACATATAAATTGCATTTAAAATCCGTTCCATATATGATGGGCATATTCTAGTAGGAAAGGATTCGATTTCAATGAAAGAAATTATACTTATTTTATTACTTCAACTAATATATGTACCTTTATTTACACTTCGTACGATTTTCCTAGTAAAGAATATTACTATGCTCGCATCGTTAATTGGGATTGTCGAGATGCTCATTTATGTGTTCGGTCTGTCACTTGTATTTAGTGGCGATCAAGGGTTCCTTGCAATGGTCGTTTATGCTGTCGGATTTGGTATTGGGATTATTATCGGAACGCGCATTGAACAAAAACTCGCAATTGGCTATATTTACGTAATGATTAATACACAAAATCGCAATGAAGAATTAATCAAAATTATTCGTGAAGAAGGATTTGCCCTAACGACATACGTAGGCGAAGGACGCGACAGTCAGCGATATAAATACGAAATTTTAACAAATCGTAATCGCGAGAAGGAATTGTTTATGCTCGTGCAGCATTATGAGCCAACTGCGTTTATTATTTCCTATGAGCCGAAATCGTTTAAAGGCGGTTTTTTGGTTAAACGGATGAAGCAGCATAAGAAACATGAATAACCATTCAGCGGTCCCAATATGAAAAAGTGAAGAACAACAATATGCTTTAACCGTTATGACGAATGTATAAAAACTATTGTATAGTACTAGGTTGGGAGAAATTCGAAGTCGATACAGACGTATACATGCAAAAAATCGTTTCTCCCATTCTAGTATTTGATTCCTTATTTAAAATATGTATTGCTAGGCATAAAAAAGAAATGAGCCGATCTTGCACTCATTTCTTCCTGTACCTTCGTATCTGATCATATACATACGCGTGATTTCTGTTCTATTGCTTCTTCAACCTTGGATAATCTGTAATCGTACCAAAATCCCAAATATCAGTATCCCAACCAATGTAGATTGTTACTTCTGTTCCTTCTTTCATTTCGACAGTTGTGTGTGGCGTTCCTTTTCCAATATCTGATTGTCCTGTTGTATCACTATCGTAATAGCTGCTAGTTATGCTTCCACTAATTACATATCCGACCAAGCCGCCTACATTATTACTAGTTCCAGTCACATTGCCTGTCGCATAGCTATTTTTTATGCTTCCAGAACTACGCCCGACCAAGCCGCCTACTTGATACTGTCCAATCACACTGCCTGTCGCGTGGCTATTTTCTATGCTTCCAGAACTAACCCATCCGACCAAGCCGCCTACATAATCAGTTCCCTCCACACTGCCTGTCGCATAGCTATTTTCTATGCTTCCAGACCTAACCCATCCGACCAAGCCGCCTACTTGACCAGTTCCCTCCACACTGCCTGTCGCGTGGCTATTTGATATGCTTCCAGAACTAAGCCCGACCAAGCCGCCTACAAAATAACTTCCCTTTACATATACATCCTCCAAGTGAACATTTTGCAATTCTCCATTCAGCTGACTAAAGAATCCAACATTATTATTACTCGGCTGATTAATCGTTACATGACTGATTTTATTCCCGTCTCCATCAAAATGACCATTAAAGACAAATGGTGTCCAACTTTCACTTGACATATCAATATCAGCGGTTTGTTTGAAGTAAACATCAGGTCCATCTAAGCCTGCCATCGCTTGTAATTTGGCAACAGAATCGATTAAATATGGATTTGCGGCACTTCCTATATTAGAAATTACTGCTGTTGTTGCGTTACTTGTAACTGTTCCTGAGTAATTACCTGCTCCTGTTGCTACAACTCGGATGAATTTACCTACATCATTTGCAGTTAGAATATATGTTTTGCTTTTTGCTGTTGGAATATCTGTAAATTCTCCAGTTGCCGTATCCGCAATTTGCCATTGATAAGTTACTGGTGCGCCTACTGGTGTTACTGCACCTGCTGTTAACACCTCTCCCAATAAAGTCGTGCCTGTAATCGCATCAATAGCTGTTATTGGTGTTGTAACTGCTGGTTTTTCCCATAATGTTGGGTAATCTGATGTTGTGCCGAAATTCCAGATGTTAATATCCCAGTTAGTGTAGATTGATGCTGATGGTGTTCCTTCTTTCATTTCGACAGTTGTACGTCGGATTCCGTGACTGTTATCTGGTTGTCCTGTTGTATCACTGTCGTAATAGCTGTTTGTTATGCTTCCACTAATTACATATCCGACCAAGCCGCCTACATCACCAGTTCCAGTCACATTGCCAGTCGCGTAGCTATTTGTTATCCTTCCACCGCTATACCCGACCAAACCGCCTACATCACTAATTCCATCCACACTGCCTGTCGCGTAGCTATTTATTATCCTTCCAGAACTATATCCGACCAAGCCGCCTACGGTATCACCAGTTCCAGTCACACTGCCTGTCGCGTAGCTATTTGTTATGCTTCCATTAATATTTACAATACCGACCAAGCCACCTACATCGTTATTTCCCTCCACTTTGCCTGTCGCGTAGCTATTTGTTATGCTACTAGCAGAACTACCGACCAAGCCGCCTACATAATCACCAGTTCCAGTCACACTGCCTGTCGCGTAGCTATTTTCTATGCTTCCATAACTATTTCCGACCAAGCCACCTACAGTACGAGTTCCCTCCACACTACCTGTCGTGTAGCTATTTGTTATGCTTCCAGAACTTAAACCGACCAAACCGCCTACATTACGAGTTCCCTTTACATCCACATCCTCCAAGTGAACATTTTGCAATTCTCCATTCAGCTCACTAAAGAAACCAATATTATCACTATTTGGCTGATTAATCGTTACATAACTGATTTTATTCCCGTCTCCATCAAAATGTCCTTCAAAGACAAATGGTGTCCAACTTTCACCTGTCATATCAATATCGGCAGTCTGTTTGAAGTAAACACCAGCCCCATCTAAGCCTTCCATTGCTTGTAATTTGGCGACAGAATCGATTAAATATGGTTTTGCGGCACTTCCATCTTCAATCATGCTATTTACAGTAATTGGTTGACGAGCTGTTTCCCCATTTACAGTAATGATTACTTCCGTATCTGCCGTTGTTAATACCGCACCATCGATTGGGTTTGTAGTAATTCCGTTTGACGGGAAGTCCACCCATGCTACATCTTCGGTCGTTCCATCTAATCTTTGTAACGTCACTTTTAAACCTGTTAAATCTAGTTTTTCCCCTTCAATATATACATTTGTTGGTGGTGTCTTTACTGATACAACGGTTACAGGATTCGATGGAACAGATGCTGCGTTAACGATAATCGGTTGACTCACCGTTCGTCCCTCGACAGTAATGATTACCGCTGTATCCGCTGTTGTTAACGGTGTCCCTTGAGTTGGGCTTACCGTAATTCCTTTTGATGCAAACGCTCCAAAACCAACTTCTTCTTCCGTCCCATTCGATTTGTGCAACGTGACGACTAAAGCTGCTAAATCTAGTGATTCCCCTTCAAAGTAAGTTTCTTTTGGTGGTGTTTTTACCGTTACCGAAATCGTACTTGGCGGAGATGGATTGGGCGGTGGTGTCGGTGGTGGGCTTGGTGTTGGTGCTGGCTCCCACCCTGAATCCGATGAAACGGTTTCATTCAATTTCTTTGCGATCCATTCGTTCCCTTCCTTATTAAAGGAGAATTCATATTCGACACCGCGAATCTTCACTTTAAACGACTCTTTCGGAATGGCTTCCTCTGACACAAAGGTGATTTTGACAACATCCCCGTCCCGATACATCCGCGCAATGACACCTGTTGTCACCACTTCAATTTCTTGATCCGTTGAAAACATTTCCGCCAAACCTTCTACTGACACGTTAAATGTTAAATTCTGTGCTGGTTTTGGCTCGGTTGTAGGGGGCTGTTCTATATTCGGTTCTTCCTCTACCTCCTGGCTTACCATTGATAGAATAATTTCCTCTGCACGCACGACAAAGACTGCTAGTTGTCCGCGTGTTACGTGCGAGGTCCCATCAAACTCAGTTGCCGTTTGTCCTGTTGTAATGCCATTTGTGTAAAGCGCTAAAATATAATCCTCGTAATCTTTATGCACATCCGTTAATGGCATTGTTGCGCCTTTTGGTGACTGTAAATGAAAGGCTTCCACCAATATTTTCGCTAAATGATTGCGCTGGAGTGGTTCGTTCGCGCGGAATGTTCGATCCTCGTAGCCGTTAATAATGCCGGCTTGTGCTAAAGCAGCAATCGCCCCGTAATAAGGATTGCTTGGTGTAACATCGGTAAATCCTGGATTCACTATATCTTCCGTTTCTAGCCCTAATATCCCTGCCATAATCTTCGCGAGTTGTCCACGTGTAATCGCTGTATTCGGCTTAAACGTTTGATCGCCATATCCCGCTACGATCCCGCGCTCAGCTAGTTCATGCACGGCGTCATAGTAATAAGCGGATTCGGGAACATCTGAAAAAGCGGCTGCTTGTGCGTATACGGGCGCAACGATCGGAACAGAACTGACCGCTAATGTGATACCTACTGTTGCTTTCAAGAATTTTTTATGATTCCCCATTTTGATTCTCCTTTCTTTTTAATCGTTTAGATGATTAAATATTCAGTCATCTCTTCCATTTTAAATCGCAAAGGTTAAAACTGGGTTAAAAAAATAGAGGGTTTCAAAAATAATCAAAAAGTACTATTTCAAATAGAAACTATGGATTTTTTATTTTGCTTACAGTTAATGATATTATAAAACAAGAGGTGATTTAAAATGGAGAACGAAAAACGGATCATTGAATTGTTACAAGAAATAAAACAAGAGCAGCAAAGATTACACATACGTTTTGATGAAATGGATGAAAACGTCGCATTCCTCGCTGGCGAAATCGGAAAGCTGTCTATGCATACAGTCACTCCAACAATGGAGGAAAACGAATCCACAACGCACTACTTTGAAGCAAATGAACAATTATCGAATGAGTCATCGATAATTCCTATAAATGAAACAATCAGCTTTGAAAATTTAGGGGAACTATGGAATCATGTTTTATCGCAAGTGAGCCAGGAAGTTTCGAAACCAAGCTTTGATACATGGATTAAGTCTTCAAAATTATTGTCTTATAATGAAAACAATGCAACGGTGACAATTACTGCACCGAATGCCTTTGCTCGTGATTGGCTTGAAAATCATTTTAGTCATTTAATTAAGGGGATATTAACACGGCTTACCGATGAAGAATTATCCATTGAGTTTGTCGTCCAAAACGATTAAAACGAATGCTTAGATGAATGGAGTCACTAATAATGGGAAGTTTGAAAGATTGGAAAACGGGGGCTGACAGTCAAACGTTTGTTGCCTCCTTTAGTGGGGGAAAAGATAGTACACTCGCTTTATACGAGGCCATGAAAACGGGGCATGCAGTCGGTTTAATTATTGTGCTAGAGGAAGATGGGAAACGCTCCCGCTCACATGGTATGACCGTCGATTTTATAAAAGCACAAGCCGAGTCGATTGGCTTACCGATTCATTTGGCGGCTGCTAGTTGGGCAAACTATGAAGAAACATTTATTGAAATGCTACATAAGATGAAAAGTTTGGGAGCAGATGCACTTGTGACAGGTGATCTTGATATGCCTGAGCACGGTTGTTGGCATGAAAAAGTCGCAAACATCGCAAACTTAAAACTCGGCATGCCTTTATGGCAAGTTGATCATTTAGAAGTAGTGGAACGCTTCATTCATTTAGGTTTTAAAACAATCATCACGACTGTTAACTTAACACTAGGTATGCAGGAGGATGATTTAGGGAAAGTATTAACATATGAGTATGTGCAAGAGCTAAAATCTCGAGGCATTGATCCTTGTGGAGAAGGTGGCGAGTTCCATACAACCGTAATTGATGGACTTATTTTTAAACAGCCGATTGCTTTCCAACCGTGCGAAATTATTCGAAAAGAGAACTATGCCTTTTTACCACTCAAATTAATTTAATTGTTGTTTGAGAAAAAGCTATTCGCTCAAAAAATTCATTCACAAACGGTGGTGTAAAAATGAAAAAAGTTACAATAGATATTTTGATTATGATGATTGGCGCATTCCTCTTTGCACTGGCGATCAACTTATTCGTCATTCCAAACGAATTAGGTGAGGGCGGTGTAACAGGTGTAACGATTATTCTTTATTATGTAATGGAATGGTCACCGAGTATTGTCAGCTTTGCAATTAATGCTGTCCTTATCGCGATCGGCTATCGATTTCTTAGTAGACAAACGACGATTTATACCATTATCGCCGTAACATTGCTTTCTATTTTCTTACATTTAACAGAATCTTGGTCCATCAAGTCCGATGAAATTATGATTAATGCGATTTTCGGTGGGGTTTTTGTTGGTGTTGGGATTGGATTAATTATCCGCGTCGGTGGTACAACTGCCGGCACGACCATTTTAGCAAGAATCGCGAATAAATTCCTTGGATGGAATATTAGCTATGCACTCCTATTTTTCGATTTAATCGTTGCCTTTTCATCGTATTTCATTATTGGTGCAGAAGCACTTATGCTCACGATTATGATGCTTTACATTGGAACAAAGGTGATGGAATTCGTGATTGAAGGTGTGAACCCTCAAAAAGCGGTGACCATTATTTCAAAAAATCCAAATGCCATCGCAGATCAAGTAAGCTCTAAAATGAATCGTGGTGTCACGGTTTTATCTGGGCACGGCTATTATACGAAGGAACAAAAGGAAATTTTATATATCGTAATTAGCAGACAAGAAGTTATAAAGCTTAAAAATATCGTAAAAGCGTTAGACCCAGATGCCTTTATTGCAGTCCATGATGTACGAGATGTATTTGGAAAAGGCTTTATTGAGCTATCAAAATCTTAGTTTAAACGAATGAAGCCGCGCAACCTTATTGATTGCGCGGCTTTTATTATGGTTGTTTGTTAATCCAGTCTACCCTTCCACATAATTCGCTTCAAGTAAACGCGCGATTTCCATTGTTTTCTCTAAAACATCTGGATGAGAAACCGCTACATAAATTTCACCTTCGAAAAAGCGGAATGGGATTTTTACATCTTCGAAATGCCACATAAAAAAGTGACCTGCAATCTTCATGTGCACCCCATCTTGGCTCGCACCAAATGAATCATTATATTCGAAATCCGACTTTTTCGCGAAAAAGCTTTGGCATTCCTCTATGCTCAACGTTGGATTTCCTTCTTTATCAAGACGTGTAATTTTATATCGTGTGTTCATGAAACAAGCTCCTTCAATTAACTTACTTTCGTATTATTATAGTTGGTTGCATTTGATTAAGCAAAGGAGGGTGACTTGATAATCCCCTCAAAATGGGGTTTGGCTAGTTCCTACACCAATTCGGCAAGTTTTCCATGTGTTTTGGCGAGTTCCCCTTAAAAATCGACTAGTTTTAACTGATTAATGGCTAGTTTACGAAGATCTCTGGCTAGTAAAAGTAAGATAGAGGAAAGCTTGCCCTCAGAAAGTGCTTCTAATTGCGAAAAAATGAAGTGATTGAACTTGGGCGAGTTGCGCAGTGGCGTAAGATGGTTGATTGAATTAAGTTCAAAGATGAAAAATATCCTCTCTTGCAGTGTTCGCTATGCTAAAGAGGATACTCTTATGAAAACGTCATGGCGGATAAACTAATACTTTTTATCATTTAAAACGACTAATTTCTGTCCTTATTTTGACTAGGTTTTATCTATAAGTCCTCATGCGAATTTTAGTTTTTCGTGCCCTAAATAAATGTAACTTTCTCTTAGTATCACCTTAAATCGCTCGCCTCAACTGCTATTTTTTTTATTATTTCTATGATTCTATTTGAAGCCGATGTCCTGTAGCGATCTTTTAACATAATCAAACTTTGATAGCTATACAAGTAACTTGAAGATACTTTCACCATCGGAGGTAATTTCATTTCTTCTTGTAGCTGTAAAAAACTTTGGGGCACAAAAGAGATACCTACACCTTTTCTCACCATTAATAATATTGGTAAAGAGGTAGTTCCCCAGTAGACAATATTTGGTGTGAAATCACTCATATGACAAGCTTCTAATATGAAATCCGAAATGTTTTGTCCTTGGGTTGTTCTTTGCATTAAAAACTTTTCGTTGCGAAGATCATTTAGTTCAATAGTAGATTTTTGTAATAAATGATGATCTGGAGGTAAAGCCAATAATAATGGTTCTTTCAATAGTTTAATTATTTCTATATCTTCTGGTTGATAAGTATTTCGCACGAGACCGATATCAATTTCATTATTCCTAAGCTCTCGTAAAATATCTGTGTACTTGCCTTCCCTTACGTCCAATGTAATATTTAATGACTGTTTATTAATTTCTTCGATAACGCTTGGTATGATAGTAATATTTGCGGATGTTGATGTTCCTATCCGAACAATCCCCTTTACTCCTTCACTATGTTCTGTAATTTCTTTCACAATATTTTCCGATGATGATAGTAATTCTTTAGCGCGCTCATATAGTAGTTGCCCAGTTTCAGTTACGAGCAGTCTTTTTTTATATCTCTCAAATAAAGTTACATTTAATTCCTCTTCTAGTTTTCGTATTAACATACTTAACGGTGGTTGTGACATCTTGAGCACTTTCGCTGCCTTTGACACACTACCTTCCTCTACTACCGTTACAAAGCAATGAAGTCGGTGTAAATTCATCTATATTCACTTCCCTTACTAGAAATTAAAACATACATAAAAAGTATCAAGTATACACTTAATATATATTTTCAATTATACTAATGTCTAATTATAATTAAAAGTATGAATTTTCTCAGTCTTTGAATTAAAGAGGCTATAAATACGATTCTAAAGTTTGGGAGCGTTTTACTACGAATGCTAGAAACAATGAGTCAAGTTAAATTAATTGTTAACTATTTTGAGTAACTTTAATACTCACAAACCATTGGAGGAATATATATGAAAAGAAAACCTACTTTGTTGGAAGCGACTCTTCCAATTATTGCAATGCTTTTGTTAACATCAATTGGATTTGCAGGATATGGTATTAAAATTGAACCCCTGTTAATTCTAGCATCACTTTTTGCTGGTATTATTGCTTTAAGAGTCGGTGCTTCTTGGGATGATATGATGTTAGGTATCCGAGAAAAGATTGATGCTGCAATGCCTGCTTTGCTAATCTTAATATCTATTGGCGTATTAATTGGAATGTGGACAATATCAGGAACGATTCCTGCAATGATATTTTTTGGACTTAAAATAATTCACCCTTCATTTATTGTCTTAATCGCATTTATCGTTTCAGCAATTGTTTCGATTGTAACTGGATCATCTTGGGGTTCAGTTGGAACTGTCGGAGTAGCTTTAATGGGTATTGCTACTGGAATGGACGTGTCATTAGCAGCAACTGCTGGCGCGATTGTTTCAGGTGCCTATTTTGGAGATAAGCTATCTCCTCTTTCAGATACAACAAATTTAGCGCCTTTAGTAGCTGGAACCGAACTACATGAACATATAAAACATATGCTTTATACGACGATTCCTGCCGCTGTTGTTGCCTTAATTGTCTATACAATTGTCGGCTTTAGTTCTTCTTCAACTAAAGTGATTGAAAGTGAACAAACTACTGCCATGTTAAACGGTTTAGGAGAAATGTTCACGTGGAGTATTTGGTTAGTTCTCCCTGCCATTATCATACTTTACGGTACAATCAAAAAATTACCGACATTACCGGTCATCATATTTTCTTCTTTTGTCGCAGGGATTATTGCAGTATTTGTTCAAGGGTTTTCAGTAAAAAATGTTTTCTTAGCTACTGTTAGTGGCTTTAACGTTACGATGGTTGAAAAGGTAGGGTTTAATTCCGAATTGGTCATTCCTGAAGTATTAAGGCTTGTCAACCAAGGTGGAATGCAATCAATGACAGGCGTTGTCTTAATTGCTTTATGTGCATTCACTTTTGCAGGTATCGTTTCTGTATCAGGTTGTCTCGAAGTGATTGTTAATGCATTATTAAAGTTAGTAAAACGCACAGGCGATTTAATTCTCGTGACGGTCTTATCTTGTATCACGACTGCACTTGTAACAGCAAACACATACTTACCATTAATTATTACAGGTGAATTATATAAAGATACGTATAAAAAACGTAATTTAGCTGCCAAAAATTTATCTAGAACATTAGAAGATTCAGGCACTGTCATTATCCCATTAGTACCTTGGTCTACGTCAGGTGTCTTTATAGCTGGAACATTAGGTGTATCCACATTTAGCTACCTTCCATGGGCAGTATTATGCTACACTGGCTTTATTTTCGCAATAATTTTAGGTTACACAGGAATTGGGATTTCGAAAATACAAGAAGACGATTCAGTAGTAAATAAAGCTAATTAAATAGGTAGGAATTCGATGATAATATCGGATTCCTTTTTTAGTTCCATTACAAATGCAAAAAAGGCAACGTTTAGCACGCCACCTTTCAACTAACTCAAATGAATCAAATATTCGTTAATAAAATACAACATTACTGGAATAATTAATAGAGAAGCAATAGTTGATACAATCGTTACAAGCGCCCCCATTTTGTAATCCCTTGAGTATTTGGCAAATAATACAGATGATAATGTTAATGCGGGCATCATCGATTGAATGATGATCACGTTTATTAGTAATCCCTTTAAATTGTTTACATTTATGATAAAAACAACGATTAATGGAAGTAACACTAATTTAATGAACACTGGAACCATCACTTCAAAATAACTAATACGCACTCGAGCAGACCGAATCGTATTTACAGTAGCTCCAATGTAAAACATCGCTAATGGGACTGCTAAAGCTGCTAAAGTACCTGTAAACTCAGTAACTAAAATAGGTACTTGAATACCTGAAACGGCGATTAATAAGCCTAAAACAATTGCTATGAGAGGTAGATTTACCATACTTTTTAACAGGCCAAAACTGAATCGCTTTTCTTGTTGCAAAAAATAAACACCAAATGTCCATATCGTAAAGTCCACGCCCGCATCAAATATAGCTGCATAAAGTGCGCCTTCTGGTCCAAATAATACAGCACAGAGCGGTATCCCGATAAATCCAGTATTTCCAAACGCAGATAAAATGGCCACTTCAATACTTCTAGCCGTATATTTTTTAAAAATAATCGTCGCAAGAAAACCTATTAACAAGCCTATCAAATTGATAATAATCGAAAAAACAAAAATAAGTCCCAGTGTTTTAACCATTTTTTGATCAATCTCAACACTAAATATACTTGATAAAATAATCGAAGGCATCGCTACATTCGTTATTAAGGTAATATACATTTTTTTCGTATCCTCATTAAATACATAAAACCTCGCAACAATTGAACCTAAAAAAATGAGCAATGCAATTAGAAAAATTGATTGAAATACAATGCCTAAATCCATAAAATTCGTCCTTTAATATTTAATTTAACTGGCAAGATTTGCTGTATAATACCATGCTAATTGCTAATAACTGCATCCGAGGTATAAGTGTATCTAGCACTAAATATTCATCTTTAGAATGCCACTTGCCACCAACAGGGCCCATTCCACAAATCGTTGGGACACCTAATGATGCAGCAAACCCAGCATCAGCCGCTCCTTTTGTCTCCGTCTCTGTGATTGGAAGATTTAAAAAGTTAGCTGCGTCTTTAACAACATCATAAATTTTCTGTACGTTTTCTGTTCGTTCCATCGGTAATATCCCCGCACCTAATGTTAATGTAGCATGAGTCCCTTCCACATAACTTTCATCAACAATCTCTTGAACCTTTCCTGTTAACTCTTCATAGTCTTTCAAGCGCCAAAACCCGACATGTACAGTGCCCGTTGCGTTAGGTGCAACAGTGTTATTTGCCGTTCCACCTGTGACTGTACCAATATTGACAGTAACACCTTTCTCATTGTCCATTAATGATTTAATTTTCAATACTTTATGTGCTAATTCGTCAATCGCACTAATTCCATCCTCAATGGCAACACCTGAATGAGATGCTTTCCCCTCAATATCAAAGCGCATATGAGCAGAACCTTTCCTTGCTGTAACTACCGAACCGTCTGGCCGAGCTGCTTCCATATTAAATACACCTAGTGCATCTCTCGTTCTTTCTTGAATGACAGATTTTGAAATAGGTGAACCAATTTCTTCATCAGGTGTAAATACTAATTCAATATCACACATATGTGCACCGGCATATTCTTTTACCGCTGCAGCCGCTATGATCATACTCACTAAACTGCCCTTCATATCTGAAACACCTGGACCGTAAGCAAACTTTCCATCCTCAAAATAAGGGCGCTCACTGACAGTATCTTTTGGAAAAACTGTATCTTGATGCCCCATTAATACGATTTTACCTGGCTTTCCCCCTTTAATCGTTGCAATAATATGATTCCCAAAATCTTTATTTTCTCTAGTAACAAATGGAATATCATATTTTTTCAAAAACTCTTGAAGGATCATTCCGATTTGATTGACACCTTCTTTATCATAAGAATAACAATCTGTATTCACCATTCGCTTTAAATATTCTTTAGCCTCAACCTCTCGTTCTTCTATAAATCGTGCAATCTCTTTTGCATACTTCATTTTAGTCACCTCTATTAATTTTTCGTTAATGCGTCATATAATTTATATGTGGATATTTTACACATTGATAAAGTAAACATTATGAATAACCAACATAAATTTTAATCTACTTATATATAGATGTAAAATATATATTAAGTATTAAAATCATATATTTTTAGTATGACACAACTAATTTTATGTATTTTTAAATGAGGTACATTCGTTGTTACTTGCCTCTAGAGCAACTGAGTATTACCAAAATAAAAAGACAGTCTCCTAATATAAGAAACTGTCCATTGATCAAAAGTTATGTTGTAAATCGTTCACGTTAGTACTTTAATTAACTCTGTGATAAATACAGCTTCTGCTTAAAACCCTACTTCCCACAACACTTCTTATACTTCTTCCCACTTCCACAAACACATGGATCATTGCGGCCAATTTTCTCTACTTGGACTGGCTCCATTTTTGAAAATGCGACTTGATTTGTAGGATTATTAGGAAATGTATTCATAGTCATTGAATAATCAAGGCGTGCATTTTTTTCAAGGCTTTCCTTACGCCATATATCTAATAATGGGTGCGATTTCCCTAATGTTTTATAATGCGCATAAAACATTTCGGCCATATCAAATACGTTCGCATAGCTATCCTGCTCGATAAATTGTTCAATAAAAGGAATGGCGTGCTCCGAAAAATGACTCACTAATGCATCGAGTAAAAACTCCTGTAATTCGATATCAGTAGTTTTTGGGAATGCTTCAAGTAACACTTGTTCTGATAACGGTGTTTTAATATGCTTCAAAATTGAAATTACATAAATCCCCTTTGCATTATCCAAAACAAACGGAGCAATCGCGTCTACTACTTCATCTGATTGCATAGCCGCTAATGCTTTTTCCAACTCTTCCATAAGAAGATCTTCATCATGGCGCTCAAGTAGCTGCACTAATAATGGAATTGCTTTTTGCACTTGCAACTTACCACAAGCATAAATGCCTAAAAGTCCAAAATCCCCATAATAATCGTCATCTATTTCCGCTAAAACCGCACGATACGCTTCATCTGCATCATACAGACCAGCTGCAATCAACTGATTTAGTATTCTCTCAGCTTGACGATAGCGGTCCATCGAAAAGTCACTAAACATTGCTTTCATATGTGCCATAAATAACTCTTTTAATGGAGCCACCTCTTCTCCTTGCTTACCTTCAAAAGCATAGAGCTGTCGTTGCAATTGCATGAAATCCTTTGTCACATACTGCTCAAATATTTGCTCGTGCTGAAAAAATAATGGTAGTGGTACATTTTCTAGAAATCCCTGCACTAACAGCTTTTGATTAACTTTTAACTGTCCTAGCCAGCTAACTAGTATTGTCAATGTCGTTTCATCTTTCCCAAATGAGCGACCATGCGAAAGTATTTTCGTTCTAGATTTCTTATGTTCCGTTGCGTAATGCATCAAATCATTCGTTAGATTTGCAGGTACTTGTGGAAAGTCGCTTATATGAAATAGCCACTCTTCCCTTAAAAGCTCATCATCTGTTAGTAAAAACGGTCGTACTTTTTCGATAAATGCTATCATCGTTGTCGCTCCTTAATTGAATTTAACTAGATTTTATAGTAAGTGTGGATCTTTAGAAAACTATTTCTTCCTATTCTATTTAATTTTGCTAAATTTCCTTGAATTACTTGAAGCCACCAAAAACTTTTTGATTTATTGGCGACACATTGTAGGTATAGTAGAATAAAATTAACTAATAGCGGTGCATTGCTTCAGCTTGCACTTAAGGGAACTAGATGCATCTAGTTCCCTTTTAATTTTTTCTTACCGTGCACCCGGTGCAAATACAATACCTGCACCGAATATACTAACAATTATAATGATATGGTCTGTGCCTAGTATCGGATCTAAATAAATTACGGCCGAACTCATTTTAATAAGTTCGGCCGTAACGGTTACCTTCTCTTTTCCACCTATATTATACCAGGTGGAGATGAGATATATGTTATATCATATTGGGGTATGATTTATAACTAATTTAAACAATTGCACCTTTCAACTCGTAAACAACTTCTCCGTCACACATTGTAAATACTACTTCCGTTTCTAAAATTTCTTCTGATGGAATTTCAAATAAGTTTTTATTAAGTACAATGATGTCAGCTAATTTCCCTTCTTCTAAAGTACCTAGGTTATCTTCACGGAAGCATCCATAAGCTGGTGCATATGTGTATGCTTTTAATGTTTCTGTCATAGACAAACTTTCATTAGTATTCCAATCATTCACTAGCGTACTATCTTTTCTAGTTATCGCATGATATATTTCTTTCATTGGTGAGATATGAACTACAGGAAAATCACTCCCTAAAGCTACCATCGCTCCGGCTTTTATAAATGATTTACTTAAATACGTATTTTTAAAACGCTCCTCGCCAAGTCTTTCTAAGTATACTTTTTGCTCTAAAGCTGCTAAATGATATGGTTGCACAGATGCAATTACATTTAACTCTTTAAAACGTGGTATATCTTCATCACGGATCGATTCAATATGTTCAATTGTATGGCGCGTTTTTTGGCTACCGTTTAAATTTCTAGCTTTTTCAAAAGCATCTAACGAAAACTTCACAGCCCCGTCACCGATTGCGTGTAAACGTACGCTAAATCCATTTTTATCAGCCTCAATAATCCATTCTTCTAGTTGTTGTAACGGATAAGTCGTATGACCGCGATGAGAAGCATCTGTATAATCTTCTAACATATATGCAGTATGACCAGTTATAACACCATCAATAAATTGCTTCAAACCATTCATTTTAATTTTTGGGTGATTATATTGTTCTTTAAATAATCTAGCTTGATCTAAACTACCATCCATTTTAGGTTGTAAATGAACTCTCGCTTTTAATTGTTTACTTCCCTCTAATTCATAGAGTAAATCAAAGTCATCTAAAAATTCAGAAAAAGGAGCATACATATCATTTAAAGATGTAATGCCGTGGCGTGCCGTATAGTCAAAAAAGTTATTTAGCATGGAAGTCTTTTCTTCTTTACTAAAATTATAAGCTAATTTTTGCACAAGACTTTGCGCCTTTTCCATTAAAATACCTGTAATTTCCCCATTTTCATCTTTAATAATTTCACCAAATTCAGGGTCTGGCGTTTCCTTTGTAATTTCTGCTAATTCAAGCGCTTTACTGTTTACCCAACAATAGTGACATTCTAAATGATTTAATATAATCGGATGGTTTGGAAAATGTACATCTAATAATTCTTTCGTTGGTAGTGCAGTATCTTCCCAACCACCATTGTCCCAACCAAATCCAATAATCCAATCTTTATGTTGATGTTGATCCCAATCCCTTTTTAAAACTTGAATGACTTCTTCCGCTGATTTATTTTCACTCAAATCAACACTTTGTAATTGTAGTGCACCAGGGAAAAGATGCAGATGAAAATCATGAAACCCTGCCATGACTAATTGGTCATCAAAATTGTGAACCAATACATTTTCATTTAAAAGGGGTTTTAACTCCTCGATGGATGACGCAATCTTAATGATTTTATTTCCTTCAACTAAAATAGCACCTGGCACTGGTGTATCGTTTATTCCTGTAAATACTTGATTACTAATTAATACTTGTTGCATATTTACCCCTCCTCAGAAAATTGTAAATTAATTTTATTCATTCCTTTAAATTTCACTAAATAAATTAAATAGCATACACCTATAGCCCCCCATACAATTCCAAATATAATTGATATACTATCCAACTTAAATAATAGATAAATGATAAACAATGACCCAAGACTCGGGATGATTAAATATTTTATTGTTGCTCCAAATGAGCGACTATTTGTTTTGATATAGTAATGAAAAACAACAGACACGTTTACAAATAAAAATGCGATTAACGCGCCGAAATTAATAAATGAAGTTGCTAATGTTAGTGTCATAACAAACGATAATAACGAAATTGCAGCGATTAATAATAAATTAAAGACTGGTGTTTTATATTTTGGACTTAAAGAAGCAAATACTTGTGGTAGCATGTTATCTCGTCCCATAGCATACAGTACTCTCGAAGCACTTGCTTGAGATGCAAGACCCGATGCAAAACATCCGATTAACGTCCCAGCTAAAAAGAATGAAACAAATAAATTTCCTCCTACCATCGTCACTAACTCTACAGCTGCTGAATCTAAATTTGTAAAATTCCGATAATTGGGTTGGACAAGTGTCCCTAAATATGAAACAACTACGAACATTAACGTTCCAATCGCAATGATTGAATAAATTGCTCTTGGAATTGTCTTTTTTGGTTCAATTACTTCTTCTGCTAATGTTGTAATTGAATCAAATCCTAAGTATGAGAAACATAGGAGCGAGGCACCCGCCATAATCATAGACATGTCAAATCCAGATCCCATTAAAGGTGTTAATGTAAATAAAGTTGAAGCCTCATTGCTTGCTAATACATAACGAATACATAAGATTGAAAATATACTCACGACTAAAAGCGAATAGATTAAAAGAAGTGTGTTTACCCATGATGCCATTTTTGTACCTTTAATATTAACAAATGTATTCAAAACTATTAACAAGATAATCCAAAAAGCATAGGGTATTTGTGGCAAAATAGAATGTAAAAATATTGCTGCGACTAAATAGTTTACCATTGGCAATAACGCGTAACTTGTTAATAGCGCCCATCCTACTAAAAAACCTACTTTTGAATTGACAGCCCGATGTACATAGGAGTAAGCCGATCCTGAAATAGGGAAAGCCTTGACCATTTGTGCATAACAATATCCTGTTAATGATAAAGCTAATGCAGTAAAGATATACGCTAGTGGCACTCTACTATCCGTCACTTCTGATGCAATTCCAAATGTAGTAAAGATAGTAATCGGAGCCATTAATGATAAACCAAAAACGACAAGCTCTTTACCTGTTAATCTTCTGACTAAATTTACTTCTGACATAAAACCCCTCCAATCTTTATGACTGATTATCATTCATTTTTAAATTAAAAAAATATCAATGACTGATTATCATTCATATTAACATATATTATTACGTTTACAATACTTTTTTCTCGAAATAACGTAAATTTAATTAATTAGGTGTTTTGAAATTATACTATTAAAATATTTTTGACTAAAATAAATACAAAAAAAGTGCATATTATTTCAATGCACTTTTAGTAAATTCAACTAATTCTTTATACTGCGCTACAATTTCATCATTCGAAGGAGAATCATATAAATATAATTGTTCTGCAGTAGATTCGATTAGGCCAATTAAAATACGAGATGTACGCGCACAATTAATATTCTTTCGGATTTCTCCTTTTTCCATCGATTGTTGTAAGAATGTATACATCCAATCATAAAATGGTGAATATATAGATTCCCATTGCTTTAAATGCTCACTTTGCGCTAATCCGGCATATACCATTGCAAAAATTTCTTTCTTACTGTCAGTAATCCGAAAAACTGCGCTTACTAAATCTTCTATCTTCTTATCAATATCACCTGATAAATCAATACTTGAATGGATTTCTTTCATAATCTCTTCAACAGCATATTTTGCAATTTCCGGCATGACAGAAAACTTTGATGGAAAATATAAGTAAAATGTACCTTGGGCTATACCCGCCGCCCTAACAATATCCGATATTTTTGTATTTTCAACACCTTTAGATGCAAACTGCTCAATTGTGGCTTCAATAATCTTTTGTTTTTTATCCAACATTGTATCACCTCAAATTATTGAATGAAATTCATTCATATTTACTTGTATCATAACGAATTTTTCTAAAAAGAACAATATCGATCATTTCCAAAAAAAGTGAAAGAGTTTATTCTCTATTACTCATTACGAAACATATTTTAGTCCAGAAACACCGATTACAATGACCAAAACCGCAACAAATCTACCGACGCTTTTCGATTCTCCAAAAAATATCATGTTAATAATCACAGCAGCAGTCGTCCCGATTCCGATCCAAACTGCATATGCAATACTCACTTGTAAATAGTCAAATGAAGCATATAAAAAATAAAAGGCCCCACCAAATCCTGCGATTAATATGACTGCGTTAAGTAAATTTTTTGTTGTACTATATTTTTTAAGTCCAATTACGCCAATCGTCTCGAAAATTGCAGCAAGAATTACAAATATCCAACCCATTTTAAGCTGCCTCCTTTTGTTGTTTACGCTCAGACAAAGTATCTGCAATGTTTAACATCATGACACCAATTACAATGACACAAATGAATACGACTTTCATAGTAGTAAATGTGTGATTGAATAGAAATACATCCATTAACGCTGTTCCAACTGTTCCTGCTGCAGCGAAAACCGCGTATACCGTCCCTGTTGGTAGACCTTCACAAGCCTTTGCTAAAAACCAAAAATCTATTACGATAATTGGGATAATGATAGCCCAATGCCACCATGTACTTGCTACGTTAAAACCAAAAATCCACAACAACTCACACAAACTTGTGAGAATAACAAATATCCATGATTTATTCATTTTCTTCCTCCTATAAAGCAGTTTAATCACTTAAATCCATTATGACTGACATTCATTCACAATGCAATATATAACATTTATTAAATCAAATAATTTTCTACCCATTAATTACCCACCTCTCTCCTTCAAATTTGGAGAGACTACACTTAATTAAGCACTTTTTTTAAAATTTTTTTAACGAAAGTGTATACTTTTTATCTCCTCATTCGTTACAAATGTGAGGGCAATGAAAATACGAAAGCGAGAAGGGTAGCGTTGACAGATGATTTAATTACATCACTTTATATAGAAAAGGCAGTCATTATCAAAAAGTATTTAATAAAGAATGGATGTAGTTTGTTAGATGCTGAAGATATTGTACAAGGAACATTTGTAAAGGCAATTCAATATATGGTGGATCTTCATGAACAAAATCTTTCAGCTTGGCTTTTTAAGGTAGCGCTGCATACTTATTATGATTTATGTCGAAAAAGCAAGCGATATCCGAGCTACTCCATAGAAGATGAAGAGCAATTTTTCACCGGAATAGCAGATGAAGTTGATGGAGAAATGTTGTTTTTAGCGAAAGAAAAAGGTGAAGAAATAACAAAAGTCCTTGATCTGCTAAATGCTAATCAACGAAACTTGTTGTTCTTAAGATATGAAATGGAGCTGTCCTATAAAGAAATTGCAGAACTAACAGATATGGATGAAAAAACGATTAAAACCTATTTGTATAGGGCTCGTTTAGCGTTCAAAAAGAAATGGGAGGAGACAAATGATGAAAAACTCTAAGATGGATGATTTATTTGATTTTGAAAATGCTGATACAAAAAAAATGATAAAAGAAGCAAAAGGGAAAAATTACGCCCGAATTGCTTTAATTAGTCTAAGTATGGCGGTTTATATTTTTGGTTTAATTTATTTACAAAAGATACAAATTACACCTTATCTAGTTGATAATAATATTTCAGAAATAGATTCTTATTACAATGTGTTTGGCGCAAATACTCACCTAGGCATGTGGGATGAAGAATATCGTTTCATTGGTAGTAGTGCTTCAGCTCCCAAATATAAAATCATTGATGGGAAACCCGTAAGCTTAGGAGAAGTAAAGGTGCCAGGGAAAGTGAACTTTAATGAATTCTCACTAAATGCTAACTGGCCAACAACAGATACAAAGGATGTATTCACTTACGACGGCGTTAGAAAACTTCAATTCTATCACCCAGCTATAACTTACGAAGCATATAAAAACGATATGAATTTAGTAGCAGATATTCCTGATTACAAAAAAGTAGAGATGGGAATTTCATTCGATAAATCATACACATTAAAAGAAGTTCAGAATATGTTACCGGAAAACGTAAATTTTCAGTGGGCATGGATAGATACTTATGATGAAACGAGCTTACAAGGTTTGCAATCATCGGATGGAGTGCCTTCAATTGTTATATCGGAAGTAAATGCTGCGGGATTCCATTTGTATAATAAAGTTGGGGAGGCAATCGAAAAACCAGTAGATCAATTTGTTGAAAACTTAGAATTAGCTTTAAGAAATAAAACGAATTACTATAACGACTTAAAAGTGGTAGATGATTTTCTAAAACAAGAAAACGGAAAAATCAACACCGATAATATCATGATTGTTGGCGCTGTAATTACAGGCAGCCCAAAGGATATTTTAAGCGTACAAAATGAGAATTTTGTAAAAGCGGCTGTTTTAGGAGCAGTCGTAGATACGTATTAAGGAGTGATCAATGATGAAGACTTTTATGGAAAATAGACCGGTTCTATTTGGAGGTATAGCATTTGGAATTGCTTCTCTGGTGCTCAATTGTCTGTATATTATTTTCTTCAACATGGCCCATGTATATGATGTGATCCATGTTTTACCGGTAGTTATTTTGATGGAACCTATAATAAATATGGTAGGCTATTTGGCGACACCATTTATGTTATTACCCATCGCTGTTATTTTCGATTTTATTTTTGGTTTGCTATTTGGATGGATTGCTTGGAATCTTGCAAAAACACCAATTGCTTACGCAGTAGCTTTATTACTACTATTCGGTTTCTATTGGGTAGTTATTACGTATCAATGGATTTTGATTATTTAAATTAATTACACCAAGGCTTTCCCTTTACACGATAATGACACAAACAAATCCTCTCACGCAGTAAGCTTGAGAGGATTTTTATTATATGCGACACCAAACATCAATTACGCCTCGGCGTAATTGTGTCCAGATTTTTTCGAGCTCGCTCGAAAAACTTCCCTTAAAAATCTGTGGCATCCGCCGGGGCTTAACTTGATTCAGCCAGGGTTTGAACCCCCACTGAATAGAATTGCCTTTTTGGCATTCATCCCCCACTTATAGAAGTAGGGGACTTCTGCTGAATTAAGTTAAATTTACTCCGCTGTTTGAATTTCCGTATTGTGCCAGTTAACTTTCTACCTTCAAAATTTATCTCGTAAATGCCGCCGCTACACCACCGTCTACCGTTAGCATGCAGCCCGTTGTTTTCGCTGATTTGCTAGATGCAAAGAAAGCGATTGCTTCGGCGATGTCTCTTGGGTAGATGTTTTCTTTTAGTACGGTGCGTTCTTTGTAGTGATTTTCTAGTTCGTCTGGCTCAATGCCGTATGCTGCGGCTCTTTCCTCACGCCACTTGGAGCCCCAAATTGCGGAACCTTGTAATACTGCGTCTGGTAGGACAGAGTTAGCACGGATGCCGAGGTCTCCACCTTCTGCCGCGATGCATCGTGCGAGATGAACTTCGAGTGCTTTTACCGCGCTATAGGCAGATGCATTTTTGCCAGCGTAGATTGAATTTTTCGAGCCAATGAATATCATGCTACCGCCCGTTTGTTGTGTTTTCATTACTTTAAATGCTTCGCGCGATACGAGGAAGTAGCCTGTTCCTAGCACGTTCATATTCAAGTTCCATTCTTTTAATGTTGTCTCTTCGAATGGACTAGATGTTGCGAGCCCTGCGTTGTTGACCAATATGTCGATGCCGCCGTATGTGCGGATGACTTGCTGGAACGATGCGATAATTTGCTCTTCATTCGTCACGTCCATTTGCACCGCGATTGCACGACCCACTCCGTATGTTGCGTTTATGTCGCTCGCGATTTTTTCTGCACCTTCTAGGTTAAGATCTGCAAGGACTACATGTGCGCCTTGTGATGCGAGTAGTCGGCAAGTCTCACTCCCGATTCCGCCTGCCCCTCCTGTGACAAATGCTACTTTCCTAGAGAATTCGGCTTCTTTTGGAGCTAGTGATAATTTGTATAATTCAAGTGGCCAGTATTCGATGCCAAATGATTCCTCAGCTGATAGGGATGTGAATCCACCTAGTGCGTCAGAGCCTTTCATAACAGAAATTGCTCGATGGTAAAGAGCGCCACTTACTAATGCCGATGCTTTGTCTTTACCTGTGTTAATCATACCGATGCCTTTTATTAAAATAACGCGTGGGGATGGGTCGAACATTTCGTCATTTTCTAACGCGTATGTTTCAAAATAATTTTTGTAATCGTTTTGGTAATTTTCAATGCTCGTTTTAATTGTTGCGATATCGTCGACGAATAGTGGAACACGTTTTGTGTGCACTAAATGGTCTGGACATGCTGCTCCAACTTGCGATAATTCACTTGCACGTGCACTGTTGACGAATTCGAGTACATCATCTGCATCGTCATAAGAGACAATCATTCCTTTATTTTTCGATACTTGCCCACGAATAATTGGGAGAATTTCATTTAATACTTCAAGGCGTTTTTCTGGTGATAATGCTTCTACTATTTGACCACCGAATGCAGGTGTTGTCTCTAATTTTTCGTCAATATATGCTTTTGCTTCGTTAATGATTTGAATCGTTTTATCGTAGCTTTCGCGCGCTGTTTTCCCCCATACAACGAGACCGTGTTTTTCCATTAGGACGAGTTCTGCATTTGGGTTATTTTTTACGCCGTCTGCAATCATTTTCGATAGTAGAAATCCTGGACGTATGTAGGGAACCCACACAAATCGGTCGCCGAAAATTTCTTTGGCAATTTCTTTTCCGTTTGGTGCACAGCAAATGCTAATAATACTGTCTGGATGTGTATGATCCACATGTTTATATGGAAGAAATGCATGTAAAAGCGTCTCAATGGAAGCACGAGGATGCGATTTATCAATCATGCAATGCCCCAGAAAATTGACCATTTCTTCGTCCGTCATGTCTTCACGTTCTTGAAGTGGAAGAATATGTTCGAGTTGGAGTGCTGTGAAGTTCGATTCTTTCATCGTTGCAAGATCAGAGCCACTCCCTTTTACCCACATAATTTCTACTTCTTGCCCACGAAAATCGAGTGCTGTTGTTTTGAAAGAAGTGTTGCCGCCTCCCCAGTTGCAAACACGACGATCAGTTCCGATTAGGTTCGAGCGGAATGTTAGTTCCTCTAGTGTGTTTGCTTCGACTGTTTGAGTAGACGTTTCCCATAGATTTTCAATCATTGTTGTTTCTCCCCTTTCAATTTGTGCAAGTCGTACATAATGGATGATTGTTTTCCAAAGTATGTACTTAGTTTTTCGTACATATCAAATAATTCATTGTAAGTTTGTTCGTTTTCTTTATTTGGTTTGTAGGTGATGTACTCTTTGGATGCCATTTGGTTGATTGCTTCTGGGAATGAGTTGTAGGCATTTGCTGCAACCGCTCCAAGTATTGCTGCTCCAAGTGCTGGTGCTTGGTCGTTCTCTATAACGGTAATTTCCTTTTGCAAAATATCTGCGTAAATTTGCATAAGTAACGTATTTTTCTTTGGGATTCCTCCCGTTGCCACTACTTTGTTTACCTTAATGTCGTTGTTTTCGAAAAGCTCGATAATGACACGCGTTCCAAAAGCAGTTGCTTCCAATAAAGCTCGGTAAATTTCATACGGTTGTGTAGAAAGCTTTTCCCCTATTAAGAGTCCAGAAAGAGTTGCGTCTACATAAGGCGTTCTGCAGCCGTTATGCCAATCGAGTGCTATAAGTCCGCTTTCTCCTGGTTTAAGTAGCCGCGCTTGTTCTGTTAACGTTTGAAAATCTGCGTTATATTTTTTTATGAAGTGTGCAAATAAATCACCAACAGCCGCTTGCCCTGCTTCGTACGCGTAAAATCCTGGTAGGATACCGTCTTCTACTACGCCACTAATTCCAGGGACGAGTACTTCTTTGTCACTTAGAAGTAAATGACAAGATGAAGTACCCATTACAATCACAAGTGTTCCGGGTTCACTTACTCCTGCCCCGGGCAATGCTGCATGTGCATCAATAATTCCAACTGCTACTGGTGTTCCTTCGCGTAGCCCTGTAAGTTCGCTCATTTTTTTAGACAAGGTACCTGCCTTTGTACCTGTTGATTTCACTTCTCCTGCAAGCTTTGTATTGTATATATTGTCGAGTGCAGGATGGATCTTTTTTAATGTTTCATTTGCAATATAACCTGTTTCTTTATGCCATGTTCCTTTGTAGCCAGCGGAACAGCTATTGCGTGTAAGTGTGTTCGTTAGCTTGGAAACGACCCAATCTCCCGCTTCTAGGAAAAATGCGGTTTCTTCAAAAAGTGCTGGATCGTCGTTTGCTATTTCCATTATTTTAGGGAGCATCCATTCAGATGAAATGATGCCCCCGTATCGTTGAATCCATTTTTCGTTTTGTACTATTTTCGTTAGTTGCTTCGCTTCGTCCTCTGCTTCATGGTGCTTCCACAATTTCACATAGGCATGCGAGTTGTCTTTATGCTGCTGTAATTCACATAGCGGTATTAACTTTTCATTCACAGGTAAGATTGTACACGATGTGAAATCTAAGCCGATTCCGATTACATCAGTTGGATCGATGTTTTTGAGTACTTCTGGAATCGATTTTGCAAGTACATCTAGATAATCTTGCGGCACTTGAAGTGCGGATTCTTTTCCTTCTTTCCCAGTAATGACGCCATGGGGGTATGGCGTCACACTAGTTGCGACAATATCGCCGTTTTCGATGTTTACTAAAATAACACGACCTGATTCAGTTCCATAATCAATACCGATTGCGTATTTCATGAAAGTTACCTCCTTATTTATAAAGAGGACCGAAATTTTGACATGCACGGAAGTCCGCTGCTTCGCTTTGATCTGTTCCAAACATGTTCCAAGCACTCGGTCTGAAAATGCTCGATGCTTCGATGTTATGCATGTTAACAGGAATTCGCAAAATGGAAGCAAGTGCAATCAAGTCTGCACCGATATGTCCGTAGCTCGCGACGCAGTGGTTTGCACCCCAGTTATTCATAACAGAATAGACATCTGTGAATGCACCTTCGCCCGTTAAGTTCGGTACAAACCAAGTTGTTGGCCATGTTGGATCTGTACGAAGATCGAGTGTATCGTGCATATCGTCTTCCAGTTCTATTGTATGACCTTCTGCAATTTGTAGCACTGGTCCTAAGCCTTTTACATAATTGAGACGCGCGATTGTGACAGGCATATCTCCCTTAGTTGTAAAGTCTGTCGAGTAGCCACCACCTCTAAAATATTCGGTCGACGCCGGACGCCACTGTACATTTTCAAGTGTTTCTTTCACTTCTTCGTCTGTAATTTCCCAAAATGGTTTAATCGCTGGTTTGCCATCGATTTTTTGGCGACCTGTTCCATCCAGTGCAGCCGAGCCAGAGTTAATCAGATGAATAAAGCCATTTTCCGCTCTGCCAGTTAGTTTTTTACCTGTTACGCGTTCTACTGCTTCTGGACTCCAGTATGTGCGAACGTCTGCGAAGATTTGTGCAGTGTTCGTTAGCAAGTGACCCATTGCCATTGTGACGCCGTTTAAGCTATCATTTTCCGTTGCCAGTAAATACGGTGCACGTTTACCGTTCCAATCAAATGATGAGTTCAAAATTGTTTCCATAAAGTCTCCATTCGGGAAGTAATCCGTCCATTGACGCTGCCCTTGGAATCCAGCAATAATAGCGTTGCGCCCGTTTGATTCTTCTTCAAAGCCCATTTCTTTCAGCTTTTCATTGCCAATCATTAAGTCTCTTGAAATGAGGGCCATTTTAATCGAACGTTCCCAGTCACTTTGTTTTTCTTCATCGGTACGTTTGAATTCTTCTTTATTATTATCTTCACCGCGAATTAAATTTTCGTTCGCCCATTGAAGCGCTTTTTCGTATTCTTCAGTATCGTAAATTTCAAGCTCCATACGGCGGATCAATTCACTCGAATCAATGTATTCATTGCGCATTCCAAGGTACTCTTGGAAAAAATCATCCTTTACGATACTTCCCGCAATCCCCATCGAAACCGAACCAATTGACAGATAGGATTTTCCTTTTAACATGGCAGCAGCGAGTCCTGCTTTCGCAAAGCGTAGAAGTTTTTCTTGAATGTCATTTGGAATGTTTGGATCACCAGCATCTTGCACATCATGCCCGTAAATCCCGAAGGCAGGAAGTCCTTTTTGGTTATAGCCTGCTAGTACAGCAGCAAGATAAACTGCACCTGGACGCTCTGTTCCATTGAAGCCCCATACTGCTTTTGGTAAATGTGGGTCCATATCCATCGTTTCACTTCCGTAGCACCAGCAAGGGGTAACGGTAATGGAAACGCCGACTCCTTCTTTTTTAAACTTTTCTGCGGCTTGTGCGGCTTCCCTTACTCCACCGATACATGTGTCAGCAATTACACATTCTACTGGTTCGCCGTTATAATATTTTAGATTTTCAGATAAAAACTTTGCCACGTTTTTTGCCATATTCATCGTAGTATCTTCAAGTGATTCACGTACTCCATTGCGACGACCATCTATCGTTGGGCGAATTCCTATTTTTGGTAGTGTTCCAATATAACGTTCTTTTGACATATTTGTCCCCTCCATCAGGTATGTAGTAGTTTTTGAAATTCTTTCGTTGCTGCTTGCCATTCACTTGTTTGTTGCGGCTCATATTCCTTCATTCTGAAAGAGTCCGCGACAAGTTGACGACCTTCTTCAATCGTATGAATTTCTCCAAGTGCACGGAGCTGAGAAAGTCCGTTGCCAATAGAGCTCACTTCTGGCGGTCCAGTGAAAACTATTTTCCCCGTTGCATTCGCGATAAATTGGCATAGTTTTGCATTTTGCGTTCCTCCACCACCGATATAAATTTCTGATGCGTTGGAGTTCGTAATTTTTTCGATTTGGTTGATCGTGTGTGCATATTTTAGTGCCAAACTTTCGATGAAGCAGCGAATTTGCGCTCCAGGTGTTTCGGGTGCTTGTTGATTTGTTTTGCTGCAATAGTTTTTGATCGCTTCAGTCATCGACGTTGGGTTAAAAAATGCTGCGTCATCTGGGTCGATGAATGTTTGAAACGGTTTTGCTTTTGTGATTTCGTGAATTTCTTGATCATATGTGAAGTGGATTCCTTGTTGCTTCCACTCTTCTCTCAACTTTTGTAAAATCCAAAATCCCATTGCGTTTTTTTGGAATCGATAGTGCCCTTCGCTCGTTCCTTCGTTTGTAAAACCTTCTTGAAACGCTTCTCTTGTTATTATTGAAGTTTTCACTTCTTTTCCGATAAGCCCCCATGTGCCAATGCTCATGAAAATAGAGTTGGCTTTTTGGATCGGGAGCGCCGACAATGCGCATGCTGTATCATGTCCTGGTACGAGTGCCATTTTGATGTTTTTATTCGCTATTAAATTACCGACAACTTGGTGCGGCATTTCAATAGATGCAAATGGTAGTGTTTTATTGAAAAAAGTGTTTTGAATTTGTTCGTCCCATTGCTTGTTTGCATTTACGAGCTGTGATGTGGATGAAATCGTAAATTCGTTCATTGCAACACCTGATAATGCATGCATGAGTAAGTTTGGCGTCATTAATATTTGTGCTGTTTTTTCTAGATAATGCGGGTAGTGGCTCTGGATTGCTAGTAGCTGAAATAATGTATTGATGGCGGATATTTCATTGCCCGTTTGCCTGAATAATTCATAGGCCGGAATACTGTTTGTTGCTTGCTGAACATGCGGCTCCGTATACGTATCTCGGTATGAAAAGGGTTTGGAAACGAGTGCACCATTTTGCCCGAGCAACCCGAAATCTACGCCCCATGTATCGATACCTAAAGATTCTGCTTGAAAGTCGACTTTGTTTATGCCAATGTTCAATTCACGAATCAGGTGCTCATAATCCCAAAAATAATGCCCATTTTCATAAACTGGCTTGTTTGTAAAACGATGAATTTCAGTCATTTCAAGCTTTTCCCCATCGAACCCTTGGGCAACGAGTCGACCACTGGAAGCACCTAAATCATAGGCAAGAACCGTTTTCATAAAGTTAGCCTCCTACTCTTTAAGCAATTTAGAGCGATATCTTTCCGCTGAAAGGTTTCGTAGCTCCACACATTCTTCGTCCGTTAAAACTCTTGGTCCTCCAAAAATGCTACTAATCGTATACACTTTTGCAGATTCTTCAGTTAGTTGCATGAAGAAATATGCTTCTTTCATCGTTTTTCCTAACGTCAAAACGCCGTGATTACGCATGATCATTACTTCGTGCTTTCCAACAAGTTCCGCCACTTTCTCCGCAAGAACATTTGTCGTTGGTATAACATAATCGATATACCCAACACTTTTCACCATCGCCGGAAAGTCTGGAAATAAAGCAGGGATATCTTTTCCTGCAGAAGAAACACCGACTGAATAGGTAGGGTGTGCATGAAGCACTGCTTGAATTTCATCACTTTTTCGGAAACATTCCAAATGCATGAGAACTTCGGATGATGGGCGTAAATCTCCTGCTACTTCCCCAGTTGTAATATTCACCTTAACCCATTGATGCGGTTCAATTTCCTTCAAGTCAAAGCCACTTGGAGAAATATACATATCGTCTCCATCGCGCATACTTAAATTTCCACCTGCTCCTACAACTAGTCCTTGATCTACAAGTTTATGAGCATATTTCGTTAGTTCTTCAATGACTTTAGACATTTGGACACTCCCTTTCTAATGCAGTAATCGATTAATTTTTTCGAGTTCTATCACTTGTTGCAGCATTTGTGCCGCTGTGTAATTTAAAGGTAATTCGTTATTTTGGATAGCTAATTGAAATGCTTTTATTTGCTCTACGTATGCATTTGCAGCTAGTTCGGTAATGAAATACGTTTCGTTGTTTGATTCGTATTGAATGATTCCTTCGTGACCATTTAAGTCAGAGCGGAATGCAAATGGTAGCTGCATCGTACCTTTTGTCCCGATAATATCGACCGTATTTGTCATCGGAGCGTAAAAACTAGCATCGACTTGAGCAAGAATGCCCGATGGATAATTGAGCTGTACTGTAACATGTGTATCAACTTGCTTGTCAGATTTACCGGCCAATGCTTGGACATTTACCGGACTTTCTTCTATTAAGTAGTGAATTGCATTTAACGGATAACAGCCGATATCATTGAATACCCCTCCGCCGAGATTTGGATTCAGACGGATATCATTGTCCCAGTCTTCTATTGTGAAATGGAATCTGGAACGGATTGTTAGTACGTCACCGATTACTCCTTGCTTTAGAAGCTCTTTTGCTTTTGCCATTTGTGGGTGAAAACGGTACATGAATGCTTCCATTAGAATGACACCGTGTTTGTCGCTTTCACTTTGAAGCTCCCTGAGATCACTTGCCTGTAGAACAATTGGCTTTTCACAAAGCACATGTTTTTTTGCTTGGATAGCTGCAAGTGCCCATTTTTTGTGATGCGTGTTCGGAAGTGCTATGTACACTGCATCAACTTCTGGCGATTCGATTAATGCTTCGTATGAGTTGTATACGTTTGGGATATTGAAGTTGATTGCGAATTGCTGCGCCTTTTCTTCACTTCGACTTGCAATTGCTATGATTTCTGCTTCGTTTGTTTGTTGGATTGCTGGAATAACTTGTTGTTTAGCAATATTAGCTGCACCGATAATACCCCATCGCAGTTTTTTCATTGAAGGCAAGCCCCCTTGTTTTTAACGTTTAATTCAAGCTAATGGTATTTGGAGCTTCCATAATCAATTACGCCTCGGCGTAATTGCGTCCAGATTTTTTCGAGCTTGCTCGAAAAACTTCCCTTAAAAATCTGTGACATCCGCCGGGGCTTAACTTGATTCAGTCGGGGTTTGAACCCCGACTGAATCAAGTTAAAGTTTAGGAGCCGACCATAGCCAGCCCCCATTTTTTTATTCGTAAATTGCTGATTTGATGTCCGCATCATCTAGATTGTCTTTGTCGTACCAGTAGAAGCCTGTGTCGATTGTTGTTTCTACTTCTTTACCGTTCATCGCTTCAACTGCAGCTTTCACTGTTTCATAGCCAATACCTGCTGGGTTTTGTGTTACTGCTCCAGCCATTAAACCGTCTTTAATCGCATCAATTTGTTGTTTACCAGAGTCAAAGCCTACAACAACGAGGTCCCCTGATTTGTTTAGCTCTTGTACAGCATTTACTACACCGATTGCTGACCCTTCATTCGAACCGAAAATTCCTTTAAGGTCGCTATGAGCAGACATAATTGCTTTTGCCAAGTCAGTCGATTTTAAGTGATCTCCACCGCCGTATTGAATATCAACAATTTCGATATTTGGGTATTTCGATTCGATTTGCTCTTTGAATCCATCACGACGTTGTACGCCCGTTACAGAAGTTTGGTCATGCACGATCATCGCAATTTTTCCTTCTTCGCCGATGAACTCAGCCATTTTATCTGCTGCAAGTGCTGCTGCAGCTTTGTTATCTGTAGATGCAGTTGCTAGTGGAATTTCACTGTCTACACCTGAGTCAAATGCGATGACTGGAATATTTTTTTCTTTCATTTCTTCCAATAATGGAGTTGCTGCTTGTGAATCAAGTGCCGCAAAGCCGATTGCGTCTGGCTTTTTGTCGAGTGCCGCGCGAAGCATTTCAATTTGTTTATCAACTTGTGATTCTGTTTCAGGTCCTTCAAATGTAATTTTCACGTCAAATTCATCTGCCGCTTTTTCTGCCCCTTGCTTAACCGACTGCCAGAACTGATGTTGGAATCCTTTCGAAACAATGGCTACATAAGGTTGTTTTTCTCCGCCGTCTGAGCTGTTACTTTCAGTTCCTGCATCATCTGAATTACATGCACCTAAAATCATCGACACAGCTAGCATACTTCCTAAAAACCAAGATCTTTTCTTCATTTATTTCTCCCCATTCCTATTATTTTTACATTTGAAGTCACTTGGACTAAAAACCATTAATCAATTACACCCCAGCTGAATCAAATTATTCTTTACGTCTTCTAAGAATATCCATATACACTGCTAGAATGATAACTAAGCCGACAACGACCGTTTGCCATTCTTGCGGAATTGACATAATGCGCAGTCCATTTGTTAGAACACTCATAATTAATGCCCCAATTACCGTTCCAACAATTGTTCCTTTACCACCACTTAGAGAAGTACCACCAATTACTACTGCAGCAATCGCTTCTAATTCATATCCTTGACCGAGTGCTGGTTGTGCCGAGTTCAAGCGTGATGCCATAATAACTCCGGCAATTCCTGTGAAAGCCCCAGCTAATGAATAAATGGACACTTTCCAGAAGTCGACGTTTACCCCTGATAACTTTGTCGCTTCCTCGTTACTTCCGATCGCAAAATTATAACGTCCTAAAATTGTCTTCGAAAGAATGATTGCCCCAATAATGGCAGAGATAAAGAATATAAGAACCGCATTCGGAATGTTAACGCCTGGAATAATCGAGCCAAGTGCGATTTTCGTAAAAATTTTATGATCCGTGAAATAAATTGGAGCCGCTCCTGAAATGACAAGCGCTAACCCTTTTGCAATCATCATCATTGCCAACGTTGCAATGAATGGTGGGATTTTCAGCTTCGTGATGGCGATACCACAAAGGAATCCACAAAACGCACCCGTTGCAATACCTGCTAATATCCCAACGAAAATCGGAAGCCCCGCATTTACGATTACAACCCCAGTAATTACGGACGATAGTGTCATTACTGTACCTACCGATAAGTCAATTCCGCTTGTGATAATAACAAATGTAGCGCCCAGTGCTAAAATACCAATGACTGCCGTGGATAATAAAATCCCAATGATGTTGCTCCATTGTAGAAAGCTACTCGATGCAAAGGAGAAAAATACAACTAAGGCAATTAAACTCCCGAAAGCAAGTGTTTGCTGAATTGCATTAGGCGGTATAATCTTTTTCTTCTCTTGTTTTTTTTCAATTACTGATTCGATATTCACTCACTTCACCCCTATTCTTAGTGGAGCTGTGTTGCATACTCCATTATTTTCTCTTGTGTTGCTTCCTCAGATGAAAGCACTCCGGTAATTTTCCCTTCTGCCATGACAACAATTCGGTGACTCATTCGCAGTATTTCAGGTAGCTCCGATGAAATCATAATGATTGATTTGCCACTTGCCGCAAGTTCGTCGAGTAGTTTGTAAATTTCCCCTTTTGCTCCTACATCAATTCCCCTCGTAGGTTCGTCGAATATGAGGATGTCACAATCTCGTTGCAGCCATTTTGCGATAACGACTTTTTGCTGGTTTCCTCCAGAGAGAAGTCGTATTTGTTGGTCAACGGATGGTGTTTTGATTTTTAGTTGTTCAACATATTTGGCGGCAATTTTTTTGATTTTGGAATCGCTTACAAATAGCGCCTTAGATTGATAGTCTTTAATCGTTGAAAGGGCAATGTTCGATTTGACATCCATGCTCACGAGTAAACCAAACTGCTTTCGGTCTTCTGATAAGTAACCGATCCCATGTTTTACTGCCGCTGCCGGAGATTTTATTTTCACTTCATTGCCGTGAAGATTGATTGTTCCAGTTGTTGCTGGGTCTGCCCCGAATAATACTCTCGCAACTTCTGTACGCCCCGCTCCCATTAAACCGGCAAATCCAAGTATTTCTCCTTTTTTCAATTCGAATGAAACATCTTTTAATAATGCTTTTGTTGAAATGTTGTTCATCTGAAGGACCGTTTCTTTTTCGCCCGCTGCGATGTTCGGCTTCGATTCTATGTACACATGTCTGCCGACCATAAGTTGAATTACTTTGCTCATTTCTGTTTCAGCAGTTATCAGTGTGTCAATATATGTCCCGTCTCGCATAATGGTAATTCGATCGGTAATTCTTTTGAGTTCATCCATTCTGTGAGAGATGTAGATGATCCCAACGCCTTTTTCTCTAAGGCTATTAATAATTTCAAAGAGTGCTTCGATTTCTATTTCGGTTAGGGCTGTTGTTGGTTCGTCCATGATAAGTATTTTGGAATTGAAGGAAAGTGCTTTTGCTATTTCGACCATTTGCTGCTTCGCTACGGTTAAATTCTGCACTTTTGTCTTGGGGTCTAAGTCTATGTTGAGTTTTTCAAAAAGTTCTTTTGCTTGGTTGTTGAGTTTTTTGTCGTCTACAAGAAGGTTAAATGCTCCTTTTGGTTCCCTGCCTATGAAAATATTTTCAGCTACGGTAAGGTCCTTCATCAAGTTGAGCTCTTGGTGAATTATTGAAATGCCTAATTCTTGCGCTTGTTTCGGTGATGTAACGTTGATTTCGTTCCCTTCGAGTGTAATCATTCCTTCATCTTTTTGATAAATGCCGGTTAATATTTTCATAAGGGTGGATTTTCCGGCTCCATTTTCTCCTACTAATGCAAGCACTTCGCCGTGTCGTAAGTCTACTTGAACATCCGAAAGCGCTTTAACTCCTGGGAAAGACTTCGATATATGCTCCATTTTTAATAAAGGTTCCACTTTTCTTCCCACCTTTGTTGTTTTACTTTTGGTTTTCTGTATTTTTGTTGATTATAAAACAAGTATTTTTAAAAATCAATACAGTTTTCATATTTTTCTGAATATTAAATTCAATATATGATACGCAAATGTGCTTCAACCCATTTGCGCATATAAAATTGATATTTTTTTTTCTTCAAAATTGTTTAAATATGTTTTATTTGCTTGGTTATCTACAATAATCGTGTTGATTACATCTTCTTTTGCGATAAAGGCAAATGCTTTTTTCTCCAGTTTTGTGTGATCAAGTAAGAGTATTTTTTCATCCGCCATTTCGATCATTTTTCGTTTGATGATTGCTTGTTGTTCATTGGAGTCACTAATCCCCCATTGTTTGTGTAAACCTTTGCAGGAGAAAAAGACTTTATTGACATGGTAACGCTCGAGTGCACTTAAAGTTAGTGGACCAACTAACGAAAGCGATGATGGAGACAAATTGCCGCCAACAACGACCACTTGGATATTCGAATGGTTCGCAAGCTCAACCCCAACACGAATTGAGTTCGTAAGCACGGTCATCTTGTGATTCGGCATGAGGCGTGCAAGATATAGCGCCGTTGTACTGGCATCGAGGAAAATAATATCATCCTCTTGTATGAGCTTGACGGCTTCTTTTGCGACCGCTAATTTCTCTTCTTTATTCATCACTTCACGTTGAAAATATGGGATGTCCCCCTCTTCCTCCTCTGTCGAAACAGCACCACCATGCGTGCGTGCAAGCTTGCCTTTAGTTTCAAGCTTTTCAAGATCTCGTCGAATGGTCTCTTCTGTCACTTTTAGGCTTTTGCTCAGTTCGGAAACACGTGCTGTTTTATTGGCATTGACGATGCTAATAATTTTTTTATGTCGTTCTGGAACTAACATATTGAATGACCCCTTTCTTTAAATAATGACACCTTTTTTTAGAATGACGTTTGCATAAAGCGCTTGGTCACTCGTGGCGATTATTGCATATGCTTGTTTCGCTTGATCGTAAAATTGGAATCGTTCGAGCTTGGTTGGTGTAAAGTTGCTGTTTTCTGTTTTTGTGAGAATGGCTTCGTACTCAGACCAAATAGGTGGTGTGGCTACTTCTGGGCCATGCATCATGTAAAATATAGCAGCGTCTGCGTATGGGTCAAGTGGCATTAGTGTAAGTATTGCTTCCAGTATTTCTGGAATGTTCAAGCCATCTAGACGAATCAGGTTTTGCGCATGCGATGCAGCTGGAAAGTTTCCATCGGCGATAACAATCTCATCCCCATGCCCCATTTCCATTAAAATTTTTAATAAATCTGGCGAAAGACATTTTGGAATATGTTTAAGCATTGTTGATTCCCCTTTGTTTGTTTTTGGTTTTCTTTATATGATAACAAATAGTTGGAATATTTGAATAGTTAATTTGGGGGATTTGAGAGTTTTGTCGGGATTGGGAGTTTGTTTGTGGAAAAGGAGTTGCTAATTTTAGGGGGGAGTTCCTGTTTTATCAATATGGGTTAAGATGCCGTCAATTTGCGTTTATAGATGAAACTCGCTCACTCCTAACAGGGACAAAAACGCTAGCGGGTCATTTTTCGCTTCATACATAACACCGTTCCACTTTTGGCACTCAAGTGTTACTGCTCCTTCTGGCTTTTTATCTACCATAAATTCTCCAATGATATAAGCTGGAACTTCATCAACTCCTCCACATTCTGTACATACAAAAGAAGCGAGTTCCATTGGCTCATCTAAATCAAATGGGTCGTCACTTCCTAGCCAAGCTAATAATTCCTTTGAACCACAATGCCAAAATCTATAGTTTCCTTAACAATGAAAAAAACCGAATCCTAAATAAGATTCAGTCTTTTCATTACTCCACATCACAATGCATGGCTTGTTTAGCTTCTTGCCAAGGGACACTATAGCCTTTCCCTTTTGCTAAAAAAACACTAGAGGATGTATAAATGTGATCCGCGTTTTTGTTATAACCGATTTGTTCGATTACTTGTTCTTCATTATGGCAAAAATCATAGCCGTCAAACTGCATAGAAAGTGCACCTTTACCGTTCGTATAAGCGGCAAAATGAGTGCTATAATCCATAAAGGTTGCAACTGGTGCACGTCCGGTAATGATGACCGTTTGTTCGGTTAAAATCGGTGCTTCAAATGTGCCATTCGCTTTTTGAATATCACTCATCATACGGCCAATATGATCATTCGTTGCCTTCATTTTAAAACGGTAATATGGCTCAAGCAATCGATTTTCTACTTGTTCAAGCCCTTGCCGTAATGCGCGCCATGTTGCTTCGCGGAAATCCCCTCCAGCTGTATACTGATTATGAGCTCGCCCCGTTAATAGCGTCACTTCGATATCCGTTACCGGAAAACCAGTTAACAGTCCGTGATGTTCCTGCTCAAATAAATGCTGCTCGATTACCCGTTGATGTCCTACCGATAAATGATCGGCATGACAAACATTCATAAACGTGATTCCTTGTCCACGGGGATTTGGCGTAAGTTGTAAATGCACCTCAGCATAATGTTTTAAAGGTTCAAAATGACCATAGCCTACTGTTTTTTCGCAAATCGTTTCTTTATAAAGGATTTGCGGCCTTCCAAATAAAACATTAATATCAAAACGTTCCTTTACCACTTCTGTTAATACTTCTAATTGAATTACACCCATTACATGAACAGATATTTCTTGAAATTGTTCGCTCCAAACTACATGTAAGCTTGGCTCCTCGGCTTCAAGCTCACGAAAGATTCGAGTTACTTCTTTCATATGTAATGATCCATTATAAAGTACTTTTGCTTGAAGTGTTGGGATCATCTCAAACGTAATTGATTGTTGTTCACTGCCAATGACATCACCAATCTCCGGTGTGGATAAGCCTTTCACTGCAAAAATATCGCCTGCATTTACTTGTTGAACGGTCACAAAATGACTTCCATTATAGAGTCGGATTTCTGTAATCTTTTCGACCACTTCTCCAAATGTGAATTCATCGCGCACCTTCATTGTTCCTGACAGAGCCTTTAAAAATGTAAGACGTTGCTGCCCGTCATGTCGGATTTTAAATACTTTCCCTTGAAAATCTGATGTCGAATCATAATTGCTAAAGGTAAATTGATCTAGCCATTGGAAAAATTCAATAACCCCTTCGTCTTTTAATGCGGAACCGGCCATGCAAATTACCGCTTGTTGCTTTTCAATGAGCTTTCTCAGCGCTTGTATACACTCTGTATCTTCTAATTGATTCGCAAAGTAAAGCTCCATTAGTGCTTCATCTCTTTCAGCCACCCATTCTTTTACAGTTGTATCAATTTTATGATTGAATAGCAGTGCATTTTGAGTCAAATCACGTGTTATCGCTTCCATCACTTCATGTAAATTCGCACCTTCACGATCTGTTTTATTAATAAAGATAAATGTAGGAATCTGATGCTTTTTTAATAGTTGCCACACGGTTTCCGTATGTCCCTCAATGCCATCGACTGCACTCACAATTAAAATGGCTGCATCCATTACTTGAACAGCACGCTCCATTTCCGGTGCAAAATCGACGTGACCCGGTGTATCAATTAGTGTATACATGGTGTTATTAAATTCAAATCTACCTTGTTCAGCAAAAATAGTAATGCCTCGCTGCCGCTCAATCGTATGATTGTCTAAATAAGTGTCTTGATGGTCCACTCGACCGCGCTTTTTTATCGCAGCTGTATGATAAAGCAATTGCTCACAAAAAGTTGTTTTCCCAGCATCAACATGTGCTAAAACTCCAATCGTTTTATACAAAAAACCACCACTTTCAATACGTTTCTCGTCTTCAGTATAGCATGATTCGCATACGTGAAAAAAGAGCGTCAACTATCTACGCTCTTATCGTTCAACCTAAATTGAAAAATTTGGAAATGGATAATAATTGAAATTACTATAGAATTGTGTGTACCGGGTGCAGACACATCCAAAAACCATGCATGTCCAGACCCTTTCTACCATAGAAATAGATAGGGAGGCTGGTGGCTGCTTGTCGCAAATATTTCTTTTTTTATTTTTAATCGGCGTATTTATTTATGGAATGACATTACTAAGATTGGGGCTTTTCAATTTATCGGCCCATTCCTTAAAATTATGGCTGACGAAATTAACGGATACGCCCTGGAAAGGTTTACTGGCGGGGATTGTTATTACCTGCATTTTGCAAAGTAGTTCGGCGGTCATGGTCATTACGATTGGACTCATTTCTGCACGATTACTTACTTTCCCACAATCGATTGGCATTATTTTAGGGACAAATATCGGAACGACATTAACGACTGTACTCATCACCTTTGATTTAGAGCGATTCCTTGTCCCTTTAGCCATTTGTGGGGCTATTTTAATATTAATGAGAAAAAGAAAGTTACGAAGTATCGGTCTCATCATTTTCGGCATCGCCTCTGTATTTACTTCCATGAATGGCTTTGAACGCTTAGCAGGTCCACTTAGCTCCATTGAATTTGTTCATCATTTACTTCTCCATTTGGATGACAGTTATCTTTATAGTATTCTTACTGGTACATTTATAACGGCGATTATTCAATCGAGCACGGCGACTACAGGCATTATCATGGGATTCCTCACAAATCGCGTTGTGCAATTAGACACTGGAATCGCAATTATGCTAGGTTCCAATATCGGTACATGCGTCACTGCTTTTATAGCTGCGATTGGTGCTGGCAGGGAAGCTAGATTGTCGGCCTATGCTCATATTTGGTTGAATATCATCGGAGTTATCGCCTTTTATCCCTTTATCAGCTTGCTCTCTACAATTGGCGTACAGCTTGCAAGTGAAGTGGATACACAACTTGCCTATATAGGTGTTCTATTCAATGTCATTTCTTCACTTCTGGTCCTTCCATTTGCTACCTCATTTGGCGTACTGGTTATGAAGGTTCATGATCGGAAGTGAATTGTGTGTACCGGGTGCACAGACAATATCACTTATTTATATTTTAGTAGTATATCGAATTGGACAAAAATGTGATAATTTGATTTGAAAAAAGCACAAGTTTTTTTTCCAACATTGTAATAGCAAGTGCTAAAAAAATAGATAGCGCCTTGTAGATTATTTAAGCGTTTTTTTGCTGTCTAAAAACAAAGAAACAGCTTAAAATATGATAGTTATTTATTTTAAGCATTTAATCGTAAAATAAGATGCAATTAAAAACATGTGTATTAAACAAAATTAACGTAAGCCTATCATCAAATAATGCATATAAGGTACTTAGCACCTCCAGGACTATAAATGTATCAATTAAAGGAAGTGCTCTCATACCAACGAACAAACTAAAAATTGTCCCTGTGACACACAATCCCATCACTAATAAGCCCCCATTTATGAATTCTTCGCAATTTACTAATTTAATTGATACATTTGTCTTGCTAATTTTTAAAATCTAATTTTTAGAGTATAAAAAAACCAAAACCCTAATTTTACATGGATTTTGGTTTCTTCAATCTACATTTCACAGTATGGAGACGGCGGGTTTTCTATCTATCAATCTAACAAACCTTGATAAATCAGGGTTTAGAGAGCTTTTTGGACCATCGAAAATTGCTCTTACAAAGGAATTAATAAGGTTTGCTAAAAATCGCTTACGGAGACGAATATTCATTATATGCTCTTTCTCTCTAAAAGAGCATATAATGAAATCCCATTAGTAAATACTAATCAAAATAAATTCAGTGTATTAGATTATTAATGGCTTTAAATATTTGCCCCTTATTTATTTACCCTCTTATTGTTCACCAATATTAACCCATTAACTTCATCAAGTTCGAATTTAGAAATTATTTCTCTCTCATAAAAATATTTAATTAGGCTTAACATATCGACTCCACGTTTGAACTTTTTCCCATGTCCATTTTTTAATTTAATTTCATTAAACGGACTTCTTAATTCACTAAGTAAATCATATACTTCCATTTTTGAAAGTTGCTTTTCCTGAAGATAAGCTAGTAAAACTCTCGCTATATTTTCATCTTTTTTCATTGACTTTATAATCTTTGGCCCATTAGACAACTTTAAAATATGCTCTCTTAAACCTATAGTTAATAGCCAATTTCGGAACTCCACAATCGGAAGCATATTATTTTGATTATATATTTCAATAATCACATCAACATTTAATTGATCGTATAATTCTTTAACTAATAAACATTCTAAATCATTCTGAGTAATCTTTTTATAATCTATATTAGATTGATAGCTTACAAAATAACTTCTAGCATTATCCACTGCAAGGTCTTTCAACGCTTCGAAAATATTATAAGACCAAAAATCCACCTTAGCTATTACTTCTTCGACTGCATATTCCTCTAAGCATTTTAATATATATGGAACTTTTATTTTTAGATTTTCTATCAGTTTTATCAGACTAACTGAAATAGGGATTTCGTTACCGATTTCTTCAAGGAAAAATTCATCTGGAATATCTCCTATAATTGAATATATATAATCTACTTTGTTATCATAGCTGAGTTTAACATTATTATTAATATTCATTAAAAATTCTTGATTCCATTTTATTAAATGTTCATCAATTAATGCTATAATATCATTTGCTAAAGGATGCCCCCCTTCAGTAATCTCTGCATCCTCTATACTGATATTTAAATATACATGAGCTAATAAAGTTGCTTCATCATTAAGTTCAATCAACTTTTGATAAACATCATTCTCCCAAAAAAGTACTCTTTTTTCAATTATTAAGTCTATTTTTGCTAACGTAGTATTTGTAATATTATCAGGCTCTAACTTTAAGTTATACATATTTGCCAATAGTTCCGAAAATAGATCCACATTATAATTAGAATTTAATAAAATTTCATTAAATATTTTATCTATTAAAACACTAGATTGCCGACCTCTAGACTGAATAGAATCAAATAATGCTTGTTGATTTTCAATATCATAAACTAATTCACTTAAATCTATTTTCCCTTCTTTATAATCAGCACGATTAAATAACACACTATAATTTTCTAACGTCCATTTGAACTTATTATACTTTACAATAGTGATAATATTTCCGATTCTATCAATCTTTTCGAACTGGAAATTTAGTTTTCTGATTAATTTTTCTTTTAAATCATCCGCTAATTCTTCATCGTTTAACTGTTGAACAACGATGTTTTGATCATCATTAATATTATTCAATTCTAAAATTACATTTTCTATAAATGCACTTTTATTAGTCTCTAAATATTCGCCAACTACTTCATCACTTAAACAAGTTGAAAAACTTATCGTTTCAAAAAGTAATTGTATATTATTTTTGGTTATCTTAAAATTGCAATTTGAGTGTAATTTTGTCCCTTTAACCAAGTTTGCACTTTGAAGATCGTCAAACTTCAAATCCAGCTTCTCTGCTATTTTTTCTACATTTGATAATCCACATTCATTAATAATTCGCTCTAAATCACCAGCCTCTAAGGAATTAATTAGAGCTGATTTATCCTCACTAGCCAACTGATTTACATCAATAAGATGTTTAACTATACATTCAATATACTCATTAAAAGCTTCTCTATCCGTAACCTCAGATATGCTCTTTATTAGAAAATGCCCGTTAACTATAATTTTATTAAATAATAGACTCAACAATTCCAACCTTTGAATAGTTAAGTGTTTTACTAATGCTAAATAAAATTGGATTCCTTCAACACTATTAAATATCGTATTCAAGCTTAAATTTAATTTTAAATCTTCATTTTCAATAAGGTACTCCCAAAAATTAAAATTAAGAATGGCATTAGAACTCAAATCCTCATTTTTAATCCGACTTACAATTTCTGATATATTAGTTAAGTTTAAAGTTGTTATGGGGGCATCATTATTTCTTATTAATCTAATAAACTTGTTATCATTTTGAGAAAGAGAACCTTCTTCAAAATACGACAAATAGTCAGCATACGATTCATCTATATAACCATTAGAAATTAAAAAATACAATAAATCCCCATTGGAATAAACCTTACCAAAAATCACTTTTAAAATACCTTTGTCAATATTAAATTGTAGAGATTTATTTTTAAGATTAGTTAATTTTTGTTCAAAGAACTTCTTTTTGTTTAATAAGAGACTATCAGATTTTATATTTGCTATGGCTTTATACTTTAATAAATAATTTATTCCATCAACTGTAAAAAAGTCATTCACCAGACAATTCCCTAAATACCTATTATAATCGTATAGCAATAAAGTTGTATCCTCTTTTGCATTCTTTAAACACCATTCAAATAACCCCGTAAAAACATCCAACTGAAAATTACTATGATCTCCTTTATTAAACGAAATTTCTTGCCCCTCAAAATTAACCTTTAATATATATTCCATTACATAGCGTTGTCTCGATTTATATTTTTTAGTATAAAATAATATTTCAACTTCATCTTTACTATAATTCTGCGCTAATTTCCCTTCTTCAATCTTAGCTTCAATAGATGTAATTTTTTCTTCATAATATTTAATTGCTTTACTTTTTATATTAATTAGTTCATAAAGCTCGCCTTTAGAGTTCAATAGCTCAGAATAATCCCAAGGATAAATATTTTTATATACAACAAAAGCAAAGATTTTATCCGGTGTTACGCCATTGGCTTTTAATGCACTCTTATAAATTATATATTCATTGCAAATATTTTTTAAAATCCGCATATCATTTATATAAAATGATAATTCTTTAATTGTTTCTTTAGTTAGACCTTTTTCAATCTCACCCTCCAAGTTTTTCATCAAAATCCCCTCAGCATTGGAGCTATGAGCGACTTTTATTGTAGGGACAATAAAATCAAAGAATTTTGTCCGATTATATATTTCATGGCTATCATCATTGTTAATAAATAGGTCATCTTTTAACGCGTAAATAAATATAATATGTTGGTTTTTTAATTGTTCCGTGGAATTCAATATAAAATTCAAGCTTTTTAAACGTTCATAAATAATTATATTTTCAAATCTATCTAAGTCTTCAAATATTACATATTTATATTTAGCCTTTTGAAATAGATAGATAATTTCTTCTAAATATCTATTAAAAACTGTATTATTATCTTTTGTCACTACTTCTATTGAGGTAGTTCCAAATCCAAATTTGGTTAAACCTAATTTTTGAATAAAAAGCCCTATATAATAGATGGCATATGTATACATTATAAATAAGGCAATACATAATAAAGTGATTAATATTGTATTTGTTATGTTTCCTGAACTATATATACCCAATGTTTGTTCAAAAAAGTTAATTTTGATTAAAACATATGAAACCATTATGATAAATAAAAAATAACCAATACCTGATAAAGCTTTGTAACTATCTATTTCTTTTAAATTTGTAAATCTAGAAAGCGGAATTATATTTGGCGAAATATTATAGAAGAGTTGCTGCAGTATTTGTTGTTCTAAAATATTTTCCAATACAACTTTGCCACCGTCTTTATCATGATCTTCATAGGCTTCTTTTTCAAAAGTTGCTATTGATATCTTTACAGTCTGTTCTTCAATGTTTGTTTCTTTTACAAAAGTATTAATTATACTACTCTTCCCTGCACCATATGATCCAGTTATAGCAATATTTTTATTTCTTTGATCATTTATTGCCCACGTCAACGCATCAATATAAATCTGTTTTTTATCATCTAGTGTTTCATTTGGTACCAAACTTTCAAATTTTGCTTCAGACATAATACACCTCAATACATTCAAAATCATCCATTTAAAATTATCTAAAAAGATTATTAAATGGTTGTACCTTATTTCTAAAATTGGATTTCCTATCTTCTCCATTTAAATTAATCTTCTTTGTATCCTCCCCCAATGCCTCTTAACCTGCTTCTTAATCAGGCTCTTCACCGGTAATCGACACATCTTCTTATGCGCTCTATAAGCATAGGTAACAAAGTTCCCACGCTTTTTGTAATCGAACCCCAGATGAGTGTATAAATCATATAATGACCTTTTCGGTCCTGACCGTTCTGTAGCATATTCAATACGTTTTACTGTTTTAGCTTTGCGATATGCTCTGGTATAATAATTAAACAGACTTTTTTCTCTCAATTGAATCATCTGCCCATCGGTCACAAATCCTAGGTAATCTAATTTAGATGGCTGTAGCTGCTCATCAAGTATTTTTTCCCCATTCCACAACCGTATTTCTGTTTTTTCTGGTTGCACAACTAAACCGTCACTTTTATATTTATCAATGATTCCAAATAATTCATTTCGTATTATAGCGAATTCATCTGTATTTTGGTTTTCAATAGGTATAATTACAATTAAATCATCACAATACCTTCTATACATCGCATTAGTAGACTTTTGCTTGCACCACTCACTTATTTCTTTATCAAAATCAATTAAATGGACATTAGAGCAAACTGCGCTCATGCTTGACCCTTGTGGTATTCCATAAGATTTGGGATTAGGATTCGGTTCTAATTTCCCATTTTTAAACTCCCTAAATTCACTTGAAGTCATAATTCGATTAATTTGATATGTCTTGATTTTTTTATTAAATGTTCTTCCATGCTTCGCTTCTAAAAACATATCAATATCTTCCCTATTTACATAAGTAAATTGTGTGAGGTTCTTAAACACTTGATACCAATCTAGTTTTAAGTTTTCTACACCTAAAACCCTTCTTATATTCTGCTTCAATGTTTTATGTGAAATATTATTGAAATAATTAGTAAAATCACTCGAAATGACCACAGCATTTTCAAATTTAAATAGATGTTCGAATACCTCGAATGCAAAATCGATATTATTTTTTCCAAGTTTATTATTTCTATATGCTACGACATTATCATCAATATTATTTTCAGATGCATAGATATTGTAAGCATTGTTTAATAAGTCGCCGTAATATTTATAAATGTAGCCATCCTTATGGGCAGCATAAAATATTTTACGACTTTTAGGTTTCCCTCGTTCTTTTCTTTTAGTTACTTGCCCCTGCTCATCGATTTCTTTGATCGTTACATATCTTTTAAAATCCATTTCAAAATGTATAAATGGTAAAAAAGCATACGAAGCTATCCAATCTTCATTCAAGAGATTTGCTTTCATATGCCCTATATGTATTCGTTCATCAAAATGCAAATAACCTTTAGTCTTGTACTTCCCCCATTTTATAACAGAAGAGCTAGAGAGGTTATGTAATTGTTGTGGTCCATTACTATGGTTCATAACCAAAAAACCCCCTAGCCTAATTTGGTGTCATCCATCCGAAGATGAATGCTCTGCTGACCACTCGCCCCGCATATAACGGAATTCCTACTCTAAAACAATACACTATACTTACCATGTGGAGGTAATTACAATGTTGCTAAGTTTGTTCAGTAATTCAGAAGTTCAGCTAGTGCTGTTCTTAATAGAAGTTACTAGGTTGCTTGTTGAGGTTCTAAATATTTATAACCTTGACAAGCGTGAAACTTAACACTTCTGCGACTATTTTCACAGAACACCTTAATTATACATCCATTACTTTATATAGCAAACAAAACTATCACTTTTTACTAACAAATAGTATTTTAACTTCTTAACCACAATTTTTCTTACCGTAGTATAATCTGTATCACAAAAAACTTTCTTTATATACATTAAAATCACCATTTAAATTTTAATGTATGTAAATAACTAACAAAAGGAAACCCCACTTACATTCCAAGACAGTATATTATAGTTACGCTGGGGCTTTTCTTTTATACGATATTGACACAGACAAATCCTCTCATGTACTAAGCACGAGAGGATTTTTTATGCGATTTTATCGTGTACCAGGGTTACATACAATAACAACGTTTTATTAGTACGTGCGTTAAAAAGCTGGCGTTACAATCTTCAAGCAATTTTTTAAGCGTATGAAAATTATTTTGTTCTACATATTTTTTCGTATATTCTTGATTTGGCGGATTTCATATACAACATATTTTAAAATAAGTGCTAATGTTGATAAAAATAGGCGTTTGTCGCTTATTTATATTTAAGTTGTATGTCAATTTGGTCGAATGGGAGAAAGAGGGTTTGAGAAATTTCCAAACTTTTTTATTTAGTTGTTAAATCAGTGGTTAGAAAAAAATAAGCCATGCATTTTTAATAGGTGAAGCAATTTTTTATGTATATTAAAACAAAGAATCAGTTGAAATATGATGTTTTTCGATTTCTTTTCGGCTTGAATTGTATAGGGAAATACCCCACTTTTATATAATTATCAGATTCTAATCTATTTATTACTATTAATATTTTGTTCAAATAAACTGTTATTTGGGGATATTTTGATTTAAATAGTGCTTTTTCATCTATAAAGGGCATCTTACCACCATAGAAAGTTAGTATATTCATACTAAATCATATAAAGATAAATCAATATGGTAATATATTGTATATACAAATAATAAACCTCTTAAAGGAGCAACTCAGATGATTATTTATGAATCAACTACATCTGGTTTTTTAGATGATGTGGCAAACGAAGTCATTGTTGACCGTTTATATAATGTCTATCAGCAAAAAATTGGGCGCACTTCTAAAAGTGAAATTCGCTCCTGGGATAATTCATTACAACGAATGTCGAATGTACTCCGTGACCGTGATATACCGAAGGACGCTGCTGTTGCGATTGAATTTAAAATACCGAATACAGGTAAACGTGTAGATTTTATTATTGCTGGACATGATGGTGAGCATGATCATGCGGTCATAGTAGAATTAAAGCAATGGGAAACCGTACAAAAAAATGACCGTATGGATGCCGTCGTAGTGGAAACTTATATAGGTGGCGCACAACGACATACAACTCACCCATCTTATCAAGCTTGGAGCTATGTCAGCCTTATCGAAGACTTTAATCAAGATGTACGTGAAATCCCAATTAAACTTAAGCCATGTGCCTATTTACATAACTACCTAATTCAAGAAAACGACCCTTTAACAGACATACACTATAAAGAACATATTGAAAAAGCACCGGTATTTCGTAAAGGTGAAATGGAAAAATTACGCTCGTATATTAAACAATTTGTTAAATATGGTGACAAAAATAATATTATATACAAAATTGACAGTGGTCGTATCAAGCCTTCAAAGTCCCTGCAAGATAGCATGGCAAGTATGCTGCAAGGTAACCCTGAATTTATCATGATTGATGACCAAAAAATCGTCTATGAACAAATTTTACATTTCGCTAAAACATGTATAGAAAAAAATGAAAAAGGTGTGTTTATTGTACAAGGTGGCCCTGGTACTGGAAAATCGGTATTGGCTATCAACCTCTTAGTCCAAATGATTCAAGAAGATTACTTTGCCATGTACGTAACGAAAAATAGTGCCCCACGCGACGTGTATGCCACAAAGCTAAAAGGAACTATGAAAAAGAAAAGTATCGACAATCTTTTTAAAGGTTCAGGAAGTTTCCATTCTACTGATCAAAATGAATTTGATGTACTCATTGTAGATGAGGCACACCGCTTAAATGAAAAGTCAGGCCTATTTAGTAATCTAGGGGAAAATCAAGTGAAGGAACTAATGAATAGTGCCAAATTCAGTGTATTCTTTATCGATGAAGCTCAACGTGTCACGTTAAAGGATATTGGAAGTGTCAAAATGATTGAACGGTTTGCAGAGGAATTAGATGTAAAAATATTCGAAGGTGAATTAGCTTCTCAATTCCGCTGCGATGGTTCAGACGGCTATATCGCTTGGCTAGATGACATCCTAGAAATCCGCGAAACAGCAAATGAAAATGATTTAGGAATGGACTATGATTTCCAAGTTATAGATGATCCAAATACATTACTTGAAATGATTGTCGACAAAAACCGCCTAAATAACAAAGCTCGCATTGTAGCAGGCTATTGCTGGGACTGGATTACCGAAGGCAAAAACAATCGCGATGTACACGATATTGTTATTCCCGAGCACAACTTTTCAATCAGTTGGAACTTAGGTAACGACATATGGGCATTGAGTGATGAATCAGTTTATGAAGCTGGCTGTATCCATACTTGCCAAGGCTTAGAATTTGATTATATAGGCGTCATCATTGGTGATGATTTACGATTTGAAGATGGAAAAGTTGTAACGGATTACACGAAACGCGCCAAAACAGATCAATCGATTAAAGGAATAAAGAAGAAAATGAAAGAGCAGCCTGAAATTGCGAGTCGAGAAGTTGATGCCATTATTCGCAATACATACCGTACACTCATGACTCGTGGACAAAAGGGTTGCTATGTGTACTGTACAGATACAGCGCTAGCAGAGTATTTGAAAGAGCGAATGATAAGGGTTTATGTAGAGCAAATGGAAGTGAAAAGGATGTTAGTGGCTGAAGAAAAGGTTAAGTATGGAACTGATTAATATCGATTGGAAATTTATTTCTAACTGAAATATGTCGTGTGTTGGGTGTAAATACAATATCCTCTAACCCAATTCTAACTGTATTTGACTTAGGAACGACCCAAAAAGTCCTGAAATCCATTGAAACTTTTTATATTTAAAAAGCGCCGAAACCCTTACATATCAAGGGTTTCGACACTTTACACAACGTATTTATTTCTTTTTTATGGAGACGGCGGGAGTCGAACCCGCGTCCAGAAGCTCCAATACGCCGGCTTCTACGCGTGTAGTTTGTCCATTTGCGATTCGCGAGCCTTTATGCCGACCTTAGAGCCACAAGCGTTTAGGAACTTCCTAATCCATCCATACTCAACAATTTTATCCACTAGGGAGTATTACATATTTACGAACTTGGTTCAAAGACCTTACTATTTCCATTGTATATCAAATATTCATCAAATAAAAGCCCACCATAACATCTTCAATTCATAGAAAAGAGAAAACTACATTCCAAAAGAATGAATTATATAAAAACTAGAATTCGATTATTTTATAGATTTGAGTACAATGTATAAATCGGGAATGAAACAATACCTTGCTTTTGCTCATCATTTAAACAACTAAATATTTTTTGAGCAGGGATTTTTAACCCTAAAATAACGTAAGCAACAAATCTCATTGGTTGATTATCTCCATCTATTATAGAGTATAAAAATTCCTCTTCCTCTTCAGTTATTGACTCTGATAATCTCTTTTTTATTTGTAAAAGATTCAATTTATAGATTTCATTATCTTCAGTAGCAGAAATCAACTCATCCAATAAATATTTTGCTAAATCTAGAAATTTCACATCTTCACTCTCATCAAATGCCGCAACTATTCCTAATGATATTTCATTATTTGAAGTTAATGACTTATCGTGAGAGTCGCTTCTAAATGATTCATTATAAACTTCAAAATCAAAATTAGTTAATGTGATTAAGTCTTTTAATTGATATCCACTAAAGAGACTTACTTTATAATGGGCATCTGTATTTGGATTGAACATTTCTTTTGTTTTAGGAATAAAAGCCCCAATTTTTTTGAATGTTCTCCTATTAAATATACTATAGAATAAATCGTCAGTATCTTTAATTAAAATCAGCGTAATATAATCTGAAAGTTCTATACGAAGAATTGTATGCTCTTCAAAACCTTGTTTCGCGGTAAATCTAGCGTAATTTTTCTCTTCAAAAATATTATAAATGCTATCGAATAAGAAATCGAAGTTCTCTCTTTCATCGAATTCATACCTTTCGCTAATGCCTATTCTTTTACAAACCTTCATTAATTTCTCATACTTATTTATTTCTTCATCAATATTTATAAATTGTTTCTTATCATCAAAAAAGCTGCTAATATGGTAAATCTTAAAGGGAAATTTATTATTTAGAGAAATGTATTTTAAAGTCTTTAATGATTTTATATAGGAATCTAGACTTTTCATTCTTATTATATTTAACTTCCCTTTTTTATTCTTTTTAGAAAAAACAAATTCAAGTGTATCTTCAATCAAAATATGCAATTCTTCTCGGGAATCAATTATATTAAATTTAATGTCTATTTTTTCTTCTAATAATTCGAAAGTTTCGTTCATACTTATATTTAATGCATCCGGTATTGCTGCTTCTATGGGAAATTCCTTTCCATTTTCAATACCATAAATATGTACAGGTGTTTCCAATGGATTAAAATTTTTAAATTCATTCGATAAAATATCATACTCTAACCTATAAGTAGAAAAATCTTTTGATTTCCCCACATCTATAAAGCTACTTGGCTGTTTTCTCACTCTCGAAATTTGAGTTTTGCATATTTGTTCTAATTGACCATCTTCAATTATTTTAAAATCGACTGATAATGAACTTTGTCCTTTTTCAATTATAATATTTAATAGACGTTCAATTTCTAATGGCGTTAAAGCTTTATAAAAAGCTTGCATCTTTGTAGTTTTTTTCTCTATTACTACTAATAAATATAAAACACCCTTACCTGTTTTTTTATAAATTTCTAAATCCGCTTTCTCAATAGGATGAGATGTTTTATTCCCCTTAACCTTTTTATTCTTTGTAGTTCCTTTTATTTGTACTTTAACAGTGTCCTCTATATTCTGCTTTTTTAATTCAGACGAATTATAGACAATAATTTCTCCATCAAAACAAGGACTCTTATCATTAAATTGGACTTCACTTACCAACCTATAAGGTTCTTGTAAAATAATTCTATTAACTTCCATACAAGCTAAATGCTCAATAATTAATGTATCCATTTACATTATTCCCCTTTATTTTCCACGATGCTCTAACTTTTAAATTTATATCCTCAATTACTTACCTCTATTATAAGCGACCAATCCTTTACCAATAACAAAATAAAATATCACAGTTTGTAGCATTGAAAATAATTTCGCTAAAAAAGACATAGGTTCTAATGTTCCTCCACCAAACGTTAATCCCCTACTAAATGAATAGTAAAGAAAATCAAAAGCGAGTTCGTACCATTTCGTATTTTCAACATACATAAATGCACACTTATTATTATTGTATATAAGGAAATAAATAAATGAAAATATTAATACTATGTAACTAAGCATCCAAATTAGATAAGTAACTTGTTTTTCTTCTATTAACTTATTTCCAAACCTCCAAATCATAATAATTAATACAAAAGCTAGTGATACAAACGGAAGAAGTGCAAGGTAACTCCTGTAAATCCCATTCAACAAAGTTTCATTAGGTTCTATAACCTCTAATACCGCAAAAAAGTACAAATCAATAAAGAGTATTGTAATTGTAATGTCCAGAAATTTCCCTTTCAATTTATATTTTTTATTTAAAGCAAAAAAGAAACATACAATTCCGATTCCAAGCAATATAATTTCTTCAATTTTAATCAATTTATTACCTCTTTCTTATAGATATTAATAAAGTTAAGCATTAAAAAAACGAAATCCCCTTAATACTATCCTCAATCGCTTCTTCCGTAATACCAATATAACGTAACGTTGTTTTTTGCGATGAATGATTAAAGATTTCCATTAATGTAGCAACATCTTTCGTTGCTTGGTAATACGTGTAACCAAATGTTTTGCGCATTGTATGTGTACCGATTGATTCATTACCTATCATATCACCAGCTTTTGCAATAATTCGGTACGCTTGCGTTGTTGTAATAGGATTATCGCCTTTTCGGCTAGTGAATAAATAAACCGCTTCTTTTGGCAGCGTTTCAATATAATCCGCAATATCAGCCATTAAGTTATTTAAGTAAACCGTTCTTTCTTTCTTGGTTTTTCCTTCGCGAATTTTAAAATTCGACTTCCCTTTTACTTGCTCAATTTTTAGAGCCACTAAATCGCCACATCGTAAACCAGTTGAAACACCTAACTTAAATAATAATTGGTCGCGCAATCCATTTTGTGACATTCCAAGTGCTTCTATTAAATCATTTATTTCTTTTTTAGTTTTTAGTGGTTGTACATCAATCAACATACCTTTTTTCTCGCTCATATTTGCCATTAATTCATCGCCCTTTCTATGTATGCTAATATAGCTATTATTAAAATACCATACATTCATTGGCGCGGCAATATGTTAATGGCTCTATATCAACATTTCATATGTATGCTAATTGTAAAAAGCATACATTCAATAAAACATTTCTATTGAATAAATTTTGAGAAATATTATTTAAATCCCCCAATCACTTTCTTAATTTTGCATTTTGCACAATAAGAATTGTAAATTAACTTCCCTTCTTTTGGATTTAATACATCACCAGACCTTATTACTCCAATCTTTTTACCACATTTTCTACATCTAATAATTTTATTAATTGATATAGGCATACTAAAACCTCCTTGAATAATTATGATTTCTTTGAATCCTTAAGCTTATTAAATATAAAGGCTTAGTTCTATAATCTGAACTAAGCCTTCTGTTATTCTTTATTTTCATTATTAACTTCTAATTGACATACTTTACATATCCCTTTATGAAAGTAACTCTTTGTACTATTATGATAGAAGTCATCTCAAGGTTTTATTTTTTTGCAACAACTACAAACTTATGTAAGTTGTGCTAGCATATAAATATCCTTCTATTATTTTCTTTTTAAAACCATGTAAGTAGCATGTTTCTCAACTATTTCGTAATTACGTAATTTATTTAATACTGCAATTCCGCCACCTGCTACTGCAATCGAAATAGCTGCTGTTGTTGCACTAACCCCTAAAATAGACACCGCTGCTGGAGCTGCTGCCGCTGCTACAATAGAGCTTGTACCACCTGTTGCAGGAGTTGCAAGAACCGCCATTACAGCTACTCCAATAGCACCAACTGCTACTAACCAAGCGACCTTACCTATTCCTTTTAACTTAATAATTATTTTTCCAATTTCGATAGATACCTCAATTGTGCTTGGTTCTTTTTTTAATTCTTTTCCCAAGTCCTTAGCTGAATCAATTGCCATACTAACACCACCTATTTTAAATGAATAACTATATATTAACATAAATCCATAAAACGGAAATAATGTAGATACGTATAGTTGTGATACAGACATATGACACCTTTTAAGGTTCTAATAATTCTAGTTCAATCAAACATATTATTACTCAAAAGTTATGACACCGGAAGTTATTTTAGTAGGTTTGGAATTCTTTCCACTGAGTCAATGATTGCACCTAAGAACACAGTTCTTCGGCTATCACTTGAAAAGTATGGTATAATTTTCACAATTTACTATATGCAGGAGGGAAAAGAAATGAAAGATTTTTTAAATATCAATATAACTGATATTATTCAAGTATTAGCAACATTAATAAATGTGTTGATTGTTTATTTAGTTTACAAACTAACTCGTAAAGACATAAACCCCAAGCTCCATTTAGTTCCTTTAAAAAGAAAACCCTTAGACTATAAATACGAAGATGATGAATATAGTCTATTTGATGCCTATGATGGTTTACATAAGGTAATAAACTCTGACTTAAATAAGATTGATTTCGAGCAACGTGGTTTCCCCGAATCATCTCAATATCACGCACCGCTTGTTTGGGAGCTTCAAGTTCACAATAACGGAGAACATACAGCGACATCCATAGAACTTGAATATGAAATTACAGTGTACAAAGTCGAGATGGAATTTGGTATAGATGAAGCAGATGTAATAGCCGAGAAATATGTACCTTTTAAATCAATTAAACGCAGGGAAATATTTGACTATCTAGCACCAACTGATTCTCGTGTATTTAAAATACTTTACCTTCATGGGGAATTTATACAAGCTGACTTAGTTATCACATCATTGAAATCAAAAGAAATTGAGTATATAGATTCTAAAGTTGTTATTGATAGCTATAAACATCCGATGTTAAATTGGCTATCTGACAGTTATCATCATAGACAAGTAATTGGTACGCATAAACCTGTAAAACAATAAAACTTTATTTGTGCTTACATCAGAAAAGAGGTAATTTATGAATTTTGAAATATTATTTAGTGAACCTGCCCAAAAAGTTACTATTGCCATTGTTACAGCTGTAATAACTCAAACTCTTAATCTCCTCTATCAAAATAGGAAGTCAAAAAAAGAGGACAAAAAAAAGATTTACGATTCTTTTTATCAAGAAGTTGTACATGATATTGACAACTTATACAAAACTATGAACGCTTTTAGGACGGATTATCTAACATCGAATCCATATGAACAAAAAGATAAACTAATGCAATTTATTGAAGATAACAAAAAATCATTAGAAGAAAAATCTTTTAAGGTTTACCAAGAGCTAAAGGAAGTTCAACTATTTGAAGATTCTACAGGTTATTCTCAAGACTTCTTAGAAGTAAAGCTTTTTACTGAAATTTTAGATGACTATGCAAAACTATATAAACCAAAAGATGAAACGTATAAGACTCTTTGCTTAATACAAATTTGGAGAATCACATTCTTGCTCAACAACATAAACTACACGGTCTGCGGTGAGGTACTAAAATACACATATCAGTTTAATGAAAAACTAATGGACAAAAAGCTTTATAAATCTTTATTAAAAATCATCACTATCGAACAAGATGATGAATTTAGAATATTTTTATCCCGATTGATTTCACCAAATAGTGATACGGAAATTATAGATAATATAATCAACGTACCTGAGGAGTATCATTACTATGAAGATAGTATGGCTATAGGTAAAATGCACTTGTTAGAGTTCTATGAACAAGAGTTATCTTTGAGTATTAACGAGAAGCAAACTTATAGAAATTTAATACTTCAATATTTATATTCAATACATCACGGAAATGAAACTCACTATGATAATCATTTCAATAAAACAGAAGACATGAATATCACCCTTAAAAACACCTTATCCTACTTGTGTGATAAAACCCTTGTTGAGTTTGATATTGATAGAAATTGTTATAAAATTACTGCAAAAGGGATAGATGAATATGAAAAGCATGAATTAGAAATCATTCAACATTAGATAATAAATAAGGGCTATTAAACAAAGACTATCACTTTATTTTTTATTCATGGTGTGGAGGTGTAGGTGGTAGGGCATTCTGATTAATTACCTAGCACCTAATCAACATTAAATATCCCCCCGTATTTAATACCTAGCATAATTATATAAGCGTGTTTGATGTAACAGGATTTATCTTACCCACCAATCGCTAACACCTCTGTATAATTACGTTAGGTATCTTAGAATACATATTATTAAAAAAATTTACAATAAAATGATTGTTTTATAGGTGTCGACTAAAACCTTTATAAATCCATTTTGAAGCCTATTTTAACAATAAAAATTGAGAAATTGGCAAATTTACATGATTTCCATTTCCATTAAACTCTATTAAACACAGTGTTTTAGTCGGGTTTATTCGAGTGCTTGTACGATTGATAATAATATATTTCACAATTTGTCGGCTAGTGTAAATCCCTTTAATACATGTATTTTAATGGATAGCGAATATATTCATGTTAGCTTAATAGTGCCATTTTTAAATAAAATCGGTATCGGGATATAACATGTGTGTACATACGCAATACTTAATTCGGTTACTTACCCACAGAACTACTCATAGGAGCGCAATGTACCAATTTCCCATATGGACACGTAACTTACTCTAGGAAACGTTAAAATTCGCTATCACTTTTTGAGCCTGTGACATACTATCGGAGTTAAATCAATCTCCCTGACCAATACCACTTATCAATCGTGTTATGTTGCGCAACAGGTTGGTGAGACTGACATGTATCAACGTGCGCCTGAGAGTAACACGTTGAAAATTAACTTTCAATTGCCTTATTGGCTTGTTTAATAGTCCAACTATCTGGCATCTTAAAGTATTTATCGTTTCTAGCATTCATCGTACTTTCTATATTATCTTGAGTTGGTTTATGTTTTTCGATTATGCTATCAATTGCCTCATAGTCAAATCCTGCTGATTTAATGATTTTTGCAAGATTAAACTTTTTATTAACGTTAGCAAATGAATATAACTTGCTCTCTTCTGCTTTTAAATCGTTAATCAACATTGCAGTTTTATTCCAATACGCTTCTTGAAATGAATAGTAATTAGCATCTACGAACAGCTCTGTTGATAACAGCGTTACTTCATATGCAATCCATACCCTTTTATATCCAGTATCTTCTATCAATTTATCTATATCATTCTTTAATAAATCATTCTTCAATAGGTGATATTCATAATTAAAATTATTTAAATTACGGCTTTTTAGGATTTCATTTTTCCTTGAAGTGTAGGTTTCGTATTCATATCGATAAATATTGACCACCTTATCCTCTTCATTTAAACCCATCATATGTTCAATAGTGTTAATAAGTCCGCAACGTTTCAATAGTTTAAATGAATTTGCCGCTACTGCTCTATTTCGATTTTTAATATAATCTACGAATTGATTATAGATAAAGTGATTATCCTGTCCATAATACATTTCACCAAAAATCTGCTTTACTCTTTCAAATTTAATCAATTTAGGATTATATGCACCAATATCAACAGCCCAATTATACGTTGACTTAGGTTTATCTGTATTCTTCTGGACAAGCCTATTAAAGAAGAAACGAGATATAATAACATCAAATATTGTAGTGCCGTTATTCTTACGCTTATCTTCCATAGGGAGAATGACATTCCGTTTCCCTTCAAGGATATATTTACGATTTTTACCTTTCCCCTCTACTCTCACTGATTCATAAATTGATTGAAGTTTACGAATGAATTTAACCATTGCTCGATTATTAAACTCACCTGTTTCCTTATCACGTTGACCATCAAGACAACCCAATTTTTTGAATTTTGCAGACTCAAATTCTTCTCCGTCATAGTTATGAGTTATTGTTAATTTAATTGCTTCACTTTCTGATAACTCGATTTCCGCCATTAATTCAATTCTCCTGTAATTTGATTTTAAAATTCCCACACTTAACCTGTATATAAATATATATTTAATTATTATATACAATCAATGTGTGGGAATTTTTTCACTCATTTATTAATTAGTTATCGTGCAGGGGGTCTGGGGGATGTAAAAGCAATAAAGCTTTGCTTGCAAAGGTTATGCTCCCCCAGTTTTTTACCTCTTACACTATTGCGTTAATTTAACAGTGTCATCTACTCGCTACACGCTCGTAGTGACACTGTAATAATTTTCGCTTAGCAATGCCAACTAAGGTTGGCTTATGCTTTATAAATTTATATTGCTAAGTTTAAGGTCAATTGCTTTCTTAACGATACCTTGTTATAAAACTTCTGCGAATGCGTCTTGCTGTGCTACATCTTTAGCATTATAAGAGTGCTGTACTAGAATTTCATTGACTGCCTTTTGAATAAACTCAATTTGTTCTTTTTGAGATAGATTGTCGATATTCTCAATACCCTTGAACGATGATAAGTTAGCAGATTCTAATGCATTATTGAAAGCCTTTGTTCGATTCTCTTTAATAAATGCTTTAACTTCCTTTTCAAATAACTCATTCTGTTCATTTAGTTGTTCTAACAGGACTGTATTTTCCACAAAACTCCCTGTAATATTGTGGTCACTTTCCGAAGTTTCTTTGTCTATAACCCCTACTAATCCTTGTACCTTGTCTTGCATATACTCAATTCCTTTCTCTACTTTTTTCTGCTTGTATATACTCTCCTAGCACCGATTTTATTATTTGCTCATACTGTTTCCCTCCTAATTTTTTATAATTATCTTAATGTAAAATTATAAGATTTTTTATTGCCCTATATAACTATACTACCTATAAATTTATTAATAGTAAAAAATTCTTATAAATTATTCCAAAAAAACTTTATGTCTTCTCCTTATGAATCTATAATTTGCGATAACGGCTTAGTGCAAAAAGGCAATCTAAATCTAAAAATTTTAGACATAGATAGCCATAATAATTTATAGAAACTCCCTCAAATCTTTCGCCACTTCCTCAACATCTAAATCCAAATACTGTGTTGTGACAGCCAAATCACTATGACCGAGAGCTTTTGAAATGATAGCTATGCTCGCTCCCTTATCGTGTAATCTCTTAGCATACGCTCTCCTAATGGCATGAGCATTAATGTTTTCTAGTCCAAAGCGCTTAGCATATTTGTTTAACTGCTTTGAGATAGCACAATTTGATGATTTACTCGAATTCATCGCTGCTCCATTTTGTGTAATAAACACATTTTTATTGTCCCTACCATAATAACTTCGTATCCCTTCATTTAGCTTAATCAACATTTTCAATATATCTGCGATTTCTTCATCAATCGGTAATTTTAAAAATTTGTGGTTCTTCAATGTTGAGCCATCAAGATTCAGGCATAGATTCTCTAGGTCAATATGACGCTCTCGAAGCTCTCCTAACGTGCGAATACGAATACCTGTCTTGTACATCAACTTGATTGCACAAGCATCCCTAAAACCGATGAACGTTGTTTGGTCTATCAATTGAAGTAGCATATCTATATCAGATTCCTTCGCTCCCTTCTTTACTTCCTTATCAATCTTGATTTGAATGTTGCTCCAAAAACGGTCTTTAATCCAACCATTGTTATAAAACTTACTTAGAACAGCCTTAATTGATTTCAAGCGAATTAGCTTAGTAGCAGGCTTTACCTTTAGAACATCAAGGTAGTGATATAGCTTATCTAGGTCAATTTCCTCTACATAGTCAATCTGACAAACATCTACAAATTGTTTAATAATGTATTCGTAGCTCTCAATAGTGCGCGGTCTATTCCCACCTATACGCATTTGATTAAATATCGTAACAAGTGCCGCGCTTATTAACATACAATCCCTACGAGCTTCTTCTTTTCTACTAGATAGCTCCACCACATCACCACTAACAGCAAAAATACCATGCTTTCGTTTTCTATTAGACAAACAAAAAACCTCCCAATCATTTTGATTAGAAGGTCTAAGAATAAGCTCAAATATGTCATTTTTCCATAGGGATAAGAAAAGGGATATTCAACAAGAGTTCAACTCCCGTTCAATATCCCTAATCATGGAAATCGTTGGTATGACTACGTTTGTAGCCATATTAAGTATGGAGACGGCGGGAGTCGAACCCGCGTCCAGAAGCTCCAATACTCCGGCTTCTACGCGTGTAGTTTACTTATTTAAAGTTTCGCGTGGCATTATGCCAGTAAACAGGCGTCCTGCACGCTAGCTTGGAAATCTCTTGCCGGTGACTCAAGCGGCACCACAGACCGTATCCCACTAAAGTTAGGCCCTACGTACTGCACATGGGCGATACAGAGGTAGAGCGCCTCGAGCAATTAAGCTGCGAAAGCTAAGTTTTGTTGTTTGCCAGTTATAAATAACTTCCGTTGATGACGAAGACGAGACCTCCGACGCGCGACCAGAGCTCGAACCACCCCTGTCGAATCCGTAACGTCCCCGAGTATAAAAACCCGAGAAAAGTTCGGCTGGAGACAAAGCTCCTAAACGTATGCCGTATGAGTAGACATACACTGGCTATCTATAATAAATTATATGACAAATTAGCTAAACTAGCAAGCAATAACAATCCCTTAATACATGTCCCTAAATAATCCTTGCACGTAAATGTCACTACCTGTAAAGAAACATTTTAGCATGCAACTAATTGGATTTTAATTATTAACTTTTCCATTGCAAATTTGATTTCGGTATTTACTAGGACTGACACCCATTTGCTCTTCGAAAATCTGTGCAAATTCGAAATAGCCGTTAATACCAACAACCGATCCCACTTCCTTTACATCTAATTGTGTTTCTTCTAACAATTGTACTGCTTGCTCCGTCCGTCGTTTATTGATGTATTGATGTATTGTTAAATGGACTTGTTCTTGAAAAATCTTTTCATAAATAGGACAATCCACAAAATTCATGTGATGTATATCCTTTAAGCAGTTCATTTCGTGAAAGTTTTTTTCAATGTGAAAAATGATCCTATCTACTACCTCTATCTGCCTTAAAAGCTCCATCTTTTTGTTACCACTCCTTTTCCAAGAATTTTATTTTACACTAATTAAAAATATAAATCATTGAAAAAAGTCACTTTTCCTCAAAAAAGACTAAAGATTCTTAGTTTTCTGCATTTTACGCTACAAAAAGACATATTCTTCAAATCTTCTCCTAAAAATAAAAAGAGCGCGCTCATCTTTTTTTTATGATGAGGCACTCTTTTTATTAACGTTGACGGTCTTTGAAAACGCGTTCCATATCGCGTTTTGCTTCTTTTTTACGCATATCATTGCGTTTATCGTAATCCTTTTTACCTTTACCGGTTCCGATGAGAAGTTTGGCATAGCCATCTTTAATATACATTTTTAATGGAACAATCGTATAGCCATCTCGTTTTACTGCGCCAACTAGTTGACCAATTTGCTTTTTATGTAAGAGCAGCTTACGTTCGCGAAGTGGGTCGTGATTAAAACGATTTCCTTGATCAAAAGGGCTGATATGCATATTAATAATCCACGCTTCGCCATTTCGTAGACGCACGTAAGAATCCTTTAACTGGACTCTACTTGCACGAACCGATTTAATTTCAGTACCAGTCAGCACCATACCCGCCTCGATTGTATCTTCTATGAAATAATCATGATTTGCTTTTTTGTTTTGTGCAATTACTTTACCTGCGCCTTTTGCCATTATTAACACCCCTTAGGAAAGAGCTAGGATTTCGGATTTCGGATTTCGATCCTAGCTTCAAACATTATTTCTTCTTTTTACTCTTTTTCTTTTTGCCTTTTGCAATGCCTTCATAGAACTTTGGCTTATCATTTGATTTGCCATCTTTTCTACGACCACGTGGATCACGTTCATCAGAGCGACTGCTTCTTTTCTCTTTTGCTGGGCGCTCCTTGCTGCCACCACGCGATTTGCGGTCACGTTTCTCACCAGTACGTTCTGTACGGCGCTTTTCTTGACGTCCTGCATGAATGACTCTTGCAGTTGGTTTTCTGAATGGGCGTGCATTAGAAATCATGTCGACAATTTCAAAGTCTACTGAAGATTCTTCGATGACTACATTGGCTACACGAATTTTCACTTCATCACCAATGCGGAATTGACGTCCTGTACGTTCGCCAATCATCATCATCGAACGGTCATCAAATCGGTAGTAATCATCGGCCATATTTGAAATATGCACGAGACCTTCTACAGTGTTTTCTAGCTCTATAAACATCCCGAAGTTTGTAACTGAAGAAACAATCCCTACAAACTCTTCCCCTATTTTATCGGACATGAACTGTGCTTTTTTCAGTGCATCTGTATCGCGTTCTGCCTCTACTGCACGGCGTTCGCGACCCGATGTATGATCCGCAATTTCATCCATCACTTGACTCCACTGGAATACCGTTTCCTTCGATGTATCGCCATTAATTAAATACGTGCGAATTAAGCGATGCACGATTAAATCCGGGTAGCGTCGAATTGGTGAAGTGAAATGTGTATAGAAGTCTGTCGATAAGCCGAAGTGACCAAGGGATTCCGGATAATACTTAGCTTGCTGCATTGAACGCAGTAGCATCGTCGAAATAACTGGCTCTTCTGGTAACCCTTCAATAGCTGTAATAATTTCCTGTAATGCTTTTGGATGGACTGAATTTCCTGTACCTTTTATAACTAGACCAAAAGTCGTCACGAACTCAAAGAAACGCTGTAATTTTTCAGGTTTTGGATCTTCGTGAATACGGTAAATAAATGGTAGCTCTAAATGATGGAAATGTTCAGCAACCGTTTCATTGGCAGCTAACATAAATTCTTCAATTAAACGTTCTGCAACTGTACGCTCACGCAACACGATTTCAGTCGGCCAGCCTTCTTCTGATACGAGCACTTTCGATTCTTTGAAATCAAAGTCAATCGCACCGCGCGACATTCGCTTATTGCGCAACACTTGTGCAAGTTCCGCCATATTTTTAAACATCGGCACTAAATCTGCATAACGCTCCATTAATTCCGGATGTTCATCTGGCTGCTCTAAAATATTGTACACATCGGTATACGTCATACGCTCCGTTGTGTTAATGACACTTTGGAAAATATCATGCTTAATCACATGCCCACTACCATCAATCGTCATTTCACAAGACAATGTTAAGCGGTCAGCTTGTGGATTTAAAGAACAAATGCCATTCGATAAACGATGTGGAATCATTGGAATCACACGGTCTGTTAAGTACACAGATGTCGCACGCTCATACGCTTCTAGATCAAGGACTGAACCTTGTGTCACATAATAGCTAACGTCCGCAATATGAACGCCTAGCTTATACGTACCATCTGCGTTTTTAACAACAGTTACTGCATCATCTAAGTCTTTCGCATCCGCGCCATCGATTGTCACGATCACTTCATTACGTAAATCGCGGCGACCGACTAAATCTTGCTCAGAAATTTCATCCGTTACTTCTGTTGCAGCTTGCACAACTTCTTCTGGAAACTCTGGTGGAATATCATATTTATAAAGAATCGATAAAATATCCACACCTGGATCATTTCGATGTCCTAAAATTTTCGTAATCATCCCAGTAGCCGATTTTGTTTCATCCGGCCAATGTGTTACTTCTACAACAACTTTATGGCCATCTACCGCACCTAAAGCGTCTTCCTTTGCAATAAAAATATCCATGTTTAGCTTTTTATCATCCGTCACGACAAAACCAAAGCCACGATTTGCTTGGTACGTCCCGACAAATGTCGTTTTACTGCGTTCGACTATTTTTACAATTGTTCCTTCACGACGATCCCCTGAAGTCTCTTTTAATACACGGACTAAAACGATGTCGCCATTGAGAGCGCCATTAATTTCATACGGTGGTATGAAAATGTCATCCATGCCCTGCTCTTCTGGTGCCACGAAGCCGAATCCTTTCGCGTGTCCGATAAACTTACCGCGCAATAAATTCATACGTTCTGGCAATCCATATCGATTGGAACGCGAGCGAACAATATGGCCCTGCGCTTCCATTTTAACGAGTGTTTTTACGAGTTCACGGAAATCATCCGCTTCCTCTAATTCAAAGGCTTCCTCAATTTCAGAAACTGTCATTGGGTTATAATCCTCTTCCTTCATAAAGATAAGGATTTGCTTTTGAAAATCATTATTTTGAGTCATTTTTTACCCTCCTTTGAACAGAAATTCTTGATTCATTCATTAGACTGTCCAATCTAATGAATTTAAAAACGCAAGAACATCCTCGTGTAGCTGATCTCTTTCTTTATCAAGTGTAATGACATGCCCGGACTGCTCAAACCATTTCAGCTCTTTTTGGATTGATTCCACATTATTATAAATTACGTTTGCTGATTGTGGATCAATGACCCGATCTTGGCGTGATTGTACGACCAAAATCGGAGCATATAACAGATCAATGGACTGTCGCACTTCTTGAATAAGTTGTGGCAACTGTGGTAAAGAAGCCATTCCTGTATTTTTTATCGCTTCTATTTCTAGTTCGATTTTCTGTTCATTTTTACCTTCTTGTTTTTTATATAGTTGTGCATATTCGATGACACCTTGAAACATAATATCGGTTGTGCGCATCGACATCGGTGAACACATGGTAATAACGCCTTTTACCGGCTGTTGCAGTGCTAATTTTAATGAAAAAACGCCACCTAAAGAAAGTCCAGCAACGGCGATTTCTTCATAGCCTGCTTGTTTTAATGTATTGTATCCATTCATGACGTCTTGCCACCAATCTTCGGGACTTGTGACAATCAGTTCTTCTGGCGGTACACCATGCCCTTTATAATGAGGTGCATGTGAAGTATACCCATTTTTCTCTAAAAAACGGCCCAGTATCCGTACATCCGCGGAACTTCCTGTAAAACCATGTAATAATAAAACCGCTCGTGATCCAGCTTCAAATAAAAATGGTGCAGACATTGCCTTTTTCATCGCAATTACTCCTGTCGAAATGTTTCCTTAGAAAAATACGATTCGTGCATTATTGCAGAATCGCGGTCTTCCTAATCTGGATAATTCTATTATACGTTTTTTTGCTTCGGACTAAAAGAAAAAGCCCAACCATGCGTGGCGCTCGGTTAGGCGATTGATTTCATTCGATTAGAATTTTGTAATAGCTAATGCTAATACGAAGAATAAAACAGCAAGTACAATCGTGATACGGTGTAACACTAGATCCATCCCACGAGCTTTCTGTTTACCGAATAGTTGTTCAGCTCCACCTGAGATGGCACCTGATAAACCAGCACTTTTACCTGATTGTAATAATACAATAACGATTAAAGATAAAGCTACGATAATAAGTAATACTGTAAATATTGTATGCATTTGCTCCACCTCCTAGACACGGACGTTACAATACCTATTAGTATAACAAATACATAGTGTACTGACAATAAAACATTGGTGTGATGAACCATTTTTTGTGTGAATTATTTGTTAGAAGTATGATTTAATTGTTTGGCTTTTTTAAAGCGACTCAATGGATCCTCCGCGCTGGCAACTGTTCCTTCACTAGACCCCTGTTTTCTTTCATACGTACAAAATACGATTTCAGAATAATGTCCCGCATCACTGTACAGTTGAATGGCAATAACATCTTGTGCCAATAATGCGCTTTCTAACACTTCAAATTGAAATTGATTGTTTTTTGTAATTGGAATTTTTGCCTGATAACCAAATTCTAAAAAATCCTTTTGCCCACTTAATTTAAAGCGAATCAAATAATTGGCTGCTACTTTTTTTGCGTTGGATTCGTCAATTTCACCTTTTACAATGATGCTTTCACCTGCTACATCATATGTATACAGTACTTTTTTCGGCGCAGGCAAGGCATTTTTCTTCTGCTCAAGCTGCTGACGTTTTTTTAATTTTCGAAGGGCTTTTTTAGTTTTTGAGTTTTTACTAGTTTCATTTAAATTTTGTTGCGATTCTTCATTTTGAATTGGGCTAGACTCATTTTCCAAAGCTACTTCTTCTTCAATATATTTAACCAACAATACCCCTCCTAAATTATCCCTTTTTAATAGTATATAGAATTTACTATAAATTGAAATGGTTAATTTGAAACCTCTTTTTGAGCTATAATAGATTTTTATGCTACATTTCTGCTTGATATACTTCATTTGACCCAATTTGTATAAGTTTTACAATCATTGTACATTGAAAGTGGAGGTGACAAAATAATGATTCAGCAAAAATCTTCACACTATCTTTTCATCGAAGCACTCGCAAATCGTTTGCGAATAGAAGATTTGGATGCAGTTGCTGTGAAAGATGAATTTTACCGTTTGGAAGCTGGTCTTGCAGGTGAAATGAGGCTTCAGCAAATTTTATCGGAGTATTCTTTTAAGCATGACGCCCAAATTATTTACAATTTTGAATGCAAAAATGAAAAAGGTTCTACCCACCAGATGGACGCCCTTATTTTAACCGCTAGCTTTATTCTTATCCTCGAAGTGAAGCAAATTGCTGGTACCCTGTTCTACAAACCTGCGCAACATGAATTTTACCGGATTCAAGATGATGGCATTCATGAAAATTTCCCCAACCCATTTGATCAAGCGTATCGACATCAGCTGTTTTTAGAAAACCAGTTTGCGTCCTGGAAATTGGACATCCCCTTACTTTATACGGTTGTTATCGCGAACTACCGCGCAAAGTTAGACAATTCTCTGCAAAATTTCCCGATTTTCCACATTAGTGGACTCCCTAGATTTTTAGAAAACTTAAACAAGCGTTTTCCGATGAAACGAGGCAATTTGTCATTCATTCGTTCGAAATTGGATGCTCTGTATTTCCGATTGCCACCGCGTAGAACCGTGGAAAGTAGTCGCTTGCGCCGAGGTGTGCTGTGTAGGGATTGTAAGTATTTACATGTGATGCACTATGTGAGTGGGAGTTGGGTTTGCCCAATCTGTCGTTTTAAAAGTAAAAATGCATTAAAGGAAACGCTCCATCATTATCGTATTTTGATAAAACCCGAGATTACTAACCGTGAATTCCGCGATTTTGTAGGTATTGATTCGATGCATACCGCTTCAAAAATTTTGATGCGCCTTGGGTTAGAGATGGTGGGCAATGGGCGCGGGACCTATTATATTATTCCGGAAAATATTTTAGGCGAGGAGAAGTATATTGAATTGTGTTTTGAATTAGATATGTTTGGTCGGGAGATGGAATCGGCTAGTAAATCGTAGTTTGGCTAGTTTAACATCAATTTTGGCTAGTAAATCGCAGTTTGGCTAGTTTATGCCTTAAGTTGGCTAGTTTCCGGTGATTTTTGGCTAGTTCTGCCGCTTGTTCGGCTAGTTCCGCACAAGTTTTGGCTAGTTTTCGTTTTCCGTTGCCGCAGCATTCGTTAATTGGCTAGTTCACATTGATTTTCGGCTAGTTCTGCTACTCGTTTGTCTAGTTTCACACAGATTTTGGCTAGTTTTCGTTTTCCGCTGCCGCAGCATTCGTTAATTGGCTAGTTTTGATCTGACCCAAGAAAGTTAGACATATTTAGTTAAGCAGCTTCTAAGACCTGAGTTCGGTATTCCACCGGGCTTAGGTCTTTTAATTTTTCCTTCATTCGTTTGTTGTTGTAATAGTAAATATAGTCTTGGAGTTCCTGTTCAAAATGCGCCATGGATTCAAATTTTTGTAGGTACAGGAGTTCAGATTTTAATAAGCCAAAGAAGTTTTCGATGACTGCGTTGTCCAAACAATTGCCCTTACGGGACATACTCTGCGTAATCCCATGTTGTTTTAATGTCCGTTGATACTTTTTCATTTGATAGTGCCAGCCTTGGTCCGAATGAAGAATGACTTGATCACTTGGTTGAAGGCGCACCAATGCTTGTTCTAACATATCATGGACTAGTTTATACACTGGACGTTTCATTACCGTATAGGCAATGATTTCACCATTACATAAATCAAGTACAGGCGATAAATAACGTTTTTCTCCAAATAGATGGAATTCTGTCACGTCTGTTACCCATTTTTTGTTCATTTTCTCCGCTTTAAAATCACGTTGTAATACGTTTGGAGCAATTTTCCCAACGTTTCCTTTATACGAACGATATTTCTTCATACGGACTTCACATTTTATACCAAGAGTATTCATTAAACAGTTAATCGTTTTAGGATCATGATGAAAGCCGTATTTTTTCAGTTCTTTGGCAATTCGACGATAACCATAACGCCCTTTATGTTCATGATAAATGGACTGAATTGCGACTTTCACATCTGCGTATTTATCAACACGATTCAAGCGTTTTTCCCAGTAATAATACGTACTACGTGAAATATCAGCGACTTTGATTAATTCCACTACTTCATAAATTTCCTTTAGTTCATAAATTACTTGCGCTTTGATTTGATTGGTAATTTTTCTTGTATTTGAACTAAAGCATTCAACTTTTTTAAGTACGCATTCTCCATTTCTAATTGTTTAATACGTGCTTCTAATGCCTCTACAGATCCTTCAGCTGGAGTTGGTTTGGCTAATCTTTTTGTTTCTTTTTTCACGGATAGATGCTCCTTTTTCTTAGAAACAAGGGCATCATAACCGCCAATCTCAAACTTCTTTCTCCAATTTCGTATCATACCAGGAGATGAGATATTAAATCGAGCAGCTGCGTCAATCGAAGATGTACCTGTTTCGTTCATATAATTGAGTACATCCATTTTATATTCAGCTGAGTATTTTGTATAGGATTTTAAAAATGCCTCTACACCATTTTCTTCATAAAGACGAACCCAGTCACCGATAACCCGTTTTGTAACACCGTTATCTTTCGCAATTTCATTCATAGATTCATGTCCAAATATATATCGTTGAACTGCTTGGATACGTTGTTCAACACTTACTTTTGCCATTAAAAAAACCCCCGTAAAAGTTAGATTGGTGTCTAACTTTTACGGGGCAGTTCATACGGATCATCCCCCGCGTTTGAGTGCTTCAAAAAAATTATTTAATATTGTAGAAAGAGTTTAATCCTTCATAGCGTGCTGTTGCACCTAATTGATCTTCAATGCGTAATAATTGGTTGTATTTCGCAACGCGGTCTGTACGAGATGGTGCACCTGTTTTGATTTGACCAGCGTTTGTAGCTACTGCGATGTCTGCAATAGTTGCGTCTTCTGATTCACCAGAACGGTGTGAGATAACTGCTGTATAGCCAGCGCGTTTTGCCATTTCGATTGCTTCAAACGTTTCAGTTAATGTACCGATTTGGTTTACTTTAACTAAAATTGAGTTCCCAACGCCTTGCTCGATACCTTGTGCAAGTTTAGCCGTGTTCGTTACGAATAAATCGTCACCTACTAATTGTACGCGGTTACCGATGCGCTCTGTTAATAATTTGTGACCAGCCCAGTCGTTTTCGTCTAAGCCGTCTTCGATTGAGATGATTGGGTATTTAGAAGTTAATTCTTCGTACCAAGCTACCATTTCTTCTGAAGTACGAACTACGCCTTCACCTTTTAAGTGGTACTTGCCGTCTTCTTTGTTAAATAACTCTGAAGATGCTACGTCCATTGCTAAACGAATTTCTTCGCCTGCTTTGTAACCGGCTTTTTCAATTGCTTCTAAAATAACTGTAATCGCTTCTTCATTTGAGCCTAGGTTTGGAGCAAAACCGCCTTCATCACCTACAGCTGTGTTGTAACCTTTTTCTTTTAATACCGCTTTTAAATGGTGGAAAATTTCAGTACCCATACGTAATGCATGTTTGAAGTTTTCAGCACCTACTGGCATAATCATAAACTCTTGCACGTCTACGTTATTATCTGCGTGCTCACCACCGTTGATGATATTCATCATTGGTACTGGTAATTGTTTTGAGTTGAAGCCACCAAGGTATTGGTATAATGGCACATCAAGGTAATCTGCTGCAGCATGAGCAACGGCCATCGATACACCAAGGATTGCGTTGGCACCTAATTTACCTTTGTTTTCTGTACCGTCAAGTGCGATTAACGCTTGGTCAACTACAACTTGGTCTAATACTGAATATTGGTTTTCTAATTCTTCAGCGATTAATGTGTTAACATTTTCAACTGCTTTTTCAACGCCTTTACCTAAATAACGGCTGTTGTCGCCATCGCGTAATTCTACTGCTTCATATTCACCAGTTGATGCACCAGATGGTACGATTGCGCGACCGAATGCACCTGATTCTGTAAATACTTCTACTTCTACTGTTGGGTTACCGCGAGAGTCTAAAACTTCACGAGCATATACTTGAGTAATGAATGGCATAATAAAAATCTCCTCTTTAAGTAAAATTGGTAAGTTGCACAAGCTTTATAATAAGCCAAAGTATTAAATCAATTACGCCTCGGCGTAATTGCGTCCAGATTTTTTTCGAGTTCACTCAAAAAGCTCCCCTTAAAAATCTGTGACATCCGCCGGGGCTTAACTTGATTCTGCTGAAACAAGTTAGTTTTGTTCCTTTGGCATAATTAATGATTTCCCTGTCATTTCAACAGGTTGTTCAATCGTTAATAACTGTAGCATTGTCGGCGCTAAGTCCGCTAAAATGCCATCTTGATGTAACACAACATCCGGCTCTGTCACAATAACAGGCACTGGATTTGTCGTATGGGCTGTCATCGGGTTATCATCCAGCGTTACGACCTCATCTGAATTTCCGTGGTCCGCCGTAATGATTGCCTTACCGCCCTTTGCGATAATCGCATCGACTACTTTCCCTAAACATTCATCGACTACTTCAATTGCTTTAATTGTAGGTTCTAGCATTCCTGAATGTCCAACCATATCTGGATTTGCAAAGTTTAAAATGATTGCATCAAATTGATCTGCTGCAATTGCTTCAAGCAGTGCATCTGTCACTTCATAAGCACTCATTTCAGGCTGTAAGTCATATGTCGCTACTTTTGGCGAAGCGATTAAAATACGCTCTTCCCCATCAAAATTCGCTTCACGTCCACCGCTCATAAAGAATGTTACGTGTGGATATTTCTCCGTTTCGGCAATGCGCAATTGCGTTTTACCTGCCTTCGAAATGACTTCACCTACTGTATTATCAAGGTTGTTTGATTGGAACGCAACCTCAGCATGCACCTCATCACTATAATGCGTGAATGAGACGAATTTTACGTTAGTTGGTTGCTTGTCTGACAGCTCAAAACCGGCAAAATTTTCATTCGTAAATACAGTAGAAAGCTGAATTGCACGGTCTGGACGGAAATTAAAGAAAATGACCGCATCATTTGTATCGATCGTCGCAACTGGCGCACCATCTTGCGTAATGACAACCGGTTGAACAAATTCATCATAAACGTTTTGCTCATAAGATGATTCCACACCTGCTAATGCAGAAGTAGCTGTTTCACCGACGCCATCCACTAACGCTTTATACGTTAACTGAACACGTTCCCAACGTTTGTCACGGTCCATTGCGAAATAACGACCATGAACGCTCGCAAATTTCCCGATGCCAATGGATGCCATTTGCTTCTCAGTTTCTGCAATATAGTCACGTGCTGTCGCAGGACCTACATCGCGGCCATCTAAAAATCCATGGACATATACTTCTTCCAAGCCATTGTCTTTCGCTAATTTTAACAAGGCAAACAAGTGCTCATAATGACTATGAACGCCGCCATCTGATAGTAAGCCCATTAAATGAAGCTTAGAGCCATGTGCTTTTGCATGCTCCACAGCAGCTAAAAACTGTTCGTTGCGGAAGAAGTCTTCCTCACGAATCGATTTATTAATACGCGTTAAGTTTTGATAAACAATGCGCCCTGCACCAATATTTAAGTGCCCTACTTCAGAATTTCCCATTTGTCCTTCTGGTAACCCTACTGATTCTCCACTCGCTGTTAATGTCGCGTGCGGATAAGCGTTCCAAAAACGATCGAAATTTGGTTTATTTGCTTGTGCTACGGCATTACCCTTTACTTCATCACGAAAGGCAAAGCCATCTAAAATAATTAATGCAACGGGCTCTTTAGGCATTTGCTGCTGCCTCCAATAATTTTAGATAAGAGTCTACTTGTAAGCTTGCACCGCCAACAAGTGCTCCATCAATATGTTCTTTTCCTAAAAGTTCTACGATATTTTCTGGCTTTACGCTACCGCCATACTGAATGCGAATCGCTTGTGCTGTTTCTGTATCGTATAATTTTTCAACAACGGCACGAATTGCACCACATACAGCATTCGCATCATCAGCTGTTGCTGTTTTACCTGTACCGATTGCCCAAATTGGCTCATATGCAAGTACCATATGCTGTACTTCTGCGGATGTAAAACCTTCTAAAGCTTTCGTAATTTGACCCGCTACTTTTTGCTCTGTAGTACCCGCTTCACGTTCTTCAAGCGTTTCGCCACAGCAAATAATTGGTACGATGCCATGATTTAATGCCGCGCGTACTTTTTTGTTTACTGCTTCATCTGTTTCATTGAACATTTCACGACGCTCTGAATGGCCTAAAACACAGTAATCTACGTGAATATTTGATAGCATCGCTGGGCTAATTTCTCCTGTAAAGGCACCTTCATCTTCAAAATGCATGTTTTGTGCGCCAATTGCTAATGAAGAATCTTCTGCCGCCACTACTAACGTTGGTAAATACAATGCCGGAGCACAAATAACTGCATCTACTTTCTCTGGAGAAGGAATCGCTTGTTGAATCGCTTCAACAAAGTCAACCGCCTCATCAAATGTTTTATACATTTTCCAGTTTCCTGCTACGATTGGTTTTCGCATCAAAAATCCCTCCATTTTATTATTTATCGTTTAATGCCACAATACCTGGTAATTGTTTACCTTCCATTAATTCAAGAGAGGCACCGCCACCTGTTGAAATGTGGTTCATTTGTGATGCTACTTCGAATTTTTCTACTGCTGCAGCCGAGTCACCGCCACCGATAATTGTATAGCCATTTGTTTGTGCCATTGCATCTGCAACCGTTTTCGTACCGTTTGCAAACTTGTCGATTTCAAATACACCCATTGGTCCGTTCCAAATGATTAAATTTGATTTCCCGATGACTTCTGCAAAGTTTTCAGCTGTTTTTGGTCCGATATCTAAGCCCATCCAGTCAGCTGGAATCGCATCAATCGCAACAACTTGTGTATCCGCATCTTTTGAAAATTCATTTGCTACAACGGCATCAACTGGCATATGTAACTCGACACCTTTTGCTTTCGCTTGCTCGATAAAGCTTTTCGCTAATTCGATTTTATCTTCTTCTAATAAAGATTTCCCAATATCATGACCCATTGCCTTCACAAATGTAAATGACAGACCGCCACCGATAATTAAGTGATCTACTTTATCTAATAAGTTTTCGATAACGTCGATTTTATCTTTCACTTTCGCCCCACCGATAATTGCCGTAAATGGACGCTCTGGATTTGATAATGCTTTCCCAAGAACATCTAATTCTTTTTCCATTAATAAACCTGAAACAGCTGGCACGAATTTCGCGATACCTTCTGTTGAAGCGTGGGCACGGTGAGCTGCGCCGAATGCATCATTCACATAAAGGTCTGCTAATTTTGCAAAGCTTTCTGCTAAAGCTGCATCATTTTTTTCTTCGCCTTTATGGAAGCGTACATTTTCAAGTAACACGATGTCGCCTTCTTGCATGTTGTTAACCGCTGCTTCAACCGCTTCGCCAATTGACTCATCTAGCTTTGTTACAGGTTGATTCATTAATTCAGAAAGACGTACGCCAACCGCAGTTAATCGCATATCCTCTTTTACTTCGCCTTTCGGACGGCCTAAGTGAGAAGCTAAGATCACTTTTGCCCCATTATCAACTAATTGCGCGATTGTCGGAATCGCTGCACGAATACGCGTTTCGTCTGTAATGCGCCCGTCTTCCATCGGTACGTTAAAATCGACACGTACAAATACGCGCTTCCCTTTTACTGCTACATCGTTCATTGATTTCTTTAAAAACATAAAGAAAATCCTCCTTTAAAATTTATATCAGCTATTTATTTTCTCGTTTAAATAGTAACAAAATCTAATATCACTTGTCTTTTCCAGACTCTATATATTTCTGTTATTTATTTTATTTCATGTTAAAAAAAGAGCGGTTAGGTAATCCCTTCCGCTCTATACCCTCATATATTATAATGGTTGCTTCTTTTAAAGGCTATACTTTTTATGACGAATAACCAGTAATATGTCACACTTTTTCTTCACTTTAGATAAAGTATGACACATTCAACCTTACTTTTCGTTAAATCCTTGCTTGGCAATGTATAAAGCTAAGTCCATTAAACGTGTTGAATAAGCGATTTCATTATCATACCAAGATACGACTTTTACCATACGATTTTCCATGACCATTGTTGAAAGCCCATCAATTGTAGATGATGCTGGATTGCCATTATAGTCAATCGATACTAACGGCAATTCATTGTAAGCTAAAATTCCTTTTAACTCGCCCTCTGATGCTTCTTTAAACGCCGCATTAACCGATTCAATCGTTACATCTGCATTTAGTTCTGCTACTAAGTCCACGCATGATACGTTTGGTGTTGGCACACGCATTGAGAAACCATCTAATTTTCCTTTTAACTGTGGCAATACTTTCGAAACGGCTACAGCTGCACCTGTTGTTGTTGGAATCATTGACACCGCGCCAGCACGTGCACGACGTGGATCTGAGTGCGGGAAGTCTAAAATGCGTTGATCATTTGTGTATGAGTGAATCGTAGTCATCATACCACGCTTGATCCCGAATTTTTCATCCAATACTTTTGCAAATGGTGCTAAACAGTTTGTCGTACAAGAAGCATTAGAAATAACATCCTGTGATGAGTCATATTCCGTATGGTTTACGCCCATTACATAGGTTGGCATATCCCCTTTAGCAGGCGCTGATAAAATGGCCTTTTTCGCACCAGCTTCGATATGTTTCGCCACTTCTTCCATAGAACGCCATCTACCTGTACATTCTAATACAACGTCTACACCGAGTTCACCCCATGGTAATTTTGCTGGATCTGGCTCCGAGTATACTTGAACGCGTTTACCGTTTACGATGAATGCATCGTTTTCCGCTTCTACATTTGCATCATATACGCCATGGACTGAATCAAATTTTAATAAATGTGCTAGTTGATTTGCATCTGTTAAATCATTTACTGCAACTACTTCAAATTCTTCATGTTTCATCGCCTCGCGGAATACTAAACGTCCGATTCGGCCAAATCCATTAATCGCTAATTTTAATACCATGTGTAATTCCTCCAGTTAAATTAAATTATATCAATTACGCCTCAGCGTAATTGCGTCCAGATTTTTTCGAGCGAGTTCGAAAAACTTCCCTTGAAAATCTATGACATCCGCCGGGGCTTGGGTCAACATGATGTTGATCACAAAGGCGTTGTCACAGGACGTGACGGGTTTAGCCTTTGCTCCACAACTCAGCTGAATCAAGTTAAACAGTCTATGCTTGAGCGCACCGTAAAAAACTCACCTAATTTTGGCAACAATCTCATTTGCCGTTTGTTCATCTGTAATAAATGTTGTCTGGGAGGCAGCATTTTTAAAGTACGCTTGTATCGCAGTTGCTTTGTTACTACCTGCTGCAATCGCAATAATATGCTGTGCCTTTTTTACTTGTTCAAGCTGAATGCCAATCGTTCGAATATGGTGAACAATTTCGCCCAATTTGTTGAAATAATAGCCAAAAGCTTCCCCAACAGCACCTTTTTCTTCTAATAGTTGCTGTTCTTCAGAAGAACTATTGCGTCTAATAGCCATCTCTTGCGCCGCGCCAATGCCGTGAACAACGATATCGATTTCTTCATATAAAGCCATCATTTCTTGGATCATTGGTTCGCTTTTCATTGCTTGATACGCTTGCTCACTTAAATGTTCTGGTAAAAATAAGGTGCGATACGTTGAACTACATGCCTGCGCAAACTTTGCGACTACTGTATTTGCCTGAAAGCTCATTTCGTCGCCCATCCCACCCCGTGCTGCAATAAAGCATGCCGAATTAAGTGGTGATGTCGATGTTAAGAAATCACCAATTGCTGCAACGGAATTTCCACCCGTAACTGCAATATTGCATTTTTCATCGGCGTGTTGCGTAATGATTTTCGCGCCTTCTTTCCCTAATACATTTTTAATCGTTGCATCTTCTTCCACATTACCGGGAATGATAATAACTCGTTCAATTTTAAAGAGTTTTGCAAGTTGCTGCTCTTTCACTGTTATACCCGATATTTCTTGAAACAATGCTTTGAGCTGTTCTAGTATGCTATACCCTTGTACCGAGCAAATCATACCTTTTTGCCTGATGATAATTAATTGTTGCTCGCTTAAAATATCTGTTTCATTGCGCACTTCTCGTTCTGTCCATTGCAGCTGCTCCGCTAAAGCTCTTCTGCCAATCGGACCGTACATTTCAATTGCTTGTAAAACGCGAAATCTTTTTTTAAAAATTTGTTCGATTTCTGGCATTAACTTACGCCCTGCATCCAAAAAGGAGCTTTTGTCCAAAAAACCACCTACTAACTTTATGTTGGACGTTTTTTGTCCCTATAGTTACTTTTACGTCCCGCTTGGCGCAAAAAAATATTTCCTAACTACAGTATAAAGGATAACGAAATTTTCTGCAATTATTTTTTATTAAATCTGGTTATATTTTATCGTTTAGGCGCTAATTTCAGTCACTTAGCGCCATCATTAACGTCGGGTAATCCAATCGCCCAAATTGAATAACTTCCCCTTTAAGCTCTACAACCGGAATCATCACCATAAATTTTCCGTGCAATGCGTCATTCTCTTCAATATTAACTTGTTCGATTTGAAACGGAATATCTTCTTGAACTAATTTTAATATTTGCAACCCTTCCACACATAATTCGCAATTCGGTCTGGAATAAAATTGTACAATCATTTTTGCTGTCTCCTTGCTACATTTGAAATGCAAAACATTTACTAAGGTAAATATCAATTATACCTTAGTAAATGTTTGTTATCCTGCAAAGTTAAAACTTCCGTCCCGCTCCGCCACCGGATGAACTGCCTCCACCGAATCCTCCAAAACCTCCGGATGAGCGACCGCGACCACCGCCACCGAAACTTCCTGTAGAGAATCCACCAGCACGGTAAACACGTCTTGCTGTTCGTCTACGGCCACCAGGACCACCGCCACCAAATTTGCTAAGACTTAAATAAATGATCACGATAAAAATGATGACTGCAATCGGCCAATCCCCATCATCGTCATTAATGGGTTTCACCAAATCCGCGCCACCAGCATCCCCACCCATTTCCTCATAGAAAATGCTAAATATGTTGGCAAATGCATTTGTATAATCTTCCTTTTCTAAATAGGGCATCATATACGTATCAATCATACTTCCTAGCAATCCATCTGGATAGTCTCCTTCTAGACCATCGCCTACCGAAATCCAAACGTCATTTTTCCCAGGTCCTTGATCCGTCGTCGCAAAAATGAGCATCCCATTGTTTAGCTCCTTATCTCCAATCCCCCATTTACGGATTACTTCTGTGCCAAATTCATACGGAGCCAAATCGCCAATCGTATCAATCGTCATCATGACAATTACATTCCCTGTTGAACCTTCCAAAGCCTTTGCTGCTTGAATCAAATTTTGCTCCACATCATCTGAAATGACATTGGCATTATCATAAACATACGAATTGTATGCAGGTTTTTGCGGAATTGCTGCCATTGTCGTAAATGGCATAACGAGCATACATATTATAAATGAAACTAAAAATCTCATATCATCCCCCCTTTCCTTACAGTGACTTGACCTTAAAAAAATCCGCGACATCCGCCGGGGCTTAGGCCAACATGATGTTGGTCACAAAGGCGTTGTCACAGGACGTGATGGGTTTAGCCTTTGTTCCCCAATTCAGCTGGGGTTTGAACCCGAGCTGAATCAAGTTAATCGTTACTTCCAAAATCAACGGTCGGTGCTTCTTCAACACCTTCTTTAATTTCAAAATAAGCTTTTTTCTCAAAGCCAAACATTTTTGCGATTAAATTACCTGGAAATGTTCGAACATTATTATTTAACTGCTGGACCGTCTCGTTATAATCTTTCCTGGCAACTGCCAATCGATTTTCCGTTCCAGCCAGTTCATCCATTAAACGTGTAAATTGAACATCCGCTTTTAAGTCTGGATAGTTTTCCACAACAACAAGTAAACGTGCCAATGCCGCTGATAGCTCATTATTTGCAGTAGCTGTTTGTTCAACAGAACTCGCATTTCCGTAATCTGTGCGCGCCTTCGCAATTTGTGTAAAAATTTCTTCTTCATGTGCAGCGTAACCTTTAACTGAATTGACTAAATTCGGAATTAAATCAAACCGTCTTTGCAACTGATTTTCCACTTGTGCCCAAGATGCATCAATTTGTTCTTCACCTTCTATTAATTTATTGTATTTTGGAATCGTGAACATTGCTACTATTCCAATGACTGCAATAATGATAAGTACTGCCACTAATGCATTACCTTTATTATTTTTTATCATAAAAAATCCCTCTTTTCCTTCTTAATTCATTTTCTATCATGCATAATTTTTTTACTAATTGCCACAATAATGGTGTACGAAAATTTTGTTATGGAGGTTATTATATGCATACCCAATCTTCTCAATCTCAGGACAATTCCATGCCACTTTCAATGAATCATGGTGCGCATGAACTTTTTGACGCACACGAGGTATTAGGTTCAATGATTGCTGGTCTCAATCAATATGTACTATTAAGAGATCAAGTACAAGACCAAGAACTCCTTACCATTATGGACCGTCAGTATGCGTTTATGCTCGATGAATACAATATTACGATGGAAGCATACAAAACTGGGCGCGATCCTCAGCATCCGACACGAAGCTATAATATGCAAACGGGCAATGACTTCACTTATGGGCTAAAACCCGGTGAACCGAAAAAGCCGATACAAACACCAAGTGAAATTTGTGACGGCGTAATTTCTGGTTTCATGCTTGGCTGTCATAAAGCAAGCGCTACTGGGAAAACATCTGCTGCACTCGAAGCGACAAACCCCGTTTTACGTCGTGTTCTCCAAGATTCCGTGCCCAACTGTATTGAAATGGCTTACGAAATCTCACTTTACCAAAACAAAAAAGGGATTTACCAAGTTGCACAACTTTCACAAGCAGATATGAACACGATGCTCAATATGTACGGTCAAGCTCAGCAAGCGAAAAACATGCCTAACTAAAAGGTGAAAAAAACTGCACCCCTATTGTTTAGATGTGTCTAACAATTGGGGTGCAGTTCATTTAATTTTGAAAGAGCATTATACACTAGTATATGCCGCTAAATGTTTATAATACTTTACCTAAAAACGCTTTTGTCCGTTCATTTTGTGGGTTGCCAAATACATCATTTGGGTGACCTTCTTCAACGATATAGCCACCATCCATAAATAATACACGATCGCCCATCTCACGTGCAAAGCCCATTTCATGCGTCACAACAACCATCGTCATGCCTTCTTTCGCTAAATCTTTCATAACCTCCAGCACTTCTTTTACCATCTCTGGATCAAGTGCAGATGTTGGTTCATCAAATAGCATAATTTTCGGCTTCATCGCAAGCGCTCGTGCAATGGCAACACGCTGTTGTTGTCCACCTGATAACTGCTGCGGGAAATTATCGGCCTTTTCACGTAACCCTACTTTCGTAAGCAATTCTAATGCCAGCTTTTCGGCATCTTCTTTGCTTATTTTACGAATTTGCATTGGTGCCATCATAATATTATCAATGACTGACATATGCGGAAATAGGTTGAACTGTTGGAACACCATGCCCACTTCTGTGCGGATATCGTTAATATTCGTTTTCGGGTCATTAATTTTTACACCATCAATATAAATCGCACCTTTTGTCACTTCTTCAAGCAAGTTCATGCAACGAAGAAACGTACTTTTCCCCGAGCCTGAAGGACCGATGACACATACGACTTCTTTTTCATGAATTTCATAATCAATCCCTTTTAATACTTCGAGCTTGCCGAAATGCTTGTGTAAATTTTCTACTTTAATCATTTATGCGCGCCCCTTTTCTTTCGAGGATTATAATTAATGTCGACACGCTTTTCAACAATGGCAATAATCTTCGTTGCTGTATAAGTTAAAACTAAATAGAGGAATGCTGCAAATAAATATGGCTCCCAAAATCGTTGGTACGTCCCTGCCACTACTTTACTCACGTATAATATTTCCATCCCTGCAATAACGGTCACAAGGGAAGAATCTTTTAATAACGCGATAAATTCATTACCAAGCGGTGGAATCATACGGCGGAAAGCTTGCGGTAATATAACTTTCTTCATCGCTTGTGAGTGCGTTAATCCAAGTGAACGAGCGGCTTCCATTTGCCCTTTATCAATCGACTGAATACCTGCACGGAAAATCTCCGCATTGTAGGCCGCACTATTTAAAATTAAACCGACAATCCCAGAAACCCACCAGCTCATCGATTCACCAAATATTGTCGGGATTACCGCTAAATGAATTAATAGTAATTGAACAAGCATCGGTGTCCCACGGAATACATCAATATAAATTTTCGCTGGCCAGTAAATCCACTTTTTATTTGAAACTTGACCTAATCCGAGTAACAAACCGAAAATTACCCCGCCAATATAACCGCATATTGTTAAAATAATTGTCGTTAAAAAACCACTTAAATATAATTCACGGTAGTCCCAGATTATATCCCATCTAAAAAAATCCATCTGAAACACCTCCTAAATATTATTCAATTTCTGTTCCTGTAATTTCCGCTAACTTACCGTTTTCTTTAATTTTTGCTAAACCTTCATTTAATACGTCTAATAATTCTTTATTGCCCTTTTTAACGATGAATCCAAAATAATCGACTTCAAATGAATCATCTTCAATTGTTTTTAAGCCCGCATCTGGATTATTTTTAATATATTCTAAAATAACGGCATTATCACCAATGGCTGCTTCTGTTGAACCATTCAGTACTTCTGTTAACGCTACCGAAAAGTTTTCATACGCTAAAATATTTTTACTCGCTTTCCCTTGTAAATCTTGTGCAGCTTTATGTCCTGTTGTATTCATTTGCACAGCAATTTTTGAATCCTTTAGGTCAGCTAGTGACTCAATCTCTGAATCTTCTTTCGTCACGATTAGTAATGACGCTTCATAGTAAGGTGCTGTGAAGTCATATGTTTCTTTACGGTCATCTGTAATGGTAATAGCCGCTGCCCCCATATCAATTCCACCAGTAGTTACTTGGCTCAACATCGCATCCCAGCCAGTATTTTTCATTTCTGTTTCGATGCCCATTTCCTCACCGATCGCCGCTAAAATTTCTGCATCTAATCCAACAACATTCCCTTTCGTGTCTAAATATTCAAACGGTGCATATGTTGCTTCTGTACCCGCAACAATCTTTGTAATTTCTCCATCTCCATCTCCATCTCCATCTGTTGATGATCCTGTAGAACCTTTGTCTGCACCACACGCCGCTAAAATCATTGTCGCTGCTGCAAATGGTGCAATTAGTTTAAATAATTTATTCTTTTTCATAATCTATTTCCTCCTAAGGTTTCATTTTTCCATTCATTGTTTTTAATTAGTTTCACCTATTATAATAATTTCACAATTAATATACAACATGAAATTTTTAAAATATTGATTATTAATGTATATTAATGCATTTTTATGTACTAAACAAGCATTATTTTTATGTTTTATAAATAATTATTCATTCACTCTAATGAAACCCTATGTTAAACATGCATATTCCCCTTATAAAGGTACAACAAAAAAAGAGGTCAACTCCGAAATCTATTCTTGAAATAAATTTGCGCAGTCTTATTGTAATTACGTAGCTTTAAAAATTGAAGTCGTACTTTGAGAGGCATGAAAATTGGCTAGTTTCAACAGATTAATGGCTAGTTTATGGAAAAGTTTGGCTAGTTATAACGGAGAAACGGGAAAATCTATTGAAGAATCAAAAAAAACGCAACACATTTAATAGATGTGTTGCGCTAGAAAGTTAATTATAAGTTTAAAAAGATTGAGTTTGGGATAAAATGAATCGGTACAGTGATTATCTTATCCCTTTAACCTTCATCCCCCATTGTAGATTACAGTTTACGGCACTATCTCTACAATTGGTATATATAAGTATATTAAAACAGTAAAATGGTGCCCATAAAAGGCATAATAGAATGGCTACATCGCATTATCTTTTAAATAGATGCGTAGCTTTTGTTTATTGTCGAAAAAAGTCGTTTTTTCTTACAACAAATATACCATTTATTAATGTACTAATTATTGAGCAGTTTTTCAAGCAATTACAATTTTTTTTAGAAAGATTTTTAAGTTTGTGAACTTTCGGTTAAAACTTGGGGGAAGTTGTAATGTTCCACACGGTTTTGGAGTCAAATATAATGGGAAGTTCCTTTTCATTTTAAACGCTTTTTTTGAAAATACGTTCGTATAAAGTAAATCCCCATAAATGCTGATAATTCAACATCTAGAGGGATTTATATGTAATCATTATTGAATCTTTATAAGTTAGTTGGCGCCCTCGGAGGGAATCGAACCCCCAGCGCAAGAACCGGAATCTTACGTGTTATCCATTACACCACGAGGGCTTCATTAATCAATTACACCTTGCGTAATTGCGTCCAGATTTTTTCGAGCTCTCTCGAAAAACTTCCTTTAAAAATCTGTGACATCCGCTGAGGCTTAACTTGATTCAGTCAGGGTTTGAATACCCAATTGCACTTTTTGGAATTTCCCCCCACTTATAGATGTGGAGGAATTTTGCAGAGTCAAGTTATTGTTGACGACCCTCCTATTATACAAAGGCTTGGCTTATTTTACAACTACGAAAATCAGACTTTATATTTGACCATCCTTGACTAACACGTGTATTATAGGTATACAGCTGGAATGCTTACCAATTTCAGCACAAGTAAACGAATTTAGCTTTTAACAGGGGAGGATTTTACAATGAATTTAATTCCTACAGTTATTGAACAAACAAACCGCGGTGAGCGTGCTTATGATATTTATTCACGTTTACTGAAGGACCGTATTATTTTACTAGGAAGTGCGATTGATGACAACGTAGCAAACTCAATCGTTGCACAACTTTTATTCCTAGAAGCAGAAGATCCAGATAAGGATATTCACCTTTACATTAACTCTCCAGGTGGCTCAATTACTTCAGGTATGGCCATCTATGACACAATGAACTTCATCAAGCCAGACGTTTCAACAATTTGTATCGGTATGGCTGCTTCAATGGGTGCTTTCCTATTATCTGCGGGCGCAAAAGGTAAACGTATTGCATTACCTAACTCAGAAGTAATGATTCACCAACCTTTAGGCGGCGCACAAGGTCAAGCAACTGAAATTGAAATTGCTGCAAAACGTATTTTATTCCTACGTGAAAAATTAAACCGCATCATGGCTGAAAATTCTGGTCAAGATTACGAAACACTTGCTCGCGATACAGATCGTGATAACTTCATGACTGCCGAACAAGCAAAAGAGTACGGTTTAATTGATAAAATTTACAATCGCAACGATTTGAAGAAGTAAAAATGTAAACTAAAACGCCCCTCACCTTTTACTCATGGTGAAGGGCGTTTTTTATCCTGCACAAAAAACACAAACAATTGGAATCATTCCATTTGTTTGTGTCATGTGAACTTGCTTGATTAATCTTCTTTTTCAATTAATGCTTGCAATGAATCGATTGCCTTTTCTTCATCATGGCCTTCTGCTACTAATGTGACAACTGTTCCTTTTGCAACAGCTAAGCTCATAATGCCCATAATTGATTTGGCATTGACCTTTTTATGGTCCTTTTGCAAAAAGACATCTGCTTTATATCGGTTTGCCTCTTGTACGAATAATGCTGCTTGCCTAGCTTGTAAGCCAGATTTTAATTTTACTTCAACTTGCTTTTCTACCATATGAAAAACTCCCTTTCACAACCGTTCCTTACTCTATATACTTCATCTTATCTAAATTATCCAAAAAGAACAATCAATGAATACATGATTTATGAAATCGTTCACATTTTATTTGATTACATGCTCACCGCGACGTATTGCTTCGGCGATTTCATCAATTTTTCGTAAACGGTGATTGACACCTGATTTACTTACCACGCCAGCAGATACCATTTCACCAAGTTCTTTTAAAGTAACATCTTGATATTCCACACGCAATCTTGCAATCTCACGTAGTTTATCTGGTAGCTGATCTAAACCAATCGCTTGATCAATATAGCGGATATTTTCTACTTGTCTTAATGCGGCACCAATTGTTTTGTTTAAATTCGCTGTTTCGCAATTAACGATGCGATTGACACTATTGCGCATATCTCGAACGATGCGAACATCCTCAAACTTTAACATCGCTTGGTGTGCCCCTACTAAATTTAAGAAATCAGATATTTTTTCTGCTTCTTTTAAATAGGTTACGAAGCCTTTTTTTCGTTCAATCGTTTTCGCATTCAAATCATAACAGTTCATCAGGTCGGCTAATGCTTCTGCATGCTCCATATATAAAGAATATACTTCTAAATGATAGGAAGATGTTTCTGGATTATTGACCGATCCCCCCGCCAAAAATGCTCCTCGTAAATAAGCACGGCGTTGATTATTTTTCTCAATAAATACATCGGATATTGTATGATTCAGTTCAAATGTATCGGATAGTATTTCTAAATCTGCTAATAGTTCACGAGCGCCATCACGAATACGGCAAATATAAACATTGTTCTTTTTCAAACGCATCTTTTTTCGAACAAGTAATTCTACGGTATATGGGTACAGTTTCTTCACGATGGTATAAAGCCTTCTCGCAATCGCGGCGTTCTCCGTTTGTACATCTAAACTGAGCTGGCGATTGGCAAAGCTTAATGAACCATTCATGCGAATAAGAGCAGACACTTCTGCCTTTAAACTGTTGTCATCCGCTTCAATTTGTGTGAGTTCTTTTTTCATTTCTGATGCAAACGACATGAATTTGTTCCCCCTTTCCTAGCAAACTATGTACACTTACGCTTACAAGTTTCATTATTTATTATTGATTACTCTTTATTTTGACAAGCATATTCACATAACCAATCGGCTAAATTTTTTGCATCATGCCGGACGACACCATTTTGAATAATAGCAATCTCTTTTTGAATTACCTTAATGCCCATTTCCTCTAATTTATCGACATCAAATTGCACGGGTTCTGCATTTTCTTCACGATAATTTTCATAAATTGATGGAGGTAATTTCTTTTCATTAATGAGCAAAGCCTCGATAAACGGTTGCCCCACATGCGCATGAATCGCTTCGATATGTTGTGATGCTGTGTAATGAATCGTTTCCCCAAGCTGCGTCATTAAGTTGGCAATGTAAATTTTTTGTCCTTTTGCGCGCACAACAGCCTCCCCAATTCCTTTTACAAGTAAATTAGGGATAATGCTCGTATAAAGACTTCCAGGACCAATTAAAATAAATTGCGCGCGCTCAATGGCATGAATCGCAGCGGGCAATGGCTTCACATTGCCCGGCTCTAAATACACACGCTTTATGGGTGCATGACCAGATGGGATTTTAGATTCCCCAATGATTTTCGTACCATCTTGTAATTCCGCATGGAGTGTTACTTTTTTGTTGGCGGCGGGTACGACCTTGCCATGGACATTTAACACCTTACTCATCTCAGCAATGGCATGATTAAAATCACCGGTAATATCCGTTAAAGCAGTCAGCATTAAATTTCCTAATGAATGCCCCTCTAAATCCGTCGATTGAGAGAATCGGTATTGAAACATTTGCTCCACCAAGGGCTCTATATCCGATAGTGCCGCAATGACATTCCGAACATCTCCTGGTGGTGGAATGTCGTAATCATCGCGTAATCGTCCTGATGAGCCCCCATCATCAGCTACGGTTACAATCGCCGTAATATCAAATGGGTGCTGTTTTAAGCCGCGTAAAATAGTTGATAGCCCTGTACCGCCACCAATAACTACAATACGTGTCTTCTTTTTTTTCATTACATCAATCCTTTCTATGATTGATATCTCGATGCGAAATAACGGCGTGATGATTGTTTCCAATAAGTTTGCCGAAATATTCCGCTAGAGTCACAGAGCGATGTTGACCACCTGTACAGCCAAATGCAATGACTAACTGTGATTTCCCTTCATCCCGGTATTGTGGAATCATAAATGAAAATAAATCTGTTAGCTTCATAATGAGTTCCTGTGTTTCTTCCGTTGCTAATACGTAGGAGGAAACTTCTGTTTGTAACCCTGTTTTGTGACGAAGCTCTTCTATATAATATGGATTTTTTAAAAATCGGACATCAAAAACTAAATCTGCATCAATCGGAATGCCATGCTTAAAGCCAAATGACATGACATTAATTGAAAATGTCGGGCTACTCATATTCGAAAACTCTGTCGTAATGCGCTCTCGTAATTCACGTGGTTTCAATTTCGAAGTATTTACAACTGTTTTGGCACGTCCTTTTACTTCTGAAAGTAGCTGACGTTCAAGTTGAATTCCTTCAAGTAATAATCCTTGTGGTCCAAGCGGATGTGCTCGACGCGTTTCTTTGTAGCGACGGACGAGTGTTGCATCATCTGCATCTAAAAATAAAATGCGCGGTGAAATCTCCTCTTCTTCTAATAAAGTGTCGAGGGATTCAATAAGTGATTCAAAAAATTCACGTCCACGTAAATCCATCACAACCGCAATGCGTGTCATTTTCTTTGCAGAATCTTTCATTAAGGCTAAAAAAGTCGTTAATAATTCTGGTGGTAAATTATCAACGCAGTAATATCCTAAATCCTCAAAGCTTTGTACAGCTACTGTTTTACCTGCTCCGGACATCCCTGTAATAATAACTAGCTCATGTGTATAGCTTGAACTATTACCCACAAAATCATCTCCTTTTTTATTGTTCCATTGAATTTTGGATTTTTTCGCTAATTAACTCAAAATCCTCAGTATATTCAAATGTACCATATTGCATACCATCCTTTAATGCCGCGAATAACAAATTCGTTCGATCTCCTGCTGCCATTGGTAGTGTTTTCAAACTTTCAATTGAATGCCAGCCGAGCTTCCCTTCTCTCGTTTCCTCAAATGGCGTTCCTTCCACATCTGTCGCAACAAATGTATAAAGCATCCATTCATCGACTACGTTGTCACCATCTTTTATAACCATTGTATATGTGCCTTTTAAATGAACATAGTTTGGTGTTAAGTTCGTTTCTTCTTGGAATTCACGTACTGCTGATTCATAAATGGATTCACCTTGCTCCATTTTCCCACCTGGCGCAACAAACCATCCTCGTCTTGGTTTTTGTAGTAATAATACTTTGCCATCTTTAATTGCCAATAAGTTTGTAATACGTTGCATAATAACACCTCACTCCTTCATTTGATCCTATCTATATTATACCTTGTCAAATGCATTCCGTAAAAGAACGTGCGTATCAAGGTGATTACTTTCCATTTCTACAATAAAAAGAGGTTGCTTCCATGATTCTTTACATGGAAACAACCTTAAAAATATTAGAATATCAGGGGGTTAATCACTTACAATTTTAGTTTAACCTATTTATATTTCAATTCGATGACATTCATATTAAATATTTTTAAAAATTAAACTTTTCTTTCAATTCTTCAATATAATGCTGTGCTGATTGTGCTGCAATACTTCCGTCGCCTGTTGCTGTTACGATTTGACGTAAAGTTTTTTCGCGCACATCGCCTGCTGCATAAATACCAGGTACAGTTGTTTCCATTTGATCATTTGTTACAATATAGCCTAACTCATTTAATACATTTAATGGTTCAAAAGGTGCTGTTAATGGCAGCATTCCAACATATACGAATACACCATCTGTTACCGCTTCTTTTTCTTCGCCATCTACTGTTGATACTAACGTTACTTTTCCTACTTTGCCGTCAACTTCATGAATTTCTTTCACTGTCGTATTCCAAATGAAATCAATTTTTTCGTTGGCAAATGCGCGGTCTTGAATAATTTTTTGTGCACGTAATTTATCACGACGGTGAACGATTGTTACTTTGTCAGCAAAACGCGTTAAGAAAATACCCTCTTCTACCGCTGAATCGCCACCACCGATAACGATTAAATTCTTCTGTTTGAAAAATGCGCCATCACAAACAGCACAATAACTTACACCACGTCCACCAAGCTCTGTTTCACCAGGAATACCTAGTTTTTTATATTCCGCACCAGTTGAAACAATAATTGTACGTGTTTTATATTGTTTTTTACCTGAAATAATTGTTTTATATTCTTCACCATCAATAATTTCTGAAACGTCTCCATATGCATATTCAGCACCGAATTTTTTCGCATGCTCGAACATTTTTGTAGAAAGCTCAGGACCTAAAGTCATTTCAAATCCTGGGTAGTTTTCTATTTCTTCTGTATTGGCCATTTGCCCACCTGGAATACCACGTTCAATCATTAATGTTGAAAGGTTTGCGCGAGATGTATACACAGCGGCAGTCATCCCTGCTGGACCTGCACCAATAATGACTACATCATAAATTTTCTCTTCTGTCATAATAATACCCCTCTTTCAATCCAAAAGACGTCTCACACTCAATTCGTGGAGATGTTGCCTTTTTGTGAATTTCTTTATAACTTTTACCGATTTAACACAGCTTCCTTTATATCGTATGCCATACATAGTAGGATTTCAATTAAACTGTTTTATTTACTATTTGTAGGAATAAAATCGTAAAGAATATCATTATATTTTGTGAGTGTCGCTGAAGTAATACTATATTTTTCAGCGATTGCCTTTTTCGTCACATTTTTATCCAATGAATCATAGTAAGAATACTCGACCGCAGCTGCTAATGCGGATGTATTTTTAAAATCATATCCTTCGTTAAAAGCGATTTCGCCAAGGGCAAACCAAGTACTTAAAATTTGTACGACTTCAATCGAAATTGATTTGTTCGCATTCACAATTTCTTCCGCCACTTTCATCAATCGAAGGAAAGACTTCTCAGCATTCACTTTTTCATTGAATTCATATTCCAATGCGTACGCTAATGACAGTTTTTCTAATTCTGTAAAACTCGTCACATTCAACATCGTTGGGTGGGCGACAATTTCTTGCTTATGCGCTGACCTTTTCAATAAAAACAAGCCAAGTAAACGACCTGATTCATTTTCATTTGATAATTGGCGAATTAGGAACTCTCTATTATTTTCTGCAGTATCTTGATATTTTGCTCCTTCAACATCTGCCCACGGTTCTAATCCTTCTTTTGTAGGATCTAGTTCCAAAAGAATTTGCCATGTATCTTGCGCAAATTTCTCCTGCCCCGAAAAGTAAGCCGACTGTGCGAGCCAAAAATAAAAACCAGTATCGCCTTCATAACCTTTTTTAGCCATCGAACGCAACCATTTAAAAGCTTCCTCATACTGGCCAATTAGCGCCAATGTTGCACCAAGCTTGTAACGATTTTCCCAGTCGTATGGTTGTATTTTTTTTAACAGCGCGATTAATTTTTCTAACTCTGCTTCATTTTTTTCATAGTAAGCAAAGACGGTTAAATTACAAAGTGCGTGAAGGTTACCGTGATTCTCTCTCAAAACTTCATGCAATAATGCCTGTGCTTGCTCTGCTTCCCCGATATAAAAATACGCCAGCGCCAAATTATTATAAGCAGTCCAAAGTTGCGGATATTCTTCAATTACTTGTTCAAGTGCTTCAATCGCTTGTTGGAAATCGCCCTTCTCCATTAAACGTCTCGCTTTTTCCTGTGCAATCATTTTAGCTGCATCATGCTCATCAATATCTTGTTCTACATCTGCAACATAGTCTACAAAATCCAATATTTCCATGGCATCTTCATTGTATAAGCCATCTGGTTCCATTTCTAAATACTGTGCAGCGTATTTTTTTGCTTCATGAATTAAGCCAAGGCACCCAGAAATTTCTGCCAACATAAAAATAATTTCCGCTTCATTTGGCTCTAAACTATACGCTGTATGAATTAATTCGTATGCATGATCAAAATTTTGTAATTCCATTTCCAAAATACCGTACTGTAGTAATACATGCGCATCATCTGGGCTTAAATCTGCCGCGCGTTTAATGTATTTATACGCTTTATCCATCTCATCACGGTCAATTGCCTTTAAAGCTTTTCCGTAATAATAATCACCATTCGGTACAAATGATACAAGATTATTTGCCGTTGCTTGTAAACGTTTATTTTCCAATCAAATTCCTCCGAAACTAGAAAGTTCTTTTCTGTTCCTTATTTACTTTCCTATTAATAAAAACATACTTTACCCTAAAGTTTGGCAAAGTAATCATTTTTTCAAGATATCTTTAATAAACAAAGAAATAAGGAACGCATAATTTCACGTTCCTTAAATAATTGGTTTTATTATAGCATATTCAGAACTAATGTCATAAATTGAACTTCAGCGAAGATTGTTCTTATCTCTTAATTTTGCGGTTTGCCTTCATGGCGCTTTTGTAAAACTTCTAACACTTCGTAAAGGTCTACTTTTTGTTCTTGAAGCAATACTAAAAGGTGATATAGAAGATCCGCGGACTCCCACTTCACTTCCTCTTTATCGCGGTTTTTGGCACCAATCACAACTTCTGTTGCCTCTTCCCCAACCTTTTTGCAAATTTTATCGATACCCTTATCAAATAAATACGTTGTGTACGCACCTTCTGGCATATCAATTTCGCGTTGCTTAATGACTTCTACAAGCTGTGGTAAAATGCCGACTGAGCCAGAGCGCGGTTTTTCAACGATGCTCTCTGTGAAGCAAGACATTGTACCGTTGTGACATGCTGGTCCAGCAGGAATTACTTCTACAACAAGTGCATCTTGGTCACAATCCGTTTTAATAGAGACAACTAGCTGCGTATTTCCGCTCGTTGCTCCTTTATGCCAAAGTTCCGCGCGTGAACGGGAATAAAACCATGTTTCGCCTGTTTCAATCGTCTTCGCTAAAGATTGTTCATTCATATAAGCTACTGTTAATACTTCTTTTGATTGTGCATTTTGGACAACGACAGGTACTAAACCTTGTTCATCAAATTTTACGTTCATCGGACAGGAACTCCTTTTTCTTTTAAATAACGCTTCACTTCCGCTACACTTGTTTCTTTGTAGTGGAAAATACTTGCCGCTAAAGCTGCATCTGCATCCACATCTTGCAGTACTTCTCTAAAGTGCTCGGCATTGCCCGCACCACCACTTGCAATGACTGGCACCGTAACCGCGTCACGAATTGCTTTTGTTAACGCTAAATCAAAGCCTGCTTTTTCACCGTCTTGATTCATCGACGTCAATAAAATTTCACCCGCACCAAGACGAACCGCTTCTTGCGCCCACTCTACAGCTTGCCATGTTGTTTTATTGCGTCCACCATGCGTATACACCATCCATGTGCCATCTTCTTCTGAATAACGTGCATCAATGGCACAAACGATACATTGTGCACCGAAATAATCCGCGCCTTCTTTAATTAACTGTGGTCGTTCTAATGCTGAAGTGTTGACCGATACTTTATCTGCACCAGCGCGCAAAATTTTCTTCATATCATCGAGCGTGCGAATACCGCCGCCAACTGTAAATGGAATCGCCAAAGTCGCCGCAGTTTCGCGCACAACATCGACCATCGTTTTACGCCCTTCATGAGATGCTGAAATATCTAAAAATACGAGCTCATCGGCACCTTGCTCATCATAAAACTTCGCTAGTTCAACAGGATCCCCTGCATCGCGAAGTCCTTCAAATTGTATTCCTTTTACAACACGTCCGTCTTTCACATCTAAGCACGGAATAATTCGTTTCGTTAGCATACGGTTTCCTCCACTCCATTCGCCCATTCACGTAATAAAAAAACACCGAACTGTCCTGATTTTTCTGGGTGAAACTGCATGCCTGTAAAATTATCTTTGGCAACAATTCCTGGCACGCTTACCCCTTCATATTGTGCGGCTGCAACTAATTGCTGCTGCGCCATATTCGTTGCATAAAAGGAATGCACAAAATAGACGAATTGATCTTTTGGTAATGATTTATTTTGTAGCCAGCTTGGTGTTTGTTGAAGCGTTAAATCATTCCACCCCATATGAGGAATACGCGATACCCCTTTAAAGCGCTCAATACGTCCTTTAAAAATGCCTAAGCCGCTTGTTGGCATCACTTCTTCACTTCCCTCAAATAGGAGCTGCATCCCAAGACAAATACCCAATAGCGGCTTTTTTGTTTTCTTAATATAGTTAATTAAATCTGTTTCCTGTAATCTTTTCATCGCATCCGGAAAAGCACCAACACCTGGTAATACAAGGGCATCTGCCTGATCAAGCTGCGCTTTATCACTCGTCACAATGACTTCTGCATTTAAACGTTTCAATGCTTGTTCGACACTAAATAAATTGCCCATGCCATAATCGATTACACCAATTTTCACGTTAACAGCCCCTTTGTTGAAGGCACTCCTTTAACGCGTGGATCGATTTGAACCGCCTCATCAAGTGCACGTGCTAATGCTTTAAAAATCGCCTCAATAATATGATGCGTATTCTGTCCATAAGGTACAATGACATGTAAATTAATACGGGCTTCCAGTGCAAACTTCCATAAAAACTCATGGACAAGTTCCGTATCAAATGTGCCGACCTTCGCATTTAATGTTGGTTCAATGCGATATTCTAAATGTGGACGGTTTGAGCAATCAACAACAACTTGTGCTAGTGCATCATCCATCGGTACAAAGAACGTGCCATAGCGCTTAATGCCTTTTTTATCCCCTAATGCTTCACGGAAAACTTGCCCAAGCACGATGCCAATATCTTCTGCTGTATGGTGGTCATCAATCCATGTATCCCCATTTGCAATAATTTTCCCGTCAAATAGACCGTGTTTAAAAAATAAATCGAGCATATGATCCATAAAGCCAATGCCTGTTTTAATTTCTACTTGACCTGTACCATCTAAATTTAGTTCTACCTCGATTTTCGTTTCATTTGTATTACGCTCAATTTTAGCAAAACGTGTCATCTTTCATTCTCCTTTATCCCAGCTGCGTGACTCTACTGCACGGGCATGTCCTTCTAATCCTTCTAATCGGGCTAAACGGGCAATTTTCGGTGCATTTTGTGCCCATGTTTTTTTGCTATAATAAACAACGCTCGTCCGTTTAATAAAATCATCTACATTTAAGCCACTTGCGAAACGTGCTGTTGAATTTGTTGGCAACACATGGTTCGTACCTGCGAAATAATCTCCTACAGGCTCTGAGCTGTAGCGCCCGATAAAAATAGCTCCGGCATGGGTAATCATTTGTGCTACTTGCTCTGCGTTTTCTGTCATCACTTCTAAATGTTCAGGTGCTAATGAATTAACAGCTCTTACCGCTTCTGCTATTGATTCAGCAATATAAACATGACCGAAATTTTCAATTGATTGGCGGGCAATGCTTTCACGTGGCAGTTTGCGCAATTGAATTTCTACTTGCTCCGCCACCGCATCCGCTAAGTCATCACTCGTCGTAATAAGAATCGCGCATGCCAATGCATCATGCTCTGCTTGTGATAGTAAGTCGGCTGCAATTTCATCGGCATACGCGGAATCATCTGCTAGTACACAAATTTCTGAAGGTCCAGCAATCATATCAATCGCGACTTCACCGAATACTTCTCGTTTCGCCAAAGCAACAAAAATATTGCCAGGACCTGTAATTTTATCAACCGGTTCAATCGTTTCCGTACCATAAGCAAGGGCAGCAATTGCCTGTGCGCCACCAACTTTATAAATTTCTGTCACACCTAATATGTATGCCGCTACTAACACAGCTGCGGGTAGCTTGCCGTCTTTACCAGCTGGTGAAGTAATGACAATACGCTTTACACCTGCTACTTGTGCAGGGATGACATTCATTAAAACTGAGGAAGGATAAGCCGCTGACCCCCCCGGAACATAGAGCCCTACCGCATCCAGTGGTGTAATGCGTTGTCCAAGCCAAGACCCATCTGCTAATGGTAGCTTATAGCCATCACGTTTTTGTTCCTTATGGTAAAGACGAATATTGTCTGCTGCTTCCTGTAAATCTTTATATAATTGTGCATCAAAGCCAGCGACCGCCTCATCCATTTCAGCGACACTTACTTTCAAGTTTTCAGGTGCAAAGCCGTCCCATTTTTCACTATAATACTTAATTGCTTGATCACCTTTTGTGCGGACGTCCGAGATGACTTGGCGCACGGTTTTAAGTTGCTCTTCATTGCCACTTTCAAGCTGACGTTTTAAAGAAATATCATCTGTAAGCGTTGTAATATTCATGCTCCCACCCCTTTTACTTCACACATGTTTTTAGACGTGTTACTAAATCTTGAATACGCTCACTTTTCATGCGGTAACTTACTGGATTGGCGATTAAACGAGATGAAACATCTGCAATTTGTTCATACTCCACAAGTCCATTTTCCGCTAACGTTCTACCCGTTGAAACGATATCTACAATGCGATCAGCTAAACCAATCATCGGCGCTAATTCGATTGAGCCATTTAGCTCAATAATTTCGACTTGCTCGCCAATCCCTTTATAATATTTCATCGCAATATTCGGATATTTCGTTGCGATGCGCGGCGCAATTTCACTTAATTTCGTATTCGGTAAGCCCGCAGATGCGATGTAACACGCACTAATTTTTAAATCCAAAAGTTCATGCACTGTACGGCGTTGCTCTAGTAATACGTCCTTGCCCGCAATGCCGATATCCGCCACACCATGCTCCACATAAACAGGTACATCCATTGGTTTTGCTAATATAAATCGTATCTTTTCCTCAGGTATTTCAATCATTAATTTGCGCGACATTTCTACTTCTTCAGGAAGGTTAAAACCTGCTTGAATTAACATTTCATATGCTTCTTCAAAAATTCTCCCTTTTGGCATCGCAATTGTTAACTCTGTCATCGCCTACACCTCCCTACTTTGAAATTCATTCACTACTTCAAATTGCACTTTTAACGCCTCTACATCGATAATTCCTTCATATGCTTGGAGTGTTACTTGCTTTCCTTGCTCGCGTAAGAAATTTGCCTGTATAAGCGCCTCTGTAAATCGGTCAGCTGCAAATAGAACGAGCACATGATTATTTTCTACTTCGATTTTGGGCATCACTTCATATAGTCTGTCTACCCGTAACCCAAAGCCAGTTGCACCTACATTGGAGCCGAAATGTTCTAGTAGTCCATCATATCTTCCGCCGTTGCCTAGAGGGAATCCACTACCCGCTGCAAATATTTCGAACAACATGCCAGTGTAATAACTCATATGACTAGAAAGTGTAAAATCAAAGGCAATGTACTGCTCATATCCTGCTTGTGCTAAAATACGTGATAATTTTTGCATATATTCGAGTGCATCATTTTTACGCACATATCGCTCAATCGTTTCCATTGACGGTAAACTAATCGCTTCTTCAATATAAGCTAACAATGCATCCGATTTTGTTTTCGGTAAATCAAAAGCATGTACTGCCTCTTCAAATCCTACAAAATTGCGCCCAACGAGCAATTCATTTAACTTTCCTGCTTGTTCCGCGCTTTCCGTATAATCTTGTAAAATACAGCTTAATACGCCTGCATGCCCAATCGTTACTTTAAACGAAGTAATACCGAGTGCCTTTATTAAATCAATGGCTGTCATAATGACTTCTGCATCTGCATAAACCGACTGATCCCCAATTAATTCGATTCCCATTTGGTCAAACTCTGCTGGTCGTCCGCCTTCTTGCTGTTGTGCCCGGAATACGTTCGAAAAATAAGCTAAGCGTTGTGGAATTTTTTCCTTTAATAATTTCGACGTCGTCACACGTGCAATTGGTGTTGTCATATCTGGGCGAAGTACGAGTGTATTGCCTTGACTATCGACCAATTTGAATAATGATGCATCGGATATCGCAGACGCTTTTCCTACTGTATCGAAATATTCGACGGTTGGTGTTTTTATAAATTCGTAGCCGCGCGCTCTCAAAAGATTGCGTCCCGTAGATCGAATCAACTCTAATTTTTCATATATTTGTGGAAATGTATCGCGCATCCCAAGCGGCTTTTCAAACATTTTTATCGATGACATTTTGACACATCCTAAGCTATTATCTTTTTCTTAACCTTTTTATATAAATCCTCTAGTACACTTCACCATGCTAGAGTGTTAAATAACTAGTGTATGAAAGTATTTTACTGCTAGTTCTACATATAGTCAACATATTCACAAAATTTTCATTATTTAAATTTTCTGATATATCTTTTTATTATACCTTAATCGTTACTATATGAGTACGGATTGTTTAAGTGAATCGTGTGGCGATCCGTAGATATTTCCTTTCTATATAAGTTAAACAAAAGATTCTATCCTTATGATGTAAATATTTTAATAAAACTTCTAATAAAGTATTCGCTAGTTTAGGCTGGCTAAGCACATGAGGCGCACAGACAATGTTTGCACAAATCTGTACGACTCATCTTTGTGCGCATGTAGCAAGGCTAGCCTTGTATAAAGTTTTTCGTTCTAAAAAATCTTACTCAATCGAGTGCGTCGCTGCCGTGGCAGGCAACGTATTATTAGTCAGATCTTCATTCTAATGGGATGTTAGTTTCATAAGTTCAACATATATAAATAGAAAAAAGCAAAACCAGTCAATAGGTTTTGCTTTTTTCTTTATTTCTATTTTTTATTATGCCAAATCGGTTGATCCTGCTTTTTTCTCTCCAATTGTTGCTCTGCTGTGAAAATTATCCGCATTGGATTTCCACCGACCATGCTGCCAGCTGGTACATCTTTATGCACAAGTGTTGCTGCAGAAACGATTGCATTATCCCCAATTTTTACACCAGGTAAAATCGTTGAATTTGCCCCAATCATGACGCGACTCCCAATTTCAACATCCCCGAGACGATATTCCTCAATCAAATACTCATGCGCTAAAATGGTCGTATTAAAGCCAATGACTGTATTATCGCCGATTGAAATACGCTCTGGAAACATCGTATCAGGCATAACCATTAGCGCAATGGATGTTTGCTTACCTATGCGCATCCCTAAAAAGGTACGATATAGCCAATTTTTCATAGACAAAAAGGGCACAAAACGTCCTATTTGAATAATGATAAAACACTTCATCACCTTCCAAAAGGATACTGTTTTATAAATATTCCAAAGTGAATTCGCTCCGTCTACGCGATAGCGCTCCGTCCTTCTCATATTTAATCCCCTTTCACAATTTCGATTAAATCATGCATATGTTGGAGCATATAATCTGGATTAAATTGCTGTAAAAATAATTCTCCTTTTGCAGACCAAGCGACTCCCGCCGTTCGTACCCCGGCATTTTGGCCTCCCTCAATATCATGCGAATTATCACCAATCATAATCGCTTGTTCTTTCGTTACACCTAATTTTTGCAATGCTAGTAATATCGGCTCTGGATGAGGCTTTACATGTGTAACATCATCTATTCCTACAATAACATCAAATAAATGACCTGCTCCTAACACCTTCAATCCACGGGCTAACCCGTCCTGACCTTTCGTAGACACGATCGCTAATTTTATCCCCGTTGCATGCAGTTGCTCCAGTGTTTCTAAAACCGCATCATAGCCTTTTACAAGCTCATCGTGATGGAGGGCATTCCACTCTTTATATTTGACAATCATTTCATCTGTTTTACCAGGTGTTAATTCGTCAAAAGTCTGCTGCAATGACGGACCGATGAATTTTAAGCAATCTTGCGTCGAATATTGCCCAGGAAATATTTCGTCAAAAATCTGCATAAATGTTTGGACAATCAAATCATTTGTGTCGAGTAATGTTCCGTCAAAATCAAATAATAATGCTTTCGTTTTCATCGCGATGCCCCTTATTTCTTTTAGAAAAACCGCTCGCAATCATGCAAACGGCTTTCTACTTTTATTTTTTATCTAAATAGCGTACAACTGGTTTAACAGTCATACGTCGGTAAACAATCGCAATAATACCCACCGCAATACCAATAATGGATACAACCTGAGCGGAACGTAAATCGCCAATTAAATATAAGCTATCTGTACGTAAACTTTCGATGTAGAAACGTCCAATTGAATACCAAATTAAATAGAAGAAAAACATTTCCCCACGACGCCAATTTAATTTACGCGCTACAATTAAAACGATAAACCCAATTATATTCCATACCGATTCATATAAAAAAGTAGGGTGCACATAAGTTTTTTCATATTGGATATACATTTGCTCAATTATCCAATTAGGAAGGAAAAGGCCTTCTAAAAACTCACGTGTTACAGGACCACCATATGCTTCTTGGTTGACAAAATTGCCCCAGCGTCCAATAATTTGACCGATCAAAATACTTGGCGCGGCAATATCTGCAAGACGTAAAAAGCTTACTTTTCGTTTTTTCGTGAAGAAATAAGCAGTAATAAATGCACCTATTAATGCACCGTGAATCGCAATACCACCATTCCAAATTTCGATAATGCGACCTGGATTGGCACCATAATAATCCCATTTCATGGCGACATAATAAATACGCGCCGACAAAATGCCAATCGGTACAGCCCAAATTAAAAAGTCTGCAATAAATTCATCGTCCAGCCCTAAACGGACCGCTTCTCTTTGTGCAAGGAAATAGGCGAGGACAATTCCTATTCCAATAAGTATCCCATACCAATTCACCGGTATTGGACCTAAGTGAAATGCAACAGGATTAATCGTTAATAACTGTGTGACCATCTTATTCTCCCTTCAATTATAAAAAATTAGGAACTTGAAATTAATAATCATCCATCTCATCATTTGCGGTAATCATATCATCTAATCGACGTGAAAATTCTTCGGCAGCATTGACGCCCATCTTTTTCAGACGATAATTCATTGCCGCTACTTCAATAATGACCGAAACATTTCGACCAGGCTGTACTGGAATTGTCAGCTTCGTCACTTCCGTATCAATGATTTTCATTTTTTCTTCATCTAAACCAAGACGATCATAAAACTTTTCGGGATCCCAGTTTTCTAATTCGACAATTAGCGTTATTCGTTTATATGGACGAATAGCACTTGCACCAAATAGTGTCATAATATCAATAATGCCTATGCCCCGAATTTCAAGTAAATGCTCTAATAATGGTGGAGGGCTACCAATGAGCATACTTTCTGCTTCCTGGCGTATTTCTACGCTGTCATCCGCTACAAGACGATGCCCTTTTTTAATAAGCTCCAATGCGGTTTCACTTTTTCCGACGCCACTCTTCCCAATAATTAATACGCCTATTCCGTATACATCGACAAGCACACCATGCATAGCCGTAGTTGGTGCGAGCTTGCTTTCCAAAAAGTCCGTTAAGCGACTTGAAAATCTTGTCGTAGTAATCGGTGTCACTAAAACGGGCACATTGTTTTCATTGGAAGCCTCAATCAATTCTTGAGGCACGCTCATATTGCGAGAAATAATAATCGCTGGTGTTTCATCCGAACAAAGTTGTTTCATGCGTTCCTTTTTTTCGACTGTTGGCAACATTTCAAAAAAGGATAATTCCGTTTTTCCTAAAAGCTGCACTCGATTTGCAGGATAATGCGTAAAGTAGCCAGCCATCTCAAGACCAGGCCTCGAAATATCGCCTGTCGTTATGTATCGACCAATTCCTTCTTGTCCACTTACAAGCTGCAAGTTAAACTTTTCCATAACATCTTTTGTAATCACTTGAATCATAAATAGGTACGCTCCAATCTATTTTTCATCTAGTAAATATTTTATCATGTATAGCGCATTTACTACATGAAAGTTGTCTTATATATCCAATAAAAAAACGATGAAGTACAAGAGTACCCCACCGTTTTATTTTAATTATTTTAATCCTGCTAAATAGTTTGCTGCAGCTTCAGCTTCCTCGCCTCTAAGTAAACCAGCCGGCATCCCTTTATCTGTACCATTAATAATAATATCCAAAATTTCTTGTTCCGAATATTTTGCGCCTAACTTGTCCAATGCTGGAGCATTTGCACCTTGTAATTTACCACCGTGACAAGTAGCACAAGATTTCACAACTAATTTTTCACCATTAGGTTCCGCTGTTTCGCCACCAGTAGATGAATCTTTATCGCCTCCACCACATGCTGCTAAAAATAGAGCCGAACCAAAAATTAATGTAAGTAAACTTTTTTTCATTTTGAACCCCTCCAATAATGAATTACAACTACAGTACTCATTATACCAAACTTATACACGTTTGAAACCTTCACCCAACACTTCATAAGCATCCGATACAATCACAAATGCTTTCGGGTCAACTGTTTTCAGCACTTGTTTCAGCTTTGTGAACTCTGTTTGATAGACGACGACCATCAATACAGGGCGATCTTTTCCAGTATATCCTCCGATTGCTGGAATTTTAGTAACACCGCGTTTAATTTCTTTATAAATTGCATCTCGAACTTCATCTTCATCATTCGTAATAATATACACCATTTTTGACTGGCTAAACCCTAATTGTACGATATCAATTGTTTTGGTCGTAACGTATAAACCAATAAGCGCATATAAGCCCTTTTCTAAATCAAACACGAGTGCAGCACTTACCGCAACAACACCATCAATAAGTAAAACACTTGTCCCTAACGTTAATCCCGTAAACTTTGTAATAATTTGAGCAAGTAAATCCGTTCCACCTGTCGACGCATTTCCCTTAAATACGAGGCCAATTCCTAACCCTACAACGATGCCGCCAAAAATAGCACCGAGCAAAGGATTGAGCGTCCACGCATCCCAATCACCTGTAATAATTACAAAAAGCGGTAATGTCAGTGTTCCGACCAATGATTTCAAACCGAATGTTTTCCCTAAAACGAGTACACCAGCGATAAATAATGGAATGTTAAAGGCATATTGGACAATGCCCGCATTCCAACCAAATAAACCATTCAAAATCGTACTAATCCCACTAACGCCACCAGATGCTACTTGGTTTGGAAATAAAAACAGATTAAATCCAAGTGCAACAACTGCCGCACCAATAAGTACAAATACATATTCTAAAATTGTATCCTTCACTGTATTGTACGAGCTACTTTTTAATTCTGTCATACAAATCCTCACTTACTTATACTATCTTGTTTCTTTAATCGAATATTAATGCATCCGCCACCCAACTTTTTACCTCTTCATACATTGGGAGTATGCAATCTTTTGAAATGTTTAACCCTTCTGCAAGCTCATTCATTCGAGCCCACTCTAACTTACTTAAAGCTATACTAAATTGTAAATAAGGCTGCATTTCTGTGTCATTACCACTAATTGTTTCCACAATGCTTTCTGATAGCGGTAAGTATTTTAAAACATCATTCATTGGACGTTTTAAAAGGGCGTCAATTAATGAGAACAAGCCAATTAAAAAGTACTCTGAAAAGTTCTCTTTATAATTTAAACGAGCAATTTTTTCACAAACTTTCGCTCTGAATAAGGAAGCACTCATTAACTCAATAAATACATCATCATCTTTATTGATATTAATTTCACGCATCGCTAATAAATAAATCCATTTTCGTAGCTCTGTTAGTCCCAATAGTAAAATCGCTTGCTTAATTGAGCGTACTTTTGATATTGAACGTTTTGATGAATTATTAATGAGCTGTAATAATTTATAAGTTAAAGAAATTTCACGTTCTATATTTTCAGCTAATAAATTAATATTCGGCTCTTCATCATTTAAAATCGAAATAATTTGGAAATATTGAAGGGCATTGGTAGGTATTTCTGTCGATTTAATAATTTGTGGTTGTTCAAAGAAATAGCCTTGAAATAAAACATAGCCAGAATGCTTTGCCACTTCATATTGCTTACGTGTCTCCACTTTTTCCGCTAATAATTGGATTTTGGGAAATTGCTTCTTAATTTTATTTTCAATTTCCATACGTTCTAATATTGGCGTTAATAAAAAGTCAATTTTTATATAATCAACGTTCGCAAATAAATCATTGTATATCAAAACTTCTTCATTCATAATAAAATCATCGAGCGCAAATCTAAAGCCATGTTTTCGCAGTTCTATAATGCGCTGAATTAACTCTTCCGTAATCGGAACATCTTCTAACACTTCTATAACGACTTGAGATGGATTTATGTAATCAAGCGTTGTATCCATCAATAAATTTTCTGTAAAGTTCACAAAGGAGGGCTTCCCATTTGTTACATTATCTATGCCCATTGATAAAAATGAGTTGATTAAAACATCAACAGTTGCTGTATCAGCATCGACCATTGGAAATACATTTTTTTCGCTATTTCTATATAATAGCTCATAGGCTACCACTTGTTCCTGAGCGTTAAATATTGGTTGTCTTCCTATAAAAACTTCCATATCATTTCCTCATTTCACACCATAAATTTATATTTTTCATTTAGAGCATGTTTACACACACTACAAATACGAAGATCAATTTTAACTCTTCATCTATAATAACAAGATTTCCTAATCGATTTTAATTTCAGTCTTTTTTACTACTGTCAAGTTATATTTTATTCCATTGTAATATTTCCCGATAACATTGTACTATATTAATAATAAAAAGAAAAATATGGAGGTACTCATTGTGAATATGATTCAATACGAGCAAAAAGAGTTTGTTGCATATATTACGTTAAACCGTCCTACAATGCTGAATGCCTTTAACTTCGAAATGCTTGAAGAATTGAGAAGAGTAATTGAATCCATCCAAATTCACCCCGATATTCGACTTGTCGTTATTACAGGTGCTGGTGAAAAGGCCTTTTCGGTTGGAGCCGATTTAAAGGAACGTAAAACACTTCCTGATGCATTTGTAAAGCGAAACTTAAATCGCTTTGGTGAAGTATTTTCTTTAATTGAACAACTTCCTCAACCAACGATTTGTGTTTTAAATGGCTACGCATTTGGTGGCGGCTTAGAATTAGCACTTGCTTGTGATTTTCGCATTGCTGCCGATCATATTACATTAGGCTTAACCGAAACCAGTCTTGGTATTATACCTGGTGCTGGTGGCACGCAGCGTTTACCTCGTCTTATTGGAGAAGCAAAAGCAATGGAGCTTATTTTAACTGCGGCACGAATGAATGCAAATGAAGCATTAAGTTACGGTATCTTAACAAAAGTTGTATCAGCAGAGAACTTACATGATGCAACAACTGACTTTGCTACTAACATCTTACGCAATGCACCGATTGCAATTCAACAGGCAAAGTTCGCCATTAAACAAGGTATGAAAACAGATATCCAAACAGGGTTGCAGATTGAACGAAAGGCCTATGAACTTACTTTACCCACTGAAGACCGGATTGAAGCATTAAATGCCTTTTCAGAAAAACGCCCCCCTAAATTTAAAGGACGATAAAAAGTGACTTAACAAAACAATTTCCACGTTTTGTTAAGTCACTTTTTAAACTTTTACTTCGCTTTTTTCTTTCTCGAACCAATTGCCCCAATAATAGCTGGCAATACTGAAATAACGATTATTAAAATTAAAACTGTTGAGAAGTTATCTTTAATAATCGGGATATTTCCGAAAAAGTATCCTAATAATGTGCAGCTCATTACCCATAAAAATGCACCAAACACATTATAAAAAAGGAAATATTTATAATTCATGCGGCTTGCACCTGCGATGAACGGAATAAATGTACGAATAAATGGCATGAAACGGGCAATGACGATCGTTTTTCCACCATGTTTATTAAAGAATTTTTGGGCAATTTCCATGCGCTCTCGATTAATAAAGCGTCCGATAAAACTTTTTTCTGGAATCGACATCCCAACTTTTTTACCGATGTGATAATTGACCGTATCACCAATAACAGCAGCGACAAAAAATACAATTAATAGCGTCGTTAAATTAAATGCCCCTAAGGCCGCCATTGTACCACTAGCAAAAAGAAGCGAGTCTCCTGGTAAAAACGGCATAATAACAATACCCGTTTCTACAAAAATAATCCCAAATAAAATTCCGTAAGACCAGTTCCCAAATTGTTGAATGATTTCAACTAAATGCTCATCAATATTTAAAATAAAATCAATCAAACCATAAATTATTGACATCTTATTTCTCACTTTCGGCTTAAATTTTCTTTACCATTTTAACATATTCGTATTTATGATGCGCTATATCCCCATCATTATTTCAATAGTTAAGACGAATTTATTGCCTACTAGTTGCATGTGCTCCCCTTAAAAATCTGTAACATCCGCTGAATCAAGCTAAATATTGCTTAAACCACCCTGTTATTTGTGCTAAGCGTTCAAGGCGTAAGTTTGGTGCGCCATTTCTAGATAAATTATGATCACATTCAGGGAATCGGACAAATTCAACTTCCTTACCCATGCGCTTTAATGTAACATGTAATTGCTCTGCCTGCTCGATTGGGCAACGGAAATCACGTTCTCCATGCAAAATAAGTAATGGTGTTTCAACTTGTGCAGCATATTTTAACGGGGAATGTTTCCATAGCTTTTCCACATTAGCCATATCCGCTTGCATTTGCCACTCCGAAAAGTAATAACCAATATCCGATACACCATTGAAGCTAATCCAATTTGAAATCGAACGTTGTGTGACCGCAGCTTTAAATCGATTTGTATGACCTACAATCCAGTTCGTCATAAAGCCACCATAGCTTCCACCGGTTACACCAAGACGGTTGTCATCTATCCATGAATAATTTGCCAATGCATAATCGACACCCGCCATAATATCTTCATAATCCCCACCGCCATAATCACCGCGCACGGCATCCACAAATACCTGGCTATAACCGTGACTACCTCGAGGGTTTACATAAAGTACACCATAGCCTTGTGCCGCTAATAATTGTAGCTCGTGGAAAAATGTATTGGCATATAAAGTATGTGGTCCACCATGAATTTCAACAATTAAAGGATATTTTTCTCCTTCCTTAAATTGAGCTGGTTTCATCATCCAACCATGAACAATTGTGCCATCTTTTGATGCATATGAAATTGCTTCTGGTGTAACAAGCTGTACTTCATTTAAAAAAGATTCATTAAATGTCGTTAACTGCTTCTTCTCACCTGTCGTAATATCAAAATCAAATAGCTCACCTGGGAACGTAGCATTTGATGCCGTTATTAACGCACGATTGCCATTTTTAAAAATCATATAGCCATAAATATGTTCATTTTCAGGTGATGCAGGATAAATAGCACCGTCCAATGTTGCATAGTAAAGACGTACATCACCACTTGTTGATACTTGGAAATACAAATCATTATTTTCAGTCCACATTACGGCTGGCGCATCTACATTTTGCTGCGTATCAGCAACTGAATAATCACCAACTGGGGCATCAAAGCTCTCTGTTAATTTTTGTGTCAAACCCGTTTCACGGTCATATACATAAATATGCCTATGAGTAGCATTTAAGAAGGATTGATCTGCCCCTCTATACGCAATATAACGATCATCCAATGAAAATGTTGCGCCTCCGTAGTTGCCATCTGCTTCTACCAATACTTTTTCTTCTTTCGTTTCTACATTTACCAGATAAAGTGGTGTGCGGAAAACATCGTCTGTATTTTCTACACGATTCACACTAATGACTAACCATTTACCATCCTGAGAAATGCCTTGAATAGAATGAGCATAATCCCCTTCTGTAAATGGCGTAATTTCTTTTGTCTTTAAATCGATTGTAGCAATTTGTGAAAAGCGATTTTGTTGCAATAACCCAACGCTATCCGCTTTATATTTCATCTTATCGACTATGTAAGGCTTTAGCAGTTTAGATTCTTCCTTCTCCTCTTCTTGTGTAATGGAAAGCCCTCTTTTTACTGAGCTAGCAATCCAAATTTTATCCCCACAAGGGCTCCATAAAAACTCTTGAACGCCATTTGGTAGCGTCGTAAGTACCTGTGCTTCGCCACCTTGACGATTCATTAGGAAAAGTTGATTTTTTTCATTGCGATTCGATAGGTAAGCGATTTGTTTCCCATCTGGTGACCAAGCAGGAGCTGTAATCACTTCATTGCCGAATGTCCATTGTACGACTTCATTTGTAGCTAAATCGATATGGAATAAATGTGCATTATAATTATTTTCTTTTTCATTTATTTGCGTGCGAACAAATACAGCCTCTTGTTCACTTGGCGCTAAAACTGGACTTGTAATCGATTGAATTCGGTATAAATCTTCCTTTGTTAAATACGTTGTCATATTCAAACACCCCTTATTTATTTCGGTTTTCGTAACAGTTATTCTATCATTAAATACTTATTATTGGAATGATTATTTTATATTTTTAGAATATTGTAATATCATTTTTTTGTAGGAAGTATCCAAACTAAAAACCCACCATTTCAGTTCGAATGATGGGCTCTGTCAATATTTATTGTTTCACAGCTTCTTTTAATGAACGGCGTAAAATTTTCCCCGTTGTATTTTTGGGTAACTCATCGATAATTTCGATCACTGTTGGAATTTTATATTTCACGATATGCTTTGCACAGTAAGCTTGAATATCTTCCACTTTCGTATCATGATCTTTCAAGACAACGTATGCATGTACAGCTTCACCAAAATTTGGATCTGGGAACCCTACTACGGCCGCTTCGACAATGCCTGTATGCGAGTAGAGCACTTCCTCAACTTCTCGCGGATAAACATTGTAACCGCCGACAATAATCATATCTTTTTTTCGATCAACAATATAAAAATAACCTTCTTCATCACGTCTCGCTAAGTCGCCTGTATATAGCCACCCGTTACGAATTGCCGCCGCTGTTTCTTCAGGCATTTTATAATAGCCTTTCATCACATTTGGTCCACGGACAATTAATTCTCCTACTTCACCTACTGGAACTTCTTCACCGTTTTCATCAACGACTTTATTTTCGACATTCAAAACGGATGTCCCAATCGACCCCGCTTTTCGTTCGCGATCCGTTGGGTTAAAGCATGTAACGGGTGAAGCTTCTGATAAACCGTAACCTTCAGACACTCGGACATTAAACTTCTCTTCAAAACTATGAAGCAATGTTACCGGTAATGAAGCGCCACCAGAAATGGCTAAACGCACACTTGAAAATGCATTTGCATCGCCATCATATTGATATAAGAAGTTGTACATTGTCGGAACGCCTGCAAAAATTGTCGCTTTATAAGCAGCGGTCAGTTCAAATATTTCAGCTGGGCTAAAACGCGGTGCAAGTAGTAACGTTGCACCTTTCATTAATGGCGCATTGACGACAACCGTTAACGCAAATACATGGAACACCGGCAACGTTGTAACGACGCGGTCATCCGCTGTCATTTTTAAATATTCACCAACATCACGCGCATTCGAATAGATATTTTCATGTGTCAGCATCGCACCTTTTGGCTGACCAGTCGTACCCGAAGTATATAAAATAATTGCTGTATCATCTAGATCAACAGCTACTGGCTCGACCGTATGACTTGTCGCGCTTAGTACTTGTGTAAATAATTTTGTTTTCGCTTTTGCTGCTTCACTTAAAGCTGCATATTTTTCTGCTACATCTGGTGTTGTTTCACATATGATATAGTCCGTCACTTGCGGGAATCCTTGCACCCCTGCCTCCACAAGTGGTAATAACATATCTAGTGCAATAACAACTTTTACATCACCGTTTTTTATAATGTAAGAAATTTCGTCCGGTGTGTAAATGGGATTAATCGGGATCGCTGTCGCACCAATTCGCATCGTTGCATAGAGCGAAATTAAATAATGCGGTGTATTGCCAAGTAAAAAGGCAATATGATCCCCTTTTTGTACCCCTAAATCTTGTAAAGCTGCGGCAAACCTGGCAATCGTTTGTTCAAACTCGCCATAAGTAGTGCCTTGTCCTAAAAAATAATACGCTGTTTTTTCTGGTTGTTCGAGAGCTTGTTGTCTAATGTTTTCAACTAAATTCAATACACCCATCCCCTTATGCGTAAAATGAATAACTATTCACTTAATTAGCATTATAAAATAAGTATTCTGATAAAACAATACCTATTTTACCAACCATTACAATTATTCGTTAAAAAAATCCACTTTTATCTACTATTAACAAATTTCTTGTTATGCTCGAATATGTGAAATATAACGCCAGCGTATTAAAAAGAAATAGACAATCTGAATGCATCCAATCAGTGTAAAGGAAATAACCCCTTCTTTTACGATGGAAAGATTCATCACATCATGTAACACCGTTTGAATGACAAGGAACGCGAATGCACTATGCACGAGGGCTAGCCCCCAAGGAAGGAAAAATTGAATGCATAAAAAACGAGTGACTAAATTTTTCATTTCGCGATCTGTTAAGCCAATTCGCTTTAACATATTAAATTGTTTTTTCTTCTGATCTAAGTTTGCATATAATTTAAAATACACAAAACTTCCTGAAGCAAGTAAAAAAACAGCGACAACAAGAATCCCTACAAGGGTAAATAAAGAGTAGGTTGCTAATATATAAGAATAATTTAATCCCGTATTTTCATAATAAAATGGAAGTGAATACACATCGCTTAATACATACTCTCTCGCGACCATATGATGAATGTCGACACCGATTTCTTTTGTCTCCATCCATTTTGGTATATCGAATGTGAAAAGGTGATAGCCAGGTTTCAAGTTTAGATAATGAGCAAACGGATTGATTAAGTTTTCATAATCCTCGTCACTAATAATAATTGAGTTACTGCTTATAATAGCTGTTGGGAAAAACATTTTTGGATACACACTATTAATTGTCAGCTCGACGTTGTTTTCCACTAACGTCGTTTCAACAACTGTATTTGCTAAATCCTTTATTGAATCCTCTGAATATGGAATAAACATAGCTTCTCCACTTTTTAAATTAACGAGCGGATACTTGTATGAGAACAATAGATGGTTCACATCAGTTTCTCTAAAAACCTCCACAGGATTTGATGTGAACGAGGAAGTTTGTCTCTTTACCGAAAAACGGGTCATTTGATAGCTAATGCCATTGTCCTCAAGGCTTTCAATTAACGATACAATATGTTCTCGTTCATACGGATTGTCAACTTCCCCTTTATAAATCATCCCGAGTGGATTCAGTTTATCGTATTGCGAAGTATAAGAAGACATCGCCGACAGAATACCGACCGTCAAAAAAGCCATTGTTGATACAAGTGTTACGATAAAGAACATCCCTGAATTTCCACGCACAATTTGCACCTGCTCAGCAATTGCCAGCATCCGTGACTTTTTCCAATAATACTGTTTTCGTCTTTTAATAAGATCCATAAAATAAAGTGTCGTATCCGTAAAGAAAAAATACGTCCCGACTGTCACAAAAATCGGGACGAGCAGCGTGTAATTAAAAATGGATGATTTCGTCGTAATTAGCGCTAAAAAATAGCCCAATGCGATTAAAAAAACCCCAAAGAAAGCTTGTTTTTTGGAATAGGCATCCGAAACATCAACAATTTTCGGTCCCTTTAATACGTCAATAATTTTAATATTTGGCGTGAATATAACGCTAATTACTGAAATAACTGTGAACGCACTTAAATAAACAAATAGCGTTAAAACAAATGGTTCCCATGATAAATACAAAGGCAAATCCGTTAAATTTAAAATTTCACGTACAATCATGAAAAAGAATTTCGAAAATGCGAAACCAAAAAGAATTCCTGAAATACATGAAAGAATACCGATTGTCATCGTTTCAATAAAGATTAATTTGCTCAATTGATTACGGCTCATGCCTAAATGTAAAAAAATAGCAAATTCCTTTGCACGGGCCTCTAAAAATGCACGCATTGAATAAAAAATAAAAAACCATGAAAACAACACTAATATGACTTCTGCCAACACCATTCCCGCGATGGAAACTTCCCCTAGAAAACCTCTTTCAATTTCAGGATGAAACATGACCATGGAATAAATGAAAAAAACAAAGACAGAAAAGAAACTCGCCATAAAAAATGCTGCATAGTTACGAAAATTACGGAAAACGTTACGGTAAGCGAATTGAAGAAAAGTCACCGACATGTCCTCCTAATAAACTCAATACATTCAAAATTCGTTGGAAAAATGTTTGTTGTCGATCGTCTTGATAAATTTCATTAAAAAACTCGCCATCTTTAATAAACAACACACGATCACAAAAACTTGCCGCAATCGGGTCATGTGTTACCATCACAATCGTTGCACCATTTTCCTTATTTACTTTTCCGAGCAACTGTAAAACTTCACGTGTTGAATTGGAATCTAAATTACCGGTAGGCTCATCGGCTAAAATAATGGTTGGCTCATGGATTAGCGCTCTCGCTATCGCTGTCCTTTGTGCTTGACCACCTGATATTTCATTAGGCCTTTTTTGCAATATAGCCGCTAAATCTAGTTTCCTGCTTAATTGTTGCAAGCGTTCTTCCATCACTGAAACGGGTTGCTCATCAAGTGTTAATGGCAAAATAATATTTTCTTCCACAGAAAGCATCGGCAATAAATTGAAATCTTGAAATACAAAACCAAGCTGGCGTCGGCGGAAATAGGCAAGCTGCTCACTATTTAACGTTTGCGGCTTTGTTCCGTCAAAAATAATTTCACCTGAAGTCGGCATGTCCACCATTGAAATCATATTCAGCAATGTTGTTTTACCACTACCTGATGGACCCATAATGGCTACAAATTCACCTGCTTCAACTTCAAAACTTAATTGATTCAGTGCACGCTTCGTTACTTTTCCTTCATACACTTTCGTTACTTCATTAATTTGTAAAATTGACATTTGCATCCCTCAATTATTGTGTTTTCGTGTTAGTAAATCCCCAAGGCAGCACTACTTCAAAGTTCATTTCATTTCCTTGCTTTACTTTCCCCTATGAATTAAAAATGACTTCGATTTTTGTACCTTGTCCTACCTCTGAAGTAATCAACAGCTGATGCCCTAACTTATCACAAGTTTCTTTCGCAATATATAAACCCATTCCTGTGGATTCACCTGTTTTGCGACCGTTTTCTCCAGTATAAAAGGCTTTTGTCACTCGTGTTAAATCTGATTTTGGAATACCAATGCCTTCATCTTGAATCGTTAATATGATTCGCTGGTCAAACTTGGTACTTGAAATCGTAATTTTCTTATTCGGTTCAAATGTGTATTTCACAGCATTTGTAATAAATTGATCCAGTAAAAAACGGAGCCATTTTGGATCACTCATCACACTTACATTTTCATCCACATCGACATTGGGAAACACACGATTTGCAATAAATAATCGTTTATTTTCATTTATTACAGCCGTTACAATCGCTTTTAAAGGTACTTCGACAATTTGCATATCTTCTTCAAAGTTTTCTAATCGCGCATTGATTAACACCATTTCAAGTCCGCGCTTGAGGCGATCTACTTCTTCTTGCACACTTTTTTTATCGAGTTCCCCATCTTCTTGCAATAACAGCTCTAATACAGATACAGGAGTTTTCATTTGATGTACCCATTGATTCATAAATTTATATTGTCTCGATTGCGTCGCGTAGAGCGATTGAACTTCATGCTGATACAATTTATATAATTCATGTAAATAGCGCTCTGTTAACGCATATTCCGCGGTCTTTGCATTTTTTTGAAGTGCATCCTCCATCGTTGTTGGGCACTGTGTAATTTTGGCTAAATATCGACGCCTTAACATATATCGTACAATTAAAAAAGAAGCAATTAACAACATATTAATCGCAATAGCATAAATTGCGGTTTCCTTACTGCGAAATCCTTCAAGCCAAAACAATGTGATTAAAAATACCGTCATAAATAATTGGAATAATACGTAAGAACCGTGCTCTTTCAAAAATAATTTGACGGCCATTACATTTCCTCCGTACTTAACATAAAACGATAACCTGCACCGCGAACTGTTTCAATACTAGAAAGAATATCGTAATCCGCTAATTTTTTTCGTACACGGGTCATATTCACATTTAATGTATTTTCATCAACGAATGCTTGATCATCCCATAACTCTTCTAATAATTGATCACGGCTTACAACTTTTGGTGCCTGTCCCATTAAAAGCCCTAAAATAACACATTCCTTCTTTTGAAGTGGTACAGTTAAATCCTTTATTTGTAATTCCATTCTTTCTAAATAAAGTGTTAGTTGCCCTTGCTTAATCGTTCGTTCTTCTTGACGTATTGAATATTCCCCATACGTCCGACGTAAATGGCTACGAATTTTAGCGAGCACAATTTCATAGTTAAATGGTTTTGTAATAAAATCATCGCCGCCATTTTCAAGTGCAAAAATTTGATCCATTTCCCCTGATCTGGCTGAAATAAATAATATCGGACATTTCGTATATTGACGCAGTTTTCGACACCAATAATAGCCATCATATGTAGGTAAATTAATATCAAGCAGTACAAGGTGTGGATTAAATAATGTGCATTCTTCAATCACCTGTTCAAAATCTTTTACTATGGCCACTTCATATTGGTATTTCCTTAATGTTTCTGCTAATAACGATGCGATTTTCACATCATCTTCTACAACGAAAATTCGGTGCTTTTCCATAAGATCACCTCTCTAATTAATGAAAGCTTCCTCTTTCAATAGTAACACTAAAAAAAGTACACTCAAAGTTATGAGCGTACTTTTTCTATAAAATTAATTAAAGAATCTATCATTAATAATCCTTTCTAATAAAGGGGGAGTCGATTTCCATTCCGGGTCGGACGCTTTCCGCGGGCACGGCTCCAACTAACTTTTTACGGGACACGTCCCGAAAAAAGTGGATTTTCCGCACATGCTGTTCCTGCAGGAGTCGCCTCCCCTGCATTCCAATCAACTCCTTCTATTCAAGTTTGTACCACTAAAACTCCTAATCATTTGCTCGAATATGAAGTTAGTTTTCGCTACTCAATATTTTTATTGAAATACGAACTCGGCAAAAGAATTAGAATATTCCTTGCACAATGGGCAAAATTTAGCGAGAATGACGCCGCCTCCCACGGCAAGCGGCGCAAAACGCAGAAAGTTTTTAGAAAGGCAAAACTTTATATAGGCTGGTCTTGCACAAAGCACAGAGATGAGTCGTACAGATTTGTGCAACAAATCGGTGCGCCTCATGTGCTTAGCCAGCCTAAACTTGCAAATACTTTATGAGAACATTTATATCATTAAGATAGATTCTTTGGTTAAACTCATATACATAATTAGTGCACTAATTTTCACCTCTCCAAAACGATACAATACTCCTCTTTATATTGTTCATGATTCCTATCATACATTTGTAAAAGTTGGTCTAGGGTTAGTTCTCCAAAGGAATATCTACTATACGGTATATTTAAGTCATTATTATCATGACCAATCCATACTCTCCATAGTTCTATTATCTGATCTTCTTTTATATTTTCTTTTAAGTACTCCAGCAATTGGTTTAATCTCGATTCCGAATAGCCAAACGTCACCTCATAAGTAAATGGATAACTTGTATAGCCGCTCACATTATAGTAAGTGTCCTTTGTAACAACCAATTCATTTAAATCATCTTCATTTTCGGCATATAATATTTGAGCGTCCGGGTCTATATTCTCCCAAGGTACAAACTCATTTGGCTTTACACCTAATTCAATCGCTTCCTTAGCCGTAATGCTTTTCACTCTCGATTCCACTTCTGGCATTTCAAAGTTTGTAGCAATGAATGAACAATAACTCATTTAACTCCCCCTAAATGTAATCCTTACAAAATTATCTACCTATTAACTCCATAAGAAAGAGCTATTCTTCTTTTTGAAGAATAGCGCCTATTAGTTGTCTAGAATTAATAAATTAATTGTAAAAATTCCTCTTTTGTTACGCCACCGAAATAGTTTGGAATATCTACCGTATTAAGCTTGTCCTCAATTGCTGCTCGGTCGTATTTTGTACTGACTAATAATTGTTCGATTTCTTTCACATCACCTACACCGAAAAAGTCTCCAAATACCGTGATTTCTTCAATAATTCCCTTATTTACTTCTAAGCGAATATCGATGCTACCTGATGGGAAGCGTTGTGATTTTTGGATATTGAAGCGCGGTGATTTTCCGTAGTTCCAATCCCATTGTTGATATCGACTTTTTGAAATTTCATGAATCTCCGTCCAATCGGCTTCTGTTAATTCATAGTATTGAATATTTTCTTCGCCACCGAAAATTGACTTTAAAATTTCCATGCGGAACTGTTCTACTGTAATTTTTTCAGGTAGGAAATCAATAATATTCGCTACTCGAGAACGAACTGATTTAATTCCTTTTGATTCAATTTTATCTTGCTTCACTTTTAACGAGTTGACTACCGCATCAATATCTAAATTAAACATTAATGTACCATGGCTAAACATACGGCCGCGCGTAGAATATTGCGCATTGCCAGAAACCTTTTTACCCTCTGCTAAAATATCGTTACGACCCGATAGTTCTGAATTCACGCCTAATTTCGCAAGTGCATCTACTACCGGCTGCGTAAATTTTTTGTAGTTATTAAAGCTGTCCCCATCATCTTTTGTTAAAAAGCTGAAATTTAAATTGTTCAAATCATGGTACACAGCGCCACCACCTGATAGACGGCGAACGACAATGATGTCATTGTCTTCAACGTAATCTGTATTAATCTCTTCAATCGTATTTTGATTTTTTCCGATAATGATCGATGGTTGATTAATATAGAACAGTAAGTAATCATCTTTTTCAATGTCCATATTTTTTAATACATACTCTTCAATTGCTAAGTTAATTCGTGGATCTGTAATACCTTTGTTATCAATAAAATACATGGTTCCTCGCTCCTTCACAATTTATCCATATTTATTTTAACGCAAATTAGGCATTTTGTGTTGACGAAATAAAACTGTTATAATACAATAAGTAATATCAACAGAAGTCATATAACAGACTTAAAAAAAGGAGGGGCCACAATGTTAGAAAACGTAGTCGAATTTTTCAAAAACTTACCAGATAAAATTTGTGTACAATGCGGTGACAAAATTGAAGAACAAAGCGAGTGCTACAGCAACAATTGTGATAAATGCAACTCTTTATAATCATCGTTGATACACCATTAGAAAAAACAACTTGCTAACACCTTCATCTTAGATAAAGATGAACCTATAACAAATAGCTTACATTCATTCCACGGGCACGCTCAAAGCTCGTGGATTTTTTTGTTCCATAATCACTGATTTATCCTTCTAAACCGGGTTTTATCCATCAAATTTTGGATTCTATCCAAAACTTTTCGGATTCTATCCGTCACTTTTCACTTTCTATCGAACACTTTCGTATTTTTATCCGTCTCAACGAAAAAAAAGCCCTGCTGCATTTATTAGCGCAACAGGACATTTCCTTTTATTGATTATTTACTTTCCACATGATGTTTTGAATAACGCTTTTTATGAATTAGCGCAAAGTAGCCAAATGTAATCGCTAAGAAACTTACTAAATACGCACCTAAAACCGACCAGTTCATCATTAAGAATGAGTTATCTCCCATTGAAATAGCAGATTTAAATGCTTGAACTGTGAACGTCATCGGTAAAAACGTATTGAAAATATGAAGCTGTTCTGGCAATAGTTCAAGTGGGAATGTACCCGCGCTTGTTACTAATTGGAAGATTAAAATTAAGATTGCAATGAAGCGACCTGGATCTCCCAACATTGATACAAGCATTTGAACTAATGCTAAAAATGTAAAGCTTGTTAAAAGTGTTGTTAATATAAATTGAGGCATGTTTCCAACTTCTAAACCTAATCCCCATACAACAATTGCAATCGTAATGATTGATTGAATGATACCTACGACCGCTAATATAGACACTTTACTCATAAACCAGCTCGCACCATTTTTCGGAATAATCGCTGGCTCGACTAATGGGAAAACGATTGAAATTAATAGCGCACCAACAAATAATCCTAATGAAATAAAGTACGGAGCAAATCCTGTTCCGTAGTTCGGTACATGATTCACAGCCGTTTTTTCAACTTCCACTGGTGAACCGACCATATTATACATATCCTCTGTCGGATGAATATCGACCTTATCACTTGCTTCTGTTAATTTTTCCGTCAATGTCGCTGTACCATCTGCTAAATCTTTTGTACCATCTGCTAAAGTTGAAGAACCTTCTGCCAACTCACCTGATTTTTCTGCTAATAACGACGTACCATCATTTAATTTATTCGAACCTGCCACAAGTGTATTTAAGCCTGATGCTAAATCATTTGCTCCTTGTGTCGCATCAACAGCACCTTTACTTAGCTGCTGTAATTTTTCTGCTAAAGTGGAATTCCCAACTGCTAAAGAATTGGCCCCTTCAAGCAGTTGTGGAGAACTATTTGTAAGCTGCTCAATACCTGCTGCAAGTTGTTTTTGACCCGCATTTAAACTTTCTGCGCCTTCGCTCAGTGCGGCAATTTTGTCATCAAGACCATTCGTACCTGTATGAAGTTGTGTTAATCCACCACTTACTTGCGTACTGCCCGCTTGTAATTGCGCTAAAGCTGTTTGTATTGCTGCTTGATTTTCCTCTGGCAATAACGGGATAACTGCCTGTAACTGCTCGGCTAGCTGATCAATACCGCCTGTAACATTTGCAGAACCGTCCGCTAATGCTTTTATTTTATCATCTATATTGGCAGTGCCTTGAGCTAAAGCTGCTAAATTAGAAGATAAGCTTTCTTGACCAGTAGTCAATTCATTTTGACCATTTGCTAGTTGCCCAACCCCATTAACATATTGGTTAAGCCCTTGTTGTAAGGTATCCGCCCCCTGTGATGCAGTCGTTGCACCTTCCGCAAGTTGACTACTACCATCTGCAATTGTTGCTACACCCGTAGCTAAAGCGTTTGCTCCAGTTGCTGCTTTTTTTGCACCTTCAGTTAATTCAGACGAACCATCCGATAATTCAATTGTGCTTGAAGCTAATTGTTGTAAATATCCTTTTAAATCTGTTGCACCGTCGACAATTTTTTGTGCACCTTCATCCAATTCACCTGCACCATCTGCCGCTTCCGTAAAGCCATCACCTAAAGTTGTAATGGAATCAAATAACTTTTCAGCGAATGTTGCCGAAACTTGTGCATTTACTTCCGCTTTAATGCGGTCCATTGCTGTTTCCCCAATTTGAGCACTTAAGAAGTTAAAGCCCTCGTTTGGAATGTAATCAATTGTTAACTTTTGAGGTGAATCATCTAATAATGTTGTGACATGCTGTGAAAAGTTTTCTGGAATTTTAATTAAAATATAATATTTGCGATCTTTTAATGCTTGCTCTGCATCTTTTTGATCGACTTTTTCAAATTTAAATTCCTTACTATCCAAGAGATTTTCAACGAGTTCATCACCGACTTGTATCGATTCGCCTTCCATCGTAGCGCCTTTATCCTCGTTGACAATTGCTACAGGCAAGCTTTTTAAATTGGCATATGGATCCCAAAACGCCCATAAAAACATCCCTGCGTAAAGCACCGGAACAAATAGTACTGCAATTGTCGCCACAAGCATTTTTCGCGTTTTTAACAACTTTAACCATTCTGCTTTAATCATTAATTCCCCTCCATAAAATACTCATTGACCGAAAACGTCATTTGGTCAATCTAGCTAAAAAATAAAATCACCTCTGTAAGAAGTGATACTTACTTTTTCGCTAAACCCCGAAATATTGTTTCTTTAAATAATGCTAAAATCTCTTCTTCTTTTAATGGCTCTTCATGCGTCGTTTGCCAGTCTACGATGAATGCAAGATACGTTTTAAATAGCATATAAGAAACATGTTCTTTATTGCAATCAATTATTTCATCTCTTTCAATCCCTTTTTGAATGCGGGCAGAAATATAGGAAATAATTTCTCGCTCAATTTCTAACAGCATCTGTTTTACTGCTGGCGTTCGTAGCTCTTTTTCCTCTTCTATGAGTTTCGCAAACAATAAATGACGCTCCCTGAATTGAAGCATAGTCATTAATGAAGTATGAGCTTTGTGTATAAAACTCGCATTGAAGTCAATCGATTTATCTGTTTCTCTCTTCATTTCATCAATTAAATTTAGTACTACTTCTTGGAAAAGGTCTTCTTTATTTGCGAAAAACGTATAAATTGTTCCCTTTCCAACGTTCGCAATTTTAGCAACTTGCTCGATTGTTGTTGCTTTATAACCAAATAACGTGAAAGATTTCGTTGCAGACTGTAAAATTTCCTGTCGTCGATCCACTTACCCACCTCCATAAATAAACGATACTATCGGAAATGACCATAAAACCATTTCGGTCATCTGGTCATTATTATACACCGATATTATTGAATTGCAATGATTAATGACTATCTTTTTCCTCAGAATCTGTATTTTCTTCATGTCCAGCGCCATGGTCCATTGATGCTGAGCTTTTATCTTCTAAAACTTTACTCATATCGGGTTCCCCAATGACTAATTGTTGCTTTGGCATGACATGTAATCCACGCGCTGTTGTGTGGGCAAACATATAATATACACCGTCATGATCAAATGTATAATCGACCGCATAAATCCCGTCTTCTGTTAATTTTCCGTCTAACATTTGACCGTCATCGCGCAAGCCTGATTCCCACACTTCAAACTTTACTTCCTCTGCATCATCTACCGCTTCATCGCCTTGTGTCACACGCGCCGCAAGCTGAATTGTTTCGTTTACATTTAAATGCTCAGGTGTTTGAATTTCAACTACAACTTCTACCGGCATAACGCCATTATCTAATGTGTCGATTTCTTGCTCTTCTCCTCCACAGCCAAATAATAATACTGGAATTGCTACTAAACTATACATCCACTTTTTCATTCTAATTCCTCCATTGTTGGGAGCGTAATGATTACGTCCGTTCCTTTTTCTAATGTGCTTTCAATTTTTAATTTACCTTGGTGCTGTTTAATAATTTGTTCGACAATGGATAGACCTAAGCCACTGCCCCCATCCGAACGACTACGCGCTTTATTGACGCGGTAAAAACGTTCTGTAATATGCGGTAAATCTTCGGCAGGTATTCCTATTCCGCTGTCCGTTACCTTAATGACAGCCTCATTATTAATTTCTTTCGAATCAATGAAAATCACTGCGTTTTCTTGAGAGTAACGGATCGCATTTTCGATAACATTTATAAACACTTGCTTTATTTTTTCCTCATCACCCATGACAATCACTTCTTCTTCAAGGTCTGGTTCAATTTGAATATGTTTCGCAATTGCTAGATTTTGTAGCAATGACACCGCATCCCGTATCGTTTCGGCTAAAACAAGTGGCTCGGCTTCAGCTAATTGGATTTTTTCATCTTTTCTTGCGAGCTGCATCAACTCATTTGTTAAACGTTCCATACGGGCAGATTCACGCGCAATGAGCCTGATTGCTTCATCCCGTTTCTGTTCCGTTATATAGCCATTTTGAATCGCTTCACTATAGCCCTTTACATAGCTAATCGGTGTACGTAACTCATGGGATACCGTTGCAAGAAAGGACTTTTGTGCTTCATCTTCCTGTTGTATGGAACTTGCCATCTGGTTAAAGGCAGTGGAAAGTGTGCCTATTTCATCTTTGGATGTTACATCAACTCTTGTTGCATATTCTCCCCCCGCCATACGATTCACCGCTTGTTGTAAATTTGCTAACGGATTTAAAATTTTGCGCATTCCTTGGTACACAAAAAATGCTGCTACTAATAAAAACATCACCGCACCTGTTATAAGCAATATCACTTCATCTTTCGCCAGTTCTGAAATTTTCGCTAACGGATAGTATAAATAAATAATTCCTTCTAAACGATTTTGATCAGTAAATGGTAAAATGACTGAAATAATTTGGCGTTCAAAACGTGGCTCATACCCCATTTTTATAACCGTATTTCCTGCTATTAATTGCTGACGTTCGGTCGGTCCTACTAAAGCATCGTAGTCTACATCAAACGGGACACATGCACTCAACTCACGTGGATTTCTCACCGCAAATATTGGAATATTTGAATACGCCGCATAATGATCAATCGCCCCAATTAGCTCGTCCGTTACTTTGCCACCTTGATACATCGTTTGCAGCTTTTCACCGACTTCTACCATCGTAATCTTTGTATCTTCAACATAAAGTTGCTCATAAAGGAAATTTGTAAATATGTACATGAATACAACGGTTGCAGTCAAAAACAAAACAATGAGCAACCAAATTTTTGAGGACAACTTTTTCATATTGTTTTTTCAAAGCGGTATCCAATTCCCCACACCGTTTGAATATAGTCGCTTGCTTCCTTTGATTTTTTCCCTAGTTTAATACGCAATGTTTTTATATGCGTATCCACCGTACGAGTTCCACCTGCGTAATTCAGTTCCCATATTCGTTCCAAAAGTTGCTCTCGTGAATATACAGTATTTGGATTTTGCATAAATGAATGCAACAACTCAAATTCCTTTAAAGTAAGTGTCACTTCGCCCTCATTAATGAACACTTTCCGAGATATTTCATCCATTTTTATAACACCGCATTGTAAAAAGCTCGCTTCTACTTGCTGCATGACCAGCCCTGTTCTTCGTAATACCGCTTGAATTCTTGCAATTAATTCATTTGTCGTAAAGGGCTTGACGATGTAATCATCACCGCCAATTGTTAGCCCTTTCACTTTATCCTCATTTGCATCGCGTGCTGTTAAAAAGATGACGGGGACTTGCCCGATTGCTTGAATCGCTTCACATACTGCAAAACCATCTTCACCAGGCATCATCACATCGAGCAATACTAAATCAATTTTCTGCTGTGTTAGGATATGATAAGCTTCCGTCCCATTCGCAGCCATTTCTATCGTAAAACCTGATTGGGATAGAACAACGTCAATGAGCTGTCTCATGTTTTCTTCATCGTCTACAATTAATATAGTTGCCATCTGCTATCCCTCCCTCACAAGCAAATGAAATGGTCCTTTTCCTGTTTGCACCTTTTTTTGTATACTTCTACTTTTTATAAAATAAATCGCATGATCATCATAGCCTGCTACAACGAGTGAATCTTTAAAATGTGCTACAGTAAATGGATTCGCACCTATTTCAAGCTGCCACATAATTGTTCCATCTCCATTCACCACATATAAAATATTTTCCCCATGACTAACAACCGCAATTTCATTATCCTTTTGAGAGAAACCAACTGGCATTAGCGGCATCGGGATTTCCTTTAACTTCTCACCTGTTGATTGTGCATAAATATCAACGGTTTGATTGGGACTACTGCCTTCACCATGCCCACCAATCCATAATTCATCTCGACTATTAGGAATGACCAATCCATGCGATGATTTTGGTATCTCCCACTCTTCTAAGATGTCCATTGTTTCAGTAGAAATGACCGAAAGAATCGTGTCTTTGTAATTAATCACATATAACTTGCCATCACTCACTAACATTGACATTGGATAATTACGAAGCTTCACTGTATGCTGCAATTTCCCTTTCGTCGTGTAACTTGTAAGTTCATTTGTTTTACTATTCGTTATAAATATTTTTTCCGATTGGTCATCAAAATAAGCGTTCGTTACACCTAATCCTGTTTTGACTTTTTGCAAAGGCCTTCCCGTAGAAAGCTCATATAAATCCGCTTCTGCCAGTTGATGACCATACAATAATATAGCATCCTTACCAATTAATACGGCACCTGTATATGCTTTTTCCAAAGGCCATAAAGCAATTTCATTCGCTGATTGATCAAAAAACGTGATGGATGGCTCTAATAAATTGACCGATGCGACGAATGATTGATGTGGATCAACGCGATCGAAACGGTCATCCGAACAACCCGTAAGTATTATGATGAATAGAAAATACAAAATGAAATGAGCTCGTTTCATAATGCGCCACCTCACTAATAAGCGTACTAAATAATTGTGAAATTTGCATGAAAGACATGAGATAAAATTGTGAACATATTTTTACATACGAAATAACTTGATACAATTAATTAAAGAATCCATCATTAATAATCCTTTCTAATAAGGGGGAAGTTGATTTCCATTCCGGGTCGGACGCTTTCCGCGGGCACGGCTCCAACTAACTTTTTTCGCACGTGCTGTTCCCTCAGGAGTCGCCTCCCCTTCATTCCAATCAACTTCTTCTATTCAAGTTTCTACGACTAAAACTCTTAATCAATTTTTCGAATATGATGTTAGTTTTTCGCTACTCAATATTTTTATTGAAATACAAACTCGACAAAAGAATTAGAATATTCCTTGCACAATGGGCAAAATTTAGCAAGAATGACGCCGCCTCCCACGGCAAGCGGCAAAAAATGCAGAAAGTTTTTGAAAGGCAAAACTTTAAATAGGCTGGCCTTGCACAAAGCACAAAGATGAGTCGTACAGATTTGTGCAACAAATCAGTGCGCCTCATGTGCTTAGCCAGCCTAAACTTGAAAAACTTTATAAGAACATTTATATCATTAGGATAGATTCTTTGGTTATACTTATATGGTTAAAAAAAATGCTGTACTAAAAGGATTTTTCCTTTAGTACAGCACCCTCATTTAGATAAAATTTACGTAGTAACCGGCAACTCTAACAGTTCTTGAATTACTTTGTCTGCCGCTTGTTTTCCCTGTGTCACACAGTCAGGCACACTAATTCCTTTATACGAACTTCCGACAAGATGAATTTGTGGATATTCTTTATGAAATTGTTCGTCCATTTTTTTCATACGCGCTTCATGACCGACCATATATTGCGGCATCGATTCTTTCCAACGTGCAACGACCGTAAAAATTGGCGAACTCGTTAACCCAACAGCCTTTCGTAAATCTTGCAGGACAATTTTCTCAATCTCGCTATCCGAAAGCTCAACAATCGATTCATCCCCTACACGCCCAATATAAACACGCAATAAATCATGACCTTCTGGCGCTACATTATCCCATTTACGATTATTCCACGTACATGTCGTAATCGCAAAATCACTATTGCGAGAAACAAAGAAATTTAACGTATCTGTATACTTTCTCATTTGCCCTTTTTTAAATGCCATTGTGACCGTTGCAATCGTTGCATAATTCATAGGAGGGATTTGCTGCATTGCTTCTGAATCACTAAATATTTTTTTCGTTACGTTAAATGGCGTTGTGACAACGACCATATCTGCCCGAATCGGTGCACCGCTATTTAAATTAACTTGATATGTACCATCTGATAATTTTTCAATGGCATCTACTTTAATTCCTTTTAAAATGGATTGGTCAGCAAGTTCTTTTTCCAGTGCTTCCACCAATGTTTCAAGACCATTATTAAACGATTCATAATGTATTTCACCTTGGCCACCATCTAACGCATAAATCCCTCGCCCTGTCTTTTTCATCCCTAAAAGTAAACTACGATAATCTTTCTCTAACTGGTAAAATTGCGGGAACATTGATTGCATACTTATATGATCGACATCTCCTGCAAAGGTACCTGCAAGCACAGGCTCTACTAAATTCTCTACGACTTCCTTACCAAAGCGTCGTTGGAAGAATTCACTTATTGGCTCATCTGCTTCATGGCGAAGTTTTGGTAAAAATAAATCTCCTGCCGCACGAATCTTACCACTTAAAGAAAGTACACTCGATGTCATATACGAGAAAATATCAGGTGACCCCCCGAGCAATAAATTACCCGGGATTGGATGAAGTTCGCTACCAATTGCAATGTATGTTCGACCATCTTTATTTTGAATCATTTCATGTTCGATATTTAATTCACGTGCCAACTCGCGGACACTGCTACTTGTATCAAAAAACGATTCGGGGCCACGTTCAATAATAAACCCATCTTTTCGTACTGTATGGATTTTTCCCCCTAAACGTAGAGACGCTTCACTTAATACTACATCTAAAGGTAAATTTTGCGCCTTCGCTTCTTGCTGTAAATAGAATGCCGTCGTTAAGCCTGTGATTCCACCGCCAACGATAACAACCTTTCGTCTTTTTACTGTCACCTTCATCATCACTCTCTATCTTAATTCGCTAGTTTTTTATTAATCGCATCTACCATCGCATCGATAAATAACGGATGCGTATTCGGCATCGTTGGACGATAATAGCTAGCTCCAATTTCATCACAAACGACTTTGCACTCATAATCGTTATCATAAAGAACTTCTAGGTGCTCTGTTACGAAACCAACCGGCGTGTAAATAAATGCGTTATATCCTTTTTGTTCAAATAAATCTCTCGTTAAATCTTGAACATCCGGTCCTAACCACGGCTCGGGTGTTTGACCTGCTGATTGCCAACCAACGACAACATTTTCAATTTCAGAAGCTTGTTCAATTAAATTTGCTGTATCCACTAATTGTTGTTCATACGGATCACCAGCTAATTTAATTTTTTCTGGTAATGAATGATTTGAAACGATTAGACAGCAATTTGTCCGTTCTTCTTCTGACATTTTAGCTAATTCACCATTAACTGCTTGCTTCCAAAATTCAATAAATTTCGGTTCATCATACCAAGCTTCCACAGAAGTAATCTTTAATGTGCCACCTAATTTTTCAGCTGCTTCGATTGCACGGCCATTGTATGATTTCACTGAAAACGTCGAGAAATGAGGTGCTAAAACAATGGAAACAGCCTCAGTAATTCCTTCGTTAACCATTGCCTCAACTGCATCTTCGACAAATGGCTCGATATGCTTTAATCCGATAAATACTTTATACTCGATTTCATCTTGTACTTCGTTTAAACGTGCTCCAAGGGCTTCTGCTTGTGCAACGGTCATTTTAGCAAGTGGTGAAATCCCACCAATGGCACGATAGCGCGCTGCTAGATCATCAATATGTTCCTGAGACGGTTTGCGACCGTGACGAATATGTGTATAATAACGTTCGATATCTTCTTCTTTATACGGCGTACCGTATGCCATTACTAATAAACCACGTACTTGTTTCATGCCTTCTCACCTCTATCAAGTTTTAAACGATTAGCCACGCTTTGCCATTTGTTCGCGACTGTATTCATGTACAAAAGTCGTTAAGCGTTTTAAGACAGCTGGACTTACATCTGGGAATACACCATGTCCTAGGTTGAAAATATGGCCGCCTTTATGTGCTAATCCTTGATCCACGATATCTTTAGCTCGCGCTTCTAATGCGTTCCAATCTGAAATTAATAATGTCGGGTCTAAGTTACCTTGTACCGCTTTCGTTACACCACGCGCTCCTGCTTCACGAATTGGTAAACGCCAATCCAAACCGACAACATCAATCGGTAAATCATGCCACTCATTCACTAAATGAGATGCGCCTACACCGAATTGAATTAATGGAACATTTAATTGTCGCAACTCACCAAAAATACGTGTCATTACAGGCTTAATAAAAATGCGGTAATCTTCAACATTTAAAGCTCCAACCCATGAATCGAAAATTTGAATCGCTTTTGCGCCAGCTTCTACTTGAGCCGTAATATCTGCAATAATCATATCTGCTAACTTATCCATTAATGTAAACCAAGCTTTTGGCTCAGATACCATAAATGATTTCGTTTTTGCATAGTTACGACTCGGACCACCTTCAATCATGTAGCTTGCAAGTGTGAATGGTGCACCACCAAAGCCAATTAGCGGTACATTCAACTGTTCTTGTGTAAGCATTTTAATCGTATCCAGTACAAAAGGTGTATGCTCTTTCGCATTGAATTCACCTAACTTTTCCACATCCGCAACTGTCCGAATCGGATTTGAAATAACTGGGCCAATTCCTGCTTGTATTTTCACGTCAACACCAATACCAGGTAATGGCGTCACAATATCTTTATATAAAATCGCTGCGTCTACATTATATTGATCAACTGGTAAACGTGTTACATATGCACATAGTTCAGGTTGCATCGTAATTTCTTCTAGTGAATATTTCTCTTTAATTTCACGGTACTCCGGCTGTGAACGACCTGCTTGGCGCATAAACCAAACGGGAGTATGTTCTACTTCCTCACCGCGAGCAGCACGTAATAATGTATCATTAAATTTTGTCATAAACTCATCCCAACCCCTTCAGATTGCTTATAAATTTGTTATTATATCGTCAATGATATCCATCATGACTATAAACTGTTCGAATAGTATTGTATAGTTTTCTCATACAAATGTCATAAAATTGTTCTTTCTTACGTCCGCTTTTTGACAAATAGGTTGAACTTCAATATAAATGGAAATATTAGATTAAAAGGAGGTTGTCTTAATGAATTTTTATATTACATCCGGAACACCCGATTTTATGGAAAAATTAATTGCTAAAAACCACAAAGAACCACTCATTTTATTACACGGAAACGGAAATTCAGTTGTGCTTCATGAAAGTCCAAAAAAATCAATTTTTGCCGTCCCACGCAAATTTGAAGTTTTAGGTGAAATGGGGCAATTCGAGCAAAAAGGGTATTTCACTTTTTACAATATGCCGATTTTATCAGATGGTCGTCCCTTGTTTGAGAAAACCATTTCAGATACCATTACGTCATTGAAAAATGATAGTACAGTCATTGCCTATCGTTTTTTACGACCGATTAAAGAAGATACGTACCTTCTCATCATCCAGTGGGTAGGGCCTGCGTCATTTGATGTTTGGAAAAATAGCCAAAATTATAAGGAAACAATTGCTCCGATTTTAGAAGGCAAAGCCTCGATTATTCAATCCATGTTCGATACTTCATTTTATATGACAACTTACAGTGCACCACCAAAAGAGTAACGCTCTGTAATTTCATATCTTTTTTTAAAGCTACGATTGTATTTCGTAGCTTTTTTCTATAAAATTGGTATTTACAGAATATTTAGATACTCGAAAATTTTTGGGAGGGTCATTCATTGAATTTGCAACTTCAAATTTTTATTGCTTTTTTTAGATCTGGCATTTTAGGTTTCGGTGGTGGTCCTACGACGATTCCACTCGTACATAAGGAGGTCGTAACGAATTATGAATGGATGACGGATGAAGAATTTTCAGATGTCATTTCAATTGGCAACACATTGCCAGGGCCAATTGGTACTAAAATGGCGGGCTACATTGGTTATCGTGTCGGTGGCTGGCTTGGACTTATTACTGCATTAATTGCAACTGTAATCCCTACAGTAATTCTTATGATTGTTTTGCTTAGCACGCTTAAACAATTTAGCGAATCCAAATTTGTTAGCGGAATGACAAATGGCGTTATCCCAATTGTGGCAGTTATGATGGGCGTGCTTACTTGGGATTTTATGAAAAAAGCAAAAACATCACTTGGTTTGAAAATTGCTAGCTTGATTTTTATTTTGAGCTTTATTGCAATCGCACTACTAAATATTCACCCAGGGATTGTCATTGCTGTTTTGCTTGTTTTAGCACTCGCATTACCTGTTAAAGGAGCTGATGCCTCATGACTTATCTCCAATTATTTTTAGCCTTTTTTATTTCGAATATACTTGGATACGGCGGTGGTCCTTCTATCATCCCATTAATTGAAAATGAAGTTGTGGATAAGTATGGCTGGATGACAAACACAGAGTTTAGTGAATTAATTGGATTTGCGAATTCCTTACCCGGTCCTATTGCAACTAAATTAGCAGGCTCTATCGGATATTCTATTGCAGGTGTTCCAGGTAGTGTGATTGCGCTCTTTGCAACAATTGCTCCTTCGCTAATATTGATGCTCGTTTTATTAAATCTACTATTTAAATATCGACATTCTACTCGTGTAAAACGCTTATCCAGTTTCGTTTTACCAGCAATTACGGTCTTATTACTAACGCTTACTTTTGATTTTTTAAAAACATCATATGATTTAATCAATATCATTCCAACGGTGTTATTAGTAGTTGGTAGCTATTTTACATTGGAAAAATATAAAATCCATCCTGCTTTTGTTATTTTGACTGGGCTTATTATTGGTGGACTATTCCTTTAAAACAGAAAAGCCTCCATTTTATTTCCATATTTATTCAAAAATTTTTATTACTCGTCGATATATATTGAAAGTTCTTTTTGTGAGGTGATAAGTAAATATGCGAATGGGTAGTTGGATGGCGACGGGTTTAACGATTTATAATAGCTATAATCGAAATTATAATGCGATGAATAAAGCACTTTTGAGAATTTCGACCGGCTATCGGATAAATAGCGCGGCGGATGACCCAGCAGGCTTGGCCATTTCCGAAAAAATGCGCGCACAAATTCGTGGGCTCAATATGGCGGGGAAAAACATTCAAGATGGTATTTCAATGATTCAAACAGCGGAAGGCGCGTTGAATGAAACACATGCCATCATTCAGCGGATGCGTGAATTATCGGTGCAAGCTTCGTCCGATACGATGACAGATGAAGATCGTAAACTGATTGATATTGAATTCCAAGAGTTAAAAAAAGAGATTACAAGAATTTCTAAAGATACCGAGTTTAATACGCGGACACTTTTAAATGGTGATTACAAAGATAAACCTTTAAAAATTCAAGTTGGGGCAAATAGTGGGCAAAACATCGATATTTTTATTGGTGAGGTTAGCAGCAATTCTCTAGGCTTGGACGATTTATCGATTGCCACACGCGAAGATGCCGAAAAATCGCTTTCTGCACTTGATGATTCGCTTAAACAAACGTCAATGGAACGAGCTCGCCTTGGTGCTTACCAAAATCGGTTAGAGCATGCTTATAATGTGACGATGAATACCGCTGAAAATTTAACGGATGCCGAGTCACGTATTCGAGATGCCGACATTGCAAAAGAAATGATGAATTATACAAAAGCGAGCATTTTAATGCAAGCAAGTCAATATGTCATGCGCCTGCATATGCAGCAAGCATTTTCTATTTTACAATTACTGGATACGGGCATTAAAAAGAAGGACCATTAGCTTAACTCTAGCTAATGACCCTTCTTTTATTTCGATAATCTGATTGTCAGTTCGCTTACTAGTATAATTACAACTGGGATAATAAAAAATTGCGGCTGCATGATCGCACAAATCGTCACAATGATTGCCTGTTTTATAGCAAGTAATCGGACCAATTTCGTAACCACTTGTTTTCGCGTTTCTCTCGGGATCGGATACAGCATATCCATACGGAATTCCCCTGCTGATAACAGCGCATACTTCAATTGCAAAGTCGTAGCAAATGCTAACGCACCGACAACAATCCACGTGACAAATGGAATGTTGACAAACATCGCAATAATTGCGGAAATAGCAGTCAAACGAACCCATAAATAAAAGTGGTCATCCGTTCGAATGAAAGTACGGAATACAAGATACGCCTGGGTGTTTTCCTTTTTATAAGGAATCCATTTATAAGCGATATCTAACCAAGCTCTGCGCTTAATAGACCCTTTTAAATGGGGCACTTCCGTAAAATAATTCGCAAAACGATAAAAGCCCATCATCCGATTTTGTTCAAGCTTAATAAAATGTTCGTAAGGAACCGGTTGATTTTTCATCTTTTTGTGCAATGTCATGACATAATAGGCAAGCATAATTAAAAAGAGTATAGCAAAAATGCCATCTGTTAATACCGTTTGAATTGCTAAAATTGAAATAACTGCCCGAACAAGTCGGTCCATCCAAATAGCGTGTCCGCGGTTTACATAACGATACGCAAACTCACTACGAACATTTAAAAACTTCAAAATGGCAACGAACAATACCCCGAACCATATTTGCTTCGTCGTTAGCACCGTCACTTCTTTTAACAACGGAATTGTGATGATATAAATGACTGCTGGCAATAAAACCTGAGACCAAAACGTCCAATTTTTCGCCTTTTTAAAATACTGCGGCATTTGAGATTCTAGTGGCAGTAAATATACTTGATCCGGTTCTTTCAATAGTGTAATAGGACGGCTAAGTGTAAGTATACAACCGACAAGTATTGCCACGAGCCACTCTGCAGGGAAATCATTTTGCACTACTTTTAGCCATTCGCTATATTGATAGCCACCCGCGCCAATAATAAAGACAAAAACAATGGCAATATGTCCCGTAAATACGAAACGCATATACTTCATAATTTCGCCTATATAATGCTCAAACCGCTTCGCCCAAACACTATGCATGCTGTTCATTGTCTTGCTCCTTCGTCATCGCAATATATAAATCATCGAGGGTCGCATTTGGCATTTGGAATGCTTTACGTAAATCGTCCATCGTTCCTTGTGCACGGACACGCCCCTCATGAAGTAATATAATGCGGTCACAATGCTTTTCGGCGGTCGATAAAATATGCGTCGACATTAAAATAGCGGCTCCAGCGCGTTTTTTCGCGTCCATTTGATCCAACAATGATTGAATGCCAAGTGGATCAAGTCCTACAAATGGTTCGTCAATAATGTATAAGCTTGGATTGACTAAAAACGCACACATAATCATTACTTTTTGACGCATCCCTTTTGAGAAATGCGATGGGAACCAGTTTAAACGTTTTTCCATTCGGAACTCTTTAAGTAATACTTCTGAACGTTCCGCCAAAGTTTTTTCATCTAAACCATAAGCCATTGCCGTTAATTCTAGATGCTCTCTTAATGTTAGTTCTTCATACAATACAGGTGTTTCAGGAATATAAGAAAAACTAGAACGATACTGATCCATGTTTTCCTTTAATGTCACACCATTTAAGCGGATTTCGCCTGCTCTCGGCAATAATGTCCCGATAATATGTTTAATCGTCGTACTTTTCCCCGCTCCGTTTAACCCGATTAATCCTACTAATTCCCCTTTTTTCATTTCAAAAGATAAATCTTGAATTACAGGTTTACGCGTATAGCCACCTGTTACATTTTGTACGTGTAAAATTGTCACAGTCGTCACTCCTCTTTATATAATGTATTTTATCAAAAAAGCCAAAAATATTCAGTTCACATATGGTAAAATAGAGAAAATCTTTCTTATAAGGAGTCGAGCATGATGAGTGATTGCCTATTTTGTAAAATTATTGACGGTCAAATTCCAAGCTTAAAAGTGTATGAAGATGAGCAAGTATTTGCGTTTATGGATATTATGCCATTAACGAAAGGTCACACATTACTGATCCCTAAAACGCATTGCAAAGATTTATTTGAAATGCCGGAAGAAGTGGCACGTAATTTATATGCAGCTGCACCAAAAGTGGCCAATGCGATTAAAGCAGCGTTTAATCCGGTAGGCATGAATACGGTGAACAATAATGGTGAAGCAGCTGGACAAACGGTATTCCATTACCACCTCCATCTTATTCCACGCTACGATGAAACAGATGGTTTGCAAGTGAAATGGAATAGTAGACAAGCTGAATTCCCTACTGAAGTTTTAACTGCAATTGCAGGGCAAATTAAAGAAAATATATAAGATTAACTACTTAATAGGATTGCAATTTCCTTCAACATTGCGTACAATCATGTATAAGTTTTCGCTAATGGCAATGAGTGCACATTAGGAGAACCAAATTAGCTTAGAAAAGTTAGAGGAGACGAGACAGATGAATACAAAAAATTTAGTTTTAATGGCGCTTTTAATTGGAATTGGGACGGCACTATATATTGTGATCCCAGGTATCGTACAAGGAATGAAACCAGATTTCATATTAACGATGATGTTTATTGGGATTTTACTATTCCCTACATTTAAGGAAACTTTCTTATTAGGGTTAAGCTCTGGTGTTCTATCAGGATTATTTACTACTTTCCCTGCAGGATTCCTACCGAATGTAGTTGATAAATTTGTAACAGCATTTGTATTTCTAGCGATTGTGTTAGTAATTAAAAAATTAACTACAAACTTAGCCGTTACAACAATTTCAGTCGGAATTGGTACGTTAATTTCAGGGACAATTTTCTTATCTGTTGCATTATTTGCAATGGGAACAGATGTGGGCTCACCTTTCTTGATTTTATTTTCTGGTGTTGTATTGCCAGCAGTAGTATTCAATGGTGTGGCGTTCATCATCATTTACCCAATCATCCAAAAGTTAGTGAAGCGTTCTAACTTCCAAACTTCATTGTCACAAGCATAATTCTCGAAGCTACGAAGCTATAATTTAATAGCTACGTAGCTTCTTTTTCATTTGCTCATTTCATGGTTTAATATAAGTAGTTTATGGAAATTACTTCATGTACATATTTAAAGGAAAGGACGACACAAAATGCAAACAAAAACATTTTTAATTGGTTTATCTGCTGGATTAGTAGGAGGTGCAGCTGCTATTTTATTATCTACTCCCCAATCGGGTACACAGCTTCGCAAAAATATCACAACAAATTTAGCGAGCGCCAAATCCAAGCTTGCAGATTTGGCTTCTGAAATCGGCAATGTGAAACAATCGATATCCACTCTTTCTTCAGAAGCCCAAAATAACATGCCTAGTATAATAAATGACTTAAAGGTAAGTTTGACTCAGTTTAAACAAGAAATCGAACCTGAAACTTTTACTTTAAAACAAGAAATCGAGAAGTTACAGAATTCTATTAGTGAAATCGAGAAAAATATCCCTTCTAATAGAAATAACGAATAATAATGTAGCTCGAAGCGATAGGTAAAAAGAAGTGCATCATATCATTTTTATTGCGATTTAAGCCCTTTAAATATCTTTTTTTATCATTTATCAGTCAATTACCAATTATTTAATTTTTCTAACTTTAAACTTTATTCTTTTATTGCTATAATATTTTCAAAACATACAATGGAAAGAAGAAGGTGATTGCTTTGTCTGATGAATTATACACACAGAAAGAGGCTATGTTATTTAGCCAACGAATTGCACAGCTATCTAAAGCGCTTTGGAAAGCTGTTGAAAAAGATTGGCAAACATGGATTAAACCCTATGATTTAAATATTAATGAACATCATATTTTGTGGATTTCCTATCATTTAAAAGGCGCTTCCATTTCTGATGTTGCTAAATTCGGCGTTATGCATGTATCGACTGCTTTCAACTTCTCTAAAAAGTTAGAAGAGCGTGGTTTGTTAACGTTTTCAAAACGTGATGATGATAAGCGCAATACTTACGTAGAACTTACACCAAAAGGCTCCGAGCTGATTTTACGAATGTATGAACATTACCATGATACAGAGCATTCAATTTTAGAAGGCTCATTACCATTAAAGGAACTTTACGGAAGGTTTCCTGAGTTTTTAGATGTTATGGCGGTTATTCGTAATATTTATGGCGAGGACTTTATCGAAATTTTCGAAAGATCCTTCCAAGATTTTAAAGATACATTTAAAGAAGTAAAACATACTACTCCAATCTAATAGAAGTGAAAAAAAGAGTGTCTCGTTACACTCTTTTTTTCAATTGAGATATATTGTACGACTGCCTCTAATTTATGTAGTATGATGGGAAAACATACACAATCGATTTAAACTATATATGTTGCACTTATGAAACAATCATCCAATTAGAATGAAAATCTAATTAAGAAAACGTCGCCTCCCACGGCAGCGACGCACCATGTGCAGAAAGTTTCAGATTGCCGACTTTTAAATGGAGGCTGGCCTTGCTACATGCGCACAAAGATGAGTCGTACAGATTTGTGCAACAAACCTGTGCGCCTCATGTGCTTAGCCAGCCTTAACTAGCGAATACTTTAATTAGAAGTTTTATGAGAACACTTACATGAAAGGTTAGAATCTTTTATTCAACCTATATAGATTTATTTTTCATTCAATTCATTACGTTACATGTTAGGAGGATATTCGTGCATTGTTGGAAAACAATTAATATTGAGCGTGAATATGGTACAGCAAGAATCTATATATTGGCTTGTCTTGTTTTTATTTTAGTGTTTTGCTTTTCTTATATTGCATTGAGCTTTCAATTTATTGCGCGTCATGAAGCTCATTATTTATGGTTAATCATATTAATCACCCCATTCATTTATCCAATTCATAAAGCGCTGCACTATTTCGCTTTATTTAAACACCGAAAATCGATTGGTTTTCACTTTAAAATCCGTTACATTTTTATTCCGATTATTCATATGCAATTGCAACAGAGCATTTCTAAAAAATTGTATATATTTACATTACTCACACCGTTTATTTTAATTAACACCGCACTTGTGATTGGAGGTTTATATATCCCTCAATACGCTCATTATATTAGTTTTTTATTGGCTTTTCATTGTTGCATTTGTTTAATGGATATTTTATATGTTAAACATTTAATGTCAGCACCAAAGAATGCTATAATCGAGGAAACACCTAGAGGCTATGAAATTCTTGTACCTTTGAACTTATAAAAGGTACTTCATACACATTTTAAGATTGTAAGGGGGAGGAGTAAATTTGCTATTACTAATTGTCATTCTATTTTCAATTTTATACTTGTTCCAAATTAATCGGATGACAGCTGCTCTTTGTATTCAAAAAGACATTCCTGAAGAAAAGCAGCCAAAAATATTCCGTACAATTAATATACTCATTACGATTTTATTGATTTGTTTATATGTAGAAGTTTTAATGGCCGTATAGTATTCCATTACGCCAAGGCTAACTCTCATTCAGATTTTGGAATATACTTAGGCTAGAGTATTCAATCTTATTGCTGAATGAAAATTAAAAAGGTGCACACATTAAAGTGAGCACCTTTTTTGCATCTCATTTACCAATGTAAATTAAAATGGGTATTCCTCAATTTTTTAAAAAATCCATGGAATCATCATTTGCTATATCTATCCATTTTTTAAATTAGTAAATAAACGCTGCACCTACGATGATCAATAAAATGAACAATACGACTAATAGTGCAAAGCCTGAGCCAGAACCATTATAGCCTCCGCCACCCATCACGTCACCTCCCATCTATCATCTATCGTATGCACGTTGCTTGGTAAAACTTAGGCAGTTACTGCATGCAACCATTTTGTTTTTAAATCGTTTATGTTATAGTAACTAATGCATTCAAAGAAAGTTAGGAGCGTAAAGAAAAATGAAAAAATCACTTTTTGCATTAACATTAGCGGCTTCAATCGGTTTAGCAGCATGTAGTAATCCTGGCGATGAAGTAGTTGTGTCAACAAATATTGGCGACATTACTCAAGAAGACTTTTACAATCAAATTAAAGAAATCGCTGGTAATGAATTATTACAGCAAGTAGTAATTGAGAAGATTTTAAACGAAAAATATGAGGTAACAAAAGAAGAAGTTGAAGAAGAATTTAACGGTGTTAAAGAACAATTAGGCGAAGGTCTAGAAGCAGCTTTAGCCCAAAGTAAATTAACTGAAGAAGGCTTAAAAACAAATATTCGCATGAGTATTTTACAACAAAAAGCAATTGCGGATGTTGAAGTTACAGATGAAGAAATTCAAGCATATTATGACCAAGCGAAACAAGAGTTAAATGCTCGTCATATTTTAGTTGAAGATGAAGCAACAGCTAAAGAAGTAGCTAAAAAACTTGAAGCTGGTGAAGACTTTGCTACAGTAGCGAAAGAATTTTCAAAAGACCCTGGTTCAGCTGAAAAAGGTGGAGAATTAGGCTGGTTTACAGTTGGTATGATGGTACCAGAATTCAATGACGCTGCATATGAACTTGAAGTAAATAAAATTAGTGAGCCTGTTCAAACAGTTAATGGATTCCACATTATCCAAGTAACAGAGAAGCGCGATGTGAAAGATTACGGAACTTTAGAAGATAAGAAAGAAGAAATCCGTGAAGTAATCGCAGCTTCTAAAGGCGACTGGGATACAAAAGTAGCTGAATTACTGAAAGAAGCAGATATTAAAGTAAAAGATACTGACTTAAAAAATGCCTTTTCTGGTATTGAAGCAAAATAAATCTACAAAATAAGACACAGCTTGTAAGGTGATTAAAACCTTGGCTGTGTCTTTTCTTATGAACTATTATTTAGTTTTTCTTCACAAATTCTGATTTTAACTTCATTGCACCGAAACCATCAATTTTACAATCAATGTTATGATCGCCTTCTACTAAGCGAATTCCTTTTACACGTGTGCCAATTTTAAGTGTAGATGAACTACCTTTTACTTTTAAATCTTTAACAACCGTTACGTTATCGCCATCTGCTAATAAGTTTCCATTCGCATCACGAACAACGAGTCCTTCTTCAACAACTACTTCTGCTTGTGACCATTCATGTGCACATTCAGGGCAAACGAACATTTGTCCATCTTCATACGTATATTCTGAGCCGCATTCCGGGCAATTTGGTAATTTTTCCATTATCCTAACCTCCAGTTAATACTTCCTCTATACTGGCATATTTACAAACGAATAACAAGTCGATGCTGCTTAATGTACTTTTTTCGCTCAAAACTAAGTATATTTGAGCCCTATTCGGGTCAACAATCTACTCAACTTATTGTCAGACTCAACTAGTCATACTGAGCTATATAAGTTAAACAAAAGATCCTATCCTTATGATGTAAATGTTCTAATAAAACTTCTAATAAAGTATTTGCTAGTTTAGGCTGGCCAAGCACATGAGGCGCACAGACAATGTTAGCACAAATCTATACGACTCATCTGTGTGCTTTGTGTGAGGCCAGCCCTGTATAATATCTATCTGTTCTAAAAGATCTTCCTCAATTGAGTGCGTCGCTGCCGTGGGAGGCGACGTATTCTCAGTCAGATTTTCATTCTAATGTGATGTTAGTTTCATAAGTTCAACATATATATATTCTTAATCTCTATTCCTTTTCCCTTGCTCCGTTAGCCATAACCCTACTCCTAAAACGACTGCACCTCCGATAATATTTCCCGCAGTGACTGGCACTAAATTATGAATGGCGCCGCTCAGAGTAATTGCCTCCCCATGTGGGATAAAGAACGCTAACGTAAATAACGTCATATTGGCGATACTATGTTCAAAGCCCGACATAATAAACGGGAAAATACAGCAAAAAATAATCATAATTTTAGCTACTTCATTTTTTAAGCGATACGTACACCATACTGCTACGCAAACGAGGGCATTACATAAAATGCCTCGAAAGAAAAGTTCCATCGCAGGTGCAGACATTTTTGCCGTTGTCACTTTTCCAACAAAATTGGCGGTTTCTCCTATTGCCATACCAGACATAAAAAATAACCACGCACAAATAACCGAACCAATAAAATTGCCAACATAACTATATGTCCATACATTAATTAAATCTCGTATGCCCGTCCTTTTTTCTAATGTTCCAATAGCCATAACCAAATTATTCCCTGTAAATAAATCCGCTCCACTAAGTGTCACCATACAAAGTGCCACACCAAATGCTAACCCTTGAATAATTTTCATGCTTGGTACATTGGAAGGTGATAGCAATCCTCCAATTACAATAAATGTGATAATGCCGAATCCAATAAATAATCCCCCATAAAATGCGAGCATCAAAAATCCAAACTTTGACGTTCGAATCATTTTCGCCTTTTTTTCTGCTACTGTTGCAATAGCGTGAAAAGTTTCAGTCATTTGACCACCTCATTATTACGATATATTCATCAAAATTATAACAATATAATCTCATAATGTATGTAACTCATTTAAGTGTGAAATATATGAATATTCACCTTTTCGACATTTTCTAAATTATTTATAAAATTTAACACATTATTATTCATTAAAACACGAACATTTTATTGTATATTCACACCAAAATTCGTATAATTAACATTCATTATTCTCTTTTATGTACTTTCCAAATAGAATTTCGCGAATTTTCCCACATATTCAAGAAAAGAGTATAATATCAAGGTAGGTATTTATTAATTACACAAGGAGTGTTTCCAATGACAGTAACAACGAATCGCGCATATAACTTTAATGCAGGTCCATCTGCATTACCACTTGAAGTATTACAAAAAGCACAGGCAGAACTTGTTGATTTTAAAGAAACAGGTATGTCAGTAATGGAGTTAAGCCACCGTAGCGCTACATTTGAAGCGGTACATAACGAGGCAATCGCACGTTTACGCAAACTTTACGAAATTCCAGAAAACTACGAAGTGCTATTTTTACAAGGTGGAGCTAGCCTTCAATTTACGATGATCCCTATGAACTTCCTGGCACAAGATCAAAAAGCAAGCTATATTCAAACAGGTGCATGGTCAGAAAAAGCGATCAAAGAAGCAAAGTTTTTCGGTACACCAGTTGAAGCAGCAAGCACGAAAGAAAATAATTACAAAAACATCCCTGCACTTGAAGACATTGAAGTAACACAAGATGCAGCATATGTGCACTTAACTTCAAATAATACAATTTTCGGTACACAGTGGAAAACATTCCCTACGACTGGTGATGTGCCATTGATTGCAGATATGTCATCTGATATTTTATCTAAAAAAGTAGATGTTTCAAATTTCGCGATGATTTATGCGGGTGCTCAAAAAAATCTAGGTCCTTCTGGTGTAACAGTTGTTATTATCCGTAAAGATTTCCTAGAAAAAGCAAATCCAAACATTCCAACAATGTTAAAATATGATACACATGTTGCAAATAACTCTTTATACAATACACCGCCAACATTCGGCATTTATATGCTTGGTGAAGTATTGAAATGGGTTGAAGAACAAGGTGGATTAGACGCTATCGAAAAACGCAATGAAGATAAGGCGCAATTAATTTACGATGCAATCGATCAATCAAATGGCTTCTATTACGGTCACGCAACGGAAGATTCTCGTTCATTAATGAACATTACATTCCGCGTAGCAGATGAAGCTTTAGAAAAGAAATTTTTAGCTGAAGCAAAAGATGCTGGATTTGTTGGCTTAAACGGTCACCGTTCAGTTGGCGGTTGTCGCGCATCTGCATACAATTCTGTACCGGTAGAAACTTGCCAAGCATTAGCTGATTTCATGGTGAAATTCCAACAAGAAAATCAATAAACAGTAAATATAAAAAGGACATCCACTCGAAAAGTCGTGGATGTCCTTTTTTAAATAGTTGGCTTATAAAACGAACGGTTATCTAATGGGAATAAACGCTCTGTAAACTCGCCTGGCTTCGCTTTATCTAAAGCACGCGTTAGCATATTCATTTTCGCATCAATATTATCAATATAATGTAAAATTTCTGCTTCCTGAATCATTGGCTTTTTCGGGCTCCCCCATTCTTCCTTCCCATGATGAGACAGCACTAGGTGTTGAAGTAACATCACTTCTTCGCCTTCAATTTTCAGTTCAGTTGCCGTGAGACCGATCTCATTGACCATAATGGAAATATGCCCCAATAAGTTCCCTTCCACTGTGTAGGCAGTGCCCACAGGACCAGATAACTCAATCACTTTACCGATATCATGTAAAATGACACCCGCATATAATAAATCACGGTTCAATGTTGGGTATAGATCACAAATTGCGCTACTTAATTTTAGCATCGAAACAACATGATCAATTAAACCTGATGCATAATCATGATGATTTTTCGTTGCTGCAGGGAAAATGATTAAATCCTCATAATGTTTCTTCATAATATGACGTGTAATTCGTGAAATATTCGGATTTTGAATTTGGAAGAAAAATTGTGTTAACTGCTCGTATAATTCTTCTTTTGGTATAGCCGATGTTGGTAGTAAATCACTAATTTGAACCCCTTCGTCTCCTCGTACAGGACGAATTTGTTTAATTCTAAGTTGATTTTTCCCACGATAATCATGAATTTCTCCGCCCACTTTGACGATAATTTGTGCGCGATATAAACTTTCATGCTCTTCATTTGTATCCCAAAGCTTGGCCTCAATATCTCCACTACGATCTTGTAAAATAAGAGACATAAATGGCTTTCCAACCGTCGTGACTCCTTTTTTTGCCTCTTTAATTAATAAAAATTGGTCCACTTGTTCACCAGGCTGGAGTTTTGTAATTTCATTCACAAGCAATCGCTCCTTTATACTCTATTACTATTTATTGTAACATGCTTTCTGTTTAGTTTACGATAAAAAAGGTCGAAACCTCGTACATAAACATGCCTTAAATTCTATTTATTTACTAATTTTTTCATATTATTTCGTGAATTATCAAATTATTTCGTGTATAATTAAACCTATCTTGCTTAAAAAGGGTGGTTTACATGGAAAATTATCGTTTTACTGCATTCGAAAAAACTGGAGAAACTTTATTTGATGAAGTATGGACTTTTGCAAACGACGAAACGGCAAAAATTGAAGGACAGAAACAGATTGACGATAATGGTGTTACTGAAAAAACGCATCGTTTAGTGAATTCAGCGGGCAAGTTAATTTTATTCCACGTCTAAGAGTATTCATAATAAAAAGTATCCCGTCAGTTAAGACGAGATACTTTTTTTGTTATTTCCCTAAAAATACTGGTGTTCGTTTTTCAACAAAAGCTTTAATCCCTTCAAGGTGATCTGTAGTTTGGCGCATTTTCGTTTGTCCTTGTGCCTCACCTTGTAAAATCATTTCAAGCTCTGTTAAATTCGCTTGATGTAAAATCCCCTTCGTCTCAATCATCGCTAAAATCGGGGAGGCTAATAATTTTCCAACGAGCTGATCAACCGTAGCTGCTGCCATCCCTTCCTCCACATTATGATCAATTAAACCAAGCGCAAGTGCCTCTTCCCCATTATGCACTTTGCCTTCCCAAATCATTTGCTTTGCTTGTACCGTTCCTAAGCGTTCTTTCATAAAGAAATGACCCGCTCCATCTGGAATTAAACCAATCCCAATGAAGTTCATCGCAATTTTACTCGGTTGTTCTGCTACGATAATATCGCTTCCTAACGCTAAGCTCAAACCAAGTCCTGCTGCTGCACCATGAATTTGTGCAATCGTAATCATCGGTAACGTATAGTAAGCTTTTACAAGACGTGTAATCGTCCCCATAATCGAGCCAAAATCAGAAAAGTCTTCTGATGCCACCATCATTTTTACGTCTCCACCTGCAGAGAACACTTTACCTTCTCCTTTAACAACAAGGATTTGCACATCCTTTTCGTTATGTAGCGATTCAAAGCATTCGGCTAATTCTCGCATCATCGTAAAATCCATGGCATTCATTGCTTGCGGACGATTTAAAGATAACGTCGCCTTTCGATCTGCTATTTCAAGTTGAATTGTTTCGTAACTCATTAACATACACCCCTTCATTATGAATACTCATTCATTTCGACACGGAAATTGAAAAATCCTTTATTTACTCAAATGTTTTCCAACTTGTAATCCAGTAAATAAACAGCCACCAACAAAAGTTCCTTCTAATGAGCGATAACCATGAACCCCCCCACCGCCAAAACCACTCACTTCTCCCGCCGCAAATAAGCCTGGAATAGGCTTTCCATAGTCGTTTAATACTTGTCCATTTAAATCCGTTTGCAGCCCACCCAATGTTTTTCTCGTTAAAATATTTAATCTCACAGCAATAAGCGGTCCTGCTGTTGGATCTAACATTTTATGAGGCTTTGCTGCACGAATTAGTTTATCCCCCAAATAATTGCGCGCACCGTAAATGGCTGTCACTTGTGCATCTTTCGAAAATTTATGCTCAATCTCTCGATCACGGGCTAAAATTTGCTCTTTAATCTGCATAAAGTCTAACAATTCACTTCCTACTAAGTGATTCATTCCTTCTACAAGGTCCTTTAAGCCGTGGGCAACGACGAAATCCTCCCCGTTATCCTTGAAGGCTTGAACGGTTGCTGGAGGCCCTGGCAATACACGTTTTAAAATTTGGTAAATGCTTTTATTCGTTAAATCTGGATTTTGCTCTGAGCCAGATAATGCAAATTCCTTTTCAATCATTTTTTCCGTTAAAATAAACCATGAATAGTCATAGCCTGTTTTTTGGATTGCTTCCAATGTACTTAACGTATCAAATCCAGGGAAATTTGGTGCAGAAAAACGTTTTCCTGTTGCATCGAACCACATCGAGGATGGTCCGGGTAAAATACGAATTCCATGGTTCTTCCAAATTGGATCCCAGTTGCGCAAACCTTCTGTATAATGCCACATTCGATCTCGATTAACTACACGCCCCCCAGCTTGCTCTGCTATTTGCAGCATGCGTCCATCCACATATGCAGGGACACCTGAAATCATCGTTTTAGGTGGCTTTCCTAATCGGGAAGGCCAATTTTTCTTTACAAGCTCTATATTTGCGCCAATGCCACCACTCGCAATAATAACGGCCTCCGCATAATATTCAAATGCCCCGATTGCTTCTCGAGAACTTTCTTCTCCCCGTCGAATCACGCTCGTTTCTAAAACATTTCCTCGTACTCCTGTAATCGTATTTCCATCGATTATCAGCTCCGTTACTTGATGGCGAGGCATATAGTCCACTTGTCCAAGTGAGGCAGCTTTCAATACTTTTTCTGCGAATGGTTCAACGAGTGCGGGTCCTGTTCCCCAAACAATATGAAAACGAGGAACAGAATTTCCATGTCCCCCTGCTAAAGCACCGCCACGCTCAGCCCAGCCAACTACTGGGAAAAACTGAATGCCATGCGATTTCAACCACTCATATTTTTCTTCGGTAGCAAAATCCACATAAGCTTTTGCCCATTTATATGCCCAGCTATCCTCATCCTCTAATCGGTCAAATCCTGCTGAACCAATCCAATCCTGCCACGCCAGCTCCTTGCTATCTTTAATGCCCATTCTCCGTTGTTCCGGTGAATCCACTAAAAATAACCCGCCGAACGACCAAAATGCTTGTCCACCAATTGAATTCTCTGTCTCTTGATCGACTAGTAATACCTTTTTCCCCGCATCAATAAGCTGACTTGTAGCAGTCAGTCCCGCCAAACCTGCTCCAACAACGATGACATCATACTTCATATATTCTCCTCCCCCTTTTCGAAAGCGTTGTTATACACATTCGTGCAATTTTTAAATTCCCCTTCTTAAATCAACTTATTGATAAAAAACAGTCCATTATGAAAGCGTGACAAAATTATGTCAAAAAAAGCGTAACCGAATTTAAAATATCAAAAAATCCACATTCTGTTTTCAGTAAATTCAATTAAAAACCGTTATATCAACAACGATAACGCTTTCATAAAGAAATTTAAAATACGAACATTGATAAACGTAACGCCTAATAAAGTTCGGTTAAAGGGTGATTTACTACTGGAAAAGTAGATTTACATTAATTCATTTGTGAAATACTGTTGACAAAGGTGAACAATCGGTATTATGATAGTATCAAATTTAAATACGAACAACTATTGTGATAGAGACATACTTTTCGTTACGTATAGCAAAGAGAGCTGGTGGGTGGTGTGAACCAGTGTATACGACGACAATGTTCCACTCTTGAATAGAATAGCTGAACAGTTCAGTAGGTTATTCCGGTCCATGCACGTTACGCATATAGATAAGGTTGCACATAATTTCCTTTTACATATTATGGCAACGAATTAGGGTGGTACCGCGATACTATATTTTCAATAGTCTTTCGCCCCTTACAGTAACATGTAAGGGGTGGAGGGCTATTTTTATTTTGCAAAAAATCGCCACCTCTCTAGGTAGTGAAACAAAAGGAACAAAGGCTAAATACGTCATGTCCTATGACAACACCTTCGTGACCTGCATCGTGCAGGCCTAAAATCAAAACAGGTAAAGGGAGAGATTTTTATTATGGTAACAAAATTAAAAGAAACAGCAACGAAAACAATTAATGTATTTATCGCGGATCCACTAAGTGAGGATGGAATTTTCCCACTTCGCCAAGAAACTGAATTAGATTTAAATATTATTATTGATACTGGTTTAACACCTGAACAATTAATTGCTAAAATTGCAGATGTGGACGTATTACTTGTTCGTTCTCAAACAACAGTTACGCGTGAAATCATCGAAGCTGCAAAAAATTTAAAGCTAATTGGTCGTGCGGGTGTTGGTGTGGATAACATCGATTTAACTGCTGCTACTGAGCACGGAATTATTGTTGTAAACGCGCCAGACGGCAATACAAACTCTGCTGCTGAGCATACGATTGCGATGATGACTTCACTTGCTCGCTTCATTCCACAAGCATTCAACACATTAAAAAATGGTAAATGGGACCGCAAATCTTACGTAGGTGTGGAATTAAAAAATAAAACAATCGGTGTTATCGGTATGGGACGTATTGGTGCTGAAGTAGCTTACCGTGCGAAAGGTCAACGTATGAACGTTATTGCATACGACCCATTCTTAACAGAAGAACGCGCGAAAGAACTTGGTATTACAAAAGGAACGGTTGATGAAGTTTGTGCGGCAGCTGATTTCGTTACAGTGCATACACCATTACTACCTGAAACACGTAACATTATTAACAAAGAGCGCTTTGCTATTATGAAAGACGGCGTTCGCATTATTAACTGTGCACGCGGTGGAATTATTAACGAGGACGATTTATATGATGCAATCGTTGAAGGGAAAGTAGCTGGAGCAGCACTTGACGTATTCATCCAAGAGCCAGCAACAGACCATAAATTACTTACATTACCACAAGTTATTGCAACACCACACTTAGGTGCATCTACTGTTGAAGCACAAGAGTCAGTTGCAGTGGACGTTTCTAACGATATTATTAAATTCTTTAAAACAGGTACCGTTACAAACCCAGTAAACATGCCTTCAATTCCAAAAGAAAAGCTTGCACAAGTAGAGCCATTCTTTGCCTTAGCTGAAAAATTAGGAAAATTCCTAATTCAAGTGACAGAAGAAAGCATTAAGGAATTAAACATTTCTTATGCAGGTGAGGTAGCTAACTTTGATGTTCGTCCTTTAACAGCTAATGCGATTAAAGGGTTATTATCTACAAACCACGGTACACATGTAAATGACGTCAACGCGCGTTACTTAGCTGAACGTATCGGCATGAAAATTAATGAACATAAAACGACAACTGCTAAAGGATTCACGAACTTAATTACAGTTGAAATCATAACAGAAACAGAGACACATACGGTTGCAGGTACATTATTAAATGGTCTTGGCGCACGTATCGTTAAAGTAGAAGGTTTTGTTGTGGACGTTGTTCCAAATGGTAATCTTCTTTACATTAAAAACCAAGATAAGCCTGGTTCTATCGGCCGCGTAGCTACAAAATTAGCAGAAAAAGAAATTAATATCGCAACAATGCAAGTAGGCCGTGACCAAGTTGGTGGTTCAGCTGTTATGATGCTTGTCGTTGATAATGCTGTAACTACAGAAGATTTAATTTTTGTGGCACAACTTGAAAATATTGATGAAGTAAAAGCAATTACACTTTAATAATGAAGAAATCACCATTTGACTTTTTGTTAAATGGTGATTTCTTTTTAACATTTTATTCATTCTAACGGCTTCATACTATCCTCCCAACTTTCATATCGTTATTATTAGTTATATTCAGAATATTGTTTTGTATTTATGCAAAGGGATTGTATACTAATATTATATTTACTAAGGGCGGGTGTCTTTCAAATGAAAAAGTTCCAAGTGTTTTTACTGTTGGCGATAGTTGTCACAGCGTGTGTTACATATCCTCAATTATTTACTAAGGCTCAGGCTGAAGCCGAATCAATAAGTGCCATAAAAATGACAATTTCTGATACAGTCGTTGTTGATGAGGGCCTACAAGATGAAGTCATTACATTAGCGAAAAATAGCATTGTCACTGTCCTATCCGAATCAAATGGCTGGGCTAAAATAAATTCTACCTTTTATACAGGCTATGTTCCGAGCAACTCTTTACAAACAGCTCCTGCGCAATACATGTTAACAAGCGCTAAATTCAAACCAAATGTCAGGCTTATTAATAATGTTCAAGGTGAAATTATTGGGAATTTACCCTCAAGCAGTATTGTAGAGGTTTATACAACTGATACAGCAGGTTGGGCTTTTGTTCGTTTCGGTGATGTATCTGGTTTTGTTGATACAATTGCTTTAGCAAAGCCAATAACAAAGCAAATGATTGTGAAAGAGCCAGCTGGATTATCTGTTCGTGACAGGGCGAGCCATTCGAGTGAATTGATCGGGCATTTGCCGAAAAACACTGAAGTTACAATGCATACTACTTTTAGTGGTTGGGCTTTTGTAACGAGCAATACGGTCTCTGGCTATGTTACGTTTATGGAATTAAGAGAAGCGCCAAAAAATACAGGTACTACTAGTCCAAAACCTAATAAGCCATCTGGAAAAAAACAAATTGCTTTAACTTTTGACGATGGGCCTAATCCAAAAACAACACCGCAAATTGTGAAAACACTAAAGAAGTATGATGCAAAAGCGACCTTTTTCGTTGTCGGAAAAAACGCACAAAAATACCCTAAAACTGTCAAAGAAGTTTTTGATGCTGGGCACGAAATTGGTAATCACACATATGATCATGCGAAATTAACATCGATTAGCGTAAAACAAGTACAATCACAAATTCAATTAACAGACATAGCCGTAAAAGCTGCAATCAATCAAAATACGACGCTATTCCGCCCACCTTATGGGGCGTATAATAAAACAATTATAGGTTTACTAAAAGTGCCGAACGTTATGTGGTCCATTGATACGCTCGATTGGAAGCACCGTGATCCTAAAAAAACATTGCAAATTGTTCAAACAAATGCGAAAAAGGATAGCATCATATTAATGCATGATATTCATCAAACAACTGCCGATTCATTAGATGCTGTTCTTGACTATCTATCTAAAGAGGGCTATGAATTCGTTACGGTTTCAGAGCTTTTAGAGAAATGATGAATATGGTTGTTTCTGCGATATCGCATCTCATTAAAAAAAATTGTAGATTTTAAAACGCCATTTACATTTTGAGTAAATGGCGTTTTTTTATTCAGTAGAAAATTCCTCATTTATGTAGGCGAAAGATAAATAAGAATTTGCTTTCGATTCATTAACATATAGGTCAGTAAAGGCATGGGTTTCCATACTTTGAGTAACTGCTGCTGCAACGACTATTGTTACAAACAAACCTGCTACTGCTAATAATATAGATAGCTTTTGATGTATTTTTTGCATTTCTGTATTGGATGTTTGTTTATTTTTCTTTCGAGCAAGTTGTAGAAAACGTACTTCATTTGTTGATAAGGATAAAATATGCGTACATGTTGGACAAAGTTGTGCTACATGCTGATGAATTGTATGATTACTAATGGTCACGGATTCATTTGAACGTCCGCAATTTTCACATACACAAAGTTGAATTTTATCCATTTCTACAGCCTCCTTCTCTAACAGTATACAAATATTATACTATTTATTATCGGAAAATTCACTATATTTAAAAATCAATAAAAAAAAAACGTATCCTTAAATTGCAGATACGCTCTTTACATTTCATTTTATATTACAGCTGTCGGACAAGCTTTAAAAACTCTGTTAGTGAAGTCACTTCATACGTCGGAATGACATCTGGATTTTGTGGTTTGTTTTCACGGTTAATCCAAACATTGCGCATTCCTACTCGAGAAGAACCTAAAATATCAGTCATTAAATTATCGCCAACCATAATGCCATCATCTTTTGTTACTTGTGCTTTTTCCATTACAAATTCAAAAATTGAAGCATCTGGTTTCCCTTTACCAAAATCGCCTGAAATAATAATATGGTCAAAATATGGAACGATTTCTGGTGTGATTTCTAATTTTAAATTTTGTAAGCTTGGTGCACCATTTGTTAATAACACTAACTGATATTTCCCTTTTAGCTCATCTAAAACAGCAAATGTATCTTCATAGAAGAAAGGTGCTTTTTTACGCTCTGCTACAAAGCGTTCCCCTAGCTCCATACCGAATGCAGCATCATCAATACCAAGAGCCGCTAATCCATTTGTCCAAGCTTGTGCGCGGTATTGCGGAACAATTTCTTTCATCTGTTGGAATTGTGGTGTTGGGTCATCGAAAGTTCCCCATAACCCTTCAAACGGATTAATACCAATTAATACCGTATAATCAAATGTTTCATAACCTTCGTATAATGCTCTTGCCGCTACACGCACGGCATCTTCAAACTTTACAGGGTCCACATTATGTACTTCACTTGCATATTCACATGTTTTGTCAAAAGCCGTTTGCACAGATTTTTGATCCCATAATAACGTATCATCTAAATCAAAAATTATCGTTTTAATTGTCATCTTTGCTAGCTCCTAAAATTAATATATTGTAATATTTATTTTACCATAATAAAGTGGCTTCGTTACTTGATATTTCGACTTTTCTAAATGTTCCTCAAACCATTTGGCTATTTATTTTGATTGGTCACGCAGCTGCTTCATTAATTGTTGAATTCGTTTTTTTTGAGCGTTCATTTCATCTTGTAATACTTCAATCGAATATTTCCCTTCATCGTCTTGAATGCTTACAATATCCCCTTCTTGCAGTGCTACTAAAATTTCTGTACGTTGGATGAGCAATTGTTCCGTTTCTTCTGGGCGCTTTAAAAAAACAGCATAGTCTCCGTCGAATCGATCAAGCGTATATTTATGGTAGCTCACTAACCATTTCCCCTTTCGCATTCAGTAATTGGGCTGCATCCCCCGAGTTTAACCAAATTTGTCTTTTTGTCCATTGCAATTCATTTGTACCTGTTTTTGCATCTGGTCCGCTCGTAATCGAAATGGATGTCCCCGGAGCTAGCTCAATATTTGGAAAATCAAATACTTGATTCCCTTCTACTGAAACAAGTTGCCATCCTTGCATATTGACCACTGCTTCACCCGCATTTTTCACGACAACCACTTCCGCTTGAAGATCTTTACTTATTAATTGTACATGCTCACCCTTTGGAGCTGGTGTTGGTTTTGGCGTAATTGCGCTCGTTGCACCAATACCTGTCCATTCAGATTGATTTATTTTATATGTTTCTCCATCTGTGTTCACAACAATCGTTCCCACTTCTGCTGTACTATAAATTTCACTGCCGACATTTTGCAGCGCATCAATGACTTCTGCATGTGGATGTCCATATTTATTATTTTGTCCATAGCTTAAAATCGTCGCTAACGGAGAAACCGCTTCTACAAAAGATTGGGAGCTACTCGTATTCGATCCATGATGCCCCGCCTTTAATATTGTTGCCTCAACATCAAGATCATTTGCAAGCATTGCCCTTTCCAAATCAATACCCGCATCCCCTGTTAATAAAAACGAAATATTTCCATAGGCAACTCGTAACACAATAGAAGCCTCATTATTGTCAGTTGCATTTTCATCTGCACTTAAAACTTCCACGGTTACTTCTGGATCTAATTCAATTTGATCGCCCGTCTGTGGAACATTAAACGGAATATTTTTGTTATGAATTAACGTTAACATTTCTTCATATGTATTGGATGTATGGATTTTCCCCGAATCAATAAAGTGCTCAATTGGCATTGAATTTAATACTGGAATCAACCCACCAATATGATCGGCATCGGGATGTGTTGCTACAACATAATCTAATTTTTGTACACCGTGTGCCCCTAAATAGTCAACAACGGTTTTACCCGCGCCTTTAACACCAGCGTCAACTAACATCGTCTTGCCATTTGGTGATTGAATAAAAATCGAATCCCCTTGACCAACATCAATAAAATGAACGCGCATTTCCTTTCCTGTAAATGGTTTTGTTTGCTCTTTCGTTTGTGGTATTTCCTCGCAGCCTGCTACTAAAAGTAAAACGGCTACTAAAACTACTAAAATTTTTTTCATTTTTCATAAATCCTTTTCTTTATATTCTACAACCTGAGTCACTTCAATAAAAAAGGCCTGTCACACAATAGCGGACAAACCTTTTAGTCGCCAAATTGGACTGGGATTTTCACTAACATATAATTCTTGGTCCACTGTTGTGTCGTTTATGTTAGCAAGAAGTCAACTATGCGATTCTGAAACTGCCTAAATCGCATAGTTGATATTTTTAGCTAGAATAAATTTCATCTAAAATCGCTATTTTTTTCGCGATGGCATCTTCAAACGTCATAATATAGGCTGCAGGGTCCTTTGGGTTATGGAATTGTGTAATTTTCCCTGTCTCTGGATGTACAAATTTTGAGGATGCGCCACAACCAATGCCTAAAATCGTTTGAACTTCCTCCATAATGACGATATTGTAAATCGATTCTTCACTCGGTTTACAGTAGCCAACGTTTTCAAGATTGCCTAAAATATTTTTTTGACGGTATAAATAATAAGGGACATAGCCATTTTCAGCAGTCCACTTTGTCGCCATCTCCATCATTTCTCCGACAGTGTCACGGTCAGCTACTTTATATTTATCTTTATTCCGCGTCATTTCAGAAGCACGCTTAAAGCTTAATGTGTGCACCGTTAAACTTTCTGGTTGCATTTTAGCGGATTCCTCTAATGAATGTTGAAACTCCTCTATACCTTCATTTGGTAAGCCGATAATTAAGTCCATATTAATGTTATTCATCCCAGAATTGCGAGACAACCAGAACTTTTCAACCGTTTCTTCTACAGTATGATGACGTCCAATCGCTTTTAACGTTTCTTGCGTATAACTTTGTGGATTTACTGAGATGCGATCAATGCCCCACTTTTTCAGTACTTCAATTTTCTCCGGTGTAATCGTATCTGGTCGACCAGCCTCAACCGTGATTTCGCGAATCGAATCGGTATTTGGGAATGCTTCAAACATCGTTTTGTAAAGGGCATCCATTTCATGCGCTTCAATCGAAGTAGGTGTACCCCCACCCCAATAAATAGACGTAATGCGCATATTTTTTTCTGTTAGCCATTTGCCCATTTCACGTAGCTCTATATGCAAGCCATCAATAAATTTATCTACGCGCCCCGCCTTGCGATTGGACTGAATTGCATACGCTGGGAATGTACAGTACGCACACATCGTCGGACAAAATGGGACACCGATATAAATCGAAATTTCTTGACCGATTTCATCTAAATCTGGAATGACCTTTAGTTGGCGTTCAACAATGGCTTCCATAAGCGCAATTTTTTGATCTGAAATACGGAAATCCTCTTTTAAAATCGTTGCAATCTGTGCATGATCTAAGCCTGATTTTCGGTATTTATGATATAGCTTCGTTGGACGTATTCCTGTTAAAATCCCCCATTGTTGCGTCATGCCTGAATATTGCTCCAATACATCCAACATAACGTGTGAAAGTGCGCGCTTCATTCGAATATTGCGCTCTTTATCTGTACCTTCTGTTGGATAACCAATGGAATATTGACTCGTATACACTTGTCCTTCTACTTCAAGCTTTGCTGATGTACGAATCGTATGTTGCGCATCAGTTGAATGGTCAAATTGCAATGCCATATCCGAATCTTCATGCTCAAATTGTATAACCGAATCTTCATAAAACAGATTGGCGATATGATTGAATACACGATGCCAATCCTCTTTCAATTGTTCTTTTATATAAATAGCTTTCATTATAAATTCACTACTTTCATTTCATAAAATCCTTCCTATTGTATCAAAAAATCCGAGTGAATTTGACATTGAATGCTTATGGGTGAAAATAGTTTTAATTAAATCTTAAATTTTAACCTATTTCTAACATTTGTTGATTATAATGTGATTAAAGATGATTGTATGGAAAAAAATACAAAATTCAGAGTGGCTATATTTTATTCTAAGAAGGGGAGATATGCGTATGTATTTATTTCAAGAGAAAACAACACAGGATTTTACAAGTATTTTAAGTAAATTATCTATTAGCATTTATAAATTTGATATTAATCAATGTGAAGAACGAACTTTTTATATAACGATTCGATTTTGGTATGCTAACCATTTTATTTTTGGTGAACTCATTTATTTACTTGATCGTGAGGAGTTTTTCGGTGCTCTCTCTTTGAATAATTCGTATACAGATGTCCAGCGTTTCTTTGAAGAACATTTTGACTATACATTACTACATACAGATGAAATACATATTGCCCGTTTAGTTGCGGCAACCCCAAAATTTCAGGAATATATTCAACAATACAAATGTAAGTTTCCAACATACAAACTTAATTTATTCCAATTAGCTCGTGTTAGCGTGCATAATTAATACGAGTTGATTGCATTCATCTATAAAAAAAGGTTCACACTATTATAGTGTGAACCCTTTTTTTTACAGTCCGTCGTAAAGTGACTGAATCGGTTGTGTAATAATACGATTGATTTCTTCAATAACAGTACTTAAAGCCATTTCAGCTTCTAACATCGCTAAAATCTTTAAATCTTGCTGTGCTAATTGCGCTGTTTTTTGTAGGTAAACATATTCCTCTTCAGAAACCTCTTCACCTGTTGCTTGCTTTTGTTGTAACTTCATTTGCACATCACGGAAGTTTGTAAATAAAGCTGTTGCTGCTTCATCTTCACGAACCGCTTCTACTGCTACTTGTAAATTTTTAAATTCTGTTGTTTGACGAAAAGTTCCTTGCAGTTTATTAATATCATCGTAAATATTTACCATTGAATACATCCTACTTTCTTCATTTTAATTCGTCAAAAAGACGATAATTGCTTGGATAATTCCGACAAGACCACCGATAATACCACCAAGCCAAGTAATTAGTTTAAGCTCTTTACTAATAATGCCTAGCACGAGCTCCTCCAGTTTTGCAATTGGGAATGAATCAACCTGCTCACGTACAACTTCAGCTAAATTTAAACGTTTTAATACGTCTTCAATTTTACCTTCTGCTGCAAGAAATACTTTATCGAGAACTTTAGGGAGTAAATCATCGGTTGCCCATCGCTTTCCATCTGGCCAATAGTCTTCAATCGTTTTATCTAAGCGGGATTCAAGTGCTAGTTCACGCTTTGCATAATCTTGAATACTCGTAACAATCGTATCAAAGTTTACATCTTTCATAAAGTCCATTGCTGGACGATTTTTAATTTTTTCCCATTCTGTTGTAAAAATACGAACAAGTAGTGCATTCGTGCCCGGTGCTTGTAAAAACTTCACAAGTTCGCGTTGTACTTTATCAACAAGCGAATTTGAATCGCCTAAAAACATTTGAACCATGCCACCTAATGATCCTTTAGATGATAAAAAATCATCAAGCATATTTTTTATCGTCAACGTTCCTTCAGGTGATAAAAAGTAATCTTCACCCTTCTCTAAAATTTGAGTGACTGCTTCATCTATTTTGCGATCGAGTACCGGCTCTAAATCAGCAGGTAAAAGCTCGCGAATTGCTTTAGATGATAATGTATGCTTGATCGATTCAAATTGATTAAATATAAGAATGTCCAATTTACCTTCAGCTGTTTTTGGTAAATGCTCGAAGCCTACAACTTTTAACCAATCCTTTAGTGTTTTATCATTCGTAAAAATTTCATGCTCCACTTTATTTTGAGCAAAGGTTAATACATTTTTCCGAACTTCCTGTGATAAAAATTTCTTTTTAATCGTTTCTGGTGTTAATAAATACTCAGAAACCGTTTTGCCTAGCTGAACCGCTAAATCTCCGCGACGTTTTGGTATAAGTCCCGGTGTTAATGGTAAACGCCATTTTTTAAAATAGATTGGTTTGTACGGACGAAATAGCATTTTTATTGCCATATAGTTTGTAGCTGCTCCTACAACTGCACCTACAACCCCTAATAACAGTAGCAAAGATATAAAATGACTCATCTACCTCACTCTTTCTAAATAATTTATTCTGGACGCAATTACGCCTAGGCGTAATTGATACCTGTATTTGAACTATTGCAACAATGTATCCCTTTCTTGTACGATTAAATAGGGAGGGAAGTTTCATGATACAACATTTTAGCTATAAACCGTTATTTAAAAATAGTCAAATTCCAGGTTGGTCTATCCAATTCTTTTTTCAACAGCAGCGATACAATGCCGAATATTATAAAGATGGGAGCATTCAATTTATTGGGACTGCGCCCGGTGCGGATCAATTACCAGCTGTCGAAAAAATGGTTCATGAACTAATGCTATTTCACGTTTATGAATAAATAGCGAATCATAAGATGGTTTATTAACTGAATAAACATAATCATCTTTTGTGCAGAAAAAAAGGGAACATCTCAGGTAGTGAGGTGCTCCCTTTTTTATGCGCGTTCAAGTTAATAACAAAGGAACCTGCTAAATGGAATTAGCAATTGTGCTGGCATTTTATTCGTTTCATGCTTTTTCCAAAGGTTTCTTTATTATTATCTCCCTTTTCACATTATCATACATAAAATAATAATTCAATATTTCAAATATTAACTGTCCGTATAGAGATCGAACTAAACATTCTATCCTTTCGATGTATGAATTCGACTAGCCATTGTCATAACGTATGCGCTCGGTTAAGCTCGCTAAGCACGACTCATCTTTATGCTTTTTATGAGACAATTTTCATTATTTTAAAAAAAGAATTAAGAAGCTTTACTAAAGTTGAATACATAATTTGTTTTTTTTCCAATTATATTTTATCATTGTAGTATTACAAATTTTTAATCTTAGGAGGTGTACTCTTTATTTGCCACGCTCATTTGCGCCGCGAGTAGAGAATATATTTGGACGTAGACATAGGTATCGAACTAACCATTAGGTTGATAGCATTTGCTATCTTAATTGCCGCTACGGCATTTTTCGTTGCAACCGAGTTTGCAATAGTTAAAGTAAGGACAACAAGAATTGATCAGCTCGTTGCTGATGGAAACAAACAGGCAATACGTGCTAAAAAAGTAATCGCAAATTTAGATGAGTATTTATCCGCTTGTCAACTTGGTATTACGATTACCGCACTTGGGCTGGGATGGCTTGGAGAACCAACAATTGAAATCATGCTCCGTCCCATTTTCGAGCTTTTTAATTTAAGTGGTAATATTACATCTGTTCTTTCATTTATTATTGCTTTCTCATTTGTAACATTTGTACATGTTGTCGTAGGGGAATTAGCACCAAAAACATTAGCAATTCAAAAAGCAGAAGCTGTAACATTAAAGCTTTCAGGTGCATTAATTTTATTCCACAATATTATGTATCCATTTATTCGTACATTAAATGGTTCTGCACGTGCTTTAACAGGACTATTCGGCTTGAAAATGGTTTCTGAAAGTGAAGAAGCGCACTCAGAAGAAGAGCTTCGCATGATTTTATCCGACAGCTTTAAAGGTGGAGAAATCAACCATTCCGAATATGAATATGTAAATAGTATTTTTGAGTTTTCTGACCGAATTGCAAAAGAAATTATGGTACCTCGAACTGAGATTATTAGTATTGAGCGGGATCAAACAATACGTGAAGTTTTTGAATTGATGGGGATTGAACAATATACACGCTATCCTGTCACAGATGGAGACAAAGACCATGTTATTGGACTGGTCAACATGAAGCATTTACTGACAGCTTATATTAAAGATCCTATCAATGGTGATAAAAAAGTAGAAGAATATATGCAGCCTGTTATTCGTGTCATTGAAACAATTCCGATTAGTGACTTATTGTTAAAAATTCAAAGTGAACGCATTCATATGGCCATTTTAATGGATGAGTATGGCGGTACTTCTGGTTTAGTAACAATTGAAGACATCATCGAAGAAATTGTTGGAGATATCCAAGATGAGTTTGACGAGGATGAAATTCCTGAAGTGCAAGAAATTGCGGAAGATCACTATATTTTCGACGCTAAAATGTTATTACAAGAAGTAAACGATATTTTAGGTATTGATATTGAAGATGATGATATTGATACAATTGGTGGATGGTTCATGACACAGCGCTTTGATGTTGTAGAAGGTGAAACACTTGAGGAACAAGGTTACCAATTTACCATTAAAGAATTAGACGGTCATCACATACTTTATTTAGAAGTTTCAAAGCTATCAAATTTGGATTCATTGATTGAAGAAGAACAAAGCAAATAATTATCGACACTCCTTTTCATTTAAAGGGGTGTCGTTTTATGTTGAAAAGAAGTTTTGCTAGGGGGAAACATTGTGGAGCTATATACAAACTTACGCGCGGGTGAAAAAGGGGCTTGGCTTTCGATTATCACTTATATTTTTTTAAGTTCAATGAAATTAATTGTCGGCTATATTGGTACCTCATCCGCGCTCATGGCTGATGGTTTAAACAATACAACCGATATTATCGCATCCATTGCGGTTCTTGTCGGATTAAAAATTTCTCAAAAGCCACCTGATTCCAATCACCCATACGGACATTTACGTGCAGAAACAGTTGCTTCCCTCGTTGCCTCATTTATTATGATGGTTGTAGGTTTACAAGTAATTACGAGTACGATTAAAAACTTATGGAATCCAACACATGAGGTGCCTTCTCTATTAACGGCTTTTGTCGCGATTTTTAGTGCAATCATTATGTATGTTGTATATCGCTATAACTTGGCATTGGCTAACCGTATTAAAAGTTCTGCAGTCAAAGCAGCCGCTTATGATAATCGGTCCGATGCACTTGTAAGTATTGGCGCAGCAATCGGGATATTCGGAGCTATTTTTGGATTTCCAATCATTGATAAAATTACAGCATTAATCGTCGGCATCATCATCATTAAAACAGCCGTCGAGATTTTCTGGGAAGCCGTTCAAACGTTGACAGATGCGTTTGATATTGATGAAGCCGAAACATTATGGAAGCTGATCGAAAACGTGGAGGAAGTGATCTCGCTTGTTGATTTGAAAGGACGTTCTCATGGTAATATGAGCTTTATCGATGTGACAGTTACCGTCAATCCTAATTTAAATGTTCGAGAAAGTCATGATATTACCGAAAAAATTGAACATACAGTCAAACACTTTAATCCTTATTGTATGGTGCTCGTTCATATCGAACCCCATGAGCTAGAGCAGCCTACTGAGGAGGATTATCACTTTTAAATTTCACAAAGAAAAATGCCCATTTTATTTCCAATTGGGCATTTTTGTTTATTATAAATATCTCACCCTTCACTCGATGCGGTTAAATTATGCTTTACTGCATAAAGCGCGGCTTGTGTGCGGTCTTGTACTTGAAGCTTTGTGAAAATGTTCGAAATATGCGTCTTGACAGTTTTTTCTGTGACATAAAGAGATGATGCAATTTCTCGATTGCTTTTACCCTTAGTCAATTCCGCTAAAACATCTTGCTCGCGTGGTGTTAACGGATTTAATACATGCGGTTTATTTTCATCCTCTCGCAGTCCTTCTTCTAATTGTGTCGATGCTTCTGGATGCCAAGTATTTTCCCCACGCATAATTTGACGAATCGATTCAACTAAATCATCTGGCTCAATATCCTTTAATTGATAACCCGATGCCCCCGCCTCCATTGCTGGTAAAACATGATCTTTATCCGAAAAGCTCGTCAGCATGAGCACTTCTATTTTTGGCCATTTCCTTTTAATACGCTTCGTCGCTTGAATACCATCCATTTCTGGCATGACCAAATCCATTAATACGATATCTGGCTTCAATTGTTCAACGAGTTCTACTGCTTCTAAGCCATTTTTTGCTTCACCAATCACTTCAATATCTTTTTGTGTTTTTAAAAAGAAGAGTAGTCCTCTGCGAACAACGTGATGATCATCTGCAATTAACACTCGAATCATAATCTATTCCCCCTAGTATGGTAAACGGATTAAAAGCTCCGTCCCTTTTCCAATTTCACTTACCCAATCGGCTGTACCACCAACTGCACTCGCTCGGTCTTTAATTGATTGTAGTCCAAGTGATGGTATTTCATTGTGCGCTTCCATATAAAAACCGCGCCCTTTATCTTTCACAACAAGTAATACATCCGTTGCGGTAACCGTTACATAAAGCTGAGCTGACTTCACACCCGCATGACGACGAACGTTATTCAGCGCCTCCTGTGTAATACGAAATAACGTTTCCTCTACACGCGACGGAAATTGAATGACGCCTAACACATTAACAGAAAGTTGCAGTCCGAGCATTTCTGCATAAATTTTAATCGCTTCGATTAATCCACTTTCTAACCCTCTCGGACGTAATTGCCAAATCAATGCACGCATTTCCGTCAGAGCTTCTTGTGTCAGTTGCTGAATATCTTTAAATGTTTCTTTAATTTCGATTTGTTCACTCATCTCAATCCCAGCTCGGGCAGTTAACGTAACCGAAAAAAGGAGCTGATTCACAGAGTCATGCAAATCACGTGCTAAGCGATTTCGCTCCTGCACAAGGGCAATTTCCTGCTGTTCATTTGTTAAGTAAATTCGTTTTATAGCAGAGCCCATTTGAAATGCAACCGATTCGAGTAAAGCCAATTCTTCCTCAGAAAATCGCACGGTATTACGAGATGCGACATTCAATAATCCAAAACGTTCTTGTCCAGATTGCAATGTCACCGTTGCATGATGTGTAATATTATCGTTGTCCCCTACATTCGCTTCAATTGCGGCTTCAATTCGTTGACATTCGATAATATTTGATGCCTTATCCAACTGATTCGTGCGATAACGCGAAACGCACCAGCAACCACCTCGTTTTAAATGCTGACATTCATTAAATGCTAATGCATCCGGTAAGTTTTGTTTTACAATAAGATCCGGCTTCCCTTTACCATCAATAAAGAAAATCCAGCCTGTGTCAAATTTCGTACCATTTAAAAATTTGGACAATGCACCTTTCAACATTGGGACCATTTCGGTTTCATCATTTAATAATTCCGCAATTTCTTTTAATATCGTAATATTTGAATGATCGTTATTCACTGCGCATTCCGCCCTCTATTCTATTTCCTTTATCATAACATTGAGCATTTCTTTGATGCATCGCTTTCTTCCTCATACTTTTGGATGAAAGTTACTTTTCTAAAAATAGGTGCTATATAATTTCAACAAAATTTTCTATTTTTTAATTGTCGGGATTCTTATAAAGTATGCGCTAGATTCGGCTGGCTAAGCACATGAGGCGCACAGCTTTGTTGTCACAAATCTGCACGACTCATCTTTGTGCTTTGTGCAAGGCCAGCCCTACATAAAGTTTTCCGTTTTTAAAATGCTTCCTCAATTGGGTGCGTCGCTGCCGTGGGAGGCGACATTTCCTTATTTAGATTTCCATTCTATAAAAATGTTCGTTTCATAAATGGAACCTATTATAGTGTAAATCTTCGTCTAAACGTAACGATTTACTTCTTTTCGAAATCAAACTATAATAAAATAGGGTTAAATTGATTATTAGGAGTCTTTTTATGACAAAAAAACTAGAAAATGCCCTACTAATGGTATGGGTTGTTGCATTAATGGCTACACTTGGCTCTCTCTATTTTTCTGAAATTCGCGGCTATGAACCATGTGAACTCTGTTGGTATCAACGCATTATTATGTATCCAATCGTCCTAATTTCTACGGTTGCGATCATCCAAAAAAATGCTAAAATCGCTTTAACAATTGCTGTCTTTGCATGTATTGGCGCTGCAACGTCTTTATATCACTACGGCATACAAAAAATCACGTTCTTGCAAGAAAGTGCACCTTCATGCGGACAAGTTGCATGTACAGGTGAGTATATTAACTGGTTTGGCTTTATTACCATTCCATTTTTAGCACTAACTGCTTTCGTATTAATCGCAGCAATTAGTTTTTACATGCTCAAAGTTATGAAGGGGGAAAAATAAATTGAAGAAATTATCCATTCTTGGTGGGATTATCGTAATTTTATTCGCTGTAATTATTTTCTTAACAAATATGTCAAACGAAGATAAATTAAAAGACAATCCATACGGAACGAAAGATTTAAAACAATCCACAATCGACCTATTAAGTGATGAAAACTATCAAAACATTATTTTACCGGATGCATTAGCTAAAAAAATTGAGTCTGGTGAAGGGGTTGTCGGCTATTTCTTTAGTCCGGAATGCTCATTCTGCAGAAGTTATACACCTAAACTAATGCCAATCGCAGAAGAGTTAGACGTAAAAGTCAATCAATTAAATGTGCTTGAGTTCCCAGAGGAATGGGGCAAATATGCACTTGAAGCAACACCAACATTAATTTACTTTGAAAATGGTGAAGAAGTTGCCCGTTTAACAGGTGATGCAGCAGATGCAGATACACGTAAATTTATTAATGATGTTATATTAAAATAAGAAAACGAGAAAAATCGTGTTCCTGACCGAGCACGATTTTTCATTTGGAGGAAATAGATGTTCACATATGAAGTTGTCCAAGAAGGACTTACGGTAGAAGATTTACTGCGCTCGAATTGGCGCTTAGGAAAGAAAATCGTTCATGAGCTACGCATGGCAAAGGCTGTAACGATGAATGGCGAGCCCGTGTTATGGAAAGACCCTTTAAAAGCAGGAACGATTTTAAACTTTGCATTTGAAATGCCAACATCAAACTATGCACCGACTAATAGCTGCGATGTGACAATTCGCTACGAAGATGAGCATTGCTTAATCGTTTCGAAACCTAAAGGAATGGCGACACACCCGAACGAACCAACAGACCACAACACATGTATGAACCATGTGATGAAGCATATTCAAGATCAAGGCGGTCAATATGCAGAGCATGTACACCGTTTAGATCAAGGTACGAAAGGTTTACTACTCATTGCAAAGCACCCGATTGCTAAATCTATTTTTGATCGCATGATTGAAGAGAAAATTATCACTCGCACATACGCTGCTGAAGTACAAGGCAATATTCGTTCGGACAGTGGTAAAATCAATGCATCAATTGGTAAAGACCGTCATCATAGCTCTCGCCGTGTCGTTTCAGATAGCGGACAGCACGCGGTTACACATTATGAAGTTATCAATCGCTATAAAGGTACTTGCGTTGTTCACTTAGTATTAGAAACAGGCCGCACGCACCAAATCCGTGTCCATATGGCACATTTAGGTCACCCAATTGTTGGCGACATTATGTACGGCGCACGTGAAACAAGCTATGGTGGTTACGAGCTTCATGCGATCCAACTAGAATTCGACCATCCGTTTTTAAATAAACTTGTTGTCGTGAAAGACGTTTAATGTTAAAAGAGGGAATCGCTAATGAAGCGATCCCCTCTTTTTTTCACGTTCGGTTAAAAATCAAATTTAAAATTATCTGGATCTTGACCAAATCGTTCATCACGATTCAGCGCATCTAATTGCGCCATCGTTTCATTTGATAATTCAAAATGGAATAGCTGTGCATTTTCCTTAATGCGTGATGGGGTTACTGATTTTGGAATAACGATGACATCATGCTGCAAATGCCAACGTAAAATCACTTGCGCTGGCGTCACCCCGTACTGCTTAGCAATTGCTTGGATTGTTGCATCATTTAGCACATTGCCGCGCCCTAGCGGTGACCATGCCGTTACTGCAATATTTTGTTCCTTACAAAACGCTCGTAATGGCGCTTGATTTAAATAAGGGTGTAGCTCAATTTGATTGACCATTGGTGCGACATTTGCTTTGTTTAATAATGTTTGTAAATGATGCTCGTGGTGATTTGAAACGCCCGGTACACGAATTAACTTTTCATCATACAGACGCTCAATCGCACGGTACGTATCTTCAAGCTTATCCAAAACAGGCCAATGTGTTAAATAAAGATCCACGTAATCCATGTTTAGCTTCTTTAACGATGTTTCAAATGCTCGTAACGTATTGTCATAGCCTTGGTCGCTATTCCATACTTTCGTCGTCACAAAAATTTCTTCTCGTGCAACACCTGAATGACGAATTGCTTCTCCTACTTCCTCTTCATTGTAATAAAGTGCCGCCGTATCAATTGCACGATAGCCCAAATTAATAGCTGTTGAAATTGCTTGCACCGTCTCTTCTTTGTCTGTCATTTTAAATACGCCCAGCCCTACAAGTGGCATTTGCACACCATTAGCAAGTGTGCGTGTCGATTGTAAATTCATTTAAATCCCCCCACTATTAGAATATTTTTATTATAACCTTTATTTAATCTTCTTTAAATCGAATAAAAATAAGCATAAAAATTTGCTTCTCGGGGAAAATACGAATAATATATAATATGTTTTTACTAATGTTCGTTTTTAGAAAGAAGGATTTTATGTTTAAATTGAAGGAAAATCATACTACCGTTAAAACAGAATTATTTGCAGGTTTAACAACTTTTTTAACGATGGCTTATATTATCGTAGTCAATCCGATTATTTTAGCGGATGCCGGCGTACCGATTGATCAAGTATTTATGGCAACGATTATTTCAGCAGTTATTGGTACGGTTTGGTTAGCTATTTTTGCAAACTATCCGATTGCCATTGCACCTGGGATGGGCTTGAATGCTTATTTTACTTATACCGTCGTCCTTTCATCGAATGGACAAATTGATTATATTACAGCATTTTCAGCTGTATTTGTTGCCGGGATTATTTTCATTTTACTAAGTTTAACACCGTTTCGTGAAAAGTTAATTACAGCTATACCAGAAAACTTAAAACTGGCAATTACAGCTGGCATTGGTTTATTCATCGCATTTATCGGACTTCGCATGGCTAAAATTGTTGTCGCAAACGAGTCGAATTTAGTCGCTCTTGGTGATTTGAGCTCTAGCCCCGTTTTACTTGCACTTTTTGGACTAGCAGTAACAGTCGTTCTTATGGCTTTAAATGTGAACGGAGCTTTATTTATCGGCATGATTGCAACGTCCATTGTTGCACTTATGACAGGGCAGCTTCATATCGATAAAGTTGTTGCCGTTCCACATTTACCAGAAGGCATTTTAGTTTGGAATCCTATTGAAGCATTTAGTCAAGTCGTTCAATTCGGTTTATATGGCGTTGTTTTCTCATTTATTTTAGTAACATTATTTGATACGACTGGCACAATGATTGGTGTCGCTAAGCAAGCTGGCATTTTAAAAGACGGCAAGCTTCCTCGTGCTCGTAAAGCATTGCTTGCGGATTCAATTGCTACAACTGCTGGTTCAATGTTAGGTACAAGTCCTACGACCGCTTTCTTAGAATCAGGAGCTGGTGTAGCTGCTGGCGGACGTACAGGACTTACTTCATTAACAGTTGCAGGACTTTTTATTATTGCTTCATTTTTTGGACCGTTAGTAACTTCTATTTCTGGCGTTTCAGCAATTACATCTCCTGCACTAATTATCGTCGGAAGTTTAATGATTGGTGTCGTAAAAAATATTGAATGGCATAAATTCGAGGAGTCTTTCCCTGCGTTTTTAGTTATTTTAACGATGCCTTTAACAGCAAGTATTTCAACAGGGATTGCGCTTGGCTTCATTTCTTATCCATTGTTGCAAATTGTTAAGGGGCAAGGAAAAAAGGTTCATCCACTGCTATATATATTTGCAGTTTTATTCGTTATCCAACTTGTTTTCATGCCACATTAATTTCATCAGTAAAAAAATCAAAAACCCTCCAAAAATAAATTTGGAGGGTTTTTCGTAGTTTACTAGAAAATACATGCGTGATTTAGTATAATTTAATTTACAGAAAATTCTTTTTTCAACATGAGAACTACTTTTTCTATTTGACTAACAATGATAGAGGAGCTGGTTAACTATGATGGATACGCAGTTAATTTTGACAGGATTTTTAAAACGCGCAGAACGTTATTTTCCCAACAAGCAAATTATTTCACGTACAAGCCCAACAACAACACATCGCATTGCCTTCAAAGATTATGTAAAACGTACACGCCGTTTAGCGGATGCACTTACAAATTTGGGTATGACACGTGGGACAAAAGTTGGTACGTTCGGTTGGAATCACCACCGTCATTTAGAAGCTTATTTTGCAATTCCATGTAGTGGTGCCATTTTACACACAATTAATATACGTTTAGCTCCGGAGCATATTGTGTACATTATTAATCATGCCGAAGATGAAATTTTATTAATCGATGAAGATTTATTCCCATTAGTTGAACCGGCTTTAGCTCACTTAAAATCAGTAAAACATATTATTGTAATGGGCGACAGTTTAGAAGTTCCGACATCTAGCTTCCCGAATGTGCATAATTATGAGCAATTACTTCAAAAAGCCAATGAAAATTTCGAGTTTCCTGAAGATATAGATGAGTATACGCAAGCAGGTATGTGCTATACTTCTGCAACAACAGGTATGCCTAAAGGTGTTATTTATACACATCGCAGTATTGTACTCCACAGTATCGCACTTGGTCTTGCCGAATCCTTTGCGCTCAAGGAAAATGATATCGCATTACCAGTAGTGCCTATGTTCCATGTCAATGCATGGGGCTTACCTTTTGCTGCCATTAACTATGGTGCAAATCTCGTACTTCCTGGCCCTATGTTCACACCGGCCTTGCTGCTTGACCTAATAGAGCAAGAAAAAGTGACGCTCGCTGCAGGTGTTCCAACAATATGGCTTGGTGTACTTGCGGAACAAGAAAAGCAGCCGCGCGATTTGTCGTCTATTCGTCAAATTATTTCTGGTGGTTCCGCTTCACCAAAAGGGTTAATCCAAGCATTTAATGAAAAATTAGGCGTTCCTTATGTCAATGCATATGGCATGACCGAAACTTCGCCGTTAGTAAGTATGTCACACCCAACATCTGAAATGGCAAATTATTCAACAGATGAATTATTAGATTTACGTGTAACACAAGGTTTAACATCTTCCTTAATTGAAACCGAAGTTGTGAATGAAAACGGTCCTATTCCATGGGATGGTCAAACGATGGGTGAACTACGAATTCGCGGTCCATGGATTGCTTCTGAATATTATAAGGATGAACGGACAAATGATGCATTCCGTGATGGTTGGCTCTATACAGGAGATATCGCCGTCTTAACAAAAGAAGGCTATATTAAAATTACGGACCGTACAAAAGATTTAATTAAGTCCGGTGGCGAATGGATTTCTTCCGTAGATTTAGAAAATGCGCTCATGTCCCACCCTGCTGTTTTTGAAGCGGCTGTTATCGCGGTACCGCATCCAAAATGGCAAGAACGTCCACTTGCATGTGTCGTCTTAAAAGATAATGCACATGCGGCAAAAGATGAATTAATCGCCCATCTTGAAAATGATTTCGCGAAATGGTGGCTACCAGATGATGTCGTTTTCTTAAATGAAATCCCAAAAACATCTGTTGGGAAGTTTTTAAAGGCGAAGCTTCGTGAAGACTTGAAAGATTATGAAGTTCCGCTTTAAGTAATTCGTTATAAAATACAATAATATTAAGAGAAGCGCATTGGCTATTAACCGATGCGCTTCTCTTCATTATTTTTCTTCCGTTTTCTCTTCATTATCAAATTGCTGCGGATCTGGTATACGGTTATGTTCTTCTAATTGTTGCTCATCTCGCATATGCTCCATCTGTTTTCCAAGCATTTTTAATTCCTCTAATGTATTTGCCATATTGCCATTTACAATATCATCTTGATTTTTCATTGTACCGCCTCCCTTCTATTAATGTTCCCATTTTTTTCTTTTTCGAACCATTTCTGCCACAATATTAAGTAGTAAATCAAAATAATTTAAGCTATACTGATTAGAGATATAGTAAAAACTTGAGGAGGGTTCTTCCATGAAATTAATTTTAATTCTGGGTGTTTGCGTAGCATTTTTAACAGCAATCTTCACTGCTGGATATGATAGCAAACCATTCTCAAAAGAAAACTAATTATCGTTAATTAGCTTTCACTAACGGACAATCGTAATTAACTTGCGATTGTCTTTTTTGTTATTAAATAATGGATCTCCACCAAAATATGCGCTTTACTATAAAAGTTAATTTTTACTCTCTGTAACTAGCCAACTTTTTCCGTAAACTAGCCATTCTCCCGCTAAAACTAGCCACTTTTCATACGCTACTCGCCAAAATTCATCGTAAACTAGCCGAATTGACTCGGTAACTAGCCAAATCCCCTGCTCTTCAAAAATATTCCGATATACTTGATTTTTTAGTAAGCATAAATTATATTAGTTACATAAAGTAAGTTAGTTGCAAAACACAACCTAATTCTAAAGGAGATTCACTCATGCAAACTCATTTTCACAAAAAACCAAACATGTACACATCACATGTTCAATTAAAAGTTTCTAATTTAGCACGTTCTATCGAATATTACACAACAATTATCGGCTTTAAAGTACTTGAACAAACGGATAATACCGCTTATTTAACGGTGGATGGCAATACAAGTTTAGTGTCATTAATAGAAGTACAAAATGCGCAGCCTTTACGCGACGGCTTCACAGGACTTTACCACCTTGCTTTACTATTACCCTCTCGTAAAGACTTAGGAAACATCGTTCAGCATTTTGTTAATTTAAATGTCCGTCTTGGCGCATCCGATCATGATGTTTCAGAAGCACTTTATTTAAATGATCCTGACGGAAATGGCATTGAAATTTATGTGGACCGCGACGAGTCTGAGTGGACTTGGTATGAAGACGGTTCCGTTCAAATGACGACAGACCGTCTCAACTTCCAGCCAATTTTAGCAGAAGCGGATGAGCAATGGGATGGACTCCCTCAAGATACGGTGATGGGTCACGTTCACCTATCTGTAGCTAATCTTGCGCAATCAGAAAATTTTTATACGAATGTATTAAATTATAATGTCGTTGCACGTTACGGGGCCGGGGCATTATTCATTTCAACAGGAAATTATCACCATCATTTCGGTTTAAATACATGGCAAAGTGCTGATGGACAACCGCCTACAGCAAACATGGTTGGCTTAAATTCATTTACAATCGTATTAAATGATGAACAAGTTGCTGCTAACGTAAAACAAAACTTACAATCAAACGGCTATAACATTGAAACGCATGAAGCCGCGCCGAAATTTGGTGGTCTACAATCTTTCTCTACAGTTGATCCAAACGGCTTGCGCATCATTTTCACAATTGATGGCGAATAAAAAATCTTTGAAACCTTTTCTTCCATTCTCCGTATATAAAAGTAATTAGAAGTATTGGAGGAATTCATTTGTCACTTTTTAATAAAGTATTAGCAAGTGTTGGTATAGGTGCAGCAGTCGTCGATACAAAGCTGCATAAGGCAAGTTATACAATTGGCGAGAAAATTACAGGTATTGTAGAAATTATCGGGGGCAACACGGAGCAGCAAATTGATTCGATTTATTTATCGTTATATACAAACTATACGCGTGAAATAAACGATAAAAAAGTTACGGACAACGCATTATTGATGAATTATAAAATGAATGAGCCTTTTACAGTTCAACCAAATGAAAAACAAGAGATCCCATTCTCTTTTGATTTACCAGCAGCCATTCCTGTGACAACTGGGCAATCCCGTGTTTGGATTCATACAGGTTTAGATATTAAAAATGCGATTGACCCAACAGATAAAGACTTTATCGATATCCAGCCTACGCGTCTAGCAAACAGCGTATTATCTGCTATTCAAAATTTAGGCTTTCGTCTGCGCAAAGTAGATAGCGAACAAGCACCTGCCTCTTTACGCAACCGCACACCGATTGTACAAGAATTTGAATTTACACCGACAAATAATACGTATCGCCGGTATCTAGATGAACTTGAAGTAATCTTTTTAGATCAATCATCGAAATCCGTTGAAATATTAGTGCAAGTGGATCGACGTGCTCGTGGATTAGGAAGCTTTTTATCCGAAGCTTTTGACATGGATGAAAGTTTTATTCGCTTAACATTATTTGAAAACGATAATATTTCAGCAAAAATCGCACAAGCAATCGAAAATAAAATGTGCTAAAACAAAAGGCATGAGGAGCAAAATTAATTGCTACTCATGCCTTTTCAATTATTTCAACCCTGGATAGTTTTGCTGACGTAATGCTTCATAAATAACGATCGCTGCGGTATTCGATAAATTTAATGAGCGTATATAATCACTTTGTGGAATTCGTAAACACATATTGGCGCGCTGCTCGGCAAAATCTTTCGGTAAGCCTGTCGTTTCTCTGCCGAACATAAAATAAATATCCCGCGTCACATCACTAAAATCATGCGTCGTAAACGGCTCGTCGCTATACGTTTCAATTAAATAAACATCGCCGTCTTTACTATATCGGGTAAAATCCTCAAGTGAATCGTGGTACACGACATTCACATGCTCCCAGTAGTCCAGCCCTGCGCGCTTCAACATTTTATCATCCGTTGAAAAGCCTAATGGACGTATTAAATGAAGCGATGTATTTGTCCCAGCACATGTTCTTGCAATATTTCCTGTATTTGCTGGAATTTCTGGTTGATATAGTACGATATGATTTGGCACTTTTATTTCCTTCTCTCATCATTTGTTAACAGCGCTAGCCCTTTTTTGATTTCTGCTAGCACTTCTTCGTCTTGCTCCTTTATTTGAGCCGCAAGTAAAGCTCCATTCGCATCTTCTGACCCTATTTTACCAATTGCCCACGCAGCAGTTCCGCGTATAACAGGGCGTGGGTCATTACTCATAAGCTCAATTAAATCCGGCACTGCATTTTCTTCTTTAAAATGAGCCAATGCTAAAATTGCATTTCGTTGAATTGGCTTCTTTCCACGCCAAGAGCCCGATACATGACCAAACTTTGATTTAAATTCTTTATTGGAAATCGTTAATAACGGTTGTAATAATGGCTTTGCTAACTCTGGATCTGGTGTAAATTCATCATGAATCCAATTGAGCTTACCTTTATTTTTAGGGCACACCGTTTGGCAAGTATCACAGCCATAGATCCGATTCCCGATTTTCGCCCGAAATTCATCTGGTAAAAAACCTTTTGTTTGTGTTAAAAAGGCGATGCAACGTTGGGAATTGAGCTGTCCCGGTGCTACAATTGCGCCTGTTGGACAAACATCGATACATAACGTACATTCTCCGCACTCATCTTCCATCGGCGTATCTGGTGCAAACGGGATATTTGTCATGATTTCGCCAAGGTAAACATATGAGCCGAATTCAGGTGTAATAATCGAACAATTTTTTCCGCTCCAGCCAATTCCAGCGCGCTGTGCAACGGCACGATCCACAAGCTCTCCTGTATCAACCATCGATTTTGTTTTCACCGATGGCACCCGCTCTTCTAGCCAAGCCTCAATCAATTGAAGTCGTTCGCGTACTGCCGTATGATAATCAACACCCCAAGATGCGCGGCAAAATATTCCTCTGCGTGCACCCTTTTTCCCTTGAGGAGCGTCATTCATACGTGAAGGGTAAGCCAATGCAATTGCCACTATGCTTTCTGCTCCGTTCAGTAATTTTAACGGTTCTGTACGAAGCTCCACATCAGACTCCTCAAAACCTGACTGAAAGCCAAGTTCTTGCTGACGGCGCAAACGATTTTTTAGTTCATGAAAGGGAGCAGCAGTTGTAAATCCTATTTTATCAACACCGATTGATTTAGCATATTCGATTAATTCAGCCTGAAGCTGATGGACTTTCATTTTATTCTCTCCTAACAAATGATACAATTAATTAAAATTAAAACATAGGTGATGTATATGAATATTTCTATCAATGAATCACTATTTACTATGAATGACCAGTTCAAAATTGGTCTTATTCATTATAACAAAATAGTTGTGGCAGAATCTCCTCAAATGATTAAAGGACGCACACAACTTTATCAAGAGCATTTATTTTTAGACTTGCAAGAAAGTCCAGTAACCGAACGCCCTGGCATTCAAGAATGGCGCAAGCTTTGGAAGTCTTTTGGTGCAGATCCAAACCGCTACCGTCATTCTGCGGAAAGCCTTATGCGTCGGATTGCAAAACAAAATTATTTAACACCTTTTCATTCTGCTGTGGATTTGAATAATTTCTTTTCACTACAATATGAAATACCGATTGGTATTTACGACACCGCTTCAATTCAAGGTCCTATCGAAATTGCTCTAGGCGATGAAAATACAGGTTACGATGGATTAAATGGTCGGTATAATGCATTAACAAACATCCTTTATTCAAAAGATGAGCTAGGTGCTTTTGGCAGTCCTTTTGTTGATTCAAGTCGCACAGCGGTTACCGAACAAACAACCGATGCGCTCCAAATATTTTATTTACGTCCTTCTTTATCAGAAGATGAATGTGAACAATTGCTTGCAGCTGCAGGGAAAATGTTTACACAAGTAAATGGCGGGGATTTTAAAGCCACTCTTCTATCCATTCACGACCAATCAACTACATATTAAGGAGCGATTTCGATGGCAATCAATTTAGCAGAAGCGGTGAAGTTAAAAAGTATTTTAACGAAAAAGATTCAAGATTTAACTTCTTCGGTTCATCAAGCATCTCATACGATTATTGAAAAAGGGGAACAACCGGTTAAGCCTGAATACACGCTTGAAATGATTGAAACAGAGTTAAAGGACATTCGCAAAGATTCTCGCAAGCTAGATTCACTTATATATCGTGCAAACATTGACAATACGATTGCATTTAAAGATGAGATCATGCCGATTGTGGAAGCAATTGAACTTGCGATACAATTACGTGCAGAAGCGGCCTTTTGTAAGCAGCTCGGCATGTCTGAAAAAGAAACGTATTATCATAGCTCTGGCGAAACAATTCTTTATAATGTTGCACTATTTGACCCGATGCATTACCGCAATCAATCAAATGAACTTGAAAAAGAAGCGCATCGTTTATCGAACTTAATTAACGCAAAAAATTATCAAGTTGAAATTGAATTTGATGATAGTAAGTATTTTTAAGCTTTGAACGCCCACTCGGTGCGGTGAGACTCCAAACCGGGCAATAACGAGTGTATGCCTTGCCTTTAAAGCAAAACTAGCTGAGAAAACCAATGACTTTTTAACATTTACCGCTGTTACCTTTTACTAATGACCAACTATTGTAAAAGCAAACAACAATTAGATGATGATTTTTCTTTATACACTCGTTATTGAGAAAGACCTACCCCGTGCTAAATCGCGTGAGGTAGGTCTTTTCTTATGTGGAGTTGTATCAATTACACTTGCACATCCATAATCTGTTTATTTAAGTTTTCCGTCAGCTTTCGCATCGCAATCGTAATTTTATTAAAATCTTCCGCTGTCGATAATTGATGATCTGCAGCAATAATAATATTTTCTGTATTGCCTCTATAGCCTGCAACAGTCATTGTCATTTCGGTAATAAATTGATTTACCTCGCCCACATTATTTCCAATTTGTTGTGCCTTCGTGTAAGACTGCCCTAGTAATTGCCCTACTTCTTCTACACGTTCATAAATAGTATTAAAAATTTCATTGGATTCATTTACTTTGTTTACACCTGTTATCATGTTATTTTCTGTCATTTCCATCTCTTTTGATAAATTTTCGGTATCTTGACGTAAACCAGTAATCACTTCCGAAATTCCCATGGCATACTGATTCGATGTATCTGCCAGCTTGCGTACTTCAGCTGCTACAATAGCAAACCCCTTGCCATATTCCCCCGCTCTAGCTGCTTCAATTGCAGCATTCAACGCAAGTAAATTTGTTTGTGCAGCAATTTCCGTAATTAACTGAAGTGTCTTTTCAATTTCACTTGACCGATTTTCTAATTTTTCTACTACTTGTTTCATTTGCTCCGCGCTTTTTACAACACTATTCATTTGCTCAACCGTATTTGTCATGACGGAAATTCCTTGCAACGCTTCCCTCGTAGTTTCATAGGAGGCCATTCTCGAAGTATTTAATTGTTCAATAATTGTCGAAGTACTTTTTTCAACTTCAATAAGCATTTCCCTACTTCTATCTGTATAACTGATTTGTTCATCGGCCGCCACTAATAAATGTTCAATCGCAACTTTCGTATTTTGTGAAGTCATTGCAGTGCTAGATGACCCCTCTTCCAAAAAGTTAATATTTTGTAGCACTTCTTTCGATGTAATATTTACGCTGCGCATCATGGCTTTAATAATATCTGCATGATCTTTTTCTTTTTTATATTCTACAATTGTACGCTTACGGACGATAATTTGTGTAATGACAATAGCGCTTGTTAAAATTAAAAAGCCTGCATGAATTAATAACAATTTAAATGGGTATTCCGCCGCTCCGCACAATAGCTCTGGAAATAAAAAATAGCCTCCTAAATGCTGAACCGCAAATAATATCGTACTTAATACGATGATTTTTGTACTCTCATAATAACCTAAAGCTGCTACGACCATAAACACAGAAAAGTGATATTCCACCATTCCTTCACCACTTGCCACAATTGTCACACTACCAAGTGTTGCTACCAATGCTGTTAATATTGGAATATATTTGTGACCGTTGTCTTTTTTATATAATATAAATGCCGTTAATAATAAGAGAATAATGATCGAAAACAATGTAAAAATTATCCCTTTATGTAGAGGAGCTAGCGCCATACCTCTTGATTGCTCGATTAATACATATGGCTCCATCCAACCTAATAGATGATGCAAAGAAAAAATGAAGAATGCAATTCCTACAACAATTAAAGAAAAAGTCATCATTACAATATTTTTATTCCGATACATTCTCATCACCCTTTCCATTATCATTTAAAACTATGTATATATTATTTAAATAATATAACAAACCCTTTTACCTATTATCTAATTCTCTCCTTATCTTTCGGTATTATATAATTCCCATTTTTTATATTATTTAAACATTTATAACCTACTTCTCATATTATTGCAATAAATAAAAAGAAAGGGACACAACTGCTAGTCTCATTGCGACCGTTAGTTGTGTCCTACTTATACATAGAATATTAATTTCTCTTTAAAAACTACTCTACACCTGGTAAAATACGCAATGTTTTTTCATTTGCGTCTAATATGACATCTACGCCTAGTGGGATCCCTATATTTGGTTCACAGTGACCGATTTGGAAGCCCGCTAAAGCCGGTTTGTTCAGTGGTTTTAAATAATGCTCCATCAACTGGATGACATCTTCCTCTGTTTCATTTGGATTCGGCAGTTTAAAGTTTCCAATAACAAATCCAGCCACTTGCTCAAGCTTTCTTGCTAAACGCAGATGGTTCAACATTCCATCAATTTGCTCCAAAGACTCCCCAGTATCTTCTATTAAAAGAATTTTACCGCGCATATCTAGTTCAAACTTTGTGCCAATCGTACTTACAATGCGATTTAAGTTACCACCTGTCAATTCGCCTCGAACCGTACCCTCGACAATTGTATGTAACGGTGAAATTTGTTCATCATACTGAATTTCAATTGGCGTAAAAAGTTGCTGGAACATTTTTTTCGATAATGCATCTAACTCCCCATTAGAGCTAGTTAACATCGGACCGTGGAATGTCACTAAGTTTGCATAGTCATTGACCGTCGTATGTAGAAGTGTCACATCTGAAAAGCCCCAAATAATTTTTGGGTTTTCTTCAATCAATGGATAGCTAATTTTATCAATAATTCGACCTAAGCCGTAACCACCTTTTACGCAAATAATGGCTTTCACTTCTTGATCTTGAATCATCACATGTAAATCTTGAACACGCTCTGCATCTGTACCCGCTAAATAGCCTTCATACGGCTGTATCGTATTTCCTAGCTTATAACGCAATCCCAATTCATCTAAAAATGCTAAGTGTTGCCCGATTTTCTCCATATTTATAGGGCTGCTTAATGCAACAAGCCCAACAGTATCTCCAATTTGTAATCTTGCAGGACGGATTTTCATAGTTGTTGCCTCCTTTTACTTTCATGGCTATTGTATCATAGGTGAATAATCAAATAAGAAAAGGAGTGCTCAACTAAGCACCCCTTTCATGATTATTATTTGACACCTGTATAAATAACAGTCACATCTTTATGATTGTGTAATGCGCTTGCCGGGAAATCGGTTGTAATCTCCCCACTACGCAAGCGTTCATATGCATCCTGCTTTGATGTACCTGATATTAAAAGAATGACCTTTTTGGCATTCATAATCGTTTGAATCCCCATTGTAATCGCTTTTGTTGGAACATCATTAATCGAATCAAAATAAATTTGATTTGCCTCACGCGTTGATTGTGTCAACTCGACAATATTTGTTTCTAACTCAAACGGTGTACCTGGCTCATTAAATCCGATATGACCATTCACACCAATTCCTAATAATTGAATATCAATGCCGCCCACAGTAGCAATTGCTGCATCATAATCCGTAGCAGCTTTTTCTATATCCTCAGTATCACCTGTCGGCACATAAATATTTTCACGCTTCATATCAATATGATTAAATAAATTTTCATCCATAAAGTAATGATAGCTCGCTTTATTTTCAGGCGTAATTCCAATATATTCATCTAAATTAAATGATTTTGCCTCAGCAAATGATAATTCGCCAGCTTGATAAGCCTTTACTAACTCTTTATATAAGCCTTCTGGTGTACTACCCGTCGCCATTCCAAAAACACTTGTCTTTACTTTTTTTAGTTGCTCTTTAAAAATTGTGGCAGCAATTTGGCTCATGTCTTCATAGCTTACCGCTTCAATCCACTTCATATTTGTAGTCTCACTTGCCATTCATTACCCTACTTTCTTCTTGTTTTCAATCATTATCATTGTATTAAAAACAGCATTTCATTTTTAAATTCCAACTTAGTTCCACTATTTTTCACCTGTAATAACTACCTTAATTTTATCGGAAATTCCCTTATTTCGCTACAAAAAGCTATAATATTTTTTTAAAAGATAACCATTTCACTAAAAATTATACATAATATTTTAACTTAATTCAGCAGAAGCCCCTTACTTCGATAAGTGGAGGATGAATGCCAAATTAACTCTTTGAAATTAATTCTCAATTACATATTGATATTCTCAATTGCCTTTGATATTATTAGTGATATTGAAAATCATTATCAATTAATGGAGGCATAATTATGAAAAAGTTTGCAAGTATCGGTATGATCGCAGCACTTACTTTAGCCCTTTATGGCTGTTCGGAAAACGAAATCGAAAATGTGGGCTCGGCTGAAACAACTCCACAAGAACAACAAACGAAAGAAGATACTGTGAGTAATACCGCATTTAATGATGGTGTAGACGAAAAAAAATTCCAAGAAGCATTAGCCGCTTTCCCTGAGACGGTACCAGGGAAAATCGTTACAACATCGGTTCCTTTAACTGAAATGCTACATTTACTAAATATTGTGCCCGTAGGTGTTCCAACTTCAACAAATCCAATTCCAACTGATTTTGACTCTGTTACACGAGTAGGTTCACCAATGGCCCCAGATTTAGAAGTCATTTCAAATTTACAAACGGAATTAATTATCGGTGCTGGGTCGTTACAAGAATCGCTTGATAAAGCTTTAGAAGGCATGAATTTGACTACAGCATATTTACCAACTGATTCATATGAAGATTTAAAATTAAGTTTTAAAGTGTTAGGTACATACTTCGGCAAGGAAAAAGAAATGAATGAGATTATGCAAAAAATTGTAGCTAGGGAGCAACAATTAGAAAAACAAGCAGTTGGCAAAGAACTGCCTTCTATTATGTTAGTCATTGGTACAGCTGATTCATTTATGGTGATGAACGATAAGTCTTATTTAGGTAGCTTAGTAGAGCGTCTTGGCGCAGATAATATCGCAACGTCTATATTAAAAACAGATTCAACGTACTCAACGCTTAATTTAGAAGAAATTGTTGTTGCGGACCCTGATATGATTTTTGTGTTAGCTTCAGGTGATCACGGTGCAAATGAAGACAAATTCAAACAGGAAATTACCAAAAATAGCGCATGGACACAATTATCAGCCTATAAAAATGATAAAATCCATCTTCTTGATTACAGTGTTTTTGGTGTAACATCCATTGCCAACGTAGATACAGCATTAACAACAATTGCAGATTATTTCTATCAATAGAATGAGGAAGATTTCATGATAAAGTCAACAAGAAGCCGGGCAATTGTTATCATTACCTTTGTATTAGCACTTCTACTAACAATTGTCGCGATTGGATTAGGGAGCGTACATATTTCTATTCCTGATATTTTAAAAACGCTTATGAATGGCCGTGAAGATGGGATTTTTACGACAATTGTTTGGGATATTCGCCTTCCACGTGTTTTATTAGCACTCATAATTGGCGCTAATATCGCCATTTCAGGTGCATTACTACAAGCCGTTATGGGCAACCCACTTGCTGATCCTGGTCTTACTGGAGTGACAAGTGGAGCTGCTGCATTTGTATTACTTATTATGCTAGCAAAACCAGAATATATACAGCTCGTTCCTGTTGCCGCATTTGTTGGTGGCATTATAGCTGCGAGCATTGTTTATGCACTTGCATGGCGAAAATCTGGGATTACCCCGATTACCATTATTTTATCTGGTGTCGCAGTTAATGCTTTATGTGGTGGTATTATTGGCTTTTTATCAATTATGTATAGTGACCGTCTTCCTTCAGCTGTCCAATGGCTAAATGGAAGCCTAGCAGCAAAGGGACATTCTGCACTTCAAATGATTTATGTATACGCCATTATTGGATGGATTTTATCAATATTCGCTATTAGAAAAGCAAATATTATCCGCCTTGGAGACCAAGTAGCCGTTAATTTAGGGGAAAATGTAACACGAATTCGTATCATTTTATCTATTTTAGCTGTATTTTTAGCAGCGATTTCAGTAGCAGCCATCGGAATGATTGGTTTTGTTGGTTTAATTGTTCCGCATATGGCGCGTTTATTAGTCGGATCAGATTATAAATACATGCTGCCAATGAGCATGGCTATGGGAGCTATCCTTGTATTAGTGGCCGATACAGTCGGGCGCACTTTATTTGCTCCCCTCGATATTCCAGCAGGGATTATTATGGCCATTATTGGTGGTCCTTACTTTTTATACTTAATGAGAAAGAAGGCTTTTTAATGTTAACAATTGAACAGCTCTCCATTCGTTATGAGCAAAAAGAAGTTGTCCATAATTTTTCATTTGATGTTCAAAAAGGAGAAATATTATCGATTATTGGACCAAATGGCTCAGGTAAATCAACTATTTTAAAAGCTGTTGCCCGTATGCTTCCGTATTGCTCTGGAACGATTACGTTTGACCAAAAAAATATGCGCAATTTAGCATCCAAAGAAATCGCTAAGAAAATGTGTATTTTAAGTCAACGTAATCAAGCCCCTTCTGATATTACCGTTCGAAATTTAGTAGCCTATGGTCGCTATCCACATAAAAAGTGGTTTGAACGCTTAAACGATGAAGATTACGCGATAGTTGATTGGGCACTTGAGAAAACACATTTAACCCACTACCAAAATCAATCTATTGCTGCCCTATCTGGAGGCGAATCTCAACGTGCTTGGATTGCCATGGCATTGGCTCAAAAACCCGAAATTTTATTGCTCGATGAACCGACAACGTATTTAGATATTGCACATCAGCACGAAATATTAGAGCTAGTCCGTGAGCTGAATCGCGAAACCGGTTTGACCGTTGTTATGGTGCTTCATGACCTCAATCAAGCATCTAGCTATAGTGATCGCATTGTCGTTGTTAAAGATGGTCATTGTGTACAAAAAGGAACACCTACTGAAGTAATGACTGAGCAGATGATTCAGTCCACTTATAAAATGGAGGCAGAAATTCAACATGTTGTTTGGGATTCAGCCCCTCGAATTCAATTAAAAAATACTGTAAGAGGTTAGGAGAATTATTATGAAAACTACAATTGATCTAATTCAAATCCGTTCAGACTATGAAGCATTTTTACAACGTAAGAAAAGTATATTATTAAGCTTCGTTACACCAGAAGGTCAAGCATTTAGTAGCTCAGCAGCATTTGTACAAGTAAATAATAAGTTTTATGTTTATGTAAGTCATATCGCAGAACATCATCAACTCCTTGAGCAAAACGAAATAATCGATGTATTGTTTGTAGCAGATGAAGCCGTTACACAAAACCACTTTGCAACAGAACGAGCTCGCTTTCAATGTGCCCCACAAAACTTAGGCAATGAAGGGCATGAAGAAATATTCGAAGCCTTTGATACAGTTCATAGCAAAAAGATGATGCAGCTATTACGCACATTAGATTTCTCTCTATTTGAGCTAACACCACTCAAAGGACGCTATGTAGTAGGCTTCGGAAAAGCGTTTGATATTGATTTTGCTGAAGATACATTAACACATGTAGTTATTGATAAAAAGAAATAATGAGTAGAATGGCAAAAGCATCGATCCTATGATTCGATGCTTTTTTCTATGTTAACTTATTTCAGTTATTGGACAAACATTGGCTATTTTACATGACCGTTAATACGTCATTAAAGATCAAAGGACAGCTATTATTAAATCAACCCTAATTTATATAGCTTGACGATTGCTTCTACACGATTTTGTGCCTGTAATTTTTTAATTGCTGTTTTAATATATTGATTCACTGTTAAATCACTTATTTGAATGGAAGCGGCAATTTCTTTAGTACTTTCTCCTAACGCGACATGCTGCATGACTTCAAGTTCACGCTTACTTAAAGGGCACTTATTCGAAATTTGGTGTTGCGTTGCGAAGAGTTCCCCTGTTAAGCGACCGAAATATGTAAACGCTTCCAATAGAGTGTCAGAAATTTGAAAGTCTTCTTCAAATTCATCACCACATATATAACCTAAAGATACGTTACCATGAAAGATAGGTACGACGATAAATTGCTCAGATTCTCCATTTGAAATATATTTACTAGGCATTGATTTTAAATAGTCAACCCCTTTTACATAAAGCGCACGACGTTCCTGCAAAGCATCCATAATAATTGGTACGTTTCGAAGGTCTTCTACATAGTGTGTAATAAATTTGTAATCATTCAATCTAAATGCAATAATACCTTCTCCGATATGACCAAGTGGAGAATAGCGAAGTAAATAGCCACTTTTCACAGGAAAACTATTTTCGTATAAATCGAGCAATTGTACAAATAACTCCTCTTGCGACTGAATGCTACGTAACGATAAAAAGTCTTTCAAAAAGGTAGTAGTTAATTGCAAATTCATTCCCCCTTTAATTAGTATAGATTATCCTATTTAAGTGGAATTTTCAATTTTAAAACTATTCAGTAATATGATGGTACACTCAAAGGAGGAATTACGATGCAAATGAACAAGCAATTAGATGCAGTTGTTGTAGGTGCGGGGTTTGCGGGACTTTACATGCTTCATAAGCTTCGCGAATCGAACTTAAGCACCGTCGTTTATGAGGCTGGCGCAGAAGTTGGTGGTGTATGGTACTGGAATTTATATCCGGGAGCAAAGTGCGATATTGATAGTATTCATTATTGTTATACATTTTCCGAAGAGTTGTATAAAAAGTGGAATTGGACATCTAAATATCCACTGCAGCATGAAATTTTAAATTACTTAAACTATGTAACGGATGAGTTAGATTTAAAAAAAGATATTCAATTTAACACACAAGTTGTAGGTGCAACATTCGATGAACAACAAAACGTTTGGGTAGTACAACTGAAAAATGGAGAGGTCGTAACAGCCAAATACTTTATTTCCGCAGTCGGCTGCTTATCCGCAACAAATTTACCGAAGATTGAAGGAATTGAACAATTCCAAGGTGAAGCTTATCATACAGGAAAATGGCCAAAAAACTCTGTTGATTTTACGAATAAACGAGTAGGGGTCATTGGGACAGGCTCAAGTGGTGTGCAACTCATACCTGAGGTAGCGAAAGTTGCGGCGGAATTAACGGTATTTCAGCGTACAGCACAATATGTTTTACCAGCAAATAACTATGATTACACGCAGCAGTTTATTGAGGAGTCTAAAAATAATTACGAAGCAACTCGAAAGTTATTGCACTTCTCCTCATCTGGTAGTGCGATTACTATTCGCAATAAATCAGCTTTCGAAGATACAGCTGAGGAGCGCGAAGCTGCATTTGAAGAAGCTTGGACAACGGGCGGCTTTAATATGACGACCGTTTATAATGACCTAATGGTTAATGAACAAGCAAATGCATTTGTCTCAGACTTCATTCGTAACAAAATAAAGGCAATAATTCGAGATACTGATACAGCCGAATCATTGTTACCACAGTATATGTATGGTGTTAAGCGCTTAACTTTAGGGACGAATTATTATGAAACATATAATCGCTCGAACGTTCGTTTAGTCAATTTACGCAAAACACCAATTGAAAAAATTACTGCACAAGGCATCCAGACAACAACAGAAGAAATACCATTAGATGTCATTATTTATGCAACAGGCTATGATGGTATGACGGGACCACTATTACGAATGGACATTAAAGGGCGAAATGGCGTGTCATTAAATGAGAAATGGGAAGACGGTGGTAAAGTTCGAACATTCCTTGGTATCGCTACAAATGATTTCCCGAATTTCTTTATGATTACAGGACCAGAAAGCCCATCAGTTCTTGTCGTTATGCCAACTGCCATCGAGCAGCATGTTGATTGGATAAGCGATTGCATCAATTACTTAGAAAAACATGACATCGATGCAATTGAGCCATCGAAAGAAGCAGAGGATGCGTGGAGCGAACATACTCGAGAAGTGGCAGAAATGACACTGTATACGAAAGGTGATTCTTGGTATACCGGCTCCAATATTGAAGGTAAACCACGTAGCTTCCTTATTTATTTAGGAGGCTTTGACCATTACCGTGCCAAATGCGATGCAGTCGCTTCCTTACACTATGCAGATTTTCAATTATATTCATCTGTTTCAGAAAATTAAAGGAGTGTGAGTGATTTGTTATTACCAGGGAAAGTTGCAATTATAACAGGAGCAGCACAAGGTATTGGTAAAGCGACAGCTCAGTTATTTGTTGGGCACGGCGCAAAAATTGTTGTGGCAGATATCCAAATAGAAAAGGCGAATGAAACGGTAAAAGAAATTGTAGCAAGCGGCGGCGAGGCGATCGCGGTAAAAGTCGATATTACGTCCGCCACAGATGTGGATCAGTTATTTCAGCAAGCGATTGCAGTTTATGAAAAGGTTGATATCGTCGTAAATAATGCAGGTTTTATGGATGATTTTTCTCCTGTAGCGGATATACAAGACGATTACTGGAAGAAAATTATCGATATTAATTTAACAGGCACGATGCGTATGTGTCGCGCTGCTGTACAAGTATTTTTACCACAACAACATGGGGTTATCATTAACTTAGCGTCGGCGGCAGGTATGAGCGGATCACGAGCTGGTGTAGCCTATACAGCATCCAAACATGGCATCATTGGCTTGACAAAAAATACGGCATTTATGTACGCAGATCAAGGTATTCGTTGTAACGCGTTAGCACCTGGTGGGGTCAATACCGAAATGGGCACCGTTTTTAAAAATTCAAACGAATTAGGACAACGAAAAGTAGGTTCAGGCGCGATGAACGCACCTAAGTTGGCAGAGCCGAGTGATATTGCGAATGCTATTTTGTTGATGGCAAGTGAGCAGGCACGCTTTATTAACGGTGCAGTCGTTCCAGTTGATGCAGGTTGGCTAGCATATTAATAGGTTATAAATTCTCATTAAATATCATAAATTTCTATTAAATATAATAAAAGCGTTAACAAAGGAGGAGTATTCATGAATAAACGTGTTCACCCAGATTTACGAGGTTTGTTAGATGCATTTCCACCATTAAATTTTGAGTATTTAGGTGCGGTGCGCGAAGGGATGGCTAATTCACCAAAGCTACCAATTGCAGAAGATATGGGCGTAGTAGATCAAATGATTAATGGTCCAGACGGTGATCCACTACGCGTGCGCATTTATAAACAAAAAGGTGAAACAAGCACGTTACCAGCTTTACTGTGGATTCACGGTGGAGGCTATGTGATAGGCGTACCAGAAGGTGATGATGTGTTATGCGAACGTTTCGTCAAAGAGGCAAACTGTGTCGTCGTATCAGTCGATTACCGTTTAGCACCAGAACATCCATACCCTGCCCCGTTAGAAGATTGCTATAGCGCATTAAAATGGGTAGCTGACAATTGTGAAGCATTAAATATTGATCCAATTCGTATCGGCATTGCAGGTGCGAGCGCAGGCGGCGGCTTAACGGCGGCGTTAGCACTGTTAGCGAAAGACCGTCAGGGGCCAAGCTTAATTTTCCAAATGCCATTATATCCAATGATTAACGATTTAAACGATAGCTTCTCGAACAAAGAAATTACAGGTAACTACATTTGGAACTACAGCTTAAATGAAAGCGGCTGGTCTATGTATTTAGGCGATTTAAAAGACTCCACTAATATCCCATATCATGCAGCACCTGCTCGAGCTACAGTTGAAGATTTACATGGCTTACCTTACACATACACTTGTGTTGGCCAATTGGATCCGTTCCGCGATGAAACACTGCAATACGTAACCAAATTAGCACAAGCGGGCGTCGATGTAGACTTCCATTTATATGCGGGTGCATACCACGGCTTCGAGTCATTAAATCCGCATGCAAACATCGCAAACAAAACAATTCAAGAATATATTGATGCTGCAAAATATGGATTGAATCGAACGATAGAAGTAGAAGTAAAATAGGTGTGAAAGGAATCAAAAACACTGCTCAAACCGTTATATATAGAATCAGGCTCTTCATAGAAGTCGAGATGCACATCGGAGAAATAGTCGATGCTCCCATCTAATCCCCTACTTCATGTATCTTTGCAAATTTAGGCTTTTAGACAACAAAAAAGAGTCCTCAAATTAATGAGAACTCTTAATACGTCTGCACATAGATACCGATAGTCGGGGTCGAACCGACACTCCTCACGGAACGCGATTTTGAGTCGCGCGCGTCTGCCAATTCCGCCATACCGGCATATCAAAAAAAAGGAATAAAAAAAACCGGAATAACCGATTTAAAGTATATGGAGGCGGCAACCGGATTTGAACCGGTGGTAGAGGTGTTGCAGACCTGTGCCTTACCACTTGGCTATGCCGCCATATATAATTATATTTTTGGAGCGGAAGACGAGGTTCGAACTCGCGACCCCCACCTTGGCAAGGTGGTGTTCTACCACTGAACTACTTCCGCAAAAAAATGGCTGGGGAACCTGGATTCGAACCAGGGCATGACGGAATCAAAATCCGTTGCCTTACCGCTTGGCTATACCCCAATGAAGTAAATTAATATTTTATAAGAAATGGGGCGACTGATGGGAATCGAACCCACGAATGCCTGAACCACAATCAGGTGTGTTAACCACTTCACCACAACCGCCATTATATTATCTTATTTGAAATAAACCTTTAAACTAAATAAAGAATGGGGCGACTGATGGGAATCGAACCCACGAATGCCTGAACCACAATCAGGTGTGTTAACCACTTCACCACAACCGCCATTATATTATTTCGTTTGTTGTTTATTTAATTGGCAGGGGCAGTAGGAATCGAACCCACACTGACGGTTTTGGAGACCGTAGTTCTACCTTTAAACTATGCCCCTGCGATTGAAAATGGTGGTGGGGGACGGATTCGAACCGCCGAACCCTAAGGAGCGGATTTACAGTCCGCCGCGTTTAGCCACTTCGCTACCCCACCTATTAATGGTGCCGGCGAAAGGAGTCGAACCCTCGACCTACTGATTACAAGTCAGTTGCTCTACCAACTGAGCTACACCGGCAAATTACTTTTAAAAAATATGGTGGGTCAGGACGGAATCGAACCGCCGACACTTAGAGCTTCAATCTAATGCTCTACCAACTGAGCTACTGACCCATATTTTATGTATGAAATATAAAATGGCGGTCCCGACCGGGATCGAACCGGCGATCTCCTGCGTGACAGGCAGGCATGTTAACCGCTACACCACGGGACCATTTGGTTGCGGGGACAGGACTTGAACCTGTGACCTTCGGGTTATGAGCCCGACGAGCTACCACTGCTCCACCCCGCGATAATACTATTTTTTTATGGTGGAGGATGACGGGCTCGAACCGCCGACCCTCTGCTTGTAAGGCAGATGCTCTCCCAGCTGAGCTAATCCTCCATGCTGGATAATAAATGTTGAATGGTGACCCGTACGGGATTCGAACCCGTGTTACCGCCGTGAAAGGGCGGTGTCTTAACCGCTTGACCAACGGGCCAATGGAATTATTATAGTCTGGCGGAGAGTAAGGGATTTGAACCCTTGATGCAGTGTTATCCGCATACACGATTTCCAATCGTGCTCCTTCGACCTCTCGGACAACTCTCCAAGAAGAATGGCTCCGAAGGTAGGACTCGAACCTACGACCAACCGGTTAACAGCCGGTTGCTCTACCACTGAGCTACTTCGGAATATTGTTGTGTACGCCTAGCGATGTCCTACTCTCACAGGGGGAAGCCCCCAACTACCATCGGCGCTAAAGAGCTTAACTTCCGTGTTCGGTATGGGAACGGGTGTGACCTCTTTGCCATCATCACTAGACTATTTGAAAGACAATATTCATTATACCATTTACACTTAAAATGTCAAGTGTTATTAGTGATTTTTTATTTTATTCTTTCAAAACTGGATAAACGTTTCATTGAATTGTGCAATAAATTGTGGTTAAGTCCTCGACCGATTAGTATTCGTCAGCTCCATATGTCGCCACACTTCCACCTCGAACCTATCTACCTGATCGTCTTTCAGGGGTCTTACTTACTTGCGTAATGGGAAATCTCATCTTGAGGGGGGCTTCATGCTTAGATGCTTTCAGCACTTATCCCGTCCACACATAGCTACCCAGCGATGCTCTTGGCAGAACAACTGGTACACCAGCGGTGTGTCCATCCCGGTCCTCTCGTACTAAGGACAGCTCCTCTCAAATTTCCTACGCCCACGACGGATAGGGACCGAACTGTCTCACGACGTTCTGAACCCAGCTCGCGTACCGCTTTAATGGGCGAACAGCCCAACCCTTGGGACCGACTACAGCCCCAGGATGCGATGAGCCGACATCGAGGTGCCAAACCTCCCCGTCGATGTGGACTCTTGGGGGAGATAAGCCTGTTATCCCCGGGGTAGCTTTTATCCGTTGAGCGATGGCCCTTCCATGCGGAACCACCGGATCACTAAGCCCGTCTTTCGACCCTGCTCGACTTGTAGGTCTCGCAGTCAAGCTCCCTTATGCCTTTACACTCTACGAATGATTTCCAACCATTCTGAGGGAACCTTTGGGCGCCTCCGTTACTCTTTAGGAGGCGACCGCCCCAGTCAAACTGTCCGCCTGACACTGTCTCCTACCCCGCTAAGGGGCATGGGTTAGAAGTTCAATACAACCAGGGTAGTATCCCACTGACGCCTCCTTCGAAGCTGGCGCTCCGAGATCTCTGGCTCCTACCTATCCTGTACAAGTTGTACCAAAATTCAATATCAGGCTACAGTAAAGCTCCACGGGGTCTTTCCGTCCTGTCGCGGGTAACCTGCATCTTCACAGGTACTATAATTTCACCGAGTCTCTCGTTGAGACAGTGCCCAGATCGTTACGCCTTTCGTGCGGGTCGGAACTTACCCGACAAGGAATTTCGCTACCTTAGGACCGTTATAGTTACGGCCGCCGTTTACTGGGGCTTCAATTCGTAGCTTCGCTTGCGCTAACCACTCCTCTTAACCTTCCAGCACCGGGCAGGCGTCAGCCCCTATACTTCACCTTACGGTTTTGCAGAGACCTGTGTTTTTGCTAAACAGTCGCCTGGGCCTATTCACTGCGGCTCTCATGCGCTTGCACGCTCAAGAGCACCCCTTCTCCCGAAGTTACGGGGTCATTTTGCCGAGTTCCTTAACGAGAGTTCTCTCGCACACCTTAGGATTCTCTCCTCGACTACCTGTGTCGGTTTGCGGTACGGGCACCTCTCACCTCGATAGAGGCTTTTCTTGGCAGTGTGAAATCAGGAACTTCGTCCATACGGACTCGTCATCACAGCTCAACGTATTAGTGTGCGGATTTGCCTACACACACGCCTTACTGCTTGAACAGAGACAACCAACGCTCTGCTTACCCTATCCTACTGCGTCCCCCCATTTCTCAAACGGTGAGGAGGTGGTACAGGAATATCAACCTGTTGTCCATCGCCTACGCCTATCGGCCTCGGCTTAGGTCCCGACTAACCCTGAGCGGACGAGCCTTCCTCAGGAAACCTTAGTCATACGGTGGACGGGATTCTCACCCGTCTTTCGCTACTCATACCGGCATTCTCACTTCTAAGCGCTCCACCAGTCCTTCCGGTCTGACTTCAACGCCCTTAGAACGCTCTCCTACCACGCATCCATACGGATGCATCCACAGCTTCGGTGAATCGTTTAGCCCCGATAAATTTTCGGCGCAGCGTCACTCGACCAGTGAGCTATTACGCACTCTTTAAATGATGGCTGCTTCTGAGCCAACATCCTGGTTGTCTAAGCAACGCCACATCCTTTTCCACTTAACGATTACTTTGGGACCTTAGCTGGTGGTCTGGGCTGTTTCCCTCTTGACTACGGATCTTATCACTCGCAGTCTGACTCCCGTGTATAAATATCTGGCATTCGGAGTTTGTCTGAATTCGGTAAAGCGAGATGCCCCCCTAGTCCAAACAGTGCTCTACCTCCAGTATTCTCAATCACGAGGCTAGCCCTAAAGCTATTTCGGAGAGAACCAGCTATCTCCAGGTTCGATTGGAATTTCTCCGCTACCCACACCTCATCCCCGCACTTTTCAACGTACGTGGGTTCGGGCCTCCAGTAAGTGTTACCTCACCTTCACCCTGGACATGGGTAGATCACCTGGTTTCGGGTCTACGACCACGTACTAATTCGCCCTATTCAGACTCGCTTTCGCTGCGGCTCCGTCTCATCAACTTAACCTCGCACGTAATCGTAACTCGCCGGTTCATTCTACAAAAGGCACGCTATCACCCATTAACGGGCTCTAACTACTTGTAGGCACACGGTTTCAGGATCTATTTCACTCCCCTTCCGGGGTGCTTTTCACCTTTCCCTCACGGTACTGGTTCACTATCGGTCACTAGGTAGTATTTAGCCTTGGGAGATGGTCCTCCCAGATTCCGACGGAATTTCACGTGTTCCGCCGTACTCAGGATACATTCAAGAGGGAATGAGGTTTCACTTACAGGGCTTTTACCTTCTATGGCGGGCCTTTCCAAGCCGCTTCAACTATCTCATTCTTTTGTAACTCCGTATAGAATGTCCTACAACCCCAAAGAGCAAGCTCTTTGGTTTGGGCTCTTCCCGTTTCGCTCGCCGCTACTCAGGGAATCGAATTTTCTTTCTGTTCCTGCAGGTACTTAGATGTTTCAGTTCTCTGCGTCTGTCCTCAACACGCTATGTATTCACGTGAAGATACTATGCGATTAAACATAGTGGGTTCCCCCATTCGGAAATCTCTGGATCAAAGCTTACTTACAGCTCCCCAAAGCATATCGGTGTTAGTGCCGTCCTTCATCGACTCCTAGTGCCAAGGCATCCACCGTGCGCCCTTATTAACTTAACCTTCTGGCTTCCAATACACGGCATATTTCGTCGTCAGCTTCATTCGTTTAGTCAGTCATGTACATAGGTACGTTCCTTTCTTCACTCAATTGCTTCCTAGAACTACTTGTGTCTTGAAATCCTCAATTAGTTACTACTTATCAAAAGATAAGATTTAAGAACTTGCACGATCAATTTCTTGATCATTTGTTTGTTTATTGCTTTCAATGTCGTTTTATCCAGTTTTCAAAGAACAAGTTTTGGTGGAGCCTAGCGGGATCGAACCGCTGACCTCCTGCGTGCAAGGCAGGCGCTCTCCCAGCTGAGCTAAGGCCCCAATTTAATTAAGAGGTATATAAAGTAATTTATATGGTGGGCCTAAATGGACTCGAACCATCGACCTCACGCTTATCAGGCGTGCGCTCTAACCAGCTGAGCTATAGGCCCTCTTAGAAGTTATAAATTTCATTCATAAACCTTCAAAACTGAACAGCAAACGTTAATGTTTCATTCCCGAAGGAATGATTCCGAAAATATCCTTAGAAAGGAGGTGATCCAGCCGCACCTTCCGATACGGCTACCTTGTTACGACTTCACCCCAATCATCTATCCCACCTTCGGCGGCTGGCTCCATAAAGGTTACCCCACCGACTTCGGGTGTTACAAACTCTCGTGGTGTGACGGGCGGTGTGTACAAGGCCCGGGAACGTATTCACCGCGGCATGCTGATCCGCGATTACTAGCGATTCCGGCTTCATGTAGGCGAGTTGCAGCCTACAATCCGAACTGAGAACGGTTTTATCGGATTAGCTCCCCCTCGCGGGTTGGCAACCGTTTGTACCGTCCATTGTAGCACGTGTGTAGCCCAGGTCATAAGGGGCATGATGATTTGACGTCATCCCCACCTTCCTCCGGTTTGTCACCGGCAGTCTCCTTAGAGTGCCCAACTAAATGATGGCAACTAAGAATAAGGGTTGCGCTCGTTGCGGGACTTAACCCAACATCTCACGACACGAGCTGACGACAACCATGCACCACCTGTCACCGTTGTCCCCGAAGGGAAAACTGTATCTCTACAGTGGTCAATGGGATGTCAAGACCTGGTAAGGTTCTTCGCGTTGCTTCGAATTAAACCACATGCTCCACCGCTTGTGCGGGCCCCCGTCAATTCCTTTGAGTTTCAGTCTTGCGACCGTACTCCCCAGGCGGAGTGCTTAATGCGTTAGCTGCAGCACTGAGGGGCGGAAACCCCCCAACACTTAGCACTCATCGTTTACGGCGTGGACTACCAGGGTATCTAATCCTGTTTGCTCCCCACGCTTTCGCGCCTCAGTGTCAGTTACAGACCAGATAGTCGCCTTCGCCACTGGTGTTCCTCCAAATCTCTACGCATTTCACCGCTACACTTGGAATTCCACTATCCTCTTCTGCACTCAAGTTTCCCAGTTTCCAATGACCCTCCACGGTTGAGCCGTGGGCTTTCACATCAGACTTAAGAAACCACCTGCGCGCGCTTTACGCCCAATAATTCCGGACAACGCTTGCCACCTACGTATTACCGCGGCTGCTGGCACGTAGTTAGCCGTGGCTTTCTAACAAGGTACCGTCAAGGTAGCGCCAGTTACTACGCTACTTGTTCTTCCCTTGCAACAGAGTTTTACGAACCGAAATCCTTCTTCACTCACGCGGCGTTGCTCCATCAGACTTTCGTCCATTGTGGAAGATTCCCTACTGCTGCCTCCCGTAGGAGTCTGGGCCGTGTCTCAGTCCCAGTGTGGCCGATCACCCTCTCAGGTCGGCTACGCATCGTTGCCTTGGTGAGCCGTTACCTCACCAACTAGCTAATGCGCCGCGGGCCCATCCTGTAGTGACAGCGAGATGCCGTCTTTTAACATTCGAACATGAGTTCGAATGTGTTATTCGGTATTAGCCCCGGTTTCCCGGAGTTATCCCAATCTACAGGGTAGGTTACCCACGTGTTACTCACCCGTCCGCCGCTAACTTTCAAAGGTGCAAGCACCAATGAAAGTCCGCTCGACTTGCATGTATTAGGCACGCCGCCAGCGTTCGTCCTGAGCCAGGATCAAACTCTCCATAAAAGTTAGTTTGAAAGCTCATTTGCTTTGCTAGCGTATCAACATAAAGTTGATATCTATAATTTGTTTAAGTTCATCACTTAAACGTTTAAATCATTAACGTTTGCTTGTTCAGTTTTCAAGGTTCATTTTAAATGTGCGCTGTTTTTGCGACTTCTCTAATTTAACATTTTTGTTTTTCTTTGTCAACAACTTTTTTGAAAAAGTTATTTGAGAAGTTAATCTGTTAAAGTAAATCATTTTTTCGAGTACGTCTTAGCGACAATTAATATATTACAATACTATACAGCGTTTCGTCAACACTTTTTACAAAAAAATTCAGAGCGTATAAAAACGCTCTGTTAAATATACTATAAACCATATTCTCTTTCAACAAATTGCTTGTCTACGTAGTAATTTCTATGGAAAATAGCCTCATTCTTCGCAATGGTCGGTTCTACAAGAATTAATCCCTTTTCAATTAAGTATTCAACAAACACTTCTAAGTCTGTTGAATAGTAGCTTAATTCAGGATGATTATGCAATTCTTGAATTGTCCAACTCGGTTGTTCTAGCATTGTTTCTAATATATGTTGGCCACCATCATTCGTTCTTGAGTTAATTAAAAACTCTCCTGCAAGAAATAAAAGCTCTAAACGTTTTTCTAAACTTTCATTACTTAAAATCAATTCTTCATATAACTTATATATTGCGGGTTCAATTCTTTTCACTTGAGACCATACGACTACTTCTGGATATAAGCCACTATCAATTATCGATAAACGACCTAAATGATGGAGTAGTGCAACGACATGATTATAAGAATCTAAGTAATGACCACTTTCGAATAACTCTTTTCCTTCTTGATATCGACGAATTAATTTCGAAAATTGAATACCCGTTTTTAACTTTCGACCGAAAAACGGAAACTCTTGTAACTCGGATCGTAATTTAAATAAAAACTCATTTCGATCAAACATAATTTTACCAAAGAAAATCCAATCAACTAATCGCTTATTCGAACCAATAAAAATCCATTTACGTAATCGTTCTTCCGTTATAATATGCATCACTGTTTTCGAATCACCATATATATAGTGCTTAGAAAAAATAGGATGTTCTGCATCTTTTACTACAATAAGAAGAACTGCATCAAATGTATCTGTCGTATTTGGTGCATCCTCACGTTTATTAATTAAAATAACACCTAGTGTATCAGGTTGACTTGCACGTTCTTGGTATATTGGTCGCAAAATATGCTCCATCTTTCTCCTCCTCAATTATTACTTTTCTTATTGTCTTTTAATATAGTTGTAAAAAGTAGAGCACTATTCATAGTAATTCATACATTAAGGAATATCCTATCCTTTTTAAAACGGTCTTTCTACATATAATGTTTCATGCATAATTTCGACAACCTGATGAACAAACCCTTTAAAAACAACTTAAATAATTTGAATTATGGAATTAGAACCCTTATCCACTCTACTAAATGGATTCTATTCTATGTTATAGTATAGTTTAGATTGGGAGGCAAACTACATGAAAAAGTATAACAATAAAATTAATAAAATTCGCTCCTTTGCATTAGCACTTATTTTTATCGGCTTCGTTATTATGTACGGCGCTATTTTCTTTAGAGAAAATCAAATTTTAGTATTAATATTTATGTCACTCGGTTTGCTTTGTATTATTGGAAGTACGGCAGTTTACGGATGGATTGGGCTGTTATCAACTCGCGCAGTGCAAGTTGTCTGTCCGGAATGTGGTAAATGGACTAAAGTTTTAGGTCGTGTAGATTTATGTATGTATTGTAATGAACCACTTACACTTGATCCAAATCTGGAAGGGAAAGAATTCGATCAAAGTTATAATAGTAAAAAGAGCCAATAATCAAGCAACGTGCACTATTTAATGGTGCACCTTTTTTAATTGCGTAATTACGCTGAGATATAATTGATTTAAGCCCAAAATTAAACCTAGTAACTTAATCGTTACTAGGTTTTTAACTATTATAAAGTCTTTTTTGAACCATTTTCTACACACTCTGGGCAAGTACCATACACTTCTAAACGATGTGAATTCACTTTAAAGCCTGTCATATGTGCTGCAAATTGTTCTACCTCATTTAACCCTGGGTAATGGAAATCGACAATTTTACCACAGCTTTCACAGCTAATATGGTAATGATCTCCCGTTGCAAAATCGAATCGACTTGCAGCGTCACCGTAAGTTAATTCCTTCACTAAGCCCACTTCACGAAATACGCGTAAATTATTATATACTGTGGCAACGCTCATATTCGGAAACTTGTCAGCAAGTGCTTTGTATATATCATCAGCAGTAGGGTGAATCATACTTTGAATTAAATACTCTAAAATCGCATGACGCTGAGGAGTAATTCTTACACCAGTAGACTTTAACGTGTCCAGCGCATCTTTCAAATGCAGTTCAGACATCGTCATGCACCTCTCTTCATACATATTATTAATTTATAATTGTTATAAATAGTGTAGCTAATTCATCTACATCTTGTCAACAATTGCTTATTTAGATTTAACTTGATTCGAAAGTATTTCCATCCCATACTACCAATATCGTTAATTGAAAAAGGATCCCCCAAAATATGCCTTTCTTCAATTTCCATTCTCAATTAGTAACCGCGCAGCAAATTCATTTTGTTTTCTAAATTACGCTCACCGTTTAACCATTGCTCTAAGCTCGGTTTAAAAATTTCTAAACCGCGCTCCACATAACGAGAAGAATGACTTGAGAAATGTGGTGATAATGTAACATTTTCGCATGCCCAAAGTGGACTATTTGCAGGTAATGGTTCAATTTCGTATACATCTAATACTGCATGGGCTATTAGCTGTTCTTTCATCACTTGCACTAACACATTTGTATCAACTAAATCACCTCTGCCAAAATTCATAAAAATGGCTGATTCCTTCATTAATTTGAAATGTTCATATCCTAATAAATGCTTCGTATATTTTGTTGATGGGAGCATTGAAATAATAATATCCGCTTTCGGCAAATATTGTGCCATATCCCCTAATAAGTGTGTTTCATCCATATAAGGTGCTGCTTCCCCTGAACGGTTGCAACCAATTGTGTAAACATCAAATGCTTGTAGAATACGACCGATTTCACTACCAATCGCTCCAGGTCCAATAATCAATGCCGTACTCCCATTTAACTCTGACAAAGTCGTTTTTTTATTCCACTGACCTTTCGACTGCTGTTCATAAATAAATGGCAGGCCACGCTTTAATGCTAAAATATGTGCCAAAATAGATTCTGTCATCGGCTTTTTATGGATGCCGCGCACGTTAGAAACTAAAATGTCACTTTTGGCAATCGCTGCTGCTGGCATTTTTTCAACCCCTGCCGAAGCTACGAAAATCCACTCCAAATTTTGCGCCTCGTCGACCAATTGCTCCGTTAAATCCTCACCATACGTTACTAAAATTTGCGCCTCTCGCAAATTAGCTACATCTAATTTTGAATCAAATTTAAAATCTACTTGTGGAAACTGCGCGATTAACGGCGCTTTTAAATCTTCCCTCGGTTCAAATGTGAAATAAACCATCACCATAAAAAAATCCCCCTTGTACAATGATTCTATGTTCATTGTTTTTTATCGATGTTTTAAATAGTTTAACACATCTTCAATATGATTTTTCACTCGAACTTTACGCCACTCTTTTTCAACAATGCCCTGCTCATTAATTAAAAAAGTTGTTCGCTCAATCCCCATATACTCTTTACCGAAATTTTTCTTCAGCGTCCATACCCCGTAACTTTCTGCTATTTGGTGATCCGCGTCCACTAATAACGAAAATGGCAGCCCATGTTTTTCAATAAATTTCGTATGACGACTTGCATCATCCATGCTTACTCCTAAAATGACTGCATTAAGATTCGAAAAATCCTCATGCGCGTCTAGGAAATCACATGCTTCAGTCGTACATCCAGGGGTCATATCTTTTGGATAAAAATAAAGGACTACATTTTTCCCCTTATAATCCTCTAAATGTATTAACTCTCCCTTTTCATTAACTAATGAAAAAGAAGGAGCCTTTTGATTTTCTAATAGCATCGAATAAAACCTCCTATTTTATCTTCTATCGTACAAAACATTGCTCGTCGTTTCAAATTCTTTGGCGTTCATTACGAATACATATTACAATAGTAGAGAAATTATTTATCGTAACTATTTGGAGGAATTAAAAATGAATCACACGAAATCTGAACAACTTCATGAAGAAGCATTAAAACATATTGTTGGAGGCGTTAATAGTCCTTCGCGTTCGTATAAAGCAGTTGGCGGTGGTGCCCCTGTATTCATGACTCGCGGAAAAGGCGCATATTTTTGGGATGTAGATGGCAATCGTTATATTGACTACTTAGCTGCATACGGACCTATCGTAACAGGTCATGGTCACCCACATATCGCAAAAGCGATTGCAAGCGCAGCCGAAACAGGTGTATTATTCGGGACGCCAACAGAACATGAAATTACTTTCGCTAAAATGTTAAAAGAAGCGATTCCTACATTAGATAAAGTTCGCTTCAATAACTCAGGAACAGAAGCTGTTATGACGACAGTACGTGTTGCACGTGCTTATACAGGTCGCACTAAAATTATTAAATTTGCGGGTTGTTATCACGGTCACTTCGACCAAGTATTAGTTGCAGCTGGTTCTGGTCCCGCTACACTTGGTTCTCCAGATTCAGCAGGTGTTCCAGAAAATGTCGCTACAGAAGTCATTACTGTACCTTTTAATAATGCAGAAGAATTCACGCTTACAATGGAAAAATGGGGAGCACAAATTGCCGCTATTTTAATCGAGCCAATCGTAGGGAATTTCGGGATTGTTGAACCAAACAAAGACTTCCTTGAACATGTACACGCGTTAGCAAAAGAATACGGTGCATTGACAATTCACGATGAAGTCATTACCGCATTCCGTTTCCACTATGGTGCAGCACATACAATGTTAGGATTAACACCTGACTTGGTAGCACTTGGAAAAGTAATCGGTGGTGGTTTACCAATCGGTGCATACGGCGGTCGTCTAGAAGTGATGAATACCGTCGCTCCACTTGGACCAGCTTATCAAGCAGGCACTATGGCTGGTAACCCTGCAAGTATGCAAGCAGGTATTGCGTGTTTAGAAGTTTTACAACAACCTGGGATTTATGAGGAAATGGATCGTTTAGGTGCATTACTTGAAGCGGGTATTTTAGAGGCAGCAGTAAAATATAATGTAACAATTACTGTAAATCGTCTTAAAGGTGCTTTAGCGGTATACTTTACCGATGAAAAAGTAGAAAATTATGAGCAAGCTGAAAATACAGACGGCGAAAAATTCGGACGTTTCTTCAAGCTCCTGATTTCTCAAGGTGTTAACTTAGCCCCTTCAAAGTATGAGGCTTGGTTCTTAACGACTGAACATACAGAGGCAGATATTAACGAAACAATTCAAGCTGTCAATTATGCATTTTCAAAATTATAATTAAGTATGAGATCGTCCATTCATAGCATTTAGTTTTTACGAGCTACTATTGTAGAATAGTATCATTCCCACATAGTAGCTCGGTTTAAATTCGACTCAAAAGAAGGAGCCAATCCCTATGAAATTAGGTGCACGTGTTTTAAAAACGGGCGTTGCAATTGTATTTGCTCTATTTTTAGCAGAACTTTTAAAAGTTCCCTCTCCTGTATTTGCTGGGATTGCTGCGGTATTCGCCATACAGCCATCCATTTATCGCTCTTATCTTACAATTTTAGAGCAAATTCAAGGTAACTTAATTGGTGCGGTCATCGCTGTTTGTTTCGGACTAATTTTCGGTCATCACATCGTTGCAATTGGGATCGCTGCTATTATCGTTATCGGACTAATGATGAAACTAAAATTAGAGAAGTCCATTTCGCTAGCACTTGTAACAGTTATCGCCATTATGGAAGTCCCTGGAGATGAGTTTCTAATGTTCGGCTTAATTCGCTTCGGTACAGTCATGCTCGGAGTATTTGCAGCGTTCATCGTCAACTTAATCTTTTTACCTCCTAAATATGAAGTTAAATTATTTAAAAATATTAATTCTGTCCAAGATGATATTATTCGTTGGACTAGACTTGCTGTTCGTCAGGCAAGTGAACACGTATCAACAAAAATAACAATTACAAAATTAAAATCGCGTTTAAATGAATTAAATACGATGTATGATTTTTTCAAAGAAGATCGTAGCTACGTAAAGAAACAACAATTCGCAAAGGCGCGGAAACTTGTTGTGTATCGACAAATGATCCTAACATCTAAAAAAAGCTACGAATTACTAATACGACTACACAAACATGAAAATGAACTTGGTAAATTGCCGAAACAATTTCAATTTATCATTCAAGATCGTCTAGATTTTTTACTGACATATCATGAGCAATTATTATTAAAATATACTGGAAAGCTAAGACCAGAGCATTCGAAATGGACACGTCACGAAGAATATTTACAAGGTGCTGAATTAATGGAGCGATTCATCCAGCAAATCGCCTCCGCTCAGGAAGAGGCTACTGAGGATGAACAATTTTCAAGCTATCACTTACTTTACATTTTATCGCGGATTTTAGACTACGAAGAAAATTTAGAGCACCTAGATACGCTAATAGTTTCTTACCGCAACCATCATAGTAAAGAAATAAATATTGATTTAGAATCGGATTTTTATTAATAAAAAGATGGTGGGACGCTTTTTATTTTCAACGTTCCACCATCTTTTTAATTTCTAACGAAGCATTTCCTTCACCTTTTTATAAAACTTACTCCATTGATACGTTTAATAATTTGTCCGAGCCAGTTGGATGTGGTTTGAAGCCTTTCACACCCGATTTTGCACCAAGTAATGGCGTTGAATGTGCAAGTGGTACCCACGGGGCATCATCGTGAATAATTTCTTGCGCCTTTTTGTATAAATCATTTCGTACATTTTCATCTGTTTCAGATTGCGCTTTAATTAATAAATCATGTACTTCATCATTCTTATAGTACGCGTAGTTATTACTTCCAATATTGTCTTCATCTAATAATGTGTAAATAAAGTTATCTGCATCTCCGTTATCGCCTGTCCAACCAAGCATAAACGCATCTGCCTCACCGTCTTTCGCTTTATCTAAATACGTTGCCCATTCAAAAGTAACGATTTTCGATTTCATTCCAATATCTTCTAAATTCTTTTGAATAACTTCAGCAACTTTAGCACCATCTGGCATGTATGGACGTGGTACTGGCATTGCCCAAAGTTCAATTTCTTTGCCATCATAACCCGCTTCTTTTAATAATGCTTTTGCCTTTTCTGGATCGTACGGATAACCAGTAATCGCATCATTATAACCGCTAATTGATGAAGGCATCGGGTTTACTGCAACTTCTGCACGTCCTTCAAAAAATGCATCAACAATTCCTTGTTTATCAATTGCATAGTTCACCGCTTGTCGTACAAGCTTATTATCAAATGGGGCGCGCGTATTTGTTAAGCCTAAATAGCCAATATTCATCGATGGACGTTCAATTAATTGTAAATCCGCATTCCCTTCAACTGTCTTACCATCTGAAGGGTTAATCCCGTCCGCTAAATCGATTTCTCCAACAATTAATGCATTTAAGCGAGCGGAGTTATCTGGCATCGAGCGGAAAATTACTTTATTTAATTTTGGTAAACCTTCTTGCCAATAGTCTTCAAATTTTTCGATTGTAATGGAGTCATTTCGTTTCCATTCTGTAAATTTAAATGGCCCTGTACCAACTGGTTGATCACCAAACTTATCTCCTGTTGCTTCGAATGCTGTTGGTGATGCAATACCGAATGGGCTCATCGCTAAGTTTTTTAAGAATGGAGCTTGTGTGCGAGAAAGTGTGAATACTGCAGTATAATCACCTTGTGCCACAACATCTTTAATAATATCTTCACCTTCTACTTTAAACATAGAGTTAAAGTAGTAGAAATCCTCTTCTTTTCCTGCTTTCCAGCGATTAATATTTTTTATTATAGCTTCTGCATTAAAGTCTGTGCCATCATGGAACTTTACACCTTCTTGTAATTCAAATGTATAAGTTAAACCATCGTCACTAATTTCCCAAGATTTTGCAAGACCTGGGTTAATTGTTGTATCCTGTTCTCCAAAATTAATTAATGTTTCAAATAAATTTTGAGTTACTTTAAACGACTCCCCATCCGTTACAATACCTGGGTCAAGTGATACGGAGTCTGCTCCACGACCAAATACTAAATCTTGAGGTATTGAAGGGCTTGCTTCTTCTTTTGTAGCGCTATCCGTACTGCCATCCGTATTTGTTCCATTTTTATCTTCATTTGGAGAAGTTGCGTCATCTGAATTACACGCAACTAAAAATACTGACATTGCTAAAAGCAACATAAGTCCTAAAAAATACAATTTCCCTTTCTTCAATAAAATTCCCCCTATGTTTTGTCCTATTATCATTGCGGCGCCTCATTATATAAATGCTACGCTACATAATGACCTCACTTAACTTCTTATAGTTTTGGGACAACTTTTTCACACTGTTCCACCGTATGTGGACAACGCATATGAAATGTAAAAGTTCGGCAGCTCGGAATTTCGACTCAAGCTTCCCATCTTCATAATATCTGAAAATTCTAATTTTATTTTAGATTATAATATATTTCTATATTTTACAAGTTTTATCTTTCGCAAGTCTCTTTATCGATCGATTATTCACCTTTTAACTAAATTTCAAAATAAAAAATAGCCTTCGATTAATTGCAATCAATCGAAGGCTATTTTAAATTCAATTAGTTTTTCATTTTCGGATCGAGGGCATCACGTAAACCGTCTCCCATTAAGTTAAAGCCAATAACCGTTAACATAATAGATATCCCTGGGAAAATCATTGCCCATGGTGCGCTAATAAAGTAAACGCGTGCATCAGCTAACATTTTTCCCCACTCTGCTTGTGGCGCAACTGCACCTAACCCTAAAAACCCTAATGCAGCAGCTTCAATAATAGCTGTAGCAATCGCTAATGTACCTTGTACAATAACCGGTGTCATAGAGTTTGGTAAAATATGTTTCCACAATATGCGTGAGTTTTTCATACCAATTGCTCTCGCCGCTACAATATACTCTTCTTGTTTAATCATCAATACACGAGAACGGATTAACCGACCAAATGTAGGTACGTTAATGATGGCAATCGCAATTAATGCATTTTGAAGTGATGGTCCTAAAATCGACACAACTGCAATCGCAAGTAAAATACTTGGGAATGCGAGCATAATATCAAAAATTCTTGAAATGATTGTATCAATCCAACGACCATAGTAACCCGCAATAATACCTAGGAAACTTCCCATTATAGCTGATAGTAATACTGCTGAAAAACCAACTGTTAATGAAATGCGAGCCCCATATAAAATTCGCGAAAAAATATCGCGTCCTAAATCATCCGTTCCAAACCAATGTTCTGCGGATGGTGGCTGTAATTTGTTTGATAATAATTGGTCATTCATTCCAGATGGTGCAACTAGAGGACCAATAAACGCTAGTATAATAAAGAACGTAACAATCGCTAATCCGAAAAGAGCCGCTTTACTTTTCTTAAAGCTCCGCCAAGCCTCTTTCCATGGACCTGCAACTTTTTCCTGTGCAACGATTTGCTTTGATGCTAGTTCAGACATGTTGATCCCCCTTTCTAGTTGTATTTAATTCTTGAATCAATAACCGTGTATAATATATCAACAATTAAATTGATCATTACGAATATGAACGCAACGATTAGAATACCCGACTGAATTACTGGATAGTCACGATAGCCGATCGCCTCATAAATATAACGACCGATTCCTGGCCAACTGAAAATTGTTTCTGTTAAAATCGCTCCACCTAAAAGCATTCCTAGCTGTAAACCGATAATTGTTAATACTGGAATTAATGCATTTTTCAGTGCATGCTTATAAATAACAATAAACATTTTTTGCCCTTTTGCACGAGCTGTACGAACATAATCAGAGCGCATTACTTCAAGCATTGAAGAACGTGTCATACGTGCAATAATAGCAGTTGGTATTGTTGCTAGTGCTATACCTGGTAAAATTAAATGCTTAAACGCTACAACAAATTGATCAAAACGCCCTTGAATAAGCGTATCAATTAAGTAAAAATGTGTAATCGCATTTATTGGGTCGCGAACTTCTTCACGTCCTGAAGTTGGAAGCCAGCCTAAGTTAATACTAAAAACCCATTGTTCCAATAATCCAAGCCAGAAGATAGGCATTGAAACACCGATTAAAGCGATAATCATTGCCACATAGTCAAACCAAGAATTTTGGAACCAAGCTGAAATAATCCCCGCGTTCATACCGATAATGACTGCTAAAATCATTGCAAAAATTGCAAGTTCGAATGTCGCAGCTAAATACGGCCAAACCTCGCTCGAAATTGGTTGCGCTGTTCTTAAAGACTCACCTAAATCTCCTGTAAGAAGACCTTTTAAATAATCAAAATATTGCACATACCAAGGATTGTCTAGACCTAATTTTGCACGTAATGCGGCCATCGCCTCTTGAGTTGCTTGTTGCCCTAAAATTACCTGTGCCGGGTCGCCCGGAATCGCACGAATAATTAAGAAAACAACAAACGTCATCCCAAGTAATACCGGAATTAAGTGTAAAAGCCTTTTCCCTATGTAGTGAAGCATTGTCTTCACCTCTCCATTAATCATTTTCGAAATAGCTACTTCTGCTTAGTACTTTGAAGTTTTGTTAACTAACTTCATCAACAAATTTATACACCTATGTAGAATTTGATTCTATTTTGAGTGTGCCTTATGAATAACTTAGTTTATAAAGAAAGAGGGAAGGATAGGCAAGAAACCTCCCCTTCCTCTTTAAAGATCCTATTCCATTGAAACGTTTTCTAAAGATTCAGAACCTGTTGGGTGTGGTACATAACCCTTTACAGATGTAGAAGCACCAAGTAATGGTGTTGAGTGTGCTAATGGTACCCACGGCGCATCGTCTTTAATAATTACTTGTGCTTGTTTGTAAAGTTCTACGCGTTTTGCTTCATCAACTTCCGATTGTGCTTTGATTAATAAGTCATGCACTTCTGGGTTGTCGTAGTAAGAATAGTTATTTGAACCAATTGTATCGCGGTCAAGTAATGCATATAGGAAGTTGTCTGGGTCACCATTATCACCAGTCCAACCTAACATAAATGCATCTGCCTCACCTTGTGAAGCTTTTTCTAAATAAGTAGCCCATTCAAATGTAACGATTTTCGATTTCATACCAACGTCTGCTAAGTTCTTTTGAATAACTTCAGCAACTTTTGCTCCGTCTGGCATGTATGGACGTGGTACTGGCATTGCCCATAGTTCAATTTCTTTACCGTCATAACCAGCTTCAGCTAATAATTCTTTTGCTTTTTCTGGATTGTAATCATAGTCTTTTACTTCATCGTTGTAACCTGAAATTGAAGATGGCATTGGGTTGATTGCTACATCAGCACGACCATCGTAGAATGCATCAACAATCGCTTGTTTATCAATTGCATGGTTTACTGCTTGACGTACTAATTTGTTATCAAATGGTGCACGAGTTACTGTTAAACCTAAGTAACCAATGTTCATTGATGGACGTTCGATTAATTGTAAAGCAGCGTTATTTTCAATTTGTAAACCATCAGATGGGTTAATTCCATCTGCTAAATCGATTGCACCTGATACTAAATCATTTAAACGTGCTGAGTTATCTGGAATTGAACGGAAAATTACTTTATCTAGTTTTGGTAATCCTTCTTTCCAGTAGTTTTCATTCTTTTCAAGCGTAATTGAGTTGTTACGTTTCCATTCTACAAATTTAAATGGACCTGTACCTACTGGATTTTCACCAAATTTATCACCTGCTGCTTCAAATGCAGTTGGTGAAGCGATACCGAAAAGTGCCATTGCAATATTTTTTAAGAATGGCGCTTGTGGGCGTGATAATGTAAATACAACTGTTTTTTCGTCTGGAGCTTCTACTTTAGCGATAATGTTTTCGCCCTCTGCTTTAAACATTGAAGTGTAGTAATAGAACTCGTCTTCTTCGCCCGAGCCCCAACGTTCAAAGTTTTTCACTACTGCTTCTCCGTTAAAGTCTGTACCATCATGGAACTTAATACCTTCTTCTAACGTAAACGTGTAAGTTAAACCGTCTTCAGAAACCGCCCATTCTTTTGCTAAACCAGGTTGAACGGATGTATCTTCTTCATTGAAATTTAATAAAGTTTCATAAATGTTTTGTGTTACTTTGATTGACTCACCGTCAACAATTACTGCTGGATCAAGTCCTACAGAGTCTGCTCCCCGGCCAAATACTAATACTTGTTCTTTTTCTTTCGATTCGCCGTCACCTGAATTTTTATCAGATGAACCTGAATCACTGTTACTGCCACATGCTGCTAAAACTGAAATTACTAGTACTAGCATAAATCCGAGTGACCAAAATTTGTTCTTCATACCTTTACTTCCTCTCTTCTTATGTATTTATATCAAACGTTACTGTTCATTATATAAATGACAAGCAACTGAGTGACCTCGTTTAATTTCTCTTAGTACAGGTGCTTTTTGTTTACACTCTTCCGTAGCAAATGGACAGCGTGTATGGAATGTACAGCCAGTAGGTGGATTGGATGGACTTGGAATATCTCCAGTCAGCAACATTTGCTCCCCTTGGAATTCTGGATCCGGAATAGGTACAGCCGAAAGTAATGCTTGTGTATATGGGTGCAACGGTTTATCGTACAATGATTCGCTCGTTGCAAGTTCTACCATTCGACCTAAATACATTACTCCTACCCGATCGCTAATATGACGCACAACCCCTAAATCATGAGCAATGAAAATATACGTTAACTTTAAATCTTCCTGTAGCTGTTTCATTAAATTTAATACTTGCGCTTGAATGGATACATCTAATGCAGATACAGGTTCATCCGCAATTATTAATTTTGGATTTGTCATAAGCGCGCGAGCAATACCTATACGTTGGCGTTGACCACCACTAAATTGGTGCGGGTAACGTTGTGCGTGATATTCACTTAATCCAACAATTTTTAAGTATTCCATTACTTTTTTCTTGCGTTCAGTAGCATCCCCCATGCCGTGTACAATTAATGGTTCTTCCAAAATTTTAGCAATTGTATGGCGGGGATTAAGTGAAGCATATGGGTCTTGAAACACCATTTGAATTTCACGACGAATTTTCCGCATGTCCTCGTTGGATAAACTCGTTAAGTCCGTACCATCAAATTCAATTTTCCCTTCAGTTGGTTCAGTTAAGCGCATTAATGTACGTCCCGTTGTTGACTTCCCACAACCTGATTCACCAACGATTCCTAATGTTTCACCTTCAAATACTTCAAACGAAACATCATCAACAGCCTTTACATGCCCTGTCACACGTGCAAACATACCTGATCGAATCGGGAAATACTTTTTTAAATTATCAACTTTTAATAGTACTTTACTCATTGTTTGATACCCTCCTCTACTAAGAAGCAACGAGATTTATGTGTACTCGATAGTTCAAATAACGCTGGTGTTTCCTCCATACAACGATCTGTTGCATACTGACAACGAGCAGCAAATCTACACCCGGTTTTAATGGAGCCTGGTTTCGGAACATTACCAGGAATCGAAAATAAACTATCTTTTTTATAGCGCATATCTGGAACGGATTGTATTAAACCTTGTGTATATGGATGCTGTGGATTTTTGAAAATCTCTTTTACGGGCGCCTCTTCAACAACTTGCCCTGCATACATAACAACTACACGTTCACACGTTTCTGCTACCACACCTAAATCATGCGTAATTAATAAAATGGCTGTATTTAAACGCTCATTTAAATCCTTCATTAGCTTTAAAATTTGCGCTTGAATCGTTACATCTAATGCTGTTGTAGGTTCATCCGCAATAAGTACTTTCGGATCACATACTAATGCCATCGCAATCATGACACGTTGACGCATCCCACCAGAGAGTTGATGAGGATATTCATTAATTAGCTCTTCCGAACGAGGTAAACCTACTAACTTCATAATTTCAATCGCTCTTGCTACAGCTTGCTTTTTTGACCAAGATTTATTATGTATACGAATCGCTTCTATTAGTTGATTCCCTATTGTAAACAATGGATTTAACGATGTCATTGGCTCTTGGAAGATCATCGCAACGTCTTTACCACGAACAGCACGCATTTGTTTATCCGTTAATTTTGTTAAGTCCTTGCCTTCTAACAGTATTTCTCCGTTCGTAATTTTTCCTGGTGGGCTTGGCACTAACCCCATGATGGACAGTGATGTTACACTTTTACCACATCCAGATTCCCCTACGATGCCAAGAATTTCACCTTCATGAACATCAAAATGTATATTATCTACAGCTATAACTGCGCCGTCATCTGTGAAGAAAGTTGTTTCTAAACCTTTCACATCAAGAAGTACTTTACGTGTCATCTTGCTCCCCCTATTTTCTGAATAACGAATTTCGAATAGACCTTATAATAAACCATAGTCTAACAATATACAATATTCTAAAAAATATTATTCATTTAATTTTCAGAACAATAGCAAAAATATGATTTTGTACACTTTAAATATCAAAAAGTTATAAAATTATAGTATTCGGAATTTTCCGAATACTATTCTAGCATACATTTTAAGAGAAATTGATTTCTTTTTAACAAGAAAAAGCACATCATTTCAAATTCAAAATGATGTGAATTTATCTAGATAAATTCAATTTTTGCTTCAATACATTAAACTATTACTAAAAAGCCGCGACTTGCATCTTTTATCTAATTTAATTTTTGCACTTGGAATAAATTATAGTAGGCACCGTTCTGATTCATTAACTGTTCGTGATTGCCTGACTCTACAACTTCCCCATGTTCAATAACGAAAATTTTATCTGCATGCGTAATTGTCGACAAGCGGTGTGCAATGACAATCGTTGTACGGTCACTTGCAAGTCGGTCAAGCGAATCTTGGATTAACGCTTCACTTTCTAAATCAAGTGCAGAAGTCGCTTCATCTAATACTAGGATTGGCGGATCTTTTAAGAATACTCGTGCAATCGCGACACGTTGCTTTTGACCACCAGACAGCTTGACGCCGCGCTCGCCCACTTTCGTATCATATCCTTCAGGCAAATTCATAATAAACTCATGAGCATTGGCAGCTTTTGCAGCGGCAATAATTTGTTCGTCCGATGCAGTTGGGTTCCCCATTAAAATATTTTGCTTTACAGAATCACTAAATAAAATATTATCCTGTAAAACAATTCCGATTTGTGCGCGTAAAGATGATGTTGTCACATCTCGAACATCCAAATCATCAATTTTCACCGCACCCTCTACAACATCATAGAAGCGTGGAATTAAGCTGACAATAGTCGATTTACCACCGCCACTCATACCAACGAACGCCACTGTTTGTCCTGGTTCAATCGTGAAATCCACGTTATTCAATATTGTGTTGCCATTTTTTTCATATTTAAACGTTACATTTTCAAATTGTAACTTCCCTTGTACTTTTGGCAATTCAATTGCATTGTCCTTGTTTTGAACATCGTATTTTTCATCCATTAATTCAAACATCCGGTCCATCGAAGCAATTGACTGTGTTAATACTGTCGATGAGCTAACTAATCGACGCAGTGGCCCGTAAAGTCGGTCAATATAAGCATAAAACGCCACCATAACACCGATTGTTAGACCATCATTTAAATACTGATAACCTGCATAACCAATAATAATTAATGGTGCCATATCGGTAATCGTATTAACTACTGCAAAAGATTTTGCGTTCCAACGCGAATGATCTAGCGCCTTATTTAAAAATTCTCCATTTGTTTCATCAAAAATTTTCTGCTCATGCTTTTCCAAAGTAAAACTTTTAATAATACTCATTCCTGCAACGCGCTCGTGCAAATAACTTTGTACACCTGCTAATGCTTGCGAACGTGCACCCGTTAAGCTACGTAACTTACCGAAGAAATACTTTACACTAATCATGTAAAACGGTAATGCAATAAGTGAAACAAGTGTCAGCTTCACATCCATTTTAAACATGATTGCTACAACAATAATAATCGTGACAAGGTCTAGCCATAAATTCATCAAACCTGTCATAACAAAGTTTTTCGTTTGCTCAACATCGTTGATAACACGTGAGATGACCTCTCCCGCGCGCGTATTGGCATAATATTTTAAGCTGAGCTTCTGTAAATGCCCATAAAGCTCTTTACGAATATCAAACAAAATATTATTACTTAAATTTTGGGCAAAATATTGGCGGTAATACTCGATTGGCGGGCGAATAACGAAGAACAACGCCAACCCGATTCCAATCCATGTAAATAGTTGCGATGTTTTTTCATCTTTTGATAAAGTATCATTTAATAAAATATCGTCTAATACAATTTGTAATAGCCAAGGTAAAAATAATGGAATTGTAAATTTAATAATCCCAATAATTATTGTTAAAAAGAGTAGAAATTTATACGGCTTTACGAAGCGCATATACCGTTTAATACTGTCCAATTCAAAAAACACATCCCTTCAAAATTTGCGACATTCCCTATCTTATCACAAACATATAGTTGAATTGAGTTTTCACCCTTATATGAAGTATTCACATTTTTTCAAATCAAAAAACATAAGCAAACAGATTTAATCACACCGTTTACTTATGTTTTCGTTATTCTTTATTTGCTTGAATTTCACTAAGTAGTTCGTAACGGTTTGTCCAAACTTGTATAAAGTCCGGCGCGAATGGTCCACGGCGCTGTTCAATCCAACTAATTAACGTTTTTACATTTCTCTTTAAAATTTTATCAATTACTTCTGGATAGTTCATTTCCTTTTTATGCTGTTCATATTCATCCTCATCTAACAATGCATGGCTCATGTCGGGAAATACTTTGACATCAAGATCATAATCAATATACTTTAAACAATTATTATCAAATACAAACGGAGAACTAATATTACAATAGTAATAAACCCCATCATCTCGAAGCATACAAATAATATTAAACCAGTGCTCTGCATGGAAATAGCAGATGGATGGTTCACGTGTCAGCCATGTACGTCCATCCGATTCGGTAACAAGCGTTTTTTCATTTGCCCCAATAATAATATTTTTGGTCGCCTTTAAAACCATCGTTTCTTGCCAGACACGGTGGATATTACCGTTATGTTTATAGCTATGTATTTGTATCGTTTCTCCTTCTATTGGTAATGCCATTTGAAGCCCCACCTTTTCGTCTAAGATAAAAATTCTAGCAGTCTTTATGTCATTATAACAATGGTTTGACAAAACTTATAGTTAGATTATCATCATTTCCGTAATTGTGAGGAAAAAGATTCCTTTTGCATATTTTAAATGGGAAAAAAGCACATTCACTTGAATGTACTTTCTCCAGAATAATCACTTTTTAACACTTTATAGTTTTAGTTAGTACAAAATAAATTAGAATTTGTTGTTATTTTGTTTCGTAAATTGCTTATTACGCTGCTCAGTCTGTTGTTTTTGAGTTTGTTGTAATAATTGATTTAAATCTTGTTCCTGACCAAATTCCTCTCCATTATTTTGTTGTTTGTTCGTTTGTTGTCCTTTTTGAAATGGGTTGTTTTGATTTTTCTTCATCAATATCACCTCCATGCTTATTATTGTGGTCTGAGGTAGATTGAAATATGCATGTCTGTTATTGGTAATACTGATGTGGAACGCTCAAAAAATCCTTCTATTTTAACTTCTCCCAAATTTTTAACATTGGCACAGGCATTGGTAAATCAGCAATTTGCTCCTTTGTAAAAAAGGCTACATTTGCAGGTAACTGCCCCGTAATCTCTTTTGCATCCACTAAATAACTTTCAACATTCCATTTTAAATGAGAAAATATATGTTTAAAGCTAATTAACGGAATTAAAACCGCATCTAAATTTAATTCATATTGTTCAGCTACCTTTGTTAAGCTAACCGCATTGGCATCACGTTCAATCATAATGAATTGCCACATGTTAGCGAGCAAGCCACTTTCATCGCGTTTCTCCATTAAAAATCGCCCTTCGCTATCTCGCACGACAAATACATCGTAATGTAAATCTTTCGTTTTCACTTTTTTCGTTTTCACCGGTAAACTTGTCGGATCTCCTTCATGAAAAGCGGTGCAATAATCTCTTACAGGGCAAAGTAAGCATTTCGGTGAAGTGGGTGTGCAAATTAATGCGCCGAGCTCCATCAATCCTTGGTTAAAGGCCGATGTATTTTCTACATCAATTAGTTTCATGACCGCTTCTTCAAATACTTTTTTCGTTTTTGGCAACGAAATATCCGCATCAATATTTAAAACACGGCTTAGCACTCGCATGACATTTCCATCCACTGCATGTTCTGGCTTCCCGTAGGCAATACTTAATATGGCACCTGCTGTATAAGGTCCCACACCTTTTAACTTTGAAATATCGACGCGATTATTTGGAACTTGTCCACCGTACACTTCTACTACTTCACGGACACCCGCTTGCAAATTTCGAGCGCGCGAATAATAACCAAGCCCTTCCCACATTTTTAAAAGTTCATCTTCAGGTGCATACGCTAAACTTTCAGCTGTTGGATACTTGTCCATAAAACGATCATAATACGGAATAACTGTATCCACTCTCGTTTGTTGGAGCATTACTTCAGAAACCCAAATTTTATAAGGTTCAGTAGTATGTCGCCAAGGTAAATCGCGATGTTCTTTCTTAAACCAAGCTACTAAAGATTGTCGAAATTGTTTCGTATATTGATAATTCACTGTTTCCTCCAAAAATTCGATTTTATTTTATTAAAAAAGGGTATATTATTATAATAAGCATTTTGTAAAATATTTCCGTTCCTTAACGGTTCCACTAACGAGGAGATGATTAATTTGGATTCAGGCACACATTTCGTTATGGGAATTGCTTTAGGTGGCTTGGCACTTGCCGATCCCGTCGTAGCAAGTCACCCAGTTACATTTACCGCAGTAATCATAGGTACAATTATCGGCTCACAAGCTCCGGATATTGATACAGTTTTAAAACTTCGAAATAATGCGACCTATATTCGTCATCACCGTGGAATCACACATTCGATTCCCGCTGTTTTCCTATGGCCTATTTTAATTACCGCTATTTTAGCGTTAATTATGCCCGAAGCCAATGTATTACACCTATGGATATGGACACAACTTGCTGTATTCCTTCATGTTTTTGTTGATATTTTCAATGCTTATGGCACACAAGCACTTCGACCATTTTCGAGAAAATGGGTCGCACTAGGTGTAATTAATACATTCGATCCGTTCATTTTTACTATTCATTGCATCGGTATTTTACTATGGGTCCTCGGTGCAAATCCAGTCATCACTTTTATCATCATGTATGTCATAATTATTGGTTATTACATTTTGCGCTTCGCTGTACAAAAGGCGATAAAACAAGCCGTTCATCATGCAATACAAGATGAGGATTTTGTTATCATTGCACCTACAATGCGCTTTTTCCACTGGCGAATTGCTGCAAAATCAAAAACACATTATTATGTTGGACGTGCTTATCGAAGAACCGTCAATATTTATGATAAATTTGAAATTCATCCGATTCCTAAAACAGAGCTTGTCGAAACCGCGTTGAAAGACCCGAATATGGCTGCTTTTTTATCATTTTCTCCGCTACATCGTTGGGAAATTTCAGAGCTTGAAAATGGGTTAACTGAATTGCGCCTCATCGATTTACGCTATCGAAGCAATGATCGCTATCCATTTGTTGCAGTTGCGCATTTGGATGAACAATTAGCAATCGTTAATTCCTACACGGGTTGGATTTTTACTGAAGATAAACTTCAAAAAAAATTACAAATCGGCGCAGGTAATGAATGATCCGTTCCTCGTAGCATCATTGCGTACAAATTTCTAATCTTGTTTTACGGACAAACAAACCTCCTTGAAATTATAAAATTCAAGGAGGTTTTATTTTAATTTAACGTGTCTTCGCTACTATCTAATAAATGCGCATATTTTGGATTACGCCCCGCAAATAAATGCAGTTTGTCACCGTAGCTTGTAATTAATTGACGCACTAGATTTTCCGTATATTCTGTGCCGCGATAATTATAGCCAGCTTTAGCTGAAGTTGCTTCAAAATCACTCCACAATAACTCAATCCAAACTTTTGCGCGCCCTGTTGGCATTTCAGGATTTTTCGCTAATAATTCCTGTGTTAGCTTTTCGATTGTGTTCTCCAATTTATTTTCCTACTTTCATTGGTTGTAAAATGGATACTGGTAACGCTTCTTCATAACGATCGCTTCCTAAACGATGTCCCCATGCGAAACGCCCTTTTAAATAATCCACTTGGAAAAACTCTCCCGGTGAACCTGTAATGCGGTACATCTCTCCTGGAATAATCGTATCTAAATCTACTAAGTAAGCTTCTGCCATTAATGCTTTACGCTCGTATACTGCAAATTCATTTACAATGCCTAGTTGCTCTGCTTTACGCGATTTTTCACGGATATTTGCAATTTCTTGGCGTAATTCTTGCTCGGTCATTGAGTTATAGTTTAATTCATTCATGTTGTTCTTGCTCCTTTTGCTCGATAAATTGATTGATCATTTCTACTGGAAATCCTTTTTGGTAAAGTGCTTGCTTTACTTTATTATGCAGCTCATACCCAGTAAATTTAGAAGAAAATTTGCGCCATATTTTGTCGCCTTGATTTCCTATTAAATTTTCCCACTCATCTTCTGCACGCTCGAAACTCATCTGTTCTAATATTTCCGTTACTACTGTATAGGAATAGCCTTTTCGTAGCAACATATCTTGTATCTTTTGCTTTATTTGTACTGGTGTTTTATTGCTGTTTGTACGCACAGCTTTTTCAGCTAATTCCATTGCTAACTTTATTTGTTCTTCATGCTCAAATGTTGCAAGCACTTGTTGCTGTAAGTTTTTATCAATGCCTTTTTTTATTAAATCTTGACGAATTGCAGCTGGTCCCTTTTTTGCCGTTCTTTTGCGCGTTTCTAGTAATGCCTTGGAATAACTGGCATCATCTAAAAAGCCCAGCTTCGTCAATTTATGTAACGCTTCTTGAACGACTGCTTCACCGTGCCCAGCTGTTAATAATTTAGTGCGCACTTCATGTTCACTGCGCATTTGATAACTTAAAAAGTTCAATCCTTTATTAAACGCCTTAGCGATTTCATCTTCATATTGTATTTCATCTATTTCTAACTGCTCAAGTATTTTACCTTTTTGCAAGCCAAATTTGATAAGCGTGTTCTCATCAACAGCAAAAGTATACTGTTCGTTTAAATAAATATTATAGCGTTCTGGATTATGTTTTTGGCGACCAATCTTTGTAATTGTTTGCACCGGAACACCTCATTTCAGCTTTTTTACTAACATAATGGATGCATTCCAATTTAGTATACATCTTTTTACTTAAACTTTCTTGAACGGTATACTAAAAATAAATGATGTCGCTTGGAGGGCTCTTTATGAAAATTGCAATTGCTGGTGGAACAGGAATGGTCGGTAAAAAATTTAGCAATCTCCTTTTAAAAAGCGGACATGAAGTTATCGTGTTAACTCGCGGAGAAAATCGATACCAAAATGGCATTCGATTTGTAAATTGGCTTACAAATTCAGCAACTCCTGAAACTGCACTGGAAGGTATTGATGCATTTGTTAATTTAGCTGGTGTTTCATTGAATGATGGACGCTGGACAGTACAGCAAAAAGAAAAGATTTATCAAAGCCGTATGAAATCTACTGACGAAGTACTGAGAATAATTAAGGCGTTGCAAAATAAACCCCACGTTTATATTAATGCTAGCGCTGTTGGCATTTATCCAGTTTCCACAACTACCATTTATACAGAAAACTCTACACTAAAAGCGAAGGATTTTTTAGGTACGGTCGTACAACATTGGGAGCAACGTGCACTGGAAGTTGAAGAACTTGGTATTCGAACTTGCCTAACACGATTCGGTGTCATTTTAGCTAAAGACGAAGGAGCCTTACCACTTATGACACTTCCTTATCGACTCGGTGTCGGTGGGACAGTGGGCTCTGGTAAGCAATGGATTAGTTGGATTCATATTGATGATGTAGCAAATGCATTACTATTTGTCATTGAAAATGAAACACTTACTGGTCCTATTAATTTCACTTCTCCAAATGTTAAACAAATGAGGAATTTCGGGAAATCTATAGGTGCTGCATTTCACCGCCCACATTGGCTACCTGTCCCAAGTATTGCATTAAAACTTGCACTCGGTGAAAAGAGTGCACTCGTATTAGAAGGGCAATATGTTATGCCTGAAAAATTATTACAGGCAAATTTTCCATTTAAATTTATTTCCGTTGAGGATGCAATTACGGATCTTTATAGCAATTAATTGGCTTCGTATTTTCTCTATAGTCAATTTTCCATTTTTAACTTCAAGCTATCTAATCGTATATATTTTTTTCATATGCGCAACCTATTTGAAAAAGGAGGTTGCTTTTTTTATGCTTAAACATAAACAACATGTCATCGGTATTCTTTTCATTATAGGTGTGACATTTATTTCATTTATGTCTGTCGCCGATGCGGAAGAATTCCATTGGGGCTTTAAACCGAGTCGTGATGGCGCAACGGTTGAAATTGGTCAACCATTAGAAGGACTTTTAGAAAAATACGGTGCCATTTATAAAGGAAATGGCGATCAAAAAGTTGTCTATCTGACCTTTGATAATGGCTACGAAAACGGTTTTACAGAAAGTATTTTAAACACATTGCGTGAAGAAAAAGCGCCTGCAACATTTTTCTTAACAGGTCATTATTTAACGAGCGCAACCGATTTAGTAAAAACAATGATTGCTGATGGTCATAGTATAGGCAATCACACGGACGGGCATCCGAATTTGACTCGACTTTCTGCAAGTGAAATGCAAAAGGAATGGCAGCAGTTTGATGCGAAATTAAAAGAGCTGACAGGTATCGAACGTACAATTTATACGCGCCCACCAGCAGGGGTTTTTAATGAAGAAGTTCTAAAAGCCGGAAATGAAGTTGGATACCGCCATATGTTCTGGTCCATCGCTTTTAAAGACTGGATAAAAGATGAACGTCGTGGCTATGAATATGCTTATAATGCCTTGATGAACCAATTACACCCTGGAGCAATTATTTTAATGCACACAGTTGCGCAAGATAATGCAGAAGCTCTCCCTAAATTTATTCAAGAAGCCAAAAAGCAAGGTTATACTTTCGGCTCACTCGATGATGTAGTATTGGAATACGAAGGTGTCGTTGGCTGGTAATGAATTAGACAGACCTTGCTATTTTAACTAATGTAATCGTTTAACTAAAGTCCCGCTTCTTTCATTTCCTTCATTTGTCCGTTATAATGGTGAGATAATATTGCATCAACAACTCGCGCTAAATTTAGTGCGAGTTGTTGATGTTTAAATTGGCAGTTTTCTGCAATTAAAGGACGTGTAAAAATGAGTGACGTAAAAATGGAAGTCGGGCAAAAATTCCCGCTTACGATAAAGAGACTCGGAATTAATGGAGAAGGTGTCGGGTTTTACAAGCGCAATGTTGTATTCGTAAAAAATGCAATTCCTGGCGAAGAAGTAACCGTAAAGCTAACGAAATTACAAAAGAATTTCGCCGAGGCTGAAATACTAACAATCCGTAAAGAAAGTGAATTTCGTCAAGAAGCACCTTGCCCTGTTTATTCAGAGTGTGGGGGCTGTCAGTTACAGCATATGACATATGACCACCAACTCCTTCATAAGCGTGATTTGGTCGTGCAAGCATTAGAAAAGTATGCAAAGGAAATTGCAGCTAAAACAGAAATCCGCTCAACAATCGGAATGGAAAACCCTTGGAATTACCGCAATAAATCACAGTTCCAAGTACGTAAAGAAGGTAAACGTGTTTATGCTGGTTTATTTGCTGAAAATACAAATGAATTATTAAATATTAATGATTGCTTAGTACAACATCCTTTAACTTCAAAAATTACAGTCGGTGTACGAAAAGCATTACAAAAGTTAAATATCACTATTTATGACGGCAAAAACTTAAATGGTTTAGTGCGTACAATTGTCGTTCGTACAGGAGTGAAATCTGGCGAAACACAAGTTTGTCTTGTAACGACTCGCAATGAGTTGCCTCATAAAGCGGAATTAATCGAGCGTATAAAAAAAATCGATCCATCGATTGTGTCTATAACGCAGAACGTCAATCGCGATAAATCTTCGTTAATTTTTGGCGAAGACACATTCGTATTAGATGGAGAAATGGCGATTCGTGAAAAATTAGGCGAGTTTGCATTTGATTTATCAACACGCGCTTTCTTCCAGTTAAATCCAGAACAAACAGTGCATTTATACAATGAAATTAAAAAGGCTGCCGCGCTTACAGGTAAAGAAAATGTTGTAGATGCTTATTGCGGTGTTGGAACGATCGGCATGTGGCTAGCAGACGGGGCACGTGAAGTTCGCGGGATGGATAATGTTGATGAGGCCATTGCCGATGCAAAATATAATGCACGTTCAAATGCCAACTTACAACATGTTCGCTTTTTCCCTGGCTCTGCTGATAAATGGCTGTTCCGCTGGTCAAAAGAAGGCTATCGACCAGATGTCATTTCAGTTGACCCACCACGTACAGGCTTAGAACCAGGCTTTATTAAAACGGTATTAAATATCAAGCCGAAAACTTTCGTTTATACATCATGCAACCCATCTACACTGGCGCGTGATTTACAAGAGCTTTCGAAAATCTATGACGTAGAATATATTCAACCGATTGATATGTTCCCACAAACTGCTCAAGTAGAAGCTGTTTGTCGACTTGTTTTACGTAAATAATTGTTATGATCCAAAAGTTCATTCATTCACTATAGAATGAATGAGCTTTTTCATTTGCATTATACAACCACTTATCAGAATATTAAATAAAATCAACATAACGGAGGCTAATTACAAATGGGACGTGTCGTACATTTTGAATTTCATGTAGATAATATGGACCGCGCTAAAATATTTTATGGTAATGTTTTTGACTGGAAGTTCGAGGACTGGAGTGAGTATGCAGGTATGCCTTATTTCGGTGTTACGACTGGAGATAATCAAGAGCTAGGTATTAATGGTGCACTTATGCAACGTCAAAGTGCACCACCAGCGCTTGGACAAGGTGTAAATTCTGCCGTATGTACAATGGGCGTAGAAAATTACGATGAAACAGCAGCAAAAATATTAGAAAATGGTGGGCAAGTTGCGATGCCTAAATACGCATTACCTGGCATGGCTTGGCAAGGATATTTCATCGACACCGAAAACAATATTTTTGGTCTTCACCAACCAGATCCAAACGCGAAATAAACTTAGAAACGTAGCGAGAAAAGGTTAATTCCCTTTTCTCGCTTTTCCACTTCATTATAAACACACAAAACCTCCCTCCAAATTCAGCTCGTTTTCATGTATCATAGAGCAAGTAGGAGGTGTAACAATTGAAAAAGATTCTATTTATAGTGGCGATTTTTGCCTTTACTTATACTGGATTACAATGGATTTCCGGTTTATTTTTAACATCTAACAGTGACTCGGATGTTAGTACAAATAATAGTTCTATGCTTCAATCCGCCGTTACATTCGGTGGCGTAAACTATTTAAATGTATTTCTTTACATAGTATTATCCGCTATTATTACGGCCATTATTTATTTCACAGTAAAAAGCAGACGTTCAAAAGATTAATTTTGAACGCCTGCTTTTTATGTGATTGCAGCTTTTTTTGTTTAACATAGTACTTTTTTTAAAATCACAAAAGCCCTAGCTAACTTTATCTCTAAAAGTTAACTAGGACTTTAATTATTACTTAATCTTATTTCATTTTGCATAGACTAACATCTCGGAATATTGACCGAAAAACGTTTCAACACCCTCCCTTTTACAAGTTTAGATTTGTATACTTTTTTCAACCATCTCCCTTTCTTTAAGTTACTTATTACATTATCACAACACTTCATTTTTGTAAATATTCTAAATATATAAAATATTAAATTAATTACTATTCCCTATTATTTTCCCTGTTACTGGTTTATTACTAAACTTTAGTTTTTTTAAGTATGCACATTGATTACAATGGATATTACTATAAGGACAATTTACGCAGCCTTGCCTTGTCCATTAACTTTTCTAGAATAACGTAGTATAATTAATGTATGCAAACCATAAAGGAGGGACATCCATTTTTTCCACAGTGAAAAATGGCGCTTATGAATCCAATTACAAATAAAGAACAACAAGTTACTTACTTAAAAGAACGTTTAGAAATCTTCCTTGAGGTATTAGATGCAATTGACCCTGAAACAACTGAACTAGACGATATCGATCGCTTAATCAAAATGATGGACGATTTAGAAGATAAAATGGATCAATTCCAATCTCGCGAATCAAACGAATAATATTGAAGGCAATGCTTTTTATAGCATTGTCTTTTTGTGTTTTCATCTTTACATAGTTATAACCAAATAAGCCAACCTTATGGAGCAAGTATTAAAATAAAACTTCTCATAAAGTGCTGGCTAGTTTAGGCTGGCTAAGCACATGAGGCGCACAGCTTTGTGTAAGGCTAGCCTACACAAAATTTTGCTATTCTCAAACCTTCTTCATTTTTCGCCGCTTGCCGTGGGAGGCGGTGTTATCCTTGCAAGGCTTTGCCCATTGTGCAGGTACTATCCTAATTCTCCTACCGCAAAGGAGCAATGAAATATATAACTTCTGTGCAATGTTGGTCCATTTAAGCAATCAACTCCTATTTTTTTATGCTTGCTAGTATAGAAGTAATGTATTTTATGGTCGAGTTCACATTGCATTAAAAATATTGAATAAACCTAGAAATCTTCATATTCAAAAGATGATTAAGGTTTTAGTGGTGAAAATTTGATTAGAAAGGAGTTGATTGGAATGTAGGGGAGGCGACTTCTGAAGGAACAGCACGTGCGGAAAATCCACTTGTTACGAGATACCTCTCGAAACAAGTTAGTTGGAGCCGTGCCCGCGAAAAGCGTCCTAACCGGAATGGAAATCAACTCCCTCTTTAATTAGAAAGAAATATTAATGATAGATTCCTTAATTATATGATAAAAACTGCTACTTTCTCAGTAAAAAGGCTTAATTTCACAAGATTCATATCATTCTATGTAAGCGCTCTTTTTTTTCTTGGTTAAAAGAGCTATAATAAACTATGAATTATAAAATATTAATTATATTTTTCTGGGGGGAAAAATAAGATGTCATATTTAGATACATTAGAACAAAGTCTTTACAATTTAATTACTGAAACATCTACAAATTTACCAAAAGATGTTCGCCGCGCGATCAAAAAAGCAAAGCAAGCTGAAAACGCTGGTACACGTGCTGCGATGAGTTTAGATACAATCACTAACAATATCGTAATGGCTGAAGATAATGTTTCGCCAATTTGCCAAGATACAGGATTACCAACTTTCAAAGTTTATACTCCAGTTGGCGTAAACCAACTTGAAATTAAGGCAGCCATTAAAAAAGCGATTGTTGCAACAACTGCTGATGCAAAATTACGTCCTAACTCAGTGGACTCATTAACTGGTAAAAACTCTGGTGACAACCTAGGTGAGGGCCTTCCAGTAATTAAGTTCGAGCAATGGGAAAATGACTATATTACAATCAAGCTAATCCTTAAAGGTGGCGGCTGTGAAAATAAAAACATCCAATACTCTTTACCTGCTGAATTAGAAGGTTTAGGTCGTGCTGGACGTGACTTAGACGGCATCCGTAAATGTATCCTTCACTCAGTATGGCAAGCTCAAGGACAAGGCTGTTCAGCTGGCTTCATCGGTGTTGGGATTGGTGGCGACCGCTCTTCTGGATATGATCTTGCAAAAGAACAATTATTCCGTTCTACAGAAGATGTAAATGAAAATCCAGAACTTGCAAAATTAGAAGAATACATTGTAGAAAAATCAAATACTTTAGGTGTTGGTACAATGGGCTTCGGCGGTGAAACAACTTTATTAGGTTGTAAAATCGGCGTAATGCACCGTATCCCAGCTTCATTCTACGTTTCTGTAGCGTACAACTGTTGGGCATACCGTCGCATGGCAATCGACATTAACCCTACAACTGGTGAAATCACGAACTGGCACTACCAAGACGGTGAAAAGATTACATTTAAAGAACAAGATGTAGCTTCTCAAGTGGAAGAAACAACGAACGAAATTATTAAATTAACTGCTCCAATCTCAGAAGAACAAATTCGTTCACTAAAAGTGGGTGACGTTGTGTCAATCGACGGTCGCATGTACACAGGCCGCGACGCAATCCACCATCACTTAATGGGTGAAGATGTGGTAGCTCCTGTTGACTTAAACGGTCAAATTATTTATCACTGTGGTCCTGTAATGGCGAAAGACGAAACTGGTAACTGGGTAGTAAAAGCAGCTGGTCCAACAACTTCAATGCGTGAAGAGCCTTACCAAGGTGATATTATGAAACGCTATGGTATCCGCGCTGTTATTGGTAAAGGCGGCATGGGTCCAAAAACGTTAAAAGCTTTAGGCGAACACGGCGGCGTTTACTTAAATGCAATCGGTGGTGCGGCACAGTACTACGCAGACTGCATTAAATCAGTTGACGGAGTAGACTTAATGGAATTCGGTATTCCAGAAGCAATGTGGCACTTAGGTGTTGAAGGCTTCACAGCAGTTGTAACGATGGACTCTCACGGTAACTCATTACACGCTGATGTTGAAAAATCATCTTTAGACAAATTAGCATTACATGCTGAACGCATATTCTAATCCCTACAGCAAAAGCGACTCCCCCATTCATTTGGGGTGAGTCGCTTTTTCATTTCTTCTATAAAGACAATAGAAAAAAGCAGCACATACGATTTATTCGCTGTACTGCCTTTGGATTACGGTCAAAAACTACTGCACTAACGGAGCATTTTCTGCTGACTCATTATAAACTTTTGTATCTAACTCGTTTGTTGCACGACTTGAAACGATCCCCGAAACCATTGAACCACTTACATTTAATGCAGTACGTCCCATATCAATTAACGGTTCAACTGAGATAAGTACACCTGCAAGGGCAATCGGTAAATCCATTGCGGATAATACGATAATCGCTGCAAATGTCGCTCCCCCACCTACACCAGCAACACCAAATGAACTAATTGCCACAATTAAAATTAACGATACGAGGAATGACGGTGATAATGGATTAATACCAACAGTCGGCGCTATCATTACTGCTAACATCGCTGGATATATACCCGCACAGCCATTTTGACCAATCGATAAACCAAATGATCCCGCAAAGTTAGCAATCCCATCTGGAATGCCAAGGCGCTTCGTTTGTGTTTGAATATTTAATGGAAGCGCACCAGCACTTGAGCGTGAAGTAAAGGCAAATAATAATACTTCTGCTGTCTTTTTCACATATGTTAAAGGATTTAAACCTGTTAGGGAAACGATTAATAAATGCAATAAGAACATTACTATTAATGCGACATAAGAAGCAATTACGAATTTCCCTAAATCCATAATAGCTCCGAAATCACTCGTTGCTACTGTACGCGCCATAAGCGCTAGTACCCCATACGGCGTTAAGCGTAATACAATACGAACGACACCCATAATTAATCCGTAAAGTGCGTCCACACCTTTTTTTACATTCGCTGCCGTCTCTTCTTCTTTACGGCGCAATGTTAAATAACTAAAACCTAAAAATGCTGCAAATATAACAACCCCGATTGTTGAAGTAGCACGAGCACCTGTTAAATCAGCAAATGGATTCGCCGGGAACATCGTTAAAATTTGATCTGGCAACGATGCAACGTCTGCTGAACGCTCTGTCATCATTTCTCCACGGGCAACTTCCTTTTCACCTTGTATAATTTGCGTAGCATCTAGATCAAACGCAACAGTTGTCACAATACCTATACCAGCTGCAACTGCTGTAGTTCCTATTAATACAGTTAAAATAATAGCAGCTGCTTTACCAAAGTTTTTACCAGCCGTCACTTTCGTAAATGCCGTTAAAATTGAAATAAATACTAAAGGCATCGCAATCATTTGTAGTAATTTTACATACCCATTGCCTATGATATTATACCAAGGCATCGTTTCATTGAGCGCATCTGATCCAGCCCCATAAACGAATTGTAATCCTAAACCTAATAAAATCCCCAATCCTAAACCAAGAAAAACACGATTAGAGAATTTCACATGCTTTGAATTTAAGTAATATAAAAACGCAACAATGAGTAATAAGAGCGCAACATTCAATAACACTAAAAAGTTCAACAAAAACCCCTCCTATATAAATTAATTATAAAAACAATAATACCCTATAATTCATATTAATCAAGTAGGAATAAAAAAGTTCCATATTTTAATATTATTTTCTTAGTATTTACAAAATGGCACCTTTAAATTATAATCATTATAAATAAATAATTAATAAAATATAAATGAAACTGATTATCACCTGCATTAACAATGAAAATCATTATCAAGGAGGTCCCTATGGAATATTCTAATCGAGAAAGTTTATCATTAAATGAGAAAATGATTGAACATAAAGAATTAATTGCCGCTCTTTTTTCTGGTGTTATTATTCTACTAGCTTGGCGCATGGAAACAAATGAACAAATAACAGCAGCGATCATTGCGTATCTTACTGCATTTTTTATAGGTGGTTATGCAAAGGCGAAGGAAGGTATTTTAGATACGATTGAAAGTAAATCATTAAACGTTGAAATCTTAATGATTTTAGCTGCCATTGGTTCGGCTATTATTGGTTACTGGACAGAAGGTGCTATTTTAATATTCATTTTTGCTATAAGTGGTGCACTTGAAACCTATGCAATGAATAAAAGCCATCGTGAAATTTCTGCATTGATGGAATTACAGCCTGAGGAAGCTTGGTTAGTACGTGGTGGGTTTGAACCAATTAAAGTGGCTGTAAGTGAGTTAAAAGTAAATGATCATATTTTAGTAAAACCTGGGGAGCGGATTCCTGCAGATGGCAACATATTTAAAGGTGTTTCCACTGTTGATGAGGCCGCTATTACTGGGGAGTCTATGCCTATTACAAAAAATATCAATGATGAGGTTTTTGCAGGCACTGTTAATTTAAACGGCATATTAACAATCCGTGTAACAAAACCTAGTACCGATACATTATTCCAAAAGATTATTACACTTGTGCAATCTGCGCAAAGTGAAAAGTCCCCTTCTCAGCAATTTATTGAACGATTTGAAGGACCATATGTGAAAGGTGTTTTAATCGTCGTTGCATTGATGATGTTCGTTCCCTACTATTTACTTGGTTGGGATTGGACGACAACATTTTACCGTGCCATGGTATTACTGGTTGTAGCATCGCCATGTGCACTCGTTGCAGCCGTTATGCCAGCAACATTATCCGCTATATCAAATGGTGCAAAAAGCGGTATTTTAGTAAAAGGTGGCGTGCATTTTGAACATTTAAGCGTTCTTCGCGTTCTTGCTGTTGATAAAACAGGTACATTAACACAAGGTACTCCCGTTGTAACCGATTTTATCGTCCGTGAAGATTTAAACAAAGAAGATACATTGGGAATTATTGCGGCCATTGAAGCACAATCAAATCACCCCCTTGCACAAGCAATTATACGCTACGCAAAGGCACAAAATGTATCCACTATCCAAAATATTTTAATTGAAGACATTCCCGGCTATGGAATGAAGGCAACAATTGACAATCAGCATTATTCCATTGGGAAACCGGACTTTGTTGGAAGCGAGTTAGCAAGCGCATTTGCCAATGGTGCATTAAGCCAATTAGGTACTGAAGGGAAAACAGTCGTATTTTTAAAAGATGCAGAAGGAATTGCAGCGCTAATTGCTATGCAAGATGTTGTACGTGAAGAAGCTAAGAAAGCCGTTGCTGAGTTACGAGAGCTTGGAATTGATGTCATGATGCTAACTGGGGATAACGAAACAACAGCTAAAGCTATCGCAAAAGAAGCGGGCGTTACAAACTATGTAGCGGAATGCTTACCCGAAACAAAGGTAGCGCATATTAAACAGTTTAAATCATCTTATGAACATGTAGGAATGGTTGGAGACGGTATTAATGATGCACCTGCTCTAGCAACAGCTTCAGTCGGGATTGCTATGGGCGGCGGTACAGATGTCGCTTTAGAGACAGCAGATGTAATCTTAATTAAAAATGACCTATCGAAAATTGCCTATGCGATAAAACTATCTCGCAAAATGCAACGAATCATTAAACAAAATATCACCTTCTCTTTAACTATCATTGCACTATTAATCATTTCGAACTTTTTACAAGTAATGAACTTACCTCTTGGTGTTATCGGACATGAAGGGAGTACGATTTTAGTTATATTAAATGGGTTACGTTTATTAAGTAAAAATGTCTAACTCAATAATAAAAACACGTAGAAATCAAAATTCTACGTGTTTTATTCATCTTCAATATACACTTTCTACTTGCACCTTCTTCGCGATTTGTCGCTTTTGAACGGTAGCGTTTAAAAGTCCACCTAATATTAAAACCATTCCAGTAAAGTACAGCCACAACATTAAAATAATGATCCCACCTATACTGCCATACGTCTTACTGTAATTCCCAAAGTTACTAATGTAAAATGAAAACCCATAAGTTAATATAAGCCAGCCAGCTGTTGCAAAAATCGCTCCTGGTAATACACTTATGATCGTCAATCTCGGATTAGTGTTTGGGACAATCCAGTACATTGCTATTAAGACAATACTAATTAATGCTGGTGGCATAATCCAACGTACAAAATTCCAAATCTCTTCAAATGTACTAGTCACACCAAAATAGCTAAATACGATGCGGCCAATTTGCTGACCAAATACGGGCAGTACGAGTGCTAACAAAATGACAGCCACTAATGAAACGGTGAAGATTAATGACCATAGACGATTTTTTAAATTTACTTTTCCCTCTACATCATACGCGCGGTTCAAAGCTTTCATCAACGCGTCTACTCCTTTTGAGGCTGACCAGATTGTCCCTAAAATACCAATAGATAATAATCCACTATTTTGTTTATTTAACACATCTACCAATGTACCTTCTATAAAGCCATATACTTCATCTGGCATAATAGTATTCAAAAAATCAAACACTTGACCTTGCTCTAAATTCAAATAAGGCAACAATGTCACCATAAATATGAGCATCGGAAAGAATGACAGTAAGAAGAAAAAAGCTAATTGGGCACCCATCCCACTCATATCACTTCTCCGTATTCGATAGATTAAATCTTGTATAAATCCCTTTGTCGTTAACATATCAATTGATGCAGGTTCTGGTGAAACATAGGACTTAACGAGCGCCAATTTATCTTTTACAGTTTCTTTTTCATTCATGCAGCTACCACCTCTTATAAGATATTAGCTCTGCTGATTATCCTTTTTAGAAAACGCTTGAATTGTTTCTGAAACCAAACCTTGAATTGTACCTGGCAATGTTTTTAGCTCATTAGGGTCTTGTCCTTGTAATAAATTTTGTACATTATTATTTACTGTACTATATAAATTTTGCGCTTGTTGAACTTTTCCACCTACTATTTCCATTAACTCTTCACGATTTTCTGCATAATACGTTACTGTCCCTTTTACTTTTTTCGATGTTTCTACAGTATGCTGACGCGTTGTCTTATCGAACATACTTATCGTTGCACCAACTACTGCACCTATTACAACAAACGGTAGTAATTTACTTTTACTCATGACTTTTTCCTCCTAGTATCTACAATTCAAATCTAACTTAATATGTCTACTTATATTCTAACCAAACTCCCAACTTTTTGAAAGCCGCGCCCTCATGATTATGTTGACATTTAGGAAACAAAATGAAATGATGATTTTGTATATATTGAAAGGTAGGGCACATAATTATGGAATTATCAAATCCAACACAAGAAAATGTTATTTTTATGATTGAACAAATTAAAGAAAAACTTCGTATGGTAAATGTTGATGCAATGCAAGCAGACCAATTTAACGCTGAAAAATACGAGGACTTATTATATTTATATGAAATGGTTATGAAGCGCGAATCATTTAGCCTAAGTGAAATGAATGCCATCGTATCAGAACTTGGTGAGCTTCGTAAATAAAGTATTTGAAAAAGAAGCCTATCACATACGTGATAAGCTTCTTTTTGCGTTTCCCCGACAATATTCCCCAGGAAATGAACTATTTAATTAATTCAACAGCGATTTCCGCGCCAACACGTGCGTTATTTTTTACTAATGCAATGTTCGCCTCTAATGATTTACCTTCTGTTAATTCTTTTACTTTACCTAATAGGAATGGAGTCACATCTTTCCCTGCGATTCCTTGTTGTACTGCTTCTGCTAATGCATTTTCAACAATTCCATTAATAAAACTTGCTTCGATTGAGTCTTCTGCTGGAATTGGGTTTGCTACTAATGCCCCACCGCGCAGTCCTAAATCCCACTTTGCACGTAAAATTGCAGCTGTTTCTGCTGGAGAATCTGAACGGAAGTTAACATCAAATTCACTTTCGCTTGTGTAGAATGCTGGTAATTTATCCGTACCGTAACCGATAACAGGTACACCTTTTGTTTCTAAGTATTCTAATGTTAAACCGATATCTAAAATCGATTTTGCGCCTGCACAAACAACCGCTACATTTGTCATCGCTAATTCTTCTAAGTCAGCTGAAATATCCATCGTTGTTTCTGCACCACGGTGAACACCACCGATACCACCTGTAACGAATAATTCGATTCCTGCTAATTCAGCACAAATCATTGTTGCCGCTACAGTTGTAGCACCAATTTTTTTCGTTGCTAATAAATAACCGATATCACGACGAGATGCTTTTGCAACACCTTGTGCATTACCGAACATTTCTAGTTCTTCATCCGATAAACCGATTTTAATTTGCCCATCGATAATAGCAATTGTTGCCGGAACCGCGCCACCATCACGAATAATTTGTTCTACTTCACGAGCAGTTTTTACATTTTGCGGGTATGGCATACCATGTGAAATGATTGTTGACTCTAATGCAATAACAGGTAATCCTTTTTCTTTTGCTTCTAAAACCTCTTGTGAATATGATAAATATTGTTTCATAATAATTCCCTCCAATGATTTAATGCTTCATTTGTTAAATCTGTTCTTACTGTTTTTTCCGATTGCAATGTTTTTGATGCATTGATTAATCCTAGCTGAATCGCTACTTCGAGGTCCTCATCATTTATGACCCCATGTAAAAAGGCACTAACAAATGCATCTCCCGCACCCGTAACATCGATAATATCCGTAGTCTTTACGGCTTCGAAATGTTGGATTTTTTCATGATTACCTGCTAATACACCGTGTTCTCCAAGTGTTAATACAACTGATTGTGCACCCTTTTGTATTAACTGTCGAACTGCCGCTTCATAATCCGACATACTTTCAAGTGTTACTTGTAAATATGTTTCCGCCTCATCACGATTACAAATAAAATAACTTACACCGTTTAAATTATCAGGCATGTGAATCATCTTAGGTGATGATACCGGCACGATGACAAAAGGAATATTTCGCTGTTTAGCTAAATCCTTCGTATATTGAACTGTCTCTGCTGGGCAATTTAAATCAATGATAATACAACTCGCTTGTTGCAATGTTGCCTCATGTTTTTCTAGTACAGTTGGCAGAAGCTTTGTATAAATCGACATATTCGCCATAGCAATAACGAGTTCACCTGTATTATCTAGTACTGCTGTGTAGGATCCTGTTTTTTCATCTTGAAGTTTTTCTACAAGATCAAAACTTACATAGGCTTCGCTAGAATTTTCAAGAAGCTGACCATCATGATCATCACCAAGTGTCGTTAATAATGAAACTTGATTGCCTAGTCGTCCTAAATTTTCTGCAATATTACGTGCAACGCCACCGACGCTTTCGCTAATTGTAGCTGGATTAGATGTGCCTAATTGGACATCTTTTTCAATCGAAAATTTCCGGTCTACATTAGCTCCACCGATTGCGATAATTTGATTTTTTTCAGGCAGTACATAAGCGCGTCCAATGATTTCCCTTTTTTTGATTAACGAGGAAATCGTATTGGCTAATGCTGGTCGAGACATACCTAATTGTTGCGCCATATCTTGCTGTGATAAATATGGATTTTCTTTAATTAGTTGGAAGACTAATTTTTCCTTTTCATTCATAGTCTCACCTCCCTAAATCAAACATTTGTTTAGATTATAAAACTTTTGTTTGGAGGTTGTCAAACATTTTTTCCTTACAAAAAATCAAAACGGGCAATTATCATTAAAACCTCCTATTTATCGACCTGTATTATATTGTTTCCCCCAATTTCTAGCTTTATAACCACAAAAAAAGCGCTATTTTGAATGAATCAAAATAGCACTTCCTTAACTTTACTCTACTATTACTTGTCCTGCTTCATTCACACGAGGTTGAACAAGAACTTCTACTCGACGGTTTTGAGCACGACCATCTTCTGTATCATTTGTAGCAATCGGTTTAAATTCACCATAGCCTTTTACACTGAAATAATTTGCATCTAGCTCTTCATTGTCACTAACTAATATTTTCATAAAGTTCACTGCGCGCATTACAGATAACTCCCAGTTTGATTCAAACTCAGTCGTTCGAATCGGCACATTATCTGTGTGACCTGTTACAACGACATTACGCGGTGGATCAAACATAACAATTTGCGACAAGTCAGTCGCAATAGCCATATATTCATCTTTTACTTTTGCTTTACCCATATCAAAAAGAACACTATCTCGGATTGTAATTAATAGACCTTCATCCGTCATTTTTGTTTCAAATAACTTCTCTAGCTCATTCACCGCAATAAATTCATCCATTCGCTCCTGAACTTCTTGTAAAGCTTTTTGGTCTTCCAAATATTTCGTTGCACCCGATTGAATATCTGGTGACACGCTATCTGGTGATTGAATAACTGCAGGGTAATCTAAAACACTCGTACCACTACTGAATACGTCATTAAATACAGCAGACATTTGTTCCAATTTGTTCTCATCAACAGTACTTGAAGCAAATAATACGATAAATAGGGCTAGAAGTAACGTTAAAATATCGGCGTATGGTACGAGCCATGATTCATCAACATGTTCTTCTTGTTTTTTCTGTCTTTTATGCCTCTTTGCCAAGGCCACCCGCCCCGCTTTCCGTAATTTGCTTACGCTCTTCCATTGTTAAGTATGATGCTAATTTTTGCTCAATTACACGAGGTGCTTCACCTTCTAAAACAGATAAAATCCCTTCAACCATCATGCGCTTTTGCTTTACTTCTATTGCAGATTTACGCTTTAACTTATTAGCAAATGGATGCCATAATACATAACCAGTAAAGATACCTAATAACGTTGCTACGAAGGCTGCTGAAATCGCAACACCTAACTTATCAATGTCAGTCATATCTTTTAATGCTGCGATTAGTCCTACTACTGCACCAAGTACCCCTAATGTTGGAGCATAAGTACCGGCTTGTGTGAAGATAAGAGCACCGCTAGTATGGCGATCTTCCATTGCCTCTACTTCTTCGGTTAGTACATCTCGAATGTAGTCAGCATTTTGACCATCAATGGCTAGTGTTAAACCATTTTTTAAGAAAGGATCTTCTACCTCTGAGGCTTTACTTTCTAAAGCTAATAACCCTTCACGACGAGCTAAATCAGCCCATTGAGAAAACATTTTAATTAAATCAATGTCACTCGCCAATTTCTTTTCTGTAAATAAAATTTTAAAAAGTTTTGGAACTCGCTTTAGTTCCTTCATTGGGAATGCGATTGTTACTGCAGCAATTGTTCCAAAAATGATAATTAAAATAGCGGCAGGGTTCAATAATGCATCAGGTGTAACACCTTTCATGAACATCCCAAGTAGTAGTGCAAAAAACGCTACAATTATCCCAACAAGTGATGAAATATCCATATGTAGTTCCTCCAATTACTTTGTCTGTTTATTACTTCGGTCTATTTTATTTTTTATTAACTTCCTATACACTAGTATATAGGCAATTTTTGTTTTTTTCGATGTAATAATACATTTTTCTTCGTATTTTGCCATTTTTGATTACAATGTATCAAGGTTACCAAAATTTATAGGAATTAAATTGGAGGAATGATTCAAATGAACTTAAATTTTAAGAGAAACTTAACAAATTACGCTGAATTAGCAGTAAAAGTAGGAGTTAATATTCAACCAAATCAATATTTATATATTGCTGCTTCTATTGATTCTGCACCTTTTGTACAAATTGTTACAAAATTAGCCTATGAAGTTGGAGCGAAACAAGTTTTTGTTGATTACACGGATGATCAAGTTGCTCGCCTTCGTTACGAATTAGCTCCTGAGGATTCTTTTGACTTCTTCCCTCCATGGAAAATACAAGAGCGTGAATGGTTAGCAGAGCAAGGGGCAGCATTTATGCATATCGTTTCTCAAAGCCCTGATTTACTTGCTGGTGTCGATTCAAAGCGCATTGCCACATTCCAAAAGGCTTCAGGTACTGCATTAAGCAAATATCGACAATATGTGCAATCCGATAAAATTAGCTGGACGGTTATTGCCGCACCATCAAAACAATGGGCCGCAAAAGTTTTCCCTGAATTAGCTGAAGATCAACAAGTCGATGCACTTTGGGATGCGATTTTTAAAGCGACACGTGCAGACTTAGAAGATCCAATCGACGCTTGGGCCAAACATAATGAAACACTTCACGAAAAAGTAGACTATTTAAATGATAAAAATTATGCAAAATTACATTACACTGCTCCAGGAACAGATTTAACAATCACGCTCCCAAAAGGACATTTATGGTGTGGTGCAGGCAGTGTCAATGAAAAAGGCGAGGAATTCATGGCCAATATCCCGACAGAGGAAGTATTTACAACACCTCAAAAAGATGGTGTGAATGGCTTCGTTTCTAGTACAAAACCATTAAGCTACGGTGGCAATATTATCGACAACTTTAAACTTACATTTGAAGATGGGCGCATTGTGAATGTAGAAGCAGCACAAGGTGAAGATGTATTAAAAAACCTTGTCGCAACAGATGAAGGTTCTCATTATTTAGGGGAAGTTGCACTCGTTCCATTCCAATCGCCAATTTCACAATCAAACATTCTATTTTACAATACATTATTTGATGAAAATGCGTCGAATCACTTAGCAATCGGAAGTGCTTATGCGTTTTGTTTAGAAGGCGGCAAAACAATGTCACGTGAGGAATTATTAGAAAAAGGGCTGAATCAAAGTATTACACATGTAGACTTTATGATTGGTTCTGCACAAATGAACATTGATGGAATTACTGAAGACGGGAAATTAGAACCGGTATTCCGGAATGGCAACTGGGCGTTCTAACTTCTACTAACAGAAATTAGGCTTCTAATCGATGTCAGAAAATTTCAAGATGTTGCCATACTTTCATTCTATTCTATAAAAATTACACAAATTCCCCTACAATGTTCCAATTGGTTAGGTTATAATTGGGTGTAATCATTCTTAAATTATCGAATAGAAAGGAGTTTTCTACAATGTTTGATCACCATCACCCATTTTTATCTGATTACTATACAATAGTTCTCGGATTCTCTGCTGTAATTCTTATTTGTTTAATTTTATTCATTCAGTATTTACGCATGGGATTACAGGCGCATGATTCTGTATTAGTAGATACAAAGGCAGGCGCTTTTGCTCCAAATGAAAAAGTAAAAGATGGTCACCATCATTAATTTTTCACAACCGCTTCTTATTTAGCGGTTGTTTTTTTATGCTCATTTTTCGCACAAGTACCCTTATTTTTAATCTATTTACTTTAAGTAATGTATTTATTATTTGAATTATCTAAATAAAAATATAAAATAATAATTGTAACGAAAGGGGTTTACAACATATGTCATCACTAAATAATATTTTAAATTTCAATGAACAATTTGTCACAGAGAAACAATATGAGCCATTCATTACTACGAAATATCCAGATAAGAAGATTGTTATTTTATCTTGCATGGATACTCGTTTAGTTGAATTATTACTAAAAGCGATGAATTTACGCAATGGGGATGTAAAAATCGTCAAGAGTGCAGGGGCAATCGTCAATCATCCATTTGGTGGTATTATGCGTAGTTTACTTGTTGCGGTCTATGAATTACAAGCTGAAGAAATTTATATAATTGGTCACTATGACTGCGGGATGAGCGCAATTGACCCACAAGCAATGCTAGAGCATATGTGTGAACGTGGGATTAAGCAAGAAACTATTGATATTATTAATTACTCAGGTGTAGATTTAGAACAGTGGTTGCGCGGTTTTGGTGATGTGACAACGAGCGTGTTAAAAAGTGTCGATATAGTAAGGAGCCACCCATTAATGCCAGTTGGGGTTCCAATTCATGGACTAGTCATTGATCCAGGTACAGGAAAGCTCGATTTAGTTTCAGATGGTAATGGCTACTCTAAAAAATAAAAACTTAAATTGAAACACCCCCACCATTTTATGTTTCATCAAAGTGGTGGGGGTTAAATTTGGCACTAAAAGTATTTCTTCACTACGCAGTGACATCTCGTTTATTAAATACGATAAATGTAATGGTTAAGAAAATAACAGCATAAACAAAATTAACGGTAAGGGCTAAAGTTAACGTTGTACCCGGTATCATCGGTGTATAGTTTGTTGCATATTGACTTAAGTTCACATGCGTAATCCATACAAACTTAATAAACTCATAACGGCTTAATAACATGACAACAATATTACTCATGAACGAGCTAAATAACGTCAAGCCAATAGCAAGTGAGCTTGATTTGAAAATAGTACCAATTAAAAATGCAAAGAAAATTGACATAAAGAAGCTACCAAATGATAAAAAGAACATTTCAAAATAGCTTGACCATACATCCATTTGTACTACTTGTCCTTCAATAACTTCTAATGGCGTTGACAACGCTGTCCCCCATAAAGTAGCACCAAGAATTGCAGACAAAATAATCGCTGATATATAAAGCGTTAATCCGAAAATAATCGTCGTTACTAATTTTGACAATAAGATTTTCCACCTTGCAATAGGTCTCGTTAACAGCATTTTAATTGTGCCTGTTGAAAATTCACTTGAAACAATTCCCGCTGCTACAGTTACGATAAATATCGTAATAACCATGGACACCACTTCTAACGTACTACTCATGAATGTATCCATCGTTGTTCCATTAGGTGCAATATTATGTTCAAGGCGGTATTCCTCAATCATAATCCGTTCATAATAATAGCTACCTGTAGATTCGTTTAAATCGTCTTCTTCAATTATCTTCTCAAAATCAGTAATCAATTGTTGTGAACTTTGCTGCCAACCCTCATTTACTGGATCATCATAATATTTTATAGCTGCCGCTGGTACGATGACTAACAGTAACATCAGTATAAGCATGACCCATGTACTCTTTTTCGCCCATAATTTAACCCATTCATTAACGACTAATTTCATCGATTGCACCTCCACCTGTCATTTCAAGGAATTGATCCTCTAATGTTTTATTATTCGGTTGAACTGCATAAACCTCAACTTCACTAGTAAGTTTCTTCAATAATGCAGGGATTTGTTGCTTTGGAATTTCTACATTAAAACCATTTTCATAAGCTGATATTGTATAACCATCAAGTAATTGCATGAATCTTTCTTTTGGCTCTGCCTCGATATAATACATGCTTGATTCCGATGCGTTAATTTCTTTAATATCGATTAATTCCCCGTTTTGAATAATAGCTACACGGTCACACATCAACTCTATTTCAGACAGTAGGTGACTCGAAACAACGATCGAAACCCCTTCTGTTTGTGCGATATGGCGTAAATGCATTCGAAACTCACGAATACCTGCTGGGTCTAAACCATTTGTCGGTTCATCTAAAATTAAAAATTTTGGTCGATGTAAAAGGGCCTGTGCTAATCCTAAACGTTGGCGCATTCCTAACGAGTACGTGCTTACTTTTTCATTAATCCTTTTTTCTAACCCTACTTGACGAATGACCTCATCAATTCGCCCTTTTGTCACGCCTTCATGCATGCGTGCAAAATGTTGGAGGTTTTTATAGCCGCTCATAAATTTATACATTTCTGGATTTTCGACAATTACGCCAACCTGATTTATTGCAGACTCATAATTTTTGGCTAATGACTTACCATCAATGATAACTTCCCCAGCAGTAGGATGCATAAGTCCTGTCATCATTCGAATTGTCGTCGTTTTTCCCGCGCCATTCGGTCCTAGAAATCCTGTAATTTGACCTGGAAAAAAATCGATACTCAAATCTTTAATAATGCGCTTATTTTTAATCGTCTTTGATAAATTTTTCACTTGTACGATTGGTTTCATTATATAAAGCCACCCTTCTAATAATTAGTAATTTTAAGGAAGTAAAATAACCCTTCCTAATCTACGTTCCAGATTAAGAAAGGTTGCATTATTTTACTTTTTTTTGAAATCCTGTTGGAGCAATGCATACATATAGTGGTCTTCCCATTTTCCATTAATAAATAATAAATCCCTTAGTAACCCTTCCTGTTCAAAGCCTGCTTTTTCCAATACACGAACAGATGCTAAGTTTTGCGGAGAAACATATGCCTCCACACGATGTAAATTAATTGTTTGAAAAGCAAACCTTAACAAAATATTGACCGCCTCTGTTGCAATCCCTCTACCTATAAAATTTTTATCTATTGAATAACCAATAAAGCCACTTGAATACGGTAAACGTTTAATAGCATACAGCGAAATATGACCGATAAGCTGCTGTGATTGTAGATCATATATTCCAAATGAAAATTCTCTATTTGCTTGCAAAAGTTGGATACTTTCTAAAATTTTATTATACTGTGTTACCTCTGTATAATATTCATCCCGATGTAGTGGCTCATGGACTGACCAAAAAAACTTATTATCTGAAAGCAACTTAGCGAGTGCCTTTGCATCGGATTCAATAAAGGTACGCAACAAACACTGCTGTCCAACAAGTCGTACCATTGGATCACCTTTCTTTTGAAATAAATTAAATAAACTTTTCATCACAATTCACCTACGTATTCACCAATATAAAGGACATTATTACTTTTTAACTTGTTTTCTTTTTTTACTTTTCTTTCGTTCCTTTGTATTTACTGGTAATTCAATAGTTGCAACAACTTCTTCCTCAGCCGCTTGTTGTGTTTCAAAAACATTTGTCATCTGCAAGCCTCTGCGCGTAGCTTCTTTTTCAATATGTTCAATAATCTCTTTTAATACTTGAACACGCGCATGGAATTTATTATTTCCTGAAATTAAATGCCACGGTGCATCTTCTGTATCCGTTTTTGCAAACATTTCATCTGCTGCTTCACTATACAAATCAAATTTTTCACGATTGCGCCAATCTTCATCCGTTAATTTCCATGATTTATACGGATCTTCTGCACGATCATTGAAGCGCTTTAATTGCTCCTCTGAATCAATGTGAATCCAGAATTTCATCATGATATAATCACCATCTGTTAATTGTGCTTCAAAATTATTTATTTCTTCGTAAGCGCGTTTCCATTCATCTTCAGTCGCAAATTTTTCAATTCGTTCAACGAGTACACGACCATACCAAGAACGGTCAAATATCGCGATTTGACCATGCTGTGGCAACTTACGCCAAAAACGGTGCATATAATGGTAACGAAGCTCGTGTGGTTGTGGGGCTGAAATAGGGTGTACAACTAGGCCTCGTGGGTCGATACGCTCTGTTAAACGTTTAATCGCGCCACCCTTACCAGCTGCATCCATCCCTTCAAAAGCTAAAATTAATCCGATTTTATTATTAAATAAAAACTGTTGCGCATTTAGCATTTCATATTGTAGAACTTTCAACTTTTTCTTGTACATTTTCTTATCTAATTCTAATGATAAATCCAAATCCTTTAATTGCTTCATCTTTTTCATCCTCCCCTTGTTCAACTACTATTAGTTTACTTGAAATTATCTGAATTTGGTAATTTTCGTTCGTTTGTGCTTTTTTACACATATTTCTTTGTAAACGGAAGGATGGTTTTACTTTTTAATATAAATACAAATTGGACATACATTATTTTATTTGAATACCGGTCTTTTCACCTTCTAATTCCACTAGTTTTTATTTAAGTATGCTTCTTACCAATTTATGCTTTTAGCTTTTCAATTATTAGTATTTTCAATGTGCAATTCCCAATCAAAAGTCCATATAAAATAATAAATTACAAAAAAATCGTAACGGCTAAAAAATGCCGTTACGATTTTTATTAGTCTTCTAACATTGTTAAAATAATTGGTTTATCTTTTGTAACAATAATGGAATGCTCAATTTGGGCAACTAATGATTTATCTGGTGTTACGAATGTCCAGCCGTCACCTGATTCCACAATATGCTCTGCTTTTGCCGAGATGAATGGCTCTACTGCAAGGACCATTCCCTCTTTCATAATTGTCGTATCCCATGCGTCGTAATAATTTAAAATATGGTCAGGTGCTTCATGTAAAGATTTACCTAAGCCGTGGCCTGTTAAGTTCATAATAACCGTTAAACCGTGATCGCGTGCTTCGCGTTCTACTGCTTTACCAATTTGGTTTAATTTTGAACCAGCTTTTACTTTTGTAAACGCACGCTCAAGCGCTGATTTTGCTACTGCACATAATTTCTCTTTATCTTCATAGCCTTCACCAACTACGAAAGAAATCCCTGTATCTGCAAAATAGCCGTCTAAAGATCCTGAAACGTCAATATTAACGATGTCACCTTCTTGGATTTTCTTTGAACCTGGAATACCATGTGCTACCTCATGATTAACACTAATACAAGTGTATCCTGGGAAATCATATTCCCCTTTTGGTCCTGAAATGGCTCCTGCTTCCGCAAACATGCGCCCTGCAATTTCATCCAATTCTTTCGTAGTAACACCCGGAACTGTCGCAAGCTTCATCGCCTCACGAATCTCCGCGCATATGCGACCAATCTTTTTAAACGCTTGGATTTCTTCTTGAGTTGTAACAATCATGTTAAACTTCCTTCCTTCTAATAATGTCTACCCTACACTATAACATATATTGCAACATGGCGAAAATTCCTACCTACCAATAAAAAGAGTGTCCCCAATTCGAGACACTCCTCCATTTTTAGTTATTTATTTTATCGATTGTACCGTCAGCTGGATGTTGAACTTTCATTAATTGAAGCTGGGGATTTCCCTTTAATTGAGTCAAACGTTTTTAATAATCTTGGCGCAGTAGTGAATAATAATACCGCTACTATAGCTGTTAAAATCGTTGCTGGTAGCATATACGAAGTGTTATAAATGATTGAATATTTCCATACATTTTCATCACCTGCATATTCCTTAAAGAATACAACACCTGCTATTAGGTGTGCGCTGAATCGTAAAAATCCACCGATGAAAATTCCGATGACAATATAAGTCGTCATTTTCGCTTTGTTTAATGCTTGTGATGCTTCAAGTAATGGTTTGCGTACAATAGCAGCTAACCCCACCACTGTAAAAGCAATACCGTAATCAAGTAGTGCCTGTACCCAATGTGCAATAAAGGCACCGAATGCCATTTGTAAAATCCCAATAATTAACCCTGTTGCCAAACCTGCTACTATGCCCCAACGAATCGCCATTAATACGATAGGTAGCATGACAAAGCTAATGGATCCACCTTGTGCCCACAAGCTAAACGAAAACTGGTCTAACACTAGCCCGATGGCAGCAAAAATTGCAATTTCCACCATCATTAATAATTTCTTTTTGTCCAAAATAAATCTCCTCCTTTTTTCGATGTAAAAAGTGAGAAGGAATAGAAAAAAACGATAGCAGGACAGAGCCTGACTATCGTTTATTAGTCGGTTTCTATCCACATCCCTACGCAAGTGTTAACTTACAGGTTCAAAGAGTCCGTGCATTACGTGCACAATCTCAGCCAACAAATTTGGCACCCCTTGTGGTTACATCTTTTTAATTGTTCAGACTACTCAATTATATCCAGTTGTAGTAAAATTATCAATACTATATTTTTTTGTTACGGCTCGATAACTTAGTACATTTTCGAATATAAAAGTAAAGGAGTTGACCTTTTTGGATAATTCAAAAGGTTTGAGTGCAATTGGCTATTTAAGTATCTTTTTTGCGCCATTCATTGTCCCGTTATTTATATTTTTGGTGAGTAAGGAACAAGTTGTTCGCTCTCATGCCAAACGCGCTTTTATTTCACATTCAGTCCCGTTCGTTTTAGGTATTATATTTTTACTATTATTTGTTTCAGCATCATTTTTCGCATTATATACAACCTCTTTTAATGGAAATACTTTTTTACTTTCCGCAATTATTTTTATTTTGTACCTTCTTCTATTCATTTCCATTGCCATTTGGAACTTAGTGCAAGCCATTAAAGTATTGCGTTAATGTTTTTTAAATTGGACATACTAATTATAAAATCCAATAAAAGAAGCTAAAGGAGTGCTCCATTATGAAGCTAAAAAAAATAATAAAAACCGCCATTAAATATGCACCTATTGTATATCCAATCGTCAGAAAATTAATTGATAATCGATCAAAGTCAAAGCATCTAAAAATGTGAACATAATTGCTGGATACCATTTATATATGCATAAAAAACCATTTTGCACGCCGTCAAAATGGTTTTTCTGTGTTCTTATTTTATAATAATCTCCGTTTTACTATGCCCTTCTTTTAGCTTTTGCACTTGTAATATGGCTGGCATTGCTGCTTTTAATTCGGCAACATGTGAAATGACACCAATTAATCGCCCTGTTTGTTGCAAATCGATTAAAATATCAATCGCTTTTCGGAGTGATTCCTCATCTAATGTTCCGAAGCCTTCATCAATAAACATCGTATCAATGTGGACGCTTCCTTGCACACTTTGAATAACATCCGCCATTCCTAATGCAAGGGCAAGTGAAGCATTGAATTTTTCCCCGCCAGAAAGTGTTTTAACATCGCGCGTTTGCCCTGTATTACTGTCAAATACATCAATGCTTAGTCCACTTTGCGCATTTCCTTCCTTACGTCCCGTTGACTTTAAGAAATATTGACCATTCGATAACACACGCAATCGCTCATTCGCTGCATGTGTCACTTTTTCTAAATAACCAATTTGTGCAAAGCGTTCAAATGAAATTTTCGCTTCATTTTGGCCACGTATGACATCATAAATTTGCTCTACTTGAATTAACTTTTCTTTATATTGCTCAATTTCAGTTGCTACTTTTTGCAGTCGAATTTTCGTTGTTCGGCATTGCTCTACATATGATTCAGCCTGTTTAAAGTCTGCATATAGCTTCTCAAATTGTTCATTCAATTCATTAATTTTCTGCGCCCATGCCGTTAAATCAACAGGTTCTTTCCCTGCTAATTGAGCAGAATCTTCCGCGATTTGAACGGCAATTGTATGCATCTTTTGTCGGAACTCTTCAATTTTTTGACGTATTTGTTGCTGGACTTCCATCGTTAAAATCGAATTTTTATAGCTTGTCTCGTCTGCAAACTCGGCATTTTCTAGCGCTAATAAATATTCTGATTTCGCCTTTGATTCCTCTTGAAGCTGGTCAATTTCCCGCCCCTTAGCATGTTCAAAATTTGCTGCACATGTTTTTTCTTTTAATTGTGCTTGTTGTAGATGTTGGGTAGCTTGGTCAATTTCCCTTTTTAAAGTTTCATGCTTCAATTGCTCCGCCTGTAATGCTGCATTCACTTGTTGCACCGTTGTAAATTGTGGCAGCATCGACTTTTCACTTTGCTCTAGTTTTCCTTGTTCCAGAGCTAATTGCGTATTTACATTCGTTACATAAGTACGCCCTTTATCTATACGAGTTTGCAATGCCTCTAGCTGTTTAGCAAGCACTTCTTGCGTTTGTTTTTCTGTTACTAATTGTGCCTGTTGCTGCTTCATTTTTTGCAATGCTTGTGCCAACTCGTTTGTCGTTTGTTCATATTGTAATAGCGCATCGATCGTTACTTGTTGTTCGTCAAGCTGCTTCTGCTTTAATTGTAAATTTCTTAACTCAATATCGAGCTTCGATTTCACCTGATAATATTGTTGCAGCATATGTTCTGCATTTTTTCGCAAGTCATCCACAACATGTTCTTCAACCACCGCTGTTTCTTGATTATGCACAGTTGGATGTTCAAAACTACCACATACTGGGCAAGCTTCTCCGGCTATTAATGTAGACGCAATAAATGCCGCTTGGTTTTGACGGATTTGTTGCTCCACTTGCTTTACTTGTTGTTGTGCATCTTCGGCAACTTTTTGCTTTTGAGAAACTCCATCTTGCAATGCTTGTACGCTATTTGATAACTGAATTGTTTCTTTTATATTGTTTATTTTTTGTACGATATCCGCATGTTCTTCAAATGTTTTCTGATAAGGAACAATATCGTCTTCTAACTGTTTAATGAGCGCTTGTTGATTTGTTTTTCTCCCTGTTAAATCTAGTTGCTCAGCTGACAATTCAGCAAACAACTTTTCCGCCTTCCCCTTTTCACTTTCCAACTTGTTGACTGCTAATTTAATATCATCCATGGAACGATAAATCGGTAAAATTTGTTCCAATTGTGAAATGGTTTTAGCATACGTTGTGAGTAATGGGGCTTGTTTTTGTTGCTCATCAAAGCTGATTGACGCTTGAGATAATAGCTCTTGTGCATTTGTTTGTTCAGTCGTTGCACGTACCAACGTTTCTTTTGCCAATGATAGTTGCGTTTTTGCTCGCTCATAATCACGTTCAAAAGGCGTAATTTGACTCGCTTTTACCGCCAATTCAATTTGATTAGCTTGTTCCCCAAAATAAGCTTCCCGCTGCTTTAATTCGGCTAATTGAATTTGGCGTTGCTTAAATTTCTCAATACGGTCATTTAGAATTTTCTGCTCACTAAACTGTTCATTTTGCTGCTTTAAATCTTTCTTCAACACCTCATAACGACTATTTAGCTCGGCTGCTAACGTTACATAATGCTGTTCTTCCACAGCTAATGCTTGTTCAACTTGATACATATTGATGGCATCACCATTAATTATTGCAAAAAGCTCAGATTCACGCTCAGGCAATCTATTTTTTATTTCATAAATAGTCTGATCCTGTTGCATTTTTGCCTGATCGTACATATTTTCCGCAAGTTTCTTTTTATCTTTTAATAGCTCGACCATTTTTGTAAATCGCTCTGTTTTAAAAATCTTGCGGAAAATTTCTTCTTTATGCTTCGATTCAGAAGTTAATAGCTTTTGGAATTCTCCTTGTGGCAGCATAACAATTTGATTAAACTGTGATTGTGTTAATCCGATAAGTTCCTCAACCTTTGACTGGACAAGCTTCACTTGAAATTTCTCAACAGCAGGTACCTCTTTCCCACCCGTAATATCATAAAATTCCCGTTTTGCACTCGCTCCATCATGTCCAAATTTACGCCAAATTCGATAAATTCGACCCCTTACTTCAAAAATAAGCTCGACTTCCGTATCCATTTCCGGTTCTGCAAAATCACTTCTTAAAAAGAATGATTTTTCCCGGTCCTCACCACTACCTGAGTCATAAAGAGCAAACGTAATCGCATCAAAAATCGTCGTTTTTCCTGCACCCGTAGATCCAGAAACGACAAAAATGCCATGTTCATGTAGCTTTGTAAAATCAATGACTTCCTTCTCTTTATAAGGACCAAATGCACTCATAGACAGCTTTAGCGGCTTCATTTATAGCACCTCCTGTGATTCTCGTTCACTATCGAGTATTTGTTGCAATACATCTGTATAAATTTCCTTTGCTTCATCACTTAATGGTTTTCCCGTCATTTCGCTATAAAATAATTCAAACAGCTCAGAATCATCCATTTCAACACGACTCATTGTTGATGTTTGCTGTTCCATTTGACGATAAACAGCCGTTCTTTCTATATGTAGCGCATTCGGATATACGGTACGAACAAGCTCTGTTGCACCTTTCACATAACTTTCGTCTACTAGTTTTACAAAAACGTAATCCTCACTACGGGAATGTTGCAATATATCTTCTAACATACCTGTCACAATTTTCATTTCACGGATTGCTGTCAAAAGTCGACGTTCCAAAATTACTTCTCCATTTTCCTGTAAGTCCACAATTGTAAAGCCTTTATTGTGATTGACTTCTGATTCAGAATATTTAAGTGGGGAGCCTGCATATTGAATCGTTTCATTTGCAACGAAATGCGCCTGATGTAAGTGACCTAAAGCGGTATAACAAAACGGCTCAAATAATGCCGAATTGATACACTCTGTTCCTCCAATTGTAAGCTTGCGTTCAGAATCGCTCGTATTTGCTTCAGGCAAACCATCCTTCGTAACAAAAGCGTGGGCAACGATAATATTGCGTTTTGTAGGGTCGAGCGTCATTTTTATTTGGTCAATAATTTTAGCCATTGCTGCTTCATGCGTTGTAATCGTTTCATCTTCATAAATTGCCCGGACCATTGATGGCTCTGCAAAAGGCACTAAATAAAAATGAACTTCCCCGTAAGCATCCTGTAAAATGACTGGCTCAATTACTTTTTCTAAATGACCAATAATATGTAAACCACTTACCTTCATCAACTCGCTACCAAAGTTTAAACGTGTCGCGCTATCATGATTACCAGCAATCGCGATAATTGGTGTCTTCTCTTCAATTAATATTTGCTGCAATGTTGTATTTAACAATTGAATTGCCTCGATTGGGGGAACTGAACGGTCATATAAATCCCCTGCAATAATAATGACATCTGGTTTTTCTGTTCGAATATCTTCAATAAATTGTTGCAAAACATGTTGTTGATCTGCAACCATTGATACACCTTGCACAAGTTTTCCTAAATGCCAATCTGCCGTGTGAAAAATTTTCATAAAATTACCCCCTCACTTTATTATCCATAGTGTACACGACGTTATTGGCAAGACACAACTCGCACTATAATACTAGGCAAAAAAACCACACTAAACGAAATTTTCTTCGTCTAGTGTGGTACATATTAGTTATTACTTTTCAGTCATTGTCCCTGCTGCAATTTCTTCGATATAGTGACATGCCGCTTCATGCCCGCCTTTCATTGCAGATGTCGTGCGCAGTAGTGGTTCTTCTGTACGGCATTTTTCCGTCGCAAAAGGACAACGCGTATGGAATCGACATCCTGCTGGCGGATCAATTGGTGACGGGACATCTCCTTTAAGGACGATACGATTTTTAACCGCATCTGGATCTGGCACTGGAATGGCTGATAATAACGCCTTCGTATAAGGGTGCTGTGGATTTTCAAATAAGCTTGTTTTATCTGCAATCTCCACAATTTTCCCTAAGTACATAACGATAATACGGTCTGAAATGTGACGTACAACCCCTAAGTCATGTGATATGAAAAGGTATGTTAATCCATATTCATCTTGCAACTCTTCTAACAAGTTTAATACTTGCGCCTGAATCGATACATCTAGCGCTGATACTGCTTCATCACAAATAATAAGCTTTGGATCGACTGATAAAGCACGTGCAATTCCGATACGCTGACGTTGACCACCGGAAAACTCATGCGGATAACGATCTGCTTGATATGGACGTAAGCCTACAGTTTCTAATAATTCTTCAATGCGTGCACGGCGTTCATTTGCTGGTAATACATTTTGAATGTGCATCGCTTCATTTAATACACTTGCTACCGTTTGACGCGGATTAATCGAAGCGTAAGGATCTTGGAATATAATTTGTAAATCTTTACGGAATTTGCGCATTTCCCCTTTAGAAATTTTCGTTAAATCTGTTCCTTGGAATGTAACAGACCCCTCTGTCGGTTCTTCTAAACGTAAAATCGCACGTCCTGTTGTTGATTTACCACAGCCCGATTCTCCTACAATACTAACTGTTTCACCTTCGTATACTGTAAATGAAATGCCATCTAGCGCTTTTACGTGATTCACTGTACGACCTAAAAAGCCACCTTTTATTGGGAAGTACTGCTTTAATCCCTCAACCTTTAATAGTTCTTTTTTCGCCATATAGCGTCACCTCCGAATCTCCATCCCATTCATCAGAAAACATCCAGCATCGGATTTGCTCTGCATTTGTATCATTTGTATTTAATAGTAGCGGCTGTTTATTATGACAAAGCTCCGTGGCAACTGGGCAACGCGGTGCAAAACGACATCCAACAGGCATTTCATGCGGACTCGGCACCATCCCTTTAATCGGAATTAATTTCTCTTGCTCGATATCATGACGTGGCAATGAATTTAATAAGCCTAATGTATACGGATGCTTCGGATTTTTAAATAACGAACGCACATCTGAATACTCTACTACTTGACCAGCATACATAACCGCTACATAATCACACGTCTCTGCAACGACGCCCAAATCATGGGTAATCATAATAACCGACATGCCCAAACGATTTTGTAAATCTTTAATTAACTCCAAAATTTGCGCTTGAATCGTAACGTCAAGTGCCGTCGTTGGTTCATCCGCAATTAAGATTTCCGGGTCACAAGCAAGTGCCATTGCAATCATAACACGCTGACGCATCCCCCCTGAAAGCTCATGCGGATATTGCTTTACGCGCTTTTCAGGAGAAGGAATACCTACTAATTTCAGCATTTCTATTGATTGTTGGATTGCTTCTTTTTTTCCTACCTTTTTATGAATTTGAATCGTTTCTCCGATTTGCTGACCGACAGTATAAACAGGATTCAAAGATGTCATCGGCTCTTGGAAAATCATCGAAATTTGATTTCCACGAATTTCTCGCATCGCTTTTTCAGGTAATTTTAATAAATCTTTACCTTTAAAAAGAACTTCTCCACCATTTACTCTACCGTTTGAAGCGAGTAAACGTAAAATTGTCAGTGACGTAATACTTTTTCCTGAACCAGACTCTCCTACAATTCCAATTGTTTTCCCTTTTGGAACCGTAAAACTTACACCATCAACGGCGCGCACATCTCCTGCATCTGTTTTAAATGTTGTTTGTAAATTGTTGACGACTAAAATATTTTCCATTTCATTCATTTGCCACACCTCTTTTCTTCTACTAATTCAAGTCAATCCGTTTATTTAAGAACTTATATGAAATATCTACGAGTAAGTTAACGAGTACGAATAACAGCGAAATGACGAGTACCGTTCCTTGAACAATTGGGAAATCTCGCTGTCGAATCGCATCAATCGTCAAACGACCCATCCCGTTAATCGCAAAAATTGTTTCTGTTAATACAGCTCCACCTAGGAAACCACCAAACTCTAACCCGATAATCGTAACAACTGGAATTAACGCATTTTTTAACGCATGGCGATAAATAACAACTCGCTCTGATACCCCTTTGGCACGTGCAGTACGTATGTAATCTTGACCGATAACTTCAAGCATGGAAGAACGAGTCATACGTGCGATAATTGCAGCTCCCCCTGTTCCGAGTGTAATAACTGGTAGCACCATTTGACGCCATGTATCGCCCCAACCCGATGGACGCATTTTTAAAATCTCTGGGAATGGAATGTCAAATGGCAAATTACCAAGTGCAAACCACTGAATTAATAGTAAACCAAGCCAGAAGTTCGGCATCGATAAACCGAATAAAGCGACAATCATAATCGAAACGTCTGTTAGCGTATAATGGCGCACAGCAGAAATGATCCCTGCAATTAACCCTATAAATACCGCTAAAATTGTCGAGTAAATGGCCACCTCGAGCGTTACCCAAAAACGTGCTTGTATCTCATCCATTACAGGGCGACCGCTGCGAATTGAATTCCCTAAATCCCCTTGTAACGCATTGCTTAAAAAGCGACCGTATTGTACATAAGCCGGATCATTTAATCCAAGCTTTTCACGTAAATTTTCAACCGTTTGTGCAGATGCACCTTCTCCAGCCATTACTTGCGCAGGGTCACCAGGAATAAGGAACATCAATGAAAATACTAAAATAGAAACGCCTAATAAAACAGGAATCGTTTGTAGTAAACGACGGATAATATATTTAGTCATTCATCATTCCTCCTATTGCTTCATTTTTGGATCAAGTGCATCGCGTAATCCATCTCCGAATATATTAAATGCTAATACAACAATGACAATCATCATCCCCGGGAACATCACCATATGGCTCGCATTATGCATGTAAGCGCGACCATCACTTAGCATCGCTCCCCACTCCGACGCTGGTGGCTGTGCACCTAAACCTAGGAAGGCTAAACCAGATGCTGTTAAAATTGCCGTTGCAATACGCATCGTTGCTTGCACGATAATTGGAGACAAAATATTCGGTAAAATATGTTTGAAAATAATTCGTCCATCCGAGGCACCTAATGCCCTTACCGCATCAATATATTCGAGTTTTTTTACTTGTAAGGTTGATCCCCGCACAATACGAGCAAATGCTGGAACTGAGAAAATACCTACCGCAATAATTACGTTCGTTAAGCTTCCACCTAAAACTGAAACGATTGCTAAAGCTAGTAAAATACCGGGGAACGCTAATAATACATCCATAACACGCATAATAAGCGTATCGATGATTCCACCGTAATAACCTGAAACAATTCCTAATACAATCCCGATAATACCACCGATTAAAACAGATAAAAATCCAACTTTTAATGTCAGTTTTGTTCCAAATACAACACGCGTAAAAATATCTCGTCCAAAGTTATCCGTTCCAAACCAATGCTCTTTTGAAGGTGGTTGTAACTTGTTGAGAATATCTTGTGCATTAGGATCCGTTTTCAGCAAAAAAGGACCGATTATTCCAACTAAAATGATGAACAGTATGACAAGTCCACCAATAACAGCAGCCTTGTTTTTCAATAATCGCTTCATAAATGTTTTAAAAGCTTCCGAACGAGGACTACTTTTTTTCCCAATGACAGGACTTTTTTCTGTCTGTGTACTCAATATCAATCACCCTTTCAAATGTAACGTAAACTCAAAATTCTAATAATTTTGTATAGATTCTAGTATATATAGTTAAAACATTATTTTTCAACATAATAATTTTCTAATAAAATTCAGAAAATTTTATCATTTTAATGTTTTCTGAATTTTAATTATCTCGAAATAATATTTTCCGCTATATTAAATTCCACTAACTACATATGAAATCTGCGTTCTTATAATATTTCTGAATATAAAATTATTATACAATTTTTCTATATAAAACTCGTATTTTCTCTTTAAAATTTATTTTATCTTTTTTATTATTGATGCTATTTAGACGCTATGCTATTCTTTAAAAAGAGTTTACATTTTTGTAATATTCTAAAATATATTGCACAGGGGGATTTCCAACATGGCATTTTCAAAAAAATCACTATGGATGATGCTTCTTACGTTTACACTAGTGCTAGTATTAGCAGCTTGTGGCGGAGACGACAAAGACTCATCTACTAAAGACGGTGATACTAAGTCTGGGGAAAATACAGATTCTGGTAAAACTGAAGACACTCCAGCAGCTGCTGGTGGCGATTTAATCATCGCAGAACAATCAGACGCTAGTTCATTAGATCCACATGGTTCAAATGACGTATCTTCTTCAAACGTACAATCAAATCTTTATGAGACTTTAGTTGTCCGTGATTCAAACGGTGACTTAGCTCCTGGTTTAGCAGAATCTTGGACGCAAGTTGATGAATTAACTTGGGAATTCAAATTAAAGCAAGGCGTTACGTTCCATGATGGTGAAGCATTCAACGCGGAAGCTGTAAAAACTTCTTTCGATCGTATTTTAGATCCTAAAGTTGCCTCTCCTCGTGCATTCCTATTCGAGATGGTAACTGATATTAAAGTAATCGACGAAAATACAATTCAATTCGTTACTGAATATCCATTCACTCCATTACTTGCACACTTAACGCATAATGGTGGTGGTGTTATCAGTCCGAAATCAATCGCAGCTGACTATGCTGCTATGGAAGCTGATGGTGCTGTACTTGCTGGTTCAGTAGTTTCAACAAATCCAGTAGGTACTGGTCCATTCAAATTTGTTTCATGGGCACCAGGTACTGAAATTAAATTAGAAAAATTTGCAGAATACGCTGGTACTCCAGCAAATATTGATACTGTAACATTCAAAGTTGTTCCAGAAGGAGCTACTCGTGTTGCTGAATTACAATCTGGTTATGCAGATATTATTGGTCTTGTAGACCCTAGCCAAGTTGCAAACGTTAACTCTTTTGAAGATGCTTCTGTATTAGAAACACCATCTTCTTCTTTAACTTATATTGGTTTTAATACACAAAAGAAACCATTCGACGATGCTAAAGTACGTCAAGCCATCTCTAAAACAATTGACCGTACAAAATTAATCGATGGTATTTATGAAGGTTATGGTATTCCAGCTATTAGTCCACTATCACCTGGTATTTTCGGATACACAGAAGATGTAACTTCAATGGAATATAATTTAGATGAGGCAAAAGCTTTACTTGCTGAAGCAGGTTATGCAGATGGCTTCACTACAACAATTTGGACGAATGATAATCCAGTTCGTCAACAAGTAGCAATCGTTTTACAAGAAGAATTAAAGAAACTGAACATCACTGCAACTATCGAAGTGTTAGAGTTTGGTGCGTACTTAGAGAAAACAGCTGCTGGTGAGCATGATATGTTCATCTTAGGTTGGTCGAACTCTACAAATGATGCAGACTACGGTCTATATGCATTATTCCACTCTTCTCAACATGGTGAAGCAGGTAACCGTTCATTCTACACAAGCGCAGAAGTAGATACATTACTTGATAATGGTCGACGCGAAGCAGATCCAGCTGCTCGTGAAGCAATTTATAAAGAAGCATTACAAAAAATTTCAGACGATTCGCCAATGGCATTCGTATTACACCCAGCTTACTTAACAGGTGTGTCTGATAAAGTTTCTGGCTTCAATGTAGGTTCAGACGGTATTTATCAATTAGGCGATGTAACACTTAACAAATAATTGAAACAAAAAACACATCCATTCCGAATGCATTATCGGTAAGGATGTGTTTTTTATATTGGTAATGGCTGTGGTTTATTGGGCATATGAGGTGATGCCACATATAGCTTGGGCGCAGACACCTTATCCTCTACTACATCATTTCTTAACTGTAATATTTCCTCAAACGTTAAAGGATCCGGCTGTGGCATCGCTTCTTTTCGCATTTCGAATGACGAATTGCCACTATACTGTTCTAACATTTGATTGGCCATTAAGCGGTAGCCCTGTTGGATTGGATGAATGTCAGAGAGATTGGGTAAATATGACTGCGCACGTTCATTAAACGCATCATACACATCGACAAAATGAGCATTCGCCTGTTCTGTCTCTTGTTGTAATATACGATTTAACATGTTTAACGATGTAATAGCCCCTTCTGCTTGCTCTTCATGAACACTTACATATGGAAAGTAGTAGCCCATCACGTAAATTTCTGCAGCAGGTGCTTTTTCACGTAATAGCTCCAGTAATTGTCGCATTTGAATTCGCACTTCATTTAATGCGAAATTGGCTGAAAGCTGTGAAAATGCGAGTGTTCCTGCATTAGCATTATACGATATGAGTGGGAGCAAATTATTCGCCCCCGCTGAAACCGTTATTAACGTTGCATCTTTTAATAGCATATCGGCTTTTTCAGATTGCACACTTTCCAGTACATTTTCCACTCGGTAACCCGGAAAAGAAAGTTCCTTTGTGAAATGAGCTAACTTGCCATTTCGCTGAAGCTGTAGTGCAATAAAATCGGTATAGCCTGCATCAATTTGAGAATAAGGCGTTTGTCCAGCCGCTAATGAATCACCTATTGCTACATATACTTCTTGCTCCTTAGCCTCAGTACGAAATGGCATCATGAATAAAAATAACGCTGTTAATATAGTAAATCGGCGCATGGACACACCTCCTTTATCACAACTATCCCCTGAATAAGTTAGAACGCCCAATTTCCTTTACGGAAAATCGGTTCTACCGTTCCATCAGCTAAAACCCCATCAATATCCATATTCGCACTACCAATCATAAAGTCTTCATGTGAAAATGATTGGTTTATGCCAAGTGCCTCCAATTGACCTGCCTCAAGCGCTCTACCGCCTTCATAACAAGTTGGATAAGCTTCACCAATAGCAAGGTGATTCGATGCATTTTCATCAAATAATGTATTGTAGTATAAAATATTCGAAGCTGAAATCGGTGACTCATGCGGCACTAATGCCACTTCCCCTAGATAAGCAGAGCCTTCATCCGTAGCAATAAGCTGTTGAAGTAACGCATGCCCTACTTTTGCTTCTGCTTTAATAATTTTGCCGTTTTCAAATGTTAATGTAAAGTCATCAATAATATTGCCTTTATAAACAAGTGGCTTCGTATTCGAGACAATACCATTCACACCAAACTTTGCTGGTAATGTATATACTTCCTCTGTCGGCATATTTGCGATAAACGTTGTGCCATCTGGAGATTTACTACTTCCACTCACCCATAAATGCTTATCCGGAAGTGCAATTTTCAAGTCTGTACCTGGCGCTTTATAATGTAAAAGTTGATACTTTTTGTTATTTAATTGTGCTGCACGATTTTCTAAACTTTCAATATGCTGCTGCCATTTCGCTACAGCATCCCCTTCACCGATACGAACGGTTTTAAAGATTGCATCCCATAATGTAGGTACTTGTTCTTCTTCCGGTAATTGCGGGAATACTTTAGCAGCCCATTTTGCTGATGGGATCGCAATAATTGACCAAGCAATATCATCATTCATGACAGCTTTTCGGTAATTGACAAGTGCAGTACCTGATGCCTTTTGCTGTGCACCGATTTTCTCAACATCAATCCCTGCTAATAAATCGGGATCATCTGCTTCAATCCATAAAAGTGCCCCTTTGCGCTCGATTAATTCCTCACGCTGCGCAACAATCCATTTTGGGAAGTTCGTTGTTTCTTCTATTGATACATTTTCAAAGTAGGAGCGCTCAAAGCTAGCATCTGTCAAATTAACATGTACGCGACCCGCGCCTGCTTCATATGCCTTTTTTACAACAATTCTTGTAAAGTCTAACGTTTCAGTTGAAGTATTAATTAATACGTATTGTCCTTTTTGTACATTGATGCCAATACGTACAGCTAACTCTGCATATTGCTCTAACTTTTCTGCAAATGTCATCGCTTATTTCCCCTTTTTTGTTTTACTGAATGTCATTCCTTTATTACCTGTTTTTGATTTGTAAGGCTTTTGCACACTTGTGCTTTTAGGAGCTTCTTTTTTCGCTGAAACCGTTTTTGAATTCCCCTCAATAAATTCCCCTTGATGCCATATTTTTTGTACAGCCTTTTGTGATAAATCACGCACCCATTTTTTATATGTTTTTTCATCGCGATAAGAAAGTAATGTTAATACTTCTCCATCTGCCCCTGCACGACCTGTACGACCTGAGCGATGCGTATATTGCTCAATCGTACGTGGCACATCAACATGAATAACATGTGTTAATCCAGAAATATCTAAACCACGTGCTGCAATGTCTGTTGCAATTAAAATACGCGCATCCCCTTTTCGGAAAGCATCTAATGCAGCTTTACGTTCATCCTTTTTCATCTCTGAATGCAACGCAACAATTGGTGCATCGCGGTAAGTTAATTTATTTTGTTTCATTAATACTTGGTCGATATTATTGACGAATGCTAAGCCGCGCAGCCCTTCAATATTTGATAAACGGCGCAACATATCCGTTTTATCACGCTCTTCGATTTTTACGAAAGAATGCACGACTTTACCGAACTTCACCATATCTTCTGGTTTGATTTCGATTTCGATTGGCTCGAACATAAAGCGCTCGGCTACCATCTTAATTTCCTCCGTAATCGTAGCAGAAACGACAACGACTTGACGTCCGAAAGCAGATCCTTCGATAAATGACTTCACAACTACTCGGTATTCTCGGCTTAATAATTGATCGCACTCATCTAATACAATCGTTTCAATTTCCTTTAACTTTAGCTTTCCTTGGCGCGCTAATTCATTTAGACGACCTGGTGTACCGACAACAATCGTTGGTTTTTTCTTCAGCTTTTCAATTTGGCGAGCTGAGTTTGCCCCACCAATTAATTGTTGAACTGTAATTTCTGTTCCCGCTGTCCAATCACGAATCACTTCGACAATTTGCATTGCGAGTTCTTGTGATGGTGCCACAATTAATGCTTGCGTTTGCTTTTTAGAGCCATCTACTTTATTTAAAATCGGCAATGTGTATGCAAGTGTTTTCCCTGAGCCTGTTGGCGATTCCGCGACTACATCTTTTCCTTCAAGCATAGCGGGAATCATTTCTTCTTGAATTTTCATTGTTGTTTCAAAAGACCATTTATTTTGTAATGTTTCATTTAATAAGTTTATTGCTGACATGTTTTTTACCACCTTAAGTTCGTTGCGTTTAGTGTACCATATTCCATTGATTTTTAATGTGAATTTCGTATCGCTTGTTTCAATTTTATCCGTCCCCCCGAAATCCTAGGTCGCGGCGGATAGAAAGTGAAAAGTGATGGATAGAAATCAAAATGTGTTGGATAAAATTCTCCACAAAAAAAGATGTTAGCAATCTACAACTAACACCTCAGTCAATTATAAATTTAGTTTAGCAATAGCTCGCTTCGTATTTCCGTTTACTTCACTAAGTATCGTTTGAACTGTTTCAAAATCTGCATTTGTTTTCAGCATGACAATCGCTGGTTTTACTGCTAGATTCGTCGTGTTTAAAACTTGTTCTGCCTGTTCATATGAGCAATTTGTGGCCATCATAACGATTCTTTTTGCGCGCTCCACTAGCTTATTATTGCTGGCGTTAACATCGACCATTAAATTTTCATACACTTTTCCTAGTTTCACCATAGTGGCTGTACTAATCATATTTAAAATCATTTTATGAGAAGTCGCTGCTTTTAAACGTGTTGAGCCCGTCAAAATTTCCGGACCGACATCCACTTCAATTGCTTGATCTGTATACTGGCTAATTTTTGAATCTTTATTGCTCGTTAAACTAACCGTAAATGCCCCGTTCAATCGCGCATATTTTACAGCACCTATTGTATAAGGTGTTGTACCACTCGCCGTAATCCCAATGACGGTATCCCATTTCGTAATCGCTTTCTCAGCTATATCTCGCTGTCCTGCCTCGGCATCATCTTCTGCATTTTCAACTGCTTGGAAAAATGCTGAATTTCCACCTGCCATAATCGTTTGGACTAAATTAGGATCTGTCATAAATGTCGGCGGGCATTCGGACGCATCCATCATCGCTAAACGCCCACTGGAACCAGCACCTACATAAAAAATTCGCCCACCATTTAAAATATTATCAACAATCTTCTCGATGATTTTCTCTAAAGTTGGTAGTACTTTGGCGACACCTTGAACGACATGCTCATCTTGGCGGTTCATAATCGTTAAAATTTCTTCAACCGTTAATTCATCTAAATTCATCGTTTCAGAATTGCGTTTTTCAGTTGTCAATTGTTGGTTGTTCATGTCACGCCTCCTTTACATTTCCCCATGTGTTTTTAATATTTTCCTTCATCGCTTCATCCATTAAAATTTGATTAGCATGCAGAGCTAAAATATAGGCGCCTACCTCACCTGAAACTTCTGGCCTCAACAATTCCAACGTAGGAAATTGTAGTTTTAAATGTTTACAAAATGATTCAAAAAAAGGACCACTACTGAATAATCCCCCATGTAAAACGAGTGGCTTTTCCATATCCATTTGAGGTTGAGCTAAGCGAATTAAACGGATTAATTCCTGCTGAGTTAAGTGAACCATCTCACTTGCAAGTTCATCCCCTTGTTCAAATGCCAACAGCACATCGCTACAAATGGATGCAATCATTGGGACTGACGCCTTTTGACTATAAATTTTCGAGATGATGTCTGGCGGATGTTGAACTTGAAAGTGCGCTAATATTTCCCGCTGGAACAGTCGCATTGGAAGCTTTGCATCATGGGATTGTAAAATAGAGCGCACCGCTAATTTCCCAAGATGAAAACCGCTTCCTTCATCACCTAATAAATAGCCCCAGCCGCCCACTCGAAAATTGTGTCCACCATTCCAGCCATAAACGATAGAACCTGTGCCTGCAATTAATAATGTACCTGAATCCCCCCATGTTCCCGCTGCTAATGCGGCATGTGCATCACTCTGAATCATTATTTTGTCAAACAACGTACTTCCCTCAAAGGATTGATGAATTTTATTCTTTTCATCTAAGCGATCTGCACCAGCTAAACAAATAAAAACTTTATGAACATCATGCAACGGAATTTTCGCCTGTGCTAAAACCGTTTCGATCATAGACTGAAGCATGTCATGCAACTGCGTAAGTGGAATCGCACTTATATTGCCAGAGGAGCTTACTTTATAACCAATGATATTGCCCTCTGTATCGCCAATCACACAGCGTGTTTTCGTTCCTCCCCCATCAATACCGATATAGTACTGTTTTGCTATGTCCATCACCTTATTTCCTACTGTTTTCTACTGCTAGCGCGATTAAATTATGAGTAATTCGTCGAAACCTTTGAATATTACATTGTCGCCCATAGTGCACCCGATTCGTTAGTAACACGATGGCGATTTCCTGTTCATCTGAAATCCACATTGACGTTCCAGTAAAACCAGTATGTCCAAAACCATCTTGCAAATATTGCCCTGAAAAAGTCGGATTACTATACACTTGCCATCCTAAGCCGCGCTGTTCATCTAGTTCCCTCGTATACGTTTGTTTACTCATTCGTTTCGTTTCTTCTGTAAGTATAGAAGGTTCCCCTTTCATAAAAGCTTGTGCGTAACGTGCTAAATCTTCCGCCGTTGAAAACAGCCCCGCATGCCCACTTACACCACCAAAATAGTTGGCATTCTCATCATGAACATCTCCCCACTGGTAATCTTGCAAATGATTGCGATATTCAGTAGCTGCTATTTGTATTTGTAAATCGGATGAAGGGTTAAATAATGTGTGTTCCATTTGTAGTGGTTGAAAAATGTTTTTCCTCGTAAAACTAGATAGTGACTCTCCACTAATCTTTTCTACGAGCATGCCTAGTAAAATATAGTTCACATCGCTATAAATCACTTCTGAGCCAATTGCTTTACGATTTTGTATTTGTTCAATTACTTCTAATGGACTCTTCTGCACATTTGCTTCGATATAAAACCTTACTTCTGGTTGAAAGCCGCTCGTATGCGTCAGTAAATGTTTAATCGTCACCTCTTCATGTTGCCCTTGTAACTCTAGAAAATAGTGTGCAATCGAATCGTCTAAATCAAGTAATCCTTGTTCTAAAAGTAATAAAATCGCTGGTGTTGTTGCGACAACTTTCGTTAAAGAAGCAACATCAAATAACGTATTTTCCTTCATTAAAATATCCTTTTTAACATGCGCCTTGCCAAAAGACTTTTTAAATAAAATATCCTTCCTATTAGCAATACAAAGCACCGCACCTGGTAATACATTTTGTTCTATGGACTGTTCTATAAATTTTTGGACTGCTTGGAATTCCATATGAATCCTCCTATTTAATCGCACCTTCTGTCATACCCTTTACAATAGAGCGTTGGAAAATTGTGTAGAAAATAATGACTGGAATCACTGCGATACATAATCCTGCGAATAATACGCCCCACGCACTTTCGTATTGCGCTTTCGTTTTTAATAAGTTCATCGCAACCCCTAATGTCGTATTACTTTCTGTTTGTAGTAATATAAGTGCCATAAAAAACTCATTCCAATAAGAGATCGCATTTAAAATTGTGACCGTCATAATACCTGATTTGATTAAAGGTGTAATGATTTTAAACAAAATACCATATTGACTCATCCCATCCACAGTTGCCGCCTCTTCAAGCTCCTTTGGTATATTGCCAATAAAGCCGATTAATATGAAAATGGTAAAAGGCACATGTGAAATGGCGTATATAAGAGATAACGCCCATAAATTATCTAGTAAATTCAACTTCATTAATAAGAAAAATAGCGGGATCCACCCTAAAACAGCTGGTATCATCATCGAAGCTAAATAAACATTGATGAGCACCTCGCCCATTTTCGAGCGGATTCGTTCTAATGCGTACGCCGTTGGGATTGATAGTGCTAACGTTAAAATGGAACCTAAAGCCGTAACGAAAAAGCTATTTAAAAAGGCACGACCAATATTGAAGTCATTCCATGCACGTGCAAAGTTTGAAAAGTTAAACGTTTGTGGGAGCGCCCATGGAGAAGTGAAAATTTCAGCGTTCGTTTTAAAAGCACCCATAAACATCCAAACGAGCGGGAAAATTACGATTATAGCCCATAGTATAAGCGGAATTCGCACCATAATTTGTGAAAAAGCTTTCATCATAACCCCCCTTTAATATTCTACTTTTTCCTTTTTCAAAATAAATTGCGAAATTAAAACGGTAATGAGTGATACGACTAAAATTAATACGCCAATCGCCGCACCATAACCAAATTGAAAGTCTTCAAATGCACGTTGGTATAAGTATGAGCCCATTACTTCTGACGCGCTTCCTGGACCACCGCCCGTCATTACTTGAACTAACACGAATGAGCCGTTTAATGATGTAATAATAATGTATAAAATCGATGTTTTAATTTGCGGCCAAATTAATGGCACCGTAATTCGCCAAAATTGTTGCCATTCTGAAGCACCATCTATATCTGCTGCTTCATATAAACTTTTAGGTACATTCGAAATGCCCCCCATAAGCAATAACATAAATAAACCAATCCCCGCCCATATCGCAGGAATCGCAATACTCGGTAAAACCCACGTCATATCCCCTAACCAAGGACGCGCCCATTCGGTTAAGCCGACTTTCATTAAAAAGCTGTTAACCAGTCCGATACTCGGGTCATAAATAAATTGCCAAAGGATCCCGATTACGACAACGGACATAATGTTTGGAAAGAAAAATACGATGCGATAAAACGGTGCTTCTTTAATACGAAGCTGTGTTAGCGCAACTGCAAAAAATAAGGAAAGCATCATAATGCCAATTACTTTTACAAATACGAAGAAGAAGTCATTAAATATCGCCTGTTTAATAATGGTATCATTCCAAAGCTTCACATAATTATCTAAGCCAATAAATGTTTTTACTGAGCTCGTGCCTGACCATTCAAAAAAGGAATAATATAAACCGCCGAGCATCGGATATACGGTAAAAACAAGAAATAATAAAAACGTTGGAAGTAAACAAAAGGCTAAAAATAAATAGCGTTGTTTCGCTGATTGCGCCATTTCTATTTCTTCCTCCCCTCAGTTGAATGTTAATAGAAAGGAAGGGCTGTCTAGAAAACGTTCTTCCTAGTCAACCCCATTCCTTTACTTATTTATTTTCGTAATTCTTGAGATTTTTTCGTCATAATATCGATAAATTGCTCTGCCGTTTTCTTACCTAATAAAACCTCAATAAGTTGTAATTTTATTTCATTTGTAATTTCAACCGCAATTTTTTGTACCTCTGCGTCTGGTGTATGGTGCTTGTAAAGTTGTACAGCATCTGGATTATTAATCATGTCATTAATACCTGTTAAAAATTCAGGCACATTTGTATTTGCTGACAGATCTACATTTTTCAAGTTCATAATAGCGCCAGTTGATGCTGCAAAGTCTTGTGCGTATTTTTCAGTGAAAATGAACTCTAGGAACGCTTTTGCTGCTTCTGGATTTTTTGCTTTTTCAGAAACCGCAATCGTACGAATATCTGGTACTAACGCTAAAGGCTCTCCTGGTTCATTCATCGGTGTTGGCGTGAAACCGAATTCAAGGTCACTTGGTGTGTCATTTTTCATTTCATTCGGTAACCAGAATCCTACTGGAATATATGCATTTTTATGCAGTAGGAAATTCATTTGTGATTGTGTATGGTTATATGCCGCAAATCCAGGATCTACAACTTTCGCATCGGCCATTTTTTGTACTTTTTTCATAACTTCTAATGCTTCGGGTCTTTGCCATGCTTCTACTACACCATTTCTTAAATCATTTAAAAATTGTTCCCCACCAGCTGCTGCAAAGGCAGGATTTAATACACCACGCTCAAAGTATTGTGGGTGTTGACCCGTCGTAATGAACGGTGCAATATTCGTTTCTACTTTAATTTGCTCCATTGAACTTAACCACGTGTCAAAGTCTGTTGGTGCTGCCCAATTATTTTCTTTAAACCAGTTTGAGTCATACCAAATACCCCATGTATCAAATACAAGTGGTAACGAGTAAATTTTCCCACCATCAATTTCTTCAGCTGGTGAAATGAAGCTGTCTAGTAACGGTGTACCATCTTCCATCTTTAAATCTTTTACAAAATCACTAATATCCATTAATTGACCTTCTGCAATCATTTGCGTTTCATTTGCACCGGCTCCATCGATATACACAACATCTGGTGGATTATTTGAAATCCAACGCGTATTCATTTCTGTATTAATATTTGGACCCGCATGTTCAACAATTTCTAAATTTGGATTCTCATTTTTGAAATCGCCAATTACTTGTTTCCACCATTCATCTCCGTAACCACCTACGAAGTATTGAATTTCTAATTTACCTGATAGTCCATCCTCTTTTGCCGGTTCTTCCGGTGTTCCATCCGCTTCTGTACCTTCAACGTTTGTTGCTACATCGTCTTTCGTATCATCGCCCGAACATGCTGCTAACAACATCAACAATCCTACTAATGCGAATAATAGCCAAAATTGCTTCATCCCTTTTTTGTGAACCATTAGTAAACACCCCTTATTGATATTTATGTAAACTATTAAATCATAGTTTGCACCATACATTAACGAGAATAGGTCGAGACTGTTTTTCTCGTGCGATCTAGCACTTCTATCGATTGCTCAAAGTTTAAAGTAGCTACGCCAGTAAATAAAATATCAATCAATGTTAATTGTGCAATTCTTGATGCAGTTGCTGAACTGCGAATCATTGCTTCGTTTGAAACTGTAAATAATGAACTATCCGCATAAGTTTGTAATGTATTTCTTTGATTTTGCGTCATCGTAATAATGATAGCGCCATTTTTTTTTGCTTCACATACCGTATTAATAATTTCCTTCGTCTCTCCTGAATAGGAGATGGCAAAAATAATATCCTCTTTTTTTACATGTGTTGCTGCAATCAATTGCCCATGACTATTTGTAATGGCTTCACACCATTTATCAATTCTCTTAAACTTGTGTTCAAAATCAAGTGCCACTACTGCCGATGCACCTACACCAATCACTATAATTTTTCTAGCATTATCAAGCTGTTGAATCACTTTATTAAGTTCACGTTTATCATTTGCAATTAATGTTTGTTTTATAGATTGTATGTTATGAACACTAATTGTTTGAATCATTTGGGTAATTGTTGAATTTTTTTCTAGCTCTGAATAAGCAACGCTATCTTTAGATTGACCTAGAGAAGCCGCAATGCTTAACTTTAGATCCTTAAATCCTGTGAAATGTAGTGCGCGACACATACGAATGATTGTTGCTTCACTCGTTTTTGTTTCTAAAGAGAGTTGCGCAATTGGCATATGTATAATTGCTGCCGTATTTTTTACAATAAATTCTGCTACAATTTTTTCAGCTGGCTTTAATAGCCCTATTCTAGAGTAAATTCTTTCTATCCCATTTTCGATCATTTAAATACACCTACTTCATTTATAATTGTAATAAAGTTTCTCGAAAATTCTGATAATAGGGAGTTTTATTACATATTATTATGACAAGTAACTTTTTGTCAATAACTTACTTATTACTTTTTCGAATTTTATAACAATTGAAATTCACTTCATCTACTTTTTCCTATTATTTCTGCTATACTTCAAATTAGATTTTCTAACAATGGTGGTGGCAATTATGCAATATGCATTATTAGGTGATTTACATTCAAATTACAAACGTACAAAATCAGTGCTCGAACATATAAAGGAAGTCGCTCCCCAAGCTCAAATTATTGGATTAGGTGATTTATTTGAATGCACTATCGGCAAAAAGAAAGCGCAAGTAATTCGTAATGCACAAGTAAAGGATGCGGCGATTATCGAAAAAAGGTTCGTCAATTTATTAACGTTCCCTTCAATTATTGGAAATCAGGAAGAACGCATCGCCCTCGTGACGGGAGACGAACGCTTTTTACAGTATGAAGAAGTGTATAAAATAGAACATGCTACATTAATGCATGGGCATCAATTCGAATGGGATGAAGACTTCAATCCAACATTTCCTGCGATTCAAACACCGTTATTATTTTTTGGACATAGTCATCGTTCAGCAATATATATAAATGGCGAACGACAAACTGTTCCTTATCATACTCCATTTGCACTTGATGAAAAATGTTATCAAATTAATGTCGGTGCCGTTGTCGAAAATAAGGAATGGTGTCTTTATGATAGTGAGAAAATGACTGTTACTTTTATGCAAGCATGAAAAAGCGAGCAATACGTAGCCACTTTGACTGCGTATTGCTCGCTAAAAAATTACTTTTTTATATATTGAGATTTATTATTTACTAAAACTTGTTGCAATTGCTGCAGCTTATCAATAACAATTCGTGAAGTGATCGTCAAATCTTCTAAATACGTTTCTGCCAGTTCATTTTTATTTTGAACATGGGCTTGAACTGCATTTCTTGCAATTTCATATACTTCTAAAAACGGTGCTTCTAATTCGCGATATGGTCTTTCATCGCCTAAAAGCTCTCGACCTTTTCCGTAATACCACTGTCCTAAATTAGATTCGCGTGGTGTTTCTATATTTAAATTATCCATTTCCTCGAAACCTAGTAGTAAATTGTAAATTTTCCAGCGCCATAATAAGTGATCTGTAATCGCCACTTCGATAATATCTTCTTGGCTAATGATCATATTTTTCGAAATCGTTTGCGATCGATAGTCATCAATCATTTTACTTAAACGATAAATCGCCGTTCCTGTTTCAAATGCGATATCTTTACTACGAATCGTACTTTCTGTCATGCTGCGGTTACGTTCTGTAATTTCAGTTGCTGATTGCGCTTGATGCTTCGTTGTTGCAGCAATTTCTTCAAATCGTGCGCCTTGTATTTGTAACGTTTGGTTGAGCTCCGAAAGTGTTCTCGTAATTTGAATGACATCTGTTACGCCTATATGTAATTCTTCTGTAGATTTTTCCGTTAACTCATCGATATTTCCTGTAATTTTCAACAATTCTTGAATATCTGTGTGAATCGATTGTACCGAACGCTTTGTTTCATCTGCTAATTTACGAACTTCTTCTGCCACTACCGCAAAACCTTTTCCTGCTTCTCCTGCACGGGCCGCTTCAATCGACGCGTTTAATGCAAGTAGATTCGTTTGATCGGCAATTCCTTGAATAAGCCCTATTACTTTTGACACGCTGTGCACACGATCTACTAAATTGGCGACATTTTGACGAACGGACTTTTGCCCTTCATCTGTATTTTGTAAAATTATCGAAACTTGCTCCAATGATTTTAAATCATCATTCAATTCAGTTAGTGAAACTTGTGTATGGGTCGAAATATCCCCAACCGATGCAGCGATTTCCTCAATACTTGAATCGAGCTCTAGCATTAAATCACTTGCTAATTTCACATCATTATGTTGAACTTCTTGGAACTGAATGAGCTCTTTAATTTGATCTAGCTGTGTATTATACTGAATAATTTCGCCTAAACCGTTTACAACCGAGCCACCTTGGATTTCGATATAAGTCTCAACAATAATTTGTAAATCTACTGTCACTAAACTATCGTAAGCTAATAATGTATCTAATAGTTTTTTGCTATCTTTGCCGCATTGTTTTGCGATTAACGGGATAATTAGCTGATTAATTAATGTATACGCAGAAATCATCCAGTTTGGAAGTACTCCGATTCTTGCATGGGTATACGCAATTTGACGACGTTTAAACACATATTCAATTGTCAGCTCATCTGAAAATAAACTCGTAAAATGACGATCAAATGATATTTTTAAACGTTCTACGCTTGAGTTTTCATCAATAATTTTTTTGAATTCTGGAATAGCTAATAAGCGGTCATAGAAACTATCTAAAATTTCGTGGCGGTTTTCATCATAAATTTTATGTAGTAATGTTACGGAGTCACGGCGCACTTTTGATAATGCAAGGAAATCTAATTTCTCTTTAAAACGTTCATTTGTTTGAATATCTGATTCAGAGTGTTCGTTAAAATATTTGTAATTATTATTTCTCTTCTTACCAAACATGATTTTCTCTCCCTATGGACTTCTACGAATGATCCCATCTATTCAATAGAAGTAAAATAAATATAGTAATTCTCCCCATTTCAATCTGTCGTGAGGATAAATACCTTTACCCGAAAGTACTAAATCTATTTTACTATATTCTCTAGTCAAATAGATGGTCCACTTAACGTAATTCACCAATTTTACATTTCTGGTAACTCATGGTCCAATCCGAACTTTTGACGGAAGCCGCATTTTTTACATAGTTCTTCCACTGCTTCTCGGCGTGAAAAGCCATCTACTAAATTTTGCGCACGCTCACTTCCAACAATATCTCCAAATTTTTGCTCATGGACATTTCCTAAATTAATAACCCCTTCACCATCTAAGCAACATGGTACTACGGAGCCATCTACTAAAATCGCCGCATGGGTACGCAGCGCATGGCAAAAGCCTTTTCCTTCATCTGCTTTTTCAAGCAAACTTGGCCAGCGGAATTCATGATCCTGATTTAAATAAATATTTTTCGCGATTTTAACGCCTGATCCCATCTCAACACGCTCTTGAATTTCATAATCAAGCTCATATTCCTTTTCAAGAATTTCAAGCGTTTCACGATTTCTACGATTCGCTTCCTCAGAAAGATGATTGCGCTGTAAATTCCACAGACGATACGAAATAATAACATTGTGTTCACGTACTTCACGAACGAATTGTAATATATCATCTAAATATTTTTCGCGGTTTTCAGAACCTTCATGTCCATCAAAGCTATGCAGTGAAAAGTTAATTTGACGTAATGCAGGCTTACCTAATAATTTTTCACGATTTTTTTTAATTAAAGTACCGTTCGTCGTAATATTCACTTTGAACCCTTTTTCATGCGCAATATCTAGTAACTGTCCGATACGCGGATGGAGTAATGGCTCTCCTTTTACATGTAAATAAATATATTTCGTATAGCCTCTAATTTCATCAAGGATATTAGCAAACTGATCAACTTTTATTAATCCTTTTGCACGTTCAGTTGGCGGACAAAAACTACATGCCAAGTTACAAACGCTCGTAATCTCTATATAAACTTTCTTAAATGTTTTCAACGCTCGTTCACCAATCCTTTTTCTACTCAGTACTCTTTATTGTATCAAATTTTTAACTTAATTCAGCAAAAAGTCCCCTATTTCTATAAAAAGGGATAAATGCTAAATAGGCAAACCTTTTCAGTGGGTGTTCAAACCCCAGCTGAATCAAGTTATGCCCCGGCGGATGTCACAGATTTTATAGAGGAGTTTTTCGAGCGAGCTCGAAAAACTCTGGACGCAATTACGCCAAGGCGTAATTGATAAAAAAAAGGATAGAAGCGACTTATTGCTCACGCTCTAATTTTGCCACTTCTGCACGGACGATAGGCGCAACTTCTTTCCCAAATAACTCGATTGCACGCATGACTTCTTCATGAGGCATCGAACCAACAGGCATATGAATCATAAAGCGATCAATACCGACATGCTTTCTTAGATAAATGATTTTTTCCGCAACTGTTTCTGGATCGCCAACATAAAGTGCTCCTTCTAACTCAGCCATCGAATCGAATGTATGGCGAGTATAAGGACCCCAACCTCGCTCTTTAGCTAATTGGTTCATAACAAGCGCTGTAGATGGATAAAATTTCTCTCTCGCCAGTTCATTTGTTTCAGCAATAAAACCGTGCGAATGAGAAGCAATAGTTAGCTTGCTTACATCATGTCCTGCCTTAGTTGCCGCGCGTTTATAATATTCTACTAACGGTGCAAATTGCAGTGGACTTCCTCCGATAATAGCGAGTACAAGTGGCAATCCTAATAATCCTGCACGAACAACGGATTGCGGCGTTCCTCCACTTGCGATCGTCACAGGTAATGGATTTTGCACAGAGCGCGGAAACACTTGTAAATTTTCAATCGATGCGCGGTGTTTCCCTTGCCAATTGACGACTTGATTTTTACAAAGTTGTAATAATAGCTCTAACTTTTCATCAAATAATTCATTATAATCGTCTAAATCATAGCCAAATAACGGGAAAGATTCGATAAATGAACCGCGCCCAGCCATAATTTCTGCTCGTCCATTGGAAATCGCATCTAATGTTGAAAAGTTTTGAAATATGCGTACAGGATCAGCAGAGGATAAAACCGTTACAGCACTTGTCAAACGAATATTTTTCGTTTGTGATGCCGCTGCTGCTAATATCATTTCTGGTGCAGATGCTGCAAAATCCTCTCGATGATGTTCACCAACACCAAATACATCAAGCCCAACTTGGTCAGCTAGTACAATTTCCTCGACTACTTCCCGAATACGAACATCATGTGGGATTGTCCCACCATTCACTGCATTTTTCGTTGTTTCAACAAACGTTGTAATTCCTAGTTCCATCCTACATCTCTCCCTTTTTCCATATATCATACATTGAATTTATCTCGAATTGAAAGTATTAGCTATATAATTAATTAAAGGATCTATTTTTATTAGAAGCTTTGTTAGAAAACGCGCATCATGAGGATAGAATTTTTTCTTGAACTTATATATACCCAATACGCCAAAAACCCACCATTCCAACAAATGCGGAAATGATGGGTTACCATTGTGATAATTTATTTATTTTGACCGCGATAGCGAATCGATAGCCCTTTAATAAATTTACGCGCAAAATTGTCGCCACATTCTTTATAATTGCGATGACCAGGCTTACGCATAATCGCGCCAAGCTCTCCTTTAGAAACAGCAATCCCACCATCATCGAGAACATCAAGCATTTCTTCAGCTGTCAGTTGACAAGCAACCTTTAGCTTTTTTAATACCATGTTATTGATATGATCAGGCTTTTCTTGCACAGGCGGTGAAGCTTGCCCTTCTTTTTTCGGCATTGGCCCACGCTTTTGCGTAATCAGTCCATTAAAAAAAGCTTCTAATGTTTTGTGATTCACTTTTACTTGCTCATAATCTGCTGGTACTTCTTCATCTTCTTCTAAAGATTTCGTTAACATTTTCGGCATATCCTCAGGCTTTACTGTTACGCCACCTAATCCAAAAATCTCAACCATTTCTCTATTTTTTAAATCCAATGCATAGCGCACGCGAATTAAAATATCATTATTATCCATTACAAACCTCCACAGTTCTACTAGCACATATTATAACAGAGGTTACGCTATGAATGTTAGCTTGCAACATTGGACTTTTTACAGTGGGTCGGTTTCTTTACTTTCATCAATTGCTTGCTGAACGCCTTCATCACTCGTTGCATTGCCAAGGGGTCCTGCATTTTCACTACTTGTTTTCAAATTCTCTCGCAAACGTTTCCCATAGTCAGCATCTGCTTGCTCAGCATAACGAATCATTGTTTCTTGAATGGCTGGGGCACATTTCGCTAAATCGGTTGTTAAATTCAAAATTAAATCATCCTGCTCCCACTTTTCAAACTCTCGATACGATTCACCCGCTTGTTTCGTATCATTTGTTCGGTCAAGTGGGGCACGTACGAGATTTCCTTCAACAAATGGTGTATATTCCTTGCCGGCTTGCTGCGCTTCTTTAAGTCCACCTAACAAAGATGGTTCATAATTAATATGTGGATTGCCGTTTTTTTGAATGATGTACTGCATTTGACCACCGCGCTGATTCGTTGCAACATGCTTTTTCGGTGCATTGATAGGCAATTGTAAATAATTCGCCCCTACGCGATGTCGTTGCGTATCCGAATAACTAAATGTACGACCTTGCAACATTTTATCATCGGAAAAATCGAGCCCATCGACAAGCACCCCTGTTCCAAATGCAGCTTGCTCTACTTCTGCAAAATAATCTTCAGGATTTTTGTTTAATGTCATTTTGCCAACTGCTTTCCAAGGAAATTGTTCTTTTGGCCAAAGTTTCGTATCATCAAGCGGATCAAAATCAAGCTCTGGATGCGGGCCGTCTTCCATTATTTGCACAAATAACTCCCACTCTGGATACTCTCCCTTTTCAATCGCTTCATACAAATCTTGTGTCGCATGATTAAAGTTTTTCCCTTGAATTTCTTGTGCCTGCTGCTGCGTTAAATTGCGAATACCTTGTTTCGGTTCCCAATGGTATTTGATGAGGACTGCTTTCCCTTCTGCATTAACCCATTTATACGTATTCACTCCTGAACCTTGCATCATCCGATAATTGGCAGGAATCCCCCATGGTGAATAAACTAGCGTTACCATATGGAAGCTTTCTGGTGATGCTGCGCAAAAGTCAAAAAAGCGTTCTGCGTCTTGTCGATTCGTAATTGGGTCTGGTTTAAAGGCATGAATCATATCCGGAAACTTCATCGCATCCCGAATGAAAAAGATTTTCAAGTTATTCCCTACTAAATCCCAGTTGCCATCTTCCGTATAAAACTTCACCGCAAACCCGCGCGGATCACGTAATGTTTCCGGCGAATGTCCACCATGAATCACACTAGAAAATCGTACAAATACAGGCGTTTTCTTGCCCTTTTCTTGAAATAACTTTGCCCTCGTAAAGTTAGCAATCGGCTCATCTTCAACTGTTCCATATGCTTCAAAAACGCCATGGGCTCCCGCACCTCTTGCATGAACAACACGCTCTGGAATACGCTCCCTATCAAAGTGACTAATTTTTTCAATAAAATCATAATTTTCTAATGTAGCAGGACCTCGATCACCAACAGACCTAAGTTGCTGGTTATTTGTTATCGGATGCCCTTGCCCATTCGTTAAAATTTCCTCTTCCATCTCTTCCATGCTCACTCACTCCTTTTTAGTAAGCATGGGCAATTTGAAAGGGGGCTATACAATTTGTATCCCCATAATTATGAAGGTTGCGGTTTTTCCTTCATAAAAAATACCCCCAATAAGCCTATAACGGAAAAAATAACTGGTGCGATGAAACCATAGTAATAACCATTCCCAACATTGCCTGAAGTAGCTTGAAAATAATCTAATATATAACCAAAAATGATGGGCAGTAATACCGCGCTTAAAAAGCCACCCGTATTGGCAAAACCCGAAACGATGCCGGATTCTTTCAATGGGAAAGATTGACGTACAGCTGCAAAAGTTAATGCACTTGCCCCGTAACCAATACCTATAATAAAAAAAAGAAGGATGAGCAAGTAAAGTGATGGATACCCTTTACATATAAGGAATGTAAACCATCCACTTAACACCGTCAATTGTATAACAATATACGGTCTTTTTATCATTCCGATTCGGCTTGAAATCCAGCTAGCTAGAGGGGCTCCAATTAGCGCTCCAATCAAACCAACCATAATGAGCTGGCTCGCTTCGGAACGTGTCATGTCATACATATTCATCCCGTATGGAACTGCCCACGAACTAATAAATCCAACATAACCACCAACTACGCCAAAATGACAAAAAAATAAAGCCCACGCTTGCCGACTCGAAAATATTCTTAGGAGTATAACAGATGTTTTTTCGCGTTGAACCTCTTCTATAATTATTACTGGTTCCTCCACGAAAATTTTCTTCGCTTTTTTAACTAGTACAAAATAAAGCAATATGCCACATAAACATAATAATATTCCCGCAGAGAAAAATGCTGTTCTCCAACCGAGTAAATGGATCCATGCCGAGAAAGGTACGGTTGCCAATAAGAAACCAAGACTACCTGTCATACCTGCCAAACCAATTAATCGAACAAATTCCTTCGTATGAAACCATCCAGCCAAAATGAGCACCATATTCACCCAAATCGTTGCATCGCCTACACCTGTAAGTATTCGGGCAAAAAATAAGACGACTTCATGTGTCCCAACACTATAAATAATCGTTCCTAAACCTGTAAGTGTTGCCCCGACAATGAGAAAGAAGTTCGGTCCATAACGATCCGCCAATATCCCCATCGGAATTTGCAAACTTGTGTAAACGAAAAATTGAATACTCGTCAATAATCCAATCGTTGATGCCGTCACATGAAAATCCCTCATCAGCTGATCTGTTATTAGTCCTGGAGCGGTTCGTTGGCTCGCCATTAACAAATAAGTAAATAATACGGATCCAAATACAAGCCATCTGTATTTGCTATTTCGTTTGTCCAATGATCCCCACTCCCCATTTGCTTTTACAATATGTATATGAAGTTCCTTAATCAATTACGCCTCGGCGTAATTGCGTCAGCAAGTTGGATATATACGAAAAGGGGATACCCAAATAATTTCTTTGGACATCCCCTTCAATATTAATTATTTTAACGTTTCATCCAGAAATACTAAACGCTTAACGAGCCACGAAAGCCTCGCGCTGCATAGTACGAATCTGCTCCATTATGGTATAAAAACACTTTGTCGTAGCGACGATCACAGAAAATCGCCCCACCTAGTTTTCTAATATCGGATGGTGTTGCTACCCAGCTCGATGTTTTCTTATCAAATTCCCCAAGATTTTGTAGCGCTCGGTATTGTTCTTCTGTTAACAGCTCAATTCCCATTTCATTCGCCATATCGATTGCACTATTTTTCGGTTTATGTTGTTTTCTTGATTCTAATGCTTCACGATCATAACAAATACTTCTGCGACCTTTAGGGCTTTCCGCTGAACAATCATAAAAAGTATACTCCCCTGTTTGTGCATCAAAGGACACTACGTCAGGTTCTCCCTCAGTTCTTTCCATTTCACAAAGAGACCATAGTTTTTCAGGATTCGCTTCTAGCTTTTCTTGAACGTTTGTCCATTCAAGCTCTGGATGACGATTCATATTTTTCTCAAAACGGGCTTTCAATAAGGCAAGTAGTTCTCCTTGTTGTTCTAGTGATAATTTTCTGTTTTCCATACGAAACCTCCAATAATATTTTGCTTGTTTTTGCGTATTTAGTAATACTATATCAAAGGGTTTATGATATGTGCAAAACGCAATCCTATACGCATGAAATTTTTAATATTTCTATTTTATTTCAGATACCTCTATACAAAAAAGCAGGCGGTTATTGAAAATGCATGATCACATTTCGAACCGTCTGCTTTTACTAGTTTCAGTATCTTGAATTAATGACTAATTTATTTGTCGTTTATTAATTCCGCAATACTTTTGGCTTCCTGGACTAACTTTTCCATTGTACTTGATTCATCGTCACTAATTTCTACTAGTTCTTCAAACATTTCAACTGATTCTCGAGAAATGAAAGAAATCTCTTGCATTGCTGCCGAAATTTGCTGTGAGCTTGAAGATAATTCTTCGGTACTTGCAGATGAATTCGCATTATTTTCAGCAATCACTTTTGTAATTTCTACAATCTTTTCAAACATCTCGCCAATTTCTACAATTGTTGTATTCGTTTGAGCAAATTCTTCTGTACCTTGCTTCATTGAAAATACAACTTTATCCGTCTCTTCTTGAATGTTTCTTACAATATTCGATACTTCAGAAGATGACTGACGTGATTGTTCAGCTAATTTACGAACTTCCCCAGCAACTACAGCAAACCCTTTACCGTGTTCACCTGCACGAGCTGCTTCAATCGCTGCGTTCAAAGCTAATAAATTGATTTGCTCTGAAATTCCCGTAATTACTTTAACAATTTTTCCAATCTCATGTGATCTTTCACCAAGAATATTAATCGCACCAGATGTTGTATTAATTGTTTCATTAAATTTTTCCATTTTTATCATCGAATCTTTTAACTTATCATTACCGTCTTGTGTCAATTCTAATGTCGTATTCGATTTTTCTGAAATTTGGTTTGATCTAATCGATAGCTCTTCAATAGCCACTGTCATATCTTCAATTGAAGTAGAACTTTCTTCAGTAGCGATTAATTGTTTTTTTAATCCTTTACCTACCTCATCTATTGCAGCCCTTACAATATCAGCCTTTTCAGCGGCGTATTCTCCATGTTCCGTCAACTTTTCGCCTTTTTCATTTACAAGTTTTGCAAACGACTGAATTTGCTCATTTTCTTCACTTGCAGAATGTCCGGTCATTTCACTTGTAACCTCATTATTTATATGAGATTGGCGTTTAAGCGTAAAATATTGGTACGCAAAATACAAAGAGGTACACAATAAAACGACAATAATTACCATCATAATAACTCCCATGAAAAATCTCCTATTCTTCTAATTTATTTAATAATGAAGTTTTAAAGTTCCTTTACAACAATATAAATTCCATCTGCTGTAGTCGATGGAATTTTGTTTAGTCTTTCATTGTCTTCATATTTATGAACAATAAAATTTCCTTCTACATCTACATATTTTGTTAGACCATGATACTTCTCCAAGACGCGCATTGATTTCGGATTTGTCGCTTCAGCTAGTACAAGTTTTAAGCCTTCTTCTCTCGCCTTGTTTATTAATGCGTCACCTAAGCCTTGTACAATTTCATGACGACTATGTTCAGCAATGATCCCTAGTAAAAAGATATGTAACGCTTCTCCGTCTTCCAAATCTTTACCGTTACGTATTTTATAATCATCTAAGAAACGTTGATCAATATCCGCTAATACACGCATTACAACGTTCATATCAGCAAATGTTCCACCAAAAATGTCTTCTTCAATAATTTCAAAGGCATTTGTATCCCCAACTAGTGCACCTAAAACATTTTGTTCATTATCTAGCGCTATTGCACAATAACCTTGGTGGGCAAATGTTTCGATATATTCTTTCGTAAACTGATACCAATCTTCATAAGGTAAATTTAAAGCGTATCCGATGATCGGCTCTTGTATCCATCTTCCACCAACTTCTACCCCAACAAATGTCTTCGCTAAACATTCCGCTGTTTTTTCAATTAATTCAGGTTGATCCTTTGTAAGAATTTCGATTGTATATAAATCTGCTGTTGTTTGCATCGTGATATTATTCCTCTCTCATTTAAAGCTGTGTATTTAAAATTTAGTTTGAAGTCGTTTCAGAAACATGATTAACTAGTCTACCTGGGAAATCAACTGTCTCTAGTGCATTTCGAATTTGTACTGCTGAAATTTTAGATATAGAACTTACAATGGCAATATCTTTAAATCCAAGAGACGCGTAGAACATGAATGTCTCTCCTAGTCCTGCCGAAACTTTCGAAGGAAGCGGTGATTGATGAGTTGCATCAACAACTAATCGATAATTTCTCTTCTGTACCATCCCACTTGTTTTTTCTAAATTGTTTAAAAAGCCTTCAACAAGATCCTCTTTAATAAACCCAATTACTTGAACATGTACTTCTTTCTTTGCTTCATAAATAGCCATTTTATATCGTGGTTCATCAACAACTATCATCTTAAATCTCCTTCTCTCTAACTATATTTTAGCTACTATTTCTTTATCATCTGCGGCTTCATAGCGTGCACCGTTATTCATTACAACATTTCTTTCAAATAAAAAACTACCACAACAAAAAAAGTTGAGGTAGCAAAATAACCACTTCTTTTTTGGCAACCCGACTGTCATGATCCAAGAGGATTTTAGACTCGTAGCTTTGCGTCCTTACCTTTCAATAAGTTTGCCTTTTTCAATTTAAAGGTATCTAAGTAAAATTTCACACATTATTAATACTATAACAGTATAAATTACTTGTAAGATCTTTTCAACTTTAGTACTTTCATCTAGTACATATTGTATTAATTCAGGATTTTCTTGAAAGAGAATAGAAATAGTTGGTTAATTATAATTATTCAGTAGCTAATGCTGCCAATTAGTTGAATTAATTATAAAAAAAACAAAAGAAAAGGTCACCCTAATTTTTGAGTGACCTTTTACAAGTATTTAAACTGCTACTATATTACTCTTTTTACTTCTTACAAAATCGTAACCTAAAATTGCAAACACAATTACTAAGCCAACGATATCTGTATATGTTTCAGGTATAATCATACAGATTGCACCTGCGCCTAAAATAATACGCAATATCCAATTTAGCTTTGTCACGAAGAATCCTTCTGCCGCAGCACTTAATGCAATGATGCCAATAATAGCCGTTATTGTTATGATAATAATAGATGAAATTGGCGCCATTGGGAATTCCTTAGCATTGACCGCAATATTTGTCGTATCAATCATTAACATAGCTGGATTATAAACAAATAAATATGGAATGATAAATCCTGCTAATGCAAGTTTCAATGCAGCAAAACCTGTTTTCATTGGATCTCCACCAGAAATGCCCGCTCCTGCAAATGCCGCTAAAGCAACAGGCGGTGTAATGTTGGCAAAAATACCGAAGTAAAAAACAAACATATGCGCTACTAAAATTGGAATACCAAATTCAGCTAAAGCTGGTGCAGCCATTGTTGCCGTAATAATATACGCTGGAATTGATGGTAACCCCATCCCTAAAATCATCGATGCTATCATAGTAAAGAATAATGTTAAGAATAAAGATCCTGCACCTAAGCTAGCAATTGATGAAGTCATAACATTACCGAATGAAGTTAAACTAACTACACCAATAATAATGCCCACAACCGCACAAGCAACCATAACTGCTAACGATTGGCGAGCACCGCTATCTAATGCAGCTAAAATATCTTTAAAGCCCATACGTGTTTCTTTACGAATTGCTGCAATAATAACAGTTGCTACAATTGTATAGATAGCTGTTTGACCAATCGGTACACCTACATAGAGTAAGTAAACTAAAAACACAATTGGCAATAACAAATGACCGCGTGCCTTTAATACTTCCTTCACAAGTGGTAAGTCTGCTTTAGGTATACCACGTAAATTATCACGTCCTGCTCGAAAGTGGACTTGCATAATAACACCTAAGAAATAGAGTACTGCTGGAATTAATGCAGCAAGGGCAATCGTCCCATACGCAACTCCTGTAGTTTCAGCCATGATAAATGCAGCAGCACCCATGATTGGTGGTAAAATTTGTCCACCGATAGACGCACTTGCTTCAACAGCACCCGCAAAGTTTTTTGAATACCCAACCTTTTTCATTAATGGAATCGTAAAAGCGCCTGTTCCTACAACATTAGCCACTGCAGCACCATTAATACTTCCCATGAAACCACTAGAAATTACCGCCACCTTTGCCGGTCCACCTTGGCGATGTCCTGCAAGTGCTAGAGCTAAATCATTAAATAATTGTCCCATACCCGATTTCGCAAGGAAGGCACCAAACAAGATAAATAGGAAAATAAATTGCACAGAAGAACCAATAGCCGTGGAGTATAACCCCTCTGTTTTTAAATACATTTGACCAAAAATATCCCCTAAATCATAAGATCGTGTCATCATTCGACGAGGCATCCAGCTATAATGACTAATAAATGGATAGATTAAAAAGACCATGGCTAACATAGGTAAAATCCAACCTGTTACCCGTCGAGCTGCTTCTAGCACTAAAATAACAGTCATAATGGAGAATATAATATCTGCCGTATTAGGAATACCGCCACGTTCTGTCATAATAGCATCGTACTCAATGATTAAATAACCAGCTGAAACAAAGGCTAAAATAAATAATAACCAGTCATAGATAGCGACTTTACTACGATCTTGCTTTTTATAAGTTGGATAGATTAAGAAAATTAATGCTAACCCAATGGATACGTGAAGAGCACGCTGTTGTAAAGTTGGCAGCGGATTAAATGTCACATATAAATGATAAACAGAATAAATAATCGCAATTAATGATATGAAGAACATTATTTTTTTGCCCGTAAATTTCCGAACATTCGATTCCGTATCAAACTTCTCTAAGATTTCCTGCTGTTGTGTTTCAGATAAAACTTCTGATGCAGCATTCTTATTTTCTTTATCCATATTTCTCACCTCTAATATACTTCCATAATGGTATTTTTTGAACTTTGAATGAAAGATTAGAATAATTATCCGCTAATTCATATAATTTTATTTCTTCATTTTTAGTATACAAAGTAGTTTTCACATTTTCTGAAACAACCATATTTACCTCTTGAAAAGGTTTGTTTAACATAAAATGTACATATCCATCGTCTGTTTCAATAATTGTCCCTTCAGAAGGTGTACCTGCACCAAATGTTTTAAAATAAGTTTCTCTCAGAAGTAGTTGATTATTATGTACTGTATATATTTCAAACCAAGGTTCTTTCTCCACTGAATGAATCCAACCAATAGTAAATTCATCTTCAATTAAAAATTGCCCTTGTTCATATTTCACAAGGACAATTTCTTTGCGAATCAGAAACAAAGGCAATACTAGCGCAATAATTATAATTGCTACTACTTGCCAATATTTCTTACTGCTCATCGAAGTATTTTTGAGCTCCTGGGTGTACTGGTGCTACCATACCTTTTTGTGCATTTTCAAGAGATATATCTGCTGCAGCTTGATGAGATGTTGTAAGCTTCCCTAAGCTCTCAAAGAATGTTTTTGTCAATTTATAAACATCATCTTCACTTAACTCTGATGAAACAGCTAGTGCATTCATAATTGCCGCAGTTGGAATTGCTTCCGTATTCCCGTAAGTGTCTGCTGGGATATCTAGCGCAATAAAGTATGGTTGTTCTTTCGCAATTTCAGCAATCTTATTCGGATCAACAGATACTAGAGTAAGTTCGATACTGTTAGCTAATTCTAATACACTTGAATTTGGTAAACCTGAAGTTAAAAATGCTGCATCAATACTACCAGATTTCAGCCCATCTGCCGCTTCTGCATAACCTAAATAATCCACTTTAACGTCATCATATGTAATACCATGACCATTCAGTAAGTTGCGTGCATTAACTTCTACCCCAGAGTTTTGATCCCCCACTGCTACACGTTTACCTTTTAAATCTTCAATTGTTTTAATACCAGAATTTTTCGTCGTAACAATTTGTACGTAGTTTGGATATAGCGCTGCAATTTGTTGTACTTTATCCACTTTTTCTTTAAAGTTTCCAGTTCCATTAACAGCTTCAGTTAAAACATCACTCATTAAAAAGGCCATTTCAACCTTACCTTCTTTAATTAAGTTAATATTTTCTACTGATGCACCAGTAGCTTGAGGCTTTGAGTTTACATCGTAAATTTCAGAGTACTCATTTGCTAATGTTGTGCCAATGATATTATATGGACCTGAAGAACCACCAGTAGCAATTGTTACGATATTTGTTGATAAACTATCTGTAGATTCTGCATCTCCAGAAGATTTTTCATCTCCTCCACATGCCGTTAAAATTGCACCTGTAAGTAATAAACTAGAGATAATCCCGTATTTTTTTAATTTCATATTATATCTCCCCCTTGCGAAATTATACACTTAAAACAATTTCAATATCAACAATTTTATGAAAATTTACAAGATTCAACCATCATATAATTATTGAAATGACGGAATATTTCGTTCGAAAGGCAAAAAATGTGTACTGTGAAATATTTATAATAGTGGGTAATTATAGAGACAAACCCTTTAGAGATAAAAAAGAGTGATTCTCCGCATTTTTATGTAGAAAATAAATTTGCAGAGAATCACTCTTATTAAAATTGGATGAACATAAGTCTAAATATAATGATGTGATTCCGTTTTGCTTTAACTTTTAAAAAATTAAATCATTTCACTGCTCCACTTCATCATCATTCATTTCAAAATTATTAAGCAATGCGCGTACTTCATCTGTTGATTTCGTGTTCATCAATTGATTTCTTAATTCACCAGCTCCACGGAACCCTTTGACGTAAATTTTGAAAAAGCGGTGAAGTCCTGTAATTGAACGAGGTAGCACTTCTGCATATTGATCTTGAAGGTCTAGCTGCAATCTTAAAAGATCCAAATATTCTTTACTGCTATGCTCTTTTGGCTCTTTTTCAAAAGCAAAAGGATTTTTAAAAATACCGCGTCCAATCATTACACCATCAATACCATATTTCTCAGCAAGCTCTAACCCCATTTGACGATCAAGAATATCTCCATTGATTGTTAGTAGCGTATTTGGTGCTATACGGTCACGCAATTTTTTAATTTCCGGTATTAGCTCCCAGTGCGCATCAACTTGACTCATTTCTTTTCTTGTACGCAAATGAATAGAAAGGTTCGCAATATCTTGTTTTAAAATATGCGTTAGCCACTCCTCCCACTCCGCTAAATCACTATAGCCAAGTCGTGTTTTCACGCTGACAGGTAGTCCGCCCGCTTTTGCTGCTTGTATAAGTTCTGCTGCAACCTCTGCACGCAAAATTAGGCCACTCCCTTTCCCTCTTGTCGCCACATTTGGTACAGGACAACCCATATTAATGTCGATTCCTTTAAATCCCAGCTCAGCCATACCAATACTCATTTGACGGAAGTATTCGGGATTATCCCCCCAAATATGTGCTACCATTGGCTGTTCATCTTCTGTAAAAATCAAACGCCCACGCACGCTTTTCATGCCCTCTGGATGACAATAGCTATCCGAGTTTGTAAACTCTGTGAAAAATACATCCGGTCGTCCCGCTTTACTTACTACTTGACGAAAAACAACATCCGTTACATCCTCCATTGGTGCAAGCACAAAGAATGGTTTCGGTAAATCAGTCCAAAAATTTTCTTTCATTATATATTCAAACCCTCTCATTATTGGTACATAGTTAAATGCTCGTCCTAAAATTAATAAATATAGTTCAGCAGCGCTTCATTGAGTAAAATTGCCTATTTCGCATTCATTCACTACTAATAGAAAATAGGAGACTTCCGCTGAATCAAGTTAAATTATAACCTAGCTTTATTCATTTATGTTCCCCAATGTCCTCGAAACGCATATTTTTCTGCTAAATTTGAACTACTGCAAAAAAATAATTACTAATCCATGTATAAAAAATAAAAAGCATTCCATACTATTAAAGATTTCACTTCGAATCTAAATGACTTGGAGGGTTAACCCGATGAGTGCGAATGATCAATATCTCTGAAGGCCCATCATTACTGGGTGCAGCTAAGCAACGTTTTCTTAGGACATTCTTAAGATTCCATGCGAAAGCGAGGCAGTGTGTCATGGAGTATTCAATGTAAGTGCGAATCAAACCCGGAATTTAATTTCCGGGTCTTTTTTTATGCAAATATTTTTTCACTAGTAAAATCCAACCCGTTATTACAATCTTCTCGATTAATTTGTTCTAAATGCTTCCTTTTATTCTTACAGTGTATAAAAGCGTTAAAGGAGAGAACAAATGATTGTTGATGGGGTGTTCTCTGGCGGTGGTATTAAAGGATTTGCTTACGTAGGGGCAATACAAGTGTTAGAGCAGCGCGGAATACAATTTAGACGCGTTGCCGGTACGAGTGCTGGGGCTATTTTGGCAGCCTTTATTGCAGCGGGTTTTAATGCAAAAGAGCTAGAAGAAATATTTGATGAGCTCAACTTAAAAGTATTGCTCGACCCTCCAAAGTTTTTGATTAATATGCCTTTTTTAAAATGGGTAAATTTATATAAGCGGCTTGGCTTGTACCGAGGGAAAGCGTTAGAAAAATGGTTCCATCAAAAATTAGCAACAAAAGGCATCCGAAATTTCGGCGATTTACCAAAGGATTCATTAAAGCTCGTTGCATCCGATTTAACAAACGGGAAAATTATTGTGTTGCCTGATGATTTAAAGGATTACGGAATTGATGGTAGTACATTCCCGATTTCCCGTGCACTGCGCATGAGCTGTGGTCTTCCATTTTTCTTTGAGCCTGCGTATTTGAAGAATGGCAAGGAAGAATGCGTCATTGTGGACGGTGGGGTTTTGAGTAATTTCCCTCTTTGGATTTATGATAATAAAAAACAAGTAAGACCTGTTCTCGGCATGAAATTAAGTAGCGCCAGTGATGAAATGTCACCACATAAAATCAATAATGCCATTCAGTTATTTGAAGCGCTGTTTTCAACAATGAAAGATGCGCATGACAATCGCTATATTGCACGAAAACATGAGAAGGATATCATTTTTATTCCTGTCGAAAATTATAGCGCTACTCAATTTGATGTGGATGAGGCAACAAAGAAGAAACTCATTAATATTGGGAGAGAGCGCACCATTCAATTTTTAAAAACTTGGTCACCTGTTTGGTAAAGGAAACAAAAAAATGACGAGCAGCTATTTATGAATAGTTACTCGTCATTTTTATTTCAATTATAGTTATTTGAGCAACGCCTTACTTAACGATCATTGTCTAACTTAAATTTCGCAACAAGCGTTTGCAGTTCCTCTGCTGTTTTCCCTAACGAAGTAGAAGCTTCCTTTACTTCCAGCATCGTAGACAATTGTTGTTGAGTAGACTGCGATACATTTGACGCAAATTGTGAAGATTGTTCGGATGTATTTTTGATGTTCGTTACAGACGCAGCTACTTCCTCTGAAGAAGCGGATATTTGCTCGGATGCTGCTGATATTTCACGTATTTGATTCGCCACTTCTTCTGATGAAGTAAGGATGTTTTTAAAGATTACCCCAACTTCATTCGTATAATCCATTCCAACTTTCACGTCAGTTTTCCCTTTTTCCATCACAACGATTGATGCGTTTGAATCGGATTGAATTGCGCTTATCAAATTGTAAATTTCTGTTGCTGATTGAGCTGATTGTTCAGCTAACCTTCTTACTTCATCTGCCACGATAGCAAAGCCTTTACCATGTTCCCCCGCTCTTGCTGCTTCAATCGCTGCATTAAGCGCCAACAAGTTTGTTTGATCGGCTATCGCAGTAATAATATTCACAATGTCGCTAATTTTATTCGTATTCACATGCAAGCCATTAATTGTTGTACTAATTTGTTCAACAGATTCATTAATTAACTGCATTTGTGCTATCACTTGTTGAACAACGGTATCTCCTTGCTCCGACGCTTTAGAAGCAGAAATAGACGATTCGGCTGCTGTATTTGCTGATTCAGCAATTTGTTGAATACCAAATGCAGTTTCTTCCATTGCAGCAGCAGTTTCCTCCGTCATGATTAATGATGCTTCTGCATTTTGATTAATCTGTTCCATATCCTTCGCAATATGCGTTGAGCTATTATACGATTCAATGGCATTCGTTGTTAGCTGATTTGCTGCTGAAGATACATGATTCGATGTATTTCGGATATTGAGTATGACATGTTGTAAATTTGAAACCATCGTTTTGATCGACTCGGATAGCTTCCCTATTTCATCATGTGTAATTTCTAACTCCACATCTTTCAATTCTCCATTTGCGACTTGGTTTGCGACAACTACTAATTTTTCAAGTGGTTTCAAAATGCGACCAATAACTATGTACAGTAAAGTTAATAACACAACTAGCCCAATTGCTGCAATCACAAACTGTTTAAAAATACTCCCTTTAAGGATTGTTTCTATATAATCTGCTGAATAATCGATGCCCAATAGCGCTATTATTTCGCCATTCTCATCTTCAATCGGACTATAAACAGATCTCCATGTGCCATAATTATCTTCATAAATTTCGGTTACTTTTGTCTCATTATTTTTAACGGCAAGTTCCGCGACTGCTATATGTTCAGGTGCAAGTCCCGAGAGTACTTCTCCCGGTTCGAAAATATCATTCATATTACTTGTATACCCGATAGGATTAATACCTTCATCACTCATAATCCCAATATAACTCCAACTCATAGTGCCTTGTTCTTCAAGTATCGTATTTAATTGATTTTGTACCTTTAGGAAGTCAGCATCATCTTCCCCTTTAGCCGTTAATAGTTTTTTTACCTCATCATTATCTAAATTCATAGCTGTTAATAAACCAACACTTTCCAACTCTTTTTCAAGGTCGGTATTCATTCGGCTATGCAATTCATTAATATTTTGAGTTGTAATAACAGCGAGAAGCATAAACACAACTATAGAAACTGTAATTAACAGTTTGTACTTTAATGATACATTCTTTAAAAACTTCACTTTCAATCTCTCCACCTTTTTCGCATTGCTACCTTTTATTTTATTTAACAAAAAAAGCCTACTTCTAAAGAAGAATAGGCTTTAAAAAGATATACTCGAAATCTTTTCCCAATCATAAAACTAACACAACTCTAAAACATAGTCAATAGTCCTCATTTTGAATCCAAAACCCGAATCTATTAGCCTATTTTAATGTATCAATTAACATCTTTCTATAAAACATCTGGTGGTTATTTATAGAAGAGGTAGCTAATTTCAGGTGATTATCTTTAAAGTATGCTCAAACTTGTTTCCTTTATGTCCGTGATTAGCATATGCCCTGGTGCATGCGTAATCATAATAGCTGGTTTACTTTCCATTGCTACCGCTTGTGGTGTTACGCCACAAGCCCAGAATACTGGTATTTCTCCTTGCTTAATGGACACTGCATCCCCGAAATCTGGTTTTGAAATATCCATAATCCCTATTTGTTCTGGATTACCGATATGTATCGGTGCGCCGTGGACATTCGGGAAACGAGAAGTAATTTGAATTGCACGAATTGCATCTTCAGGTGTCATTGGTCGCATACTGACAACGGTTGGTCCTTCAAACATACCAGCTTTTTCACATGCGATATTTGTCTTATACATTGGTACATTACAATTTTCTTGAATATGTCGAATTGGAATACCTGCTTCAAGAAGCGGTGTTTCAAATGTAAAGCTACACCCAATTGAAAAGCCAACCATATCATCTTCCCAAAAATCCGTAATATCTAATACTTCCTCTGTAAAAACACCGTCGCGATAAATGCGATATTTCGGGATGTCCTTACGAATGTCCGCATTTTTCGCAATCGTAGCAGGTATAAATGATCCTGGTTCTGTCACGTCTAATAGTGGACACTGCTTTGGATTACGCTGACAAAAAAGAAGAAAGTCAAAAGCATGCTCTTTTTTCAAAATTACTAAATTTGCTTGTGTAAATCCAATCGACATACCAGAAGTCGGTCCAGTAATTTCTTGATTTCGAATAAGTTTGCGCATTTCATTCGGATCTAATGTACTATATAGTGTCATCTTCAATTCTCTCCTTTTAAAACGACCATCCATGATAAGGTTACTCATGAATGGTTGTTAGATTAGCTGAATAATTTTTGCATTTGTTCTATTAAAGTAATAACGCTCAAGTATCCCATAAGAACAACTACTATTGCGCCAGTTACAGTTAACCAACGTGGATGTTTATATGTGCCCACAATATCTTTTTTATGTGCTGCAATTAATATAATCGTAAGTGCCAATGGTAAAATTAATGCATTTAATGCGCCAACAATGATCAATACATTCACAGGCTTTCCGATGAAGGTAAAAGTCGCTGTTGAAACGAGAATAAATCCGATAATGACCCAATTATGATATTTTTCAATCTTCGGATGGAATGAACGAATAAATGAAACAGATGTATAAGCAGCACCTACAACAGAAGTAATCGCTGCCGCCCACATAATCATACCGAACATGCGATAACCGATATTACCAGCAGCAAGTTGGAAAACAGATGCTGGTGGATTATCAGGGTCAATCGCTAAACCTTGTGATACAACGCCAAGAACTGCTAAAAATAATGCAATACGCATCACGCCCGTAATCAAAATTCCTGTGACAGAGCTCTTCGTTACTTCTGGCAAGGACTCTTGACCTTTAATGCCCGCATCTAACAGGCGATGACCACCAGCAAATGTTATGTATCCGCCAACTGATCCCCCAACTAGCGTCACGATTGCAAACCAGCTAATTTCTAGCGGCATAAAGGTTCTCACAACCGCTTCCCCTACAGGAGGTGTTGTTTTAAAAGCAACAAATAGCATGAGTAAAACCATAATAACACCAGCTACTTGCGCTACTTTATCCATTGCCTTTCCTGCTTCTTTATAAATAAAGATAAAAACGGCAAATAATGCACTTACAACGGCTCCGGTAATCGGATCTAAACCAATCATTGCATTTAGCCCTAGACCCGCTCCGGCTACGTTCCCAATATTGAATGCTAAACCGCCAATAACGATTAGTAAGGCAAGAACAACACCTAATCCTGGCAATACTTTATTGGCAATCTCTTGCCCGCGCAAACCCGAAACAGCGATAATTCGCCAAACGTTAACTTGTGCAACAATGTCTAAAATTAAAGAAATTAAAATGACAAACCCAAAACTAGCAGCTAATTGCTGTGTAAATATTGTTGTTTGTGTTAAGAAGCCTGGTCCAATTGATGACGTAGCCATTAAAAATGCTGCGCCTAATAATACACTTTTACTAGCTGTTTTTTTCACAAATTTGCTTTTATTCTTTTGCTCTAGTTCCTCTTTACTCACTACTACTTTGTTAGCTCCCATTTAGTTCCTCCTTGATTGCACGTACAGAAATTTGCTGTTCCGTTAATTTTGCATGAATCTCTTTTGCGAATTGTACCGCATGTTCCCCGTCTCCATGAATGCAAACTGTATCCGCTTGTAATGAGACTTCGATTTGCTGCTGTGATAGTACTTTGCCTTCTTTCACCATTTTCACAACTTGCCCGACAGCTTGTCCATTATCCGTAATCAGTGCATCCAGTTGGTTACGTGATGTTAACGAACCGTCTTGCTGATACGTACGATCTGCAAACACTTCATGCGCCGTTTGAAGTCCAATTTTTTCTCCAGCCTTTGTTAATTCACTACCTGACAAACCGAATAACACAATGGAAGGTGAAATATCATAAACAGCTTGTGCAATGGCCTCTGCAATTGCTGGATCTTTAGCTGCCATATTATAAAGTGCTCCATGTGGTTTCACATGCTGCATCGGTTCATTGTAGATTGTTAAAAAACCTTGCAATGCTCCAACTTGATACACGACCATATCGTAAGCTTCCTGTGGCGTAATTTTCATTTCACGTCGCCCAAAACCATTTAAATCCGGCAATCCTGGGTGTGCTCCAATTTTCACACCGTTAGCAATCGCTAGCTTAACTGTTTCACGCATAACGGTAGGATCTCCGCCATGAAAACCACAAGCAATATTAGCAGATGTCACATATTTTAAAATTTCCTCTTGCTCACCAAGTTGATAGCGACCAAAACTTTCCCCTAAATCACAGTTTAAATCAACACGAAACATTTTCTTTCCCCACTTTCTTTTTAAGAACGAATAACAATGAATGCGTTTCCATTTATTTGGTACCGACATTCGGAACTCAAGTTTTGAAATGTAAAAAAATCTTAGCATATTTTATTATTGTAGGAAAGAATAATTTTTAAATCTTGAGAAATAATAAAATTTTTTAACTTTTATTAAAATTCAACTTGTTTTTGTTCATTCTTAAAATATAATATTAATAATCCGTTTTTTAAAACCTAAATACCGATTTACGAAACTAGGGAGGTAGTTTTTATGCCGAATTTAACAGAAAATTTGCAAATAAGACCTCTGAGTGATTCTGCACTTGTTATTCAAATAGGCGAAGGAATCAATGAGGCAACACATATAAAAGTAAAGAGCATATTAAATTTATTAGATAATCATCCATTTAGCGGATTTATAGAGGCTGTACCTGCTTATAACAATGTGACGGTTTACTACAACCCAATCGATGTCTACTTCTCAAATTTAGATAAAGGTGTAAAAACGCCTTATGAAAATGTGAAAATGACAATTCTTTCTTTGATGAACCCTACTCATAACGGTGAAACAGCGAAGGAACGGTTAGTAAAGATACCTGTAGCATATGGCGGTGACATGGGTCCAGATTTGGAATTTGTAGCTTCTTATAACGGTTTAACACCGAGTGAAGTTATTAAAATCCACTCTTCTACACAATATCTTGTCTACATGCTAGGCTTTGCTCCAGGGTTCCCTTTTATGGGCGGAATGGACGAAAAAATTGCAACACCACGAAAAGAATCGCCACGTTTAGCAATTCCACCTGGATCTGTTGGAATTGCGGGTAGCCAAACAGGGATTTACCCATTAGAAACACCTGGTGGATGGCAAATTATCGGAAGAACACCATCTCGTTTATTTCTACCTGAACAATTACCTCCGACGTTATTACAACCAGGCGATCGAATTCAATTTGTACCCATTTCATTGGATGAGTACACGAGAGATTGGGAGATGAAAACATGAGCGTAAAAGTATTACAGCCAGGAATGTTGGCAACGATTCAAGATTTAGGGAGATATGGACTACAGAAGTTTGGTGTTATTGTAGGAGGAGCGATGGATTCAAATTCCTTACGAATTGCGAATTTACTCGTTGGAAATGCTGAAGGAGAAGGGGCTCTTGAGGTGACACTTTTCGGCACTAGCCTGTTATTTGAAAGTGATGAACTCGTTGCAATTACAGGTGGTAATCTACAACCTACCGTGGATGGAAATGAAGTCCCTATGTGGCAACCACTGTTAATTCGAAAAGGGTCTATTTTAAAATTTAATGCTGCGATTAGTGGTAGCCGCGCTTATGTAGCATTTGGCGGTGGCTTTCAAGTACCTGAAGTGATGGGCAGTAAAAGCACTTACATACGTGCTGGTATTGGTGGCTTTCAAGGTAGAAAACTGCAAAAAAATGATGTTCTTGAATGCAATACTCGAACAGAATCAGGAGAGGACCTTTTTAATCAATTACAAAAGAAAACCTCTTACCTTTCTTGGTCCGTTCATTACACACCCTTTGTTACATTCAAAAAAACACAAACAATCCGTATCATCAGAGGCTCTGAATATGAGCGGTTCGATGAAGGGGGTTTACAAAAATTCTTTTCAACACCTTACACGATTTCGACTCAATCAGATCGCATGGGCTATCGGTTAGAAGGACAAGATATCCGATTAAAAGAGCCGTTTGAATTATTATCTGAAGGGGTTACATTTGGAACAATCCAAGTCCCTTCTAATGGGCAACCGATCATTTTAATGGCGGATCGTCAAACGACTGGCGGCTATCCGAAAATAGGACAAGTCATTTCTGCAGATTTACCAGCATTAGCACAAATGCAAGCAAATAGTCATGTATTCTTTAAAGAGGTTACACTTGAAGAAGCGCAGTGGGCATTAATCCACCAAGAGAGAGAAATGAATGAGCTGGCATTTGGGCTACGTATAAAAAGATTGCATCAACTATGAGCAAAATGGGGAGTCTCAATTGAATTTGAGGCTCCCCATTATTTTTAGTTAAACATAACCCAATTGCCTAGATATTTCTGCAGTAGCCTTCTTTAATTTTTCAACGAAGATTTCAGCATTTTCCCCTTTATAATTGGCTTCTAAACCTGCGATACTCATGGCCGCGATGACTTCTCCCTTATGATCAAAAATCGGCGCTGCAATCGCGGATGTATAATTTTCTAATTCTGAATGGCTAATTGTATAACCATGTTCTCTTGCATGTGCAATCGTTTCATAAAGTCTTTCCTTATCGGTAATCGTCCCATTTGCAAATGATTTGAGTTCTGACGATTCAACGTAATCCTTTATTTCACTATCTGGTAAAAAAGATAAGACTGCACGAGGACACGCCCCTGCATAAAGAGGGCTTTTTCTACCAATCGCTGTATAAAGTCGAACTTTTTGCTTCATATCCACTTTTTCGATATAAATGGCTTCATCACCATCACGGACAATTAAATTAATCGCTTCTTTTGTATCATTATGTAAATTATTCATAATCGGGTAGGCAATTTTTCTTATATCTAAACGTATGGAAACGAGGTGTCCAAATTTTAAAAACAGAATCCCTAATCTATATTTTGCATCTGCCCCTTTTTCTAACAATTCCATTTCCTCTAATGATTTTAACATGCGGAAAGCAGTCGTTTTCGGGATTCCTGATAACTCAATTACCTCTTGAAATGACAGTTCTATATGATCGATAAATAGATTTAAGATGTCCATTGAGCGGACAACTGTTTTATTGTTATTTGTCAATTCAGTTTTATCTTCCTTTCGTTTATAGATATTTTTTTTCGAATACTAAATAATATTTGCTACTCACTATAAAATGAGGTCATTCACCCATTTTCAAATTCTAATTATACCTAATAACTTACTATTTTTGTATACCTTGTATATTGGAGAATTTGGGGAATAGTTTTGCTTCATGGATAAAAGTAATTGTTGTACGTTTCATTGCCCAATGAAAGAGTCCTTTTTCTTCCGCCTTACATATAATGGTGAGGAGCTATCTTGAGCAGCTTTCACATGTTTTTTCAAAGCGTTGAAAAAAGGACTCTATCTTAAAATACGGAGGTATAATATGACAAGTTTTCATTCATTTCATGGAACGATAACGGAGATTACTAATCTCAATGTAGGTCAGGGTGGGAAAAAAGGTTGTAATAAACTGTTTACATTAAGAAATAATATGGGGGTCATCGTAAATTTCGCCGTTTCACCTTCCACTTACTTCGTTGACCATGAAACGTTAGTCGTGGGGGATCGCGTGACAGGGTATTATGATGCAAATGCACCCGCTATCCTTATTTATCCACCACAATATCAAGCGCTCGTTATGGTAAAAGATAATTTAAATCAAAATGTAAAAGTTGATTTCTTCAATAGCCAATTGCAAAGCAGTGACGGGCAATTACAATTAAATTTGTCTGCTAATACACATATCCTTTTAACAAATGGGCAATTCTTTTCGGAATATCCAGGGAACCATGATTTAGTTGTATACTACGGTCCTACGACAAGGAGTATTCCTGCCCAAACCACACCGTACCGTATTATTGTTTTATGCGGAGCGTATTAATAAATAGTAAGTTTAAAACTTAAAAAATTTGCGGCAAATGAATCGTATTGCTGTTCCAAAGTTAGAATTGTAAAGTTTGCAATTCTAACTTTTTTTTACATGTTATTTGCCTTTTAAGCAGCCTTTTCGGTCACATTTGCAAAATTAGCGTCATCAGTGGATTATTTTAATAAAAGTCGATACAATTATATTTAAAAAACTGGTAATTTCATAGTTGAAAGTGCGTTGATTACTACATGTAAATGAATACGATATACATAGTTTTTTTACTAGTACATCAATGCACCTTGTTGTAAACTGATTTATAATGATTTTCCCTTTTCTTTGAAAAAGTTATAGTGAATTGGATCATTCCAGAAAGATTACTCTTCCTCTATAAATCCATTTAATTACGCAACTAATATGTCACACCAAAAGAGAGGTTTTTTATGAGTATTCTAAATAACCAGTTAGATTGGAAAAAAGTTCTAGTTGCATCATTCAAAGGAATTTCACAAGTAGTTTTCATCGAAAATACGATTACAGGGATTTTATTTTTACTCGCAATAACTATCGCATCCCCTCTAGTAGGTGCGATTGCATGGCTATCTTCTTTTATTGCCGTACTCATCGGGATCGTTGGAAAAGCAAATGAAGACATAATCCAGAAAGGTTTACTTGGGTTTAATCCTGTTTTAACTGGTATGGCACTTACCTTATCCTTAACGGGACCGTACCATTGGGTTATTGCTCTTATTGGAGCAGTAGTTGCTGCATTTATTACAGCTGCAATGATGCATCTCATGCGAAATACTAAAATCCCAGTACTAAGCTTTCCATTTATTATCGTAAGTTGGGTTACATTATTAGCATCCTATCAGCTTGACTTCATTCAATTATCAATCCTTCTCGCTCCTCAAGATTTAACACATTGGAGCTTAGATATTGAAGGTACAGTCAACTGGTTCCAAGCGATATTAAATGGTTTAGGGCAAATATTCTTTCTACAAAATCCCCTTTCATCCGTTTTACTTTATATTGGATTATTCTTTGCAAGTTGGAAATTTGGCTTATTTGCGTTAATCGGGAATGTAATTGCGATTCTAACAGCCTTTGCTTTAGGCGGTGCACATGAATTAATACATACTGGCCTATACGGATTTAATGGTGTTTTAATAATTTTAGCAGTAGCTGTTGCTTTTAAAGAGTCTCATAATAGTCTTGGCTATATAACGGGAATCTTTGGAGCCTGCATAAGTGTGCCGCTCACTGCAACTGTCACAACTTGGCTTATACCATATGGCCTTCCAGTTTTCACTATGCCATTCGTCCTCTGTACATGGTTGCTGTTGGCTGCTAGAAATGTATTACCAAGGTTTTAATAATCTTTAGAGTATGGGCTTATTATTTTTAAAAACAATAAAAACTGTGGCGATTTCGCCACAGTTTTTATTTAGTTCGCTATTCCAGCTAGTACTATTGCAAATACAAGAAACGCAAACATAAATCCTCCTAATAGCACCTGTATCGTTAGCTCTCTTTCTCCATCTTTAATATTGCGAAGAATCCCGATGAAATTCAGAAAAAATATAAAAGCAACAACTGGTGTTACATAAATTAGAAATGCATTCATTAATATACTCCCTGCCTAGAATAAATTTAACTATAAACGCTATTAACATTCTGCATCTGAAACACAAATTAAGTTTAAATTTGCAGCGCAGTTTTTAGATATATTTTTAAGGCATTTATCTGTCCCTCTGTATCAGCTTCCTTTTTTCCAGCAAGATTCGTTTCCAATAAGATTCCATCTGTAACATTAATCATAAAGGTAGCGATTGTGTGAAGGGACTGGTTTGGAGAAAATTCCCCACTATCTACTCCCTTTTGAAGCAATTGAATATAGTTTTCCCTCGCACGATTAAAACGTGTAAGTAAATACGGAATTCGCTCTACTCCTTCGCTACGCCATCCTGTGACGAAATATTCATAAGTAACTGCACTTATTTTATGAAACGACTCTTTATTGTACCCATCCAAAATAGATTCTATCGTTTCCCATACCGGTTGATTGCTTTGAATCAGTTGTTGAATTTTGTTTTCAAACTGGTCATCTCTTTCATTTAAGATGCACTTCAACATCTCTTCTGTACTAGAAAAATATTGATATACACCACCTCGGCTCATACCTGAAATTTCAACAACATCTTTCATCGTTGTAGGTTCGAAACCCTTTTGACAGAATACTGTTTCTGCAGCTTTTAATATTTCGAGCTTTCGATTTTCTTTGTATTGTTTCGTTACTTTAGGTGACATAGCGTACCTTCTTTCAATAGGAAATTTTATGATGAGCGTTAACAAACTGACTACAATTAAAGATGCGCCGGACACAGTAAATGTCATCTCAACACCAAACAATTCGGAAAGCACTCCACCTGAAATCATTCCGATCAATGTCCCAAGCGTAGTCATACTATTGATTATTCCGAAGACACGGCCCGTTTTATCCACTGGAGTACTTTTTTGTACAGTTATATTTAAAGGTATAATGGCAGATCCAAAAGAAAAACCAGCTAGAAAAAATAGCATGGGGTATGCAATTGAAAGAAATGAAGGGGGATATTGAACCATTAGAGCAAGCGCTACAAGTGAAATACCAAGCCCTAATGCTCCGAAAAACATGCAACTTAATGTCGAACGGATATGCATTTTTGTGAAAATAGCTGATGCTAAAAACATACCACCGCCACTAGCAGCCATACTATATCCCGCTACGGTTACAGGATCTTTAAAGATACCCCTTAAAAGAACCATGAATTGAGTATCAGCAATCTGTAAAACAAGAAGTAACAAGGTTGTAATAATTAAACTAATTAAAATGATAGGGATGGTTTTTAAGAAAGTGAAACCTTCTTTCATTTCCACTAGCAAATTAGACATAATATTCGTTTTTTGCTGTTCGTTTTCTGCAACCTTAGTCTTTCGATTGTCCTTTGGAATGCCAAGTAAAAAGAGCGCCGATAAAGCAAATGTCAGAGCATCGATATAAAATGCCCATTGGATACCTACCGTCGCAACAATTATCCCACTTAATACTGGACCAATGATTTTTGCACCATTATCAATCATCCCACTGATACCCATTGCCGCTTGCATTTGATCATCTTTTACGATTTCTTTTAATTTACCATTTTTCGCGGGAATAAATAGTGCTACAAACGAACTTTTTAAAAATAACAAAGCATAAACATGCCATAATTCGGTTGAAAATGCCACTCCTAAAACAAGAACCACACAGAACAAATCGGAAATCAACATAATTAGACGTCGGTCATAGCGATCACTTAGCACACCGCTAAAAGGACCAAATAAAACCATAGGACCTACAAACACAAGCATTACACCAGACACGGCTAGCGGTGAAGCACTCCATTTTACAGCAACTAATGTGATGACAGCTAAAATATCCAACCAGTTCCCAATAGCTGAAACTGTCTGGGAGGCAATCAAATACAAATAAGCTTTATTTTTATATAGCCGTTTTGAATCCGAACCACTCTTCATCCTCATTCCCCCATTAATGAAAGTAAATTTAAAACGACAACTGTGTCATTATTATAAAATGACATAGTTGTCAGTTTCAAGAGCTATTTATACTTATTAAGGGAATTCTTTCCTTTCCGATTAGTAACATGTATTCTACGCAAAACAAAAAATCTATATACCCCATTTCAGCCATAGTACCTTTAATGCTTTTTATCTGATTCTGAACCTGATGCGCAAACAATACAATGCCAGGCATGCTACATTCAAAGTATTAAACTATAATATTCCAATCCAACCGATTAACTCCTCAACACGCTGTAGAATCTCTTGATTTGTAGGGACAGTTTCTAACTCAAGGTTTGTTTCCTAGAAAAAATGGTCTTCGTTAAGTTTAGTTCCACATATGGGGGTAATGCTTGAACAGCTAAGTGCTCATCTAACACCCTCTTTGTTAGAAGAAAGTCAGTCAATATTTTCAACACTAAAATTAGGGCAAACTGTGGACTCGCTTAGTGATGAATTACAGGCCCTATTCACAAAAGCTGCACAACCTTATTTAATTTCATGGTTAAAATATAATCCCGTGACTGAATTAAAAGATCCGCGTACGAAAAAATATGTTTGCTCCTTTTGTGAATAACAAAAAGAACGAATTCCTGCTAGTGGAACTCGTTCTTTTTTAGTGACCACTTATTTAGATAAAACGAGCAATATCTTCCAATGGTAAACGTGATGAACCGTATGCTGGAGCAGCGGCTTTACCAATAGCAATAAGTACGATAGGGAATTGATTTTCTGGTAATTCAAATCGCTCCGCAAATTTCACTTTATCAAAGCCACCCATTGGTACGGTATCAAAACCTTTTTCTTTCGCAATCAGCATAAGCTGCATTGAAATAAGCCCCGCATCAAAAGAAGCGATGTTTTGTCTTACTGCTAAAGGCAATGATGGATATAAACGATGCGTATTGTTAATCGTTAAATCCTTTAACGTATCATCCATATGACCTTCCGATACGTTTTGCGTGTAGATTTTCTCTACATTTTTATACATTTCAGCATCACCTAAAACGGCAATAACTGCTGATGATGTTTCTATTTGTTCTTGATTATTGGCAATTGTGCGAAGTTCCTTTTTCGTTTCTTCATCTTGAATGACAAGGAAACGCCATGGTTGTAGGTTACTTGAAGATGGCGCACTCGTCGCTTCTTTTATAATTTCCTCAAGTTGTGCTTGCGTCATTTTAAAAGTAGATTCGTATTTACGAACAGATTTTCTTTCATGCATAATTGTATATAAATCTTTAGTTGTTGTTGTCATTGTATTTCCTCCTAATAAACTTACTTATAATAAGTTGACGAATAGAATCTTACCATTAGTAAGTTTTAACGTCAAATAAAAAATAATCTATGTTACAATACAAGAAAAAGAATTCACATGCGGGAGGTTATCACATGACTCAACCGAATTGCACACATATATGCAGTAACTATCACCAAGCGATTGAATTTATAGGGAAACGATGGATGGGTATGATTATTTATACCTTATTGCCTGGACCAAAAAGGTATCATGAAATTCACGCATCTATCCCGGGGATTTCTGATCGTTTATTAACAGAACGTTTAAATGAGCTTGCCAATGCAGGTCTCATCAAGAAGAAATTCATAGATTCTTCTATAAAAAAAGTAGAATATGAGTTAACACCAAACGGAGTAGCTTTTCAAGAAGTTATTAACTCTATCCAAAAATGGATTGATCTATGCGACTTTGATAAAACAACAATTAAATAGCAACAAAAAAACTAGCTAGATTTTAATCTCTAACTAGTTTTTTACTTTGTTTATACTATATATTACTTAGCACTAGGCAATATTTTATTCAGCACAATCGCTACAATTGCAGCTGTTGCTATTGGAGAGCCGAATAAATATTGTACGGTTGTTGGTAAAGTATATAAGAAGTCTTTAGGTAATAATGTTAGTGCTAGTGTTAAAATCATTGGAACAGCAATGACATACATTTCTTTTTCACCGATTCGTTCATTTTTGATGACTTGTAAGCCGCTAATCGCGATAATGCCACACACGATAACGAACACACCACCAATTACTGCTGCTGGAATAGCTGTAATTAAGGCTGCTAGTTTACCCGAAAATCCGAATAATACAAACCAAATTCCTGCAGCTATAAAAACACGTCGACTTGCAATACCGGTGATCGAAATAACACCTGCATTTGTTGAGTATCCTGTTACTGGTGTAGATCCTATTAAAGAAGCAGTAAAGCAACCAATCCCCTCACCAATAACCCCGCGATTCACTTGTTTGTCCGTTAATGGTTGATCAATAACATTACTAACAGCAAACCAAGTCCCTGTCGTTTCAGCCATTAATACAATGTAAATAATGACCATAGTGATGATTGCAGAAGCATTAAAAGTGAACCCAAAGTCTGCAAAAGGAATTTGTGGCATGCTAAACCATTTCGCTTGTGAAACAGCCGATAAGTCTAATATTCCCATAAATTTTGCTACAATGCTCCCTGTGATTAAGGCGATAAGGACCGATCCAATACGGAATACGCGACCTTTTCGTCCAAAGAAAGAACCTAACATAACACAAATGATTAATACAGTAGCTGTAGTTAGCGCTAAATAGATATTTTGGTTGATTGTAGCACCTGCACCATTATAAATGTTACTACTTAAACCAACTGGCATTAATGCAAGACCAACGACAAAGATAATCGTACCTCCAACGATTGGCGGAATGAAAACTTTCACAATCTTATTGAAAAGTCCTGTAAAGCCTAAAATGATGACTAAAATAGCACCAACTAAACTTGCGCCTAACACGGTACTCCAACCTAGGTCGCCCCCACCACTAGCAGCATAAATACCAACGATGGCGCCAAGTGGAACATAAGACGGACCTTGGGCAATCGGTAATTTCATGCAGAAGTAAGTTTGAATAATCGTTGCAATCCCTGCTGCAATAAATGTCGCTTGTATTAATGCACTGGATTGCCCTGATTGTAAACCGATTAACATCGCAATAAGGAAAGGTACTACATAGACGTCCATTGCCATTACATGTTGTAAACCTAGTAGGGCTGTTTGACCAAATGGAACTTTTTCATCGGGTAAAACGGTTAATCCTTGGGTATTGCTTTTATCGTTCGCTTGCATGTTTTTTTGCGTTTCCACTGAATTGCACACCTCTAAGTTGTAGTTTGATTAATTTGATTCAGAGGGGGACTAAACCCCTCTGAATCAAATTAAAGCCCCCGGCGGATGTCACGGATTTTAAGGGGAGCTTTTCGAGCGAGCTCGAAAAAAATCTAGACGCAATTACGCCAAGGCGTAATTGATTTTATCTACTGTGAACTTTGTTTCCTTGCACCCAAACTTCACGAATATTTTCTGGTCGTACAAGATACATTATTTTTTGGAAAATATCATTTAAATCTTCGTTCGCATCAAAAATCGGTAGTTTGGCAGATGAGATTTTTGTATCGATAATTTGTACATCCCATGTATAACTTTCTTGTAAACGACCGATTGGTAAGCTTAAACTTTCCCCGCCCCCAGCTGTCGCTAAATAGAAGGCTTCATTAATTGTCACACGTGAATTTGGTAATCCGCGCTTGTCAGCAGAAAGGTTTGGATCTACACCGTCTTCTAACATTCTAGAAGACATAACTGTTTGACGCGCATTGTCGTAAAGACTTGGTGAAAACCCACCTGAAACATCTGTACCTAAACCAATATCGACACCTTTTTCATGTAGATGTACAACCGGAAGAACACTGTTGGCAAAGTAAGCATTAGAAATCGGGCAATGACCAATAGCAGTACCTGTTGTGGCAAATAGTTCCGCATCCTCGTCATTTAAGAAATTACAATGTGCCATAACCGCTTTGTCGCCTAATAAACCGAATTCATTTAATGCAAACGCATCATTTTTATTGAAGCGCTCTTGTACATACCCATGAGCCCAATCACTTTCACTGCAGTGAGACTGGATATGCGTATCGTACTTAGCAGCTAATTCCCCTAATCCCTTTAAAGCACCATCCGTACAACTTGGGATAAAGCGCGGTGTGACAACTGGATAAACCCCTTGCTTCGTCGATTTCGCTAATTCTTTGACAGCTATAATAAATTCCTCAGTATCCGCTAATGCCGTTTGCGTATTCAAATCACGGTAAAATTCCGGCGTTTGTTCAGGTTCGTCCATCACAACTTTCCCAACTAAACCACGTTGACCTTTTTCTGCACAAATTTTAGCTAACAATAGGCTCGCTTCTTTATGAACCGTTGCAAAATAAAGTGTTGTCGTTGTGCCATTTGCTAGTAGCGTATTAACTAAATCCTCATACACTTCTTTGGCAAAATTTAAATCTGAAAACTTAGATTCAATCGGGAACGTATACGTATTCAACCAATCATAGAGAGGTATGTCTAATGCAGTTCCAGATTGAGCCCATTGTGGTGCATGGACATGTAAATCGATAAAGCCCGGTAAGAAATACTGCCCTGCTGCTAATTGATGAAAATTTTCTTTCCCTTGATATTTATTTAATAAAGATTGATAGCCCTCATGCTCTGGTGCAACGGCTTTTTCAATCATTCCGTCAGCATTAATACAAAACAGATAATCTTCTAAAACTTGTATTTCTTTAGGCGACTTACTTGAAAAAGCAGTCCCACGGAAAATTTGCGTATATTCAGACATATAATCCACCTTAATGTTCGTATTTAATAAAGAATAGGGCTTATTATAGGGGATAAAAATCATTAAGTCTACATTAAATGCGAATAGATTAATAATTTTATAAAATTTTATAGGAATGCTGCGGTTTAGATCGATATAGTTTACACTTCTTTGTAAGTAAAGTTAGAAATCTCCATTCCCTTTAAACTTTTTCCTTTAGAAAAAGGTGATTATATCCCCTCCCCTTTCTTGTCATTAAATTTGCCAACTACTGGTCGAACATTTAAAATAGGATAGACGTAAAGTGATACGTAATCAACCGTATATTCTGCTTGTCTGAAACAAATTATAGTTTTGCACTAGTCAACCTCTTCCTCGCTTTTCATCCTGTAAAAGTTTTTTCTTCGATGTAGGAACAATTAATAATGCCTCTTTTATCAGCATTTATATAAGAGCGATTTCGCTTATTTATTGAATAAAGATTTTCGGTTGTTTGTTGGTCGATATGTAAACCTGTCAATTTCCCCCTTATTTCTATGATATAAGTACGGGGTTTTTCGGTAGGAAAATTAATAATGAGGTGAGACGATGAAATTATTTAAAAAAATCGCGTTTATAACGCTAATTGCTTCTCTTTTGTTAGTTGGATGTAATTCTTCTAAAGGGAATCAATCAAAGGATGAAAAAAGTAAGGATGAACTTGTGTTGGCTTTTGACTCTGAGCCAGCAGCTGGATTTGATCCAACAACAGGTTGGGGGCGTTATGGATCACCTTTATTTCAAAGTACGCTTCTCAAAAGAAATGACGAACTGAGTATCGTCAATGATCTTGCGACGAACTATGAAGTAAGTGAAGATGGTAAGGTTTGGACAGTGAAATTACGTGAAGATGTAAAATTTTCTGATGGTGAACCATTAACAGCACATGATGTTGTATTTACATTTGAAACCGCTACAAACAATGGATCAGTTGTAGATCTTAATGGCATGGAAAAGGTCGAAGCTGTGGATAACTACACGGTGAAATTTTCATTAAAAGAACCACAATCTACATTTGTCAATTCTTTAGTTGCAACAGGTATTGTCCCTCAACATGCTTATAGTGCTGACTATGCAGAAAAGCCTATAGGTTCAGGACCATTCCAACTTGTGCAATGGGACAAGGGACAGCAACTAATTATACAACCTAATCCAGAATACTATGATAAACAATCGGCTTTCAAAAAAATTACGTTCTTATTTTTAAACGAGGATGCTGCATTTGCTGCCGCACAAGCAGGCACGGTTGATCTTGCGTATATTCCAGCAGCATTTAGTAATCTAAAAGTACCTGGGTTGAAATTAGAATCCGTACAAACAGTAGATAATCGCGGAATTGTCTTTCCGTTTGTAAAATCTGGTGGTGTAACAAAAGATGGCTTACCTATCGGAAATGATGTAACCGCTGATCCAGCAATTCGACATGCTATTAATATGGGTGTAGATCGACAAGCCTTAGTGGATGGCGTATTAGAGGGGCACGGTACCCCAGCTTATACGTCGGTCGATGGCTTACCTTGGTGGAATCCAGATACAGTCATTCAGGATGCTGATTTAGAAGGTGCAAAGAAGCTATTAAAAGAAGCGGGATGGAAAGATACAAATGGGGATGGAATTTTGGACAAAGGTTCCTTAAAGGCGGAGTTTACACTTTATTACTTAGCAAATGACGCAATTAGACAATCGCTCGCCATTTCTATTGTAGATATGATGAAACCATTAGGCATTCATATTAAGTTAGAAGGCGGAAGCTGGGATATGATTGCTAAAAAAATGTATTCCAATCCAGTTTTAATGGGCTGGGGAAGTCATGACCCTCATGAAATGTACAATATTTATAGTAGTGAATCTGCTGGTATAGAGTATTACAATACAGGATTTTATCAAAATAAAACGGTCGATGAATATTTCGCCAAAGCGCTCAGTGCTACTAGCGAACAAGATGCCATTGAATTTTGGAAAAAGGCACAGTGGGATGGCACAACTGGTTTAAGTTCAAAAGGTGATGCCGCATGGGCGTGGTTAGTAAATATTGATCACTTGTACTTAGTGAAGGATGAACTTGATATCGGAGATCAAAGAATTCACGTTCACGGGCATGGTTGGCCAGCTACAGATAATATTGTGGAATGGAAATGGGCTAACTAACTGTGCAGAAATTTAATGGTGGGAAACTTGGATTATTTATATTGATGAAAGGTATAAGAATGGTCACGTTATTAGTGGCCATTTGTTTTATTTCCTTTCTCTTAGTAAAAAACTCTCCGATTGATCCAATTCAAGCGTATATTGGTGCAGATATGTTAAAGGTAGGTCCTGAACAACGGGAAAAGATAGCCGAGTACTGGGGATTGAATGAGCCCGTTATGGTGCAATTTATGAACTGGGGTTCAGCTGTACTTACAGGTGATTTAGGAACTTCAATGATTTACCGACGACCGGTAATTGAAGTGATTGGCGAACGGTTTTTTAATTCCTTAGCGCTCATGTTATCCGCATGGCTATTATCAGGTGTTGTTGGCTTTGTCATGGGTATTGTAGCTGCGATGAAAAAAGGTACGTGGATTGACCGCATCATCAAGTGGTACTGCTTTACATTAGCTTCTACCCCTACTTTTTGGATGGGGCTCCTTGTTCTAATGGTTTTTGCCGTATGGCTAGGATGGTTCCCTATTGGAATGGGTGTTCCTGCTGGGGTGCTTGCAGAAGATGTTACCTTGTTAGATCGAATTCAACATCTTATTTTACCGGTACTGACGCTCAGTATATTAGGTGTTGCGAATGTAGCGCTACACACACGCCAAAAACTGATTGATGTTATGGCAAGTGATTATGTGTTATTTGCTAGAGCAAGAGGCGAAAAGGGTTTTGTGTTATTTTGGCGACATGGATTACGCAATGTTGCGTTACCTGCGATCACATTACAATTCGCTGCTTTTAGTGAATTGTTTGGCGGCGCAGTACTGGCTGAGCAAGTATTTTCTTATCCAGGTTTAGGACAAGCAACTGTAGAGGCAGGGCTTAGAGGGGACGTCCCTCTTTTATTAGGGCTCGTAATATTTAGTACGATATTTGTTTTTGTTGGTAATTTATTAGCGGATTTAAGTTATCGCGTATTAGATCCACGGACTAGAGAGGTGAGGAAATGATGATTAAGAAATTTCCTCTAAATAGAAAGCAACGAACACTCGTTAAAATAATCATTTCGATTATTTTCTTAGTTACCGTTATATTGGCTGGTGTTCTACTGGATGAAGAACGAATTGTAACGAATTTAAGTGAACGAAATTCCGCGCCATCGTTAGATCATCTTTTTGGTACGGATTGGTTAGGGCGAGATATGTTTACAAGAACCGTGATGGGGCTTTCTTTAAGTATTGGTGTCGGATTGATTGGAGCAATTGGCAGTGCTTCAATTGCTTTACTACTAGGTATGGCTGCAGCAACGATGGGCAAAATGGCAGACCGAATTATTTCGTGGATTATTGACCTATTTCTAAGTGTGCCACATTTAGTGACCCTTATTCTTATTGCTTTTACACTTGGTGGAGGATTTAAAGGCATTGTTATCGGACTTACGCTAACGCATTGGCCAAGCCTTGCACGAGTTATTCGGGCAGAGGTCATGCAAATTCGTTCGGCTGAATTTGTTCAAGTGTCGCAGAAGATGGGGAAATCTAGATGGTGGATTGCTGTTCATCATATTCTTCCGCATATCGTTCCGCAACTGCTAATCGGTTTTATGTTACTTTTCCCTCATGTCATTTTACATGAAGCAGCCGTGACATTTTTAGGTTTAGGTTTATCACCACATGAGCCAGCAATCGGTATTATTTTATCGGAATCAATGAAATATTTATCCTCAGGTATGTGGTGGCTGGCCTTCTTCCCAGGGCTTTGTTTGTTAATCGTGGTGAGAACATTTGACCAGATTGGGGAAAATTTACGCGTGCTCATGGATCCTACTAGAAATCATGATTAGTCACGAATACTATTAGGAGGTGAACGAATGTCTATTCTTGAAGTAGAAAATTTATCTGTATCTTTTAAACAATATACAGATGGATTTAAAGAAATGAATCATAAAGTGATATCAAGTTTAAGTGTCGCGATCGAAGCTGGTGAAATTCTAGCGGTTGTTGGTGCGAGTGGATCTGGGAAAAGTTTGCTTGCACATGCCATTCTTGGAATTCTCCCTAGCAACGCAAGTATAAGTGGCTCCATCAAGTATAAAGGTGAGGAACTAACAGCAGCTCGTTTAGCTACATTAAGAGGTAAGGAACTGGCGCTTGTACCACAATCCGTCAACTTTTTAGACCCACTAATGCGTGTAGGGAGCCAAGTTCGTACCGCTGCAAATAGCGAAGATACTGTAGCAGCGCAACGCAAAGTTTTTGAACGTTATCATCTTGGCAAAGAAGTGGAAAGGATGTATCCATTTCAACTTTCAGGTGGTATGGCGAGAAGGACGCTTTTATCAACCGCTATGGTAAGTGGCGCGAAAGTAATTATTGCGGATGAACCGACGCCAGGACTCGATCCGGTAGTCATTAAAGAAGCATTAAATAACTTTCGGGAATTTGCTGATAATGGATGCGCGGTCATGTTAATCACGCATGATATTGAGTCAGCTCTTCAAATTGCAGATAAAATCGCTGTATTTTATGCCGGAACGACGGTAGAAATCGCTTCTGTAAAAGACTTTTTAGGAAAAGGAGAAGCGATACGACATCCTTATACGAAGGCATTATGGAGAGCATTACCTCAAAATGAATTTGTCCCAATTCCCGGTTCGCAACCACATCCAAGCTCATTGCCACCAGGTTGTTTGTTTGCACCTCGTTGTGAAATGGCAACGCCTGAATGTCAGCAAGCACCACCTGAGATGCGAGAACTAAGAGATGGAATGGTGAGGTGTATTCATGCAACTTGAAGCAAAGGACATTGGTTTCCGTTACGGGGATGGACCATGGTTATTCCAAGGTGTTAATATTACGCTACAACCCGGTGAAATTGTTGGGATTACTGGTCCAAGTGGGCGTGGAAAAACGACATTTTGCCGAATATTAGCAGGTTTTGAGTCACCGATTGAAGGCGCCGTGCATGTTAATGGTACTCCGTTACCGAAAAATGGCTATCATCCTGTTCAAATGGTTCTTCAGCATCCTGAAAAAGCGATTAATCCAAAATGGAAAATGCATAAAATTCTTAACGAAGGATATCAACCAGATCAGGAATTATTAGACTTATTAGGAATTGAGCAAGAATGGTTAACTCGTTGGCCACACGAGTTATCTGGGGGCGAATTACAGCGCTTTTGTGTCGCTAGAGCATTAGGACCGAATACGCGTTTTTTAATTGCTGATGAAATGACGACAATGCTCGATGCAAACACACAAGCGCAAATTTGGCATGCCATTATGGAAATCGCCAAAAAGAGAGAAATGGGTGTACTTGTTATCACACATGAATCGAAGCTTATGCAAAGACTTTGTCATCGTGTGATCGATTTCAATCAATTCGATTAAAAAAGGAGGCTTCTTTAATTAGAGGCCTCCTTTTTATCGTATTTAGTTTTCTTCTTTACTACTTGGTTCTTGTTCTGCTACCTTTTCATGAATTTCAGATTCTATCGCCGTTATAATATCCTCTTCATGCTTTTGATGAGGTTGCGGATGGAACCACTGAATTTCTCCCTCATGGACAAATCCTTTGTACTCATCACCTTGCACTTGCAAAGTAAATTGCTGGCGCTCATGAATCCGGTCTTCGAATGCCGGTTTTAGTTCAAGGTCTTTAATCTCTTTTGAAATGCCGTGTTGTCTCATCGTTAATTGAATCATTGCTTCTATTGAATCTACTTTGCTTTCATCGATTAATTGTTTCGGATGAGGATGGAGCCATAAAATCTCATCTTCATGAAAATGCCCCTTGAACTCATTTCCTTCAACTTTAAACGTAAATGCAAGTCGTTCATGAACACGGTCCTCAAACACGGTTTCAACTTCAAAATCTTCAAGTTTGGGTTTTGCATTATTATTATCAGGCATACGTTTTCCCCTCTCATGAAAGTTTCTATATCAATTAAGCCTTGGCGTTCTTAGACAGTGTTCCACTAATCAGCCAGGATTTGAACTCATATTAAAACAAGTTTAATATTTTCGTAAAGAATTTGGTGTGCGATTTAACCATTTTTCACTAATCAATTTATGGCAATTATTTAAAATGCGCTCGATGACTTGGGTAGAGTTTGCAAGAATACGTATGCTAAAACCTGATACTGCTAGCTTCGATATACCCGCTTTAAACTCTGCTTGTTCCTGTTGAATCACTTCGTACAATTCATCAATAAGCGCATTATTTGTATATTCACTAACTACAAGCATCGAACCTAAATGCGTATATCCTTCCATAAATCCTAATCCCGACACTGATTGTTGTTTCGGTACTAACTTAATATGGTCGAACACACCAATTTGTCCGTCTACATAAATCTCGCTAACTAACTGAATCGTATCATAACTAAATTTCCCACCACTTGGCGACCACCCAGGTGTCAAAATATCCGTTGAGAGAAACGTCGCACCACGATCCATATGCACTATATTTTTTTGCTTGTAATGTGCATTTTCATAAGCAATGAGAGGATCTGGTAGGTATTCTAAATAACTGTCTTTTTTTAAATGAATGGTTGTTTCTTGATAGGCATGGCTTTTTGGTGTTTTATATACTTTTGTTGCAGATTGCGTAGTTAATGTAACTTTCGCCCCTTCATCTGCAGTGAACTCCAGTTTGTATCGATCTCCATCTAAATAACCACCACCGGGATTTAGAAGATAATAGCAAACTTGCCCAGAATCGTCCAAGTAAATCGGTCGCATCACTTTGAGTGCGCCTTGAAAATAAACTCTTTTAGCGACCGTCTTTCCTTTTCGATCTTCAAGGTCCAGAGATAATGAGCCAGTCCAATTATTCATATTAATCTAATCCTTTTAATAAAGCGTGCTGCTTAATCCATTCAATTACTTCAGGAAGACCATCATCATTTTTTAAGTTTGTAAATACGAAAGGTTTATTACCGCGGAATACTTTCGTATCCTCTGCCATTACTTCAAGGCTCGCACCAACATAAGGAGCAAGATCTGTCTTATTAATGATAAATAAGTCAGACTTAATCATCCCTTGTCCACCTTTACGAGGAATTTTTTCCCCTTGCGCAACGTCGATAATATAAATAGAAAAATCAACTAGCTCCGGACTAAATGTAGCCGCAAGATTATCTCCGCCACTCTCTACAAAGATTAGCTCCACATCAGGATGACGCTCAACTAATTCATCAATTGCAGCAAAGTTCATAGAAGCATCTTCACGAATAGCAGTGTGAGGGCAACCACCTGTTTCAACACCAATAATTCGGTCCTCAGGCAGAACACCATTCTGTATTAAAAACTTTGCATCTTCTTTTGTATAAATATCATTTGTAACAACTGCCATTTTGATTTCATCTTGAAGATGGCGAGTTAATTTTTCTACGAGCATTGTTTTACCTGCTCCAACAGGTCCTCCAACACCAATTCTTATTGGTTCCATTAGAACACGTCCTTTACATTTCTTTAACTAAATTCAGCAGAAGTCCCCTACATCTATAAGTTGGGGGTGAATTCCGAATTTGCAATTCTATTCAGTGGGGATTCACCCCTAGCTGAATTAAGTTAAGCCCCAGCGGATGTCACAGATTTTTTAGGGGAGTTTTTCGAGCGAGCTCGAAAAAAAATCTGGACGCAATTACGCCAAGGCGTAATTGATTGATTTACGACATAAATATTCGAATATTTACACGTTCATGTTGCATTTGTGACAGCTCAATTCCTGGTGATACAATACCGAAATCCTCTTTCGATAGTTGCATAATTTTGTCTACTGCCGCGTTTAATTCTGGTATGAAATTATGCGTAATTTTTTGTCCAGCTGTTTGTCCAAGAGGAATCGCACGAACTGCATTTTGAATTTGACTAGAAATAGAAGAATACAAATAGTAGCGGATTGTATCCTGTTTTTCTACCGCAAGCCCATGAGCTACTATTGTAAATACGATAGCTGGATGACCAAATGCATTCTTTTTCTTAATTTCCGCTCTGTATTGCGTGAGAATCGGTAGCTCGTATAGTGATTCAGTAAGTTTTAACATACGATCACCAATCATTTGAGTCCCTTCTCGCGTCTCTCGCGGCAAGTTTTGGACCGTTAATAAGCGATCCAAGTGCCATATTTGTTCAATATCGCCTTCCGTAAGTGCTTCATAAACAAGGCGAGAAGCTAGCCCATCTGTATAGATGAGCTGCTCATGTAAATAAACTTTAAGCCATTGAAAAAATGACTCTTGATCATGTACTTTATCTTCCTGTATATAGCTCTCCAAGCCAAAAGAATGGCTGAAAGCGCCTGTAGGAAGGTTCGAGTCGCATAGTTGAAACAAAGAGAGAATGTTATTAGTCATGACTATGGCCTATATGACGGAAGGCTTGTTTCACTTTTCGATCTTCTCGTTTATATGGAATTTCCATTTGTTGCAGTAATTCTTCAACTAAATAGTCATACTGAACTAACATATCATTGTCCTCAAATTGCGCAGGAAGATGGCGGTTACCTAATTGGTGAGCGATTGTCCCCATTTCCTTAATGTCTCTAGGACTGATTACAATTAAATCATCTGAAAGTACATCAACGACGATCATATTTTTTTCATCCATGTATAAAACATCGCCTGCAACAAGATCTTTATGCTCTTTTAAGCGAATGCCCAGTTCATTACCGTGATCTGTTTTAACACGTTGAATTCGCTTCATTAAATGGGCGCTTTCCAAATAAACTTTTTCCATATGGCGTTTTTTTATTTCATTTGAATTCATTTGTTCAATGTTTGTGACAATTTTCTCTATTATCAATATATTCACCTCAGAATAGGAAGTAACGCTGCCCCATAGGTACCGTATCAACCGGGTCACATGTCAGCAACTCTCCATTTACTTTTACTTCGTATGTTTGCGGATCAACCGTAATATTAGGCGTTTCAGCATTTAATTTCATATCTTTTTTCGTAAGTGTTCGAATGCCACCAACTGGTAAAACTGTCTTTTGAAGTCCCAATTTTTCATGGACACCTGCATCATATGCTGCTTGAGAAATGAATGTAACAGAACTTTTCGCCAATGCTTTCCCAAATTGAGCGTACATTGGACGATAAATATAAGGCTGTGGTGTTGGGATAGATGCATTGCCATCACCCATCAACCCAGTAACTGCAAGACCATTTTTTAGGACCATTTCTGGCTTCACACCGAAGAACTTCGGATTCCAAAGAACTAAATCGGCCATTTTTCCAACTTCAATAGAGCCTACATATTTCGAAATACCGTGCGTAATAGCTGGGTTAATCGTGTATTTAGCAACATAGCGCTTAGCTCGGTTGTTGTCAGCATATTGACTATCCCCTTCTAATGGCCCTCTTTGTTTCTTCATTTTATCGGCAACTTGCCATGTGCGTAACGTGACTTCCCCTACACGACCCATTGCTTGGGAATCGGAGCTCACCATACTAAATACACCCATGTCATGAAGGATATCTTCCGCAGCAATTGTTTCTCTTCTAATTCGAGAATCAGCAAAAGCGATGTCTTCCGGTACAGAAGGATTTAAATGATGGCAAACCATAACCATATCAAGGTGTTCATCAATTGTATTTACTGTATAAGGAAGCGTTGGATTCGTTGATGATGGTAAAATGTTCGAGTAACCCGCTGATTTGATTAGATCAGGTGCATGTCCTCCGCCCGCTCCTTCAGTATGGTACATATGAAGAACGCGATCTTTTACTGCTGCCATCGTATTTTCCATAAAGCCGCTTTCATTTAATGTATCTGCGTGTAATGCCACCTGAATATCGTATTCATCTGCAACTTGTAATGCATAGTCAAGAGATGAACCAGTAGCTCCCCAATCTTCATGGACTTTTAAACCGATGACACCTGCTTTTACTTGCTCGATTAAAGGTTCAACAGATGCGGCATGTCCTTTACCTGTAAAACCAATATTAATCGGAAGACCTTCAGCCGCTTCTAACATGCGGTGAATATTCCACTCACCCGGTGTAACAGTAGTAGCCTTAGAACCTGCTGCAGGACCTGTTCCACCACCGATTAATGTTGTTGTACCAGCTGTTAGTGCTACTTGTACTTGTTCTGGATTAATAAAGTGAACATGTGTATCGATTGCTCCAGCAGTTACAATTAGGCCTTCACCAGCAATGATTTCTGTTGATGTACCAATAATGAAATCTACATTATCTGTAATTAATGGATTACCGCCTTTACCAATGCCAAAAATCTTGCCATCGCGAAGGGCTAAATCGGCTTTACAAATGCCTGTATAATCTAAAATAATGACGTTTGTTATAACTGTATCAGGTACACCATCTTCACGTGTTGCAAGTGGATGTTGCCCCATACCATCACGAATAACTTTCCCGCCACCAAAGACTACCTCTTCTCCATATGAAGTGTAATCTTTTTCTATTTGAATAAATAACTCTGTATCTGCAAGGCGGACAGAGTCACCTGTTGTTGGTCCGTACATTTCAGCGTATTGCTTTCGGGACATTCTAAAACTCATACTTCATCCCCACTTTCTAATTTACCGTCGACTTTATTGTTGAATCCATAAATACGACGTTCTCCAGCAAAATCAATTAGCTGTATTTCTTTTTCATCTCCTGGTTCAAAACGAACAGCTGCTCCGGCTGGTACATTTAAACGCTTACCGTAAGCTTCTTTTCTATCAAATTGGAGTGCATCATTTACTTCATAAAAATGAAAATGTGATCCTACCTGGATTGGGCGGTCACCTGTATTTGTAACTGAGATAGTAGAAACAACACTACCCTCGTTACAAATAATGTCTTCTTCTTTTAAAATATATTCACCTGGTAACACTTAGCGATCCCTCCTATTTATCGTATTGGGCTATGAACCGTCACCAATTTCGTCCCATCTGGGAAAGTAGCTTCAACCTGAATATCATTAATCATTGCAGGTATACCTTCCATCACATCATCTTGCGTCAAAATAGAAGCTCCATATTCCATTAGTTCGGCAACAGTTTTTCCGTCCCTTGCCCCTTCCATTACCTCATATGTGATGAGGGCGACAGCTTCTGGATGGTTTAACTTTAATCCTCTGTCTTTCCGGCGTCTTGCAAGGTCTGCTGCAACCACTATCATTAGCTTATCAATTTCTCGCGGCAATAAATGCATAGTTCGTTCCTCCTACTAAATTTCAAAATAAAATTCTTTACATTTGGAAGAAAGGGGGTTTTATTTACCGAAACAAATAAATTAACCTTTACTTATCCTCTCTAAAAGCCCAATACTTTAACCTTCCTATAGAATTTTAACACAAGTATAAATGAAGGAAAAGTTTAACGCAATGTACAGAATTTTGATATTAAAGCTTTTATTATAGTCAAGAAGTTACATATAATCCTCCACTAATTTTCCATTTTTAAACTGTCAAAAATCTACTTACACATGTATGAAATCCACTTGTTATATACAACTTTTACTATGGTCCTTTTTAGTCATTTTTATAAAATAATAAAAATCCCTTGAAAATCCCCTACAAAGCTAGCATGCCCACTGTTACATGTTTATAGTATTAACTCATCCAAATTTGTTAAGAATAACAAAAGAGGAGGTGTGACACTATGGCTCAAGAAATTCTTTGTGAAGTGAATAACTGTACGCATTGGGGTACAGGTAACAAATGCACAGCAGAGGCTATTTATGTTGTTAGTCAAAAAGGAGACTCTGCATCCAATAGCGAAGAAACAGATTGTAAAACATTTACTCCAACAGAGCACTAACCTTCTTAGGGTAATCATAATTATGGTTACCCTTTTTTAGCATTTTAGTAACAAAGGAATTTTGATAAAGAAGTTATTTTAAGTACAAAACATTTCAGAACATTAACTGCAATACAAAAAAACTGTGCTGAATCGTCCAATGAAAATTGGTTTTTCGGCACAGCTATGTTTTTTCTCACATAGTGAAAAGTATTTTTTTGAGCTCGCTCACTAGGGATGTTAGCCTAAGTTCGTCGCGTCCATGCGACAACGGCTAACTGACCTGCATCACGCAGACCTCCTTAAAAATCTGTGACATCCACCGGGGCCTTAACTTGATTTTGCTGAATCAAGTTAAATCTTCATCCTTTAATGCCAATAAGATAGCAAATCCAATCCACACAATCGTAATATCCATTGCCGTCTCTTTGCCATTCCAAATTTGAGATTGCCACATTGCAAACCATTCGCTACCAATTACGATAAAGCCTAAATACCAAATCGCAAAGCCAAGCATAAATGCATAAAATCCAAATGATTTAGCTCGGTTAAATTGACTTCCCGTTGCTCGAATATTTTTTAACATATGATATACACCGATGAAAGCAAGTAAACTAAAAGTCCCCTCTGCTATAATTAATCCCCAATAGGCAATCGTATATAGAGTCGAGCTTTCAATCGCACGCCACATTAAGGCATTTCCTTCAAAAGTTGTATCCATTGATAGTACATGATGCACAAATTCATAATTTGAATTATAATCCATTAAATTTCCCGCGAATACAAATAGCCCAAAGAGCCCCGCAAGTAATAGTACAACTATTTTTAACAATCTCAACGCAATCGTATTCATATAATACCACCTTCCGTAATGATTTTTTACCGATGTAAGCTATCCAAATTTCAGATTTCCAAAGATCCTTAAAATTCTCCGCAAAACTCTTCTTGAAAAATTGCTTAGCTTTTTTAATCCTTTCATTAGTTTTACCTTTAATGCTTAGGATTTAAACCAATAAAAAAAAGAACGAACTCCATCATTGGGAACTCGCTCTTTTTCATAATGCTATTTATTTTAAGTACTTTATTGTAATCGCCAATGCGCCCCATCGTTTTTCTTGTTCAGGTGTATAAATTTCATAGGTTCCTTCTACCATTTCCTTCATAGACCAACCTTCACAATCAAAATCTTGAAACAGAATATTTTCATACATCTCTTCAAATGTATCGTACTTCCTCAAATTTATAACGTGTACTTGTAATGCTTCATTTTGTTCAGGTACTTTTATGAATTCAATTGTATCCCCTATTTTAATTGCTCTCCTCTTCTCATCGTTTAAACGTACCTCAACCGTCTTTTTGCCTTCTTTAATTGCGTTAAAATATTCTCCGTATAGCCCCATTTGATGTACGATTACATTCCCCAACTCCCTACATTATGTAAGTCTTTATTAATCTTTTTAACAGATGAATAAATGAACTCCCTCTGGAAATTCGCTTTTTTCGTCCATCGTTTATTTAAGCATTAGTGATATCGAATCGGACTCCTGCTTCACAATAATATCTTGTTGTTCCATTTTGCCGTCTGTATATTTTACAATTGCACTGATGATTATGTCATCCTCTACTACCCAATCATCATGCGGAAGTGCGAGTGAATAGGCATATTGATTTTGTTCATTATACGGAACTGTGTAGGTTTTACCGATTTCCTTTATTCCCTGATATATATCTGAACTAGGCTCACGGGTAAGAATATAGATTTTGTCTAATACTAACTGGTCTCTGTTATTCTTCTCTTCTATTGTAAGAGTAACATCCTCTATAAACTTCCCTTTGTTCATCGTATAAGTAATGGATTCGATGTTTTCTCCAGTTAGTTTTAACATAACATTTGTAAAAATGAAATTAGCACCGTCTCCCCCTACACCACTTAAACCATTTAGTCGATTTTCAGTTGCTAATTCGAATATAGCTTTTTCCTCTGAAAGATTAGCATAGTTCTGAGCATCATCATTGCGGTCTGCATAAGCTGTAAATGTAAAATTTGCGGCTTGCAGGTCCCCACTGTTTTTGAAAAAAGGAATGCCAATTATCATTAACATAACGATTCCAAATGCACACGCAACAGAAATCCAACTTTTAAAATAAAATTGCTTCTTTTTCGCCATTTCCACGTTTTTGCAGTTCGCTTTCACACGGTCTTCCATTGCTTTTGACATTTCAATCGATTTAACGGCAGCTTTCATTTTACCTGAGTCCATATTCATTCTCCTCTTCATATCGACCTCGAATCAGTTCTCTCCCACGCTGTAATCGTTTTTTTACAGCTGAGGAAGTAATGCTAAGAATTTTTGCGATTTCATCTACTTTGTAACCCTCGACATAATATAGTAATAGTACAAACTTATGTTTATCTGTTAATTTCATCAAATCATCAAGCAAACCATAGTTTTCTTCATCCTGACAATATAGCTGCAATTCACTAATATCCATATGCTTCCGAATAAAATTATACCTTCTCATATTTTTACAGCGGTTCGTAGTAATCGTAATTAACCATGCTTTCTCATGTTCATAGTCATTAAATATCGGGGATTTCGTTAAATATTTTATGAATGTGTCTTGTACAACATCCTCTGCATCCTGTTCATTACACAGAATAACGAGACATAGTCTAAATAACATATTTCCATATGTATCAACAACTCGTTCTATATTTCGTTCCGGCGACCAAACTAATTGTTGCACCTTCCATCAACTCCTCTCACTAATAACACACTTGAAATTCCCATTTGGTGAGGTTTTATGTAAAATAATTTTATTACGCTTTAATGCGGTTACCTTTGGAAATTTAATTCCAAAATATAGTCATGCTTAAATCAATTTGATAAACTTAAAGTAAATAGCGAAAACTCTTATCATGGCTAGTCTCATTAACAATTACGATATTTAAATTTTCGCTTTTATTTTACACCACATTGTTAATTTATTGAATTTCTAGAAAACTACGCTTTAATCTTTAAGATACATTTCACTAGAGAACTAACGAGGTAAAGGAGAATTTAATATGTGTAAAAAAACACTTGAAGAATTAGAATTAACATTACCTAAATTTAAGTATTTAGAGAATCCCATTAAATCGGGTATTTTTAAAATTGATAAAAAAGTAGTTTGTGATTGTTGTGAACAAGAAGTGGAAGTTTACATTGAAAGTGGACTATATGCGATTGCATCTGTCGAGTATCTTTGCCCAAATTGTATAAGTAGTGGGAAAGCAGCGAAAAAGTATGATGGTACATTTCAATCCGATTTATTTAATGATGAGCAAGTAGTAGATGAGTCATTTGTAGATGAAATTTTACATCGAACACCAGGTTATGTGAGCTGGCAAGGGAATGACTGGTTTGCACATTGTACGGATTATTGTAAGTTTATTGGCTATGTAGGTTGGGCGGAGTTAGTTGAAAGAGGGATTGATAGTGAAATAGAAAACTTCACTGAAATGACGTTAGAAGATTTAAAGCTCTATTTAACAAATGACGGTGATTTACAAGGTTATTTATTCCAATGTTTAGAATGCGGGAAATATTGCTTATATGCAGATTGTGCATAAATTATTTAAAGGGAGCTATACATATGTTTGATAAGAAACTCGTAACAGCGATAAAAAATAATGATATAACGATTCTAGAAAATTACAAATCAAATGGTTGGAATATTAATGAAAAAATCCGTTGTTATGAAGCAGACTATACTCCTGAATTACCACTAATATTTGCTATTGATAGTAAAGCAACAAAAGCCGTTCGTTGGTTCGTGGAGCATGGGGCAAACTTAAATGACAAAGGTTGCCCTGCATTTGTAGCAGCTGTGCAACATTTAAGTGAATCGGATGTAAAATATTTAGTGGAGCATGGGGCAAAAATTCATTTGCATAATCATCTAAAAACAAATGCTTATGATGCAGCCGTTCATAGTAGGCAATTCAATAAGTTAGAACTCGTCAAATCATTTGGGCTTTCCGTTGAAAAATATGGTGGCTCTGCATTTAGAAACGTTGTATCTAAATTCAATAAAAAGGCAGTTGATTTCTTTCTTGAAAATCAGGTAGATATTAATTACAACGAGCCTAATATGGTTTTTCCGTGGGGACCGACGCCACTTGAAGTAGCCATTAGATATAATCATTCTTCAGATTTAGTGACGCATTTAATAGAGCACGGTGCTGATTTTAAGAAGCCTAATAAAAATGGCGAACGCCCCTATACAGTTGCTGTTATAGAAAATAAAGTAGCAATTGCAGAGCATTTAAAATCGCTAGAGCCTGATGAATATCATAATTTAGAAAATAAATTGTACGAATTAAGAAAGGCCAATATGTCTGCAGAAATGATTTCCTTTCTTCAAAGCGATCAATTAAATGTCAAACTTCCCGAAAATGATCTTCACATTTCATTCATTGAGTTTCTACCAGCAATAAATACTTTTTCATATCAAATAAAGAGGAAAAAGTTTATTCAAATAAGCAAAGTTATAGATAATTATTCCGATTTATTAATTCTTTGGCATCCATCTAAAAGGAAACTGTATTTTTATGATGTCGAACATTTAGAGTTACACGAAATTGGATCATTCAAACAGTTCATTACAGACCCGTACAAAGCAATTGACAATTATTTTTAGTTATAAAAGAAGTAAAGAATTTTTGAATGGAGCTGAGATTCTATGGAAGAAATTAATTCTAAAACAATTCATCTAGAGGATTTTGACATCGATGAGGACTTTTTAGAAGGTGAGATTTTATTAAATGAATGGAATGCTTTTTTTAATAAAGAGAATGCCATCTGTTTATCCATAATGCTTGAAGAAAATATTAATTTTGAAGATTTATTACCTGAACATTTGAATGGTTATAACTATATCCATCAAAATCAAACGAACATGCTGCATGCCATTTTGAATGAACTTCTGAATCAATATCCTAACATGCAAGCGCAATACGGCTATGACGAAGATGAAAAAAACGAATATATGCCCGATGTTTCACGTATTCAAGATTTCGCATCCTTACTTTCACCATTAACAATGTATATTTTGGATGTATCAAAAGATGACCACCCATATATCGGTTGTATCTTTTCTTGTACATGGGATGACGAACATGCTTTTGGCGCCATGCTTTACAAAGACCGCATTGTTGAAATCGGTGGAGCAGACACAGCTTTTTTATCGTGGATAGCACAAAATGATTTAGAAAAACACGAACAATAAAGGATGGGATGAAAATGGAGTACTTAAAATCTTCTAATTTCACTACGCATGAAGCGGTCTTTCAACAAGCCATTACTGAAATTCAAACAGATCGCTGTAAGTTTATTAAGGAGTACCCTACTACAATTAAGTTATCTACGGGGGAAAGTATTTTAGCTGATGCTGCCTTACAATTTTACTTAAATCATCAACTAAAAATGCCATTTAGTTATGCGGAATCAAGAGCTTTTTGTGAAAAAATACGCCAGAATATTGGGTTCGAACCGATTCGTTACACTTTGCAAGTTTGGATAGAAGATAATATTCAAAAGCCCAATTTCACTACAGAAAAGAAAAATTGGGAAACTACATATTCTTTAATAGAAGGAATAGAGCCATCATATATTCGTGAGGAGTTGCTCGATTTTGTTTGCTATGTCGCTGTTTGTTATATGAAGTTTGGCGCTGATTTTGATTCGATTTCAGCCGAGCGACTTTATAACTTGGTGGAAGCAACTGGATCAAGCAAAGTCGCGAATCTTCGAGAAAATGGTTCGGGTGATCTTTCTTTAAACGAGTGTTCTTATCTTGACATTGATGTGGATTGTTTTGCGAATGACGCTTTTGCCATAATTGATATTAAAATTAAGAATGAAAACTTGAATGCCTATGAGAATTCCTTGGATTTTATGAATCAGTTACTCGATTTAGATTTCCCAAGAAGTTATCAAATTCAATTTTCAAGCTCTGTAAATGAATGCTTACCAATTGAAAATTTACCGGATGCGCCTGTTCATCATTTTTTTGCCAATGCACTTGCGTATCCAGAACTGCATCCGAAAATTGAAGTGTACGCTGAAAAATCGATGAGAACCTATTCATGGTATACGGATTTAGAAGATGAAAATTGTGCGATGCCTTCCACATTTGCCGTGTTAGGGCTAGGATTAATTTCCTCAGAATATTGGCCTTTAGTACAAACATATATGGATACTTGTGATGATGAACATTCATCTATCCAAACAGCTTTCACACCAGAATTCATTAAAAAATTTGGTTTTACTTATGAAACACTTCCAATTTTCATAAGTTGCGTGCTTTCTGTTCAAGAACATGAACCACACACGATTTTTGAAGAAAAAATGAATGACAAAGCTACTTTAGAACTGCTGCTGTCATGCAAAAATAATTTTGTGGACTATTTAAGCGAAAGCCAAAAAGATGCGTGGAAAGATGATCTTGACGGTATGATTGATTACGTCTGGCAAAATGTCATTTATGCTATTTGGGGCGTTTGTTTTAGTAAGCTAGCTGAGATGGTAATTGACAGCGCGCCAGAGGAATTAAAGCCACTTTACCGGGAGATATTGCAGTAGACTTTTATCAAACTTGGATATAACGGCACCTCTTCAAATTAGCTACAATTCAAAAAGCTGTACCGAAAATTCCAATGAGAATTGGATATTTCGGCACAGCCATTTTATTAATCAATCAAATTGAACTTAGCATTTACTGCTTCAAAAAAGTAAATAAGAAAATGATTCAATATACTTTGCTCATTTTTAATTAAATACTAAATTCTTCATCTTTATTAATTGTATAACCCTCATTAATCGCTTTTTCATGTTCAGGTTGCGGTTCGATTTCATCCTCTAATTCAATTAACCCTTCATATACAGCTTCATCTACCATATCTAACTGGGAAGCTACCATCATCGTACCAGTTAAATCGCCTGCAATATTTGTCGTCGTATGCCCGATATCGATAATTGGCCAAATCGCTGCTAAAATCGGCACAAGCGTTAATGGCAAGCCTAATGTAGATAATAAAATAGTAGACATGATGATTCCCGCACCTTTAACACCTGCTGCCCCAATTGATAACACTAGTCCTAAAAATACAAACTGCAACATTAATGTGAAGGTGATTTCAAGCCCATATAAATTTGCTGCAAAAACAGAAATTACGCCTAAACTTACAGCCATGCCATCCATATTAACAGTAGCACCTAACGGTAATGTAAATCCATATACTTTTTCAGGAATACCTAGATTTTTTCTAGCTACGTTCATCGAAACTGGCAATGTTGCATTACTAGATGTCGTACTAGCAGCAACTAATAGCGAAGGTGATACTTTCTTATAAAATACAAATGGATTTCTTTTCGCTAAAAATTTAATAATTAACGGGTAAACTACACCTAAAACGAGTATTAGTCCAATATAGTCAGCTAAAATAAATCTTCCTACCTCTTTTAATAAATCGGTTCCTAATGTACCTACCATATTTGCTACTAAAGCTAAAATACCAATTGGCGATAAATACATAATGAATTCTGTGATTTTAATCATTAAGTCTGAACCTTCATTTACTAACTTTTTTAGGCCTGGTACCTTATTGCCTAATGATAATAAAGCAATACCAATAATTAAAGAGGCAATAATAATTTGAAGCATATTCGTCTCAGCCATTGCTTGTACAATATTTTTCGGAAACCAGCCTACAATTTGATTCATAAAACTAAATTCGACTGCTTCGACCGCTTCAGCACCTTCTAATAACCCTGTAGTCCCTTTACCTGGATTTAATATTAACGCTACAATCATACCCATTGCTGTCGCTAAAATTCCTGTTACGATAAAGTAAGATCCAATTCTAACACCAACTTGTCTTAATGAGCGAATGTCTTCCATTTTTAAAATACCCGCTATTAAACAGAAAAAAGTTAAAGGAACAACTAAAAATTGTAAAAGGGCAAGAAAAATATCTCCTATCGGCTTGATTACAGTAATATTCTCTTTAAAAATTAAACCTAGTATTATACCAGCTACTACCCCAACAAAAATTTGAGCATAGAGTGGACGACTCAACCACCATTTCATAGTGTTATACCTCCGTTTACAAAATTATTGTCAAGCTTACTAATTTTATTTATAAGATCGGATGAGTATAAAAACGCTCACATTAATTCCCTATATTAAGTAAATAGAAACTTACTCAATAGTTTTCACCTCAGTCACACTCACTACTAATTGTATTTCGATTGGCGCATTTCCAGGTAAGCTAGCTACTCCAATAGCCGCTCTACTTCCTATTCCTGCCTCGCCTAAAAGTTCAACATAATATTCCGATGCAATATCAGCAATACTAGAATGCAGCTCAAAGTCACCTTCTGTATTAATATAAACCGTCATTGAGATAACACTTTCAATTTTTTCATTTTCATTTAAAAGCTTTTCAGAAGCACTTAATGTGTTCATAGCAGCTAATCTTATTGCCGGTTTGACATGTTCTATTTCAAAATCAGATTTAATCTTTCCTGATTGAATTAGTACACCATTTTCACGTGGCGTCATACCTGCAGTAAAAATAAGATTCCCTACTCTTTTTGCAGGTACGTACTTACCTTGAGGAATTGGACTTTTTACACTCATCATTTGCGATATTCCTCTACTACTTGAATAATTCGATCCATCGCGGCTACTGCTGCTTGATGATCTTGTGAGAAATTAATTCTAAAGTTGTTTACGTATTGTGGACCAAATTCAGTACCTGGTGTTACTGTAACGCCTGCTTGTACCCTTAATGCCTTGACAAATTCTTGAATAGAAATTTTTAATTCTGGAATTTCCGGGAACAAATAGCTACCTGCTTCTGTAGCTCTAACTTTAAAACCATCTGCTGCTTGTAACTTAGCAATTAAATCGTCGCGAATTAGTTGATGCTGTGAAATTCGATCTCTCATCCATCCCTCTGGCTCTGAAAACCATGATTTTAAAACGGCTTGACTATACCCTCCCGCTCGAAGGGAAACGATAGCTTGCAATTTTTCCATTCTATCGATTATTTTAGCTGATCCAAAAGCTACACCTAAACGATAGCCACTTAATGATTCTGTTTTTGATGGACCGATTACTGTAATCACATTTTCTGGTGATACAATTTTTTGTGCACTTAAGTGTGTATAAGTTCGATTATCGAAAATTTGTCGTGAATATAATTCATCTACAATTAGTGTTGCATCATATTCTTGTGCTAAGTTTGCAATTCTCAAAATTTCCTCTTCAGAATAAACAACCCCTGTTGGATTATTAGGGTTTGAGAATAAAAATAATTTAACCCCCGCTTTAAATGCTTCTTCTAGTTGAAATAAATTAAGTCCCGCCTTTTCATCCGATTCAAAAAATTCTAATTGAATCGGAATGATCTCGCCTTCAAAAAATTCAACTAATTTTCTATTAGCAAAATAATCCGGCTCAACAATAGCTACTTTATCTCCTTTAGAAACAGTAGAGCCCATCGCTAAAAATAAGGCACCTTGTGTACCAGGGGTGATAATTAAATTGTTATCTGCATTAATTTCAGCCCCTGTAAAATTAGACAGCTTTGTTGCTAATTCCTCCCGAATTTCCTTGCTCCCCCGATATTCCGTATATGCTTGGCTTCCGCCGACGTGTACGCCTTCATTAAAAATTTCTAATGAGCCTGGGATTGGTTCAAATGCATCGACATCACCATGTGAGAAATCAACCGGAATTCCCGAATACACTTTAGAACTTACTTCAAGCTCTTCTGTAACTTGTCTTGCCTCTTGTCCTGGTGCATATTCTGCTCCTAATTTTAAAAACTTCTGTTCAACTGATTGCATTACTATCCGCCTCCACATTTCAGAAAATTATGATTAATTACAATGTTAGATGTAAATGCCTCTGAATTCCAATATTAAAAATAAATAAAGATATATATTTTTACTTATAACCTACTAATATTTGAATATTGCGTAATTTTAGAATACAATTTAACTTAATTCAGCATTCATCCCCTACTTCTATAAGTGGGGGATGAATGCCAAAAAGGCAATTCTATTCAGTGGGGGTTCAAACCCCGGCGGAATTGGGGAACAAAGGCTAAAACCCGTCACGTCCTGTGACAACGCCTTTGTGATCAACATCGTGTTGACCCAAGCTCCGGCGGATGCCACAGATTTTTAAGGGAAGTTTTTCGAGCGAGCTCGAAAAAATCTGGACGCAATTACGCCGAGGCATAATTGATTTAAACATACTCCATCTAGAAATATTTCAAGTGAAATGAGGAAATATTATGCTTAAAAACATGAGTTATGTATATGCAGTATATACGTATAAAAGCTTCTCTAAAGCGGCTGAGGCACTCTATATTTCCCAACCAGCCTTAAGTTCTACGATAAAAAAGGTAGAGGAAACAATTGGATTACCTATTTTTGATCGGAGCAATAATCCAATTAAATTAACTCCTGCTGGACAACATTATATAAACACAATTGAAAATATAATGCATTTAGAAAAAGAGATGCGTTCATATTTCGATCAGTTAAAAGAACAACATCAAAATACAATCAATATAGGTGGTACCTCATTCTTTTGTACATATGTACTTCCCAAATTAGTACAGCAGTTCAATATGAAATATTCGAATTACACGGTTAATTTAACTGAAGGGAATACAGATCTTCTAATAAAGTATTTACGTGAAGGGGATGTCGATTTAATTATTGACGTAGAAAACAAATCTGAATCGAAATTGTTTAATTCCGTTGTTTGGAGTAGAGAAGATTTATTATTAGCAGTTCCTTCCCACCTAAAAGTAAATGAAGAGCTAAAAGAAAGTCGGCTAACATTTCAAGACATTACAGACGGCACTTATAAAAAGAAAAAACATTCTACTATTTCTATGAAGTTTTTCGAAAATGAAACCTTCATCCTTTTAAAAAAGGGGCATGATTTGCATCAAAGAAGTTTAAAAATATGCAATAACGCTGGTTTTACTCCTAAAGTTTCTATGTATTTAGATCAATTATTAACTTCCTATGAAATTGCGAATAAAGGTATTGGAATAACTTTCATTCGAGCTAGTATCACTCGGTATTTGTCTTCAACGGACAAATTATATTTTTATAAAATCGATGATGCATTAGCTTTCCAAAATATAATGTTATATTATAAAAAGTCAAATAAACCTTCTACTTCACAAGAACAATTTATTTCATTTATTAAAAATGAGATTAATCATTACTAATTTACTTTTCCTTTTGTGAATATACATTAAGAAAGCTCCAGTGTAGGTATTTCACCTACCCTAGAGCGATTTAGTTTTCTTCTATTATTTTCTTTGTCACTTCTAAAAATGCTTCGATTTCTTCTATCGAGTTGCAATGCAGTGGAGATACTCGAATCGCACCTTCCAATCCAAATGAATCTAACATTCGTTTAGAATAGATACTTGTAGCTACACGTTCATATACTATTACATTTTTTTCTTCATATAAATTGATCGCCCTATTATAATCAATTCCTTCAATACTAATGGCCATAATAAAGTCCCTTTTAGTTAAATCTTCATAATCTAAATGAACAGTAACTCTTGGGATATGTCTGAGTCCCTCTACATTCGAAGTACCATCCAATAATGCTTCTAGTAACGCACGCTCATGCATAGCAATTCTTTCAATACCTTCTTCATACAACTTTCGGCGGTCTGTATCATTTGAAAATTTACTTCCAATCCAACATACATAATTTACGATTTCACTAATTGCAGCAAAATGTGCAGGAACAGGACTGCCTAATTGAATGTCACCATCATCCTTCCCTAATAATCGGTGTAAAGGCAATTTAGCAGTTCTATTAGATACGTATGTTATGCCACAGCCACGCACACCAAAGAATTTATAGGGGGCAAAATTCATTGCATCGACTGGCGTTTTTTCTAAATCAATGAGTCCATGTGGTGCGTGCTGAACAGAGTCTACAACAATATATAAATCTGGTTTGATCTTTCTTGCTTCCGATACGATTTTTTCGATATCCAGTATTGCACCTGAAATGTTAGAAGCATAAATTACCGACAACAAACAAGTATTTTCGTCTATTAAACTAATGATTTCTTCTACGTCAACGCCACCAGTAGTTTGGTTCGTCTTTGCAACGCGCAACTCTTTTCCTAAACTATCAGCATAAAATTTTGCTGAATCATACGCAGATGGGTGTTCTAATTGAGTAGTCACAATATTATTTCCAGGAATATTTTCTACAATTACTCTTGTTACATCAAAAATTGCTTGGGAAGCTGTTAAATACATTGAGATACTGCCATCTTTAGCATTAAAAAGTGTTCGAATATCTTCCAAACCTTTTTTCTCAACATCTGCTAAATATTTTGCCGTTGCATGTTTTCTTTGTGCATGATCTGGGAAGTAATCAAACTCTCTAAATGCTTCAATCGATCTCTTTAACTTTAAAGAACCACCCGCATTATCAAAAAACAATCTATTCTTTTGCAAATATGGATCATAGTCAATATATGCAAATTTGTCTCGAATGTCCGATAACATTTCTGTTTCAAATAACATACTCCCTACTATATTAGCCATTCTAACCCCTCCTTCAATTTACATTAGAAATAATTGCTCCTACTTTTCTTCTATTCCTATCGTAATCCTATTTCCCCCTTTACTCCAATATAAATAAAATTATAATCTTATATATATTTCTATATAATATCCGATTTAGAATAAACAATTTCAGGATAAATATTTGCTATTATTTACCTGGCGTAATAAATGAATTAATTATATGTTAAAATTGTTATTTGTTACATATGTAGGGGGTAGACAATTTAATGGAGGTATTTATGAAAATAACAGAACAGAATGGCAAAGTGACAATAGATGGTTTTGAGTTTTACGGCGTAATTCAACAAGAGCAACTTTGTTCTACTTGCAAATCTAACTTAATTTATTACGATATTTTTGATACGTATTTTTGCCCGAAATGTAATTATTGGACTGAATCAAAATGCAGTGACCCGAATTGTAGGTATTGCCCGAATCGACCTGAAAAACCTTTAGCTTATAAGGAAAGATAATTAGAATAATCGATTTGTATTAGATTGGGTTAGGTACATAAATTGAAGAATTTATAAAGGAGTTTAAAAGATGACTTTCAGAAGAATATTTGTATTTATCCTTTTATTTTTGGCTTTGTACCTATCATTTTCGCAATTTTTAATTAGGGAACAAATTGTTTCTAAATTATTTGCTCTAATGTTTTTTGTATTTACTTTATATATAGTACTTGAGAATATTAGGGGATTCATTAAATCTAAATAAGTTAATCAAAAAATTCTATCCTTATGATGTAAGTGTTCTAATAAATCTTCTAATAAAGTATTTGCTATTTTAGGCTGGCTAAGCACATGAGCCGCACAGACAATGTTAGCACAAATCTATACGACTCATCTGTGTGCGTATGTAGAGAGGCCAGCCCTGTATAAAGTTTTCCGTTCTAATAAATCTTCCTCAATTGAGTGCGTCGCTGCCGTGGGAGGCGACGTATTCTCAGTCAGATTTTCATTCTAATGAGATGTTAGTTTCATATGTTCAACATTTATAGATAAAATAATCTACTATAAAAGTACGCTTTTTCGCTGAAACTAGCCAAATTCTTCCGTAAACTCGCCAATTTACAAGCGGAACTAGCCAAAATATATTGAATACTAGCCGAACTAACACCTAAACTAGCCAAACCACGTTTTACTCGCCAAATTTCATCATTTACTAGCCGAATTCAATCTAGACCTTATTTTTTTGAACAATAAAAAACCGCGCCAAAAACTCCGATAATAATCGGAATTTTTAACACAGTACAGTTAAATCTGCTACTTTCCATTTTCAACCTTATTAATACTGAAATAACTTAGCTGTTCGCTTATTAAATTCTTCTATATTTAGCGCATCATCAATCGCTTCTCGAACTTTTCTTTCTTCCACAGCAAATAATCTTGCGTAATGTCTTGCCTCAGCGATTGCTGCTTTATATTTAACTGTAATTTCATTAATATTATTTTCTTCTATTTCTGTTGGGTGGCAATGCTTGGCGATATCAAAAATTTCATCGCCCGAACGGTTTTCGTCTGGGAAATATACATGTGGCTCCGTGCTATCAAATATGCAAAACTTTAATTCAGGTATAATCACCATATCTATTGAATTGGCGTCTAAACCACACCATACAAGTTGTGCGTCATACCCCCGCTGCAATGCTTCTTTCGCCAATTTTTTCATCATCGAAGACTTTCCTGTACCTGGATAGCCCTTGATGAACAGGCGTTTTTCAATATTATGCGTGATACTTTGAAGTGTATCACGCGCTCCTTCAGGTGTTAATGTCCCAAGCAAGCGATGGGTTAACTTTGCAGACCTCTCATATTGGGTCTCCCCAAAAAGCTGATTTATTAAATCCTCATACTGCTCATTTAATCCATTCCAATCCATACTTTTCCTCGTCTCTACTTCCCAATCATCATGAATGTGGATGGCTTTCGAAAGTGAGGCAAAGCATTTATCAAAATATGTTTGCTTTAATTCGGTGATTGAAGTAATCGGTATAGTCGAAGAAAACTTTTGTACATCTACACAATCATATAAAGAAATGACAACATCCCGGTCACCAATAATTATTGGTTCAATCGATGGATTTGATGCCGCAAGAAATAAAATGCCATAAGGAGCTTTTACAAAAGTCGCTTCAATGGACTGTTCAAATAAAGGGTCATGAAAATATTCGATTTCAGCACCTTTATCATGATAGTAGGTGCCCAGTTTTTGGAGTAGCTCAGAAACTTTAAACCCATGCGTACCTTTAAGAAGATACACTGTTTTCGCTTCATTCATTACTTCTTTATATACATTTTTCATGCCCTGCCCCGTCATTGCCTGCCCAAAGAAATGGGTAATTGTACTACTCAAAGCTTCATCCTTCCATCATTGTCTTATTCTTATTTTTATGATGAAAACCTAAAAAAGGTGCCATTCAATCAAACTTTTGCCCGAAATATTAGGGCAAACTGCTTTTTAACTGGCCCCCCACCACGTTATTCTCTTATAGAATACGAAGTAAGAAAAATAAAAAAGGGTTCTAAACAGTTCTTAACTGTATAGAACCTAACACAAATATGAGGTTTTTCATTAATTCTCTAAGTCCAATAGACTGATAATCTCTTTTGCCTCTTCTTCTGTCATTTCAACCAATTTTTCTACTTTGTTTGTTTTAGGGTTTCTTACAGTTTTAAGGTCAACTGGCTCACCCCAAAAATCGGGATCACTAACAATCTCGCTTCTACTATAGGTACTGTAGGACTCACCGTCCCAATTATTTTCATCGTACAAAACATGTATCCATTTGCCCTCAAAAAGGTATATATTCCTAGTATCATCGTAATCCAAAAACTCCGCAAAATCCTTTTTTTCATGACTTCTCTTAAAAGAATCCGTAACTTCTTCTTTTACATCATTATCTATAAATGATGCTACATTATCAATGTTCGACCCATTTGAAGACGTGATGAATACTGTTGTTATACCTACTACCACTAAAACAACTAATGCTATCGTAAAAACGGAACTTTTTTTAAATTTCATAATGGATATAATCCTTTCTTCAGTCGAATTTTTATTAAACCCATTATAAAGTGGGGTAAACTTACTTTTCTTCTCCGCCATTTGTATCAGAGCCAGGGCATATTCAGATCTCTTTCCCTCACCAAATATCGTAAGAACTTTCTCGTCACAGGCAATTTCTAAATCACGATTCGCCAGCACATACATGATCCATACAAGCGGGTTAAACCAATGAAGACACAGCGTAAGTAGTAAGACGAGCTTCCAAAGCATGTCGAAATGTTTAATGTGCTGATATTCATGCGCAAGTACATATCGCATAAGTCGCTTATCATGAACATCCATTGTCTTTGGAAGTAGGATGCGTGGCTTCAGTATCCCAACCACAATGGGCGTTGAAATTTTATCTGAGACAAGAACTTGTATGGAACGATGCAATTTATGTTTGCGGCTCCAATCGTCGATAATCGTATTTCCTCGAATCGGAAGTGCTGTTTTTAGCTCTTTATTATTTTTGTGAAATGTAACCAAAAAGAATAAGGCTAAAGATACCGCGCCAATCATCCAAATTATTTGTATAGAGGATGCTAAGAATATCCCTTCTTGTATCGGTAAAATCCGGGTATCTACTGTAGAAATACTGCCATCTGCAAAAGGGTTCGTTCCACTGGGCATTTGGGCTTTCGGGTTTATGAAAGTCCCAACACCATCCGTTATGTTGTAAATGCTTAAGTTGGAGGGAATCGAAAATGGAATCAACAAACGAAAAGTTACAACGCCCCAAAGTGCGAGAAAGGTAATCTTAGGTAGCTTGTTTAAGCCCAGCGCCCTAATGGTCACGGTAATGAGTATGAGAACACCTGCCGACATACTCATTTGAATAATATTCATACCCTCACCTCACTGTAGGTTTTCTACGATTTTTTTAAGCTTTTCAATCTCTGATTTGGTAAGATTTTTGTCATTGATAAATGCCGAAAAAAACAATTCATTTGACCCATCAAAAATTTTATTGATTAGTTCCGTAGTTTCTTGTTCCTGCACCTGCCCTTTAGTAATCAAAGCCTTACAAGTAAAGTTTGGTTCCCTACGCTCTACTGCGCCCTTGTCAATCAACTTCTTAATAACCGTGTACGTCGTGTTGCGATTCCAACCTGTTTCTTCAGTTAGAATTTTAGCCAACTGCCCTGCTGTTACATCCCCTTCTTCCCACAAGACTTCCATGACTTTCAGTTCCGAATCAAATAATTTAATGCCGATAAAACTCACTCCTGACTACTGCAATAGTTACTTCCAATTAAATACTACTACAGTAGTCATTTTTTGTAAATGATTCTTTAAATATATAAGTCGTACTAATTCAGTCACTCTAGCTTTGTTTAAATGCGTGACTGTGTACAAAAAACATTAAACCTAAAATGCCAGTGTTTAAACAATTCAAAGTTGTTTTAACACTGGCACATTTCAATTCATTTATTTAACGCTAGTCAATCAAACTCCAACCAAGCAACACACTCAACCGAATGGACAATGGTCGGTTTAAGTAATTGGATTCAATTGTTATAAATGAATGTTTATAGTTCACCTTCACGTTGTTTTCAAGAATTCTTTTTCAAAAGCGTTTCTATTGGGAAAGATATTGCCGTAGTGTTTCGATAAATGTTTTTAACGCTTTCGTCTGATACACGGTATTCGTGACAATCGAAAAATTACGTTTGAAAGGCAATCCACTTACATTAATTAACTCAGCATAATGATTGTGTAGTTCCTTCTCAATCGTCCAGCGTGATAATAACGTAATGCCAATTCCAGCTTGAACGGATTCTTTGATCAGTTGGGTACTACCAAACTCCATTAGTTTTTTCGGTGTGATTCCATAGGTTTTAAAAAGATTTTCTGTTGCTTCTCTTGTACCTGACCCTTGTTCTCTTACAATCCACGTTTCTTCTTCTAATTCAGAAATAGTTACGTCCCCTTCCCTTTGGATTAAGCGATGATTAGGGGAAGCTACGATGACCATATGATCCTCTGCCACAATCTCGGTCAACAATTTGTCTTGCTTAAAAATCCCTTCAATAATCCCTATATCCAATTGATGGTTCGTAACTAAATCGATAATTTCCTTTGTATTATGTATGGTGATCGATGGGGTAATTTCCGGATAATGATTTTGTAATCGAGCAATAATATGAGGTAAAATATATTCTCCAAATGTAAAAGAAGAACCAATCGAAATGGGACCGCGTGCTTTATTTGTTAAATCATCCACTGAACACTGCATGTTTGTATAAAGATTTAAAATTTCCTTTGCATGACGAAAGACAATTTCTCCTGCTTGATTTAAGCGAACATATTTATTTGTCCGTTCCAATAACCTCGTACCAACTGAATCTTCCAATGCGCGAATATACTGACTGACGGCTGGTTGTGTTAGGTGAAGTTCCTCAGCAGCTCTTGAAAAACTTTTCTTTTCAGCAACCATGACAAACACTTGTAAATGAAAATCCATGTAATTGCCCTCCTTCCAAAACACAATCTTATTAAGATTAACCTTATAACAATGATTGTTTTTTATCTATATAAATTGAACAAAAGTTTCTATCTTTTCATTAGATAAATTCTAATTAAGTATTCGCTAGGTTGGGCTGGCTAAGCACATGAGGCGCACAGCTTTGTTGCACAAATCTATACGACTCATCTGTGTGCTTTGTGCGAGGCCAGCCCTGTACAAAGATTTGCCGTTCTAAAAAAGCTTCCTCAATTGAGTGCGTCGCTGCCGTGGGAGGCGACGTCATCTGGAAATAGGTTGTCCTCTGAATTGGAAATTCAAATCCAACTTCATTTTTTAGCGATATAGGAGTAGCATTTCAACAACATTTAAGCAAAACGGAATTCTTCACAAATACGAATTGACCAAAAATAGATATTTTAGTATTGACCAACGATGGAAATAGTCGATTTAAAGCGATAAAAACAACTTTATCTATATGGAAAAATGGGAATGGACATGCTAGAGGCATAAACTTGAATAGAAAGAGTTGATTGGAATGAAGCGGAGACGACTTCTGCGGGAACAGCACGAGCGGAAATTCCACCTTTTCAAAAAGGATTTTTAAAAGCTGGATTCTTTAGTTAAATATATCTAGCAAAAAAACATTCATTCCATGTAAAAAATGGGATTACTTATCGTTTGAATAGCAATGACTAATTGATCTATTCCCTTTTCCTTATCATCCTCATTAAGAATCGTTATTTTTCTTATGTATAAAACAGGAGTACGCTGAAAGGACAGAAGCAAAGAGGAGTGATTTGAATGGGAGGGCAAATGGCAAAATCATTAAGTTTAAATGAAGAAGAATGCCTGCAGCAAAAAAAGCCGTCGCCAAAACCATCTACAAAGCTTTGGTTAGCAGGAATCGCCTTTACTATCGTCATTGCGGCACTTGGGTATGCATTATCGGTCGTTCCCGGCTTTGATCGTGTGGGACCGCTGGCATGTGCGATTGTTATCGCGGTCATTTATCGGCAATTTTTTGGATATCCAGAACAGATCCGTCAAGGTATTCAATTTTCAGCCAAGCGCTTTTTACGATTTGCGATTATTTTATACGGATTAAAATTAAACATCGATGTTGTTTTGCATCAAGGGATGGGCCTACTAATCCGTGATATTGGCATTATCGCCTTCGCTATATTCATGACAGTGTGGTTGGGAAAACGTTTGAAAGCCGATGGAACTTTATCCCTTCTACTTGGTGTCGGTACAGGAGTTTGCGGAGCCGCTGCGATTGCAGCCGTCTCGCCAATCATTAAGGCGAAAGATGAAGATACTGCAATAGGAGTAGGAATTATTGCTTTAGTCGGAACCATTTTTTCTATTACCTATACAATTATTCGACCGTTTCTCCCTTTGTCAGACATTCAATACGGAATATGGAGCGGTATTAGTCTTCACGAAATTGCCCATGTCGCCTTAGCGGGGGCACCAGCAGGCCAAGATGCTTTAGCCATTGCGCTTTTAGCAAAATTGGGGCGCGTTCTCCTACTTATCCCGTTATGTTTTATCCTTATGTATTGGATGCAACGAAAAAATGCCGGTAAATCGGGGGAAACAAAAATTGAATTTCCATGGTTCCTTATTGGTTTTATTTTTATGAGTCTGTTTGGAAGCTATGTTCTTGGAAAGTCCATTCCCGTATCAACAGGGACATTAGAAGGTATTTCGATTTTTACATCCTTTATTTTGACATCCGCTATGGTTGGTCTCGGCTTGAATGTCAGTTTAAAAGATCTCCGCACAAAAGCAGCTAGACCATTAATTGCCATGCTGATTACATCTGTTTTAGTTTCGGTTGTTGCTTATATTATTATTTAGGGCATTTTAATGAGAGTATTAGCAAAAAAATGAAGGGTTCGTGCACTCATTGTGTATGAACCCTTTTTGTCGTTTTTGTAAAGCTGTTTGTAAGTTGTTCGAAAAAATTTAAGGTTCTTGTAAGCTTGCGACAATTTTTATGTAAGTTTGGGTGGGTATACTGTAGTCAAATGCAAAACAAAGAAGAGGTGAGCGACAAATGACTCCATTATTAAAAGTACAAAATGTAGGAAAAGTTTATGGAAACGGCGCAAACAAATTTACTGCGCTTTCGAATATATCATTTGAAGTGAAAAAAGGTGAATTTGTAGGTGTGATGGGTCCTTCAGGCGCTGGGAAATCAACACTACTAAATGTGCTCGCAACAATTGATACACCGACAACAGGTAATATCGTAATTGGCGAATCGAATTTATCACAAATGAAAGATGCGGACTTAGCGGATTTCCGTCGCGATCATTTAGGGTTTATTTTTCAAGATTATAACTTGCTCGATTCGTTAACAGTACGCGAAAACATCGTCTTGCCATTAGCAATCGCCAAGGTGCCGGCAAAAGAAATTCATACGCGTGTAGCGCATATTGCTGAACGATTCGGTATTAGTAATTTGCTCGATAAATACCCTTATCAAATATCAGGTGGACAAAAGCAGCGTACTGCATCATCTCGTGCACTTGTCACAGAACCACAGCTTATTTTCGCGGATGAGCCAACAGGTGCGCTCGATTCAAAATCAGCAACAGATTTACTGGAAAGACTAAGTGATTTAAATAAAACACAAGCTTCAACAATTATGATGGTGACGCACGATGCATTTGCTGCAAGTTTCTGTCAGCGTATTTTATTTATCCAAGATGGACAGTTATCAAAGGAAATTCACCGTGGTACACAAACACGCAAGCAATTTTTCCAAGAAATCTTGCAAGTGCTAGCAAGTATCGGAGGTGAGGTTAATGACATTATTTAGTCTTGCACAAAAAAATATACAACGAAATTTATCGAATTACTTTTTATATATTGCCTCTATGGTATTCAGTATTGTCATTTACTTTACGTTTGTGACGCTTAAATACAATGATGAAATTTCATCATTAACCGGGACATCGCAAAAAATTCAAGGGCTAATGAATGCATCATCCATTATATTATTGTTCTTCATCGTTATTTTCATAGCGTATTCCAATTCATTTTTTATGAAGAAGCGCAAAAAAGAAGTGGCCCTTTATTCATTACTCGGAGTACGTAAGCAAAAAATTGGCTTAATGCTCTTTTTTGAAAACCTAGTGATTGGGCTAATATCACTTGTTTTAGGTGTTGCTATGGGATTTTTTATGTCGAAAATTTTACTAACCATTTTAGTGCGATTGATGGGCTATGAAGTTGTGGCAAATTTCACCTTCTCAGGACAAGCTGTTCTGAATACAGCAATCGTTTTCGCTCTATTATTCCTATTCACCTCATTACAAGGGTATCGTACAATCTATCAATTCAAGCTAATCGATTTATTTCATGCTGAAAAGCAGGGTGAAAAAATGCCACGTGCATCTATTTTTGCAGCAATAGTAGGTACGTTACTTGTCGGATTTGGCTACTATACATCCGTTGCAGATATTTTTACAAGCTCGATTTGGCGTTTTCTCACAATACTCGGCACACCGTTATTCGTAATTGGCATAACAATTGTCGGGACATATTTATTGTTCCATAGTGTAAGTGTTTTCGTGTTAACCGCATTGAAAAAGGCGACGGCATGGTCATGGAAAGGGCTTAATTTAATTGGGGTGTCTCAATTACTTTACCGCATTCGTGGCAACGCAAAATCTCTATCAATTATTGCTATTTTAAGTGCCACAACGATTACAGCAGGTGGTGCAGTGTTTGGGATTTACTACAATACGGAAAGTTCTATGCGACTCACAATGCCTAATACATTCATGTGGGAAGGAGAAACAGTTGATTTCCCACAAAAAGATGTCGTATATAACGAAGCGCTAAACGTGAAAAGTCTACGGGTCAATAATGAATTTGCATTTTTTGAATACACATTGATGAAAGAATCGGATTACAATCAGTTAGCGAAGTTGCAAAGTGTAGACCGTGAGCTTCATGTAGCGGATGGTGCAACGGTATTACTAGACACGATGTATGACGAACGTTTTTCACATAATTTTACGGGTGAGACACTTCAATTAGAAAACGGGGAATCATTCCATGTCAAAAAAATGAATACGGAAAGTGTGCTGAATTTTTACCCAGCAGGCACAGTACTTGTAGTAAATGATCAGGAATTTGCAAAGACAAACGCGGAACATATGGTTTTGCAAGTTGTCGGCATGAAAAATGATTTAAAGCAGCAAGACATATCTAAACTCATTTATGATCAGTTGTCACCTGAGCAACAAGGAACGTTTACAAGCGTCCCTAAAAGCTATGAAGAAAGCATCGCTAGTTTAGGTTCATTACTATTCGTGGGCAGTTTCTTAGGGCTTGTATTTTTAGCGGCTACAGGTAGCATTATTTATTTCAAAATTGTAACCGAAGCAGAAGAAGACCAAGCAAAATATGCGATTTTAAATAAAATCGGCGTTAGTGGGAAGCAAATGGTCAAAACCATTGCAGGGCAAGTAGCAGTAATTTTTAGTGCACCACTTCTAGTCGGGATATTGCATAGCATATTTGCTTTAATAGCACTTTCACAGCTATTTAACATGGATATTACAAAGCCTGTAATTATATGGATGCTTGCGTACACAGCAATCTATGCAATTTACTACATTTTTACGGTGCGTTCATTTTATAAAATTGTAAAACAAGGAGCGAAATAATATGAAAAAGGTATATACTGGAATAGGAGCTACACTTCTCCTATTCGTTGCAGCGCTAGTAGCATTAATCACAGTCGATTTTAACCGAATAAACAAGGATGCATACTACGTCCAAATAGCAACAGACGGTGAAGTAGAAGAATATAAATTAAATACAGGTGAAATAGCCCACACTTATTGGTACGAGCTACCGTCTTACGATGAGAGTGGAAAAGAAGTAATATTGAAGTTTTCAGCTACTAAAAACTTACGTAAAGATGCCTATTTAAAGCTGTATGTTAAAAAAGAAAAGGAAGTATCGTCTTATAATGAAGTACAATTTGATGAGATACCAAAGAAAGCACAAGAAAAGTTAAAATAATAAATGAAGATGCCCCGGACATTTCGAGGCATCTTTTTTTGTAAGTAACTTAATTCTTTTTAAAGTAAATATTAACGGTAGTACCTTCATTCTCTTTTGAGGTGATGGAAACTTTACCACCATGCGCTTCAATAATATCTCGGGCGATAGCAGTGCCAAGACCTGTGCCTAAAGTATGCTCCGTATTTGTGCCACGGTAATAGCGTTCGAAAATATGCTCAAGATCTTCTTCTGCTATCCCTTTGCCGTTATCAGAAATGATGATAGAATCCGTATCCACATGGACATTTATCTCCACATCATGTGAATTGTGTAACAATGCATTCGATAAAAAGTTCACAATCGCACGTCGCATAAAATGAGCATCGATATTATGTGTAATGATTTGTGAAGATGCATCAAATTGTATATTTGCCTGCTCGTACTGTGGCATATTCAGTATATCGATTACAATTTCACGTACAAACTGCACGATATTCGTGTCTTGCAGTTGCAATGGTAGTTGCTGATGGCGTAGTCTCATAGTTAAATTTAAATCATCTAGTAAATGCTGCATATGGAGTGACTGTTTTTCAATAATACGTGCATATTCTGCTTGCTCGCTTTTCGTAATATTGCCTTCACGTAATAGTTCAGAATAGCCACGGATAGAAGCGAGTGGCGTTTTCATATCATGTGACACATTACTGATCCATTCCTCACGCATTATTTCAAGACGTTTTCGCTCCAAGTCATGCGCAGCGAGTTCCCTCGACACCTCATTTAAATTAGAGACAACTGGTTTATACAGCCCTTTTGGCGTTTTTATTTGTGTATGTTTGCGATTTTTTAAATGCTGGATTTGTTCAATTAGCGCATAGAGTGGTTTTGTCAGTGCACGACCAAAAAGCCAACCAACAAGCGCAGTCACAAGTAAATCAGCAATGACAATAGCTAAGCCGTACTTTCCAATAATCTGCAAAAAAGATGACATTGAAAAATTCCATACTATACGCGACACATTTCTATCTTGAATACCGATTAAATAGTTTAATTCATCATTTCCTCCAATATAAATAGTTGTCGATGAATCGATTTCTCGGTATTTATAAGTTTGGATTAAATCGAGCGGTGAGTAGTGGGATAATGCATTGTCGGGCACAGTATGTCCGCCGATCATATCGCCGTCTTCGTTTAATACTTGGACCCATGCATTATGTTCCTTCAATAGCTGCAAACCCTTGGCATCAAAGGAAATAGCGCCATTATGGTATTGAATGTATTGCTCAAAATCCCGCGTAAATTGCTCGTTATTCGTCACTTCAGGTGCTTGAAAATTGGTTGACTGCTGAAAAAAGAACAGGCTAATGAAAATAGCTGTATTAACGAAAATCACAATGACCGCGATGGATAACACAGTTAATAAAAACTGTGCAGTAAGTCTCCATTTCATAAATAGTGAGCCTCCTTACTTTGGAACAACAAATTTATAGCCTAACCCTTTAACAGTAGTAATGAAAATTGGATTAGAAGGGGCGCTCTCCACTTTTTCACGTAGACGTCGAATATGCACCATGACTGTATTATCCGAGCCAAAAAAATCTTCTCCCCATACACGTTCAACTAAAGTTTCTTTACTTAAAATTCGATTTGGATTGCGCATGAAGCAAGCCATTAAACCAACCTCTTTAGCAGTTAGTTCTAGCAATATCTCCTCTTTATGTACTTCCGTTTCATCTGCATTCATCAAGAATGGACCAACTTCAAGTACGTCCTTTTTTGTAACAAGCATAGATGTAGTATCTTGAGTCTGATAGCCTGCTCTTCGGAGTTGCGCTTTAACACGATAAGCAACTTCTTTTGGGCTAAAAGGTTTGGGAATATAATCATCTCCACCAATTGCTAAACCTAAAATTTTATCGATTTCTTCTGTTTTGGCTGACATAAAGAGTACTGGTACATGCGAAATTTCACGAATACGACGACATAAATCATACCCTTCCCCATCTGGCAGCATGACATCAAGTAACACGATGTCTGGCGATTCCTTTTGAAAGCTTATCCACGCCTCTGAGATCGTACCAGCTGTGTGAATAGATTTGAAACCTTCTTTTTGGAGACTCGCCTTTAGAAGATTAGCTAAATCCGCCTCATCATCTACGACTAAAATTGTTGGTTCTGACATATTGTTTCGCTCCATTCCTTATGATGTTTGATTATAAATGAATGTTGCCCGAAATACGAAGTGTAAACACCACAACAAACTTTATATGAGATGATTCCGATTTTCAATCTATTTCAAATACCCTACATCAGGTGTGGGGAAATTCAGATAATTGATTACAATTCCAAAGTCGCAAACAAAAAGCTATGCCTGAAATTCCAATAATAATCAGAATTTCGGCACAGCCATTGTTATTTTGTTGCTTTTTTTAAAATATCAAAAAGATCTGTCTCATTTATTATCGTATAGTTTTCTTTTGTATCAATCAGAGTTAATGATTTCTTAGTTGAATCAAGGTACATAGGGTAACCCCTGTTTAATGAAATGGTAATTCGATAATCGTAATCAACCGGGTTTAAACTTGTTATTTTTTCAAATTTTGCGTTTTCAAAAGCCTTTAAAACTTCTCGCTGTGCCTCTTCTGAAATTTTAAATTCTGTAAATATATCCTCTTTATCCGTATTGATCGTATGAATTGTTACAGTTCGGTTTTCCGCATCGAAATTAGCGTTTTCTAATACATCAGTTGCCGACAATTTGTTATTATACAAAATTAAAAAGCCACCACTAAGTATGACTATGAGCGAAGTAATCATTATAACTATTATTTTAGGTGAAAGTTTAATATTGATATGGATTCCTCCCCCCTCTAAAATTAATTATATAGACAATCAGATGATTCGCCCAACTAAATCAAATAGCAAATCATTTTGGAGGTCGGTTTCATGCATGCTTCACCTCAAAGGTTTTTAGAAAATGAAAAGTTTAAAAAGACGCTTAATAATTGGGTGAAATCTCTAACAGAGGAAGTAAGGTATATCATTTAATCGTTATTTGAAGTATTTATTATAGTTTAGATCGTTTGAGCACCGGTGCATGTTTTATTCAAGGTAAACTTAGACATGTTGTTTTATTCTACGCCTTTTAAAAATATTTGAGAAAAACGCTCCATAAGCTCCATTCTCTTTTTGATATCTGTTTTATTTGTAAAGGTAATAATTCCATTGATCGTTGTCGCAGCAATTTGACTAACTGGTTCTACATCTTCAATAGCCCATTCATTTTCTCTATTTCTCGCACTAAACATCTCATAGTAAGTTTTTACATATTGTTGTTCAAGCTCGTTTGTTTTTTCAAAAATACAGCTCCAATTGAAAGCAACAAAGTCACGATAATTATTACAAAAAGCGATGACATATTCTCATAAATATTTGTGTCACTGCCTCCGAAAATAATTGTATAATAGCCATCAGCCCCGTAAGTAGCAGGAAGTATAGAGCCGACTTTCATATACCAATCGGATAACACAGCTCGTGGGACGAGTACGCCAGATGTTACAAGCTGTAGCGACAACGCCAAAATATTGAAAACCATGCCGGCATTGCCGAACAACACAACAAAAACTTGTGCAAAAGATAAGAAAGCCCAAAATAAAATGAACTGGAATAGATAGAGTGTTGGAATGCTTAATTGACTTGTGATGTGAAAGGCAGTCATTAACCCAATCGTCAACAAAGGGAGTAATAATGCGACCCCAACCTGAATGATTTGTCTACCTATGAAGATATTCCATTTTGAAATTGTTTCCTGAATGGATTGGGTAGCTAATTCCAGTTGCATAATCATCACCATTGCCCCAACAAAAGACGATAGAATAATCATCAATGGGACAAAATTTGCTGCAAAACCATCTACTTCATTGGTTTTCTTAATGGAGCTAGACAGTGGATGACTATCTAAGGAGTCTAACAAAAATAGCACTGCATCTTCCACTATTAAAGCTGATTCCTCCGATAAAGGAAGCTGTTGTATGAATTGAGAACGTGCTTCATTGATTTGAACAGGATAGAATTGTTGATTCATTTGATTAGTTAGCTGGACAGCGGTGTTTTCCATCATTGTTTTCACTAGAGTTGCATTTGATTGGTTAATCCAATAGACGATCTGTGCTTGTTCTCCTGATGCAAGCGATGTTGTTACGGATGAAGGTATTTGAATAATCATGTCAATTTGTCGCTCATCCATAATCGATTTTGCATTTTCAATTGATGTGTATGATTGAATTTGAAAAGGAAGCTGGTTTTCCAGTTGGTTTGTAATTTCGATTCCCAATTGTTCATCCTCATTAACAAGACCGATCTTCAATTGGTCCATACGATCATTAACTCCATCATAAGCAGTCATCCATACGCTGAAAAAAATAACTTGAAAAGCAATCGCAGCTGCAATCCCGATATACGTCTCTCGAATGTGAAACAATGCTTTTAAAGATTTCATCTAAACCCCTCCTGAGTGTAAGTACTTACTTGCATATATAATAAAATTTTTTCTAGGGAGTTAGACCCCTAGAAAAAATTGAGATGGACGTTTTAAAAATGTCCTCTGTTGAAATTTTCGTAACACTTGAACCAAGTCGCGCGCGTGATATAAAATGTCCAAAATTTAAATGGATGAATGTCATAGCGATAGCTTCAATATCAACATCCGTCAACTTCCCTCTTTTCTCCATTTCACAAAAATACGCGACCAATTCTTGTTTGATGAATAAAGGTATTTTGGCAACTTCTTGATCAATTTCAGGAAAAGCGCCTGCTTCTTTGAAAGAAATAAGTACATACTCTTTAATGGAAAACATATAGTTTTGATACTGCGTTGAAAAATGATACAAGTCGTATTCTAAGTCCCAAGTTGCCTGTTCTTGAATGACTTTTTGTAACAGGGGCCCATAGGAGAATTTTTGAATAACGGCATTGAGTATGCCACGTTTGTTTCCAAAGTTGCGGAAAATTGTTACTTCATTGACCCCAGCAAGATCAGCAATAGCTTTTGTGGTTGTCGCTTTATACCCTTTTTTACTTACCAGTTCAATCGCTGCTTCTATAATACGTTCGGAAGTTGTTTCTTTCTCCAATCTTTCATCACATCTCTCTTATACATGTAAGTAATTACTTGCATTATATGATGGGGGCAAATGAATTGTCAATCTGTTTTTTGTTTTCTGCATGTTAGTCGTTTGGTCGGAGTTAGAGAAACAACCTGCACCAGATGTAGAATCAATACAGTTAATAGAATACAATTCATAAGTCTCAAACAAAAAGCTGTGCCTGAAATTCCAATAATAATCGGATTTTCGGCACAGCTATTTTACTAATTAATAAATCAAACTGCCCCCAACTATGCCGCGCTTAACAATTCACAAAACAAACGAGGTCATTCATTATTTTTATTTAAAGGAATTACCAATTCTAATTCCTTAATTTCTTCCAAATAACCTTCACTATTTCGACGACCTGGTTTAAGTGTAAATGATTCAGGTATCGTATCTAATGGAGGCAATGTGAGGATATTCTGATGACCGTAATTCCCTGGCACCACACCAGTTTGTAACGTCAATCCTTCATACTTTTGTCCAGAGTCATCTAGTACATACATTTCAAACCACGGCCATGTATCATTTGCATTCATTTCAACAGGATAATCAACACTTAAATCAATTCTTGTTGTGAGAGGACTAAATGTCACTTTTTCTGCTGTTATCGTATACACTTCATCCAATGTTTGTGCAGATACTTGTGGTGAGAACTCAAAGATTTCGCCTGCTACTTTTTCAAGCGGAAAAGCTACCTCCCACTCCCCCTCAAAGCCAAATAAATTTTCTCCGTGGACCGCAACTTCAATTTCATCGCCGTATTCATCGTAATTAACAAATGTATATTCATGATGCTCAATAATTGTATTCGGGTTTATATCGTCTTGCCCCGTTCCACCATTTGATACCTCAATGGGTTGTCCATTGATTGTTAAAGAAGAAAAACCAACTTTTTCATCTTGCAACGAAAGTACTTTTTCACCTGTATAAACAACGGATACCATTAAGTGAGTACCATCATAGGCTGCTTCTTTTACGGTCATCGTTAAACCGTTTTGACTATCTTGTTTATCAATTATTGTTGCGAGTTGATTACGTTCAATTTTATTAAAAGCAATATCTCTAAAGTCTTTATAAATTGGACCAATTAGTGGAATATTGGATAACGCTCCCGCCATACCTGTGGAAACAAATCCAGAGCCAAGCAAAGAAACACATAACCCACATGCAACTAACAATGAACGTTTTGTTTTACTTCCAACTCTTCTTTTTTTCTTGGCATGAGATATAGCTATTTTCTCTCTTTCCTTTAACTTTTCGATAGGGACATTTATATTGTCGATTGAATTACTGAATTTGTCTTTATTCATAAGAGATAGTCCTCCTTTAAAATGGGCCTTAGCTCCTTTTTCGCTCTACTTAAATGGGATTTGACCGTTCCCTCGGGAGAATTCATGATTGTGGCAATTTCCTTAATAGACAAATCATGATAGTACCTCAATAAAATAATGGTTTTTGCGGTTGGATTTAAGAAATTTAGGGCTTCTGATAGGTCCATTGAATGCAATATAAAATCATCATTTTCAGGTGCAATTAATGCAGCAAATATTTTCTCATCATCTGTAGAAAAATGGCGAGACTCTTTTCGAATAAAATCAATCGCTTTAAAAACTAAAATTTTTGTAATCCAACTAACAAAGCTTTCAGATTTTTTTAACGTCTTTATTGAAATTAAAGCTGTATAAATTGTTTCTTGATAAATATCAAGCGCGTCCTGTTCATTTCTAACATATGCATAGGCTGTCCGATACAACTTTTGTCGAACTGAACTAATCAGTTGTTCAAATGCTTCATCTTCCCCCTTTTTAGCTTTGTGTACTAATTTTGCGATATCCATTTCGGCTCTCCTCTCCGTTACACAATAAAGTCGAACGAGGAAGTACATTGGTTGCAAAATAATTAAATAGGCAACATTATTACTTCTATGTATTCTTAAAGTGCATAGTTGGAATATGTAAAACAACTTGTAACGGGTACCAATACATTTTTCTATCCAACTAAAAAAGCCCCATGCAATTCTACATAGGACTTCAACTTCACTTATTGTATTTTTATTATCAGAGTTATTTGTGCACCGGTGCATGTTTTATTCTACGCCTTTTAAAAATATTTGAGAAAAACGCTCCATAAGCTCCATTCTCTTTTTGATATCTGTTTTATTAGTAAAGGTAATAATTCCATTGATCGTTGTCGCAGCAATTTGACTAACAGATTCTACATCTTCAATAGCCCATTCATTTTCTCTATTTCCCGCACTAAATATCTCATAGTAAGTATTTACATATTGTTGTTCAAGCTCGTTTATTTTTTCTTCGCTATGTTTTGATTCGTGTTCTCCAGTGTAAAATTCCATTATTGCCGTTTGCAGCGGATAATAGAACTCCGTTTTCAAGGATAATTCGTTATATAGATAAAATTTTTCTCTATTGCTCTGGCACTTTTTCTCTTCTTCGCGCCATTTTGCATACCATTGTGCATCTTCATTATTTAGAATTTCCAAAAAGAGATTTTCTTTTGTTTTAAAATGATGATATAAATTCCCTTTACTACTGCCAGAATACTTCACAATATCCCCAGTTGTAGTAGCATTATAGCCATTTTTAATAAATAGTTCTTTTGCTGCCTTTAATATCTTTTCTCTCAACTTTTTCACTCCTACTATGAAGAAATTATCATCCATTATAACATATACAATTACGTTTTCATTTTTATGGTTTATCCTCCTTCCATTCTTCTATTTGCCCCAAAAATATTTGTATCATTAACTTGAAAAATTAAATATTATAAGTTACACTCCTTTTATAGACCGTACAGTCGGTTTGTTATAAAAGCGTATCTAAGGAGGAAAAGTAAGATGGCTTCATTTTTTTCGAAAACATCAGATATGATGACACCAAAGCAACGATGGACCGCTTTGATTGTTCTTGCAGCTAGTTTATTCGTTGTAATGATGGATATGACGATTCTCATTATGGCTTTACCTGATCTTGTAAGAGATTTAAAGCCTAGCGCTACCGAGCAGTTATGGATTGTTGATATATATTCGCTCATTTTAGCTGGTTTTATTATTCCATTGAGTACTTTAGCTGATAGATGGGGGCGTAAAAAAGCTTTACTAACTGGGTTCACTCTATTCGGATTAGTATCTTTACTCATATTTTTTGCGGAAAGTGCATCCTATGTAATTGCTATTCGATTTCTTCTCGGAATTGCTGGTGCTCTAATTATGCCAACGACTCTTTCCATGATTCGTGTAATCTTTGAAAATCCTAAAGAAAGAGCAACAGCACTGGCTGTATGGTCGATTGTTTCTTCTGTGGGTGCTATATTTGGCCCAATTATTGGAGGGGCTTTACTTGAATATTTTTCATGGCATTCAGCCTTTTTAATTAATGTTCCATTCGCTATAATCGCTGTCATTGCTGGTCTATTTTTACTACCTGAGTCACGGGTATCCACTTCACAAGCTCATAGCTGGGATATACCGTCTACTTTTTTATCAGTCGCAGGTATGATTGCATTTGTTTGGAGTATTAAAGAATTCTCAAAAGAAGGGCTTTCTGAATTAACACCATGGATTGTTATTGTAGCTGCCTTCGTTATGCTTATATTATTTGTACGACGTAATTTATCGAGCTCTGACCCAATGCTTGATGTAAGGTTATTTAATAGTCGATCATTCTCAGCTGGTACGATTGCAGCATTCATGACTATGTTTGCAATGGCATCTGTCCTCTTATTAGTTGCCCAATGGTTACAGGTCGTTGAAGGACTTTCACCATTTAAAGCAGGGTTCTATCTGTTACCAATGGCATTAGGAGCAATGGTTTTCGCTCCATTAGCTCCATGGTTAGCCGCACGTCTAGGGGCAAAAATTGTACTACCAATTGGAATTGGAATTGCAGCTATCGGTATGTTCGTTATGTATTTCTTCGGACATCCGTTAACCTATCCAACTTTAGCTGTAGCACTAATATTAGTTGGAGCTGGTACTGCTTCTTTAGCGGTTGCTTCTGCTCTCATAATGTTGGAAACACCAACATCAAAAGCAGGGAATGCTGCTGCAATTGAAGAATCTATGTATGATCTTGGTAACGTGTTTGGAATCGCTGTTCTTGGGAGTCTTGCATCACTGCTTTATCGCTCCTATTTAGATATTACAGCATTTTCATCCGATGGAATTGTTGGTGAATTCGCGCAAATTGCTAACGAATCCGTTGTAGGTGCTGTTGAGGTAGCTAAAATAACGGGCTTTACTCAACTTGCTACAGAAGCTATAGCTGCGTTTAACGACTCTTTTGTAACAACAGCCTTAATCGGTGGAATTATAATGATGATTGTAGCAGTTATTGTTTTCTTTTTAATTCCTAAATCGTTGGATATTACGAAGCAAAAAGATCACTAATAATAATTATATGTAACTAATAGGTATGTCTAGGGAATGAAGGCATTTAAATAATTCGCTCTGTTAAACTTCATTGTAATTAAACTTGCATCCAGTGCAAATACAACTAAAAAACTGTGTCGAAAATCTCAATGTTTAATCGGATTTTCGGCACAGCCCTTTTTTTTCGATTTATTAAATTAAATCATCCCCAACCAAGCACCGCTTCACAATATATCGTCGCTATTATGTGGATGCGATCTATTAACCCCGTTTTCTGCATTTCTTCTTGCATGCTTAAATCAAATTATAATTTCGGCAGTACTTTCCTTGCGCTAAGAAATATCCATGTGCTTAAGACAAAGGGCATGGTTAATGGAGGAAGACCAAAAGGCAGAAGCCATGTATGGAGACTAGCTGCAATTGGAACAGTCAAACATGCTGCAATAATTCCTGTAACATAAGAAAGTCGCTGTTTACTCGTATTAAATATAAGTGCTACTGCGATGGCAGTTAAAATACCATTATAGCCGTACAAACCAACGAATATTAATGAGCGTTCTGCTCCTAGTATTAAAGCGGTTAATAAAGCGGCTGCATTTCCTAAAAAAGCATAAAGACCAAGTCGCCAACCAGCAATAAAAACGGCAATAAAAATCAAAAGCCCAGATATTGTATAATCGAGGAAAAATACTTGTCCGATTCCCGTAAAGATCCCTTCTGTCAAATTAAATGGTCCTGTAATATCTAACTCCCACTGCCATAAGCTTTGAGGTACGAGTGCATTACTCGTATGGACTGCGCTTAATCGGTAAGATATGAGCAAGGTAAACAAAGTTAATATAATAAAAGGAAATGTTAGAACCGGTATGTCCGTCTTTTTCATAACATGCATCAATGCGGCAGTTATGATGGCAGCAAGGAAGGCGCCGATTAGACAGAAGATCCAATGGAATGGACCAGTTAGAAACAAGTACAGTGCCATACCTGTAAGCACAGAGTTAAAACCAAATAATCCTTGATTAATAATCTCTTTATCGGCACCGCCCAATTTCCCTAGTAATGTACCAATCATTGCCGATAATATAGCAATAACTCCTAAAGAAAAGGAAGAGATCATAATAGCAAGCAGAATAATAGCTCCAGTAATGGAGTTTTCTATCAAAATAACTTGTGAGATACCTTTCAGTGATACTTTCATAAAGTGAAATGCCCGATTGATGAATGAATTATTTTTCAACGTATGTCCCTCCTCCAATTGTCCTTCCGTTTCGTTATAAATTTAACGAAAAGTAAATCGTCTATTGAATGCTTATCCACATAAATGGATATTCCCTTAAATTGAAAAGAAAATCTAGTCATTTTATTTAAAGCTACTGTCTTTATTATTAATTGGATTTTCTTATAGCACTATTAATTATTAAATGACCCCTACCTTTTCACCTCCCATACCCCCTTTGTATTTCTGACTATTCTAACAACTATAAGGTTCATCCCTACCTACTTGTACTTCATTTACAATTGTTTTTGTATTTTCAACGTGTACACCCAATTATCTTTGAATATCTAAAATATCCTCTAATTTTGTTAATCGATAAATTTTATGTACCTTGTTAAATATTGCAGAATTAGTTATCTTCTTGAAGCTGATTTAGACATATATTCAAGAGTACAACCTTTTGTCAATATTTTTTTTTTCAAAGCAGGCAATATCACCTCCAAATACTCCTGCCAATAATCGTTATCTCCTTCTATATCTTGAAGCCAATAATACATTAACAATATTTCGAATTCCTGTTTCCTGCCTTTAGTAAAAGACTTTTTCGGCATCTTTCTATACAAGGAATCGAGATTAAAAAGATTGCTTTTTTGCTTGTAATTATAATCGTACTTTCTCCAGCTATGATTACTTTTCTTTCTATGAGTTGCTGGCCAAGTATCTTCATTATCAAAAAAGTGGTGTATCCAACTATAAGCAAATGCAAGTAGATTAACCTGATGCTTTTCCCACGTTGTATCAATCCAATCAGTAATTTCTTCTGATATTGATGAATGTTCAATATTAAAATTTTTCTTACTCTCTACTTTGTGATAATCCCTTATTAAAAGAAATAGCATTTCGGTCTGGTCCTTAAGAAACGGCAACTTTTTAATGAGTTGTTAATAGCAATCATATGAAGCATTTCTAAATTCACTTTCAGCATTGTACAGAAAGAAAAACTCATTCTTCTTCATAATTGTTCCAACATGTTTGTGTATTTGTTTCCCACATTCATTATAAATACCAACAGCCCATTCTCTAACCTCAGGCTCATACTCCTTAAGCTGCTTACAATATTTCTCTAGCTTTTCATTATGCAATATCGTTTTTTCTTCAGCTTCCGTGATATTCAGATAGTTAGTGAAATACTCAAATATATAATCAACGCAAATTTTCATGTTTTGAGTACGTGCATCAATATCAAATTCGTTGAGCTTATCTTCCTTTTTCCTTCGAGAGATATAATCCTCTATACTTAGCATTCAAGCCTCACTCCTCATAATTTAATTTCGCTATTTTTATAGTTGAATTTTTAAAATTCATTATATCGTTAATTCAATAACTTCAACGTCAAAATATTTAATCCTTTTCAGAACAGCAAAAAAAACGAAATTTCACCATCGGAACAACCTGCACCAAGCATCGATACAATTCTTCAAATTAATTATAATTAAAAAAGCCATGCCGAAATGTCCAATTGTAATAATTGGCTCTTCGGCACAGCTTTTATTTATATTACATATTAAATCAAACCAACTCCAACCACGCCACCGCTTCACAATGCGTCGTATGCGGGAACATATCAACCGGCTGTACTTCCTGCGTCTTATACCCACCATCCTCTAAAATACGTAAATCACGCGCTAGTGTTGCAGGATTACAAGAAACATACACGACACGTTTTGGCTTCTGCTCGATGATTGTGTTGAGTAATGCCTCGTCACAGCCTTTACGTGGTGGATCGACGACTAACACGTCTGCTTCCTTACCTTCTTTATACCAGCGAGGGATCACTTCTTCTGCTGGGCCTGCTTCGAAATAGGTGTTTGTAAAGCCGTTTAGTTCTGCATTGCGCTTTGCATCTTCAATCGCTTGTGGCACAATTTCAACGCCCATTACATGCCCTGCTTGCTGCGCTAAAAATAGTGAAATCGAGCCGATACCGCAGTATGCATCAATGACACGTTCATTGCCTGTTAGCTGTGCATAGTCCAATGCTTGCTTATATAGCACCTCTGTTTGGAGCGGATTTACTTGATAGAAAGAACGTGCCGAAATTTCAAAGCGTACATTGCCAATCGTATCTTCAATCGTATCTTTGCCCCAAAGTGTAAGTGTTTCATTGCCGAAAATGACATTTGTTTTTTCGCCATTAATATTTTGGACAATCGACGTAACATTTGGTACAAGCTCACGAAGCAATTCAATCGCGGCTTCTGCTTGTGGGAATTTGCGTGATTTGGTAACGAGCACAATCATGACTTCCCCTGTTGCGCGTCCTTTGCGTACTACAACATGGCGTAGCATGCCTCGGTTCGATTGCTCATCATATGGGCGAATGCCTAAAGTTGCTAATTTCTCTTTAAAATCAGCCATCATCATATCGGCTTCACCCGTTTGGATTAAGCAACGTTCCATATCGACAATCGCATGAGATTTCATTTTGTAGAAGCCTGCTACTGTTTGTCCTGAATCGCCTAATCCAAATGGAATTTGTGATTTATTACGATAATGCCAAGGTTCGTCCATCCCTTTTACAGGTAGTACCGGCGCATCGATTTTCCCTAAACGCTTCATTACGTTGGCAACCATGTTTTGCTTCCATTTTAATTGTCCTTCATACGAAAGGTGCTGCAATTGGCAGCCGCCGCATTGTGCGAAATAGTCACATGGCGCATCTACTCGGTCCGGTGATTTTTCGGTAATGCCTATAATTTTAGCAAAGCCATAATTTTTTAATGTTTTTACTACATGCACTTCCATCGTTTCACCAGGTAGCGCTCCCTGGATGAAGAGTGGGTAACCATTTATTTTTGCGACACCATTGCCATCATGCGTTAAATCTTCTATATAGACAGTCGTGCGATCATTTTTATTAATTGGTGCAGTCATTTCATATTCGTCCTCTCGTTTTTCAATTCTTTTATTGTACCATGTGAACGACCTTTTGCACGCTTAACCCGCATTTATGAATCGAAAAAACGCCTCCCCTTCACATTTGATGTATGCGTGAAGGGAGGCGCTATTTATTGTTTGTTACTTAATTTATCTTTCGGTGCTGTATAAAATGCAAGAAATAATGCGAGCACAACGACAATAAATGGTGCGACAAAAATTAGAAATCCGCTCATTGCTGCTTCCTCCTATACATGCTCATCATGAATTCCACGAACATAGGCTTTATCAAATACAAACAGTTTGAATAATAAAACGAGTGACGGAATTAATAAAGCCGCGCCCAATATAAACACGATAATTAACGCAATCGCCATTTCTTTATTTGTGAAGCTATCATGAATCGTCAAATACGGATACAGTAAATACGGGTAATGAGAGATGCCGTATGCAAAGAAAGCTAGCGCGAATTGGCTAAATAATAAGATAACCATCATGCCATAGTTTCTCTTCATCCATAATAACCATGTCGTAATAAAAAAGAGAATGGCCGAAATCGCAAATAACCACCATACATTCGCCATTTTTTCAAAGCGGAATGAATTATGTCCGCGAAACTCAACAATAATCCCAACCGCAGCAATTGCGAGCGGTGCCGACCAAATTAATGCAAACTTGCGCATTAAGATCGATGCTTTATGATCTCTTGCTTTATGCGCATACCAGGTTAAAAACACCGCTGAAATATAAAGCACGGCAACAATACTTAAAACGACGATACTCCACGTTAATGGACTCGTAAACAAAGCCTTATAATTCAACTGTGGATAATTGTTCACCATTTCCACAAAGCCGCCTTCGGAAATAGTGAATACCACTGAAAATGAAGCCGGTATTAATAATCCAGCTAAACCGTAAGCTGTAGCATAGCCTTTATGCCCTGCCATTCCATATGATTCAAACGCATAGTAGGCACCACGAATCGATAAAAGAATTAACGAAATACTGACGGGCACAAGTAAAATCGTGCCATAATAAAAGGCGGTTTGCGGGAAAAAGCCGACCATCCCAACAAAGAAAAATACGAGAAAGACGTTCGTTACTTCCCACACAGGTGATAAATAACGTTTAATGACATCACTTAAAATATCCGAGCGATTCGTTAACACACTATACGCATTATAAAATCCAGCACCAAAGTCAATCGAAGCAATAATAACGTAGCCGAAAAGAAAAGCCCAAAGTACGCAAATTCCAATAAGCTCTAAACTCATACGAAGTCCCTCTCTTTCCTTTTCGCTATTTCATTTTCAATTGGATTGTTTTTAAACATACGTTGCAATGCGAGAATACTACCAATGGCAAGGATAAAATAAAGTAACGAGAATAAAATTAACATGAGGTCAACATATTCACTCGTTGTTGCACCCTGTTCTGTACGCATAATCCCTCGTAATAGCCAAGGTTGTCTTCCTACTTCTGCTAGCCACCACCCAAATTCAATGGCTAGAACTGATAATGGCCCACCTGCGACGACAATCCACCTAAACCATTTCGTTTGAATAAATGTCCAGCCGCGCCATAGTGCAAGTAAATAAATGAGCGAAAGTGCCACCATAAACATGCCGATCATTACCATGCCATCAAATAAATAGTGAATATAATATGGCGGATGTTCGTCTACGGGAAACTGATCAAGTCCGATTACCTCCGCAGTTGGATTATTATGCGCCAAAATACTTAAAGCATATGGAATTTTCAATGCATATTTCACTTCACCATCATCCAGCACACCGAGCAATACAAGCGGTGCATTCGGTGTTGTTTCAAAATGCCATTCTGCTGCTGCCAGCTTTTCTGGTTGGTACTCCGCTAAATATTTGCCTGAAAAGTCACCAACAATAGCTGTTGCTACCGCAAATATAAAGCCTAATTTCATCAGTAAATAAAGTGATTTCTTATGATATTCATGGTTGGAGCCGCGCAATAAACGATATGCTGCAGCGGATGCTAATAAAAACGCACAAGTCATATAAGCAGTCAGCAATACATGCGCTACTTTCGTTGGCATAGCTGGGTTGAACATTGCGACGAGTGGCTGAATATTGATTAATTGTCCATCGACAATATCAAAGCCTTGTGGTGCATTCATAAACGCATTTAACACGGTAATAAAAACCGCAGACATGGATGCCCCGATCGCTACGGGAATGAGTAGCAACATATGCTTTTTTTGATTTTCAAAACGATCCCATGTATATAAATAAATCCCTAAAAAGATTGCCTCAAAAAAGAACGCAAATGTTTCCATGAACAGTGGCAACGCGATTAATTGACCTGCCACTTGCATAAAGTTCGGCCATAATAGCGATAATTGCAGACCGATTACAGTACCTGTCACGACCCCAACAGCAACGGTAATAACAAAACCTCTCGCCCAACGTCTTGCCATTAATATATAGTGTTCATCATTATTTTTAATTCCAATCCATTGGGCAATCATAATCAAAATTGGCACACCGACGCCAATTGTTGCGTAAATAATATGAAATGATAGCGTAACTTCAGTTAAAATACGGCTCCAAAATACAGCAGAATCATTGATCAATTTATTTTCTCCTTTCATGCAATCGAATCAATTTCGCCTTGGCGTAATTGCGTCCAGAGGCACTATCTTCATTACTATACCCATCTCATGACATTTCGAACGCTTAAATTCTCAAAAATCATTTCATCCCATAAATTCATTCAATAGAAAAAAGCTTGTAAAGACATTATGTCCCTACAAGCTTTCATTCATTTATTTGATTTTATCTTCTTCGCGAATTTCGTCAATTGGCACAAATACTTCAATATGACGCTTTAAATTTTGGAAAACCGCCGGAGCATCTCCACCGTACTCGCCATCTAAATTTAAATGTACCTCTTCCTCAGATGTAACTTTGACACGGCTTGCTTTCCGATAAATAACGCGTTCATCATTTAAATGCTCGCCTCGCAGCGCAAGTGATGCAATTCGAATAAAGTCAGCAATATTACATTCCTTTAAAATCATGACCGTAAATAAGCCGTCATTAATCGATGCGTCTGGGGCAATTTTCTCAAACCCTCCCACAGAGTTTGTTAATCCACATAGGAACATCATGACATTGCCGTCATATACTTCGTCGTCCATTTCAATTTTCATATGCGTTGCTTTAATGGAAGGAATCATTTCAATTCCTTTTAAATAGTAAGCTAACTGACCAAGCATTGTTTTCATTTTGCTCGGCACTTCGTAGGTCAGTTCAGTAATACGCCCTCCAGCAGCAATATTAATGAAATAACGTTCATCATTTAATATTCCAACATCAACTGGGATTGTTTCACCCGCAAGTATAATGTCTACTGCTTCATCAATTTTCCGTGGAATTTGAACAGCACGTGCAAAATCATTCGTCGTTCCCATTGGAATTAACCCGATTTTCGGACGGTTCTCACATTGACTAACGCCTGAAACAACTTCATTCAATGTACCGTCACCACCGACAGCAATCACGATATCGAACTCTCGTTTTACAGCTTCTATTGCTGCATTTGTTGCATCTCCCGCACCTGTTGTGGCATGACATGATGTTTCATATCCTGCTATTTCTAGTTTTTCTAATACTTCTGGTAAATGTTTTTTAAAAACTTCGCGACCAGAAGATGGATTATAAATAATTCGCGCTCGTTTCATAATTATCTCATCCTGATTTATTATTTTTCACCGTAATTCACTTTTTCATCCTGTTAAAATTATACTGTTGGATGTTTATAAATTGCAACTGTTGCTTAGTTATTCGCGTAATCCTCTTCAATATATACGTTCCAATCAAAAATAAGTTCCTACCGTTATAATATAGTAGGAACCTCGATTTCATACGACAAAATTATATATAATCAATTAAAGTATCTAACATAAACACAACTCGTTCTATTTAAGTATCTGCTTCTATAAATTCTAAGTTATTATTTCATCATTCTGAATCAAATATTGCCATAGTAAAATTTGTATTCATACTTGCTAAAAATGCCATTTGAGCATGCTTTTACTTTTAAAAAATTTTATTTTGCATATGTATTATTAAGTTCCGGTATTTATATTAAAAAAATGAAGAAAGGATTTAAAATTTCTATTCAGTAGGACAATTAATTAAGTAAACGCCGCCTCACACGGTAGCGGCGCACTTTATAAAGAAAGCTTCAGTAGGCAAAATTTTATAATGGCTGGCCTTGCACAAAGCACAAAGATGAGTCGTACAGATTTGTGACAACAAAGCTGTGTGACTCATCTGCTTAGCCAGCCATGCAAGCACATACTTTATTAGAATTTATGTTGGAATCTTTTCTTTAAACTATAAAATTGCTGCTACAGTCTTTTTAAAATCTTCATATACATATGACCACATTTGCGGATTTTCTGTATATTGTATACGGAAGTTTTCATACATCGCTTTTTGTGCCTCTTCAAAATTAGGATCTTCCTTATCTGGTAGCTGCGCGCGATTATCCATAACGAATTGTTGTAACTGTGGTGCACGCGGTCCCCACTTTCCTAGCACTTCGCCCATCTCATTTAAAATGATATAGATTGGGATTGCCCGTCCACCATTCGTTAAGTAACGATCGATTAAATCTGTGTCTGCATCACGCAATGCTGTACGAATTTCAACATTTGCAGCTTCTGCAACTTTTCGGATGATTGGATTGTTTAGCATCGCATCTCCACACCAATCTTCTGTAATCGCTAAAATATGGACATTTGCATTTTTCAAGTTTTCGATAAATGCATCTTCCTGCGCCACTTCAAAACTTTCATAAATAGCAAAGCTCTGTTCTTTTAGCTGCGACATATCCTCCATATAAACTTTCATTTCTTTACTTTCTTCAAAATATTGTTGTTCTGTTTTCATTTCAATTCCCTCCCTATATATACTAAGTCCATTTTGACGCTTTTCATGACAAAGTGAAAGATTATTTATGCCTAAACATTATTATATCCAGAATCAATTACGCCTCGGCGTAATTGCGTCCAGATTTTTTCGAGCTCGCTCGAAAAACTTCCCTTAAAAATCTGTGACATCCGCCGGAGCTTAACTTGATTCAGCTGGAGTTTAAACCCCCACGCAAGTAAAATTACCTTTTTTGGCATTCATCCCCCACTTATAGAAGTAGAGAACTTCTGTACCTGCCACTTCGCTTTCGGTACAAATACATTTGCTGAATTAAGTTAAATAAAATTTGAATCTTCGATGAAATAGATCAATTGTGTCTATTTTGTTACAAACTATAGTAGATTGAAAATTCAAAATGAATGAATTTTTCGAGCATATTCCCCTTGAATTCAAAGTAATTCAAGGGTTAATTAGTATATAGGTAAACTATTTTAAAATATAATATAAATTTGATAATATTCGGAATTATTGGACTTATTTGATTTCAAAACTTTTTTCTTAAACAGTCTTTTTTTATCAACAATATTCTGATATATTGTATTAACGCATCAAAATATTATCAGAAAATTTAATTTACATGAATTTCTAGGGGGACTATTTAATGAAGTACAACAAAGTAGTATTACCAGCAATGGCTCTTTCTCTTTCTGCATTTTTAGCAGCTTGTGGTACCGATGAAGGGTCAAAAGACACAGACAAAAATGCATCAGGTGACGCAGCAAAAAATTTAAACGTATTAATTACATCTGAACCACCAAAATTACATCCACAATTAGCAACAGATACTACTTCTGGAGTAATTATTGAAAACGCATTTGAAGGTTTAACAACAATGGTAAATGGCGAGCCTATTTTAGCAGCTGCCGAAGACTATAAAGTTTCTGATGACCTACTTACTTACACATTTACTTTGCGTGATGCGCAGTGGTCAAATGGTGAACAAGTAACTGCTGAAGACTTTGCCTTTGCATGGTTATGGGGTTTAAATCCAGAAAACGCTTCTGAATATTCATCAATCCTTTATGCAATTAAAGGTGCAGAAAACTATAATAACGGTTTAGGTACTGCTGAAGAAGTAGGAGTTAAAGCAATCGATGAAAAAACACTTGAAGTTACTTTAGAAGCGCCTACTCCTTATTTCTTAGAGTTAACAGCTTTCAAAACTTTCTTCCCAATTAACAAAGCAACTGCTGAAGCGAATCCAAAATGGTTCACAGAAGCTGATTCTTATGTATCAAATGGTGCATACAACTTAGCATCTTGGAAACACGCAAGCGAAATCGTATTAGAAAAACGCGATACGTATTGGGATGCTGAAAATGTAGCGATTGAATCAGTAAACGTTGCAATGGTTGAGTCTGAAACGACACAAATGACAATGTTTGATAGTGGCGAAGTTGACTTCTTAGGCGCACCATTCGGCGGAATCTCTCTTGATTCAATCGAGCGCTTAAAATCTGAAAATAAATTAAATGTATCTGATTTATCAGGTATTTACTGGTACAAACTAAATACAAAAGATCCGGTTATGCAAAATGAAAACATTCGTAAAGCGTTATCTTTATCAATCGACCGTGAAGGAATCGTTAAAAACATCACTAAAGGTGAGCAAGAGCCAGCACTTGGTATCGTTCCAAACTCGGTTGCAGGTTTCGGCGATGACGAAGGTTATTTCCAAGATGCAAACTACGATGAAGCGAAAAAGTATTTAGATGCAGGTCTTAAAGAATTAGGTATTGCAAGCGCTGCTGATTTAGAAATTAAAGTTTCTTATAACACTTCAGAATCACACTCTGCAATCGCACAATTCATCCAACAAGGTTGGACGAAAAACTTAGGTATCAAAATTAAGCTTGATAATGCTGAATGGCAAGTATATTTAGACAAAATCAACAATGGCGATTTCCAAGTAGGTCGTATGGGTTGGTCTGCTGACTACAACGATGCTTACTCATTCTTAGAAATGTACAGCAGTGCAGAGAACGGCAATAACCAAACTGGTTGGAGCAATCCAGAGTATACGAAGTTACTGAAAGAATCTACTACAGAAACAGACTCTGCTAAACGTTTAGAAAAATTATTAGAAGCAGAAGCTATTCTAATGGAAGAAATGCCTGTAGCACCAATCTACTTCCAAACAAACTTAAATGTTGTTGCGGATAAGGTTAAAAATATGGCTCCTAATGCAATTGGTAGCATCAACCTGAAATACGTAGATATTCAAAATGAGGATGAGGACGAGGGCAAGAAATAACCTCTCGTAAACTTTATACAATAAACTCATGCGAACACATGAGATGCTTGTCTTTTTCAAGTAGGAAGGCTGCTGAAACATTCATTTGTTTCAAGCAGCCTTTCCTGCTATATAAGAATTTTCAAAATAGTACATTTTTTGACGGCGGGTTTCTACCATTAATATAGTAGCAACCTTGGCTAAAAAAAGCCGAGATGTAATTAATAAAGGAGGTACGGACATTGGTAAAATTTATTATTAAACGATTACTTTATATCGTTCTAGCAATGTATTTAATTATTACTGCGACATTTTTCTTAATGCAACTTGCACCAGGTAGTCCATTCGCGAGTGAACGTGACCTACCACCTGCAATTGAAGAACAACTAAACGCAAAATATGGACTGGATAATCCTTGGTATATCCAATACAAAGATTATTTAGTCGATACGATGACTTTTGATTTTGGTGAATCCATGAAGTACACAGGACGATCAACGAATGACATTATTGCTGAAAGTTTCCCTGTATCTCTTGCTTTAGGTCTTCAAGCAATGATCTTAGCAATTGGTCTTGGGATTTTACTAGGTGTCATATCTGCCCTGTATCACAATAAACTTCCAGACTATGCGGCTACAATCATTGCCGTGTTAGGAATTTCGGTTCCGTCATTTATTTTGGCAGGTTTACTTCAATATTATTTATCTTTCAAAGCGGGTTGGTTCCCGGTAAGTGGATGGAAAGGTTTCGCTTATACGATTTTACCGTCATTTGCGATTGCCATTACACACGCAGGCTTCATCGCCAAATTGACGCGTTCAAGTATGCTTGAGCAAAACAATAGTGATTACGTGAAACTCGCTCGTGCAAAAGGTCTTGGAAAGTGGACAGTTGTGTTCAAACATTCACTACGTAATGCACTATTACCAGTAGTGACGTATTTAGGACCTCTTTTTGCAGGAGTTATTACAGGTAGTTTCGTAATTGAACAAATCTTTGCCGTTCCTGGACTTGGTCGCCATTTCGTAACAAGTATTACAAACCGTGACTATACAGTAATTATGGGAACTACTGTGTTCTACTCACTTATTTTATTATTCGCTGTATTAATTGTAGATATTTTATATAGCGTGATTGATCCACGTATTAAATTGAAAGGAGCGAAAAAATAATGAATTTAGACAAACAACAAATTCCAAAAATTGCACCTGAAATGTTTGAAGTTGTCGGAAATCAAACGCAACAATCTGACGCACTCGCAAAAAAACAAGTGTCCTTTTGGAAGGAAGTATTTTATCGCTTCTCTCATAATAAACTGGCGATTGTTGGCTTAATTATATTAATCTTCATTACATTAATGGCAGCTTTTGCTCCTGTATTTTCATCTTACAACTATGAAGAAAGTGTAGGTTTATATAATAGTGCACCATCTGCTACACACTGGTTTGGTACAGATGACCTTGCTCGTGACATATTCGTTCGTGCATGGGAAGGTGCTCGAATTTCATTATTTATCGGTATTGCTGCTGCTACCATTGATTTAATTATCGGTGTGTTATGGGGAAGTATTGCCGGTCTTGCAGGTGGCCGTGTCGACAATATTATGATGCGTATCGCTGACGTGTTAACTGCCATTCCTTATTTACTTGTTGTTATTATTTTACTTGTAGTAATGGAGCCTGGTTTAGTGCCAATGATTATTGCTCTGTCGATTACCGGTTGGGTAAATATGGCGCGTATCGTTCGAAGTGAAGTGTTAAAAATTAAAAACCAAGAATATGTTTTAGCTGCTCGTACGTTAGGCGCAAACAATTGGCATATTATTAAACGCCACCTTATCCCAAATGCGATGGGTGCGATTTTAGTAACAATGACAATGACAATTCCAAGTGCAATTTTCACAGAAAGTTTCCTAAGTTATTTAGGTTTAGGTGTTCAAGCTCCTTTAGCCAGCTGGGGTACAATGGCCTCTGAAGGTTTTAAAGCTTTAACATCTGCCCCGTGGCGATTATTGTTCCCTGCCCTATTAATCTCGGTAACAATTTTTGCGTTTAACGCAGTTGGAGACGGGCTCCGTGACGCACTTGATCCGAAATTACGTAAATAAGGAGAGTGTACGAGATGAAGAAAAAAGTATTAGAAGTGAAAGACTTACGTATTAATTTCAAAACGTACGCTGGTGTAGTCCAAGCTGTACGAGGTGTAAGTTTTGAATTATATGAAGGCGAAACTTTAGCCATCGTTGGAGAATCAGGCTCTGGTAAATCTGTTACGAGTAACGCTTTAATGAAGCTAATTCCACAGCCACCTGGTATTTATGCAGGTGGGCAAATTAATTTCCACGGAAAAGACATTATTCCTTTAACTGAAAAAGAAATGATGGCGGTTCGCGGAAATGATATCGCGATGATTTTCCAAGATCCAATGACTGCTTTAAACCCAACAATGCGCATTGGTAAGCAAATTACTGAAGTGTTATTGAAGCATAAAAAAGTGAATTCACGCGATGCTGCAAAAGTACGTGCAATTGAATTGCTAGACCAAGTAGGAATTCCTTTCCCGGAGAAGCGTTACCGCGCATACCCACATGAATTATCTGGTGGTATGCGTCAACGTATTGTTATCGCAATTGCCCTTGCTGCAGATCCGAAGCTATTAATTGCCGATGAGCCCACAACAGCTTTGGACGTTACAATCCAAGCGCAAATTTTAGAGTTAATGAAAGAAATCCAAAAGAAGTCGAACACGTCGATTATTTTCATTACCCATGACTTAGGTGTTGTAGCCAATATCGCTGACCGTGTTGCTGTTATGTACGCTGGACAAATTGTTGAGTACGGAACAGTAGAGGATATTTTCTACAATCCTAAACACCCTTACACTTGGGGCTTACTTGGTTCAATGCCCGATTTAAACAACAGTACGGACGAGCTATTACGCGCAATTCCAGGCTCACCTCCAAACTTAATTGATCCACCAAAAGGCGATGCATTTGCACCTCGTAATGAGCATGCAATGAAAATCGATTTTGAAATGGAGCCGCCGATGTTTAAAGTATCGGATACACATTCTGCGAAAACATGGCTTTTACACCCAGATGCACCAAAAATGCCACTCCCTGATGCAATCGCACGCCGCATCAAAGGCTATGAACTGGAGGGCAAAGCAAATGGCAAATAAAATTTTAGAAGTACAAGGCTTAAAACAACATTTCGGTACAGCAAAAGATCCGATTAAAGCGATTGATGGTATTAGCTTTGATGTTTATGAAGGGGAAACTTTAGGATTAGTTGGAGAATCTGGTTGTGGTAAATCAACGACAGGTCGCTCAATTATCCGCCTTTATGACATTACAGAAGGTCAAATTACGTTTAAAGGTCGCAATATTTCAGAGCTCAAATCACGTAAAGATTTAATGCAGTTTAACCGAGAAATGCAAATGATTTTCCAAGATCCATATGCATCATTAAATCCTCGTATGACAGCTGGTGAACTTATTGCTGAATCATTCGACATTCATGGTCTTTATAAAAATAAAGCAGAGCGACGTGAGAAAGTTGGTTCATTACTTGAATCAGTAGGTTTAACGCGTGAGCATGCAAACCGCTATGCGCATGAATTTTCTGGTGGTCAACGTCAGCGTATCGGAATTGCCCGTGCACTTAGCTTAGACCCTAGCTTCATCATCGCGGACGAACCGATTTCAGCGCTGGATGTTTCGATTCAAGCGCAAGTCGTTAACTTATTGAAGCAACTGCAAAAAGAACGCGGCTTAACGTATTTATTTATTGCCCATGATTTATCAATGGTTAAATACATTTCAGACCGTATTGCTGTTATGTACCGCGGTAAAATTTTAGAACTTGGCTCTGCGGATGAGATTTACAATAATCCAATCCACCCATATACAAAATCATTACTATCAGCGGTTCCTCAGCCAAACCCTGAGTATGAGCGCAATCGTGTACGTATCCCTTACAAACATACAGAGCACGATCCTGCTGCAAAAGTAATTGAAGCTCGCCCTGGTCACTTCGTCTTCGGTACAGAAGCACAAGCGAAAGAATGGGCTAAATAATTCGCAATAAACGTTAAAAGCACATCTCGTATTAAACCGAGATGTGCTTTTCTACTTATTAGAATGTTTCCGAAGTTGTTTTTGCTTGCATGTGTAATGTTAAGTAATCAGGTCCGCCTGCTTTTGAATCCGTACCTGACATGTTGAAGCCACCAAATGGTTGATAGCCTACAATCGCACCTGTGCAACCGCGGTTAAAGTATAAATTTCCTACATGGAACTCATCACGCGCATATTCTAAATTCATACGATTTGTCGTGATAACTGCACCTGTTAAGCCGTATTCTGTGTTATTTGCAATCGCAATCGCTTCTTCAAATGTTTCCGCCTTTGTCATCGCTACGACAGGACCGAAAATTTCTTCCTGCATAATACGCGCTTTTGGATCAACATCTGCAAATACTGTAGGGTTCACAAAGTAACCTACTGAATCATCTGAAGTTCCTCCTGCAATAAGACGTCCTTCCGTTTTACCAATTTCGATATATTCACTAATCTTTTTAAATGCCGCCGAGTCAATAACTGTCGCCATAAAATTCGATGGATTGACTGGATCACCAATTGTCAGTTCTTTCGTTAATTCGCCTACACGCTCAACTACTTGATCATACACATCTTTTACAATGACAACACGTGAACATGCAGAACATTTCTGACCTGAGAAGCCAAATGCCGATTTAACGATTGATTGTGCAGCAAGCTCTAAATCCGCCTCTTTATCCACAACCATCGTATCTTTACCGCCCATTTCAGCAATGACACGCTTAATCCAAATTTGGCCTTCATTTAATTTTGATGCACGCTCATTAATACGTAAACCAACATCGCGTGAACCCGTGAAGCTAATGAAGCGCGTTTTCGGGTGATCCACTAAATAATCCCCTACTTCAGCACCATTTCCTGGGACATAATTGACAACGCCCGCTGGTAAGCCCGCTTCTTCAAGCACTTCAATAAATTTATACGCAACTACTGGTGTTGTAGAAGCTGGTTTTAATAATACTGTATTACCCGTTACAACAGCCGCAACCGTTGTACCCGCCATAATGGCAAATGGGAAATTCCAAGGCGAGATGACAATACCAATCCCAAGTGGAATATAATCATAACGATTGTATTCATTCGGACGGCTTTCTACTTTACGACCATCCTTCATTGTTAACATTTGACGTCCGTAATATTCTAGGAAATCAATTGCTTCAGCTGTATCCGCATCCGCTTCATTCCAAGGCTTCCCTGCTTCTTTTGTTAACCATGCTGAAAATTCATGCTTGCGGCGACGAATGATTGTTGCTGCCTTAAATAAAACATCCGCACGAATTTCAGGCTTTACCTTTTTCCATGTTTGGAATGCTTTATCCGCTTCTTGCATTGCCTTTTCAGCTAATTCTTGTGAAGCTTTCGAAACAGAACCGATCACTTCTGTTTTGTTTGCTGGGTTATATGAAACGATTTTATCTTCAGTCGTAATGCGCTCGCCACCAATAATGAGTGGATATTCTGCGCCTAATTGTGCTTCTACTTTTGATAACGCCTCTAAATATGCGTTTTTATTTGCTTCTACCGAGAAATCTGTAAATGGTTCATGTTTGTAATCTATCATTTATCATTACCTCCGATGGTTAGTGCATTATTTTTATGCGCCTTATGAAGCGCTTACAAGTTCATTGTGCAATAATTCATTGCTAAAATCAACACATTTTTCTGAAAAGTTCAATTATACATCGGTATTTCTGTACCTGTCGCTTTGCTTCGGTACAAATACATTTGCTAAAATAATAAAAAAATATCTTACTCTTGATGCTCCATGCTAAGATATATGTAAGGAGGTTGCACCGTATGAAACAACTTGATATTACGAATGTTTTTGAATTTATTACAGAAAAAATCGACATCGGCCTTTGTGCGATTGATGATAATGGACGTGTGATCGTCTTTAATAAAAAAATGCGAGATCTTACTGGTGAATCATTTGAACAAGTGACACAGCGCTTTGTCTCGCAATCACTGGATTTTAATTTAGAGCAAAACATGCTGCAAAAAGTTTTGGCTTCTGGTCAAGTAATTAGTCATGTGAAGCAAACGTTTTGGAATGCACAAGGTGAAGAAGTATCCATGATTAATGATTATTACCCCTTTACCCTAAATGACGAAACAAAAATTGCTATTCAGTTTTCGCGCGATGTAACACAACAAGAATTTTTAATGGACCGACCGCTCAGCCGCTATGGCGCTCCGTTAACGTTTGATATTATTACCGCTGTTTCGAAATCGATGAAGCAAGTGATTCAACAAGCGAAAGTTGCGGCTTTTGGTCGGATTCCGGTCATGCTTGTTGGGGAATCCGGCACGGGTAAAGATATGATTGCTGAGGGAATTCATCACGAACTTGTCGAAAAGAACGATCGCTTTATTACACTTATTTGCCGTCGTAATGAGGAAACACTACTTACACAAATCGAAAAATACATTGCAGAAGAAAAAAAATATACATTCTTTGCGGAAAGAATTGAATTTTTATCCATGCCTGCTCAGGAACGCATTATTGAATTATTAGAATCTCATCAAGATCGCCATCATGTTTTCATTGCGAGTATTGGTGAGGATCCGATTGATTTAATTCAAAATGGACGCCTTTCTAAAAATCTATATTATTTATTTTCAAATTTAACGATTCAAGTACCATCATTGCGTGAACGTCGCGAAGATATTAAGCCGTTCATCGATGATTATTTTGCGCGCCGGCGTAGCAACTACGGGATTCATGTGAAGGGATTAGCCCCGGAAGTGGAGGAGCTCTTTCTTACATATGATTGGCCAGGCAATTTAAAAGAGCTTGAAGTTCTTCTTGATGATATTAGCGCATTGCTGACAAATGAGGAGTTTGTTGATATGACGCTCGTTCCCGCTTATTTCAAGTGGAAATTGAATCAAGCACAGCCGATTTCACATGATACAGCTAATCTGTTTGATTTTTCCCATCAAGAATTGCAGCCGCTTGATGAATATATGCGAAAAGTGGAAGATCATTATATCCAACATGCGCTACAATTGAATGATGGAAATATTTCACAAACGGCAAAATCGCTCGGCATTCACCGTCAAGGCTTACAATATCGCTTGAAACGAAAATAAAATGCTTCACTTTCATGAAATCAACATTTTGATTTAGGTCAAAATGTTGATTTTTTTCGTGCTTCGAAGCAAATTTTACGTCAGAGTACAGCATACTTGTTTAGAACCGCAAAATTTCTTTGCGTCATTTCTCAATTTTGCGAAATTTCCCTCTTTTTATTATTCTAGTAAAAATTTTTTAGTATAAAAAAACGTTGATATAACTCAATTTCTCCGCTTAGAAGTTAGAAAATTCTAAATTAGTGTTTCCTTTTTTTATTTTTTTAATATATACTCACTTCAACGTTAGCATAATATTAAATTCACAGGGGGTTGCTTAAATATGACGTTAAAAGATTTCTTTATTGCTCTTTCAGAGAACCAAACTTTAAATTCTGTTGCACAAAAATACGGTTTTAAACTTGGGGCGCAAAGTGTCGTTGCAGGTACAAATATCGATGAAGTAGTCGCAAGTATTAAAGAATTAAATGCTCAAGGTATTTCATGTACAGTTGATAATTTAGGGGAATTCGTTTTTGAAAAGTCTGCTGCACTTGAAGCAAAGGAACAAATTTTAACAGTCATTGAGCGTATTCACAGTGATAATTTACAAGCTCATATTTCATTAAAGCCATCTCAATTAGGCTTAGATATTGATTATGATTTTTGTTATGACAACTTAGAAGAGATCGTTGCTACTGCATATAATTATCAAATTTTCGTTAACTTCGATATGGAAAATTATGCACGCCTACATCCTTCTTTCCAGCTACTTGAAAAATTAAGCGAACAATATAACAACATCGGTACCGTTATTCAATCTTATTTCTTTGAGTCAGATGAAAACGTAGATCGCTATAAAGACTACCGTTTACGCATTGTTAAGGGTGCTTACAAGGAGGATAGCTCGGTTGCCTTCCAAGCAAAAGAAGAGATTGACCGCAAATATATCGAGCATATTGAATATCATTTATTACATGGGAAATTTACATCAATTGCAACGCATGATCACAATGTCATTAATCATGTAAAGCAATTTGTGAAAACGCATAATATTCCGTACGATAAATTTGAATTCCAAATGCTGTATGGCTTCCGTAAAGAGTTGCAATTATCTCTTGCCGGGGAAGGCTATAACTTCTGTACGTATGTTCCTTTTGGTCATGATTGGTACGGGTACTTTATGCGCCGACTTGCAGAGCGTCCGCAAAATCTTTCGCTCATTTCAAAGCAAGTTTTCAATAAAAAATCAAATACAGTTCTTGCTGTTGCAGCTGGTGCCTTCTTACTAGGACGCGTGACAAAAAGAAAAAAATAATATTAGAGTGCTACTAAATTTTGCGTTGAGAGGGTCTAAAGTTACATGTTAAAATGAATGAATTGTTATGAATCTATTTCGCTTTAGGCATCTCTTGTTCATTTTTTTCAGAGCTCTATTGGAAAGCTCATTTAAAATTTTTGACACCTACTGAGCAGAAAATCAATTACGCCTTAGCGTAATTGCGTCCAGATTTTTTCGAGTTCGCTCGAAAAACTTCCCTTAAAAATCTGTGACATCCGCCGGGGCTTAACTTGATTCAGCTGAGGATTCGAACCCTCACTGAATAGAATTGCATCTCTTATGCATTCATCCCCACTTATAGAAGTAGAAGATATTTGCTGAATCAAGTTAAAATTCACAATTCTTTCATAACATATAGTGATGTAGGTATTCTGCTAAAGAAAAATACAAAGGAGCTGTTTTTATGTCAGAGTACAGCTATCAATTTTTAGCTATTATTATTTATATGCTTGTCATGCTTGGCATTGGTTGGTATGCATTTCGTAAAACAAGTAATTTAACAGATTATATGCTGGGTGGTCGTGGACTTGGTGCTACGGTTACTGCATTAAGTGCTGGGGCTGCGGATATGTCTGGTTGGCTGTTAATGGGCTTACCTGGTGCGATTTATGTTTCAGGTTTAGTTGAAGCATGGATTGCAGTTGGCTTAACAATTGGCGCTTATTTAAACTGGTTACTTGTTGCACCACGTTTACGTGTATATACACAAGTTTCGAATAACTCGATTACAATTCCAAGTTATTTAGATAATCGTTTACGCGATAATACGAAATTGCTTCGTATCGCATCCGGGATTATTATTTTAGTATTCTTTACATTCTATGTATCATCTGGAATGGTTTCAGGCGGAAAGTTCTTTGAAAGTTCATTCGGAATGGACTATCATACGGGATTATTATTCGTTTCCGCTGTTGTTGTAGCCTACACATTATTCGGTGGTTTCTTAGCGGTTAGTTATACGGATGTTATTCAAGGGCTTATCATGGTCGTTACTTTAATCGCCGTTCCTACATTTGGTATATTTTTAACAGGTGGCTTCGGTGCTACACTTGATTCGATTAAAGAAGTAAATCCAGACATGCTGAATTTGTTACCAGCTACTGCTACGGCTGCTGGGATCATTTCATCGGTTGCATGGGGTCTTGGTTATTTTGGTCAGCCTCATATTATCGTACGTTTCATGGCCATTTCTTCAATCAAAGAAGTAAAAAGTGCGCGACGTATCGGAATTGGCTGGATGATTTTCAGTTTACTTGGTGCCCTTGCGACATCATTAGTAGGGGTTGCTTATTTCCAACAACAAGGATTTGAATTAAAGGATCCTGAAACTGTATTTATTGTACTTGGTCAAATTCTATTCCATCCGTTTATTGCAGGGATTGTTTTAGCGGCAATTTTAGCAGCTGTTATGAGTACAATTTCTTCTCAATTAATCGTGACATCTTCTGCACTTATTGAGGACATTTATAAAGCATTATTCAATAAGTCAGCATCAGATAAACACTATGTATTTTTAGGTCGTATGGCTGTATTGGGCGTTTCTATTTTCGCTGCTTTTGTTGCTTGGAATCCCGAAAGTACAATTTTAGGACTTGTTGCATTTGCATGGGCTGGCTTTGGTGCTGCCTTTGGTCCAATTATTTTACTATCATTATTCTGGAAAAAGTTAACAAACTACGGCGCACTATCAGGAATGGTTGCGGGTGCATTAGTAGCATTCATTTGGGGTCGTACACCGAGCTTATCTGGCATGCTTTACGAAATCGTACCAGGCTTCATCGTTTGTTTAGTTATTGCCTTTATTGTAAGTTTAGCTACTTATAAACATAATGCAGAAATTGAAAAAGAGTTTCATGAAACACAACGCATTTTAAAAGAAGAACGTAATTAATTCTAAAGAGGGGTATTCAGTTAGTTGCTGAATACCCCTCTTTTAGTTATTACTCGAATTCGCTGCCGCCGTACTTGCTGCAATGGATGCCATCATAACTGCCTGTTGCATTTGTAAAATAATTTCGATTGATACCATCGATAATAGCCCAACCTCTTGCTGATCCATTGTTGTTAGCATTTGTTGTACAGCAATCAAAAACGCCTCATTTTTATACCATTTGAAATGTTTTTCCTTAATAAGCAATTGATATATATGGATCAACTCTTCTAATTGATTTTCACCAATGCGTAAAATAGCTAATAACCCAAGTTGAACATATAGTTGAGGCTTTATTTTAATGCCTTGCTTCTGCAATTTTTCACGAATTGTTAAAATATACGGCACTAAATGATCAATATAATTTTCATCAATGAATGTTAAAATTTGCGAAAGTGCTTGCAATTCATTTCCTTGAGAAAACTTATTTTTACGTAATTCATCGTAGTATTTCCGCATCGTCGTAGCACGAGTTACAGAATCACTATCCGCATCTTTCGTACATAAAACCGCAATCGCGATATCATCCGTTGATGTTAGGAAACGGTGCTGTTTACGCATTTCATCATAAAGCTTTCGCGCATTTTGTGCATGTTCTTGTGGATTTTCTTCATTCAAAAATAACGCTGCAATATAATTAAATATGCTGTTTGGGAATTTTGCATCTCGCAATACTTTTTGATTCTGTAGTGCTTCTTTCACTTTTTGTTCCTTTTGTAAATCATCACTGAAAATCATTGCATAGGAATATTGTAATAATTGGCTTGATCGTATATAGGACAACCAATTTGTTTCTTTTTTGATAATGTCTATTACTTCTTTAAAGCCCTTCTCATCAAACGTCACTTGCTTTGATGAGTAATAGGATGCAATTTGAAATTGGATTCGCTTATCCACTGACCATTTTGCAAATTTCTCAACGCTCTTTAAATTATCCATAATAAGTGTCACTCGTTGTTCCATTATCCCACCGCCCTTACTAACTTATACGGATGACTTCAAGAAAAGTTTCTTTGCGGAATCAAATTAATAATATCCTATTTTCATGTCAATTTAATAATTAGATCACTTTCTCGAATTAAACTTTCATCTTGCGTAACGATTAGTACTGTTTTTCCTCCTGCATTTAGTTGGTGTAAAATATCCATAACGATTTGTCCGTTTTTACGGTCTAAGGATCCTGTTGGTTCATCTGCTAATATGAGCTTGCAACTTTTTAAACGGAGCCTTGCTAATGCAATACGTTGCTGTTCACCACCTGAAAGTGAATATACTTTTTGCTTTATTGCATGCTGCATCCCTACCGATTTTAATGCTTCTTCAATTGTTATATTCGAACGGCTTAAAAATAAAAGTTGTTTCTCCAGAGAAAAAGGATGTGACAGTTCCCTCCTTAATGCCCCAATCTTTTTCTAATGCCTTTTGTATTGTTACATTTCCATAAATCGTAATTTTTCTCGTAAAAGCCCCTTTATCTTCTTTATGAATCGCAAATACCTCAGTATCAAACTCGTTTGCTTTTGCTAAAATCAAATTTCGCATTTCAATTTCTGAATCACCAGTTTCCAAGTAATAGCCTACCTGCACATACTCATCTTGAAAGTTTTCAAGAAAAAAGTATGGCTTTCTCCAATAAATAAAAAAACCGACATGATAATAAAAAAAGCAATTATTGATTTCGCTTTTGTCATATTATTTCTCCCAAATTAACGTGGCTCCTTCTAATAATACATCCCATGAATCCGTGCTAGGCTCTGATAATATGTCCATATCTACGGGTGTATAGTAAATGGCATCTACTATTTGTGGGTCATCTGGAGAAATCATTCCTACTACAGATTCTTTTTGTTCGTTTGATATGTGTTTACTAAAAAGATTACGTGAAGGCGAATTAGCAATTGTTTCGGTTAAATAAAAAAACATGACATTCTTTTCCACGCCATCAATTTCCATTAAACTTGGCTCTGCCCCATGAAAACCATAATAATCTTCTCCGTAATAAAGTACTTGCAGTACTTGATCTTCCAATTCAATTTTTACTAGTTTCTCATCATAAGGAATAATTGTTTCATAATGCATGACATAATAGAATCCACCAAATAATACAGCAACTGTTAAGGCGATGGATGTGCTTGCAACTACCCATTTTTTATAATTCCACTTTTTCTTAATCCGCTTGAATAGAGACGTTTCAGTTTGCAAAGGAATATAAACATCTTGCGTCATAGCTTGGTATTCCTTTTTACATTTCTCACAACTTTTTAAATGCTCTTCCACCATTGCGTTCGTATCGTCGCTAACCACTTCATCAATATAAAGAGGTAATAGATCTTGAATAATTGTACATTTAATCTCGTTCATAATTCATTTCCTCCATATGCACTATAATTTTCTTTCTTGCTCTAAAAAAGGTAACTCTCGCCCATCCCGAACTTTTACCAAAAAGTTGCCCTATCTTCTCGAATGATAATTCACCAAAAACACGTAAGGAAAAAACCTCTTTATAAGGTTCCTCCATCGAATGTAAAAATTGATGAACAGCAAATGCATTTTCCTCGTTCATTAAATGCTGTACGAGGTATACGCCAGTATTTGACTCTTCTACTTCTTCCGAAACAATTTGTCGCTTTGATTTTTTATAGTGCGTAAAATATGTATTTTTGGCGATTGTAAATAACCAAGCTTGAATATCTTTAGAGCCATCGAAGTTATTTATAGCTTTTAACGATTTAAAGAAAACTTCTTGCGTAAGCTCTTCTGCGATTTTTTCATTACGGCTTAAAGAAATAAGATATAAATATACTTTTTGAAAATATAGCTTATAAATCTCTTCAAAATCCACTTCTATTCCCCCTCCCTACTTATATAACTTCCGAAATACGAAAACGTTACAAACTATTTTATAATTTATCAATTACACCTCGTATACAAAATAAAAATACCAAAACGTATCACTTAGCGACGTTTTGGCATTTCTCCTTCAAATTATTTTGCTGTCAAAAGGGCCTATTGGGCAGATTCATTTTTCCCCTATATACATGCAATACCTCTTTTCAATACTACTTTTCTATAGTAACGCTGCCCCTATTAAACCAGCATTGCCTTTGTTAATACTTGCTTGAATCCGTCCTTTTTTATGTTCGAAAAACGGTAATGTGAAGTAAGCATCCACCTTTTCGGCGATTTCTTGTACCATTTGTGGGTGATGGTTCATGACACCTCCACCAAGTACAACGGCATGGGGGTCGAGTAACATCAAGAATGTATGAATCTTATGGGCAATTTCTTCTTGCCAAGTTTGGATGATCGGCATAATGCGCGCATCATTTTCATAATAGCGCTTAAAAAACTGTTCGAGTGTTACATCATCGCCTGTTTTATCTTGTACCATTTTTTGCAATGCAGGTCCTGACCCGATCCACTCTAAATACTCGCCATCACGCGTTAAGGAAAATCCAACTTCGCCTGGTATACCCGCGCCGCGCAACATTTCTCCCGCATGAATCGTACAACAAGCAATACCGGTACTAACGGTCAGATAAATCATCGTTTCTTTTTGAAAATGGCGGATTTTATACTCACCATTTGCCGCTGTCGTCATATCCGTTTCCATTTTAACTTCCGCATTCGGGTATTGTGCCTGCAGTTTCGCAACTAGTGGAAAATCGCGCCACGGTAAATTTTGCTGGTAGATGACCATTCCCTTTTCAATATCAAGTACGCCTGGTAAACCGACCGCAACCTTTGATACTTCTCCAAGCTCATTTTCAAGCATGCCCTGAAATCCATCAATCATTGCTTGAAATAACGCGTCAGACTGCTGTGGGCTTTTCACCTCTATTTGTTTTACGAGCTTTGCTGGTTCCTCTACTTTCGAAATCGCGAGTGCCAATTTCGTACCACCTATATCCCCACTTAAAATCCACATTCACTTCACCTGCTTTACAAAGATTTTGTATTGCATTAATTAAGGTTTAATTTATCAGCCTACTCAACTTCCTCAAGCTAACCCACTATAAGGATAAAGCACATCATTCGGATAATGCATATCACATTGTTCATTCACAAACATCGCGCCATCATCTTCAAAAACACCTTGGACAACTGGAATAGAAAGTTCATCCGGTGTGAATAAAAGTTGAATCGTTGGCGCTGTAATCGGTAAGCTTTGTAATACTTCTATTATATGTACAGGCTGCTTTGAAATGATATCAATTAGTTGGAGTACCCCATCTTCCTCCTGACAAATAATAATTGCCTGCAACTTTGGTACATAGTAAATACAGTCCTTATATTGTGTTAATGCATGATACATGACAATATCTTCGTTTTGAAGCATGCTCATTTTCACGCTAATTGGCAACCGGTGTTTAGTCGTTTCATACAATAATTCGCGTGCTTTCGGTTCATTCATATCAAGCTTCTTCACTTCTGTTGGTTGCAATATTAAATCTACTGTTTGCACATGATAAGTCGCCTGCCGTCTTTTTTCGAAGCCAAATTTCGTATAAAACTGAAGGACCGTGGCATTTGCGAACAAGTACACAAACTGAGCTTGTTTTACATCTTCTATTACAACTTCCATTAATTTTCCAGATAACCCTTGCCCTTGATAGCCCGGCTTTGTCATAACGGTTCCGATTTGTATGGATTGATACGCTCGCCCATCTAAAATCATTGTCCCTATACTCGTCGAAACATTCGCGACAATTTCCCCCTTGTCTTCAAATGCATAGCAACAGTAACTATCATTCCAATAACCGAGCTGTGCCCATTGTTCAAATTGCAGTTGAAACGTTTCTTCACTCAATTGAAAAAAGCTTTTCATCAGCTGCTTATTTTTTCGGATTGCATCTCCCTTAATTAATTTCATTTTATCGCCTCCTATTTATTGTTAGAATAGCATATTTTGGATTTCTTTCAAAAGTGGATTTTGGGAATTCGAAGTTTTGATTTAATTTTATTGGAAAAACATCAGAAAGTTTCGGTGGGGTGTTGCAATTGGCTATTAAATAACGGATTTATTACAGAAAAAAAACGATGGCGTTATACCATCGTTTTTCCTTTAAAGAAATTAACGTTTATTAATTTCTTCCATTAAGATTTGATTTGTTAATTGTGGATTTGCTTGTCCTTTTGAAGCTTTCATAATTTGGCCTAAAAGTGCTTTAATTGCACGTTCGTTACCGCCTAAGAAGTCTGCTACAGATTTTTCATCCGCATCAAGAACCGTTGTTACGAAACCACGGATTACTTCTGGGTCTGAAATTTGGACTAAGCCTTTTTCTTTTACGATTTTCGCAGCGTCCCCACCATTTGTTACAAGTTCAGTGAATACTTTCTTCGCAATCTTAGATGAGATTGTGCCGTCAGAAATTAATTTCACCATGCCTGCTAAGTTTTCTGGTGTTAATGCTGTATCTTTTAATTCTTTTTGCTCTGCGTTTAAGTAAGCTGAAACATCGCCCATTAACCAGTTAGCAGAAAGTTTTGCATCTGCTCCAGCAACTGTCATGGCATCGAAGAAATCAGAAATTTCCTTGTTCATAACAAGTACTGTCGCATCATATGCAGTTAAACCTAACTCTTCTACATAGCGTGCTTTTCGTGCATCTGGTAATTCTGGAATCGATTGGCGAATGCGCTCAACCCACTCATCTGAAATTGAAAGGTGCACTAAATCTGGCTCTGGGAAGTAACGGTAATCATCCGTTCCTTCTTTAACACGCATAAGCAATGTTTTACCAGTCTTTTCATCATAACGGCGTGTTTCTTGCTCAATTTCGCCACCTGACATTAATACTTGCGCTTGACGAATTTCTTCATGCTCAAGGCCTTTACGTACAAAGTTGAATGAGTTTAAGTTTTTAAGCTCAGCTTTTGTACCGAATTGTTCTTGACCGTATGGACGTAACGAAACGTTCGCATCACAACGTAAAGAACCTTCCTCCATACGCACGTCAGAAACGCCCGAATATTGGATAATTGATTTCACTTTTTCAAGGTAAGCATACGCTTCGTCTGGTGTACGGATATCTGGCTCAGATACGATTTCCACAAGTGGCGTTCCTTGACGGTTTAAGTCTACTAATGAATAACCATCAGCATGTGTCAATTTACCAGCATCTTCTTCCATATGAAGGCGCGTAATACCGATTTTTTTCTTGTAACCCGGTTTGCCGTCTTTTGCTTCAATTTCAATTTCAACCCAACCATTTTTACCGATTGGTTTATCGAATTGTGAAATTTGGTAAGCTTTCGGATTATCCGGATAGAAGTAGTTTTTACGGTCGAACTTAGTTTCTTGTTCGATTTCCATGTTTAACGCTAAAGAAGCGCGCATCGCATAGTCTACTACTTGCTTATTTAATACTGGTAAAACACCTGGGTAACCAAGTTCAATTACAGATGTATTTGTGTTTGGCTCTGCACCAAAGAAGTTAGGTGAAGCCGAGAAAATTTTCGAGTTTGTTTTTAACTCCACGTGAATTTCTAAACCAATGACTGTTTCAAAGTTCATGTTATTTTACCTCCCATAATGCTGGAGTTTGTGTGTTGAAGTCTGTTTGTTGCTCATATGCATAAGCAACACGGTAAATTGTTTCTTCATCGAAATGTTTACCGATAATTTGTAAACCTAGTGGTAAACCATTTTCAAATCCACATGGGATCGAAATTGCTGGTACACCTGCTAAGTTAATAGGAATCGTTAAAATATCATTTGCGTACATTGTCATTGGATCTTCAACGTTCGCACCTACTTCAAATGCAGGTGTTGGTGCTGTTGGTCCAATAATTACGTCGTAGTTTTCGAAAACTTTGTCGTAATCCGCTTTAATTAATGTACGTGCTTGTTGTGCTTTTTTGTAATATGCATCATACGTACCTGCTGATAATGAATACGTACCAAGCATGATACGACGTTTTACTTCATCACCGAAACCTTCAGCGCGTGATTGTTTGTAAAGCTCTAATAAGTTTGTCGCATTTTCTGAACGGTAACCGTAACGAATACCATCGAAACGAGAAAGGTTAGATGAAGCTTCTGATGATGAAAGAATATAATAAGCGGCTAATGCGTATTTAGAGTGAGGAAGTGAAACCTCTTCTACTGTTGCGCCTTGTGCTTTTAATACTTCTAATGCATCTAATACAGATTTTTTCGCTACTTCGCCAACACCTTCACCTAAAAACTCTTTAGGAACGGCGATTTTTAAGCCTTTAATGTTGCCATCAAGTGCTGCTGCGTAGTTTGGTACTGGCACATCAGCAGAAGTAGAATCCATTTCATCTACACCTGAGATTGCTTCTAATAATAACGCGTTGTCTGTTACGTTACGTGTAATTGGTCCGATTTGATCTAAAGAAGATGCAAATGCAACTAAACCAAAACGAGACACACGACCGTATGTAGGTTTCATTCCTACAACACCACAGTAAGCTGCTGGTTGACGGATTGAACCACCTGTATCAGAACCTAATGAGAATGGTACTTCACCTGCTGCTACTGCTGCTGCCGATGCACCTGAAGATCCGCCTGGTACGTGGTTAAGATTCCAAGGGTTTTTTGTCGTTTTGTACGCTGAGTTTTCGTTTGAAGAACCCATTGCAAATTCGTCCATGTTTAATTTACCGATTGTTACCATACCCGCATCGCGAAGTTTTTGTACAATCGTTGCATCGTAAATTGGCATGAAGCCTTCTAAAATTTTAGAAGCACAAGTCGTTTCTAATCCTTCAGTTACGATATTATCTTTAACCCCAATCGGCATACCGAAAAGTGGTCCGCGCTCCTCGAAAGGAACTTGATCTAGCTCTGCTGCACGAGCAGTTGCTTGTTCTTTATTTAAAGCTAAAAACGCTTGAACATCTCCGTCCAACTTTTCCACGCGAGCAAATGCTTCGCTTGTTAAGTCTGTAATTGTCAGTTCACGCGATTTTAAAGCTTCTTGTAATTGTGCTGATGTGCGCTCAAATACTGTCATATGACATGTCCCTCCTTAAATTATTCCATAATTGATGGTACTTTAATTTGACCTGCTTCTTGGCTCTTTACATTAAGCATTACTTTTTCAATTGGTAAGCCTTCTTTAGCTACGTCTTCACGCATTACATTTACAAGTGGTAAAACATGTGATGTTGGTTCTACGTTCGTTGTATCTAATTCATTTAGCTGCTCTGCAAAGTCTGTAATTTTGCCAAGTTGTTCAGCAAATTTCTCTGCTTCTTCTTCTGTAATAGCAAGGCGAGCTAAGTGCGCTACGTGTTTTACTTCTTCTTTAGATATTTTCGCCATTTCTTACACCTCCAAATTTCGAATCAATTACGCCACGGCTAACTTTTGTCCAGATTTAGAATTGGGGTCTGCACGATGCAGGTCAGTTAGAAGTTGTCGCATGAACGCGACGAACTTGGCTAACACCCTAAGTTCATTTCTATCAATTACGCCTCGGCGTAATTGCGTCCAGATTTTTTCGAGCTCGCTCGAAAAACTTCCCTTAAAAATCTGTGGCATCCGCCGGGGCTTAACTTGATTCAGCCGGGGTTTGAACCCCCACTGAATAGAATTGCCTTTTTGGCATTCATCCCCCACTTATAGAAGTAGGGGACTTCTGCTGAATTAAGTTAAAATATCTGTGACATCCGCCGAGGCTTTATATTCATTCAGTGCGTGCTAGAACACCACTGAACGAATATAAACCATGCCAATAATCATACCATTTTTCCCTGTAAAAATCACAAATCCGACGAAAATTTCAGCAAACTGTAGGAAGTTACAGGTGTTCTTTACCAATTTAATGCAATAAACAGTTAAAGTGTTTTTTTAGTTAGTAAAATGTGAAAAAACCATCATCTTAATCCTAAAATTAAAATAATGGTTTTCTCCATTCTTTTCAATCATTAATCATAAATATGAATAAATGGCTCGTTGTTATTCGGTTCCTTTTTGATTAATACTTCTGGTCCGTTAACCGAAGTAATACTAACCGTAATTAATAAATCTTTTGGTAAATGAGTCAGCAGTAATCCAGTTAAATATTGTGTGAATCCTGTAATTTCAGCTGTCCCATAAAATTGAATGGGTATTTCGATATCAAGCTTTTGTATTTTTTTATTTTGATAAAAACCTGTTGCAAATACACTTGTGAAGTTCGAGAAATATTTGTCTACATCTTGCTTAAAGTTTAAGAAATCCTTGTTCATATCACGGTACATTTCATCCGGTGAGGACATCGGGAATTTCACGTATTTTTCATGAACGTCTTTCCAATCTCCTAAAGCCGATTGGTTCGCATCAACCGAATTGTAGGCAAAATATGTACCTGGAACAATCGAATTACGCTCTTCTTGCTTAAATAGTGCAATGACAATCGGTACTTCAGCCAACTCTGAACGCGCTCGAAGTCGATTAATCACTTCTTGCGCAATCTTTTTCCCTTCTTTTTCTAGCTCTTCATCCGGGATTTTTTGCTCGAAAAATTCTCCATACTGTTCTTTTTGATAGTAATAGACTGAATTTAATGCCAAGCCAATGGAAATACCTGAAAGCGTTATTTTATTGTTGTCTGTTTTTGTTAAGTAATTTTGTTCGATTAAATGTGCTAAATACACTGGCGCCTCTGTTGCTCTAACCGTCGCCTCCATCTCTTGCCCTGTCGCTTCATCAATGCTCGATGGGTTGAGTCCTTGATATTCAGGTCCTTTATCTTTCGTCTGATTTGGACGAGCTAGCCAATACTTTAACATTTCTTCTGATAAATATTGTCCCTCTTGAAAATAGTATTTTTCGGTATCAAATTTATTTTGAGACACACGCATTAAACCTAATTCGGCCTCTTTCATATCGTACTTTGTAAAAATATTCGATACGACTAATCCACGGCTTGCACTTTCTTTATAAGGAATCAATGTTTTATAGTAATTATCGCTTATTTGCTTATTTGGGATTATTGTCGTTTCTACTTCTTCCGAATCAGATTCCTGAGTTAACTCATTGTTTGGTGTAGGCTTCGGTGCACATGCAGCGAGAAGCAAAATAGCAAGCATTGCCGGCACCCAGCGATATTTTTTCATGAGAATAAACCTCCTTTACTAGTGTAATTGTTCAATTAGGCGGTTTTCATCCCAAATTTCAATGCCGAGACTTTGTGCTTTTTCTAGCTTAGAGCCCGCATCTTCACCAGCGATTACAAGATTTGTTTTCTTACTTACACTTCCTGCAACAATACCGCCTAACTGTTCTATTTTCGCCTTCGCATCATTACGTGTCAATTGTTGAAGTTTCCCAGTAAGCACGATCGTTTTTCCTGCAAATGGATTGGCACCGACCTCAACGACTACTTTTTTACCAGTATAATTCATATTCACATCGACATCTTTTAAACGGCTTATTAATAGTTGAATTTGTTCATTCGCAAAATAGGCAACGATGGATTCCGCCATTTTATCACCAATTTCATGGATAGCCGTTAATTGTTCTTCTGTCGCCTCCATTAATGGATCGATCGTTTCAAAATGCTCTGCTAATATTTTGGCTGCTTTTTCACCCACATGTCGAATACCTAAACCAAATAATAGCTTTTCTAATGAATTGCTCTTTGATTTTTCAATTGCTTCGACTAAATTGGTTGCGGATTTTTGCCCCATTCTTTCAAGTGGAAGAAGCATTTCAATCGTTAATAAATATAGATCTGCTACATCTTTAATTGAACCTTCACGCAGTAGTTGCTCGACCACTTTTTCACCTAAGCCGTCAATATTCATCGCGTTACGTGACACGAAATGCTTTATACCCTCAGCAATTTGCGCCGGGCATAACGGGTTAATACAGCGCAATGCCACATCACTTTCAACGCGAACAACTTCCTCATCACATGCAGGACAATGGGTTGGCATTGTATATGGAATCGTATCATCTGGGCGCTGCTCAAGCACGACACCAACAATTTGCGGAATAATGTCCCCTGCTTTTCTTACAATGACCGTGTCGTTAATGCGAATATCCTTTTCACGAATTAAATCTTCATTATGAAGAGATGCGCGGCTCACGGTTGTACCCGCAACAAGAACAGGTGTTAAAATGGCTGTTGGTGTAATGACGCCTGTACGCCCTATCGTTAGCTCGATATCTACAAGCGTTGTAACGACTTCTTCTGCAGGGAATTTGTAGGCAATTGCCCAACGTGGAGATTTTGCTGTAAAACCTAACTCATCCTGTTGTGCAAATGAATTCACTTTAATAACGATACCATCTATTTCATAAGGTAAATTTGGACGTGCTTCTGTCCACTTTTCTATAAACGCTAAAACCTCTTCAATTGTTGCACATGATTGTCTTTCTTTATTTGATGGGAAACCAAGGAGCTCTAAATAATCGAGCATTTCACCATGCCCATCAATGCCATATGCCTCGCCATCTCCACCAATCGAATAAATAAACGTTGATAAATTACGACTTGCTGCTATTTTCGGATCTAGCTGACGGAGAGATCCTGCTGCTGCATTACGTGGATTCGCAAATTGCTCTTCCTCATTTTCACGACGTATTTCATTGAGATTTTCAAATGATTTTTTCGGCATATACGCTTCCCCACGTACTTCCATCGTTAATGGTTCTTTTAAGCGTAGTGGTATGGCATGAATTGTCTTTAAGTTCATCGTAATGTCCTCACCAACAGAGCCATCGCCACGTGTTGCTCCTTGCACAAATACACCGTTATCATAGCGTAATGAAATAGCAAGGCCATCAATTTTCAGCTCACATACATACGAAAAATTATCTCCAATTGCTTGGCGGATTTTTCGGTCAAAATCACGTAAATCCTCTTCATTAAATGCATTGGAAAGACTAAGCATCGCTGTTTGATGCGTCACTTTTTGGAAGCCCTCAACAACCGCTCCACCGACACGTTGCGTTGGAGAATCAGGATAAATGAATTGCGGATTCGCTTCTTCAAGTGCGATTAATTCGTGCAAAAGTTGATCGTATACACTATCCGCCACTAGTGGCTTGTCTTGCACATAATACGCATAACCGTACTCATGAAGAAGCTGACCTAGCTGTGCAATTCTTTTTTCAATTTCATTCATTTTAATATCCTCCTAAGCTTTTTGAATCGGTGCAAATTTTGCTAATAAACGTTTAATACCTGTTGGTGCTGGGAATGCAATGTCCAATTCCATGCCATCTCCCTCACCTTTTACACTAACGACCATGCCAATGCCCCATTTTCCGTGACTTGCCTTGTCACCAATTTTCCAATCAAATTGACTGCCACCTGTGTTTGCAAGACGTGAAGTTTGTGACGCAGGATTTTGCACAGCACCTAATGAACGTTTCGTCGGCATTCGATCATAACGATTCGTTGCAAATGGTAAAGATGTATCGCGGTATGAAGCACCACCTGACTTGGAAACTTGCTCGATTACATCTTCGTCAATTTCACGCAAGAAGCGAGACGGTGCATTATAACCAGTACGTCCAAAGATTGTACGTGAGCCTGCACATGTTAAGTACAGCCTTTGTTCCGCACGAGTCGCACCGACGTACATCAACCTTCTTTCTTCGGCCATTTCCTCTTCACTTTCCAATGAACGAGAATGCGGGAAGATATTTTCTTCCATGCCAATGATGAAAACAACCGGGAATTCTAGCCCTTTTGCGGCGTGCATTGTCATTAATATAATCGTCCCTTTTGCTTTCTCTTCTTCATCTAAAGAATCAATATCAGCTACTAGTGCAAGGTCCGTTAAAAAGGCCACAAGTGATTGATCCTCACTGCGTTTTTCGAATGCTTGTGTAACCGTTAAAAACTCTTGAATGTTTTCAAGACGACTTTCTGCTTCAATTGATTTTTCCGCTTCTAGCATTTTGCGGTAGCCTGATTTTTCGATAACTTCTTCCACAAGCTCTGTCACAGACAAGTCATTTTGGCGCTCACTTAATGAACGAATCATATTGTAAAATGCTTCAGCCGATGCAGATGCCTTCCCTGTGAGTCCCATAAAGACAAGCTCACTCATTGCATCAAAAATCGAACGGTCTTGCTCGATTGCATATTGGAGCATCTTATCAAATGACGTCGCACCAATTGCTCGTTTTGGCTCATTAATAATGCGTGCTAGTGATAAATCATCATCATTGTTCGAAATTAGACGTAAATAGGCAAGTAAGTCTTTAATCTCTTTGCGGTCATAGAATTTTGTTCCGCCAACAATTTGATAGTTCATATTCGATTTGACAAGGACATCCTCAATAACACGTGACTGTGCATTTGTACGATAAAGTATAGCGAAATCATTCAGCTTATAGTCTTCATCCTTCATCAACTTTTGAATCGTTCGAACGACATACTGCGCTTCATCTTGCTCATTGCCCGCTTTGTAAAGTTGAATTTTTTCGCCCTCTGCATTGTCTGTACGCAATACTTTTTTATAGCGATTTTTATTCTTTTCAATGACGCTATTTGCTGCTTGTAATATACGTTTTGTCGAGCGATAGTTTTGCTCTAACATAATAACTGTTGCTTCTTTATAATCCTTTTCAAACGATAAAATATTTGTAATATCCGCACCACGCCAACGATAAATCGACTGATCCGAATCCCCAACAACACAAATATTACGGAATTTCTTCGCAAGCATTTGAACTAGCAAATATTGGGCTTTATTTGTATCCTGATACTCATCGACGTGAATATATTGGAACTTATTTTGGTAAAATTCGAGCACATCAGGTGCCTGCTCAAATAGACGAATTGTCAGCATAATTAAATCGTCAAAATCAAGACTTTGGTTTTGCTTTAGACGTTTTTGATAGCCCCTATACACCTGTGCCACTATTTTTTCAAACGGATTATGTGGATTTTGATTCGCTTCGAACTCCGAAACTGTAATACATTCATTTTTCGCTGAACTAATCGTATTTAAAATAGCACGTGGATCATATTTTTTCGGGTCAATATTATCCGTTTTTAAAATGTTTTTAATGACACTTAACTGATCTGAACTATCTAAAATCGAAAAGCTTTTCGTATAGCCTATGCGGTCAATATTGCGTCGTAAAATGCGCACACACATGGAGTGGAATGTCGATACCCACATCCCATCCGTTGTACCATTTCCAAGAATGGCGTCAATTCGTTCACGCATTTCACGTGCCGCTTTATTTGTAAACGTAATCGCTAAAATTTTCGAAGGATATACTTGCCGCTCAACAACTAAATAGGCGATGCGATGCGTTAAAACTCGAGTCTTTCCTGAACCTGCACCCGCCATAATTAGTAGTGGTCCTTCTGTTGCTTTCACTGCTTCTGCTTGCTGTGGATTCATGCCTGTTACTAAACTATTTGCAATATGATCCATACTACACCATCCAATCAAAAGAACGTTTGTTCCTATTATATATTACTTTGATCAATTACGCATCTGCGTAATTGCGTCCAGATTTTTTTCGAGCTTAGGGCCACAGGACGTGGGTCAGTCAGCCGTTGTCACACGATGTGACGTCTTTAGGCTGATTTCCTCTTTCCCTTAAAAAATCTGTGACATCCGCCGAGGCTTAACTTGATTCAGCAGGGGGGTGAACCCCCACTGAATAGAATTTCCTATTTGGCATTCATCCCCGCTTACGGAAGTAGGGGACTTTTGCTGAATTAAGTTACATTTTTCACTGCTTGCACTGTTTTTAACGCCACTTTTAAATCATCGTATATAATATTTCCGACAATGATTGTATCCGCATAGGCAGCCATTTCTTTTGCCTGCTCTGGTGAAGTAATGCCACCACCATAAAACAGTTTTGTATCATTTAACACTTCACTTACCGCGCTCACAATTTCAGTATCGCCATAAGTTCCGCTATATTCTAGATAAAAAATCGGCAGCTTAAAGAATTTTTCAGCCATGCGTGCATAGGCAACTACATCATCTACCGTTAAATCCGTTTTGGCATTTGTCACTTGTGCAACTTTACAATCTGGATTCAGCACACAGTACCCTTCCGCAACAAGCTCTTCCCAAATTAAAATATCACCGTATTCCTTAATGGCTTCATGATGTAAATCTTTTACCCAACGCGTCTCTGTACTATTTAATACAGATGGAATGAAGTAGTAATCATAGCCTGGTGTAATACTTTCTAAGTTTGAAATTTCTAAAGCAATCGGCACTGAAAAGCGACGAACGCGCACTAACAAATCTAAAACACCATCTAGTGTTACATCATCCGTGCCCCCCACTAAAATAACATCCGTTCCTGATTCACAAATTTGCTCCAGTGCTTCGTCAGAAATTTCCTTTGCAGGATCTAATTTAAACACATGTTGCCAATTTAAATATTCCATTATTATATCCACCTGTTCATCTTAATTTATCGTTAACTTCCCATCTACAAGTATAGCGAAGTTTCTAGAAATATTAAAAGACTGAGCAAATAAAATGCCCAGTCTTTTCATTCATTTCATTTTTTGCTCCATCTCACTTCGGTTCAAATGGTTTTTCATCAGGATACAAGCGTCCTAGCATTTCATCATACGTATCGTTGCCGTAATCAAAGCAACGGCGAACACGTGAAATCGTTGCTGTTGAAGCACCCGTTTCTTTTTTGATCGTCTCATACGTTTTCTTTAAACGTAATAAATGTGCTACTTCAAAGCGTTGTGCTAACGATTGGATTTCACTGATTGTGCATAAATCATCAAAAAACTTATAGCATTCTTCAATATCCTTTAACTCAAGGACCGCCTTAAATAACTGCTCGGTTTGATGACCACGAATCTTTTCGATTTGCATATAGCTCCCCCATTCCTCTCTATTGTGAATATGTAACAGATGACGCGAGCCCTGGTGACGTCGGTACAAAATGAACCCATGTTTGCCCTGGCACTAGCTTCACTTCAGATCCATCTTCCTCAATGGCAACTAAAAAGCCATCTTCATTTTTCCATTTTACTTCACGCATCATTCCACTTTGGAAAACATATGCGTTCCCGCCATTTTTAATATTGATCGCGCGTCTACCTTCATTATCAATAATTTGATGTGGCATCTCAAAAAATAAAACATTTGCTAATTCGATTGGCTGCTGTGTTACATAATCGATTGTTTGGACATTTGCAGAAAATCTAGCATAACGATTTGTTTCCGAATCAAATACATACTGGCTATTAAATTTCCCGTTCGTACTGTAGTTTATCGCTACTTCACTAGCCTGTGTTCCTATTTTAACACTATCTTCGCCTTCATAAAAAGGATAAGATACTTTTTTCTGATAAAGTAGTGAAGCACCTATTTTTTCTGCGCCTGCAACTACATTTTCACCTGAAATATAGGAATTATGTGGGGCCTTTCGCTCAGAAGAACGATTGAAATAAATGCCATCATATTGCATCCCATTAATTCCCTCAACCACTCTCTTATCAAGCATCGATTTCGCCTCTGGACTATAGCCATGCGCTAAATAAAAAGCATCTAACCCTTTCGCAATATCGATAAAGTAAGAGCGTGCACTACGGATTGGTCCAATTGATTGTGGAATTTTCGACTGATACAACGCTAAAAATCTCGTTACATCTCCTTCTGCAAGCATTTCATATACGACATCTGCTTGTGCTAAACCCGATTGAGGACGTGCTAATGGGTGATTATTGATCGTTGCAACAATGGGGCGCGTCGTCATTTCATCGGCAATTGGCTCACCTGTAAACGGTGTAACAAACGGCAGCTCTTCTTCCGCATCTGCAACTAAAACTTCTTCCTCTTGTTCTTCAATTTCTGCTTCTGGCTGCTCCACCTGTTCTTTGTCCGAACAGCCTGCTACAACTGCCGCACTTAAAACCGCTGCAATCAAAAAAACGCGCTTCTTCATTTTATTTTCCTCCTACTCGAATCAATTACACCTCAGCATAGTAGTCCCCCACTTATAGAAATGGGGGACTGTCGCTGAAGCAAGTTAACGCATAACGGACGGTAGCATCACCGTATTTTTCATGACATCGAAAATCCCTCTTGGTGTAATACGGATATATGGTAAATGCGTTGATTGTAAAAATAGTAACGTATAAATTGCATCCGTATGATGATAGCCACGTTCATTTAAAGCAGCCTTTAAATCTAGTTCTAGTTGAATAACGTCCTCCACTGGACCATCAAAAATTGAACCCGAAAAAGCTAACGGTAAAGATGTCACAGCTTGCCCACCTTCTACTAATACGATGCCGCCATTCATTTTCTTTAATTCATTAAAAGCATGCTTCATGTCTTCAATACTTTTTCCAATTAAAATAATATCGCCTGTATTGGAATAAGAAGAAGCAAAGCCTTGTACATGTGTGGCAAAGCCTTTCAGCATTGTATTAATACGCCATGCTCCATCGCGATCAACTAACATTAAATAGCTTTCATCATGATCTGTTGACAATGTATTTTTCCCCTGAGTGGAGATGCTATATGGTTTTGTTATAACATCATTCACCATCTCAATCCCGATTGGCATTGAAAATTGGAAATCTGCATCTGTTAAATCAAAATCAATTGTCAATTTCCCAAAATCGGATAAATCCATTTCTGGGAATGCTTGTTGATCTACATTGTCCCGCTTCAACCACACGCCTTTCGAAAGAACAGCTTCTGGAGTTGGTGAATTTTCATCTGATAAAATATTAATAGTAGCATAACGCCCCGTCGCAATAATTCCATGTAAATTAGACATATCATAATAGCGCGCAACATTGTATGATGCCATATTATACGCGTCAATTGGGCTAACACCCGCTTCTAGTGCCGCACGAATACATTTATCAATAACGCCATCTTGATGGAAGCTCGGAGTTGAACCGTCCGTTGTCATCATTAAGTGGTCAAAAATCGGATAGCCTCGCTCGACAACCCCTTTTAACAACTGTGGTAAATCTGGGCGAATCGAAGAATAACGTAGCGTCACTGCATAACCATGTAAAATACGCGCCTCTACATCTTCAATTGTCATCGCTTCATGATCTCCATCAACACCAAACAAACGCATTTTCGCCAATGTTTTATCGGAAGCTCCTGGGAAATGACCTTCCACTTTCTTGCCTTTAAGATTCGCTGCTTGAATCCAATATAGCATTTGATCATCCCCACGAGTTAAACGAGGCCAACCTGTCAATTCGCCACCTAAAACGACATCAGGACGCTCTAACCATTCACATACCGAAGCATTCGAATAGAGTTCACCTTCGTTTTCAAGTTCTGTTTGCGAATCAAATCTCGCCCACCAATAATATGAAAATGGCAATTGACTTAAATTATCCATCAAAGAAAACGCTTTCTTATTATTTAATAAAGAAACGAGCGTCATATTATCTGAAATAAATGTCGTTGTACCCGATTGTGCACAAAACTGCGCAAAGCTATGTGGATTATACAGTTGGAACGGATGTACATGTGGCTCAATATATCCAGGCACAACGGTTTTACCCGTCATATCAATTATTTCCGTACTTTCTATATTAGCTGGCATTTCCCTTCCAACATACACAATGCGATCACCGGAAATCCAAATATTCCCTGTCAACCATTGCTTAAAAATGCTATGCAAGTATTTTGCATTTTGCAGCACGAGATTAGGAGCTACTTTCCCATCAATAATACTCACTTGTTCACGAATATCTTTAATTTTCCATTTGACTTCAGACATAATAAAACGCTCCTCTCAATTATCGAAATTTTATCAATTACATATAAGATATTTAGTAGAAATGGTAAAAACAATTCCTTTTCGAACCTATTTTTATCGTATCATAGCACTTTCACAAAGCAAAGTATTATAGAAAAAAATTACAATTTAAAAAGTACGGTAGCAAAATTTCTACCGTACTTCCCAACGTTTTCATTTTCTTTACAACGCATAATCAGTAAAATGTTACTCGATTATTCAAATGTTCTCCAACCGATATCTTGACGGAAGAAGAAGTTCGTCCATTCTTTTTTGGCAAGTTCTGCATATACCTTTTCTTGCGCTTCTTTTAAATCTTTCGCTTCCGCAGCAACTAAAATAACACGGCCACCATTCCCGACATATTGGCCATCTACAAGCTTTGTACCTGCATGATAAACCGGCAGTTCCAAATCACTTAAATTCGGTAGTGAATGTCCTTTTTCCACATCACCTGGATAACCATCAGCAGCTACGACAACGCCTAAAATCGCCTCTGCTTTCCATTGTAAATCAAATGGCTTTTCGTTCATTAAAGCGAGCATAAATTCACCAAAATCCGATGCCATTCGTGGTAAAACGACTTGTGTTTCCGGATCACCAAAACGCGCATTGAACTCGATTACTTTCGGACCTTTTTGCGTTAAAATTAAGCCAGCATATAAAATCCCTGTAAATGAAACGCCTTCTGCTTCCATTGCTTTTACTGTTGGTTCAACAACTGTATCATAAGCAACTTTTACAATGTCCTCTGAAATTTGTGGCACTGGTGAATAAGCACCCATACCACCTGTGTTTGGTCCACGGTCGCCGTCATATGCACGTTTATGATCTTGTGCAATAACCATTGGATAAATTTGTCCTTTATGAACAAATGACATGAAGCTGAACTCTTCCCCATCAAGGAATTCTTCAATTACGACGCGTGAAGAGGAATCACCAAAGCGTTGATTTCCAATCATATCTTTTACTGCTTCAATTGCTTCTGTTTCTGTCATTGCAACAATTACACCTTTACCTGCTGCAAGTCCATCTGCTTTAATAACGATTGGCGCGCCTTGTTCTTTAATGTACGCCACCGCTTTATCGGCGTCAGTAAATGTTTCATGTGCTGCAGTTGGAATATTATATTTATTCATAATATCTTTTGCATACGATTTTGAACCTTCAATTTGTGCAGCTGCTTTCGTTGGACCAAAGATTACTAACCCTTGCTCATTAAAGTAATCGACAATCCCTTCTGCCAATGGCTGCTCCGGACCTACAAATGTTAAAGCTATTTCATTGTCCTTAGCAAAGTCCGCTAATTTTGCGAAATCTAATGCATCAATTGCAACGATTTCTGCATCATTTTTCATCCCATCATTACCTGGGGCAACAAATACCTTTTGTACTGAAGGGGCATTATTAAATTGTTTTGCGATTGCGTGTTCACGACCACCACTACCGATTACAAGTATGTTCATTTTTTTGCTCTCCTTTAAAGTTGAATTCCTTTTATTGATGTAAGCTTTCTTATATCGATTCTTTTAAAGCAGGTTTCATATGTTCAAGTTATATAGTTCACTATGTATTTTCTGTATAGTAGAAAAAAAACGCCCGCCATAAGCAGGCGAGCGTTTTTATTAATAAAGTGGCAACAACGCTATCCGACCAGAAAAGTATTGTTGTGTCCCTTATAAATATAGGCTGTTACGCGCATCCCCCGACCAAAGTGGATGCATGTAACAATTTATTGAACGAAAGACCCGGCCAAGGTCATTCATTCGATGTTCTTCGCTATTTTTCCGGCCAGAAAGAATAGTGAAGAAAGCATTTGCAAACGCTTCTGCTAATGCCCGGCCAGAGCATTAGTGAAACATTATTCTATTATACTATACATAGTGCTAAATATTCAAATCAATTATTAATGTTTGAAATGACGAACGCCAGTGAATACCATTGCGATACCGTATTTATTGGCTGCGTCGATTGATTCTTGATCTTTAATCGAGCCACCTGGTTGGATGATTGCTTTAATACCTGCTTTAGCAGCAGCTTCAACTGTGTCACCCATTGGGAAAAATGCATCCGATGCAAGTGCTGCGCCGTTTGCTTTTTCTCCTGCTTGCTCAAAAGCAATTTTCGCTGCACCAACACGATTCATTTGACCAGCACCAACGCCTAATGTCATTTGATCGTCTGTTACTACGATTGCATTTGATTTTACGTGCTTCACAACTGCCCAGCCAAGCTTTAATGCATTCCACTCCGCTTCAGTTGGTTCGCGGTCTGTTACAACTTTAATATCTGCTTCGTTAAAACCATAGCGGTCTGGCTCTTGAACAAGTAAGCCACCTTCTACTGATACAACATTAAAATGATCTTGTTTCGCTTGTGCAAAGTCAATTGTCATTAAGCGGATATTTTTCTTTTTCGTTAAAATTTCAAGTGCTTCTTCTGTGAATGAAGGCGCAATAATAATTTCTAAGAAAATTTCACTTAATTTCGTTGCTGTTGCAGCATCCACTTCCATATTTAGAGCAATAATACCACCGAAAATAGACGTTGGATCTGCTTCATATGCTTTATTGAACGCTTCTTCAATTGTTTCACCTGTACCAACACCACATGGATTCATATGCTTCACAGCAACTGCTGCTGGCATTTCGAACTCTTTTACAATTTGTAATGCAGCATTTGCATCTTGGATGTTATTGTAAGATAACTCTTTACCGTGTAATTGATTGGCATAGGCAATTGAGAAATCCGAGCCTAAACGTTTTGCATAAAATGCTGCTTTTTGGTGTGGGTTTTCACCATAACGTAACGTTTGCTTCAACTCATAAGTTAACGTCATGTTTTCTGGGAACTCTTCGCCAATCGCATTTGATAAATGATTTGAAATATACGAATCATATGCAGCTGTATGACGGAATACTTTCGCCGCTAAACGACGACGTGTTTCTAATGTTGTTTTGTTATCTGCTTTTAGCTCTTCTAAAACAGCGGCATAGTCATTTGCATCCACGATTACTGTTACGTAAGCATGATTTTTAGCTGCAGAACGTAGCATTGTTGGACCACCAATATCGATGTTTTCAATCGCATCATCCCAAGAAACATTTGGCTTAGAAATGGTTTCAACGAATGGATAAAGGTTTACACATACGATTTCGATTGGTTCGATACCATGCTCTTCCATTTGTGCAACATGGCTTGGCTCGTCAAATTTCCCTAAAAGACCACCATGAATCATTGGGTTTAATGTCTTCACACGACCATCTAAAATTTCTGGGAATTTTGTTACTTCATCTACTGCTGTTACGGGTACATTGTTATCGTGCAACAATTGTTTTGTACCACCAGTTGATAATACTTCATAGCCAAGAGCTACTAATTCTTTTGCAAATTCTAAAATACCGCTTTTATCTGAAACACTAATAAGTGCGCGTTTAGTCACGATTAGGTCCTCCAATTAATTTCAATTTCAAGTAATCTTTTTTCGGTGAGCACATGCCCTCACAGGAGCGACTCAAACGAAAATTAGTTTTCGAACAACTGCTGTAATGTATTTGTGTACAGTTCATGTTCTAGCTTATGAATACGGGATTCTGTTGCTTCGCGGTCACCTACAACAACGTCGACAGCGCCTTGTGCAATAATTTTCCCTGTATCCATACCAGCATCTACATAATGCACTGTGACACCCGTAATTTTCACACCATGCTCCATCGCTTGTCCAATCGCATCTTTGCCCGGAAATGATGGAAGTAATGATGGGTGAATATTTATGATACGATTTTCATATGCAGACAATAACGTCTCACCAACAAGACGCATGTAGCCTGCTAAAATAATCCACTCGATTTTCTTTTCTTGTAACACTTCAATAATTTTTGCTTCGTACGCTGCCTTTGAATCAAACGTTTTTGGTGCTAATTCCAATACTGGAATACCCAATTTTTCGGCACGCGTTACGACGAAGGCACCTGGCTTGTCTGTAATAACAAGCCCGATGTTTGCTGTTAATTCGCCGCGCTCAATGCTTTCGGCAATTGCTTGAAAGTTACTGCCACTGCCTGAAGCAAATACTGCGATTTTGGTTACCATTACACTAAACTCCCGTCATGCTCACCGTTGAAAATAACGCCTTCACCTTTTACTACGCGACCTATTGTGTATGCTTTTTCACCATTTGCTTCAGTTGCTGCGATCACTTTATCTACTTCACTTGCAGGAACAGCCATAACAAAGCCAATTCCCATATTGAATACGTTATATAAATCCTTGTCTGCTAAAGCACCTTTTTCCTTTAAGAAGTCAAAGATACGTAATGCCGGCCAAGAACCTAAGTCAACTTCTGTTGCTAAGCCTTCTGGCATCATGCGTGGTAGGTTTTCATAGAAACCACCGCCTGTAACGTGTGCACAACCATGAACGTCTGCTGCTTTTAAAGCTGCTAATACTGGTTTTGCGTAAAGCTTCGTAGGGACTAAAAGCGCTTCGCCGATTGGACCAAGATCTTCATAGCCTTCTACAACTGCATCTACCGCACAATCATTATCTGTAAAAATAACTTTACGAACTAAAGAATAACCGTTTGAGTGAACACCACTTGAAGGAAGACCGATTAATACGTCACCTTCTACAATCTTTTCACCCGTAACGATATCTGACTTTTCACAAGCACCTACTGCGAAACCTGCTAAGTCATACTCGTCCTCTTCATAAAGACCTGGCATTTCTGCTGTTTCGCCACCGATTAAAGCTGCACCAGATTGTACACAACCGTCTGCTACGCCTTTTACGATTTGCTCGATTTTTTCAGGCACTGCTTTACCTACCGCAACATAGTCAAGGAAGTATAGTGGCTCTGCACCTTGTGCTACGATATCATTGACACACATTGCCACACAGTCCACGCCAATTGTATCGTGCTTGTCTACCATAAAGGCAAGCTTTAATTTCGTACCTACACCGTCTGTACCTGAAATAAGAACAGGCTCTTTTAAGTTTAATGCAGACAAATCGAACATTCCGCCGAAGCCACCAAAAGTCCCCATCACACCTAATCGATTTGTTCGTTCAACGTGTGATTTCATACGCTTTACTGCTTCATAACCTGCTTCAATATTTACGCCTGCTTGTTCATATGCTTTTGACATAATGTACTTGCTCCTCCTTAAGTAGACCTAATCAATTTCGCTTAACAATCTTTTTCATGTGGTAACACTGTGTCTGGGAAAATTTCTGTTGGATATTTCCCTGTAAAGCATGCCAGGCAAAGTCCACGATTTTCATCTTCGAACGGACGCGCAATTGCTTCGACCATTCCTTCTTCAGATAAAAATGTGATTGTATCTGCACCGATTGCTTCACGCATTTCTTCAACGCTGTGACTAGCAGCCATTAATTGTTCATGTGTTGACGTATCAATACCGTAGAAACATGGGTCGATCATTGGAGGTGATGAAATAACAACATGCACCTCTTTTGCACCTGCTTCTCTTAGCATTTTGACAATACGTTTTGATGTTGTCCCACGAACGATTGAATCATCGACCATCACGACGCGTTTATCTTTTACAACTTGAACAACAGGTGATAATTTCATTTTTACACCGCGCTCACGCAGTTCTTGTGTCGGTTGAATAAATGTACGGCCAACATAGCGATTTTTAATTAAGCCAAGCTCATATGGAATACCACTTGCCTCAGCAAAACCAATCGCTGCTGAAATACTAGAATCGGGTACACCTGTTACAACGTCCGCTTCAATATGGGCACATTCTTTTGCTAAGATTTTCCCCATACGTTTACGTGCCATATGCACATTAATGCCATCAATATTTGAGTCAGGACGCGCTAAATAGACATATTCCATCGCACACATTGCACGGTTAGCTGGATTAGCAAACATATCTGATTCAATGCCTTTATCCGTAATGATCACAAGCTCACCAGGTTCTACTTCACGCACATATTCTGCCCCAATTAAATCAAAAGCACACGTTTCAGAAGCAGCTACCCAACCATCGCCCAATTTACCGATTGCGAGTGGACGTAATCCATTCACATCACGCGCTACCATCATCACATCTTCTGTCATAATTAAAAATGTAAATGCCCCTTTTAATAAAGATAATGCATTTTTCACTTTCTCACGGAATGGTGAATGAGATGATTTTTTAATTAAATGTGCGAGCACTTCCGAATCTGATGTAGAGTGGAAGATACTACCTGCACGCTCTAAATATTGCTTTAAGTGACTCGCATTCACTAGGTTTCCGTTATGTGCAATCGACAAACTGCCAGTAGATGAATGGAAAAGTAGTGGTTGAACATTTTCAAGACCACTATTCCCTTGCGTTGAATAACGTACATGTGCAATCGCTGCTTTACCTTTTACTTTGCTTAGCTTGCCCTCATTGAACACATCGTTGACAAGTCCTTCACCTTTAACAGCACGCAGGTTATTGCCGTCAGTAACGACAATACCCGCGCCTTCTTGTCCTCGGTGCTGCAATGCATGCAATCCGTAGTAACTAATTTGGGCTGGATCATTATGACCCCATATCCCAAATACCCCACATTCTTCGTTTAAGCCTCTGATTTCAGCAAGCATGGGATTGCCCCTTTCCAACTAGAACGGAATTCCTCCACAGTACCTTCGATAAGAACGCCTTGGTCACCGCTAATTTTAACAAGTGCTTCTGCCGTTACGACACCGATTTTCACTGCATCTGTAACGATTTTTTCGAATGCTGCTGCATTTTCTTCTTTTACCGTTAAGATGAAACGAGATTGTGATTCTGAGAATAAAGCCGTTACCGCTGAACCTGCTAATGTCACATCAATACCTAAGCCTTTTGCACTGAATGTTTTTTCAGCTAATGCAACCGCTACGCCACCTTCAGAAACGTCATGTGCTGATTGTACAAATCCTGCACGAATTGCTTCTAAAATAGCCTTTTGACGTGCTGCTTCTACATCTAGATCAATTGCAGGTGCTTTACCTGAAATTTTGCCGTCATTTAATAACTTTTGTAATTCAGAGCCACCAAACTCAGTCGTTGTTTCACCGATTGCATAAACAACGTCACCAGCAGCTTTTACTTCTTGTGTTGTCGTATGTGCTAAGTCAGTAATTAATCCAACCATACCAATTGTTGGTGTTGGGTAAACCGCTTCTCCAGAACGCTCATTATAAAGTGATACGTTACCACCGATTACTGGTGCAGATAATGCGTTACATGCTGCTGCGATACCGTCAGCAGACTTTTCGATTTGCCAGAAAATTTCTGGTTTTTCTGGGTTACCAAAGTTTAAGCAGTCTGTAATTGCTAATGGCTCAGCACCTGAACATACGATATTACGTGCTGCTTCTGCTACTGCAATTTTACCGCCCATTTCCGGATCTAAGTAAATATAGCGAGAGTTACAGTCCGTTGTCATCGCTAACCCTTTATTCGTCCCACGTACACGGATAACCGCTGCATCTGAACCAGGGGCTACTACTGTGCTCGTACGTACTTGGTGGTCATATTGATCATAAACCCACTCTTTAGAAGCAACTGTTGGCGCTTGTAATAGAGCTGATAATGTTTCTTTAAAGCCTTCAATAACTGGCTCTGTATTTTCAATTGCTTGGAACTCAGCAAAGTAAGCTGGCTCTGCAGATGGTTTGTAGTAAACCGGCGCATCTTCTGCAAGTGCATCAGCAGGAACGTCTGCTACTACTACACCGTTATGAACTAAACGTAATTGTTTATCATCCGTTACGTGACCAACTGCAACTGCGTCTAAATCATATTTTTCAAAGATTGCTTTAATTTCTTCTTCACGACCTGCTTTTACAACAAGTAACATACGCTCTTGAGATTCTGAAAGCATCATTTCGTAAGCTGACATGCCCGTTTCACGTTGTGGAATTAAGTCTAAGTTCATTTCCACACCCGTACCTGCTTTAGAAGCCATTTCTGCTGAAGATGATGTAAGACCAGCAGCACCCATATCTTGAATACCTACTAATGCATCCGATTTTACAACTTCTAAACATGCTTCAAGAAGTAGTTTCTCCATGAATGGGTCACCAACTTGTACTGCTGAACGGCTTTCTTCTGAATCCTCTGATAGCTCTTCAGATGAGAATGTCGCACCGTGAATTCCGTCACGACCAGTTTTTGCACCAACGTACATAACTGTGTTCCCAACTCCTGCTGCAACACCTTTTTGAATGTCTTTATGGTCGATTAAACCAACACACATTGCATTGACAAGTGGATTGCCTTCATAGCAAGGATCGAACTGAATTTCTCCACCTACTGTTGGAACGCCGATACAGTTACCATAACCTGCGATACCCGCTACAACTTCTTCAAATAAATATTTACCGCGCGCAGTTTTTAATTCACCGAAACGTAATGAGTTTAACATTGCGATTGGGCGTGCCCCCATTGAGAATACGTCACGTAAAATACCGCCAACGCCTGTTGCTGCACCTTGGTACGGCTCAATTGCTGAAGGGTGGTTATGTGATTCCATTTTAAATACAACCGCTTGCTCATCACCGATATCAACAATACCAGCACCCTCACCTGGTCCTTGTAATACTTGAGGACCTGTTGTAGGGAACTTACGTAATACTGGTTTCGAGTTTTTGTAAGAGCAATGTTCAGACCACATTACCGAGAATAAACCTGTTTCTGTCCAGTTTGGTAGGCGCCCTAAAATACCTTCTACCATCGCAAACTCTTCATCTGACATACCCATTTGAGCATAAAGCTTCTTTTCTTTAATTTGCTCTGCTGTTGGCTCAAAGTTAGTTGTTGACATGATTTTCCCTCCACTGCTTAACAATTGATTTAAATAATTCAAGACCATCTGCTCCGCCTACTAAAGCGTCTACTGCACGCTCTGGGTGAGGCATCATACCAAGTACGTTTCCTTGCTCATTCACAATACCTGCGATGTCTTCTAAAGAACCGTTTGGATTATGACCTGAATAAGTGAACACAATTTGGTTGTTTTCTTTTAATTTTGCTAATGTTTCTTCATCACAATAGTAGTTACCTTCACCATGTGCAATTGGAATATCAATTACTTGACCCGCCCCGTAGTGGTTTGTAAATAATGTATTGTTATTTTCTACTTTAAGTTGCACTGTACGGCACATGAATTTTAAGTCTCTGTTACGTAAAAGTGCGCCTGGTAACAATCCAGCTTCCGTTAAAATTTGGAACCCGTTACATACGCCTAATACTGGTTTACCTGCTGCTGCCGCTTTTTTAACTTCAGCCATAATGTTTGATTGGTTAGCCATTGCGCCACAGCGTAAGTAGTCACCATACGAGAAACCACCAGGAATTAAAACGCCATCAAACTTACTTAAATCTGTTTCAGTATGCCAAACGTACTCTACTTCTTCACCTAGTTCATCTTTGATCGCGTGATACATATCGATGTCACAGTTCGATCCAGGGAACACGATTACTGCGAATTTCATGATTAGTTTGCCTCCTCAATCTCAAAGCGGTAATCTTCAATAACAACGTTCGTTAACACTTTTTCACACATTTCTTTTACGATTGTGTCGATATCACGGTCTGTATCACCGATTGTTAATTCTAAATATTTACCAATACGTAAATCTTGAACTTCTTCATAACCGATTTGTGTTAATGAACCTTTTACTGCTGAACCTTGTGGATCTAAAATGCTTTCGCGTAATGTAACGTAAATTTTAACTTTCTTCATGATTGATTGCCTCCAAGTTTATATAAGTTATTTTCGTATACTTTTCTATCAAACTTTTCTTACTCAGACCAAATGCCGGAATCCTCAATTTGTTGTAATGCTTGATCCAAATCATCTACCATAATTGTTACATGTCCCATTTTACGATTTACTTTTGCTTCTGCTTTTCCGTAAAGGTGAACAGACCAATCAGGATATTTCGAAATAGAGTTTGTTAAGGCTACAACATGCTGTCCAAGTACATTGACCATAATCGATGGTGCCCATAGCTTTGGTTTACGTAATGGCCATCCGCATACAGCACGAATATGCTGTGTGAATTGCGAAATATTGCACGCCTCAATTGAGTAATGACCCGAGTTATGTGGTCGCGGTGCACATTCATTAATAACAATGTTGCCATCTTCTAATACAAATAATTCAACTGCTAATGTTCCGACAAGCTTTAAGTGATCCGCAATTTTCATCGCTGCCTCTTCCGCTAATGCCGCGGTATCATTTGAAATACGAGCTGGTACAATCGTTTCATGTAAAATATGATTGACATGAATATTTTCTCCAACTGGTAAGCAGTACGTTTCACCCTGTCCGTTACGTTGAACAATAACTGAAATTTCCTTCGTAAATGGTACAAAGCCTTCTGCAATACATTGTGAATGGTCAAATAAACTTTTTGCTAATGGCAAATCTTCTGAACCTTTTAACAGTTGCTGTCCTTTGCCATCATAGCCACCACGAGCCGTTTTTACGATGCAAGGGAAGCCAATTTGTTCGATTGACTCACAAAGCTGTTCATAAGTATCTGCTACGACATAAGGTGCTACTGGACATCCTGCTTCGACAATCGCAGCTTTTTCTGTTACACGGTTTTGCGTAATGCGTACGAGCTCAGCCCCTTGAGGAACGTAAGCAATTTCCGTCAACCGCTTTAAACCTTCATAATCAATATTTTCAAATTCGTAAGTAATCACATCACTTACTTCTGCTAATTCTTCTAATGCGGCTTCATCATCATATGGCGCTACGATACGAATATCTGCAACTTGTCCACATGGTGAATCCATTGTAGGCTCTAGTACAGCAATTTTATAACCTGCCTCTTTTGCAGCAACAGCCATCATTCGACCGAGCTGACCGCCACCAATAATGCCAATTGTTTGCCCAGGATAGATCATCTTCGTCACACTAGGTCACCTGTGCTTTCTAAAACTTGTGCCTTCGTTGCTTCACGGCGAGCATCTAGCTTATTTGCTAGTTCTTGATCCGTTGCTCCTAAAATTTGTGCTGCAAGTAAACCTGCGTTTGTTGCGCCTGCTTTACCGATTGCGACTGTCGCTACCGGTACGCCACCTGGCATTTGAACAATTGATAATAATGAATCAAGTCCATTTAATGCACGTGATTGTACTGGAACTCCGATAACAGGTAATGTTGTTTTCGCAGCGACCATACCTGGTAAGTGTGCTGCACCACCCGCACCCGCAATAATGACTTGAATTCCGCGTCCGCGAGCTGCTTCTGCATATTCAAACATTAAGTCTGGCGTACGATGTGCTGATACAACTTTCTTTTCATAAGGAACTGCTAATTCATCTAAAATATCACATGCATGTTTCATTGTTTCCCAGTCACTAGAACTGCCCATAATAACACCAATTTTTGGATTCATCATTTTGCTCTCCTTTAAGACAACCTACTTAATTCAGTAACGCACTAAAAAAGTCCCCAAATAATCTACTCTCTATTCAAAAGAAAGCAAATCACTTGAGGACCTAAAGATGAAAGAATATGCACATAACTTCATTAGAAGACACACCCTTTGCTAATTTTCCCAAAAGTTGCTTTCCCTCATAGTCCGAAATTTAAGGTTTCGGGTAGAAACGCCAGAGCCATATTATCTAGCATATATGTGGGGGTTTAATGTTTTTCCTTTAGTCATTTTAACAAGGGTTCACAAGAAAAGCAACGATAAAATGCGAACGTTATATTTTACCTTAACGATAATGTTCGGTTTTCGGTAACATGTTATAAATTATTCGCTTAAAATGCCTTTAAACATAATCTTTTGACGTAAATATGTTGGTTCTCCATCTACTAGATGAAACACCGGTTCCTCCTTGCGTCCAAATGGCATATATCCATCTTTGTTCATTCTTTCCAAACATTGCTCAATTGTTTCGTTTTCTTGTACTTCATACCAAATCTGTTTTTTAGACAATTTAACTCGTTCCTTTCAAAGTTCTTTATTTTCTTACTATAACATGCGATTATTAATTTTTCCCTAGCGCTCAACTAAAGAACAAGAAATAGACATAATAAAAAAAGCGCACTTATCATTTATAAAATGACAAACACGCCTTTTTCTTATTGTACAAGCTCCATATTTTCTATATACGCGTAAACTTCTTCAAATGTAGCATCTGGGTGCTCAATCATAACATTGTATGTTAAATTATTTTCCGACCATTGAATTAATCGGAAGTTCCCCATCTCCATTTGTTCCCCTGTGGCATTACGCACTGTTATCTTCTCTTCACCTAGCGATACTTCATTATCTATTTGTGCGCTAGGTAAGATTGATAACATGAGCCACTTCTCACCATCCTTACTATAATTAAAGCCGTATTCTAAATGTTTATCAGAACTATAATCCTGAATCCACTCAAGCGTCAAATCATCATCTGTAAACACTAAAAATGTACCAAGCTTTTCAATTACTTGCTCTAATCCAACTTGTTCAAAAGTAATCTCCGTATCCAGCTGTTCCACTACAGCCCCTTCTGGAATTTCCAACACAAATAATTCATCCTCTATTGTTGGCGATAGATCAACTACTTTATATTCCGATACCATCTCTATGTTGGCACTATTCGTAATTGATTTGAGAACCATCCAATTTTCTTTATCCACCCAAATTTCTAAATCACCAATCAAACTTTTTTCTTTTGTTGTTGCTATAATATGATAAGTGGCACGTCCTGCAATCTTTTCTTCACCAGCAATTTTAATATCATGTGTGTCCTCTACGATGTTTAGTAAAATTGAAGCTTGCTCCTTTAATGTTGGCGTTGTAAAACCTGCTGCTTCATTTGAAATATCATATTCATGTACAATATTTTCATTCACATCGAGCATCATTATTTTCTGCCCGTCATTCACCGTAATAAAATGCTCTTTATGACTGCCTTGTAACTCTATACGACGCTTGCCATCCTTTACCCATTCTTTAATCATCGATGGCTGTTCGTCGCCCATATCCATTACATACTCTCCGTAATACGATTGTAACGTCGTTGTATCCTATACCGCTTGATCTAAAATTTCCTGAGGTGATAAATTACTTGTTTCCTCACTACAAGCACCTAGCAATAACCCTACCGCTAATGTACCTGCATAGATCAATTTTTTCATTTATTATTCCTCCTTTTTTGGTAACCAACAAATAATGGCTGTTCCTTCATTTTCATCCGAAGCAACTCCTATTTTTCCACCATGCTTCTCAATAATTTGCCATGCGATGCTTAACCCTAACCCTGCCCCTCGCTGTCCATTTTGACTACGCGCCTGATCTAGCTGATACAACGGTTCAAATAATTGCTGACAGTGTTCTATTGGAATGCCTTCTCCACTATTTTGGATAATCATATATAGGCCTTCTTGTTTTGTTAAATGAGACTTCACCCATTTTTTACAATGAGTTGGTATTATAGGTGGCTCAAAGGCCGTAATTTCGATTCGACCACTTGTTTCCGTATATCGCCAAGCATTTGCTAACAGATTATCCACAACTCTTATTAACTGCTTTGGGTTCACCTCATACATACCCTCGACTTGTATGAACGTACTTACTGAGAACCCCTTCTCTCTACTTACCTGCTCATAATCAGACAACAGCATGTCAAAATACTCGTCACCTTCTACTTCTACTAAATGCATTTTATAAGTAGGTGATTGCAACAATGTATACATCATCAAATCGTCTAACATTTGCTTCATAAAATCTGATTTAGTTAAAATCACTTTTAAATAGTCCTGTTGTTCTTCATTTGATAGCTGCCCATTTTTTAGGCCTTCTGCATATGCTTGAATGGATGTGAGTGGTGTTTTTAAATCATGTGAAAGGCTTGCAATTATAAATTCTTTTTGACCTTGTTCCTCTTGAATCTGCTTTCGGGCCAGTTCTATTTCCTGCTGCATCACCAAAAAACTCCACGCTAGTTCACCCAACTCATCTTTTTTTTCATGCAATGTTGACGGAACTTTTTCCCCTTTAGCAAATGCCTTCATTTGAAGCATAAGCTCTTTCACTGGATGATTTAATCGTTGGTTTAAAAAGTAAATAATTCCCCCATAGATCACTACAAGCAGTAAGATAATACCCGCTACAACTAAATAGGTTTGCGTGTTTACCTGTTCGACCCATTCCGTGCGCAGCAGGACAACCTCATAAATACCTACGATTTTCCCCTTCACATAAATCGGTTCTTTATATGTAAAGGTTCGATAATTTTGTTTAAATTCATATAATCCTTGATACAATATTTTTTTATTTTCAAAACTTCCAACTCGATTATTCATAGGGTTCGATGTATAAATAATTAATCCATTACCGCCATAAAGTGAAATTTGTACTTCATTTGATACAAGTTCCTCTAATTCATTAAAATTCGCCTCACGCTCATACAGTTTATTTTGACTAACAACTTTTTTTATTTTATTGAGTGTCGAACGTTTTTCAAAATACTCCGCAACTTGCTTATCCTGGTAATAATTATTAATCGATAAATAAAGTCCATACACCCCAGCTAAAGGTAATAGCATTACGAGTAAATACGTAAGCAATAGCCACGTTTTTACCTTCATAAAATCTCACCAATAAAGCGATAACCTTTTCCCCAGACCGTTTGAATGAAATGCGGTGTTTTCACAGAATCCTGCAATTTTTCTCGCAAAGATTTAATATGGACTGTCACAGTGTTTGTATCCATAAAGCTTGATTGTTGCCATACATGGATATACAATTCCTCCTTTGTAAATATTTGCCCTACATTTTGAGCTAACACTTTTAAAAGCGCAAACTCCTTTTGTGTCAGTGTTAAATCAATATCATTCAACTCTGCTATATTCTTTGCCCAATTGATTTTTAATCCATGTGCATAGACATCCATTTCTGTAACTTGTTGAACTTTATTGTAGCGTTGCCATCTACGTAATTGTGAGCTAACACGCGCTTTCAATTCCTCTAATGAAAATGGTTTAGCTAAATAATCATCAGCTCCTTGCAAACCTTGGACTTTATCAGTATCTGTATTGCGTGCGCTAATCATAATAATAGGCACATCACTTTCTAGACGTATATGTTCAATCAATGTGAGACCATCCATTTCTGGCATCATCCAATCCACTAATACTAAATCAAAACCGTTTTGTTTAAAATCATGTAATCCTGTTGTTGCCAAAATAACGTGATAGCCTTCTTTAGTAAGTGTATCTTTTATAATTCTTGCTATTTCGTAGTCATCTTCTACTAATAATATTTGCTGCAGCATCTTTATTCCTCCTATCATTAATATAACAGGTGACCTTTATGAACTTTCAAACTTTATAATTTCTTTATTTTCTCATAAAATTTACGTTTTTTAGAATGAAAAAAAGACCCAAAGCATTATGCTTTGAGCCTTTTTATTTTTGCGAAGCGATGTCCTACTCTCACAGGGGGAAGCCCCCAACTACCATCGGCGCTAAAGAGCTTAACTTCCGTGTTCGGTATGGGAACGGGTGTGACCTCTTTGCCATCATCACTTCACTATGAAAGATTGCTCTCTCAAAACTGGATAAACGTTTCATTGAAATTGTGCAATAAATTGTGGTTAAGTCCTCGACCGATTAGTATTCGTCAGCTCCATATGTCGCCACACTTCCACCTCGAACCTATCTACCTGATCGTCTTTCAGGGGTCTTACTTACTTGCGTAATGGGAAATCTCATCTTGAGGGGGGCTTCATGCTTAGATGCTTTCAGCACTTATCCCGTCCACACATAGCTACCCAGCGATGCTCTTGGCAGAACAACTGGTACACCAGCGGTGTGTCCATCCCGGTCCTCTCGTACTAAGGACAGCTCCTCTCAAATTTCCTACGCCCACGACGGATAGGGACCGAACTGTCTCACGACGTTCTGAACCCAGCTCGCGTACCGCTTTAATGGGCGAACAGCCCAACCCTTGGGACCGACTACAGCCCCAGGATGCGATGAGCCGACATCGAGGTGCCAAACCTCCCCGTCGATGTGGACTCTTGGGGGAGATAAGCCTGTTATCCCCGGGGTAGCTTTTATCCGTTGAGCGATGGCCCTTCCATGCGGAACCACCGGATCACTAAGCCCGTCTTTCGACCCTGCTCGACTTGTAGGTCTCGCAGTCAAGCTCCCTTATGCCTTTACACTCTACGAATGATTTCCAACCATTCTGAGGGAACCTTTGGGCGCCTCCGTTACTCTTTAGGAGGCGACCGCCCCAGTCAAACTGTCCGCCTGACACTGTCTCCTACCCCGCTAAGGGGCATGGGTTAGAAGTTCAATACAACCAGGGTAGTATCCCACTGACGCCTCCTTCGAAGCTGGCGCTCCGAGATCTCTGGCTCCTACCTATCCTGTACAAGTTGTACCAAAATTCAATATCAGGCTACAGTAAAGCTCCACGGGGTCTTTCCGTCCTGTCGCGGGTAACCTGCATCTTCACAGGTACTATAATTTCACCGAGTCTCTCGTTGAGACAGTGCCCAGATCGTTACGCCTTTCGTGCGGGTCGGAACTTACCCGACAAGGAATTTCGCTACCTTAGGACCGTTATAGTTACGGCCGCCGTTTACTGGGGCTTCAATTCGTAGCTTCGCTTGCGCTAACCACTCCTCTTAACCTTCCAGCACCGGGCAGGCGTCAGCCCCTATACTTCACCTTACGGTTTTGCAGAGACCTGTGTTTTTGCTAAACAGTCGCCTGGGCCTATTCACTGCGGCTCTCATGCGCTTGCACGCTCAAGAGCACCCCTTCTCCCGAAGTTACGGGGTCATTTTGCCGAGTTCCTTAACGAGAGTTCTCTCGCACACCTTAGGATTCTCTCCTCGACTACCTGTGTCGGTTTGCGGTACGGGCACCTCTCACCTCGATAGAGGCTTTTCTTGGCAGTGTGAAATCAGGAACTTCGTCCATACGGACTCGTCATCACAGCTCAACGTATTAGTGTGCGGATTTGCCTACACACACGCCTTACTGCTTGAACAGAGACAACCAACGCTCTGCTTACCCTATCCTACTGCGTCCCCCCATTTCTCAAACGGTGAGGAGGTGGTACAGGAATATCAACCTGTTGTCCATCGCCTACGCCTATCGGCCTCGGCTTAGGTCCCGACTAACCCTGAGCGGACGAGCCTTCCTCAGGAAACCTTAGTCATACGGTGGACGGGATTCTCACCCGTCTTTCGCTACTCATACCGGCATTCTCACTTCTAAGCGCTCCACCAGTCCTTCCGGTCTGACTTCAACGCCCTTAGAACGCTCTCCTACCACGCATCCATACGGATGCATCCACAGCTTCGGTGAATCGTTTAGCCCCGATAAATTTTCGGCGCAGCGTCACTCGACCAGTGAGCTATTACGCACTCTTTAAATG